>CAUQMS010000004.1:0-284003 GCA_963519305.1 uncultured Enterobacterales bacterium
TCTTGGTCGGCGTCATTTTTGAATGCGGCACACTGGCCATCAATCGAAAGTTATTCTGTTGGATTTGATTTGATTGGATTGGATTGGATTGGATTGGATTTGGCTGGGTTGGTTGAATGGTTTGAATTTTATCTTTTGACCTACATAGCCCCTAGACCGCGTTCAAAAATGGCGCTGAGCAAGAGGTTCGAGACCTCAGGCTCGAATCCCGCCGCGAAGGTACCGCCTAAGCGGCGGCATTTTGCGGTGTGAACGGAAATGGCTGCAACACGTCCATTGCAACACGCGTAGCCTCGGTATCACAGCAGCCAAAAAACGCAGGATTGTTAAGGGCAGCGTTTACTGCCCTTAACCCGGTGTGGGCCGGCGCCCACGGTTTTGACCTTGAATTTAAAAGCCAGTTTGGGCGGCAGGCCAATATCAATACCGTGATTTACGGGGCACCACCCGCCTAAAACTCCATGCCACTTGCATCAGGTTAAACAACACCAGTACGGCAGTGACCAGGAACACCCACCTGAAGCCCATCATGGCGGAGACGCCGGAGCCGAGCAGCGGGCCTATCACGTTCCCCATGTACATAAATGACTGGTTGTAACCGAAGATGCGGCCGGTAGTCTGGTCGCTGCTGTATTTCACCAGCAACGCCTGAACCGCAGGCATCAGGGCGCCGTCGGCGAAGCCGAGCATAAAGCGCAGGATCCCAAGCTGGGTGGCGGAGCTGATGGTCGCCATCAGGCAGAACAGCACGAAACAGAACACCAGCGCGGCAATGAGTATCCGGTGCGCGCCAATGCGGTCACCGAGTTTACCGAGTTTGGGCGCGGACATCAGCGCCGACACGCCGGGCACGGCGGCGATCACCCCGCTGATAAAGGCAATATTGCTGGTGTCTGACGACAGTTCACGGATAAACAGCGTGAGGATCGGGCTGATTGAGCCGTTTGCCAGCTGGATCATCATCGTCGTCACGAACAGGCTGACGATAAGCCACGGATAGGGCAGGGAAGTGAAGACCGCTTTACCGCTCAGGCGGTTAGCTTTCGTCACGGGCACGACGCGTTCTTTAATCAGAAAGAAGGTGATCAGGAAACTGATAAACAACATGCCGCTGGTGACGAAAAATACCGTACGCAATCCAAGGTGGTCGGCCATAAAACCGCCCAGCAACGGCCCGATGATGACGCCGGAAACCTGACCGGTCGAGAGCGTACCCAGCGCCCAGCCGCTTTTATCTCGTGGCACCTGCGAGGCGACCAGCGCCATGGCATTGGGAATATACCCGGACGTCAACCCCATCAGGGTGCGCAGGATGAACAACTGCCAGACGTTGGTGGCAAAACCCTGCAACATCATGACAATCGCCATGCCGAGCGCGGCGCGCAGCAGCATCAGCTTACGGCCTTTGCGGTCGGCCAGACTGCCCCACAACGGCGCGACCACGGCTGACACCAGGAACGTTCCGCTAAACACCAGACCCGACCACAAACTGAGTGATGCGTGGTCAGTGACGCCGAGTTGTTCAATATAAAGAGGCAGGAAGGGCAGGATTTGGCTCATCGCCATGCCGGTGAAAAAACACCCCAGCCAGACGGAGATTAGATTGAGTTTCCAGGTTTCCATTGTGCTGCGGGGTTGCCTTAATCAAAGAGTGTGAACTACGTCAAGCATAGCAAGTCAGGTGCCCCAAAGGACCGCAAAAAGTGGTAAGGAAAGACTTCTGCGCTAATTTGCTATCCTGTATTAGCCTTTGTCGCTATGGCGGCACAAAATGCCGTAGCTGTTGAAAGCACAACAGTTAATTCCTTATTCTGGTGTCCAAAACATCAGGTTACACCGCCGTTTTGGATATAATTTCGCGCAGCCGACCGTATTGTGTTAAAATCGCCGCAACTGGCGCACTGCAGTTTGTGCCGAATCCTCGTGGTAATGCCTCATTTGCCTCGTCTGATCATCCACTCTTGAAACTGCACCGAACCCCGTTCGGGTTAGAGTGGACTGGAGCTTTTCCTTATATGTCATTTGATTCTCTCGGCTTAAGTGCCGAAATTTTGCGTGCTGTTGAAGAACAGGGCTATCGTGAGCCTACGCCTATTCAGAGCCAGGCTATCCCTGTTGTTCTGCAAGGCCGTGACCTGATGGCGAGTGCGCAGACCGGTACCGGTAAAACCGCTGGTTTCACCCTGCCGCTGCTTAACATGCTCAGCCATTCCAACGCGCAATTCAAAGGACGTCGCCCTGTTCGTGCGCTGATCCTGACCCCGACCCGTGAACTGGCGGCGCAGATTGGCGAAAACGTACAGTCTTACAGCAAATACCTGACCCTGCGTTCTCTGGTCGTATTTGGTGGCGTAAGCATTAACCCGCAGATGATGAAATTACGCGCAGGCGTAGATGTGCTGATCGCGACCCCAGGTCGTCTTCTGGACTTAGAACACCAGAATGCGGTGGATTTATCCAAAGTTGAAATTCTGGTGCTGGACGAAGCTGACCGTATGCTGGACATGGGCTTCATCCACGACATCCGTCGCGTTCTGGCGAAACTGCCAGCCAAGCGCCAGAACCTGCTGTTCTCTGCGACCTTCTCTGATGAAATCAAAGGTCTGGCCAGCAAGTTGCTGACTAACCCGGCTTCTGTTGAAGTGGCGCGTCGTAACACGGCGTCAGAGCAGATCGAGCAGAGCGTGCATTTCGTTGATAAGAAACGCAAAAGAGAACTGCTGTCTCAGATGATTGGCGAGGGCGACTGGAAACAGGTGCTGGTCTTTACCCGTACTAAACACGGCGCAAACCATCTGGCAGAACAGCTGAATAAGGATGGCATTACTGCTTCCGCTATTCACGGTAACAAAAGTCAGGGCGCACGTACCCGCGCACTGGCCGATTTCAAAGACGGCGGCGTTCGCGTGCTGGTAGCTACCGACATCGCGGCACGTGGTCTGGATATCGACCAGTTGCCACACGTGGTGAACTACGAGTTGCCAAACGTGCCAGAAGATTATGTTCACCGTATCGGCCGTACAGGTCGCGCGGAATCCACCGGTGAAGCGATTTCTCTGGTGTGTGTGGATGAACATAAACTGCTGCGTGATATCGAGCGTTTGCTCAAGCGTGAAGTACCACGCATCGCGTTGCCAGGCTACGAGCCGGATCCAACCATCAAAGCGGAGCCGATCATCAATGGTCGTCAGGGCAGTGGCGGCGGCGGTCGTGGTGCTCCACGTCAGGGTGGCGGTCAGCGCTCTGGTTCAGGTGCTCCACGCTCAGGCGCACCGCGCTCTGCAGGCGGCGGCCAGCGCAGTGGTAACGGCGGCGGCGAAAACCGGGGTTCAGGCGAAGGCCGTCCTGCGGCACGTCCTTCCCGCGCAGCCAATGCCGGTCAGCGTCGTTCAGGCGCTCCGGGTGGCAGCCGTAACTCGTAATCCGTCAGGCGAAACTATTTCGTACTGATCCCTTTCTTAGTGATTAAGAAAGCAAACCGCCTCATTGCAGGCGGTTTTTTTATGCCTGCGTACAGGCAAAGTGTCACAACCAGATGCGGTAAGCGCAGCGGCGCGCGCCCTGTAAAATATGCTCGGTGCGCTCAACGTTGGCTTCCAGCGTGGCGCTGAACACGTCGCGTTCGGCGCGGCAAAATCCCTGACAGGTGGCGGCGGCGGCGCAAATCGGGCAATGGTTTTCTACCAGCAAAAAGCTGCCATCCTCTTCCTGTTGCCAGTCTGCCATATACCCTTCGCGGGTACGGATCGCCGTCAGCCGTTGCAGGCGTTCCTGTAACGTATCTGCGCCGGTCATGGCTTTTTGGTAGGCGTCGCGGGTCTGCGCTTCGCGCCCGGAAATCAGTTTATCCAGCGCTTTTTCTCCTAACGAAGAGCGGATCAGCGTCAGCAACTGGACGGTCAGATCGGCATGGGCATCCGGAAAGCGTGCGTGCCCTTGTGCGGTGAGTTGCCAGAACTGGGCCGGGCGGCCCACGCCCTGCGAAACAGATTTCCCCTCTACCAGCCCCTCTTTTGCCAGTTTGACAAATTGCTGGCGCGCCGCTTCGCCGGTGGTGCCGAGAATGTTACCGGCATCACTGGCCTGCAATTCTCCACGGGTTTTGAGCAGTAACAGCAGGCGTTCAGCTACGCTTTGTTTCATCCCGGCTGGATTTTCACTCGCTGAGTTTTCCAAGTCAGTGCTTGACATATTACCTCGTCAGGTTCTAGATTACGGGACGGATTATTATTCCAAGTTATTTCTTGTTTAATGTTACCACAATGCAGACGTACTTCAATAAGGTGCGCTGGAACAATCCAAAGGGATGCAGAGATGTCAGAAAATGAAAGCGGCTGGAGTGGTTTATTCAGCGCCGAAAACCGGGGCAGTGCAGTTGCGCTCAGCGCAGGCGTGGCGCTGTATGCGACCAATAGTTATATCGTCATCACGATTTTGCCTTCGGTGGTGCAGGATATCGGCGGCCTCGCGTGGTACGCCTGGAATATGACGCTGTTTGTGGTCAGCTCGATCCTCGGCTCAGCGCTGTCGGCGCGCCTGATGCGTAAAGCCGGGCCGCGCGGCAGTTATCTGACGGCCACCGGCATTTTCATGGCGGGCGCGGCACTGTGCGCCGCGGCGCCGAGTATGCAGGTTCTGCTGCTCGGCAGGGCTATTCAGGGCTTAGGTGGTGGTTTCCTGTTCGCGCTCTCGTACGCGATGATTAATCTGGTGTTTAAAGAGTCGCTGTGGCCGCGCGCGATGGCCCTGATTTCGGCCATGTGGGGTATTGCAACCTTAGTAGGCCCGGCGATTGGCGGCATTTTTGCTGAACTTCATGCCTGGCGTTACGCCTTCGGCCTGCTGGTGCCGGTGACACTGCTGTTCGGGGTACTGGTCTGGCGCACGTTACCGGCGCAACAGGCAAAACCGCAGGCGGCGGAACCGCTGCCGTTTGTTCAGCTGGCTTTACTGACCGGCTCGGTGCTGGTGGTCTCAGCCGGAAGTTTATCAACCCACGGCTGGGTGAACCTTGGCGGGATTGTGATCGCGATTCTAATGGTGATGTTGCTGCGCCGCCGCGAGTTCAGCTCGAAAGTACGCCTGCTGCCGCGTAATTCGTTATCCCTCTCTTCGCCGTTGTGCTGGCTGTATATGACGATGGCGCTGCTGATGATTGGTCTGGGGTGTGAAATCTACGTCCCGTATATGCTGCAACACCTGCACGGCCAGACGCCGCTCGCCGCGGGGTACATTACTGCCGCCGCTGCCGCGGGCTGGACGCTGAGCGAGATGACCAGCGCAGGCTGGACCGGGCGTCGCGCCAATCAGGCGATTGTCTCCGGCCCGGCGATTCTGGCGGTGGGACTGCTATTAATGTTGATTGCCATCCCCGTAGTGTTCGGCCCGCCGTGGTTCAATCTGAGCGGCATTGTACTGGGGCTGACGTTGGCAGGTTTCGGTATCGGGCTTGGCTGGCCGCATCTGCTGACCCGTGTTTTGCAGCAGGCCGACGAGCAGGAAAAAGAGACCGCCGGTGCTTCTATTACGCTGGTGCAATCTTTCGCTGCGGCGCTGGGGGCCGCGCTGGCGGGCACCATCGCCAATCTGGCGGGTGTGAATGGTGGCGGAGCCGATGCCGCCAGCAACGCCGCTTTCTGGCTGTTCGTGGCCTTCATCATTCCGTCTGCTCTGGGCATTTTCACCGCCTGGCGCTCGGTGAGTCAGCGCCGTTTGTCGCACCCGGATCGGCTGGCATGCAGCAAAGGATAACAACGTAGGTATAGCCATAGCAGGGCGTTAACCCTTATCATTGCCCGTCATTTTTTAAGGGTTGAACGTCATGCGTGTATTACTGGCTCCGATGGAAGGCGTACTGGATCCTTTGGTCAGGGAACTTCTGACCGAAGTGAATGATTACGACTTATGCATCACTGAGTTTTTGCGTGTGGTTAATCAGCTGCTGCCCGTCAAATCCTTCCATCGTCTCTGCCCCGAACTGCTGAATCAGAGCCGCACGCCTTCCGGCACGCGGGTGAGAGTCCAACTGCTTGGTCAATATCCTCAGTGGCTGGCTGAAAACGCCGCTCTTGCCGTAGAACTGGGCTCTTACGGCGTCGATCTCAACTGCGGTTGCCCGTCCAAAACGGTCAATGGCAGCGGCGGCGGGGCGACACTGCTCAAAGATCCGGAACTGATATATCAGGGGGCCAAAGCCATGCGTGAGGCGGTCCCGGCCGGAATGCCGGTAACGGTCAAAGTGCGGCTGGGCTGGGATTCACTGGCGAAGAGTTTTGAAATTGCCGATGCCGTCCAGCAGGCCGGTGCCACCGAACTAACGGTGCATGGCCGTACCAAAGAGGACGGTTATAAAGCCGAGCGTATTAACTGGGAGGCCATCGGTGAAATCCGCCAGCGTCTGACAATTCCGGTGATCGCCAACGGTGAAATTTGGGACTACGCCAGTGCGCAGGCCTGTATGCAGGTGACCGGCTGTGATTCGGTGATGATCGGGCGGGGCGCACTAAACATTCCCAACCTCAGCAGGGTAGTGAAATACAACGAGCCGCGTATGCCGTGGCCCGATGTGATGACGCTGCTGAAAAAATATACCCATCTGGAAAAGCAGGGCGACACCGGCTTGTATCACGTTGCCCGCATCAAACAGTGGCTGGGGTATTTGCGCAAAGAGTACGACGAAGCCACTGAGTTATTTAGTGAAGTGCGCGTGTTGCAAACATCGAAAGAGATCGCCGAACGCATTAACCGCTGATCGTTTTCCCTGATTTCTCCACGCGCGGCTTCATGCACAACGCAAATGGAGAAATATTATGGATAACAAAGATATCGGTCTGACCCACATCGCCTTTTCAGTCAAAGATCTCGATGCCAGCCTGGCGTTTTATGAAAAGTTTGCTGATATGAAAGTGATCCACCGGCGCGGAGAGCGCGGCACCGACGCAAGACCGGTGGCCTGGATAAGCGACCTGACCCGCAATTTCGCCATCGTACTGGTTGAAAACCCCGATTCTACTGACACTCAACTCGGCCCTTTTGGGCACCTCGGCGTCGCCTGTCAATCAAAACAAGAGATGGATGCCAAACTGCAACTGGCCCGTGCCGACGGCGTTCTGCGCAAAGAACCAGAAGACAGTGGCCCGCCGGTAGGTTATTGGGCATTTCTGGATGATCCTGACGGTAATACGCTTGAACTGTCTTATGGGCAGGAAATCGGTTATTTGATCGAACAGAGTTAAATCGATCACTTATAGAAAGCCGCAGAGAAGTTCTGCGGCTGAATTTGTAAAAGCTATTCTGAAAGCGTTCACTTACTCGCCAGGCCACGGTACCCGCGAGGTTGTGACAGACTTTGTGACAAATGGCTACGATAATTCCGAGTGCCATCCCCCGCGACCTCCCTTATAATTCCCCCGCAGTCCCGATGCTCCATTGATGACAACCTTTTTAAATACAGAGCAATGCATGTGAAAATCCGTCTTTTGGTTCTAAGCCTGTTGGCTTTCAATGCAGGCATGATGTCTGTCTCAACCGCCACGGCTGGCGAAAAACATGCGCCCGTTGTCGCGCCTATTGTGCAAATTGCTTCCGGCAGTGCCATGGTGGTTGATTTAAAATCCCACGAAGTGATTTATTCCCGAAATCCCGATCAGGTACGGCCGATTGCCTCTCTGACAAAACTGATGACGGCGATGGTGACGCTGGATGCCAAGCTGCCGCTGGACGAAGTCATTTCGGTGGATATCCATAACACCAGCGAAATGCGCGGCGTCTTTTCCCGCGTGAAAGTGAACAGTGAAATTACCCGCAAACAGATGATCCAGCTGGCGCTGATGTCCTCTGAAAACCGCGCTGCTGCCAGCCTGGCCGCGCATTACCCCGGCGGATATGACGCTTTTATTCGTGCGATGAATGCCAAAGCCAAACAGCTCGGTATGACGCAAACCCGCTACGTGGAACCTACAGGGCTCTCGCCGCGCAATGTGTCTACGGCGCGTGATTTGACCCGCCTGTTGCTGGCTTCACAGAAATATCCGCTGATCGGCGAGCTGAGCACGACGTCCGAAAAAACCGCTGTTTTTGCCCATCCGGCCTATGCGCTGCCTTTTCGAAATACCAACCATCTGATCATGAACCCGAGCTGGAATATTCAGCTGACCAAAACCGGCTACACCGATGATGCCGGTCACTGTCTGGCTATGCGTGCCACCATCAACGGCAAACCGGTGACGCTGGTGGTGATGGACGCCTTTGGTAAATACACCGCGTTCGCGGATGCGAACCGTCTGCGTACCTGGATGGAAACCGGTAAAACGGTACCTGTACCGCAAATCGCCAAGACTTACCGCAAGACCAAAGACCAACAACGTACTCAGCCGAATATCGAGCAGGCTGACGATTAACGCTGCTGAAGTCCTGACTTTGCGAAGCTACATAAAAAACGGCGCTGCATGATGCAGCGCCGTTTTTGTTTATGTCTCGCATTTGTATTTCCCGTTCGTTAATGACTGTAAGGAACGGGCAGGAGAGACGTTAGAAAATCAGTTTAAATACGCCCGTCAGCGTCAGCAGGCCGACGATAAAGATAATGGCGATGATCCAGAGAATAATTTTCATACTCAGTCCCTCAGCAGTGTGATGTAAGCGGTGATCATCGCTAAGCCGATGATATCCTTCACTGAGTATAGACAATGTCAGGAATTATGCTGTAACCCCGCCTCATACTGTTTCTTGCGTAGATACTCAATGGCGACACGAAGCCCGCAGCGTGGACTGGTTAATGGCGCGCCAAACTGCGTGAGACTCACCGCACCGGCCATGGATGCCTGCGCTAAAGCCACTTTATCGACGCCCTGCTGGAAGGCCCGGTCGGCCGCAGCGGCAATATTCTGCACATATCCGGCGGTGTCACCCGCCATGAATTTTTGCCAGGCACCTTCCACCAGAACAAATTCAACTTCCGCCTGGGGATGGCGGCTGACGCGCTCAAACAGCTGTTGTGTCGGCTGTCGTGTCGTTTCCACCGCGTAAAGCACCCGGGTTTTGCCCGCTTTCGCCATAGCCTGCGTGGCTAAGGCTTCATCCACCCGCCAGACCGGCACCGCTGAGCGCGCTGCTGCATCTGCGGCTGCCGGACCGAGTGTGGAACAGGTTAGCAGGACCAGATTGGCGGTTTGTGCCAGTTCGATCAGGGCATCGCAGGCTTGCTGCTGAATGTCCGGGGTCAGTTGTCCGGCGGCAACGGCCGCAGCCAGCAGGTCAGGGCGGGAGTGATGCGACAGCGTATCCGGTGTCAGGCCCAGTTCTTCGGCGGCAGTATCAAAAACGGCGATGTTGCTGTCGGCGGTATGCAAGCAGGCAATGCGCAAAATAGCTCCGGTGTGAGGGGGACAGGTTCACAGGTTAAATGCTTTTCACCTTTAGTGGCGGATCTTTTTGCGCCTGCGTGCGGTCCCAATAGCGCTGTGATTATTCATACATTTAATGAATGTGTTATATGGTTCGTTATCGAAGCTGCTGATGACAAGGAATCTGCCACAGGGACGGTGTAAAATGGACTGCATAGACCGAAAATTCGACTCCCTCCTGTTAAAAAATGTTAATTACTGTTTGAAATTAATTCATAAGTAGCAACTGTATGATTTTTAGTTATTTTTATATGTACCATTTGGTACGAAAAATAATACTTTCTCCTAACATCTTCGTATAATCCTCTTCACAAATTGCGCGATCCTACGTGTGGGGAGCGACGTTCGTCACTTTGCAATGTGCGTCTACAGGAGAATTAACGTGAAACGCAGACACTTTCTGACCTCAATGGCGGTGCTGTTATTCAGTACCGCTTTGAAGGTAAAAGCCAAAATTATCTCCGGCGGTATGCCGTGGATAGTCCATGCGGTGCGGCCGCCGAAACCGGTGGTGGCCGGTGAATGGACGTTTTTCTCACCGGAAGAAGTCAGCCTGGTGGAGGCCATTGCCGACCGCATCATTCCCGCCGATGACCTGAGTATTGGGGGTAAAGAGGCCGGTTGTACGCTGTTTCTGGACCGCCAGCTGAGCGGTGACTATGGCAACGCGGTGACCGTTTACCGTCTGGGGCCGCTGGTTTCCGGCACGCCGTCACAGGGACCTCAGTTCAGTGATACCCCTGCGCAGCGCTACAAGCTGGGGCTTGCGTCGATCAATGAAGTCTCTAAAGCCAAAAACAGCGGCAAAAACTTTGCTGAGCTAAACGATGAAAAGCAGGACGATTTACTGCGCAAGATTGAGTCAGGGGAGATTGCCCTGCCGGGCATCAACGGTCAGCTGTTCTTCAACATGCTGGTGCAAAACATGCGTGAAGGTTTCTTCTCCGACCCGTTATATGGCGGCAACAAAGACATGGTCAGCTGGAAAATGCTCGGATTCCCGGGTGCGCGTTATGACTTTCGCGACGTGATTGACCGTCGCGGAGAGGACCTGCATATCCAGCCCGTCAGCATGTTAAGCAACTACCCGAAATCATAAGCAAGACCGGTAATGCAACGGCCAGTGATTTGGGAACTGTTAATTTTTGAGTAAGCATTTATGAGCACAACATTATGAATAAAATCAGAGAAAAGGCTGACGTGGTGATCGTCGGTCTCGGTTGGGCCGGTTCGCTGATGGCGAACGAGCTGACCCTGGCAGGGCTGAACGTGGTGGCGATTGAACGTGGTTCATGGCGCGACACCAGCAGCGACTTCCCGACCGCCATCGATACCGATGAGCTGCGTTTTGTCAGCCGCCGCGCAATCATGCAGCCACCCGCTGTCGAAACTCTGACGTTTCGCAACAACCCCATCCAGCAGGCGCTGCCGCTGCGCGAGTGGAACACCTACCAGTTTGGCATGAACGTGGGCGGAGCAGGTACACACTGGAATGGCATGACCTGGCGCTTCCTGCCCTATGACCTGCAAAGCTACAGCCAGACCGTTGAGCGCTACGGCAAAGGCAAGTTTCTTGACGGGATGCAGGTGCAGGACTGGGGCGTGACCTACGCCGACATCGAGCCTTTCTACGATAAATTTGAACGCTACGCCGGGACCTCGGGGAAAGCGGGCAATATTAAAGGCGAAAAAATCGAAGGCGGTAACGTCTTCGAAGGGCCGCGCAGCCGTGATTATCCGCTGCCACCACTCAAGCGCACCCAGCTCTCCATGATGTTCGATAAAACCACGCGCGAGATGGGTTACCACCCGTTTGCTGTGCCGGCGGGCAACACCTCCGGGGCATATACCAATCCGCTTGGCATCAACATGGCACCTTGTACTTACTGTGGCTATTGCGAGTTTTTCGGTTGCGGCAACTGGTCGAAGAGCAGCCCGAACGCCTGTATTTTGCCTGCACTGGTGCAGCGGCCTAACTTTTCAGTGATCACTGAGTCTGAAGTGCTGCGCGTGAATCTTTCGGCAGATAAAAAAACGGCGACCGGTGTGAACTTCATCGACAGTACTGGCGAAGTGTGGGAACAACCGGCTGACATTGTAGTGATCTCCGCCTACCAGATGGACAACGTGCGCCTGATGCTGCTGTCCGGCATCGGTAAACCTTACGACCATAAAACCGGTGAAGGCGTGGTGGGGCGCAACTATGCCTACCAGACGGTCTCCGGCGCGGGCATGTTCTTTGAAAATGAAATGATGAACCCGTTCATTGGTGCCGGTGCGCTGGCGCAGGCGATTGATGACTTCAACGGGGACAATTTCGACCATACCCACCACGACTTTATCGGCGGTGGTGTGGCGCTGGTGCACTCCACCAACGGGCGTCCTATCGGCCAGTCTAATAACGTGCCGCCGGGAACTCCGCGCTGGGGTTCGGAATGGAAAAAAGCCGCCAAAGAGAGCTACCAGAATTACAACAACATCTACTGCATGGGGAACAGCTACCCGCACCGCGACGTCTTCCTGGATCTCGATCCTGAGTATAAAGACCGGCACGGTCAGCCGTTGTTGCGCGTCACGTTCGACTGGATCGAAAACGACAAACGCTCTGCCAAATTCATGGCTGACCGCTCAGTCGAAATTGCCCACGCCATGGGCGCGAAAACCGTAGTGCGTCAGGAACCGACGGCTAAACCGTTCTCGCCAATGGATAATCTCTCCTCGCACACCACCGGTGGTGCGTGCATGGGCGATGACCCGAAAACCAGTGCGGTAAACCGTTACCTGCAGTGCTGGGACGTGCACAACACCTTCGTGTGTGGCGCTTCGGCGTTTGCCAATAACGGCGGATATAACCCGACCGGCACCGTGGGTGCGCTGACATTGTGGGCGGCTGAGGCGATCAAGACTCAGTATCTGAAAGCACCTGGTCCGCTGGTGAGGGTCTGAACATGAGTGTGAAAAAAGCAGTCGCAGGGATTGTTGGCGTGGTGGTGATCGCCGGGCTGGGATTTGTCGGATATAAAACCTGGCATAACACCCATCAGACCTATACGTTTCAGGCACCACCGGCGGCTGAAATGGCCGGTAAAACGGCCATCGAGCGTGGTAAATACCTGGCTCAGGCCGGGGACTGCGTGGCTTGTCACACCGCGCCGGGCGGCAAAGCCTTTGCTGGCGGGTTAGGGCTGGCGACACCATTCGGTACCATCTATGCCACCAATATCACGCCGGACAAACAGACCGGTATCGGTGGCTGGACCGACGAGCAGTTTATGAATGCGGTGCGCAACGGCAAAGGTATTGAAGGGCAGAATCTCTATCCGGCCATGCCTTATAACGTCTATGCCAAAGTCAGCGATGCCGACCTCAAAGACATTAAAGCCTATCTGGACAGCGTACCCGCCGTGCATTACGACGGGCCGAAAACCGACCTGCCGTTCCCGTATAACATTCGTCTGATGATGTTTGGCTGGAATCTGCTGTTCCTTGATACCGCGCCGTTCAAAGCGGACCCTGAACAGTCAGCCGAGTGGAACCGTGGCGCGTATCTGGTCGAAGGATTAGGCCACTGCACCTCCTGCCATACGGCGAAAAACCTGCTGGGTGGCGATGATTTTGGCGTCCATTTGCAGGGTGGCGAGTTGCAGGGCTGGTACGCGCCAGAGATCACCGGTAACACCCGTCAGGGTGTTGGGGCGTGGAGCGACGAGGAAGTGGTGCAGTACCTGAAAACCGGCGCTAATGCCCGCGCTGTGGCTTCCGGCCCGATGGCTGAAGCCGTGGAAAACTCGCTACAGCATCTGAATGTCTCTGACCTGAAAGCCATTGCGGTTTACCTGAAAAGCCTGCCGGGAAGCAAGGATGAGACAAAACCGCTCACTGGCGCCAGCGATGTGATGACCCGTGGTCAGAAGGTTTATGCCGACAACTGTGCCGCCTGCCACCAGAATTCCGGGGAAGGCGTGGCAAATATGATTCCTGCGCTGAAGGGCAATAACGGTGTGCAGGCGGCGTTGCCGACCAATATCCTCCACGTACTGATGACCGGTGCTAAAGGCGCAGTCACCGCCAGTAACCCGACCGGTGCAGCCATGCCTGAGTTTGGCTGGAAACTGAATGACCAGCAGATGTCGGATGTGAGTACCTATATCCGCAATGCCTGGGGTAATCACGCGGCAGCGGTCAGCCCGGATGAGGTGTTGAAAGCACGTGAGTCGCTGAACGGGGCAGAATCACTGCACAATCCGCAGAAGAATTAAGCCGGTTTTTTTCAGCAGATATCGATACCCAAAAGGCCGCCTAAGCGGCCTTTTCATGTCAATAATTCAACAAACCAATGTAAATAGCTCAACGATAGATACAAAAATAATCAAGATGGGGCCGAGCAAGAAATTGATTTGAGCTGAGGTTATATCCAGTACATGCTATATGAAAGAAATCAAAGGTAAGTGATGAAAATCTGTCAAAAGGATGCGAAATGGTATTACAACACAGCCGCCTTATGCGCTGTCCAGGATGGCGGGCAACCAGTTTCACCGGGATTTATTGCTGCTCATTTAAACATCAGTCTTTAAAAAGACAGGGAAATTTACCTATGGAAAAACGGCAGCAAAACCTGATAAATGATATTGAGAAGCAGGTGAGCGCAAATACCGAAAGCATTAATGATTTAGGCGTGCGTATTAATAAGGCAGGGCAACCTTTTGCCCGGAATGATGAGTATCGGGTGCAAATTGATGACCATATTCTTCGGCTGGATAATCGTTTGGATAAGATTGATGACCGAATTGTCCGACTGGAGGAAAAAATCGAAGGTCGGTTTACCAAAACCGACGAGCGCTTTGGAAGGGGAGAAGCTTCAATTGCCGTCATTGTTTCAAACTATATGACCTCCGAAAATCTCCATAAAGAAATGCGGGCGCATACAGCCTGGATGCTCTCCTGCATGTTTGCGATTGCCGGTCTGACAGTGGTGGCTGCCAAGTTGCTGTTTGTCTCTTAAGCAATGACCTTTAATGTTTTCATCATTAGAAAGCAGACTTCATGTGGCGAACTATAATTAGTTCAGGTCGCCACCTTCTTTATGCCCCCCGACACGCTGTGTCCCATGGCATCCCGGAAGGATATTTCACCCGCGCCGCTGGCGGCTTTCGGCGTTTATGGGGGTGTACTATGGTCAATCATGTCTGGGGACTGATGTCCCATCCCGGTCCGGAACTGCAACGTATCCAGCGTGAGCGGGAAACCGTCTCACATCTCTATTATCATCACGTATTGTTGTTGGCGCTGATCCCGGTGGTGTGCTCCTTTATTGGTACCACACAGTTGGGATGGAATTTTGGCGACGGTCAGAACCTGATGGTCTCCATGTTCACCGCAGCCTACATTGCCGTGATCTTTTACGTCATGATGCTGGGTGCAGTGGCGCTAATGGGGCGAATAATCTACTGGATGGCGCGCCGCTATGACAGCCGTCCGACGCTCAATAACTGCATCGTTTTCGCCGGTTATGTGGCAACCCCGATGTTCCTGAGCGGCATTGTTGCGCTCTACCCGATGGTCTGGCTCTGCCTGTTTGTCGGGCTGATCGGCCTGTGTTACAGCGGGTATCTGCTCTATCTCGGTATTCCTAACTTCCTCAATATCGACCACCGCGAAGGTTTCCTGTTCTCCAGTTCTACTCTGGCGATGGGAGTTCTGGTACTGGAATTACTGCTTGCCCTGACCGTGCTGATGTGGGGTTACGGCACCAAGCTTTTTTGATCTGCCCTGATGTCATTTGACATGAACCCCCCGTCTGAAAGCGGGGGTTTTTACTTTCATCTGACCGCCTTATGTCCTCCGGGCTAAAACTCTCCGGTACAGTACCGGCAGTGAAATCACGACGATCAGCATGGCACCGACAATGATTGACATCACAATGCCTGGCACGTTGAGCAGGCTCAGGCCGAAGGTCAGCAAACCCATCAGAAACGCGGCGATGATAACGCCAGTCATACTGCCGGACCCGCCAAGAACGCTGACGCCGCCGAGCACGGCCATAGTGATCACACTCAGCTCCCAGCCGAGGGCCAGCGTCGGGCGCGTACTCCCCAGACGCGATGTCAGCAGGACCGCAGCCAAACCGGACATCACGCCGACCAGCACAAACAGCGTCAGGTTGTGGCGTTTGACGTTAATCCCGGAATACCACGCAGCAACCGGATTATTGCCGATGGCGTAGGTGCGGCGACCAAAGTTCGTTTTGTGCAGCAGGAAGTAAAATACTACGCCGAGCAGCAGAAATAGCGCAAATTCAAAGGACAGCGGCCCCCAGACGTAACCTTGTCCGAACCAGGCGAAGCTGGCCGGATACTGGTTCAGCGACTTGTCTCCCAGCAGCACATAAGTGATGCCGCGAAACAGACTCATGGTTCCGATGGTGATGACGATTGACGACAAATTCAGGCGCGTCACTAGCAGTCCATTGATCAGCCCGCATAGCAACCCGACGCTTAGGCCCACACCGACCAGCACCGGTGTTGGCAATCCTGCCTGAGCGCAGAAACCCATGATGGTTGAACTCAGTGCCATCGTCGATGCCACTGATAAATCGATTTCACGCGCAATGATCAGCATCGCCATCGGCAGCACGATGATGGCTTTTTCCGTAAAGTTGAAGGTGGCGTCCGAAAGATTCCAGATATTGAGGAAGTAGGGCGAGGCGAGGGCGCCCGCCACAAATACCAGCAGCGTTACCAGCAGTAAAAAACCTTCCCAACACATCAGGCGGCGCATAAACGGTGTTACTGTCAGGGATGAGCTCTCATTTACCGGAGTTCGTGACGTTAAGCTCTTATTCATGATCTGGCCTCTGATTCTGGTCGCACAGCGTGAAGCGATGGAGCATGGCGTAAAATTAGTCGTCCTTTCCGTTTATTCGCGCGTTCGTTGAGGATCACCGCAATCACAATTACGCCGCCGGAAATCGCCATCTGCCAGAACGGCGAGACTTCGATCACCGGCAGGGCATTATTAATGACGCCGAGGAACAGCGCGCCGAGCAGGCAGCCAACGACGGAACCGATGCCGCCCATGGTGCTGATCCCGCCAATGACGCAGGCGGCGACAATCTGCAGCTCAAAGCCGTTAGCCACGTCCACGTAAGCGACCGCGAAGCGTGAAATCCACAGATAACCGCAGAAACCAGCCAGTGCGCCGGAGAGACAGAAGCTGACGAATTGCATTTTCCCGGCGTTGATACCGGTGTAATACGCCGCCGTCGCATTGCCACCAGCGGTATATAACGCGCGCCCGGTGCGGCTGTAGCGCAGGAAATAGGCCACCAAAATCAGGGCCGCAATGGCGCACCAGCCGAGCAACGGCAGGCCGATAAAGGTTGCGCGCGGCAGGCTGAGGAAATCTGCACTCATCTGATGGGCGTTGATCCAGCCACCGTTGGTGAGCAGGAAAATAATGCCGCGATAAATGCTCATAGTGCCGAGTGTGACGACAATGGGCGGGATGCCTACCTTCCACACCAGCAAACCATTAATCGCTCCCATTACCAGACCCAGCACCGTTGCCAGCAGCACCAGCGACCACACCGGAATATCCGGGTGATGGAAATTAATCAGCGCGACAATCATGCCGGTCAGCGCCAGATTGGCTGCCATCGACAGGTCAATGCCTTTGGTCAGCAACACCATCATCTGGCCGAGTGCCAGAATGATCAGAATCGAGGTGTCGTTGAACATCTCCAGCAGGTTGCCCATACCCAGAAACTCGGGTGAACGGGCGCCGACGCCGAACACCATCAGGACAATCACCACTGCTAGCAGCAGCTCGCGGTACTTCAGCAGATTTTTCATTATGCAGCCTCCCGTGACACACCGCTGGCGGCGGTGACAATCATTTCGGCGGTGGCCTCGCCCGCGTTGAATGCAGCGACCATCAGACCTTCGTGCATCACGATGATCCTGTCCGCCATGCCCATCACTTCAGGTAGTTCGGACGAAACCATAATCACCGCCAGCCCGCGGCCGACCAGCTCGGACATAAACTGATGCACCGCCGCTTTAGAGCCGATATCAATGCCTTTGGTCGGTTCATCCAGAATGATGATGTCCGGTTTGGTCGCCAACCATTTGGCGATAACCACTTTCTGCTGATTGCCGCCGGACAGCGTGCCGACCGGTTGTTTCCAGCTTGAGGCTTTAATCTGCAACCGTTTGGCGTAGTCATCGGCCAGTGCCCACTCTTTTTTGTCATTAAGCACGCCGCGCGGATTGAGCTGGCCGAGCTGCGGCAGGCTGATGTTCTGGCTGATGGGCAAATCAATGATCGCGCCCTGTTTCTGCCGCTCTTCCGGCACATACACGATGCCCGCGCGGATAGCCTGCGAAGGGCGTGAGAAATGGTGCTCTTTGCCGTGAATAAGAATTTTTCCGCCGCCCGGCTGTGTGACGCCAAACAGCGCCTGCATCAGCTCGGTCCGGCCTGCGCCGACCAGCCCGTAAAAACCAAGGATTTCACCTTTGCGCAGCGAGAAGTTGATCCCGGAGAATTCAGTCGGATGGCTGAGGTCCTGCACTTCCAGCACCGTTTCGCCCCGCTCGCAATTCACTTTCGGGTAGGCCTGACTGAGTTCGCGGCCCACCATCATAGTGACCATTTGGCGCTCGCTGATGCCACTGATTTTGCCGGAACCGACGTAGCTGCCGTCGCGCAGTACGGTGTAGTAATCGGAAATGGCGAAGATTTCGTCGAATTTATGCGAGATAAACAGGATGGCTTTGCCCTCAGCTTTCAGGCGTTCGACAATCTGATAAAACTCGGTAATTTCATGCTGAGAGAGTGCCGCTGTCGGTTCATCGAGGATCACAACCTGCGCATCGAACGACAGTGCGCGGGCAATAGCCACCATGTGACGCTGCGCGATGCTCAGCTCTTTGAGCGTGGCGTGCGGATCGATATTCACTTCCAGCCGCGTCAGGATAGCGCGCGCCTGCTGATGCATCGCGGGCCAGTTGAGACGTTTAAAAATTCCCGAATATACGTAGTGACCGACAAAGATATTTTCGGTGACGGAGAGTTCGTCAAACAGCACGGTTTCCTGATGAATGGCGGTAATGCCAATCTTGTGCGCAGATTCCGGATTGGGCAGCTTGATCGGAATGGCTTTATAGCGCAGTTCGCCTTCTTCCGGCTGGTAAATTCCGGTCATAACTTTCACCAGCGTCGATTTACCCGCGCCGTTTTCGCCAATCAGGGCCGTGACTTTTCCCGGATACAAATCCAGATGGACGTTATTCAACGCCCTGACGCCCGGAAAGACTTTGCTGATAGCCTGTAATGACAAAAGCGGAGTTGCGGAGTCATTCATACCATTCCCCTGTCTGGCAAAATACAACAAAACGGCCAACCGGCACGCCGGTCAGCCGCATTCAGGATCAGAATATTTTAGAGAATTTGTCGATGTTACTGGCGTCGTAAATGAAAGGTTCGGCCATCGCGCCGCTGCCGTCGGCATCCAGTTTCACCTTGCCTAAACGGCCCATGCTGGCTTCAGTTTTGGTGGCGGTGCCCTTAACCAGATCGTAGGCCAGATAGGTGGCGGCGTAGCCGAGATCAATCGGGTTCCAGATAGCAAAGCTTTTGGTCGCACCGGACTTGATGGCACCGGCCATTTCAGACGGCAGCCCCAGGCCGGTCACGTACACTTTGCCGATTTTGCCCTGATCTTTAACCGCCTGTGCAGCCGCCACAATACCGACGGATGACGGGGAAATAATCACTTTCAGGTGTGGGTAGGATTTCAGCAGACCGATGGTTTCACGGTAGCTTTTATCCGACAGATCATCGCCATAGGCCACGGTGACCAGATTGACCGAAGGGTACTTCGGCAGCACCTTTTTCATCCCGGCAATCCACAGATTCTGGTTGGTGGAAGTCGGTGTCGCACTGAGGATCGCCACGTCGCCTTTTTCCACATTCAGCGCTTTCAGCGCATCAGCGGCAAGTTTGACGTTGGTTTCGCCAATCAGCGCATTATTGGACGGATTGAGGTGGATCTGGCGGCCATCTTTAGCCACGCCGGAATCCCATGACACCACTTTGATGCCGCGCTGCATGGCTTTTTTGAGCACCGGAACCAGTGCGTCGGGGTCATTGGCGGAGACGGCAATCGCATCGACGCCCTGAGCAATAAGGCCGTTCAGCACTTCAATCTGCGCCTCGGCGGTGGTGGTGGTCGGCCCGGTGTAAATCACTTTCACATCGCCCAGTTCTTTAGCGGCCTGCTGCGCGCCGACGTTAGCCGCTTCAAAAAATCCGTTGCCGAGCGATTTCGCCACCAGCGCAATTTTCACTTCTGCCGATGCCGCGCCTGCCAGCAGGATGCTGCTCGCCATCAGGGTGAGGCTCAGTACGTGTTTTAATTTCATTCTTGGCACTCCATATAAGTCCGCAAAAAGTTTAACGACCAAAAGTTGCCGACGCGCCAGGCGCATGATCACGACTTTAGGAGGTTGCTGACAGGCTGACCTTTCCGCGAGTGCCAGTTGCTGGCCAATAATGGCAAAGACACAAAGGTATGGGAGAACAATCTCACAAATTGATAACAATTTTTTATCAGGCAGGCGAAACGGGCAGAAACACACAGAGTTTTAGTCAAATAAATTCGCACACTTTCGGGGCATAACGCGGCGGATTACGCAGATTTACGCCGAATCGAACGGGGAAATAGAGGTATTGTTCAAAAGCGATTGGCCGGTCACAGTTTCAGCCCGATGAGTGCATTTGTGACGACTAAGATATTACAATAATGTTAATCAGGAGCCGGAAATGACCGTGTTACGCAGTAGTGATTATTTCCCCTCAGGAGATTTGCCGGTCGCCATTGAGCCGCGTCATCCCCACGACACCTTTCCTGAGCACCATCACCTGGATTTCAACGAAATTGTGCTGGTCGAGCAGGGCACCGGTACGCATGTCTTTAACGATAAACCCCTGATCCTCAGCGCCGGCAGCGTCTGTTTTGTGCGTTACCGCGATCATCATCTGTATGAAAACACCGACAATCTGCACCTCACTAACGTGCTGTACCGCAGCCCGGAGGCCTTCCGCTTTCTCAACGGCATCAACGATCTGCTTCCACAGGAAGTCGAAGGTATTTATCCGGCGCACTGGCGCATTAATCCGGGGCAGATAACGCAGGCCAAAACGCTTATTGATCTGCTGGCGCGCAAACCGGCCAATCAACTGCCGGAATCCCAGGCCCAGCAGGAGCTCTATTTTATGCAGCTTCTGCTGCTGCTGCGTAAAGGCAGTCGCGATGTGGGGTATGGCGGGCAGGGCGGTGACCTGAATAATCTGTTGGACTGGATGAACGAACATTACGATGAAGAGATCGACTGGACGGTACTGGCCGAAAAATTTTCCATGTCGCTGCGCACCTTACACCGCCAGATGAAACAACAAACCGGCTGTACGCCGCTCAATTATCTCAACCGTCTTCGCCTGCTCAACGCGCGCAACATGCTGCGCTTTGGCGACAGCTCCATCACCGAAATCGCCCATCAGTGCGGTTTCTGCGACAGCAACCATTTCTCGACGCTGTTTAAGCGCGAGTTTGGGTATGCGCCACGCACCCTCCGTCAGTAAATACTCAGTTTAGTTCGGGCTTGCGGGGCAATCGCGCAGCCCGAACTATTTTGAGTGAAGGCTCCTCTTCGTAATTTTCGAAAACGTTATCTCGGTCAGGCCGATCATGACTTTTTTGCCATTTCCAAACGTTAACTGGCACTCACGGAAAGGTAAAAGTTCGGTGGATGGAACAGGCTGTTAAAACTTCACAAAAAAGAGCTGTTTTATTAACAATTCATTCATCACCTCTACCCGGATTTGGAGACTTCTTACATGAGCACCATTCAGAAACGTATGTATATCAACGGTGAATTTGTTGAAAACACCGGCGGGAAGTGGATTGACGTTATGAATCCGGCAACGGAACAGCGGATTTCGCAGATCCCGGAAGGCACGGCACAGGATGCCAGAAAGGCTATCGATGCCGCCGAAGCGGCGCAGCCGGGCTGGGAAGCGTTACCGGCCGTTGAACGCGGCGTATGGCTGCATAACATCGCCGCCGGTATCCGTGAGCGCGAAGCCGAGCTGACTGAAACCATTATTGCCGAAGGCGGAAAAACCTACGGTCTGGCGCAGACTGAAGTGCTGTTCACCGCCGATTACCTCGATTACATGGCGGAGTGGGCGCGTCGTTACGAAGGGGAAATCATTCAGAGTGACCGTCCGAATGAGAATATTTTTGTGTTCCGCAAAGCCATTGGCGTGACCACCGGCATTCTGCCGTGGAACTTTCCGTTCTTCCTGATTGCGCGTAAAGCAGCACCGGCGCTGATCACCGGCAACACCATTGTCATCAAACCGAGCGAAATTACGCCCAATAACGCGGTGATCTTCGCGGAAATCATTCATAAAATCGGCCTGCCCAAAGGCGTGCTGAATATCGTGACCGGCTACGGCCCGACGGTCGGCCAGGAGCTGGCTGGCAACCCGAAAGTGGGTATGGTCAGCCTGACCGGCAGCGTCGCCGCCGGGATTGCCACCATGACCGCCGCCGCGCAGAACGTCACCAAAGTGTCGCTGGAGCTGGGCGGCAAAGCCCCGGCTATCGTAATGAACGATGCCGATCTCGATCTGGCCGTCAAAGCTATCGTCAGTTCGCGCATAATTAATACCGGGCAGGTGTGTAACTGCGCCGAACGTGTCTATGTGCAGGAAGGGGTATACGACGAGTTTGTTTCGCGTATCAGCGAAGCGATGAAGCAGGTCACATTCGGCAACACCGCAGAGAAAAAAGAGCTGGATATGGGACCGCTGATCAGCGCCGCCGCGTTGCAACGTGTGGAAGACAAAGTGGCGAAAGCCGTATCGCAGGGCGCAAAAGTGCTGCTGGGCGGTAAGCGCGCACAGGGCACCGGCTTCTTTTATCCGCCGACGCTGCTGGTGGATGTGAAGCAGGAGATGCCGATCATGCACGAAGAAGTGTTTGGCCCGGTACTGCCGGTCGCTGTATTCAAGACGCTGGAGGAGGCCATTGCAATGGCTAACGACAGTGAATACGGCCTGACATCATCCATCTACACCAGCAACATCAATACCGCGATGATAGCGTTGAAACAGCTGAAGTTTGGTGAAACCTACATTAACCGCGAAAACTTCGAGGCTATGCAGGGGTTCCATGCGGGCTGGCGTAAATCAGGAGTGGGCGGTGCCGACGGTAAACACGGCTTGCAGGAGTACCTGCAAACGCACGTCGCCTACCTTCAATTTCATTAATATCATTCGTCAGAAAAGCCGGATCCGGGCAACCTGATTCCGGCTTTTCTTTTGGCGTCAAAAAGCTCACCTAATAAAAAATGATTTCTCAGAGATGTATTGTGAGGCCTCCCGTACAACCAGAAGCTCTATAGTCGAAATACATTCATGGCTTAAATATAAGTCCATGCACTGCGTTTTTACTCCGGAGATCTGTCTATGAAACGCTTTTTACTTTCTTTGCTGCTGTTCCCCCTCAGCTTGCTGCTGAGCCCGCTGTATGCCTACGCCGATAATTACCAACAGAGTGTGGAATGTGCCTTTTCACATAAACTGGGTGACGATTCTATCCTGATGTATGGCATGCCAAACCACGCCATGTGGCATGACTTCTTTGGTAATCAGAATACCAATGCCTTTAAGACTTACGAGTCACTGCGTAGCTCTGCGGGAACCACCTGCGACAGTCTGGCTGATTCATCGGCTTACTGGACGCCTTCCATGCAGTTGCCGAACGGCACCATTGCGCCGCCGAAATATGCCAAGATTTATTATCAAACGACCAACAGTACGCAATATCCGCTTACCTCATTTCCGGCAGGTCTGGAACTGCTGGCAGGTGACCACAAAGGCACAACGTCGAACAGCCATATTACCTTCCTGTGTAATGATGGCCGCGGTTATACCAACGATGCCAATCGCATTTGTCAACGCACGCCGGGCAGTACGCTGCAAGTGAATATCAGTGTCCACTTCCCAACCTGCTGGGATGGTAAAACGCTTAAAGCCAAACCGGCCGCGCCCGCAAGACTTCCTAACGCCGTTTACTCAAACGCCGACGGGTCTTGCCCGGCTGACTATCCTGCCCATATTCCAGGTATCAGCCTGAATGTGGCTTATATTATTGATGGCTATGATTCACTGAATTTAAACGACGTGAAGCTCTCGCTTGATCCGCAAATGAACGGGGAAGTGCGTACTGACTTGTGGGGTTCGATATATACCGCCCACGGCGATTTTGTGAATGGCTGGTCGCCTGATGCGGCAAAATTCATGACCGAACGCTGCATGAATAATAACTATGACTGCACGGGGGTTATGCCTTATAGCTACCGCGAAACGACAGCTGATACTTATGTCAGTAATCAGGCTGACAGTGACAAAAACTTTGGTGGAGCCACCCAGCTCCTGGCGCAGTCAGATCCTACCAGCAGTAAAGATGCGAATAATCCGCAAAAAATAGTGCTCTTCAAATTCCCAATCCCGGCACTGCCAACCACATTCCCAGCTGATCAGCTTGCTCTTTTCAAATATGTCATGCGTTTGAACGGTGCTCTGACCAATAATCCGGACGATTCGAAAGCGCTCTACCTTTATAAAACAACGACTCAATGGGATGAAAACACGGTAACCTGGAACACCCGCCCGACCTGTGACTTTTCAAAATGGAGCACTATTTTTGTGAGCGGCGCGAAAGGCTATTACAACTTTGATGTGGACGCGATGGTGCGTCAGGCTATGCAAAATGGCCAAACAGAAATTGCTTTCTGTTTATCAGGGGATAGCAAACAGACCGGCAATATCTATGGTTTTGACTCGAAAGAGACGCCTTATTTTGCAACCTTACAATTATTAGCGACCCAGACTGTCAGCGAATAATTAAGACGAGTTGCTGAACAGGTAAAAACGGCCCCGGCGGGTGAAAGCGCCGGGGCCGTTTCCATTTTGCGATTATAAAACTCTCTGTGAAAACCCGCACTTACCCCCGCCAGTTTTTCAGCTTACTCGTCTTACCAATCCCTGGGTTAAAACTGTTGGTCGGGTCGGCTTGCTGGTAGAAGGCTTTCATGTGTGGCTTGGCGATATACAGATGCCCGACGTTATGCTCAGCGGGGTATTCGGCCCCTTTGGCATCGAGAATTTCCAGCATCTGATGTTTCAGTTTTTTGCTGTTTGCCCCTTTTTTGACGATGTAATCCTGATGGAATACGTGGCACATAAAGTGGCCGTAATAGAGTTTCGCCACCAATTGATTATCGATTTCCGGTGGCAGGGTTTCGAACCACTCTTTGTCGTTGCGGCGCAGGGCGATGTCCAGCGCCAGAATGTCTTCCACCTCCTTTTCATGCACCGCGTGATAGCGCACCGCAGCACCGGCGGCGGCAAAACGATGCAGGAACGCTTTTTTCCCTTCTTCATCGGAACAGACAAAAAAGTCCCCTTCGTTTTCCGTAAAGAAGCGGGTGAGGAAGGTCTGCGCTTCGCCGATCCCTTCACCGGACATTTTCAATAACAGGTGATGCTCATAGCGGTCGCGGTATTTTTTCATCCGCGGCGGCAGATGGTTGGGCAGCGCTTTGCTGATGCACTGCATCACGCGGTCGCTGAAGTTTTTCGGCAGGAACGGCACTTTGCTGATGCGGGCGTCAAACTTGCCTTTGGCACTGAACATGTCGGGCATTTTGTCAGTGCCGAGTTTGTCGATCATCATGAAGGTATCTTTGCCATAGACCTCAGTGATATCGAAAATATCGCGGTGCATATATTCACCGGCCACGGGCAGGTTTTTGAAATCCAGCAGGATCTGGCGGCGTAGCTCGGTCAGTACGGCGGTGCTGTTGGTGCCGATATAAAATACCTGCTGCTGGCTCTCCGCCGGGAAGGTGTCGAGACGTACGGCGAAGACGGCCAGTTTCCCGGCACAGCCGGAGGCTTCGAACAGGCGACGCTGATCGGCATTAAAACGCGACGGCGTGTCGGCTTGGACGTCGCGCACCCGTTCTGCATAGTCATGGTCAGAGGCCCTGCGCTGGTCGTGGCTGATCTCTTCGTCTTTGAAATTGCCTTTTTCGAGGCGCGTTAGCATCTCTTCCGGCGTGTCGCCGAGCACGATCCCCAGATGGTTCACCAGTTGCAGTTCACCCTGAGCATTGATTTGCGCATACAGCGCCATTTCAGTGTAGGCGGGGCCGCGTTTCACCAGTGAACCGCCGGAGTTATTGCAGATGCCGCCGACCACCGATGCACCGATGCATGAAGAACCAATGACGGAGTGAGGTTCACGCCCGTAAGGTTTGAGGATTTTTTCCAGCTTATATAAGGTACTGCCGGGGAAACCAATTACCTGATTGCCGCCGTCGAGCAGCTCGATGTGGTCGAGCTTCAGGGTGCTGAAAATAATAATGTCGCGATCGTAATCGTCACCGCTCGGCGTCGACCCTTCGGTCAGGCCGGTGTTGGCGGCCTGCATGATGACAATTTTGTCGGCGTCGACGCAGGCTTTCAGCAGTTGCCACTGTTGCAGCAGGGTCTGCGGAAACACCACCGCCAGCGCTTTACCGCCGCCGGAGCGAAATCCTTTACGGTAACGTTCCGTATTACTGTCGCCCGTTAAGACGTGACGGCTACCGGCAATCTCTTTCAGACGCGAAATCAGCCCCTGATTGTCCTGATGCATGTTCATTTCTTCTCCTTCAGTTTATCGACCCGAATCCATCATAGACTTAAAAGCCGCCGAAGGCAGGGAAGCGCGTCACCGGACGGCCATTAAAGCATCATCAATGTGTCATAAAACTCGCGCTTAATGATTGCCAGAATCTGTAAGCAACCGAGAGACAGCATCATGGCGCAAGCTCAACTTAAGCTGGCACAGGCTGAATATCCTCAGGCCAGGCCACAACAGCAGAATAAAGTACTCGATGTAAAAGGGCTGGTTAAATCCTATAAATCCGGCCAGCGGGTGCTTAACGACATCAGTTTTGACCTGCATGCCGGTGAGTTTGTCGCCGTGATTGGTCGCTCGGGCGCGGGGAAATCCACCTTGCTGCACGTGCTTAACGGCACAATTCCTTTGTCAGACGGCAGCGTGGTGTGTCACTACGAAAATGGTGAGCAGCAGCAGCTGGCCGGCTTGACCGGTAAGTCACTGCGCCGCTGGCGTGCCGGTTGTGGCATGATTTTCCAGGATTTCTGCCTGGTGCCGCGCCTTGACGTACTGACCAACGTACTGCTTGGTCGCCTCAGCCAGACGTCGACTTTCAAATCTTTCTTCAACCAGTTCGACGATGAAGACCGCGCCCGCGCGATTTCCCTGCTCGAATGGTTACATATGCTGCCGCATGCGTTGCAGCGCGCCGAGAATCTCTCCGGCGGCCAGATGCAGCGCGTGGCGATTTGCCGTGCGCTGATGCAGAACCCGAAAATTCTGCTGGCCGATGAACCGGTAGCGTCGCTGGACCCGAAAAATACCCTGCGCATCATGAATGCGCTGAAGAAAGTCAGCGAAGAAAACATCGCCGTAATGGTTAACCTACATTCCGTTGAGCTGGTTAAAGACTTCTGTACCCGGGTGATTGGTATTGCTAAAGGCCAGATCATCTTTGATGGTCATCCGGACCAATTAAATGACGACATTCTTCACCAGTTATATGGGGAAGAGGGTGAATTACAGAATTAGTGTTGTTGGTCACAATAAATAATCTCGTGAAGTTATTTGGATTTACTTATCTCAACTTTCTCTACATCTATAAAGGGTCATGACTACATGAAGAATTTATTACGTCTGGCAGTACTGGTAGCGGGTACATTCACCGCAATGCACAGCATGGCAGAAGATGCACCGAAAGAGTTAAATCTGGGTATATTGGGCGGACAGAATGCCACGCAGCAAATCGGCGATAATCAGTGTGTGAAAGATTTCTTCGATAAAGAATTAAATGTTGATACTAAATTACGCAACTCTTCCGATTACTCTGGCGTTATTCAGGGGCTGCTGGGCGGGAAAATCGACATGGTATTAAGCATGTCGCCATCCTCTTTTGCCTCTGTTTATATTAATAATCCGAAAGCCGTCGATATTGTCGGTATTACTATTGATGACACTGACCAGTCCCGTGGGTACCACTCGGTGGTCGTAGTAAAAGCCGACAGTCCGTATAAGAAGCTGTCCGACCTGAAAGGTAAGGCGTTTGGCTTTGCCGACCCGGATTCCACCTCGGGTTATTTGATCCCGAACCAGACGTTTAAGAAAGAGTTTGGCGGTAATACAGATAATAAATACAACAACTTCTTCTCGAGTGTCACCTTCTCCGGTGGGCATGAGCAGGATATCCTCGGCGTGCTTAACGGCCAGTTTGACGGCGCAGTGACCTGGGCCTCAATGATTGGTGACCGCGAAACCGGTTATACCTCGGGTGCCTTCAACCGCATGATCCGTATGGACCAGCCGGACCTGATGAAGAAAATCCGCATCATTTGGGAATCGCCTTTAATTCCGAATGGCCCGATTTTAGTGCGCAGCGATTTACCGGCTGATTTCAAAGCGAAACTGGTCAGCGCGATTAAGAAACTGGATAAAGACGACCACGCCTGCTGGATTAAAGCCGCTGGCGGTAAAATGCATATTGGCGACACGACGCTGGCTGAATATCAACAGATCATAGACATGAAGCGAGAGCTCACCAAAGGTTCGCGCTAATACCCTTCATCTTTCACGCCGCAGCAGCGTTGGCTTCCTTCACTCACCCCGGTCACTTACTTATGTAAGCTCCCGGGGATTCATTCAGTTGCCGCCTTGCTGCACTATGAAATCTATTGGGTAGGCATGGATATTATTTACAGAGAAACCGGAACTCTATTTTGAATAAAGACTTCGATCGTTATTACCAGCAAATACGCGGTAAGCAAAAGCGTGAGGCATTGGTCTGGTCGGGGCTGATGCTGGTGCTTTATTTGTGGTCAGGCAATGTGTCTGAGCTTAATCTGAAGACGGTATTTCTTTCGGCTCCTCATTTCTTTGATTATATCGGTGAAACGGTGCCGGTATTGCACTGGTCATTACTGTTTGCGGACGGTCATACCGAGGGCTCGCTGGCCTACTGGGGATACCGGCTCAATATTCAGTTGCCGCTGATTTGGGAAACTATTCAGTTGGCGCTTTCATCGACCATTTTATCGACCGCGCTGGCAACACTGCTGGCGTTTATGGCGGCCAATAATACCGATTCGCCAAAATGGCTGAAACTGAGTATCCGCACCTTTGTCGCTTTCCTGCGCACCATGCCGGAGCTGGCCTGGGCGGTGATGTGCGTGATGGCGTTTGGTATCGGCGCGATACCGGGCTTTATCGCCCTGACGCTGCATACCGTTGGCAGCCTGACCAAATTGTTTTATGAATCGATTGAAACAGCATCCGACAAACCGGTACGCGGGCTGAAATCCTGCGGAGCGGGGCGTCTGCAACGTATGCGTTTCGCGATCTGGCCGCAGGTCAAACCTATCTTCCTGTCGTACAGCTTTATGCGCCTTGAAATCAACTTCCGTCAGTCTACGATCCTCGGGTTGGTCGGTGCGGGCGGTATCGGGCAGGAGCTGATGACCTCCATCAAACTTGACCGCTACGATCAGGTGAGCATGACGCTGCTGTTGATCATTCTGGTGGTTTCCATCATGGACTTCTTATCGGGAAAACTGCGTAAACGCGCAGTAGAGGGCACGTTCTGATGCTGACTGAAGCACTGGCACCGTCGGCAATCGCCGGCATTAAGCGCGATCATTCCAAGCTGTTCTCCGCCCAGCGCCGCTATCTGCGCTATCTCGGCGTATTCGCTGTGCTGATCACGCTCTATTACCTCTATTTTTTCACGTACTACGGTATTCCGTGGGACGCCATCGTACGCGGTACCAGTCAGGTGGGGCGCTATTTTCTGCGTATGTTCGTCTGGCATAACTTCTCGCAGTGGCCGCTGATGTACTACTTTGGGCAGATAGCGATGACGCTGGCGATTGTCTTTGCTGGCACCATTACGGCGTCATTTCTGGCGTTGCCACTGTCGTTTCTGGCGGCGCGTAATGTGATGTCCACGCCGCTGCTGCGCCCGGTTTCTCTGGTGGTTCGCCGCCTGCTGGACGTGTTGCGCGGGCTGGATATGGCGATCTGGGGGCTGATTTTTGTGCGCGCCGTCGGCATGGGGCCGCTGGCCGGGGTATTGGCGATCATCATGCAGGACATGGGTTTGCTGGGTAAGCTCTACGCCGAAGGGCACGAGGCGGTGGAACGTTCGCCAAGCCGTGGTCTGCGGGCGCTGGGCGCCAATCCGCTGCAAACGCATCGCTTCGGGATCTTCACCCAATCCTTCCCGACCTTTTTGGCACTGTCGCTCTATCAGATTGAGTCAAACACCCGTTCTGCGGTGGTGCTGGGTTTTGTCGGTGCGGGCGGAATTGGTCTGGTGTATGCCGAGAATATGCGTCTGTGGAACTGGGATGTGGTGATGTTTATCACTCTGATTCTGGTGGTGATCGTCATGGCGATGGATAAGATCTCCTCGATTCTGCGCGCCAAATATATTCATGGTGAAGATATTGTTCTCTTTGAGCCGCCGCGCAAACAGAAAACACCGGTTAAGCTTTATCGCCCATGAAAACTTATCGCCCATGAAAACTTATCGTTCATGAAAACATATCGTCAGTAATCCTCTTTTCTTCCCGACATAAAAAAGGCGGCCCCTGAGCAGGGACGCCGCCTTTTTAAGCCTTCGCCGTCAGATGGCTCTGTTATTCGTCGAAATACCAGTATCCCTGATTAACCAGGTCGGTTAATACCACGACAAACTCCGGATCCTGCAGCGCATTACCCAGCTCTTGCTTGCCGATCAGGGTGTGGCGACATAGGGCGTCGGCCGCGTGATGGTTGGAGGTTTCCAGCGGTTCACTGTTAACGAAGAAGCGTTCGCCCACATTCAGCACGCGCAGACCGCTCAGGCGGGTCAGGCTGTCGCCCTGCATCAGTGCATCAACGATTTCCTGCGCTTCATACGGTGGCTCGGCCGGTGCGATGTCCAGTTCGTGGCGCGGCGTGGTCGCAAAACGGCCAAACCACTGCTTGAAATCTTCCGGCTGGTCGATCAGCTGATGCATCATGGCGCGCACGCGCTCCATCTCATACTCTTCGACTTTGCCCACGTGGTCACGCAGCGTCAGATCCGGGTCGCTGTAGTGCTCGCCGCCAAGATCATTTTCCAGTGCGTAGTCAGCGAAGCTGCTGATTAAGTCCCGGCTGTTCGGGCCACGGAAACCAATGGAATAGTTGAAAGCCTCGGTGTGCGTGATGCCGTCATGCGGGAAACCCGGCGGAATATAGAGAATGTCGCCCGGTTCAAGGTCTTCATCGATGATCGGAGTGAACGGCTCGACGTGCAGCAGGGCCGGATGCGGACAGAACTGCTTGAGCGGTAATTTATCCCCGACGCGCCAGCGGCGGCTGCCCATCCCCTGAATGATAAACACGTCGTACTGGTCGATATGCGGACCAACGCCGCCGCCGGGTACCGAGTAGGAGATCATCAGATCATCTAAGCGCCAGTCTGGCAGCACGCGAAAAGGACGCACCAGTTCAGCAGAAGGGGCGTGCCAGTGGTTAACCGCCTGCGCCAGCAGCGACCAGCCGGTTTCTCCCAGATGATCGAAGTGCTCGAAAGGCCCGTTGCTGGCCTGCCATTGACCATTCTTATGGCTGACCAAACGGCTGTCGACTTCTGGCTCCATTGCCAGCCCCGCCAGTTCGTCCGGCGTAATCGGGTCGATAAAATCAATGAACGCTTTTTTTAAGACAACAGGTCGTTTCTGCCAGTATTTTTCTAAGAATTCTTGCCAGTTCAGATTGAGTTCATAAGCCATGTTGAGTTACCCGTGGGAAGACAAACGGCCATGATTATAAAGAGGGACGTACTGCGGGCGCTTTGTTATGGGTCAAGGGAACATTAAAGACAGGGAAGAGATGGGATTTCCCTCTCCGCATGGAGAGGGAATGGTTACGGGGGATAATTAAGACTTCGCGGCCAGTACCACCAGTTTCTGGTTCACAAACTCTTTGATGCCTAAATCGGACAGCTCGCGGCCAAAGCCTGAACGTTTTACGCCACCAAAAGGCAGTTCCGGCGCGGTGTCGGTCGGGGAGTTAACGTATAACATCCCGGTTTCAATTTTGGTTGCCAGCTTGCGGGCACGGTTCATATCTTTCGTAAACAGCGCGCCGCCCAAACCGTAGTTGGAGTCGTTGGCGAGTTTCACCAGTTCCTCATCATTTTTCACCACGTACACCTGCGCAACCGGGCCGAAGAACTCTTCGAAATAGGCCGGGTTGTCACGGGTAATGTGAGTCAGAATGGTTGCCTCATAGAAGTTACCCGGATTACCGGACACCGCTTTGCCCCCGACATGTACTTTCGCGCCGTTTTTCACCGCCTGTTCGACCTGTTTGGTCAGGGTTTTCAGTGCATCAGCGGATGACAGCGGGCCAAGCGTGGTGCTGGCATCGAGCGGGTCACCGATTTTCAGCGCGTTGAAATGTTCGGTGAATTTCTTCAGGAATTCATCAGCCACTTTTTCATGAATGATGAAGCGTTTGGCGGCGGTACAGACCTGGCCGGCATTGGAGACGCGGGCCTCGGCCCCGGCTTTGGCGGCGTGGTCGATATCGGCATCTTCCAGAACGGCGAAGATGTCATTACCGCCCAGCTCCAGCGTTGATTTCTTCAGCTTACTGGCGGCTTTGGCGGCCACCACGGCCCCGGCTTTTTCCGAACCGGTCAGCGCAACGCCCTGAACACGGTCATCCTCGATGATATTCGCCACCTGATCCTGAGAGATAAACAGGTTGGTGTAAGCGCCTTTCGGACCACCGGCTTCTGCCACCAGTTTCTCGAAGGTTTCCGCACAGTGTGGAACGATACCGGCATGTTTGACGATAACGCTGTTACCGGCCGCAAGGTTGGGTGCCAGCACGCGCATTAACTGATAGAACGGAAAGTTCCACGGCTCCACGGCCATGATCACACCAATCGGGCTGTGCTCGACCCAGGCTTCACCGAGGCTGGATTTGTAGGGCACAGGTTTAAGAAACGCTTCGGCGTTGTCCGCATAATATTGGGCAATTTCAGCGCACAGCTTTACTTCCCCGCGGCTCTGTTCAATCAGTTTACCCATTTCGACACTGACAATTTTCGCCAGCTCTTCAACGCGGGAGGCCATCAGTTCAGACAATTTATGCAGCACTTTCAGGCGCTGCTGCATGTCGCCCTGACCCCAGTCAGACTTATAGAGGGTATGTGCCGCATCCAGCGCCTGTTCAACCTGCTGGTCATTATGTGTTTGATATTCCTTGATAAGCTTGTTGTTGAAAGGATTGATCGTTTGATAAGGCATGAAGTACTCCTTGTTTAGGACTGATTTTTGAAACTGTCTTAAGCGTAGTCGAAGAAATGAGACATCCGTCGCAGAGTCACCTTTCGCAACACTCCCTTTTAGCCGTTTTTTCGCCGGATCATCTGAGCCCCCGTCGTGCCTGCGCTGTAGCCCTGCGTTCGGATAAATCGGCTTTACTCAACTTTTCAACTTCAGGCTTGCAACCTGCTATATACCCTTTGTTTTCACAAATCTTCAGGTAATCAGGGAACAGTGATTGATTAAAACTACGCTCACTTTTATGCTGGATTTCCTTTGTAAATCGCACAAACAGAGAGACGTATGAAGATTGGCGATATCCCTTTTTGCACCACCGACTGGAGTCAGATAGTGCCGACGGAACATGCCGGTGAAACCGGGATGGCGCTATGGCGTACTCAGCATTTTGGCGAGATCCGCGTGCGTATTGTTGAGTATTCGGCGCGATATCTGGCTGACCACTGGTGCAGCAAAGGCCACGTGTTGTTCTGTCTGGAAGGCGAGTTACAGACCCGGCTGGACGACGGGCGGACTTTCACCCTGACGCCGGGCATGAGTTATCAGGTGGCCGATGGTGCCGAAGCGCATCAGTCTTCCACGGTGAAAGGCGCGAAACTTTTTGTTGTGGACTGAATTTCCGTGTTGAACAGGAAAGGTGTTTTGCAACGGTACCGGTTATTGATTTCAAGGAGTCGTAGGTGAGTAAATTACGCGTAGGCATCATTTTTGGCGGTAAGTCGGCAGAACATGAAGTTTCACTGCAGTCGGCCAAGAACATCGTCGATGCCATAGATAAAGATCGCTTTGATGTAACGCTGCTGGGCATTGATAAAAAAGGCGAGTGGCATATTAATGATGCCAGCAACTATTTAATTAATGCGGAAAATCCGTCGCTGATAGCGCTGAACCGTTCGAATAATCAGGTCGCGCTGATCCCCGGCCAGACGGAAAATCAGCTGATTGACACCGGCAGCGCCAGCGCACTTTCCCAGCTCGACGTTATTTTCCCTATTGTTCACGGAACACTGGGCGAGGATGGCTCGTTGCAGGGTTTGCTGCGCATGGCGAACATGCCATTTGTCGGCTCGGGTGTTTTAGGTTCTGCTGTCAGCATGGATAAAGACGTGACCAAGCGTCTGCTGCGCGATGCCGGGCTGAACATAGCGCCTTTCATCAGCGTGACGCGTACCAACCGCCATCTGCATTCCTTTGAAAAAGTGTCGCAGACTCTCGGCTTGCCGCTGTTTATCAAACCGGCCAATCAGGGCTCTTCCGTGGGTGTCAGTAAAGTCACCAATGAAGCGGGATTTATCAAGGCATTGGATCTGGCGTTCGATTTCGACCACAAAGTGCTGGTGGAATCTGCCATTGCAGGGCGCGAAATAGAGTGTGCGGTATTAGGTAATAGCCATCCGCAGGCCAGCGTCTGTGGGGAAGTGATCCTGCAGGACGAGTTCTACTCTTACGACACGAAGTACATCAACGAACAGGGTGCTTCAGTCGCGGTTCCGGCGGATTTGCCGCAGGAAACCCACGACCGGATCCGCGTTATTGCTTTGCAGGCATTTGAAGTGCTGGAGTGTCGGGGGATGGCGCGTGTTGACGTGTTCCTTACAGCGCAGGGTGAGGTGGTGATCAACGAAATCAATACATTGCCAGGCTTCACCAACATCAGCATGTACCCGAAATTATGGGCTGCCAGCGGTCTGGGCTATAGTGAACTTATCACTAAATTGCTCGAACTTGCGCTCGAACAACATCAGCAGGATAGCCAGCTGAAAAGTACCGCGCACTGATATTTTGTTAAAGTGGTGCAAAAAGGCAGGGAGAAATCCCTGCCTTTTTTATTTAAATCGCAGACACGAAAAAGGCGGCAAACGCCGCCTCTTCTGCATACTACTGTAAAACGCTGAGCTTATTTGTACAGTTCAGCAGTACCGTACAGACGGTTGTCACCGGAAGCAGAGATGATGCGGTATGAACTTGCACCATTGGCTTCAGCTTTTGCCGCCAGTTTGTTTTCCAGGCTGGTCAGGTTAGAACCGGCCTGGGCGCTGACTACACCAATGGCTTGTGAGTTAGCGGGTGCAGACTGAACCTGGGTGGCCGCCATTGTAGTGAAAGAAGCCGTTGCCAGTGCGATTGCTGCGATAGTCATTGTCAGGTTTTTCATAATGTTTGTCCTATTGTCGTGTGATGGACTTTGCGCTGTGCGGTGCTGTTGACAGCACTCGACTTCCTACGCCAAGCCACTCTTCAGTTTTTCTGTCCGATACCTTTAAAACTCAATCTTATGCGGGCTGCCAGCTGTTATTTATACAGCTCAGCCGTACCGTACAGACGGTTGTCGCCGGAAGCGGAGATGATGCGGTATGAACTTGCACCGTTGGCTTCAGCTTTAGCGGCCAGTTTATTTTCCAGGCTGCTCAGGTTCGAACCGGCCTGCGCGCTTATCACACCAATGGCTTGTGAATTAGCGGGTGCAGATTGTACTTGTGTCGCGGCCAGCGTAGAGAAAGAAGCGGTAGCCAGTGCGATTGCTGCGAATGTCATAGCGATGTTTTTCATGATATTTACCTTTTTAACTTTTTTGTTAGTCTGCGCATCAGCAGGTGATGAATCGGTCATACGTTTTGTTTAACGTTCGATAATTAAATCTTAGACCTGGATCACATTCTGCGCAATCTATTTATTTATTAATCGTTAACTAATTGTGCGGTACGCGTTTTAGCGTCGTCGCTGTTATTTGTACAACTCAGCAGTACCGTGCAGGTAGTTGTCACCTGAAGCACCGATAATGCGGTAAGACGTTGCACCCGCTTCGGTGGCTTTCGCATTCAGTTCACGCTGCAGGCTGGAAAGGTCATTGCCTGAGTTGGCGCTGATAACACCGATTTTTTGTTGGTTAGCGGGCGCTGAATCAACCAGCGTTGCGGCCATTGAAGAGAAAGAAACGGTAGCCAGTGCGAGTGCTGCGAGGGTCATTTTTACGTTTTTCATGATGTCAGGTCCTGTTCGTTAATCTGGAGAAGTCTGTTTCGGATTCGGTCAACGTTATTAATTAACGTTCGATAAGTTAATGTTAGCGATTGATCGATTCCTGTGCAAGATGTTTTTTTAATAACCGTTAACTAATTGTGCTGTGAAGCTGATCACGTTTATTGCTTCGAATGTAATCATCTTGTTAAATTGGGTCGCGAAAAAAATTAATTAACGATCGATAATCAAATGATAGTGCGATTTTATGACGCTATCAAGAATTATTTAATGAGTGATAATTTAATGGTTGGCGCGGAGCACTGAGGGTGTTAAAAACGTAGGGGCTATTTACACATTGAGAGAGAGCGGAAAAAGTAAGGCGACATCATGTCGCCTCGTTCTTTACCCTGCAGGAGCAGAGTTCAGATCAATCTCCTTAATAGTAAACAGGAGGATGATTGGCTGAACCGGCCGGAGCAGGTGGCATCGTCGGAGAAGTCGGGATGCGTTGCTGTGAGGATTTACCGTTTACAAAACGGCCCGGATGACAAAAGTTGCTGTCTCCGGTCACATTGACCATGGCGACTTCCTGACTCTGGGTTGGCATCATGATAACCTGCTGTGCGGCAACATTGGCAACCGGGACAGCGGTTAATGCCATAACTGCAAGAAGGGTTTTTAGATTACGCATGATGTGTTGTCCTGGGATTCTTAGCTGATAACAGCGTCTGACTTGCTGGTGGGAGTGATTTACTTATCGCTCGATAATTAAATAATAATCTCTGCTGGACTTGTGCGCAACTATTTTTAATAATGATCGTTAAATTATTTAAACAACCAGAACCACTAGGGTGATGGAAGGAGGGTGTATGAGCACTGAACAGACGGCTTTGGTCCGGAAAAGTCGCGGTCGCCCAAAACAGTTCGATCGCGGAACTGCTCTGAGCAAGGCCCTGAATTTATTCTGGCGTCATGGCTACGAGGCCACTTCATTAGCGGATTTGGTCGAAGCCACCGGTGCGAAAGCTCCTACCTTATATGCCGAATTTGGTAATAAAGAAGGGTTATTCCGCGCTGCCGTCGAACATTATCTGGCAACCTTTTACGAAAAGAGTTTCTGTCTGCTGAGCAGAACAGATTTGTCCGTCGAACAGGCCATCGAGCAGTATCTGCGCACCACGGCGGAGCTGTTTACCGACTGCGATACCCCGAGCGGCTGCTTTATGGTGAGTGCCTCTTCCGGGATGTCATCTTCATCGCAGGACATCGCAGAAATGCTGCGCGGCCGCCATCTTTCGCAGGAACGCACGTTGCTGGAGTATTTCGAAATGAAGAAACTCAGCAATGAAGTGCCGCAGACCACAGACAGCGCTCTGCTGGCCAAATATCTGGCCTGTACCATTCAGGGGATGTCCGTGCAAGCACGTGACGGCGCCAGTACCGAACAGCTTCACCGCCTGATTGATTTGGTAATGGTTCTGTGGCCTGAACTGAACAAGGCCACCGCCGCGAAACCGCTCGCGCACTAGCATTTACAGACGTAAATCTCAGACGTCATTGACGACGTAAAACAACGCCCGATGCTGATTGCCAGTACCGGGCGTTTTACTTTCAGCAGGATCATTTCCTTGATTTAAGACGCCTTACATATGCGGGTAAATAAATACCCGGCCCGATCGGCAGACCGAGCAAATACCAGCCTATGAGCATCACTAACCACACCACGAAGAACACAATCGGATAAAAAAATCAGCCCGATAGCCATGAATTTCCCCATATTGATTCGGTTAAAAAACGCCACAAACTGGGACAGCGGGAACAATGCAGGAGCGGCGTGACTGCGACTGGACCACGCTGACGCCGATGGTTGCGCATCTGACTCGGCTGTTTCGGCTTTACTGCCGTTAGTCTATATCGATGAAAAAAAGCACCTGCCCGGCGGATTTTTGGGACTTTTGGACGTTATCTTGGCGGGATAACCGTTCTACACTGACTGGAAAGCGACCCAGACGCTTCATATTTCTATTGAGGCCCAACCCGCAGAGGTTTTATGCGCCAGTCAGACATTCTCGTTGAAGTCAGTAACGACAAACAGACCCTGACCGCGCTGGTCGAGCAGGATGACCGCGTGGCTTATTTCTATATTTATGCACGCGAAGATTTACGCGACCGTTTCCCGCGTATGCGTGCCTGCTGGATCCGCAACCTTTCCCCGGCCCCTTTACAAGATGATCAGCACGCCATGGAAAACGGTCAGGCGCCGATGCTGGCCGCGCAATACTGCCGCAGCCTTGAGGCCGAAGCGCCGCTGGATCCCGCGCAGATTCAGATCCTGTGGAATGAAAGCGATGACGGTGCCGCACTCTGGTATCAGGGCTTATTATTGGCGGTGATCCCAGGCTGGAGCCTGTATATCGACCACGCGGTCTGCTATTCAGCTGGTTGTATCAAACAAAACCCGCTCACGTTTCCGCTGGGTTCCGCTTCTACCAATACCCAATACGAACTGGCCGACAAAACCCGCCAGTTCTGGCGCGACTGGCAGCAGGAAGATCAAAATCCCTGGACAAAAATCCAGCGGAAATTTCTCGGCTGCTACGAAGAGCGCTTTGGCCCGTCGGTGAAATATTACGGTATCGATCAGGGCAATTGGCCGCCGATGGCGATTTCCCAGCATGAAGATGACGAGAATTATTACTTCTTCACGCTGGGCATGAGCATCCGCCCGATGCCGCAAATTGACATTATTTTCAACGATGAAGCCCGTGAACACCGCCGTATTGAACTGGCCTTCGCCGTCGGCAAAGAGTATGTGGACGAAGAGAATGCGGTGCAGATGGCGAGTGCGCTTTCCGGTTATGCGCAATTGCCGTGGACCACGCTGAGCTGGCTGGGAGAAGGGCATACGTTGATTTCACCCATGGCGCCTCTCGGCTACGAAGGGCACGTGATCTCCTCTGCGCTCTGTTCGCCATCGAGCAAAGTCTCGTTGCCGGACAACTACGGTGATCCGGTAAACCTGTTCTGGATAAGCCCGATTTTCACCGCTGAGCGGGAGCTTGCTCTTGCGCAGCCAAACGGAGGATTTAATCTGGTTGCCGCGATGATAGAGCAGGGAGCACGCCATGTGTTTGCCCCGCGAGCGCCTGTAATAGGGTGATTGGGTTTGAGATTAACTGATTGTTTTATATTGTGTCTTTTTTAGTCCTGTTGTGCTGCCGGTGTTACTACTCTCATCGGATGCATCAAAAAAGGTTGTAGGTGAAGATGACTTTGCCGCCAGAGAACGACGCTGGAGGAAAACTCTCTCACCTACATGAAAGGATATAAAACATGACGACCTTATATACCCCTTATATCGATGTGTCCCTGAATGCGTTGTGGAGCGACTGGCAGAATTACCCCAACGGTCGACCAAACCCGATTTATTCACAACAGGCCAATGCCTATGGCGTGGACGGTCTGGTGCTCGGTTTCCTGACGTTGTCTCCGTCTAATCAGGCCTGCTGGGCTGCTTCAGACGCAATGCCGCTGGCATGGGCGTTGCCGCTGGCGAATGACCTGAATGCCGCTAACCGTCAGGTTATTGTCTCCTTCGGTGGTGCGTCTAACGCTGACATTTCTACTAAGTTTACCGTTAACCAACTGGTGCAGACCTACACCAACGTCGTGCAGAGTTTCAAAGCTAAAGCGCTGGATTTTGACCTTGAAAATGGTCAGTACAACAAAAATAATATTTGTGCCGCGCTGGCGATTTTCCAAAAAAGTAACCCGACTATCCGGATCAGCTTTACGTTGCCGACGATGCCCGCTGGTCTGGTGGCGGAAGGGTTAAGCATTGTACAGACTGCGAAAAATGCGGGTTTGAACTTCAGCGTTAACGGTATGGCGATGGACTATAACGACGGGGTGTCCAGTCAGGACATGGGCAAAGCGGCGACCAGCGCGGCGAAAAGTATCAAAACCCAGCTGGCGACCTTCTACCCAGGGCTCACCGACGCACAGCTCTACGCCAAAGTGGCTATCACGCCGATGATTGGCCTCAACGATGACACCACAGAAATGTTCAAACTGCCTGATGCTACGACGGTTGCGACGTTTGCCAAACAAAACGCGATGGCGTTTATCGGCAGCTGGTCGTTTAACCGTGATAACCCTTCAAGCTATACCTACGTTGATCTGCAAACCAGCAGTAACCCTGCGCAGAAAGCCTCCGGTGATTATGCCAAGACGTTTATCGCCGGATTGCGATGAAATCTTGGGCTGACGCCCAAACCCGCTTTTAAGTTCAAGTTCAAGTTCAAGCTCAAGTTCAAGGTCGTGGGCGCCGGCCCACACCGGGGTAAGGGGATTTAAACGAATCCCCTTACCCATCCCCCGTTTTATTCACTCCGTTGCTTCGCAAGTCACAATGGTCGTGTTTCAGGCACTTCAGTTATAGCCGCAAAATGCCGCCGCTTAGGCGGTGCCTTCGCTGCGGGTTTCGAGCCTAAGGTCTCGAACCTCTTGCTCAGCGCCATTTTTGAATACGGCCTATACATTTTAAAAAAAACTAACATCGCTAATTTTTTTGAATTTGAATTTAAAGAGGCTTCGACCGCGTTCAAAACCGACACGGTGTTTGTCTTTAAAAAAGCCTTGGCCGCGTTCAAAGCGACGTCGAATAAGAGGTGGAAAACCGCGCGGGGTTTTGCGCGGGTTGTAACCCGCAATGAGAGAACCGCGCAGCGGCGGAGTTTGCGGCTATCGCTGTGGCACCTGAAACACGGCCATTGTGACCAGCGAAGCTGTCGGTGTCTCATGAAAAAGCCCGGGGGTCCAGGGGGCGGCGGCGACTGGCCGCCCCCTGGTCGGTGTGGGCCGACGCCCACGCCCTTGAATTTGAATTTGAATTTGAATTTAAAGAAAAGTTTTACTCAGCTTTTCCAAAAGCACCCGCCTGAAAATCCTCTGAATCCACATCATATCCTGACGGTTCCCAGCGAATTGCTGTGAGTACGATCAGCCCGGCGAGAGGTGCCAACGCAATCACCCAAAATACACCGGTGCCTAAAGCGGCAGCCAGCACCGGGAAGAGAAACAGGGAAAGGGTAGAGCTGCTGCGCATCAGGGTTTGGTTGAAGCCAACGCCCATGCCGCGCAGTGACGTCGGGTAACTCAGCGAGGCGAAGGTCATGGTGTGTGAACCCGGACCGAAACCCTGACCGAACAGGAATAACGCCAACATCGCGATGGAGATCGCCGCTTCACCGCCGTCCGCCGGCCGGCCGACGAGGGCAAGGCCTATCATCGCGACCAGCTGGCAGGCGTAACCGGCGTAAGTCATTTTCCACGCGCCAAAGCGGGACACGTAACGTACTGCAATCAGCCCGCCGACAAAGGCGAAGCACAGATTCAGCCCGAGCGAGAACAGAATGGTGCTGATCATCGACTGTTGCAGAAAACTCGACAGGATAACCGGCAGGCCAAAGGCCACGGCGTTATAAGCGAAAGAGGAGGCCACGGCGGTGACTGTGGCGAGTAGGGTTCGGCGCAGGTAAACGCCCTGTAGCAGGGTGCCGTAGTTACGCCATGCGGCTTTACGTACCTTCACGGCAGGAGTCAGATCGGCGTCGTCAGCCACCACGGCATTGATGTTGTAAGACTTACGCAAAATCGCCGCCGCGCTCTTAAGATCACCCTGATTGGCGGCCCATACCGGAGATTCATTCATATAGCGGTGACGGATAAGAATAATCAGTATGGCAGGCACCGCACCGAAACCGAGGATCAGACGCCACAGCCAGTCGGTGTGAGTGGCCGGTAACACGGCGTACAACAGCAGCACCAGCAGATAGGAAATACTGATAGCCGCATACCAGGTCGGGCACCACATCGCTACCCGCGAGGCTTTATTGCCGCGCCCGGAAAGCTTGGAAAACTCCGCCAGAAACGCCATCGCCACCGGTAAATCAATCCCGACGCCCAAACCCATCACAAAACGCGACCCGCCGAGTACCCACTCGTTAGGCGCAAAAGCACAGGCCAGTGCGGCGAACACGAAGAAGAACATGTCGGCCATAAATACGCGGTAACGGCCAATCTTGTCGGTCAGATAGCCACCGAACAGCGCGCCAATAATCGCGCCGAAGGTGATGGCTGAGGCGACCATACCGGTGCCTGAAGGCGTCAGGCCGAATTCGCGGGTGATGTCTTTCATACCAAATGCCAGTGCGCCGAGATCGTAAGCGTCGAGGAAAACGCCGCCGAGTGCGATAGCAATAACAATGCGTGCGTCGCTAAGTTTGGCAGCGCCGCGGTTAACTAACTGAGTGATATCGGAAGCAGAACGGATAAGCACCGGCGCTTCGCTGGCTGAATCTGTATTCCCTGAAGCGGCGTGAGCGGCCGCAAATGAATCTGACATAATGTTATTTACGCTTTTTGACAAAAAACCAGCATAGAAGGCGCGTGACCCTCGTCACAACTGAATTTTATTCATGATGTAAATGAATTAGTTATAACTTAAAAGATTTTCATCTGAGCGGGCGGTGAGTCTGTGTCGCTTTGTCCTGTTACTTTAGCAATCTGATAGCAAAGCTATTCACAAATAAGCCATTTACGCCAAAGCCGGGTGCTGCTGTTATGGCCCGCCGTTTTGTCCCCGTCGGCAAAATTGGTCTATCCTTGATTACACGCATTTTTTAGACGAAATGATGATGTTGGTGGCATTTAAAGCCTTAACGTAAAAGTAACCCGATAAGAGGAAATAACATGGCTTTCATGACAGGGCGTATGCGTGGGATTGCGGCAGCGGTGGCGCTGGCGGCGGTTTCTGCGATGAGTATCTCTGCCCAGGCGGCGGACAATGTGCGTGTCGGCTCGAAAATTGATACCGAAGGGTCGCTGCTCGGTAATCTGATCATTCAGGTGCTGGAAGCCAACGGCATCAAGACCACCAACAAACTGCAGCTGGGTAACACCAAGGTACTGCGCGGGGCGATCACCGCCGGTGAAATTGATATCTACCCGGAATACACCGGTAACGGCGCTTTCTTCTTCTCCGACGAGAAAGACCCGGCCTGGAAAGATGCTAAAGCCGGTTATGAGAAAGTGAAAAAACTCGACTACGACCAGAACAAAATCGTCTGGCTGGACGCGTCACCTGCCAACAACACCTGGACCATCGCGGTGCGTCAGGATGTGGCAACGGCTAACCATCTGCAAAACCTCGACGATCTCGGTAAGTGGATCAACGGCGGCGGTGATTTCAAACTGGCGGCCTCTGCTGAATTTATTGAACGTCCGGACGCTTTACCGGCGTTTGAAAATGCCTACGGCTTCAAGCTGAAACAAAACCAGCTGCTGTCGCTGGCGGGCGGTGATACGGCGGTGACCATCAAAGCCGCGGCGGAAAAAACCTCCGGCGTGAATGCGGCGATGGCTTACGGTACGGATGGCCCGGTGGCGGCACTTGGCCTGCAAACGCTGGCAGATCCGAAAGGCGTTCAGCCGATTTACGCGCCTGCGCCGATCATTCGTGAATCCGTGCTGAAAGCGCATCCGAACATTCCTGAATTGCTCAAGCCAGTGTTTGATTCCCTCGACGGCCCGACGCTGCAAAAACTCAACGCGAAAATCGCCGTAGGCGGTATGGATGCGAAGAAAGTCGCGGCGAAATATCTGCAGGAAAAAGGCTTCGTGAAAAAATAAGCGCTGTCATGATGGCAGAATAATGATTCAGGCCCGTAATGCTGGTGATGACCGGTGGCGCGGGCCGATTTTTTAGCTTCAGGTGATTTTTTTGACCCAGGACTTCGTTAAAAACCGCGTGCTACTGACGCTGGTGATCCTCCTTATTACCACCGGCTCCGGGCTGGCTTTTCTCAGCCACGCGCCTAACCGGCTGGTATCGGGGCAGGGTATTTCGCTCTTCAGCCTGCTCAACGGGCCGGGGGCGTTGTTACTGCTGCCCGTGGTATTACTGCTGCTGTTTTCATTTCTCACCCCTTCGCGCCGCAATACGTTGCTGGTTATGCTGCTGGCGGAAGTGCTGCTGTTTGGTATGACGGCGCTGGCAGGGCATACCGCAGTGACTCTGACAGGGGGCGACGAAGAGAGCCTGGCGCGCACCTCATTGGGCGGCGGATTCTGGGCCTGTGCGGCGCTGTCGTTGCTGATTGCTTCTGACTCCATCTCCCGCTTTACGGCCAATCATACCTGGCGGATTTTACTGAATTTACAGGTCATCGTGCCCATCGTTTTGCTGATCGGCAGCGGTCAGCTCAGCGAACTGTCGTTGCTCAAGGAGTACGACAACCGCTCGGACGTCTTCAACGACGCCTTGTGGCAGCATTTGGGCATTTTGTTCGGCACGCTGGTACCGGCTGTGCTGCTGGGTCTGCCGCTCGGCCTGATCTGTCACCGCTCGGTGCGCTGGCAGACGCCTATTCTTTCGGTGCTCAATATTATTCAGACCGTCCCTTCGATTGCCCTGTTTGGTCTTTTGCTGGCGCCGCTGGCCGGGTTGGCGAAAGCCCTGCCGTGGCTGGGAGATCACGGTATCAGCGGTATCGGGCTGGCACCGGCCATTATTGCGCTGGTGCTTTACTCGCTGCTGCCGCTGGTGCGCAGCGTGATCGCCGGGCTGGATTCGGTCTCCTCCGGCGTGATTGAGTCGGCGCGCGGCATGGGCATGAACCGGATGCAGGTATTTTATAAAGTGCAGATGCCGATTGCGCTGCCGGTGATCCTCACCGGTGTGCGCATCGTGGCGGTGCAAACCGTTGGCATGGCGGTGGTTGCGGCGCTGATTGGCGCGGGCGGTCTCGGCGCGATTATGTTCCAGGGGCTGCTCAGCAGCGCGCTGGATCTGGTGCTGCTCGGGGTGATCCCGGTGGTACTGATGGCGGTGATTGTCGATGGCATCTTTAAATTTTTAGTCTCAATGTTGGAAACCTCACGCAGATGATTCATTTCAAGCAGGTAAGCAAACACTTTGCCGGAAAAGCGGTCGTCCGCGACCTGACGCTGGAGATGGCCAAAGGCGAGTTTACGGTGCTGATTGGCACCTCCGGTTCGGGGAAATCCACCACCCTGAAAATGATTAACCGGCTGGTGGAGCACGATCAGGGGCAAATTACCTTTGCCGGTGAACCGATAGAAAAATTCCGCGCGCAGGATCTGCGCCGCCGCATGGGCTATGCCATTCAGTCCATCGGCCTGTTCCCGCACTGGACGGTGGAAGAGAACATCGCCACCGTACCGCAGCTGCTCAAATGGCCGAAGGCCAAAATCCGCGACCGCGTGACGGAGCTGATGGAGCTGCTGCATCTGGACCCAACACAGTTTCGCAAACGCTATCCGCATCAGCTTTCAGGCGGGCAACAGCAGCGCGTCGGTGTCGCACGCGCGCTGGCCTCTGACCCGGAAGTGCTGCTGATGGACGAACCTTTCGGCGCACTCGATCCCGTTACCCGCGCCACACTGCAACAGGAAGTGGCGCGTATTCACCAGCTGACTAACCGCACCATTGTGCTGGTGACGCATGATATTGATGAGGCGCTGAGCCTGGCGGACCGCATCGTGTTACTCAACGAAGGGCAGGTGGTCCAGCAGGGCACGCCGCTGGAGATGCTGACCAAACCGGCGACGCCGTTCGTGCGTGACTTCTTTGGCCGCAGCGATATGGGTATCAAACTGCTGTCGCTCGGGCTGGTGGGAGAGCGCACAAGGCGCGGTGAAACGTGTGCAGGGTTGAACAAGCCGATAGCCGCATCGATGACACTGCGTGAAGCGTTGTCGGTATTTGTCGCGCGCCATACCGAGCAGTTGCCGGTGATAGATGAAAACGGACAACCCCTCGGTGTGCTGCATTTCGCCGACCTGGTGGCGCAAAGGAGTGATGCATGATGCTGCGCTGGCTGAAAGATCCGCTGCCCTGGGTGATATTGCTTTTGATTGCGCTGGTGTTTGGCATGACATCACTCGGCGGCCTGTTTCACTGGATGTTTCCGGGGCTGGACCGCCCGGTATATCAGCAGGAAAGTTTTGCCTCACTGGTGCTGGCGCACCTAATTCTGGTGGGCGTCTCCAGCCTGATTGCGGTGCTCGTCGGCGTGGCGGCCGGTGTTGGCGTGACGCGCCATGCGGGGAAAGAGTTCCGTTCGCTGGTGGAAACCATTGTGGCGATGGGACAGACGTTTCCGCCAGTCGCGGTACTGGCGGTTGCGGTACCGGTGATGGGGTTTAGCGAAAAGCCGGCCATCATCGCGTTGGTGCTTTACGGCTTACTGCCGATTTTGCAGGGCACCATTGCGGGCATAGAGTCGGTTCCGGCTTCAGCGCGTGAAATTGCGCTGGGCGTTGGCATGAACCGCTGGCAAATCCTTACCAAAGTGGAAATGCCGCTGGCGGCGCCGGTGATCGTCGCGGGTATCCGCACCTCAGTCATCATCAATATTGGTACTGCCGCGATAGCCTCGACCGTGGGCACGCAGAGCCTTGGCTCACCGATTATCATTGGTCTGAGCGGGTTTAACACGGCGTATGTGTTGCAGGGCGCGGTGATTGTGGCGCTGCTGGCGATCATCGTGGATATGGCGTTCGAGCGCTGGAGCCGTCATCTGCAAGGCTGGCAGCTATCACCGCCGCAGGAGTAGCCGGGGAAAAGTGGGGTATTAAAAGGCGGAAAAGAAAACGCGCCGTCAGGACGCGTTCTGGGTTGCCGGAGCCGGGGTGACGGCAGGCGCTGTGCTGGTATCCGGCGCTTTATCTTCCTGGATAACCACTGCATAACCCGCGACCATTACGCCGCCGATGGCACCGATCGCCATCAGGCCGAACAGGGCGATAAGACATTTTTTGCCGAACGTATTCATCATAGAACCTCTTCAATAATTGCGCGGAATTATAAGTCGTTTGGCCCTCGTGCAACAGTCTATTCATGCGAACTCCCCTGTCTGTTTATGTTTGCACTGCAATTCGACATATTAAGAAACTTTTTAGCAACATTTTGATGCAATAGCACAGATTCACTTGCCGGGCTGTTAAGCAATAGCGTTAACTGTTTGCCTTCGAATTTATGTTTAAAAGTGCCTCGACCATGACCCGTTCCACTGTCCGTTCTTTGCTGCCGTTAATCGGCGCGCTTTTTGCACTCTATTTCATCTGGGGTTCTACTTATTTTGTTATCCGCGTTGGCGTGGAGAGCTGGCCGCCGCTGATGATGGCGGGGCTGCGTTTCTTTGTGGCCGGCTGCGTGATGTTTGCATTTTTGCTGCTGCGCGGTCACAAAGTGCCGTCGCGAAAACAGTGGCTGGCTGCCGGTGCCATCGGTATTTTGCTGCTGGCGGTGGGTAACGGGCTGGTGACCGTGGCTGAACATATGCAGGTGCCGTCGGGCATTGCAGCGGTGATGGTTGCGACGGTGCCGCTGTTTACGCTGTGCTTCAGCCGCTTCTGGGGAATGCCGAACAGCCGTCTGGAGTGGACCGGCGTCGGCATCGGCTTGTTTGGGATTGTGCTGCTCAACACCGGCAGTAATCTGGGCGGTAATCCGTGGGGAGCGCTGCTGATCCTGCTGGCATCCCTGAGCTGGGCCTTTGGTTCAGTGTGGAGTTCACGCCTGACGCTGCCGGTAGGGCTGATGGCCGGTGCCGCCGAGATGATTGTCGCGGGCGTGGTTCTGCTGGTCGCCAGCCGTCTCAGCGGCGAACACCTGACAGCGATGCCGCCGTTAAGCGGTTTTCTGGCACTCGGCTACCTGATGGTGTTTGGTTCGATGATTGCCATCAGCGCCTATATGTTTCTGCTGAAAACCGTCCGCCCGGCTATCGCCACCAGTTACGCCTACGTTAACCCGATGGTCGCGGTGCTGCTGGGTATCAGTTTCGCCGGTGAGTCGCTGTCGCCAGTTGAATGGACTGCGCTGGCGGTGATCCTCTGCGCCGTCCTGCTGGTGACCTTAGGGAAGTTTGTTTTTGGAAGAAAACCGGCTTCTTTACAGGAGGTTAATACCGACAGGTAGGGGTGGGCGGCGGCCCACTGGCGCTTTTAAATTCAACTTCAACTTCAACTTCAACTTCAACTTCAACTTCAAGTTCAAGGTCGTGGGCTCGCCGCCCACACGGGCCCAAAGGAGGTTTAAACGAACCTCCTTTGGAATCCTGCGTTTTTAAACTGCGCGCTATCGCTGAATCGGGATGGCCGTGTTTCAGGTACCGTTGTTATAGCCGCAAAATGTCGCCGCTTAGGCGGTCCCTTCGCAGCGGGATTCGAGCCTCAGGTCTCGAACCACTTGCTCAGCGCCATTTTTGAATGCGGTCCACACTTTTTTAAATTCAAAATCAGACTGTGCTTCTTTTTTTGTTTTTTGCCTTTTCTTTTGACTTACATAGCCGCTCAGGCGCAGTCAAAAATGGCACCGGATGAGAGGTTCGAGACCTGAGGCTCGAATCCCGAAATACGGGGACGGCGAAGCCGTGACATTTTGCGCCGGGAACGGAAGTGGCTGAAACATGTGCCCTGCCAGCAGCGAAGCTGTCGGTGTCTCATGAAAAAGCCCGGGAGTCCAGAGGGCGGCGGCGACTGGCCGCCTTCTGGGCGGGTGTGGGCAGCAGGCCCACGACTTTTACGTTGAATTTGAATTTAAAGATTTAAAAGCGCATGTGGGCCGCCCAGCCCGCTATTTCTTCTCGAAGAACAGCGTCACTCTCGCCACTTCCACACCGAATTTCTTCAGAGAAGTGAAATTAAACAGATGCTTGTCGTCCTGCTGGAAGATCCAGTCGTCGAAGGTCAGGCGATGAGTGCTGCCGCTGGCGGTGACGTCCATTTGGTATTTCCAGTTAAACGCATTGCCAGCCTGATGGCCGGTGGCGGTGCCGATGATATCGCCTGCGGTCCCGGTGAAACTACCGTCTGCCAGTTTGGATATATGCCATACGCGGGTCTGTTTTTCGCCGTCGTCATAAATAAAATCTTCATGCAACGTCAGCGTCGGGCCCACGACGTCACCGCGTATTTTCACCGAAAAACGTCGGGTCTGTTTATGGGTGTAATCCTGCACCATGCCGTAGGCTACACTGTCGCCCTGAAAATAACTGAAGATATCCAGCTTTGGCTGTGCCTGCTGATAGTCGTTAATGTCGGCGCTGCAACCGGCAAGGAACAGCACGCAGGCTGCCAGCAGGCCGAGAAAACCTTTGTGCAGGGAAGGGCGTGAAACAGTCATAAAACCTCCGGTCGGATGAGTGTTAATCTGACGTTGCGGTGCCCGTCAGCTTGCTGCGTAAATAAGGATATTGCGTGGCAGGCGATAACCAGATCGCCAGAAACGCATCGCGAAATGCCGGGCTGAACGGTTTGCCAATCGGGTTTACCATCACGCTGTCAGGTGCACGGCTGTAGAACTGGCCGCCATGCTCGTCGGCCACAAAAACGATCTCGCTGCCTTCTCTCACGTCCGGCCAGGTGTTTTCCACCGCGTTCAGCCAGCCATTTTTCTGCGCCGCGTCGGTGAGCCCCAGCGCCTGCCACTGATCGGCAGTAGCTTTGGCAAGCTCCTGACGATCAATGCTGCGCAGGTAGTCAATCGCCAGCGCCAGCGGCCATTTCTGCGCCTGATATTTGCCGTCGGGCGTCAGTAATGCGGAGTGATAAACGTTGAACGGCCCCCAGGTCAGCGTGGCGCGGCCGACCTGCTGCCAGTTGTCCCACGGCGTCGAGGCGAACGCCGCGCATGAAAATAACAGCGCCAGCGCAGCAATCAAAATGCGTTTCATCGGGCTCTCCGCAGCGTATTCCGGTTGAGTAATACCGGCAGGCTGATAAGTGGCAGGAAAATGGCCCAGCCCGCCGCCAGCAAAGGCCAGACGTAAGACGGAGGGGCGAGCAGGTGCATCGCGCCGAGCCGCATTCCAATGTAATAAGCCAGCGGCCCGCTGACTGCGCCGAGAGGGATCAACCAGTATCCCTTAAGCCGGACATTGCCCAGCAGCCACAGCCACCATGCACTGAATCCCAGCCACAGCGCCATCATCCACGGGGGAACACCCGATGCGTTGGCGAATTCAAACAAGCCGAGAGCACACCACAGGGAATCCATGATGATGCCCAATAAACAGGCCACAGCCACCCAAAGACGCTGCTTCGACGGCGTGAGTATCAGCATCAAAAAACTGCTGACGACTAACAGCAGGATCACCCGTTCACGCCCCCAGACGGCCAGCGTCCACCAGACATCGAAGCCCAGCGTCAGCGACCAGAAGCGCAGGGTTTTCATCCGCGCCGCTCGGCGGTCAGTTGCACGGTACTGATGGTGCGTGCCCGGAATCCTGCTTCGCAGTAGCACAGATAAAATAACCACAACCGTTTGAAGCGGTCATCGCTATCAGGGGCCACCTGATGGCTCCAGTAACTGACCACGCGTTCACGCCATTCGTGCAGCGTACGGGCGTAGTCGGAGCCGATATCAAACAGGTCGCGCACCACCAGACCGGTGTGACGGGTCATCGCGTCACTCATGGCGGTGATCGACGGCAGGAAGCCGCCGGGGAAGACGTAGCGCTGAATGAAATCCACATTGCGGCTGTAATATTTGTAGCGCTGATCGGCGATGGTAATGGCCTGAATCGCCATGCGGCCGTGCGGTTTCAGGAGCGCGTTGCAGCGTTTAAAGAAGGTCGGCAGATAGCGTTTGCCGACCGCTTCGATCATCTCGATGGATACCAGTTTGTCGTACTGACCACGTAAGGCGCGGTAGTCTTCGAACAGCACCGTCACACGGTCGCTGAGCCCGGCTTGCTCAATTCTCTGGACCGCAAAATCATACTGTTCGCGGGAGATAGTGGTGGTAGTGACCTGACAGCCATATTCGCGCGCAGCAAACTCTGCCATCGCGCCCCAGCCGGTACCGATTTCCAGCAGATGATCGCCGGCACGCAGTTGCAGCTGTTCGCACAGACGGCGCATTTTGGCCTGCTGTGCCTGCTCCAGCGTCATTTGCGGCTCCTGATACCAGGCCGAGGAGTAGAGCATCTGGCTGTCGAGAAACCCCTGATAAAACGCATTACCGAGATCGTAATGCGCCGAGATATTTTTGCGTGCCTGTTTACGGCTGTTGCTGCGCAGAAGATGGATAAGGCCGTTAAACGGGGCGCTCAGCCAGCTCAGGCGGGCTTCGATTTTATCGACCAGCCCGAGGTTTTCTGCCAGCAGTTGCAGCACGGCGGTGAGGTTTGGCGTCGTCCAGTCGCCGTCAATAAAGCTCTCTCCGGCCGCAATGCTGCCGCCCAGTAAAACGCGGCGATAGGCGCGCAGCCGCTGTACCTCAATCACGCCCTGTAACGGCGCGCTGTCATCACCAAAAAACAGCGGTTCGGATCCCTGCTCGGAAATCGTCAGACCGGCGCCGCGCAGCTGTTTCAGCACACTCAGGATCACACTGCGGGCGGCTTTACTTCGGCGGGAATCTGCGCCATCACGGGCAAGCTGTACGTCTGGATTGCTCATAGTCAGTCCTTATCAGCAGGGGGATGAGAATAAATAGGCGCACGCTTGAGCCACAGTTTGACTGCCTGCCAGTAAATGGTGACGGCAGTTTTGCCGGTCATCAGCGGCAGTCGCCAGAGCTGTTTGCGCAGGGTCTGGCGGGTCAGAGGTTGGGCGATAAGCGTCAGTGTGGCGTCAAATTCCCGCGTTTTGCGGTGGTTTTCGATATGAACGCGCAGCTGTTTACCCGGCGGCGTCAGCTGCCAGTGATAAACCATGTCCATCGGGTTAAAAGGCGAAACGTGAAACGCTTTGGCGACCGGCAGGCTGCCGTCCGGCAATACGGCGTAGGTATGACGCTCGTTCCAGGGCGTATTGCGCACCTCGGTCAGCATCCAGCGCAGCACGCCGTCGCTGTCATAAAGGTAGTAAAAATTCACCGGGTTAAAATAGAAACCGAAATAGCGCAGCTGGCACAGCAGCATCACCCGTCCGGTCAGCCGGTCACCGGTGAGTTCAGCGATGCGATCCTGCGCTTTTGTCTTGATGTCACCGCCGCCGAGATAGTCACTGCGCCGGAAAGTGGCGCTGGAGAATGTCTCCAGCGTGATCCCGACCTGATGCAGTTGGTCCAGCTCGTCGAGATCGATAAGCGGCATAAAAATAGCGTAATCGAAATGGTGCTCAACCGGCGTGAACCGGCGGTGACGCACGCCGCCAACGTACAGGGTGCTGTTCACGACGCCACCTGTTTGGCCGCAGCCTGATGCTGATGAGCGGCGGTTTTCAGCAACTCTTCCACCACGTCGCGGGCGCTGTTGACGCCATCTTCATGAAAACCGTTGTACCAGTAAGCGCCGCAGAACCAGCTGCGGTGATGGCCGTTGATCCAGCCGCGTTGCCGCTGGGCACAGTGGCTGGAGAGATTCAGTACCGGATGCATATAGTGCGTACGGAACAGGATTTTGCTCTCATCCACCGGCGTGGTCGGGTTCAGGGATACGCAAAACGTGTGCGGCGAATCCAGCCCCTGTAAAATGTTCATGTTGTAGGTCACACAGGCCTGACGCTGGCGGAGCAGTGGATCCTGTACCGGCAGCAGGTAGTTCCAGCTGGCCCAGGCGCGCTTCTGGCGCGGCAGATGGCGAGTATCGGTATGCAAGACCACTTCATTGGACTGATAGGGCAGCGCGCCGAGAATATCTTTTTCGTCCTCGGTTGCGTCCCTGCCAAGCAGCGCCAGCGCCTGATCGGAGTGGCAGGCGAAAATGACCTGATCAAAACCTTCTGCACCGCGCGGCGTTTGCAGCGTTACGCCCTCTTCATGGCGCACCACGCTGTGTACCGGCGTCGAAGTCAGTAATTCAACGCGGGCTGGGAGTTTTTGCTGCATCCGGCGGATATATTCGCGCGAGCCACCGGGCACCACCATCCACTGCGGGCGGTTGGCGACATCAAGCAGGCCGTGGTTCTCGAAGAAACGCAGGAACAGCGCCAGCGGAAAATTCGCCATATCATCGAGTGAAGAGGACCAGATGGCAGCGCCCATCGGCAGCACATAGTGCAGGGCAAAGAATGCCGAAAACGCATTCTGGTCCAGCAGTTCGCCGAGGGTGACTTCATCATTGTTCGGACTGTGCAGGCGCTGTTTGCACAGGGCGTTAAAGCGCAAAATTTCGCGCAGGAAACGCCAGAATTTAGGCCGGAAAAAATTGCGGCGCTGGGCGAAAAGAGTATTCAGCGTGTGGCCGTTGTACTCAAGGCCGGTCAGCGGATTACGTACCGAAAAACTCATCTCCGTCGGCTGGCCCTGCAAACCCAGCTCGTTAAGCAGGGCGATAAAGTGCGGGTAAGTGCGCGAGTTATAAACGATAAACCCGGTGTCGATGGCGTAGTCGCGGCCGTCGAGCGAGATATCCACGGTGGCGGTATGGCCGCCCAGTGTTTCAGCCGCTTCAAAGACGGTGATCGTGCAGTCAGGTGACTGCCGCGACAACATCCAGGCGCAGCTCAGGCCGGAAATACCGCTGCCGATAATGGCGATTTTCATCAGGTCACCTCACCAGCCGTTGGGTCAGACGTTTTTGCCATGCAACGGGCAGCAGGGCGACGGTTTTCAAGAGCCAAACAAACAGCGGTGGGAAGGCGATTTCACTTGCCCCACGCGCCAGCCCTTTACGGATATAGTGAGAGGCCTGTTCCACACTCACCATCATCGGCATCGGGAAATCGTTACGCTCAGTCAGCGGCGTTTTGACAAAGCCGGGCATCACCAGTGAAATGTGGATGCCGCGCGGCGCAAGATCCAGCGAGAGGGAGCGGGCAAAGTAGGCCAGCGCTGCTTTCGACGCACCGTAGGCTTCAGCCCGTGGCAAAGGTACCAGTGATGCCGTCGAGCCGACTAAGGCAACCCGTGTACCGGTTTGTAAACCCGGCAGCAGGGCGTCAAGGCAGTTGACCGGCCCCAGCACATTGGTATTCAGCACGCGTGTCACTTTTTCAGCATCCACGACGCCGTTATCAAGATATTCGCAGGTGCCGGCGCACAGAATAATCAGATCAGCCTGCACCCAGGCCAGAGCCTGACGGGCCAGGGCCAAATCGGTCATGTCGAAACTCAGGGTGTCGATGGCCGGCTGAGCCAGATTCAGCGCGTCGAGTTTGGCGATGTCACGTCCGCAGGCGGTGACTTTCCAGCCTTCAGCGGCATAGTCCAGCGCAAGCTGCTTGCCGATGCCGGAACTGGCGCCGGTGATCAGAACATGGCTCATGATCTTAACCTCGTTTTCAGCGCTCTGACGGCGGTTCCGAGCAGGGGAACATGCTCGTATAGCATGGCACCCATGTCGTAATAATCGCGCTGATAAATGATCAGATCATCGGCCAGCCGCAGATGGCTGATGCCGTCGAGCGACAGATTCTGTCCCTTATTGAGCTTCGGATGGGCGTAGTCCATCCGCCACAACAGCGTCGCTTCATTGCCATTTTCCTGCGCCTGCTGAATATCAAAGCGGCAATAGTTGACGGTTTTGAGCAACTGGCGGAAATACTCCTCCAGAGCGTCCACACCGTTGTGCTGACCCACCGGATCGATAAACACAATGTCAGGGTGATAAATGCGTGAAAGCTGCGGCAGCCGGCTGTTATCAAGATGACGATAAAAATCTTCCAGCCGTCCGAGGATCGTCTGCGACGTGCCGGTCTCTATAAGGTTATGCATCATGGTCGTCTCCTGTGCCGGGTTCCCGGTCAGTCAGCAGCGCCGCACTTCCAAGAAGCTGTACCGGCAGTCCCTGCGCGTGCCACTGGGCCAGTTTATTTTTCTGCACTCTGGTCGGGCGGCCTTCGGACCACAATAAAATCTGATGTGCCCGGATGTTGTCGAGATGAGGTTCATCGAGTGGCTGCGGCAGCAGGTCAATCTGCACCCCTTCTTCGCTGCGGATAATCGCTTCCAGCCAGAGTTCCGTGCTGTCCATCGCTCCCCAGCTCATCAGCACAACCCGCACGCCGGGTTTTTTACGCGCCGCGTTCATGCACATCACCGCATGTTCAATCAGGATGCCGTCGAGCAGATTGCGCAGCAGCATGAGCGACGGGCCACCGGAACTAAGGCGTGTACGCAGCGGGCGTAGCACATTATTGACCAGCGCGATGGCCGGATAATCGCGGCCCAATTCGCTGATTAACTGGCGAACTTTCTGCATGTTGCTGCTTTGCAGGGCGTCCAGCAGACGATGTTCCGACTGCGACCAGCCGCTTGGCAGCGGTTCGATTTTGCCTTCCAGCAGCGCTTTTACCTGTCCGACCGGTACGCCGCGGTTAATCCACGACAAAATGGTGCGGATGGTGTCGAGATCGTTGTCGTCAAACAGCCGGTGGCCGCCTTCGCTGCGCTGAGGTTTTAGCAGGCCGTAGCGGCGCTGCCACGCACGCAGGGTGACGGGGTTGATACCACAAATGCGGGCGACTTCGCCGATGCTGTACTGAGACATAAGACCTTCCAAAATATTCATACCGTTAATATTTACTCTAGCTGGTATACGAAAACTTGTACAAGTTTATTGTTGTTGTACAACTTCGGCTTCAACTTCACGGAAAACGTAACGGCAAGATTTCTTTTGGATAAAGCATTGCGCAAATCTCATATATGAAATAAATTCTCGATATTGGGAATTTATTGAGAGGGGAGAACCGTGGAAGATGAGCATCTGAACGACGATATGCGCCTGGCAGAACGGCTGGCGTATTTACGGGTCAATCAGGGATGGTCGCTGGAGGTGTTATCGGCGCAGACCGGTATCAGCCGGGCGACGTTGTCGCGTATTGAGCGCGGGGAGACCAGCCCGACGGCGTCGTTGCTCGGTAAACTCAGCGCTGCCTATGGGTTAACCACCTCGCGTCTGCTTATGGCGCTGGAGGATAACCCGCCGGAGCTTATCCGCCACGGGCAGCAGTCGGTGTGGCGTGATACGGATACGGGTTTCGAAAGGCGTTCTGTTTCGCCACCGGCTCACGGTTTTCGCGCTGAACTGATGGCCGGAAAACTGCAAGCAGGCGCGACGATCTCGTATGATTCGCCGCCGGTGGTGGGGCTTGAGCAACATATCTGGCTGCTCGAAGGCGTACTGGAGCTGACGCTGGACCAGCGCCATTTCAGGCTGGAAAAGGGCGACAGCCTGCGTTTTCATCTGTTCGGCACGTCAACCTTTCACGTTCCCGGTCCGGATGACGCGCATTACGCGATCGTCATTTCCCGGCCTTAAACTCTTCCACCCGTGATCCCAGAGGCAAACAGCATGTCGAATAAAAATGAAGTGGTTGTGACCGAAGTGTTTGACGGCGCACTCAGCACTGATGACCTGAATCAGCTGGCTGACACGCTGGATCAGGCTGTGGCGCAGGGGGCGAGCATTGGTTTTGTTCCGCCCTTCGGGCACACTCAGGCGCTGGTGTTTTGGCAGAAACTCATTCCGGCCTTTATCTCAGGAGAGCGCCGCCTGCTGCTGGCACGACTGAACGGCAAGATTGTCGGCACCGTGCAGCTGGCCGTCAGCCAGCCCGCCAACGGAGTTCACCGTGCCGATGTCAATAAGCTGATGGTCCATCCCGACGCCCGCCGTCTGGGCATCGCCCGTTCGCTAATGGTCGCCATCGAGCGGGTAGCCCGTAGCGCAGGTAAGACTCTGCTGGTACTGGACACCATTTCAGGTGGCGCAGCAGAAGGTTTATATACCTCGCTGGGGTATGAGATTTCGGGGAGAATTCCGGTTTATGCCGTTTCCACGGCGGGGGAATTGGAGTCGACAACCGTTATGTTCAAGGTGCTTTGATCACAAACCTGCTTTCAAATTCAAATTCAAAGTCGTGGGTTTTTTCATGGGGCTTGCGTAGCTACGCTGGTCATCCCGGTTCAGCGATAGCGCGCAGTTAAAGAGCCGGGGACTCTGAAGGGGTGTGGCGATAGACACCCCTTCAGGCCGGTTTGGGTGGCAACCCAAGGTTTTGACCTTAAAAGTTTCTAACGCTTTTTAAAGCGTTATTTCCCACTCCATGCCCGCAAGTTAGCCTCACGAACCTTCAGTTTCTGCTCCGGCGTCAGCTTGTTGTAAGACGCTGCCAGACCGCTTTCCCAGTCACCATATAGCGGGTTAGGCAATACGATGTACTGCGTGCCGAACTGGTTGTGGTTCTTGTTTACAAAGGCGCGGCGTTCGGCGTTGTCTTTGTGATAAGTGGCTGAACCGAAGTCGTTCAGGTTATCTCCAGCGTAGATAACAATGTTGTAGCCAGCCGCTTTAATTGCGTCAAAACGCGCCTGTTTGTTAGACGTATCGCTGCTCAGCAGCAGGGTTTTCTCGTTAACACCGGTGAAACCGAGACGGTTCAGGTTTTCCATAGTGGCGGCATATTCGCTGGTTTTACGGTTCGACACATAGAACATCGTGCCGCCGTGGGAATTCACGTAATTGGCAAAGTTAACCGCGCCCGGAACCGCCAGTGCCTGTTTGGCTGCGGTCCATTCAGACCAGGTTTTACTGTCGAACGGTTTGTTGGCTTTCACCTGCCATGCGCTGTAGGCGCTGTTGTCGATCATCGTTTCGTCGAGATCAACCACCACGGCTTTTGGTTTACCGTCGAGAGGCTTGGCATTATCAAAGACCATCGTAGCGGTATTGAATGCCTGATAGGTCAGCGCCTGATATTCACCAGACTGCTGGAACCAATTCAGCGCCATCACAGATTCATCGTTAAGCTTTTGTTGAGCATCCGTTTTTTGTTGCGCGCAGCCGGTCAGGGCCAGCATGACTAACGCACTGGTGGCGCAAAGAGTAAACTTTTTCATTCACTATCACCTTTATTATTTATAAGAAAATCCCTAAAACATTAGCAGATTCAGGAGATTAGTGAAGGGGGAAAAACCGATCATGCGATGCAGGCAATGAAAAAAGCCGGGGGATGAGCCCGGCGAATAGTGACGCAAGTAACATTTTATCAATGAGGGGGCGTGCGGACTTGTGAAGGTCACACGGGTAAATCTTAGAACTGATAAACCAGACCCACGGCGACGGTGTCATCGTTGGCTAATTTCAGCGTATTATCATCACTCAGCTGATTAATTTTATAATCAACAAAAGTGGACATGTTTTTGTTGAAGTAATAGGTTGCAGCGACGTCAATATATTTCGCCAGATCTGCATCACCAATACCTTCAATATCTTTAGCTTTGGTCTGAACATAACCCAGTGACGGACGCAGACCCCAGTCGAACTGATATTGCGCGACAGTTTCAAAAGACTGAGTCTTATTTGCGTAGCCGCTGACAGAAGCAGTCGTTCCAGCCAGACTGCCCGGCACGGAAATACCGATCATGTTACGTGTTTCGGCATACATTGCGGCTAAATAAACACCGTTGTTGTCATATTTAAGGCCACCTGTCCAGGCATCGGCTTTATCACCTTTACCATAACGGGAACTGGTCTGGCCGTTAGTACGGTCAGAAGAGGAGTAGGCACCCCCGGCGCTGATCCCTGAATCGCCAAAGGCGTAGGTGGTCGAAAGCGCGTAACCGTCACCGTTGGCGGTGGTTGAAGTACGGCTATCGTATTCGTTTTTACCCTGATACTGGACGGCAATGTTCAGGCCGTCGACCAGGCCGAAGAAGCCGCGGTTACGGTAAGTCGCCAGGCCATTGGCGCGGCCAGTCATGAAGCGGTCAGCTTTGGTGTAGCTGTCCCCGCCGAACTCAGGGAACATATCGGTCCAGGCTTCGACGTCATACAGTGCGCCATAGTTACGGCCATAATCGAACGAGCCATAGTTAGCGAATTTCAAACCAGCAAAACCAAGGCGGGTTTTAGTACCCTGTGTGCCTTGAGCTTCTGAGTGGTTCGCGGCAACCTGATATTCCCACTGGCCGTAACCGGTGAGCATATCGTTAATTTGTGTTTGTCCTTTAAAGCCCATACGGACATAAGTCTGGTCACCATCCTGGGTATTATCATCAGAGAAGTAATGCTCTGCTTTCACTTTTCCGTACAGATCCAGTTTGTTGCCGTCTTTATTATAAATTTCTGCTGCGTGCGCCCCGGAAGCAATCACTAAACCAGGAATTAATAATGCCAGAATCTTATGTTTCATTTTTTTACCCTGCATTCTTCTAAACCCTTTTCATTGGAAGGGATATAAAAGTTGTCATTAAAAAGACGCTATTCATCTTGTGTACTGTGCTTTCAATGTGTGCCTGAAATTTTCACAGCGAGGATTTTTTACCTTATCTGTGTGATCTATTTATGACAGATGAAAATGAACTTTCTTTTTATTTTACAAGTGAACGAAAATTTACATGTTCAGTAACAGCAATTGCAGGCTGATCCCAACGCCGGTCTGTGGGACAATGCCCGCCGGATGTTCCCACAGCAACGCAACTTACTAAGAGATGAATGGCGCTTTCCCCCGCAGTTAAAGATCAGATAAGTCAGTGGTACAAAGCCCTGCAACAGCAAATTCCGGACTTTATTTCCCGCGCACCGCAGCGTCAGATGATTGCTGAGGTAGCGAAGGCATTTTCCGGTGATTCCGCACGCCATCTTGCAATTGAGGCACCGACCGGTGTCGGCAAAACCCTCTCCTATCTGATCCCCGGCATTGCTGTCAGCCGCGAGGAGGAGAAACCGCTGATTGTCAGTACCGCCAATGTGGCGTTGCAGGATCAAATCTTCAGTAAAGATCTGCCGCTGCTGAAAAAAATCATCCCGGATCTGAAATTCACCGGCGCATTTGGCCGTGGCCGCTATGTCTGCCCGCGCAATCTGTCGATGATGAGCAATGAGAATGCGCAGGGTGATCTCGGTCTCTTCCTGGGAGATGAATTAGCGCCTTCCAGCGGCGAAGAGCAGAAACTGTCGAAAACGCTGGAAACGGCGCTGGCCCGCTACGAGTGGGACGGACTGCGCGACCACTATAAGCTGACTATTCAGGATCCGCTGTGGGCCAAAATCAGCACCGATAAGGCCAACTGCCTTGGGCGCAACTGTCATTACTTCAAAGATTGCCCGTACTTTGTGGCGCGCAAAGAGATTGAAACAGCCGACGTAGTCGTCACTAACCACGCGCTGGTGATGGCGGCGCTGGAATCTGAATCGGTACTTCCGCCTGCCAAAGACTTGCTGCTGGTGCTCGATGAAGGCCATCATCTGCCGGATGTGGCGCGCGATGCGCTGGAAGTGGAGGCGGAGATCACCGCCGTCTGGAACCATCTGCAACTCGATAATTTTGTGCGCCAGATTGAACAATGCCTGGCGCTGTTCACACCGAAAAACCCGCCGCCGCTGACCAATGCTGAGCGGCTGCACACGCACTGTGCCGAGATGCGCGACCTGCTGCTGCTGATTGAGCAGCAGGTCAGCCAGTATTTACCGCCGGACGAGCCGGAAGCTGAATACCGCTTCGAGATGGGTGCGCTGCCGCCGGAACTGACCGAGCTGTGTGCCCGCCTGTTCAAACTGACCGACGGGCTGCGCAGTCTGGCGGAGTATATGGTCAATGACCTGAGCGAAAAGACCGGCAAGCACGACATCATGCGCCTGCACCGGGCCATTTTGCACATGAGCCGTATGCAGGGCTATTTAGAAACCATGAGCAAGTTGTGGAAGCTGGCGGCGATGGAGAAAGCCTCCAATGCGCCAATCGGTAAATGGGTGACGCGTCAATATTACGATAACCAGAGTCATCTGGTTTTCCACTGCGTGGGGATCCGCGTCAGTGAACAGTTGGAGAAACTGCTGTGGCGCAAAGTGCCGCATGTGGTGATCACTTCCGCCACGCTGCGTTCACTCAACAGTTTTGCGCGGTTGCAGGAGATGAGCGGGCTGAACGAGAAAGCCGGTGACCGCTTCGTCAGTCTGGATTCGCCGTTTAATCATATCGATCAGGGCAAACTGGTCATCCCGCAGATGATTAACGAACCGCTGATGGCCAATGAGCCCGCGCATCTGGCCGAAATGGCGGAATTCTTCCGCGCTGAACTGGCGAAAGGGCAGCACAAAGGCCAGCTGGTGCTGTTTGCCAGTAACCGCGCGTTGCAGCAGTTTGTCAGTCTGCTGCCGGATTTGCGCCTGATGCTGCTGGTGCAGGGCGATCAGCCACGCTACCGGCTGGTGGAAGAGCACCGCAAGCGGGTGGAAGCGGGCGGGACCAGCGTGCTTATCGGTCTGCAATCGTTCGCCGAGGGGCTGGATCTGAAAGGCGATCTGTTAACGCAGGTGCATATTCATAAAATCGCATTCCCGCCCATCGACAGCCCGGTGATCCTGACCGAGGGCGAATGGCTGAAAACCCTGAAACGGTATCCGTTTGAAGTGCAGAGCCTGCCGAGCGCCTCCTTTAACCTGATTCAGCAGGTCGGCCGGTTGATCCGCAGCCACGAATGCCGCGGAGAAATCGTCATTTATGATCGCCGTTTAATCACTAAAAATTATGGTTCCCGTTTGCTGGCGGCATTGCCGATCTTCCCCATCGAGCACCGAGAAATGCCGGAGCCGGGTTCCGTGAAACGCCCTGATCTGCTGAAAACTGCCACCAAAACGGTGAAGCGCCGCCGCAAAGCCCGGTAAATTTTCGATCTGTATTCCTGAAATCACGTTCCTCTGTATCTTTACCTCTCCCGGTTCATCCATTATCTATAAAGCCTTATAACGGATGAAAGAGGAACGGCCCCGATGTATTTACCTGCTGCATTCAAACAAGATGATCCAGAGGCGCAGGCGGCACTAATCCGTCGCTTTCCGCTTGGGTTGCTGATCACCCACGGCGCTGAGGGCTTCGAAGCCAATCCTGTCCCTTTTTTAGTCGACATCGTTGACGGTGAAATAACCCTGCGCGCCCATCTGTCGCGCGGCAATGCGCAGTGGACATCACTGGCGGCGGACGGCCGGTGCATGGTGGTATTTCAGGGCGAAGAGGGTTACGTTTCGCCGTCGTGGTATCCGTCGAAAAAACAAAACGGCGGAAAAACGGTACCTACCTGGAATTACGTCAGCGTACAGGTGAGCGGCGAGGCGAAAATCATTGAGAGCAGCGAATGGCTGCTCACACTTTTGCGGGAGCTCACCACGTTGCATGAAGGCGGCCAGCGTGAGCCGTGGTCGGTCAGCGATGCGCCGCAGAATTTCATTGCGGCACAGATGAAGGGTATTGTCGGGATTGAGCTGGTGGCGCGTAAGGTTGAGGGGAAATGGAAGTTGAGCCAGAACCGCACCGCAGAAGATGTCAGCGGCGTGATTGACGGTTTGCGTGAGCTGGATGGCCCGGAAAGTACACTGGCGCAGGCTATGGATCAGGCTCGTTCGCCAAAATGAACCTGTGCGGGGCGTTTTCCCTTGTGTGGGGCTGAGTTATGCTGGCAGCATTCAACATCGATTAATGGCAGGGCAATGGATTACACCAAACTTATCAAAGAAGTCGGCCGCGGGAAAAACCACGCCCGCGATCTGGACCGTGAACAGGCACTTGAGCTTTACCGCGAGATGCTGGCCGGAGTTGTGCCTGATTTGCAGCTCGGTGGTTTGCTGATTGCACTGCGGATCAAAGGCGAGTCCGAAGAGGAGATGCTCGGTTTTTATCAGGCAATGGAAGAGCAGGTGATGCAGCTACAGGCACCGGCTGAACGCCCGATGCCTGTGGTGATCCCAACCTATAACGGCGCACGAAAACAGGCCAATCTGACGCCGCTGCTGGCGATGCTGCTCAGCAAACTCGGCTTGCCGGTGCTGGTTCATGGCGTAGATGAAGACCCGACACGTATCACCAGCGCCGAGCTATTCCGCGCGCTGGGTATTGAGGCCGTGCAAAACCAGCACCAGGCACAACAGCAGCTAGATGAAGGGCGTCTGCCGGTATTTGTGCCCGTGTCCGTACTCTGTGCACCGATCGATAAGCAACTTGCACTGCGCTGGCAGATGGGCGTGCGTAACAGCAGCCATACGCTGGCCAAGCTGATCACGCCGTTTACCGGGCAGCAGTCGCTGCGTCTGTCGAGCGTATCGCATCCCGAATATATTCAGAAAGTCTCGTCGTTTTTCCGTCAGGTGGAAGGACGTGCATTGTTGTCGCAGGGGACCGAAGGCGAAGTCTACGCCAATCCGCAGCGCAGCCCGCAAATTCATCTGATTGCCGACGGCATTCAGGAGATCCTCGCCGATAAGCAGGAGTTTGATAACGTCGAACTGCCCGCCTCGAAAGACGTCGCCGCCACCGTTGCCTTTACCCAAGAATGCCTGACCGGCCAGCGGGCCATTCCGCAGGCGTTAATTAATCAGCTGATTTGTTGTCTCGTCGCGACGGGCGTATCGGTGGATATGACGGAAGCCAGAATGATCATCGAGCAGGTGTTTTAGGCTTTTTGGAAAAGCCTTTAAAACTTTTTAAACTCAACTTCAAAACCTTGGGCTGCCGCCCAAACCGGCCTGAAGGGGTGTCTATCGCCACACCCCTTCAGAATCCCCGGCTCTTTAACTGCGCGCTATCGCTGAAACACGGCCATTGTGACTAGCGCAGCCGCTGTTTTTAAAAGAGTCTGGGGTCTTGGGGCGGCGGCGATTGGCCGCCCCAAGTCGGTGTGGGCCGACGCCCACGACCTTGAATTTGAATTTGAATTTAAAGATTTAAAAGCGACATTAGGGCGCCTCCTATCAAAATCCCCCTTAAAAAGGTAAAATACCCAGTATTAAATCTTTATATACTGATTTTATTATTTTTTTAAAAACAATTTAACGAGGTTAATACATGGAAAAGTTACCTAAATGCCCGAAGTGCAGCTCTGAATTCACCTGGGAGGATGGCGCGATGCTGAACTGTCCGGAATGCGGCCATGTCTGGTCACTGGAAGGCGATGTGGAAGCTCAGGACGAGGCGCTGGTGGTAGTTGATGCTAACGGAAATGTGCTGGCAGACGGTGATTCTGTCACCGTGATCAAAGACCTGAAAGTGAAAGGCAGCTCTTCCATGCTTAAGATCGGCACTAAAGTGAAAGGCATCCGCCTGTGCGAAGGTGACCATAACATCGACTGTAAAATTGATGGTTTTGGGCAGATGAAACTGAAATCTGAGTTCGTGAAGAAAAACTAATTTCCCGCGCGTTACCAGCACAGCACGTTTGGCGGTTTTGTTACATCGACAGAACCGCCGTCTGAACATACACTCAATGCATAATCTCGTTAACTTTCAGTAGAGAAGACTGCATGAAAAAGCCTCAAGACTATTTTAACGCCCTCAATCACGACTACCTCAACGTCCACAAAACCAAAGAAAATCTGTTCTGGCAAAATTATATGGGCACCGGAGATGAGAATGTTTCGGCTGAGTTCTCGGCGGCGGAGAGCGCTTATAAGCGTTTTATTTCTGAGCCAAGCCGTTTAGGTGAACTGCGTGAGCTGATAGCTGAACTGGAAAAACAGACTCCCGACGACAGCGGTAAAGCGCTGCTGCACGGCCTGCAAGGCTGGTACCGTTTCTTTGACTGTAATGCGATTGAAGACCCTAAAGCGCAGGCGCTGCTCGATGAAATCATTCAGGCTGAAGCTGCCCTGTACACCAAACGCAAACAGCACCGCCTTACCCACATCAATGCCAAGGGTGAGCGCGTTAATGCGTCGCTCGGTGAGTTGCTGACTAATCAGGCCAACAATGAAAACGAAACCTATCGTCGCAGTTCGCAGATCGCTCTGCGTGAACTGGAGGAGTGGCTGCTGCACAACGGTTTCCCGGAACTGATTGGTCTGCGCAACCGCTTTGCACGCCAGCTTGGTTTCCGTAACTATTTCGATTACAAGGTGAACAAAACCGAGCGTATGACGCCGGAGCAGCTGTTCACTATTCTTGACCGTTTCGAAGAGCAGACCCGTGAGGGTAACGTGCGTAGTCTCAATGAACTGGTGGCGCGCGAAGGGGATGCGGCACTGCTGCCGTGGAACATCCGTTTCGCCAGCGCGGGGGATGTTACCCGTCAGCTCGATCCTTATTTTCCGTTTGCCGATTCCCTGCGTCGCTGGCTCGACAGCTTTAAGCGCCTGAATATCAGTTTTAACGGTGCTGAAATGCAGCTCGATTTGCTGGTACGCGAAGGCAAGTATGAGAATGGTTTCATGCACAGCCCGGTGCCGGCCTTTTATGACAACGGCAAATGGGTGCCCGGCGTGATTAACTTCACCAGCCTGGCGAAACCCGATCAGGTAGGCAGCGGGGCGAGCGGGCTGAATACGTTGTTCCACGAAGGCGGGCACGCTGCGCATTTTGCTAATATTCGCCAGAACGCACCGTGCTTTTCTCAGGAATTCCCCCCGACGTCCATGGCCTATGCGGAAACGCAGTCAATGTTCTGCGACAGCCTCCTGGATGATGCCGACTGGCTGAAGCGTTATGCCAAAAATACCCAGGGCGAGCCGGTACCCGACACGCTGATCCACGACAGTATCGCTGCACGCCAGCCAATGCGGGCCTTCAACGAGCGCCATATCCTGCTGGTGCCCTATTTTGAATGGCAGCTCTATCAGTGGCCGGACGAGAAGCGCACGCCGGAAGCGATGCTGGCACTGGCGCGTGACGTTGAAACACATATTCTTGGCGTGACCGGTAGCCCGCGTCCGACGCTGGCGATCCCACATCTGCTCTCGATGGATTCCGCCTGCTCTTATCAGGGATATCTGCTGGCGCTGATGGCGGTGGAACAGACCCGAGCCTTCTTCCTTAAACGCGATGGTTACTTGACGGATAACCCGGCCATCGGGCCGGATCTGGCGAAACATTACTGGACGCCGGGCAACAGCATCAGTCATGACGAGACCTTGCGCAGCCTGACCGGCGAAGGTTTCAATCCGGATTATCTGGCGCAGGTTTGTAACCAGACTGTCGCTGTGGCGTGGGAAGAGGCGCAGGAGACGATCAAACTGGCGGCCGCCCGTGAACAACCGGCAGCAGATTTTGATCTGAACGTACATATTCGCGTGGTGGACGGCAGCCGCGTGCTGGCTGACAGCGTGGATGGCGATGATGCCATGTGTCAGGATTTCGCCGATTTTGTCGAACAGACCTATTTGGGGAAATAATCGCGGTCAGGAAATGAGGCGCAGGGCTGTCCCTGCGCCTTTTTTTATGGTCGGGTGCGGCGGGCGTCGGGACGGGTCAGATCAAAACGGTTCGCTTCGGAAATACCGTAGTAAGCGGTAGGGCCACCGGCGCGCAGTACCGGTTCCGCCAGCGCCGTCTGGTAAATTCCGTCGATCAGTAAATCCGGTGCGATATGCACCGCGACCACTTCACCGAGAATCAGCCATGTGTCGACTTTCTCTCCGGCCGCGCTTTGCAGCTGAATGCACTGCGTCAGTTTGCACTCAAAATTGACCGGGCTTTCTGCCACGCAGTCTGCGGCGACGATGCGCCCCGGCCGCGGTGTCAGACCGGAAAATTCAAACTCATCACTGCCACGGGGCAGGGAGGCTGAACTTTCGTTCATCTTTTCCAGCAGGTTGCGGGTGGTGAGATTCCAGACGAACTCCCCGTTTTCAACGATATTGGCGACACTGTCTTTCCAGCCGCTGCTAGCAAAACCAATGATCGGCGGATGATAGTTAAAGGCGTTGAAGAAACTGTAGGGCGCAAGGTTTCGCTGTCCGGCAGCATTGCGTGAGGCTATCCAGCCGATGGGACGCGGGCCGACGATGGCGTTAAAGGGATCATGTGGCAGGCCGTGGCCCGCTGAGGGTTCATAATAATAACGTTCATCAGTGCTCATGGTGGTCCTTTGGCGCGCAATAGTCAGTGTGTTGGTTAGCACGTTAACCGTTTTTCTGCGCCTCTTCCAGTCACTGTCCGGCAGAGGCGCGCGGTTTGTGTTATCTTACGCGCCAGAAATTACGACAGGCTGGCAGCCGTTTGCAAAATCGGCCATTCCGTCACCCGTGCGTTTCACGATACTCGTTTCATCAATACCTATTTCATCAATACACTCCGGAGAGTCATTCAGGTGGAAAATAAGAAAATCTTCCCGCAGGAAAAAAGCGGCCTGCATCCGCGTAACCGCCACCGCAGCCGCTATGACTTCCCGGCCCTGATTGCCAGCAGCCCGGAACTCGAGCCATTTGTTTCTGAAAACAAATGGGGCGATTTGTCCGTCGATTTTGCCGATCCACAGGCGGTCAAAGCGCTGAACCGCGCCCTGCTGCGTCATTTCTATCAGATTGAGAACTGGGAAATCCCCGCCGATTATCTCTGCCCGCCTATCCCGGGTCGTGCGGATTATATTCATCATCTGGCCGATTTACTGGCCGGCAGCAATCAGGGCGAAATTCCTAAAGGCAAAGACATTGCCATTCTGGATATCGGCGTGGGTGCAAACTGCATCTATCCGATTATCGGCCTGCGCGAATATGGCTGGCGTTTCACGGCCAGTGAGATTGATGCGACCTCGATGGCTGCGGCGAAGAAAATCGTTGCGACCAACCCGCTGCTGACCAATCAGGTGCGTTTCCGTTTACAGGCTAAACCGCCGCGTATTTTCGATACCATCATCCGTCATGACGAACGTTATGATGCGGTGCTGTGTAACCCGCCGTTCCACGGTTCTGCGGAAGAAGCGGCAGGCAGCAGCCAGCGTAAGCGCCAGAATCTGGGCATCGATCGCCGTACCGGCAAGGCTGAACTGAATTTCGGCGGTCAGCACAATGAATTGTGGTGTGAGGGCGGGGAAGAGTCCTTCGTGGTCCGTATGGCAGAAGAGAGCGCTGAAAAACGCAATAACTGCTTGTGGTTCACCGTGCTGATTTCTAAAAAAACCACGCTGCCACTGCTGTATGAAGCCCTGGAAGAGCTGGAAGCCACCGATGTGCGCACCGTAGAAATGACGCAGGGCAATAAGATCAGCCGCTTCGTTGCGTGGACGTTCCTCACGCCGTGGCAGCAAAAAACCTGGGCTGACAAACGCTGGAATTGATGTAACCCGCTGGTTTTATCCTGCATTTCCTTAGCCTGACGCGCAGTGCGGCGTCAGGCTAAAAAAAATCCTAAACTCCCCCTTTCTTTTTTACCGCTTTAAATTATGCTTAATCCACAATAAGAAAAATAAAATCATTACTCAGATAATGATTCAGTGCCTAGGGATTTTTATATTCCTATTTTCCCTGTCGTTCACCTGCCAAGAAATGCCCACCCCAGGGGCAAGACTCATTAACTTTTCGAATTTGTTTCTACGTTAAATTTGCGGAGTCATGAGCACGTGTTTTATTTCCAGTATCTTATTCCAGATAAGTGCGGAATGCGTACTCAATCGCGTTATCAGCCATGGGGTTTTCGAAATATGCAACTATTCACACATCCATTCAGTACGGCCTGGCGTGATAAATTTTCGGCGTTCTCGCAAGCCGTTCCTATGATCAGTTTCACCCCGCAGGGTATCGTTACCGAAGTTAACGATCTGTTTCTAAAAGGAATGGGATACACACGAGACGAAGTCCTTGGTCAACCCCATAAAATGTTCTGTACCCCTGAGTTCGTTGCCAGCGATGCTTACCGGCTACACTGGCAGGGATTACAGCAGGGGAAGTCAATCAGCGGTAATATCAAACGCGTAGATAAAAAGGGTGCCACCATCTGGTTGGAAGCAACCTATATTCCTGTTTTAAATAAACAGGGGAAAGTGATTGAGATAATTAAAATTGCCAGTGATGTGACGGAACACATTAATGAATCCCATGAGCATCAGGGGGTATTACAGGCCATCGATCGTTCTATGGCATTAATTACATTTACACCTGATGGCAATATTTTAAGCGCCAATACCAATTTTACGAAGGTGATGGGCTATTCCCTGCAGCAGATTCAGGGGCAGTCCCACGCCATGTTCTGCCTGCCCGAATGGCGCAATTCCAGCGAATATCGCTCACACTGGCAGCGGCTGAAAAAAGGGGAGTTTATTCTCGGGCGCTTTGAGCGGCTCAACAGCCGCGGACAAAGTATCTGGCTTGAAGCCAGCTATAATCCGGTGCTTGACGATGAGGGCCGCGTGGTCAAAGTGGTGAAAATCGCACAGGACATTACTCAGCAAATGACCCAGCAGCGCCAGCAGGAAAATATGATGAATCATGTACATACGCTGTCGCTTAACACAGATAAAACCGCTGCCGAAGGGGTGACCATCGTGCAGAAAGCGGTGGAAGACATGCAGGAAGTCGAGGCGCTGGCGAAGCGCACTTCCGATATTATCTGTCAGCTTGGCCAGACTTCAGAACGTATCGGCGAGATGGTCGATACCATCCGGCGCATCTCTTCGCAGACCAATTTACTGGCGATTAACGCCACCATCGAAGCTGCCCATGCCGGGGAACAGGGGCGCGGTTTCGCTGTCGTGGCAGGTGAGGTCCGCTCACTTGCCGATCAGTCGCGTAAAGCCGCAGTGGAAATTGACCAGCTCACGCAAAGCATCCGCGATGGCGTGATGGCTGCCATAGATGGTATGGGTAACTGCGTCAGCCGCGCCGGTGGTGGCGTCACTCTCAGCCGTAACGCCGGGGAAGTGATTAATCAGGTGAATCTCGGGATGCAGGATTTGGTGAAAATGATGGCGGAGTTTTCGGTGGCGTCCGAAAGCCGTTTTTGATCTGGATTTGCAGTCAAAACCGTGGGCTCGCCGCCCACACTGGCCCAAAGGAGGTTTAAACGAACCTCCTTTGGAATCCTGCGTTTTTTAACAGCGCGCTATCGCTGAATCGGGATGGCCGTGTTCCAGTTGCCGCTGTTATAGCCGCAAACTCCGCCGCTGCGCGGTTCTCTCAGTTCGGGCTTCAACCCGCGTAAAAAGACTCGCGGTTTTGCGCCTCTCCCTCGACGTCGTTTTGAACGCGGCCGAAGCTTTTTCAAATTCAAATTCAAATTCAAATTCAAATTCAAATTCAAATTCAAATTCAAATTCAGAGCTGGTTTGCCTTTGTCTTTTAAAAAAGTCTGGGCCGCATTCAAAAATGGCGCTGAGCAAGAGGTTCGAGACCTATGGCTCGAACCCGCAGCGAAGGCACCGCAACGCGGCGACATTTTGCGGTTATAACCAAGGTACCTGAAACACGGCCATTGTGACCTGCGCAGCTGCTGTTTTTAAAAGAGCCGGAGATTCTTAAGGCGCGGCGATAGGCGCCTCTTAAGGCCGGTTTGGGTGGCAACCCAAGGTTTTCCAGTGTGGGCGGTAGCCCAAGGTCTTAGCGGTGTGGGCGGCAGCCCAAGGGGATAGCAGGTTAGTCCCCCAAGACGTCCTCAAGCGCCTCTTTCAGATCTTGATGACTATAAACAAACCCGGCGTCTTCCAGCTTTCTGGGTACGGCGCGCTGCCCGCCAAGCACCAGAACGGCGGATTCCCCCATCAGCAGGCGTACCACACCTGCGGGAACGCGCATAAAGGCAGGGCGGTGCAGGACTTCGCCGAGCAGGGCGCTGAACTGTTCATTGCGTGCCGGATACGGTGACACCATGTTGAAGGGGCCGCTGAGGGTTTCATGCATCAGCAGGAAAATGATGCCGTTGACCATGTCGTCGATGTGGATCCACGGCATATATTGCTGGCCGTTGCCGAAAGGGCCGCCGAGAGCGGCACGGAACGGCAATACCATTTTCGCCAGCGCACCGCCTTTTTTTGCCAGTACGATGCCGGTACGCAGCAGACAGACTCGGGTGTGGTCGCTTTCTGCGGCCTGCGCCAGCGCTTCCCAGCGGGCACACAGCTGCCAGGTAAACTGCTTATTAGGTGGCTCATCCTCGGGCACTAACGCCTGGCCCTGATCGCCGTAGTAACCGACGGCCGAACCAGAGATAAAGACCGACGGCGGATTTTGGCTGGCGTTAATCAGCGTCGCCAACCGCTCGGTGATTTTCCAGCGGCTGTCGCATAATTTCTGTTTTTGATCTTTGGTCCAGCGTTTGTCGGCAATGGGTTCCCCTGCCAGATTGATCACCGCGTCGAAGCCATCGAGCGAGGTTTTATCGTCTAACGTTTTCCACAACAACACTTCAGGGCCGAGAAGCTTTGCGGCTCTCTCAGGTGCACGCGTCAGGGCAGTAATGCGGTGCGACTGGCCAAGAAGGCGTTCGGTGAGTCTGCGTCCGATAAGACCGGTGGCTCCGGTTATCAGGATTTGCATAGGCTGGCTCCTTAACTGTTTGAATGCGTGCGCGAACGCTTCCTTTCAGCATAGGTTACTCCTACGGCTAAACACGCGATATAGAGCACATCCCGCAGTTTTTATTTTGTATAAACGCCGGTGCAAGAAGAAACCTCCGGCGAACGCCAGAGGCTATAGCACTTACTTTTGTTCAGCGACCGCGTAGGCTTTTTCGGTGGCGGGACGGTTTTTGATACGTTCGAACCAGTTACGCACGGCAGGGAAGTCCGCCAGATCGATTCGCTGACGTTCGTGAGAAACTGCCCACGGATAAGTGGCGATGTCCGCAATGCTGTAGTTCTCGCCGGCGATATAGGCATTTTTTTCCAGCTGAGTATTCAGAACGCCGTACAGGCGTTTGGTCTCCTGCTGATAACGTTCGATGGCGTAAGGGACGGGCTGCGGGGCGTAATGAGTGAAGTGGTGATTCTGTCCAAGCATCGGGCCGAATCCTGCCATCTGCCAGAATAGCCATTCGAGTGTCAGGGTGCGTTCGCGTAGTTCCTGGCTCAGCAATTTGCCGGTTTTTTCCGCCAGATACTGCAAAATAGCCCCTGATTCAAAGACGCTGATTGGCGCTCCGCCGTCAACGGGCTGGTGGTCGACAATGGCCGGGATTTTGTTGTTCGGGGAGATGGCTAAAAACTCGGGCTTGAATTGCTCACCGGCGCTGATATTAATGCGGTGAATTCGATAAGCTAACCCGGCTTCCTCAAGAAATAGCGTGATTTTATGGCCGTTAGGTGTTGGTGCGTAATAAAGATCAATCATGTTGCCTCCTGCGTTATTTAATTCTCTGTCCGTCGGTGTGTCACCACCGCTCGGCAGGGCTGGATGCGTCTAATCTATTAAAAAGTGAACAATTTTTAGTTTTGCGAGGGTTATTCGCCTAAAAAATGCGACCTTAGGTTAACATAGCAGCTATGGTGTCACGCCACAGTGAGACTAGTCTGATGGTTTCCCGCAGCAGGTGTCATAGGTTTAAGGTATCGACAACGCACCGGTTGCTATTGAACCCCACCCGAAGAGACAGATAGAATCAGCGGACACTGGCTTTCTTACCGATAGAAAGTCTTGAATAAGTGATAAAATTCCCCCGACTGAATAACAATTGCGCCTATGCGTGCGCTCAAAGAGAAGGTTTCATAGGATGGCGGAACAAGAGCAGAACAGCGACACCGGCGAATGGGTTGATATCGTCAATGAAGATAACGAGGTTATCGCCCAGGCCAGCCGTCAACAGATGCGAGCTCAATGCCTGCGCCACCGAGCCAGCTACATTGTGGTGCACGATGGTATGGGCAATATCCTGGTGCAACGACGCACCGAGACCAAGGATTTCTTTCCCGGCTGGTTAGATGCTACGGCGGGTGGCGTAGTGCAAAGCGGTGAAGTGGTGCTGGACTCCGCGCGCCGCGAAGCGGAAGAGGAGCTCGGCATTGCTGGCGTGCCTTTTGCTGAGCACGGCATGTTTTATTTCGAAGAGCCGAATAAGTGTCGCGTATGGGGCGCACTGTTTAGCTGCGTCTCTCACGGTCCTTTCGCCTTGCAGGAAGAGGAGATCGACGAAGTCCGCTGGATGACGCCGGAAGAGATCACCGCCCGTTGTGACGAATTTACGCCGGATTCGCTGAAAGCGCTGTCGCTGTGGATGACCCGTAACAACGAGAAAGAGCACGGCAAACCGCTGGTGCGTGATGAACCGATTTTACCTGGCGATCCGCTGCCGGTGGAGAGTTCATCGTTTTCTTCATCTATTGTCCGCGAAGAAGACAAAAACGCAGGCGAAGCCTGATGTAAAAGAACAGCGGGCTGCCTATGTCGCCCGCTGTTGGTATTTTTCAGCTACAGCTTCGGCCGCAGCTTTTCAACAACTATCCCGTTTGCACAAAGACGATGCAATCGTCACCTCTTCCCACTCTTCATCATGAATTCTGGCCAGTAAAGCCTGCGCGGCGCGGGTGCCGATCTCTTTGTGAGGAATGGCAATGGTGGTCAGAGGTGGCTGGCATACGCGGCTGACATCACTGTTGCCAAAACCCACTACGGCCAGATCGTCCGGCACTTTAATACGTCGTCTCTGGCATTCATACAAGACGCCGCAGGCCAGTTCATCAGACACGCAGACCAGCGCATCCAGCTCAGGCCAGGCCAGCAGGAATTCCGGCAGCTGACGTGAGCCGGTAGAAAAGCTGGCCGGTTCTGCCGAGTTAATCACCCGATGCACTGACATATGCGCCCGCAGCATGGCTTTGTGCCAGCCCTGCAGATGCTGCTGGAAAATCCACTGCTCCTGATTGGCGCACAGCAACCCGATGTTCTGATAGCCTTTGTCGATCACCGTTTTGGTCAGCTGATACATCGCTTCGACGTTATCAATACCAATGTTCATATCGATGGGGGAGTCGGTCAGCGCGCCGATTTCCAGCACCGGTATCGAGGTGTTATCCAGCCAGTTGCGCACGTTAGGCGAGTGCTCAACGCTGAGTAAAATTGCAGCCGCCAGATTATAGGAAAGCAGGGTTTCCAGCAGTTTCTCTTCGCGATCCATCCGGTGCTGCGATTCGGCCAGCATGATTTGATAGCCCGCAGGTTGCAGGATTTTCTGTAATCCGGCAAACATTTCAGCACAGCCCGATTCCGACAGGCTCGGGACAATCATCGCAATAGTGTAAGACGAGGCGGAAGCCAGCGAACTGGCGGCCTGATTGGGTAAATAACCTAACTGACTGACGGCTTCTTCAATTTTTTCCCGCAGTTTGTCTGATACCTGTTCCGGCGTACGCAACGCCCTGGACACGGTCATGCTGCCGACTCCCGCGAGTTGCGCGACATCGGCCAGCGTTACTCTTCCGGTACTGCGTCGTTTTTTGTTAATCGACATTCCCAATCCTGACTCTTGCGCATCGTGCGCATAATAATAGCGAAAACAGTGGGCCGCGATCCGTGGGACCCCGCACGGGTTCCGGGGGTAAACTGCGGCAGATGTGGTGAATTATCGGTAATTCGTAGCCAAAGTATATCCTTATTTCCGGTAAACAGCGGCGGCCAATAACTGAGGGTGATTATTTTTGATAGCGCTATCACAGAATCTGATGAAGGATTTTTGGTAGCGCTATCTTTGTGAGATGTATCACAGATGTTAACGCTACCGGTGAGTAGAGTCTGGATCGTTAACAGGATCGGGGGAGGTTTTAACTCCAGCCGGAGTGACAAACATACGGGCCTGATGACTTATCCAAACAACAATCTCAAAACAAGAAGTGTCAGGAGTAGCAATGCTTAACGATTGGCTGACAGCAGATACGATTCATATCAGGCATGACATCACCAGCTGGCGCGACGCCGTTCAGGCCAGTGCTGCACCGCTGCTGGAAAAAGGCGTTATCACGCCAGACTATGTGCAGGCTATTTTTTCTCAGCACGAAAAATTGGGTCCCTATTATGTGCTGGCTCCAGGTATTGCCATGCCACATGCGCGGCCGGAAGAGGGGGCAAAAGCGCTGGGTTTATCTCTGCTGACGCTGCCTCATGGCGTGAAATTTAACTCAGAACATAACGATCCGGTTTATACCGTGGTGATGCTGGCTGCACCTGATAAACACAGCCATATTGAATTAATTTCCGAACTGGCTGAATTATTCTCCAGCGATGATGAGATGCAGAAAATACATCAGGCCAAAGACATTAAAAGTATTCAGGATATTATTGCGAAGTTTTAATTTCCCTACATAAAGAATGGAATAACGTCAGTTAATCATGGAAGCAGTGAAACGGTTTTACATCAGAATTTATTCTGATGCGCTACCCTACAAACTTTTAAAACACAGGTAAAAATCATGAAAATTATGGCGATTTGCGGTTCCGGTTTAGGCAGCAGCTTTATGGTTGAAATGAATATCAAAAAAGTGCTGAAAAAATTAAACATTCTGGCTGACGTTGAGCACTCAGACCTTTCTTCTGCGATCCCCGGTGAGGCTGACCTGTTCGTGATGGCCAAAGACATTGCTGCCAGCGCGAACATTCCTGAAAATCAGTTAGTTGTCATCACTAATATTGTGGATATTAATGAGCTGGAAGCGAAGTTAATCGCCTATTTTGAAAAGCACCCGGTGTCCTGACGGCCACTGAACCCTACCTACAAAACTAATAAAGTATGAGGTGGATATGTTTATCCAAGAGACGCTCAAGTTTGTGGTTGATATATTAAAGGTACCTGCTGTGCTGGTGGGGATCATTGCATTAGTTGGCCTGGTCGCGCAAAAGAAAAACTTTTCTGATGTGGTCAAAGGCACGGTTAAAACAATACTGGGTTTTCTCGTTTTAGCGGGCGGTGCGACGGTATTAGTCGGCTCGTTAAATCCGTTGGGGGGGATGTTCGAACACGCCTTTAATATTCAGGGCATTATTCCTAATAACGAGGCGATTGTTTCTATCGCGATGGAGAAATTCGGTGCGCCGACGGCATTAATTATGGCTTTCGGTATGGTCGCAAACCTTATTGTGGCGCGCTTCACCCGTCTCAAATATGTCTTCTTAACCGGACACCACACGTTCTACATGGCCTGTATGATCAGCGTTATCCTGACCGTTGCTGGTTTTGAAGGTGTGGCGCTGGTGTTCACCGGTTCCCTGACGCTGGGTCTTATCATGGCGTTCTTCCCGGCACTGGCGCAGCGTTATATGCGTAAAATCACCGGCAATGATGATATCGCCTTCGGCCATTTCGGTACCATCGGCTATGTGCTGTCCGGTTGGATCGGCAGCAAAGTTGGTAAGGGTTCCCGCTCTACCGAAGAGATGAACCTGCCGAAAAACCTAAGCTTCCTGCGCGACAGTTCCATCTCTATCTCGCTGACTATGATCATCATTTATCTGATTATGGCGGTCTTCGCCGGGCAGGTTTTCGTCGAAGCCACTTACAGCGCGGGCCAGAACTATCTGGTGTACTCCATCATTATGGCGATCACGTTTGCGGCCGGTGTTTTCATCATTCTGCAAGGTGTGCGTCTGATTCTGGCTGAAATTGTGCCGGCGTTCGTCGGCTTCTCCGAGCGACTGGTGCCGAATGCACGACCGGCACTGGACTGTCCGGTGGTGTATCCGTATGCGCCAAATGCGGTGCTGATTGGTTTCCTGTTCAGCTTCCTCGGTGGTCTGGTTGGTCTTTTCCTGTTGGGTCAGATGCACATGGTGCTGATCCTTCCGGGCGTGGTGCCGCACTTCTTTACCGGTGCAACGGCGGGCGTATTCGGTAACGCAACGGGCGGACGTCGCGGTGCGATGTTGGGTGCCTTTGCCAACGGCGTCCTGATCACCTTCCTGCCTGTTCTGTTGCTGCCGGTACTCGGTGCGCTGGGCTTCGCTAACGCCACCTTCTCTGACGCGGACTTCGGCGTCATCGGCATTCTGCTGGGCAATCTGGCACGCTTCATGTCGAAGGAAGGCATTATGGCGCTGATTGTTGCCATCTTCGCCGCACTGGTTGCCTACAACTACCTGGCGAAAAAGCCAGCCGCAGAAAAAGCGGCAATCGAAAAATAAGTTCTCCGTTCGTCACGATTAACCATCCGGGAAAACACTATGCAAGGCCTGTTAGTCGCTGTTAACAACTAACGGGCCGGGCCAGGTGTTAACTAAAATAAGGACCAATACATATGAAAGATGTCCAAGAGGTTCGTGAGTTTGCGCGTCAAATCCGTATTGAGACACTGAAAATGCTCACCGGATTAGGCTTTGGTCACTACGGCGGCAGCATGTCGGTGGTGGAAACGCTGGCGGTGTTGTACAGCGATGTAATGCGCATTGACCCCGCACGCCCTGACTGGCAGGAGCGCGATTATTTCGTGCTGTCGAAAGGCCACGCCGGCCCTGCGCTGTATGCCACGCTGGGTCTGAAAGGCTACTTTCCGCAGTCTGATTTAAAAACGCTGAACCAGAACGGGACCAAACTGCCGAGCCATCCGGATCGTCTGCGTACGGTCGGCGTGGATGCCACCACGGGGTCTCTTGGACAGGGTGTTTCCATCGCTTCAGGCATGGCGCTGTCGCACAAACTGGCAGGCCGCCCCAACCGCGTGTTCTGCATTTTGGGTGACGGCGAACTCAACGAAGGGCAGTGCTGGGAGGCTTTCCAGTTTATTGCTCACCATAATCTGAACAACCTGACACTGTTTATCGACTACAACAAACAGCAGCTTGACGGTCTGCTCGATGAAGTGATTAAGCCCTTCGATCTGGCGGCAAAATTCAGCGCATTTGGCTTTGATGTTTTGACCATCAAAGGGGATGACGTGGTCGCACTGCAACAGGCGTTGACGCCGGTCCGCCAGGGCGAACAGCGCCCACTGATGGTGGTGCTCGACAGCGTGAAAGGACAGGGTGTGCAATATCTTGAGCAGTTGGCGAATTCGCATCATTTGCGTTTAACGCCGGACGTGAAACTGGAAATCGAAAACGCCATTGCAGAACTGGAGGCCGCCCATGTTTGAAGTCACGCTGGAACTGAAACCTGACACCACGGAAATGCGCAAAGTCTATGCCAACACCGTGCGTGAGAAGATTGTTGAGAATACGCCGATCATTGCGCTGGAAGCTGATCTGATGAGTTCGATGGCGATGGACGCGGTACATAAAGATCATCCGCAGCATGTGATTAACTGCGGCATCATGGAGGCCAACGTGATCGGCGTAGCCGCCGGATTGTCGCTCACAGGCCGCGTCCCTTTTGTTCACACCTTTACTGCCTTTGCCAGCCGCCGCTGTTTTGATCAGCTGTTTATGTCGCTGGATTATCAGAAAAATAACGTCAAGGTGATCGCCTCCGATGCCGGTGTCACCGCCTGCCACAACGGGGGGACGCATATGTCATTCGAAGATATGGGCATCGTGCGCGGGCTGGCAAATTCAGTGGTGCTGGAAGTGACGGATGCGGTGATGTTCCGCAATATCCTGTTGCAGCTGATCGATTTAAAAGGCTTTTACTGGGTGCGCACTATCCGTAAACAGGCGACGCAGATTTATCAGGAAGGCTCGACGTTTACTATCGGTAAAGCCAACCTGCTGCGCGACGGCAGTGATATTACGCTGATCGCCAACGGCATTATGGTGGCAGAAGCGCTGAAAGCGGCACAAATGCTGGAGCGCGAAGGCGTGAGTGCTGCCGTCATTGACATGTTCACCCTCAAGCCTATTGATAAGGCGATCATCCAGAAATACGCGGCCAAAACCGGTAAAATCGTCACGTGTGAAAACCACAGTATTCACAACGGGCTGGGATCGGCAGTGGCGGAAGTTCTGGTTGAGCACCTTCCGGTACCGATGCGTCGCGTCGGCGTCAAAGAGCGCTATGGGCAGGTGGGTACGCAGGAGTTTTTACAGCAGGAGTATGGCCTCACGGCAGAGCATATTCTGGAAGCAGCGAAAACACTGTTGTAATGATGTGACACAGGAACGGAAGCTAAAAAAACGCCGACATGATGTCGGCGTTTTACATGACAAAAACAGATTACGCTTTTGCAGCGGCTTCTGCCTGTGCAGATTGGATCGCCGTCAGGGCAACGGTATAGACGATATCGTCTACCAGTGCGCCACGGGACAGGTCGTTGACAGGTTTACGCATGCCTTGCAGCATTGGCCCGATAGAGACCAGGTCCGCTGAACGTTGAACCGCTTTGTAGGTGGTGTTCCCGGTGTTCAGATCCGGGAAGATGAACACGGTAGCCTGACCTGCGACCGGAGAGTTTGGCGCTTTGGATTTCGCAACATCAGCCATGATGGCGGCATCGTACTGCAACGGACCATCGATGATCAGATCAGGGCGTTTTTCCTGTGCCAGACGGGTCGCTTCACGCACTTTCTCAACATCGCTGCCGGCACCGGAGTCGCCGGTGGAGTAGGAGATCATCGCAACGCGCGGTTCGATACCAAAGGCTGCGGCAGAATCGGCAGACTGAATCGCGATTTCAGACAGCTGTTCAGCCGTTGGATCCGGGTTAATCGCGCAGTCACCGTAAACCAGAACCTGGTCAGGCAGCAGCATGAAGAACACAGATGAAACCAGTGAACTGCCCGGTGCGGTTTTGATCAACTGCAACGGTGGGCGGATGGTGTTAGCGGTGGTGTGAACCGCGCCAGAAACCAGACCGTCAACTTCACCTTTTTCCAGCATCAGAGTGCCGAGAACCACGTTATCTTCCAGTTGCTCGCGGGCAACCACTTCGGTCATGCCTTTGCTTTTACGCAGTTCGACCAGACGGGCCACGTACTCTTCACGCACGACAACCGGGTCAACAATCTGAATGCCTTTGCCCAGCTCAATACCCTGAGCGGCGGCTACACGTTGGATCTCTTCCGGGTTACCCAGCAGCACGCACTCAGCGATACCACGTTCAGCACAGAGTGACGCAGCTTTCACGGTACGCGGCTCGTCGCCTTCTGGCAGGACGATACGTTTGTTAGCACTGCGTGCCAGTTCAGTCAACTGATAACGGAATGCTGGCGGAGAAAGACGACGTGAACGCTCTGAATGAGCACTCAGGGAGTTGATCCAGTCGCTGTTGATGTGTGAGGCCACATACTGTTGCAGCTTTTCAACGCGCTGGTGGTCGTCCGCAGGAACTTCCAGATTGAAGCTTTGCAGGCTGAGTGAGGTCTGCCAGGTATTGGTTTCAACCATAAATACCGGCAGGCCGGTTTTGAAGGCGCGTTCACACAGCGTGTTGATGCGCTCGTCGATGTCGTAACCGCCGGTCAGCAGGATAGCGCCGATTTCAACGCCGTTCATCGCGGCCAGACAGGCTGAAACCAGCACGTCCGGACGGTCAGCAGAGGTGACTAGCAGGGAACCTGGACGGAAATGTTCCAGCATGTGCGGAATGCTGCGCGCACAGAAGGTCACGGATTTCACGCGGCGGGTGTGGACATCACCTTCATTGATGATGCGGGCATTCAGGTGCTTCGCCATGTCGATTGCACGGGTGGCAATCAGCTCAAAGCTCCACGGAATGCAGCCCAGCACCGGCAGCGGGCTGTTAGCGAACAGCTGGCTTGGGTCAACGTTGGCTACGCTGGCTTTGGTAGAATCATCGAAGATCTCTGACAGATCCGGACGGGTGCGGCCCTGATCGTCAACCGGTGCGTTCAGTTTATTGATGATAACGCCGGTGATGTTTTTGTTTTTGCTGCCGCCGAAGCTGCTGCTTGCCAGTTCAATACGCTCTTTCAGCTGGGCCGGAGAGTCATTACCGAGTGCGATAACAAATACGATTTCCGCGTTCAGGGTTTTGGCAATTTCATAGTTCAGTGCGTTGGCAAACTGATGTTTACGCGTTGGCACTAAGCCTTCAACCAGCACCACTTCGGCGTCTTTGGTATTTTCGTGGTAACGGGCGATGATCTCTTCCATCAGCACGTCTTGCTGGTTGGTACTCAACAAGGTTTCCACGTGGCTCATTTTCAGCGGTTCAGCCGCTGGCACGCTGGAGTTGGCGCGGATGATGGTGGTCGTCTGGTCTGGTGCATCGCCGCCGGTGCGCGGTTGCGCGATAGGCTTGAATATACTCAGGCTGACGCCTTTTTGTTCCATGGCACGGATCACGCCAAGACTGACGCTGGTCAGACCGACGCTGGTGCCTGTAGGGATCAACATAATTGTACGGGACACGGCTAAACCTCTCTGGTTTGCCAGACGAAGCATGACTCGGTGGGGAAGGGGCTGCGCGGGTTCGTTACCCTGTGCTTGCACCGGTAACGACGGGGACTTAACGCTGGCTGCTTCCGGACTGGCTACGCTCGCCTGTTATGAAAAAAACTGCCAGCAGACGCTGGCAGTGGGATGCATTGTTATGCGGTCAGACGGGCCGCATCTTGAGCGATAACCAGCTCTTCGTTGGTTGGGATAACCAGCGCAGTACGGGTGCCTTCTTTATTGATAGCACCGGATTTGCCGAAGCGGGCAGCCAGGTTACGTTCGTGGTCGATTTCAAAGCCCAGCAGAGCCAGCTTATCGAGAGACAGTTCGCGAACCATCGCGGCGTTTTCGCCGATACCACCGGTGAAGACGACAGCGTCAAGACGGCCATCCATCAGGGCGGTGTAAGAACCGATGTATTTCGCCAGACGGTGGCAGAAGACGTCCATGGCGCGCTTGGCATCTGCTTTGGTGGTGTAGTTATCTTCAACATAACGGCAGTCGCTGGTGACTTCGGTCAGGCCCAGCAGGCCAGATTCTTTGGTCAGCAGTTTGTTGATTTGATCAACGCTCATGCCCAGTGCGTCATGCAGATGGAAGATGATTGCCGGGTCGATGTCACCGCTGCGGGTACCCATAACCAGACCTTCCAGCGGGGTCAGACCCATGGAAGTATCAACGCATTTGCCATTACGGATTGCGCTGACAGAACCGCCGTTACCCAGATGGCAAGTGATCAGATTCACTTCTTCCACTGGCTTGTTGAGCATTTTCGCGGCTTCCTGCGTCACATAGAAATGACTGGTGCCGTGTGCGCCATAACGACGGATGTGATGATCGCGGTACAGGCTGTACGGGAGCGCGTAGAGATAAGACTCTTCCGGCATGGTCTGGTGGAATGCTGTGTCGAAGACCGCAACATTTTTATCAGCCAGTTTCGGGAAGGATTTCAACGCCTCAGCGATACCAATCAGGTGCGCAGGGTTATGCAGTGGTGCAAACGGGATAGATTCTTTGATACCCTGAATCACGGCGTCGTTGATGACCATGGATTTAGTCAGTTTTTCGCCGCCGTGTACGATACGGTGGCCGATGGCAACCAGTTCAGCAGACAGTTCAGGCTTTTGCGACAAGACGTTGTTAACGATGTATTTCAGCGCTTCACTGTGCGCTGCACCAGCACCTAAAGCCGCTTCTTCTTTCTTGCCGTCCATTTTCCACTTAAGGCGGGCTTCAGGCAGGTGGAAACATTCGGCCAAACCGGAAATATGCTCTTCGCCGTTCACTGCATCAATGATGGCGAACTTAAGGGAAGAACTGCCACAGTTAAGAACCAGAACTAGCTTACTCGACATGGAAGTACCTATTGATAGTTGGTGTTGTTTAGAAAGAAACAATACACATGGTTAATAAACCGTCAGTCTGACATCAAGCGTAGCGCATAATGACGCTGACAATTATGATTAGCATCATGCCAGATAACCAAAACCAGCATGATAATGAAAAAGCTGAAGAATCACTGACCTCAGTGAAAGCCGGGCCGTTATAAAACAAAAGTTATCCGGGCAACGCACAAAACGTGCCTGTTATTGGTTCTTCAGAATGTTATTTGTTAGTGTTGTTTATTTGTAAAAACACTAACAAATAAGACGATATTTAATTACAAAACACCTTGTGCAGAGGCAATATGGTACCAGTCCTCTGTAAAAGCGGGTGAAGGGTCTTCAAACCGCCAGCAGGCCGGATGAGACACTTTCTAAAAAGGCCCGATTTTGCTGGGACAGGATACCGATTGGTGCCCGCAAAAACAAAATATATTTAATCGTGCTAAAATCCCGTTTGTTATTTAAAACTATTTTTTAATTTTTATGTGTGAAGTTGAGGTGCACCATGACCACTAAGCCATCAGGTTCTGTCAGCTGGTTTCAGGTATTCCAGCGCGGGCAGCATTATATGAAAACCTGGCCGTCTGATAAGCGCCTGGCGCCGGTGTTTCCTGAGAACCGCATCTCCACGGCGACGCGTTTTGCTGTGCGCTTTATGCCGCCGCTGGCTGTCTTCACGCTGACCTGGCAAATTGCTCTCGGCGGCCAGCTCGGCCCGGCGGTTGCCACCTCTATATTTGCGTGTAGCTTGCCGATGCAGGGCCTCTGGTGGCTGGGCCGTCGCTCATTAACACCGTTGCCTCCTACTTTACTTGGCTGGTTCCACGACGTACGCCAAAAGCTGGTGGAAGCCGGTCAGGCGCTGGCACCTGTCGAAGGGACGCCAACCTATCAGTCGCTGGCTGATGTGTTGAAGCGGGCTTTCAAGCTGCTGGATAAAACCTTCCTGGACGATATTTAACGGATGCTGCGGCATCCGTTTTGCTGAATGCTGTTTTTCATAGTTCATTCAGGCTTCTTGATTACATTCATTTCAACTCAGTTTATGGGTTCAAATCAAAGAATGGTCAGCTTGAGATTTCGCGCAAGTTTGCCCTGTGCCATGCTTTGGCCATTATGCAGACACGAGGAGTTTCACGATGGAAATGACAAACGCTCAACGCCTGATTTTATCCAATCAATATAAAATGATGACCATGCTGGATCCGGACAACGCCGATCGCTATCGCCGTCTGCAAACCGTGATCGAACGGGGTTTTGGTTTGCAGATGCGTGAACTCGACCGTGACTTTGGCGAGTTGCCTGAAGAGACCTGCCGCACCGTTATCAACATTATGGAAATGCACCACGCGATGCAGGTGTCATGGACCAATCTGAAAGATACTCAGGGTCTGGACCGCCGCCGTCTGGAGTTCCTTGGTTTCGATGCCGCGACGGAATCCCGTTATCTCAGCTACGTGCGTTTTATGGTGAACACCGAGGGGCGCTACACGGACTTTGATTCCGGCACCCACGGTTTCAACTCGCAAACCAAAATGTGGGAAAAATACCAGCGTATGCTGACCATCTGGCTGGCCTGTCCGCGCCAGTATCATTTGAGTGCGGTTGAGATCGCACAAATTATCAATGCCTGAGACTAGTAAGGAGTCGCTTGTGGAGTGTAAAGGTTTCTTGTTCGACCTTGATGGAACGTTAGTGGATTCACTGCCCGCGGTTGAACGTGCCTGGATTAACTGGGCGCTGAGTCGCAGTATCAGCCCGCAGGAGGTGCTGGCGTTTATTCACGGCAAACAGGCGATCACTTCTTTACGTCACTTCATGCCGGGTGAAAGTGAAGAGGCTATTCAGCGCGAGTTCCTGAAATTGGAAAAAATTGAAGCGACTGACACCGAAGGTGTGATCGCTTTACCGGGAGCACATCTGTTGCTCAGCGAGCTGAACCGCCAGAACATTCCCTGGGCAATCGTCACTTCAGGCTCTGTTCCGGTTGCGCATGCGCGTCATGCTGCTGCGCATTTACCTAAGCCTGAGGTGTTTATCACGGCAGAGCTGGTAAAACGTGGTAAACCGCAGCCTGATGCCTATCTACTGGGGGCCGAACGCTTAGGCCTGGCTCCACAGGATTGTGTGGTGGTGGAAGATGCAGCGGCTGGCGTGATGTCCGGACTGGCTGCGGGCTGCAAAGTGATTGCCGTCAATGCGCCATCGGATACCCCCGGGATGGACAGAGTAGCGTTGATCCTCACAACGCTGGAAGTGCTGGTGGTGGAAGCAACCGCAAAAGGTACTTGCATGGTAACTTTGCGCTAATTAGCCGGTTTGCTGGATAAAACATCGATTTCGTTGATATGAACCCCGCTCTGGCGGGGTTTTTTTATGGCATTCTCATATACGTTCTTCTCAGCTTTTACCGCTTTTGTCTTCTCATCACAAACGGAGCCTTGTTTTGACGACTGAACTGATTTGGGTACTGCTGTTGCTGGCGGCGGCGATGGTACTTTTCGCCAGCAACAAACTGCGTATGGACGTAGTCGCGCTGCTGGTGATTATCTCTTTTGTGATGAGTGGGACTCTGTCGCTGAATGAAGCTATGGCAGGGTTCAGCGACCCAAACGTGATACTCATTGCTGCGCTGTTTGTGGTCGGGCATGGCTTGGTGCGCACGGGTGTTGCCTATCAGGTGGGTGAATGGTTAATGAAAGTTGCCGGTAACAGCGAAACGCGCATGCTGGTACTGCTGATGTTGACCGTGGCGGGGCTTGGTGCCTTTATGAGTTCCACCGGCGTGGTGGCGATATTTATCCCGATAGTGCTGAGTGTATCGGCCAAAATGAAAACGGCCCCGGCGCGGCTGATGATGCCATTGAGTTTTGCCGGGTTGATTAGCGGCATGATGACGCTGGTTGCGACGCCGCCAAACATGGTCGTGAACAGCGAACTGCTGCGTGAAGGTTTTGATGGTTTCGGTTTTTTTGGCGTCACGCCGGTGGGGTTGGTGGTGCTGGTGATGGGGGTGGGTTACATGCTGGTGGCCCGGCGCTGGCTCTCAGCGGAAAGCGGCGGGATCGAGAATAAAGAGAGCTGGAAGCGGCGCACCTTTCGCGACCTCATTCGTGATTACCGGCTTACCGGCCGGGCACGCCGTATGGCAATACGCCCGGGTTCGCCGCTGATTGGCAAAACGCTTGATGACCTGCATTTACGCTCCCGATACGGCGCCAATGTGGTGGGCATTGAACGCTGGCGCAAATTCCGCCGGGTGATGGTCAGTGCAACGGGGAGTACGGAGCTGCGCGCCCGTGATGTGTTACTGATTGATATGACGGACAGTGAAGTCTCCGTCCGCCAGTTCTGTGTCGATGAACAGCTTGAACCGATGGTGCTGCGCGGTGAATATTTCTCCGAACAATCCCGCGACGTCGGCATGGCCGAGGTATCACTGATACCCGATTCCGAGTTGTTGGGTAAAAGCCTCAGGCAGGTGGCCTTTCGTTCGCGCTACGGACTGAACGTGGTGGGTATCCGCCGTCAGGGCGAAGCGATGGAAGGTAAGCTGGTTGATGAGGAGCTGCAGCTTGGCGATATGCTGCTGGTGATTGGCGACTGGAAACTTATCCGCCAGCTTCAGCAGCAGATGCATGATTTTATTGTGTTAAATCTGCCTGCAGAAGTCGATGACGTTGCGCCAGCAGTCAGCCAGGCACCTCATGCCCTGTTTTGTCTGGCATTGATGGTGGCGCTGATGCTCACGGACGAAGTGCCCAATGCCATTGCGGCTATCGTTGCCTGCCTCATGATGGGGAAATTCCGCTGTATCACCATGGAGGGGGCTTATAAATCAATTCACTGGCCGAGCCTGCTGCTGATTGTCGGTATGATGCCGTTTGCTTTAGCGCTGCAAAAAACCGGCGGGGTGGCGTTAATCGTGCAGGGGTTAATGGACATCAGCGGTGGGCACGGGCCGCGCATCATGCTGCTTAGCTTGTTTATTCTGTGCGCGACCATCGGGCTGTTTATCTCGAATACGGCGACGGCGGTGCTGATGGCGCCCATTGCTATCGCCACTGCGCACCAGATGGGGCTGTCGCCTTATCCTTTTACCATGATCGTCGCGATTGCCGCCTCTGCGGCCTTTATGACGCCGGTTTCATCACCGGTAAATACGCTGGTGATGGTGCCGGGGAATTACCGCTTTGGCGACTTTGTGCGTATCGGCGTGCCTTTCACCCTGATGGTGATGGTAGCAAGCATCCTGCTGGTGCCGGTGCTGTTCCCGTTCTAAAGGCTCAGAGTGGCGAATCCTGGCTGATTTCATCCAGTGACAGACTGAAGCTCGGAATGAAGACCTGCATAAAGTAGTCCATTTCCGGGCTCTGGCGCAGGGCGAGAGTTTTCTCCAGACGCGCTTTTGCGAGGGTGAACTCGGTATTTCCTGCCGACAGTTCCTCAAGGCATTTCAGATAAGCACACAGGGCATCAGCCTGTTTCACCGTCAGTTTCTCTTCATCGCTGTAGTAATGCTCATCAATCAGCGATCGGAAATCAGCTTGCAGTTCTCCCGGCAGCATTTCGATCATTTTCTGCTGAGCAATTTTCTCTATCTTTTTGTATTCGTGTGCAATCTGCGGATTGTAATACTTGATTGGTGTGGGCATATCGCCGGTCAGTACTTCGCTGGCATCGTGATACATCGCCAGCAACGCCACGCGCTCGGCATTCAGATGACCGCCAAATTTGCGATTTTTGATCACGGCCAGGGCGTGGGCCACAAAGGCGACCTGTAAACTGTGTTCGGACACATTCTCAGTACGCACATTGCGCATCAGCGGCCAGCGGCCAATCAATTTCAAACGGGACAGATAGGCAAAAAAGTGGCTTTGGCTCATAGGTCTCTCAACAACAGCAGCGGATGAGGTTCTATTGTGAGCAGTCAGGGAGCAATCGGCAAGTCAGAAGGGAAAGATAAAACAGGGCGCAGCACAAGCCGCGCCCATGAGCATCACTGGCGGTAGGTTTCGAGGAACCGGCCCAGTTTGCCAACAGCCATTTCCAGTTCATCCACGCGCGGCAGGGTAACAATACGTACGTGATCCGGATACGGCCAGTTAAACGCAGTGCCCTGAACCAGCAGAACTTTTTGCTGCAGCAATAGATCCAGCACCAATTTCTGGTCGTCATGAATGTTAAAGCGTTTGGCATCGATGCGCGGGAACATATAGAGCGCGCCTTTAGGCTTAACACAAGATACGCCTGGGATCTGGTTGATCAGCTCCCAGGCTTTGTCACGCTGCTCAAGCAGACGTCCCCCTGGCTGAATAAATTCGCTGATGCTTTGATAACCACCGAGTGCGGTCTGGATCGCATGCTGCATCGGGACGTTGGCACACAGCCGCATTGAAGCCAGCATTTCCAAGCCTTCGATATAGCCTTTAGCATGTTTTTTCGGCCCGTTAAGGACCATCCAGCCCTGACGGAAACCCGCCACGCGGTAAGTTTTTGACAGGCCATTGAAGGTCACCGTCAATAAGTCAGGTGCCAGCGCGGCAATGGAGATGTGCTCGGCATCGTCATACAAAATTTTATCGTAAATTTCGTCAGAGAAGATAATCAGATTATGTTCCCGGGCAATATTGACGATCTCCATCAACAACGCTTTGCTGTAAACCGCGCCAGTCGGGTTATTCGGGTTGATGATCACAATACCGCGCGTACGCGGAGTGATTTTTGCGCGGATATCATCCAGGTCAGGGAACCAGTCTGCGCCTTCATCACACAGGTAGTGCACGGCATTGCCCCCGGAAAGGGAGACAGCCGCGGTCCATAATGGATAATCGGGCGCGGGAACCAGCATTTCATCGCCGGTATTGAGCAGTGCCTGCATCGATTGGACGATCAGTTCCGAAACGCCGTTACCGATATAGATATCCTCAACGGTCATGTCGCGCATTTCACGCGCCTGATAATGCTGCATGATGGCTTTACGGGCGGTAAAAAGGCCTTTCGAGTCACAATAGCCCTGAGCGGTCGGTAAGTTACGGATAACGTCGACAAGAATTTCGTCAGGGGCATCAAAACCAAACGGCGCAGGATTGCCGATATTCAGCTTGAGTACCTTGTTGCCTTCTTCTTCCAGACGTTTTGCTTCTTTGAGTACCGGGCCGCGAATGTCGTAGCAGACGTTGTCCAGTTTGCGGGATTTTTCAATCGGGGACATGAAATGTGAGCCTTTTGTATAAAGCCTGTTCTTCCCTGGCACAACATGGCCGTGGAACAAAGCGAAGGGCACAATTTACTCTCACCTGCGTGGCTTTTGAAGAGGGATCAAGGGCTTTAGTGCAAAGCATCAATTACTGCATGGTTAATAATGAATTACCCTAACTCTATAACATTTTATAGTTTAATTATCTGAGAAAATTCAAATTTATGAAATAATAACCCAAACAAAACCATGCCTATGGTCATTGATAAGCCTTATGACATGATTTTTTGTTTGGTTTGGGTGATATAGCACTCACCTAACATGAGGGGCAATAAGGAAAAATTAAAAAAAGAGAGGTCAGGTAGGTTCTTCGGATTATGATTAGTGTATAAAAGATATCCTAAGCTGTTTATGCCTATTTTATAAAGCACTGGATAAATTAACAGATCTTAATTCTGTTAAGTAAATCACAGTCAGTAAATTGTAAGTTTACCTAATCAATATATTCGATTAGGACCTGTTTGTTAAAATATCAATAAAAGTAGAAAATTCTTAAGCGGCCTTTAACTTAATGAACCCAGCTTTTATGTGGCTTTCTATGTGACTCAATGAAATTACTCATTAATAATTTAGATGAGAAGAATTATTAATTAATAATACTTATATATATTTCGGCGATTTGTAAGTTTTTTGTTGGGTAAAGCCCGTGGGCAGCGGCTCTGTTACAGGTGGCAGATCTATTGAAGGTAAATGATCAAAGTTTTCAAATGACGGGGTCTAATCAATTTTAGTTATTTAGGATGTGGCATTATTTAGGTGCTAAGTACATAACGAGGGAGAATTCCCCATAATTTCGAATCATATAGCATAAATATTTCTCATTTCGACTTATCTAATGAGTGAGTGGCTGCTATATCTGGTATTCTGCCTTTTGCGGGTACTTTGCCGCATTAATCAGGGTAGCTTGTTATTAGATTTTAAAAGTGAAGAAAAACTATGACAAATGCAAATCGTCCAATCCTCAATCTTGACCTTGATCTGCTGAGGACTTTTGTTGCAGTTGCTGATTTGAATACGTTTGCTGCCGCAGCTGCGGCGGTGTGCCGCACTCAATCGGCAGTCAGCCAACAAATGCAGCGTCTCGAACAACTGGTAGGGAAAGAGCTGTTTGCCAGACATGGACGTAATAAACTATTGACTGAACACGGAATTCAGTTGCTGGGGTATGCGCGAAAAATCCTACGGTTCAACGATGAGGCCTGTACATCACTTATGTATAGCAATGTGCAGGGTGGTATCACCATCGGCGCCTCAGATGATACCGCCGACACCATTCTTCCGTTTCTCCTAAGCCGCGTAACGTCCGTATATCCAAAGCTTTCTATCGATGTCAGGGTGAAACGCAGTCCGTTCATGCTGTCGATGCTGGAGAGCGAAGAAGTTGATCTGGCCATCACTACGATGACCACAACGGATCATCCGCATATTGTTTTACGGACATCGCCGACCTTATGGTATTGCTCAGCGGATTTTGCTTACCCGTCTGGCGATAGCGTACCATTAGTTTTGCTCGATGAACCGAGCCCTTACCGCTCTATGGCAATCGATTACCTTAACCAGGCCGGTATCCCATGGCGTATTGCTTACGTCGCATCCACACTCTCTGCTATCCGTGCTGCCGTAAGGGCCGGGTTGGGTGTTACTGCAAGGCCGATTGAGATGATGAGCCCTGAACTGCGTGTGCTGGGCGAGCAAGATGGTTTACCGCGGTTGCCGGATACCCAGTATGTTCTGTACAAGAATTCGCACTGTACAAATGAACTGGCAATGGCCATTTTCAACGCCGTTGAACAGGGTAACGACCCCTATTCATTAAGCTCTTATGCTCAGCGCCCCGCCGTAGATAGCAATCAGCCCATTGTCACCAATCCCAAAGTATAAGTTCATTTTTTAAGCCTACTTTACCCCCGGCCTTCGAACAGTGCGAGGAAGGGGGGTAAAGGCTCATCCTCATTAAGGAGTAGTGTTTTTGAGGAAAATGAAGCTTTGAGCTGTTTTGGAATTCTTAACCTCTATTTGCAATGCTCTTCTACTCTCATTTCCTCATAAAACTGTCACGATTGTTGATTATTCAAGTAGGCGTAATCTGTCCTGAACAGGGTTTATTTTGAGCGCGAAGCACTGCGCTTTGAGTAAATCAAAACAGCATTTCAGCCCGGAATTTCAAAAAAAGTTGTCAGAACGTTGTATTTTTTAGTGCCAAACATGCTCAAAACGTGTCCTGGATCAAAAAAATAACCTTGTTTAGTACGTGGAGGAACTGATTATTCCTGAGACAATGTTATTGTTAGCACGAAGCATTAAATCCCGAGAACATCGCCTTGTTCTATCAGACTATTTTACTGACTCGATTTAGCACGTCGCGGTCGCATGATATGTTAATAAAATGATGCGCATGTAAATTAATGTGGAGATACTTTTGTCTAAGTTGACAAAAGGTTATAGAAAGGGGTAAAAAGCCCACAGTAAATCACTGGCTTAAACCGTTTATAGGCCGTGATACGGTGTGGTTATTAATCCTTCCCTTGAATCGATGTGGTGCGCAAGCTGCCGTCAAAGAGCAGATGCTATAGCGCCGCTTTTGATGAGTAAGCTAAGAGTATGTCAACAGCCACTGAAGTTATCGCTCAACACTGGGCGTTCGCGGTATTTCTGATCGTCGCAATAGGTCTTTGTTGCCTCATGTTATTGGGCGCAGCGTTCCTTGGTGGGAGAGCCAGAGCGCGATACAAAAACACACCTTTTGAATCTGGTATCGCATCTGTGGGTACCGCCCGCATGCGTCTTTCCGCCAAATTCTATCTGGTTGCGATGTTCTTCGTAATTTTCGACGTTGAAGCCCTGTATCTGTATGCATGGTCAACCTCTATCCGTGAAAGCGGGTGGACCGGGTTCGTTGAAGCCGCCATTTTCATTTTAGTCCTGTTAGCCGGTCTGTTTTATCTGGTGCGTATTGGCGCACTGGACTGGACACCAACACGTTCGAAAGGACCTGTTAAGCCGAGCCCAGCGATTAACACCAACAGTCATCCGCAGTAAGTAATAGCGAGGCATTAAGATGGACTATACGCTCACCCGCATAGACCCGGACGGTGAGAACGACCGGTACCCCCTGCAAAAGCAAGAGATCGTTGGCGATCCTCTTCAGGAGCAGGTTAAACGCAGCGTCTTTATGGGGAACCTCGAAGAGGCGATGCATGGGATGGTGAACTGGGGTCGCAAAAATTCCCTTTGGCCGTATAACTTCGGCCTTTCTTGTTGCTACGTTGAAATGGTGACCTCGTTTACTGCGGTTCACGACGTCGCGCGTTTTGGTGCAGAAGTTCTGCGTGCCTCTCCGCGTCAGGCCGATTTCATGGTAGTTGCCGGAACCTGCTTCACCAAGATGGCCCCGGTCATTCAACGTCTTTATGACCAGATGCTTGAGCCGAAATGGGTGATCTCCATGGGTGCCTGCGCAAACTCAGGCGGCATGTATGATATCTATTCCGTGGTTCAGGGCGTGGATAAATTCTTGCCTGTTGACGTCTATATCCCAGGCTGTCCACCGCGTCCGGAAGCTTACATGCAGGCCCTGTTACTGCTGCAAGAGTCCATTGGTAAAGAGCGCCGCCCGCTGTCGTGGGTTGTTGGTGATCAGGGCGTTTACCGCGCGAATATGCAGTCTGAGAAAGAGCGCAAACGTGCAGAGCGTATCGCCGTGACAAATCTGAAGTCTCCTGACGAGATTTAACACTGCGGTCTGAGAGTCAACCCTGAGGGTGACGGATCCCCCCTTACGGCATAAATGACCATTTAGTGTGGTGAAAATAAAATGACAGATTTGACGACGCAAGACACCGCTCAGCCAGCATGGCAGACCCGCGATCATCTTGATGATCCGGTCATCGGCGAATTGCGTAACCGTTTTGGGCCTGAGGCCTTTACTGTTCAAGCAACCCGTACCGGAATACCCGTGGTATGGTTCAGACGCGAACAGATACTTGAAGCGATCACTTTTCTACGTAAACAGCCAAAACCTTATGTCATGCTGTTCGACTTGCATGGTATGGATGAGCGTTTACGCACCCACCGCGACGGTTTACCGGCCGCGGATTTTTCCGTTTTCTACCACCTGATTTCTGTTGAGCGTAATCGCGACATCATGATCAAAGTGGCGCTGGCGGAAAATGACCTGCATCTCCCAACCATCACCAAGGTGTTCCCGAACGCCAACTGGTATGAGCGTGAAACCTGGGAAATGTTTGGTATCACCTTCGATGGCCACCCGCACCTGACGCGCATCATGATGCCTCAGACCTGGGAAGGGCACCCGCTGCGTAAAGATTATCCTGCGCGCGCGACTGAATTCGATCCGTTCGAGCTGACCAAGCAGAAAGAAGATCTGGAGATGGAGTCGCTGACTTTCAAGCCTGAAGATTGGGGCATGAAGCGCGGCACCGAAAACGAGGACTTCATGTTCCTCAATCTCGGTCCAAACCACCCCTCTGCCCATGGTGCGTTCCGTATCATCCTGCAGCTTGATGGCGAAGAGATTGTCGACTGTGTACCGGATGTCGGTTATCACCATCGCGGTGCGGAAAAAATGGGCGAGCGCCAGTCATGGCACAGCTACATTCCGTACACTGACCGTATCGAATATCTTGGCGGTTGTGTTAACGAAATGCCTTACGTGCTGGCGGTTGAAAAACTGGCCGGGATCACCGTAGGCGATCGCATTAACACCATCCGCGTGATGCTCTCTGAACTGTTCCGTATCAACAGCCACCTGCTTTACATCAGTACGTTCATTCAGGACGTCGGTGCGATGACTCCCGTGTTCTTCGCCTTTACCGACCGTCAGAAAATTTACGATCTGGTTGAAGCGATCACCGGTTTCCGTATGCATCCGGCCTGGTTCCGTATCGGTGGCGTGGCTCACGACCTGCCAAAAGGCTGGGAACGTCTGCTGCGTGAGTTCCTTGACTGGATGCCAGCCCGTCTGGACTCCTACGTCAAAGCCGCACTAAAAAACACCATTCTGATTGGTCGTTCAAAAGGCGTCGCTGCTTATAACGCCGATGACGCGCTGGCATGGGGTACCACCGGTGCTGGCCTGCGTGCAACGGGTATCCCGTTTGACGTGCGCAAATGGCGTCCATACTCCGGCTACGAAAACTTCGATTTTGAAGTGCCGGTCGGCGATGGCGTCAGCGACTGCTACTCCCGCGTTATGCTGAAAGTGGAAGAGCTGCGTCAGAGCCTGCGCATTCTGGAACAGTGCTATGCAAATATGCCGGAAGGCCCGTTCAAAGCCGATCACCCGCTGACAACGCCGCCACCGAAAGAGCGCACGCTGCAACACATCGAAACCCTGATCACGCACTTCCTGCAAGTGTCGTGGGGTCCGGTTATGCCTGCGCAAGAATCTTTCCAGATGGTTGAAGCCACCAAAGGGATTAACAGCTACTACCTGACGAGTGACGGCAGCACCATGAGCTACCGTACCCGTATCCGTACGCCAAGTTATCCGCATTTGCAGCAGATCCCATCAGTTATCCGTGGCAGCCTGGTTTCGGACTTAATCGTCTACCTGGGCAGTATCGATTTCGTAATGTCAGATGTGGACCGCTAACGATGACAAATTCCATCAACAATTCAGAGCTTCAGTACATCAACGTTTCAGAGCCGAGCGCGCAGCCTGCGTTTGAACTCAATGACGCTGAGCGTGAAGCGATAGAGCATGAAAAACATCACTACGAAGACTCCCGCGCGGTGTCTATCGAAGCGCTGAAAATCGTGCAAAAACACCGCGGCTGGGTTCCGGATGGCGCGATTTACGCTATCGCTGAAATCCTCAGCATTCCTGCCAGTGACGTAGAAGGTGTGGCGACATTTTACAGCCAAATCTTCCGCCAGCCGGTAGGTCGCCATGTGATCCGTTACTGTGACAGCGTGGTGTGCCATATCACCGGTTATCAGGGGATCCAAGCGGCGATTGAAGACAAGCTGCACATCAAGCCTGGTGAAACAACGGAAGATGGCCGTTTCACCCTGCTGCCGACCTGCTGCTTGGGTAACTGTGACAAAGGCCCGACGATGATGATCGACGAGGATACGCACAGTTACCTGAAGCCGGAGCAAATCAGTGAATTATTGGAGCGTTACTCATGACATTCCAGGGATTTACGCCTAAACAGATCGACCGCACGCCAGAGATGCACCCGCTGACCTGGCGTATGCGTGAAGACCAGCAACCTGTTTTCCTTGACGAATACCGTAGCAAAAATGGCTACGCAGGTGCTGAGAAAGCACTGAAAGGTATGGCGCAGGATGACGTAGTCACGCTGGTCAAAGACGCAGGCCTGAAAGGCCGCGGCGGCGCAGGTTTCTCCACGGGTTTGAAGTGGAGCCTGATGCCGAAAGACGAAAGCATGAATATCCGTTATCTGCTGTGTAACGCCGATGAGATGGAACCAGGGACTTACAAAGACCGTCTGCTGATGGAGCAAATGCCACATCTGCTGGTGGAAGGTATGCTGATCGCCGCATTTGCGCTAAAGGCCTACCGTGGTTACATCTTCCTGCGCGGCGAATACATCGAAGCGGCAGTGAATCTACGTAAAGCCATTGAAGAAGCCAAAGCGGCAGGCCTGTTGGGTAAAAATATCCTCGGCACCGGTTTTGACTTTGAACTGGTGGTGCATACCGGCGCCGGACGTTATATCTGCGGTGAAGAAACCGCACTAATTAACTCCCTTGAAGGCCGCCGTGCTAACCCGCGTTCAAAACCACCTTTCCCGGCGTCATCGGGTGTGTGGGGCAAACCGACCTGTGTGAACAACGTCGAAACCCTGTGCAACGTACCGGCCATCATCGAATACGGTGTGGACTGGTACAAAGGCATTTCCGCAGGCAAAAGCAATGATGCCGGTACCAAAATGATGGGCTTCTCCGGCCGGGTGAAAAATCCGGGCGTTTGGGAACTGCCGTTTGGTATCACTGCACGTGAAATCCTGGAAGATTATGCCGGTGGTATGCGCGATGGTCTGAAATTTAAGGCCTGGCAACCGGGCGGGGCAGGGACTGACTTCCTGACCGGCGATCACCTTGACCTGCCAATGGACTTCGAAAGTATCGGTAAAGCCGGTAGCCGTATGGGTACTGCGCTGGCGATGGCAGTCGACCATGAAATCGGTATGGTGCCTCTGGTTCGTAATCTGGAAGAGTTCTTCTCTCGTGAGTCTTGCGGCTGGTGTACACCATGCCGTGATGGCCTGCCGTGGAGTGTAAAGATCCTACGCGCGCTGGAGCGTGGCGAAGGCCAACCGGGGGATATCGAAACCCTCGAACAGCTTTGCCGCCAACTGGGTCCAGGCAAAACCTTCTGCGCACACGCGCCGGGTGCCGTGGAGCCGTTGCAGAGTGCGATTAAATATTTCCGGGAAGAGTTTGAAGCAGGCATTGCCAAACAGCATTACAACAACGCGCGGGCAATTGGCGGTATTCAGCCAAACAACCTGCTCAAACAACGCTGGTAGTAAAGACAGCAGGCGGCGGACGTGAGCCCGCCGTGCGCGAAATCCCAAAACAAGGGATGCGCGGTCGTTTGATATACGCCAACCCGGCAAGAATTTTTGATTAACGCCCGCCGTCAGGTGGGCCACGTGGAAGCATGCTGACTATGGCTACGATTCATGTAGACGGCAAAGAATACGATGTAAATGGAGCGGACAACCTGTTGCAGGCTTGCCTCTCTCTTGGCCTCGATATTCCTTATTTTTGCTGGCATCCGGCGCTGGGAAGCGTCGGCGCTTGCCGCCAATGTGCGGTTAAGCAATACCAAAACGCGGAAGACACGCGCGGTCGTTTGGTGATGTCATGTATGACACCGGCGTCTGATGGAACCTTTATTTCCATCAATGACGGCGAAGCCAAAGAGTTCCGTGAAAGTGTGGTCGAGTGGTTGATGACTAACCATCCGCACGACTGTCCGGTGTGTGAAGAGGGCGGCAACTGCCACCTGCAAGATATGACGGTCATGACCGGTCATAGCACACGTCGCTACCGCTTCACTAAGCGCACGCATAACAATCAGGATCTCGGTCCGTTCATCTCTCATGAGATGAACCGCTGTATCGCCTGCTACCGTTGTGTCCGTTACTACAAGGATTACGCGGACGGCACCGATCTGGGTGTGTATGGCGCGCACGACAACGTCTACTTCGGTCGCCCGGAAGATGGCCCGTTGGAAAGCGAGTTCTCCGGCAACCTGGTGGAAGTCTGTCCGACGGGCGTGTTCACCGACAAAACGCACTCCGAACGCTACAACCGTAAATGGGACATGCAGTTTGCGCCAAGCATCTGTCAGCAATGTTCTGTTGGCTGTAACACCAGCCCGGGTGAGCGTTATGGTGAACTGCGCCGTATCGAAAACCGCTACAACGGCACCGTGAACCACTACTTCTTGTGCGACCGTGGCCGTTTCGGCTATGGCTACGTCAATGCAAAAGATCGCCCGAAGAAGCCACAGCAGCTGCGTGGTAACGACTGGATCGAGCTGAACGCAGAACAGGCAATGCAGGGCGCGGCAGATATTCTGCGTCAGGCACAGAAAACCATCGGTATCGGTTCCCCACGCGCCAGTCTAGAAAGCAACTTTGCATTGCGTGAGCTGGTCGGTGCTGAGAATTTCTATACCGGCATCAACGCTGCCGAACAGGGCCGCCTGGAGCTGATGCTTAACGTTCTGCGCAACAGTGGCGTGCATACGCCAGCGCTGCGTGAAATCGAAGAGTATGACGCGGTGCTGATTCTGGGCGAAGATCTGACCCAGACCGGCGCGCGCATTGCGCTCTCTGTCCGTCAGGCCGTCAAAGGCAAGGCACGCGCGATGGCTGCGGCCCAGCGTGTTGCTGACTGGCAGATTGCCGCTATCCAGAACATCGGCCAGCACTCGAAGCATCCGCTGTTTATGACGAATGTCGATAACACCCGTCTTGACGATATCGCTGCCTACAATTACCGCGCTCCGGTGGATGATCAGGCCCGCTTCGGCTTCGCCATCGCCCATGCGCTGGATAATTCAGCGCCAGCGGTTACCGATTTGGCGGCTGGTCTCGACAAGAAAATTGACGTGATAGTGCAGGCGTTAACAGACGCGCGTAAACCACTGATCATTACCGGCAGCAATGCGGGCAGTGATGCAATCATCGCCGCAGCCGCTAACGTGGCAAAAGCGCTGAAAGCACGTGGCAGCGACGTGGGGATCACTTTTGTTGCCTCAGCGGCCAACAGCATCGGATTGTCGATGATTGGGGGCGGTACGCTTGACGCAGCATTAGAAATGCTGGCTAACGGTGGCGCAGACAGCGCAATCGTGATGGAAAATGACCTTTACCGTCATGCGCCGGAAGCCAATGTTGACGCTGCGCTGGAAAAAGTGCAGAACCTGCTGGTTGTCGACCATCAGCGCACCCGCATCATGGATAAGGCCAGCCTGATCCTGCCTGCGGCAAGCTTCGCTGAAAGTGACGGTACGCTGGTGAACCAGGAAGGGCGCGCCCAGCGCTTCTTCCAGGTGTATGACCCGGCCTATTACGACACGACGGTCGCGATGCTGGAAAGCTGGCGCTGGATGCACTCGCTGCACTCTACGCTCAACAGCCGCCACGTTGACTGGACTCAGCTTGATGACGTGATTGAAGCCTGCGTTGAAGCCCTGCCACAGCTGAAAGGCATGGTTGAGGCGGCTCCAAACGCGAGTTTCCGTATCCGTGGTCAGAAGCTGGCCCGTTCTCCGCACCGCTACAGTGGCCGCACCGCGATGCGCGCTAACATCAGCGTGCATGAACCGCGTCAACCGCAAGATAAAGACACCATGTTTGCCTTCTCAATGGAAGGGAACAACAACCCGCTGGCCGAACGTAATCAGGTGCCATTTGCCTGGGCGCCGGGCTGGAACTCACCGCAAGCCTGGAACAAATTCCAGAGCGAAGTCGGTGGCAGTCTGCGTCATGGGGATCCGGGTATACGCATGATTGAAGCAGGCGAGGGAACTCTGGATTACTTCTCAGACATTCCTGCTGCCTTTACCGCTTCAGCCAGCGAATGGCGTGTCGCGCCTTACTATCATCTGTTCGGCAGTGAAGAGATGAGCCAGCGCGCCAGCGTTATTCAGCAACGTATGCCACAACCTTACGTGATGGTGAACCCGGCGGATGCCGCGCAGTTAGGCGTTAATGCGGGTTCACAGGTGGAATTCACCTGTGGCGGCCAGACGCTGAGCCTGCCGGTTCGTCTGAGTGCAACCCTGACTCAGGGACAGGTTGGTTTGCCACTGGGCTTGCCGGGTATTCCGCCGGTTCTGGTTGGCGCAACGGTTGAAAATCTGCGGGAGGCAGCGCGATGAGCTGGTTTACACCTGAAGTGGTCGCGACGCTTATCGCCGTGCTCAAAGCAGTCGTGATCCTGTTAGTGGTAGTAACCTGTGGGGCGTTCATGAGTTTCGGTGAGCGTCGCCTGCTGGCCCTGTTCCAGAACCGATACGGACCAAACCGTGTCGGCTGGGGTGGCTCGCTGCAGCTGGTTGCTGACATGATCAAAATGTTCTTCAAAGAAGACTGGGTACCGAAGTTCACCGACCGTGCGATCTTTACGCTCGCACCGATGATCGCATTCAGCTCAATGCTGATTTCATTTGCTATCGTTCCTGTCAGCTCGACCTGGTTCGCCGCTGATCTGAATATCGGTATTCTGTTCTTCCTGATGATGGCCGGCCTGACCGTTTATGCGGTGCTGTTCGCTGGCTGGTCGAGTAACAACAAATACTCACTGTTAGGGGCGATGCGTGCGTCGGCCCAGACTTTGAGCTATGAAGTGTTCCTTGGACTGTCGCTGATGGGCGTTGTCGCGCAAGCGGGCTCGTTCAACATGCAGGATATCGTTAATTCACAAGCACATATGTGGAATATCATTCCGCAGTTCTTTGGCTTTGTGACCTTTGCGATAGCCGGTGTAGCGGTGTGTCACCGTCACCCCTTCGACCAACCGGAAGCCGAGCAGGAACTGGCCGACGGTTACCACATTGAATACTCCGGTATGAAATTCGGTCTGTTCTTCGTGGGCGAATATATCGGTATCGTCACCGTGTCTGCGCTGATTGTCACTCTGTTCTTCGGTGGGTGGCAGGGTCCGTTCCTGCCGCCGTTTATCTGGTTTGCGCTGAAAACTGCTTTCTTCATGGTGATGTTCATTTTGATCCGTGCTGCTCTGCCGCGTCCGCGCTACGACCAGGTTATGTCATTCGGCTGGAAAGTTTGCCTGCCGCTGACATTGCTTAACCTGCTGGCGACCGCTGCGGTCATCTTGTACAACGCGCAATAAGGGGTGATTTAACCATGACATTGAAAGACATAGTTGTCGGGTTCGGCACCCAGGTTCGCAGCTTGTGGATGATAGGCATGCATGCCTTCGCCAAGCGCGAAACCCAGATGTACCCGGAAGAAAAAGTAAACGTACCGGCCCGTTACCGTGGCCGTATTGTGCTGACGCGCGATCCCGACGGTGAAGAGCGTTGCGTTGCCTGTAACCTATGTGCGGTAGCCTGCCCGGTAGGCTGTATCTCGCTGCAAAAAGCAGAACATAAAGACGGTCGTTGGTATCCGGAGTTCTTCCGTATCAACTTCTCGCGCTGCATTTTCTGCGGTCTGTGCGAAGAAGCTTGCCCGACCACGGCCATTCAGTTGACGCCGGACTTCGAACTCGGTGAGTTCAAACGTCAGGATCTGGTGTACGAAAAAGAAGATCTGCTGATCTCGGGTCCGGGTAAATATCCGGAATATAACTTCTACCGGATGGCCGGTATGGCCGTTGACGGCAAGTCGAAAGGCGAAGCTGAAAACGAAGCCAAACCGATCAACGTCAAAGGTCTGTTGCCTTAAGGAGCCGCAAGCATGGAATTTGCATTTTACATTGCAGCCGTGGTGGCCGTGTTGGCGACATTGCGTGTTATCACGCACACCAACCCGGTTCACGCATTGCTGTATTTGATCGTCTCGCTTCTGGCGATCGCGGCGGTGTTCTTCTCGCTCGGTGCGTACTTCGCCGGTGCGCTGGAAATCATCGTTTACGCCGGTGCCATTATGGTGTTGTTCGTGTTCGTGGTGATGATGCTGAACCTTGGTAACGTCGAAGAGCAAGAACGTGCGTGGCTGAAACCTTCTACCTGGATCGGTCCTTCGATTCTGGCGGTAGTGCTGCTGGGCGTGATGATCACCTCCATCGTTGGCCTGCATGACCACGGTATCAAAGGTACGATGGTTGACGCGAAAGCAGTCGGTATCGCGCTGTTTGGTCCTTATGTTCTGGCGGTTGAGCTGGCATCAATGTTACTGCTGGCCGGTTTGGTTGTTGCCTTCCACATCGGGCGTGAGCACAAAGCGGGCGAAGTGTTCGGTGATACACCGGCAACCACTGAGATGGCGAAAAGAAAAACGGAGGATAGAGCATGATCCCTCTACAGCATGGCCTGATTTTGGCCGCAATTCTGTTTGTTTTGGGGCTGACCGGGCTACTTGTCCGTCGTAACCTGCTGTTTATGCTGATCAGTCTGGAAGTGATGATCAACGCAGCGGCGCTGGCGTTCATCGTGGCCGGGAGCTATTGGGGTCAGGCAGACGGTCAGGTGATGTACATCCTGGCAATCAGCCTGGCAGCAGCGGAGGCCAGTATCGGTCTGGCGTTGTTGCTGCAACTCTATCGCCGTCGCCACACCCTGAATATCGACACTGTCAGTGAGATGCGCGGATGAACCTACTCTATTTAACAATTCTGTTCCCGCTGATTGGCTTCATTTTGCTTGCCTTCTCACGCGGTCGCTGGTCTGAAAATACTTCCGCTACCGTTGGCGTAGGTTCTATTGGTCTGGCTGCGTTGACGACAATTTACGTCGGCTTCGATTTCATGACCCAGCGCGCTGCTGGCGTTGAAATCTTTAACCAGAACCTGTGGAACTGGATGCAGGTGGGCGACTTCAACATTGCCGCCACGCTGACCCTCGACGGTTTGTCGATGACGATGCTGTCTGTCGTTACCGGCGTTGGTTTCTTCATCCACATGTTCGCTTCCTGGTACATGCGCGGTGAAGAGGGCTATTCACGCTTCTTCGCTTACACCAACCTGTTTATCGCCAGCATGGTGATTCTGGTACTGGCAGATAACTTGTTGCTGATGTACCTCGGTTGGGAAGGCGTGGGCCTGTGTAGCTACCTGTTGATCGGTTTCTACTACACCCATCCGGCTAACGGCTCGGCAGCGATGAAAGCCTTCATCGTGACCCGCGTTGGTGACGTGTTCCTGGCCTTCGCGCTGTTTATTTTGTATCGCGAACTGGGTACGCTGAACATCCGTGAACTGATGGTGCTGGCACCGCAGAAACTGGCCGTTGGCGACACTGCAATCACCTGGGCAACATTAATGTTACTCGGTGGGGCAGTGGGTAAATCTGCACAGCTTCCGTTGCAGACCTGGCTGGCAGATGCCATGGCCGGTCCAACGCCGGTTTCTGCGTTGATCCACGCCGCGACCATGGTGACCGCCGGTGTGTACCTGATTGCACGCACGCATGGCCTGTTCCTGATGGCCCCTGACGTTCTGCATCTGGTGGGTATTATCGGTGCGGTAACGCTGGTACTGGCAGGCTTCGCGGCCCTGGTGCAAACCGACATCAAACGTGTCCTGGCTTACTCGACCATGAGCCAGATTGGCTACATGTTCCTGGCACTTGGCGTTCAGGCGTGGGATGCCGCTATCTTCCACCTGATGACCCATGCGTTCTTCAAAGCCCTGTTGTTCCTCTCTTCTGGCTCGGTCATTTTGGCCTGCCATCACGAACAGAACATCTTCAAGATGGGCGGCCTGCGTAAATCGATTCCGTTGGTGTATGTCTGCTTCCTGGTCGGTGGTGCAGCATTGTCTGCTTTACCAATCATTACCGCAGGCTTCTTCAGTAAGGATGAGATCCTTGCGGGTGCTCTGGCAAACGGCCATCTCAATCTGATGATTGCAGGTCTGGTCGGCGCGTTCATGACATCCCTGTATACCTTCCGCATGATCTTCATTGTGTTCCACGGCGAAGAAAAAATTAAAGCCCATGCGGGTAAAGGCATTACTCACCATCTGCCACTGCTGGTTCTGTTGGTACTGTCGACCTTCATTGGTGCGATGATTGTACCGCCGCTGAAAGGCGTCTTACCGGACACCACTGAACTGGCGCATGGCAGCATACTGACCCTGGAGATCACCTCGGGCGTTGTGGCAATTGTCGGCATCTTGCTGGCTGCTGCGCTGTATCTTGGCAAACGCTCACTGGTTAACAGCATTGCGAAAAGCGCCATTGGCCGCTTCTTCACGGTGTGGTGGTTCCACGCGTGGGGCTTCGACTGGTTATACGACATGATTTTCGTCAAGCCGTATCTGGCCATCGCTAAGCTTCTGCAACGTGATCCGCTTAACTCAATGATGAATTTGCCTGCCGTGCTTTCCCGTCTCGGGAACCGTGGGCTGACGTTGAGTGCAAATGGGCAGACACGCTGGTATGTCGCGTCAATGGGTTTGGGAGCAGTGGTTGTTTTGGCACTGTTGCTGGTTATTTAAGAAAAAATAGGGACACAAAACGCCATGCTACTTCCTTGGCTAATTCTTATCCCCTTTATCGGCGGGCTGCTGTGTTGGCAGACTGAGCGTTTCGGGAGCAAAGTACCGCGCTGGATAGCTCTCATCGCGATGGGGCTGACCTTAGCACTTTCCCTGCAACTGTGGTTGCAGGGGGGTTACTCATTAATGCACCCGGCGGGTATTCCGCAATGGCAGTCTGAATTCTCACTGCCGTGGATCCCACGCTTTGGTATTAGCTTCCATCTGGCACTGGACGGTTTGTCTTTGCTGATGGTGGTGCTGACCGGCTTGCTCGGCGTACTGGCTATCCTCTGTTCGTGGCGCGAGATCCAGAAGTATCAGGGATTCTTCCACCTGAACTTGCTGTGGATCCTCGGCGGCGTGATCGGCGTGTTCCTCGCCATCGACATGTTCCTGTTCTTCTTCTTCTGGGAAATGATGTTGGTGCCGATGTACTTCCTGATTGCACTGTGGGGTCACAAAGCATCAGACGGTAAAACACGTATCAGCGCAGCGACCAAATTCTTCATCTATACCCAGTCCAGCGGGTTAGTGATGTTGATTGCGATTCTGGGCCTGGTGTTTGTGCACTACAACGCTACCGGCACGTGGACTTTCAACTATGAAGATCTGCTGAAAACGCCGATGTCCCACAACGTTGAATATCTACTGATGCTGGGCTTCTTCATTGCTTTCGCGGTGAAAATGCCGGTCGTGCCTTTGCATGGCTGGTTGCCGGATGCACACAGTCAGGCACCTACGGCGGGTTCCGTTGACTTAGCGGGTATCTTGCTGAAAACCGCGGCCTACGGCATGTTGCGCTTCATGTTGCCATTCTTCCCGAATGCGTCGCATGAGTTCGCGCCTATTGCCATGTGGCTCGGTGTTATTGGTATCTTCTACGGCGCGTGGATGGCGTTCTCTCAGACAGATATCAAACGTCTGATTGCCTACACCTCTGTTTCGCACATGGGTTTTGTTCTGATTGCTATCTTTACCGGCAGCCAGCTGGCGTACCAAGGCGCCGTCATTCAGATGATTGCACACGGTCTGTCTGCAGCCGGTATGTTCATCATCTGCGGCCAGTTGTACGAGCGTCTGCATACCCGTGATATGCGTCTGATGGGCGGACTGTGGGGGCGGATAAAATACCTGCCTGCACTGTCGCTGTTCTTCGCAGTGGCGACTTTAGGTATGCCGGGCACCGGTAACTTCGTCGGTGAATTCATGATCCTGTTTGGCAGCTTCCCGGTTGTGCCGGTTATTACTGTCATCTCGACCTTTGGTCTGGTGTTTGCTTCGGTTTACTCGCTGGTGATGATGCAACGCGCTTACTACGGTAAAGCGAAATCTGACCAGCCGTTACCGGGTATGACCGCACGTGAACTGTCGATCATTCTGTTACTGGTCGTATTGCTGGTGGCGCTGGGTGTTTATCCGCAGCCGATCCTTGATACCTCGAGCGCAGCGATGTCGAACGTGCAGCACTGGTTCGGATCATCAGTTTCCACTATTTCAACGACAAGGCCGTAACTCGCCATGACATTTACACTTCAAAATCTGATCGCACTGTTACCGCTGATGATCGTCGGATTGACAGTGGTGGTGGTGATGCTGTCCATTGCGTGGCGACGCGACCATTTTCTTAATGCCACACTGACCGTTATTGGTCTGAACGTTGCCCTGCTTTCCCTGTATTACGTGGGGCAGGCTGGGCCACAGGACGTCACTCCGCTATTACGTATCGACGGTTACTCAATGTTCTACATTGGGTTGGTGCTGCTGGCGAGCCTCGCTACCAGCACGTTCGCCTATCCGTGGCTGGCCGGTTATCCGGACAACCGTGAAGAGTTCTACCTGCTGGTGCTGATTGCTGCCATGGGTGGGATTCTGCTGGCGTGCTCTAACCATCTGGCCTCAATGTTCCTCGGGATCGAACTGATTTCGTTGCCACTGTTTGGTCTGATTGGTTATGCCTACCGTCAGAAGCGTTCGCTGGAAGCCAGCATCAAGTACATGTTGCTGTCCGCCGCTGCATCATCCTTCTTGCTGTTTGGTATGGCGCTGCTGTACGCGCAGTCTGGTGACCTGAGCTTCGTCGCATTAGGCCGTAATCTGGCCGACGGCGTGATGCTGCATCAGCCGCTGTTGCTGATGGGGCTGGGCATGATGATTGTCGGTCTGGGCTTCAAGCTGTCGCTGGTGCCTTTCCACTTGTGGACACCGGACGTTTACCAGGGGGCCCCTGCACCGGTATCAACCTTCCTGGCTACCGCCAGCAAGATTGCTATCTTCGCCGTGGTGATGCGTCTGTTCCTGTATGCACCGGTGGCGGACAGCGAAGCGATTCGCATCGTGCTGGGCATTATCGCCTTCTGCTCGATTCTGGTCGGTAACCTGATGGCTATCAGCCAGAGCAACATCAAGCGTCTGCTCGGTTACTCGTCTATCGCGCATTTGGGGTACCTGCTGGTCGCCCTGATCGCGGTGCAAACCCATCAGCTGTCGATGGAAACCGTCGGGGTTTATCTGGCCGGTTACCTGTTCAGCAGCCTTGGCGCGTTCGGTGTGGTCAGCCTGATGTCGAGCCCGTACAAAGGCCCGGATGCAGAATCTCTGTTCTCCTACCGTGGTCTGTTCTGGCATAAGCCAATTCTGTCTGCGGTAATGACCGTGATGATGCTGTCACTGGCGGGTATTCCAATGACGCTTGGCTTTATCGGTAAGTTCTACGTGATTGCGACGGGTGTTACCGCACATCTGTGGTGGCTGACCGGTGCCGTGGTTATCGGTTCTGCGATTGGTCTTTACTACTACCTGCGCGTAACGGTGAGCCTGTTCCTCAGTGCACCGGAAACTTTGGTGCGTGACACCCCGAATAACTGGGCGCTGACCGCCGGGGGGGTGGTGGTGCTGATCTCCGCCATACTGGTACTGGCGCTGGGTATTTACCCGCAACCGCTTATTACCTTGGTTCAGATGGCGCAACCGCTGTTGTAATAGCGGGCCGCTGAATATTCCAAAGCCGCTCCTGTGAGCGGCTTTTTTATGTCCGAATTTTGTACGGAAAATCGACAAATTGTGATTTGTGTCACATTTATATGTACGTTCATAAGTAAATTACATCGATATTGTGATCTACCCCATTTCATTCTTCCTGCCAATGCGTACACTGCGCGCTTGTCCAAATTCGTATAGGTTCACACATCATGAATGTACTGGTGATGATCGCCATTACTACCGGTATTTTGTCCGGCATCTGGGGCTGGGTCGCCATCAGCCTTGGCCTGATAAGCTGGGCGGGTTTTCTTGGCTGCACGGCTTATTTCGCCTGTCCGAAAGGCGGACTGCGCGGGCTGGTCATCAGTACACTGACCTGCCTGAGCGGTGTTTTCTGGGCCGAAGTGATCATTGCGGGCAGCAGTCTGCGCCCCGAATGGACTATCGTGGGCTATATGCTGACCGGCGTAGCGGCATTTTTGATGTGTTTGCAGGCATGGCAGCAGTGGCTGGCCTTTGTTCCTGGTACCTTCATTGGTGCCTGCGCGACTTTCGCCGCGCAGGGCGACTGGCGTCAGGTGGTGTTATCCCTGTTAGTCGGCCTGCTGTTTGGTTATGCCATGAAAAACAGCGGCCTGTGGCTGGCCGAGAGGCGTGAGAAACAACGTCGCGCCGCGCAGCAAAAACTGCACGATGACGCGTCATTCCCGCCAGTACCGCGGTCGGAAGGTTCTTAAAAGCGTAATGGTTACGCTTCTCCCCGTTTTTGGCACTGCACGCAGGACGAATCTGCGCTAGGGTTAATGGGTATTGTGATAACCACAAAAAAGGAGATAGCCATGTCTAACCAATTTGAACCTCGCCAGAACGGGCCACAGCAAACTTCCCTGGATGACGATTTAAGAATGCTTTCTGAAACTCTGGAAGAGGTGCTGAAATCTTCCGGTGACAAAGCAGACCAAAAATACATTGAGATTAAAAGCCGTGCAGAGCAGGCGCTGGAAGAGGTGAAATCACGCCTCAGTGGTACGGCGAACACCTATTGCGCCAAAGCCCGTCAGGTCGCTGAGCAGACCGATACTTACGTACGTGACAACCCTTGGCATGGTGTCGGTGCTGGTGCTGCTGTAGGCTTAGTTATAGGTCTTCTGTTGCGCCGCTAAGTGTTTAAGACAGAGACAGCCAAGGCTGTCTCTGTTTGGTTATTCCTCCTGTTATACCCGCAAATCCCGTTCTACCCCTTCATATCCCTGCGCCTCTCGCTGCGGTTTGATCTGCCGCATATTATCAATCTGCGTAACGCCGCATAATTCTCCCGTATTTGATTTAACCCATTTTTTGATCCAGAAGGGCATTCCTGCCCGACATCAAATCCATCGGATACGACCTGAGGTTACGGTGAAACAGATTTCTGCAACTCTTGACCAGTTGGACACGGCCCTTTCAGGGGATTTTCCCGACGAAGCAGGACTGCGGCAGTTTAGTTATGCGCTGGCTGACCAACCGGAAAATGGCATGCTGGAATGGCTGAACATGCAAGCCTGTTATCCCCAATTCTACTGGCAGCAGCGCGACGAAAACGAAGAGGCGGCCCTGTGTGGTGATGCCTGCACTTTTGGCCACCTCGCCGCTGCTCAGGCGTTCCTGCGACAATATCCACAATGGCCTGAGTTACGCATCTGGGGGCTGAATGCCTTTGACGGGGCAGATGACGCGGCAACGGATGCTAACGCACTGTTTCTGCCACGTATTGAGATCCGCCGTCAGGGCGGGATATGTACGCTAGTTTGTAACCTTTGCAGCGCGAACTCCTTACGTGATGAAGCGAAACGGATGCGGACCTTCCTGCGTTCGCTGGTCAACAGCCGCCCTCTGCCTGCGCTGACCTCCCAGGTTTTACAGCATCAGCACCTGCCCGCAGAGCAACAGTGGAAACAGATGATCCACAGGGCGCTGACCTGCATTGAACAAGGTAATTTCGATAAAGTCGTACTGGCGCGTAAAACCACGCTGACCCTCAGCCAGCCGCTGAATGCTGCCGCCTTTTTAGCCGCCAGCCGCGCGGTGAATCATCACTGTTATCACTTTATGTTGGCTTTCACGCCGCAGCAGGCGTTTCTGGGGTCCAGCCCCGAGCGGCTTTTCATGCGTGAAAAGCAGGAACTTTATACTGAAGCGCTGGCCGGGACGGTCGCGGGTGCCGTAGAAAACCGTCGGGCTCATGAACTGGGGCAGTGGTTGCTCAAAGATACCAAGAACCAGCGTGAAAATATGCTGGTGGTCGATGATATCTGCCAGCGTTTGCAGGGGAGTGCGCATTCGCTGGATGTGATGCCGGCTGAAATTTTACGCCTGCGCAAAGTCCAGCATCTGCGGCGCAGTATTCACGCGCTCCTGACCCATGCCGATGACGCCAGCTGCCTGCAACGGTTGCAGCCGACTGCCGCCGTGGCGGGGCTGCCACGCCAGGCCGCGCGCGAGTTTATTACAGAACAGGAACCTTTTGATCGTCAGTGGTATGCCGGTTCAGCCGGGTTCATCAGTCTGGCCCGTAGTGAATTTGCCGTAGCACTGCGTTCGGCTGCGGTGAAGGGGCATGAGTTAACGCTGTTTGCCGGAGCCGGTATTGTGGCAGGTTCCGATGCGTCACAGGAGTGGCAGGAGATTGAGAATAAAGCGGCCGGGCTGCGCACCCTGCTGGAAGAGAACATTGCGTTAGCCGACAACGTTCCGCCACAAGAAAATTTCGCGCCCGCCGTCCGGGCCGGTTAAGCCCGTTTTGCCGGAGTCACTCATGTCATCGACGCTTTCTACCGCTATCTTCAACCGCCGTTGGGCAACGCTGATCCTTGAGGCGCTGACCCGTCATCAGGTGCAGCACGTCTGTATCGCGCCCGGTTCCCGCTCGACGGCTTTGACACTGGCGGCCGCCGCGAATCCGAGCCTGATTTGCCACACGCATTTTGACGAACGGGGTCTCGGTCATCTGGCTCTCGGGTTGGCAAAAGCCAGCGGTCAGCCGGTAGCCGTGATTGTCACGTCGGGAACGGCGGTGGCGAATCTGTATCCCGCCATTATTGAAGCCGGGCTGACCGGTGAACGTCTGGTCATGCTGACTGCCGACCGTCCGCCAGAGTTGATTGACTGCGGTGCCAACCAGGCTATCCGCCAGCAGGAGATATTCAGCAGCCATGCTCAGCAAACTCTCAACCTGCCGCGCCCGACGCCGGCTATTAGTGCCAGTTGGTTGGTTTCCGCCATCGACAACGGCCTGTCGGCGCTGAATCACGGTGCGTTACACATTAACTGTCCTTTCGCCGAACCGCTGTATGGCGAAGAGGGCGATGATTTTCTTGAGTGGTCAGAGGCACTGGGAGAGTGGTGGCAGGGTGAGCAGCCCTGGTTACGTCACGGTGCGCCTCATGCGCACGCGCCTCAGCCCGACTGGTCACAGTGGCAGCAAAAACGCGGTGTGATTATCGCCGGACGTATGAGTGCGCATGAGGGAGAGCTGCTTGCACAGTGGGCGAAAACCCTTGGCTGGCCGCTGATCAGCGATGTGCAGGCGCAAACCGGTAATCCGCTGCCCTGCGCGGATTTATGGCTGGCAAGTCCGCAGGCTAAAATTGTGCTGGCACAGGCCGAACTGGTGGTTCAGTTCGGTTCCGGCCTGACCGGAAAACGTCTGCTGCAATGGCAGGCCAGCTGCCAGCCACCGGAATACTGGCTGATTGACCCGCTGCCGGGACGTCTTGACCCGGCGCAGCACCGGGGGCGCCGTTTACAGGTGCCGGTCAGTGAATGGCTGGCTTTGCATCCGGCCCAACCGCAGGCTCCGTGGGCCACGGCGCTGGAATCGCTGTCACAACAGATCTGCTTAACAGTGCAGAATCGTCTGGAGACGCATTTCGGCGAAGCTACGCTGGCGCAGCGTTTACCGGTGTTGCTGCCGGACAACGGCCAGCTGTTTCTCGGCAATAGTCTGGTGGTGCGCCTGGTGGACTCGCTGGCGCAACTGCCTGCCGGGTATCCGGTCTTTGCCAACCGGGGTGCCAGCGGCATCGACGGATTGATTTCCACAGCGGCCGGCGTACAGCGTGCAACGGCAAAACCGACGCTGGTGCTGATTGGCGATCTCTCCGCGCTTTACGACCTAAACGCACTGGCGCTGATGCGCCAGTGTTCTGCCCCGATGGCGATCATCGTCGTGAATAATAACGGCGGCCAAATTTTCTCTTTGCTGCCGACACCGCAGGCCCAGCGCGAGCGTTTTTACTGTATGCCGCAAAATGTCGATTTCAGCCACGCGGCAGCCATGTTCGGGCTTAACTATGCCAGCCCGGACAATTTCGCCGGACTGGCCGATGCGGTCAATAGGTGCTGGCAACTGGGCGGAGTGACGCTGATTGAACTGAAAGTCAGCCCGACTGACGGCGCTGAAATATTGCGTGATTTGGTTACGCAGGCGGGGAATCTATGACCCTTTCCTGCCAGCGGGTTAACGGGCATATCACCGGTAAACCCTGGCTGATTTTACTGCATGGTTTGCTCGGTAGTGGTAATGACTGGCAGACGCTGATGCCGTGGTTTTCCGGCTGGCCCTGCCTGCTGGTTGACTTACCGGGCCATGGCGCTTCGGCTGACATCACCGCCGCGGGTTTTGCCGACGTCAGCCAGCAGCTCAGTGCAACGCTGCAACAACAAGGTATTCGTGATCACTGGCTGATCGGTTATTCCCTCGGCGGGCGCCTCAGTTTGTATCACGCCACCTACGGCGATATTCGCGGTTTATGCGGCGTGATAGTCGAAGGGGCACATCCCGGTCTGAAAAGCCTGCGTGACCGCCAGCAGCGCCGCCACCATGACCAGTTATGGGCTACGCGTTTTCGCTTTCAACCCATGGCTCAAGTTTTGCAACACTGGTATCGCCAGCCGGTATTTAGCGACCTCAGCGATGAACAGCGCCAACTTCTGGTCGCTCTGCGGCTCAGCAATAATCCTTCTACGCTGGCAGCCATGTTCACTGCCACATCGTTGGCGGTACAGCCTGACCTACGTGATCGCCTGTCCCGTCTGGCGCTGCCAGTCGTCTGGCTATGCGGCAGCCATGATTCGAAATTTATCACCCTCGCGCAGCAGGCGAATTTTCCGCTGCGACTCATCGCCAATGCCGGGCATAACGCCCATCGCGCCAATCCTGCGGATTTTGCCCGTCAGACGCTGGCACTGATTTCTTCACCTGTCTTAAAGGAAATAGAACATGATTTATCCTGATGAAAAACAACTCTATGCGCCGGTTGAATGGCTGGATTTTACGGGCGAATTTGAAGATATCCGTTATCACAAATCCGCGGATGGTATCGCGAAGATCACCATTAACCGTCCGCAGGTACGTAATGCATTTCGTCCGCTGACCGTGAAAGAGATGATCCGCGCGATGGACGATGCACGCCATGATGACAATATCGGTGTGATTGTGCTGACCGGTGAAGGCGACAAAGCCTTCTGTGCGGGCGGTGACCAGAAAGTACGCGGCGACTACGGCGGCTATCAGGACGCCAGCGGGGTGCATCATCTCAACGTGCTCGACTTCCAGCGTCAAATCCGTACCTGCCCGAAACCTGTGGTGGCGATGGTGGCCGGTTATTCCATCGGTGGCGGCCACGTGTTGCATATGATGTGTGACCTGACCATTGCCGCTGATAATGCCGTTTTCGGCCAGACAGGCCCGAAAGTTGGGTCGTTTGATGGCGGGTGGGGTGCCTCTTACATGGCCCGCATCGTCGGTCAGAAAAAAGCGCGTGAAATCTGGTTCCTGTGCCGCCAGTACGACGCTGCTGCCGCGCTGGATATGGGGCTGGTTAACACCGTCGTGCCGCTGGCTGATCTGGAAAAAGAAACCGTGCGCTGGTGCCGCGAAATGCTTGAAAATAGCCCGATGGCACTGCGCTGCCTGAAAGCCGCGCTGAATGCCGATTGCGACGGCCAGGCCGGTTTGCAGGAGCTGGCGGGTAACGCCACCATGTTGTTCTATATGACCGAAGAAGGTCAGGAAGGCCGCAACGCGTTTAACGAAAAACGCCAACCGGACTTCAGCAAATTCAAGCGTAACCCTTAATGCGCCGCGCCACGGTGTACCGGTACAGCCTGCCAATGGAGGCGGGCGTGGTGTTGCGAAATCAGCGGCTGAAATTCCGCGACGGGCTGCTGGTGCAGCTGTGGCAGGATGATAAAACCGGCTGGGGTGAGATTGCGCCGCTGCCGGGATTCAGCCAGGAAAGTCTGGAGCAGGCGCAGCAGGCCACGCAGCACGCGCTGGCACAATGGCTGCAAGGTGCCTCGCTCAGCGCGCTGGCCTCAGCGTTTGGCGCGCTGCCGTCGGTGGCTTTTGGTTTAAGCATGGCCGATGCTGAACTGAGGGAGCTGTTACCGGAAGCTGCCAGCACCCGCAGCGCGCCCTTGTGTCACGGCGACCCGGATGAACTGTATGGGCGTCTTGGCGCACTGCCCGCAGACGTTGAGGGTAAAAAAATCGCGAAGGTCAAAGTAGGGCTGTATGAAGCCGTGGGTGATGGTTTGAACGTCACTATGCTGCTGGAAGCCTTACCCGATCTCCACTTGCGTCTGGATGCTAACCGCAGCTGGACACCCACCAAAGCTGCTGCTTTCGCCCGCTATGTGGCGCCGCAATTGCGTTCACGACTCGCTTTTATTGAAGAGCCCTGCAATACCCGTGAGCAGTCGCGTGAATTTTCCCGCGACACAGGAATTGCCATTGCCTGGGATGAGAGCGTGCATGAAAGCGGCTTCGAGGTACATGCTGAACCCGGACTGGCCGCCATTATTATCAAACCGACTCTCACCGGCAGTCTGACCCGTTGCCGGGAACTGATCGCTCAGGCGCATCGCGCCGGATTACAGGCAGTGGTCAGCTCCAGTATTGAATCCAGCCTTGGGCTGAACCAGCTGGCGCGCATGTCGGCGTGGCTGACTCCTGATACCCTTCCGGGGCTGGATACGCTGGATCTCATGCAGGCACAGCTGATACGCCGCTGGCCTGAATCGCCATTGCCGTTAATGAATGAAGACCAACTGGAGCCATTATGGCAGGGATGAATAACTGGCCCTGGCGCGAACGGGCTGAGCGGACGCCGTTTGCCATTGCGCTCAAAACACGTGAGCTGGCGTGGTGCTGGCTCGATTTACAGCAGCGTATAGATTCGCTGGCCGCAGGTTTTATTCAGCAGGGTGTCAGTGAAGGCACCGGCGTAGTGCTGCGCAGTAAAAACAGTCCTGATGCGGTGCTCTGTTATCTGGCGCTGCTACAGGCCGGTGCGCGCCTGCTGCCGCTGAATCCGCAACTGCCGCAAACGCTATGTGAAGAACTGCTTCCGCAACTGAACAGTGATTTTATTCTTGATCTCACTGGTTCACCGTTATCTTTCACTATCCCTGCATTATCACTTCATTATGCTTTTTCAGAAAAAGTATATGACTGGCAGCCAGAGCGCATTGCCACGCTGACACTGACCTCCGGATCCAGTGGCTTGCCAAAAGCCGCTGCGCACAGCGTGGCTGCGCATCTTTCCAGTGCAGAGGGTGTGCTCGGGCTGATCCCGTTCACGCAGGATGACAGCTGGCTGCTTTCGCTGCCGTTGTTCCATGTTTCGGGGCAGGGGATTATCTGGCGCTGGCTTTCTGCCGGTGCCACGATGGTCGTCGCAGAAGGGAACATGTTCGATGCGGTTCTGGATGAGTGCAGCCATGCGTCGCTGGTACCTACTCAGCTCTGGCGCTTGCTTCAAAAACCTGTATTGCCGGCAAAATTAAAAGATGTTCTGCTGGGGGGAGCGCATATTCCTCAGGATCTGACTGAACGGGCAGAACGTGCTGGTATCCGCTGCTGGTGTGGTTATGGCATGACTGAAGCCGCCTCGACGGTGACCGCCAAGCGTGCCGATAGTACCTCCGGCGTTGGCAAGGCGCTGGCGGGCAAAGAAGTACGGCTGATGGAGAATGAAGTGCAGATTCGTTCGCGAAGTCTTGCTGACGGATACTGGAAATCCGGCGAACTCACACCGTTATCCGGCGCTGATGGCTGGTTCTCAACCCGCGACTGTGGTCACTGGCGGGGCGAGGAATTGCACATTGGCGGGCGTCTGGATAACGTCTTTTTCTGCGGCGGTGAGAATATTCAGCCCGAAGCCATTGAGCGTGTCCTGTTGCAACATCCTGAAATCCATCAGGCATTCATCATTCCCATGAATGATATCGAGTTCGGACAGCGTCCGGTTGCCGTCATAGAGGTTGCTGTAACGTTGGATTTTGACAGCCTGAATGGTTGGGTTAAGGGAAAACTTGCGCGTTTTCAAGAGCCTGTAAAGTATTTCAGGCTGCCTGATGAGCTCTCAAATGGCGGAATTAAAGTGTCGAGAAAGGACATTACCCGTTGGATTCATGGTATCTGGGTCCCCTTTTGAACAAGGGGCGAGACTGCTTAGTAATCTGTCCAAAATGGATATCTGGCATAAAAAATTACTGCATCATGATTGAATTTACAGTCTATTTCAGTGGTGTTAGTTATTCTAATTTAGTCATTTATTTTTCCTGTATTTACTAAATCCCTCATCGCCATACAATTCATTCGAATTTTATATGTTTTAGAGCTTTCGTAAATATATAAATCTGGATTAATTAACTTGGTTAAGGAATTAGGAATATATGAAAAGTAAATTTTTAGCACTCTCTGTTTTAGCAGCGCTCCCGCTGTGTGCATTTGCATCGGATGGTGATATTACCTTTAATGGTAAAGTTGTTGCTGCAGCCTGTACTTTAAAAGGTATTGACGGCGGAACACAGACCACCGGTGCGATTGTTGCCCTGCCGGATGTTACGCCAAGTTCATTCTCTAGCGCTGGCGGTTATGCAGGCATGACAGATTTTATTATTGGTCTTAAAAATTGTGATAATAGCGTCGTTAAGAATGCTCGCGTATCTTTCAGCGGTACACCAGATCCAGATGATATCACAATCCTGCAAAATACTGCGTCAGCACCGGCAACAGGTGTTGGTGTCGCCATACTTGAGAACGATGGTACTACGTTGGCAGGTATTAATGGGCAAGATCCCGCTGCAGAAGCAGGCTTTAAGTGTAGGTGATACTGACCTCAAATTTAAAGTAGCGTATAAAACAGATACCACGACCCCCGCAGTGACTGCCGGTAATGTTTCCGCTAAAAGCTATATTGATATTTCTTACGAGTAATTTAGCATTATGTAATTAATGATTGCTGAGCCGATTTTAATCCCTCAATAAAAAGCAGGTCGTTGTGTGTTATTTTAAATTTTCATTATTCATGAGGATTTTTATCATTGCGTCTGCTTTTTTCTCTTTGCCTGTATTATCTGCAGAGAGAACGCTCTCAGCAGATAATAATGATTCTGCTTTCGATGCGGATTTTCTCCGCAAAGAGTCGCAGGAAATCCCGCAGCAATTTTATCACCCTGACCAAGTGTCAGCGGGTGTAAAAACGGCGGATATTGTTTTAAATGGCCGCACGCTATTTAAAACTAAAATAGATTTTATTACCGTCAAAAACGTTCAGGGGGCGGTGCCCTGTCTGACGCAGGCGTTATTGCATCAAATGGGCCTGGATCACCATCTGAAGGAATTGGGTAAAAGTGGCAACGAAATTTGCTACGACCTGCTGGATAAGTGGCCTGATGCCAGCATTAAGTACGAAGAGTCGATGCAGCAGCTGATAGTGAGTGCTCCGCAGGCTGCCACCAACATTAGCTCGCAGAGTGAAATGATCGACCCGTCACTTTGGGACAGCGGCGTCAATGCACTGCGCCTGAGTTATAGCGGCTACGTGTATCACACCGAAAATCACGACAGCAGTACCGGTGCTGACTCGACCGACACGGCGTATATGAGCCTCAACTCGGGCGTAAATCTCGGTAACTGGCGTTTCTACAGTTTCGATACATTCAATAAATCACAGATGGGGTGGGAGACAAACCACGACCGTGCGTACGCTGAGCGCGATATCGCTTCACTGGTCTCGCGTTTCACGGTCGGCGATGTGTATGCCAGTACTTCAAGTGACGTGCTGGGCATTTTGCCGGTGCGTGGTATGACGCTGGAAACCAACGGCCAGATGTTGCCTGCAGATACATTCAGCTATTCGCCAGTCATCCGTGGCGTGGCGCGTACCAATGCGCGGGTGGTTATCCGCCAGCGCGGCAATATTATTTACAGCACTACCGTCGCGCCAGGCAGTTTTGCCATCACCGATCTGACCAACGGACAAATCGGGGCGGATCTCGAGGTCACCGTCGAAGAGAGTGATGGCAGCCAGCAACAGTTTATCGTGCCCTATACCGCGCTGCCCAACATGTTGCGTCCGGGCACCTGGCGCTACAGCGTCAGCGGCGGGCGGTATCGTGATGATTCACTTTCTTATCAGCCGTTAGTCGGGCAGGGCAGTCTGCAATATGGCTTCGATAAACTGACGCTGAGCGACTTAGTGGTTGCCGGTGAAGGCTATCAATCGATGGCGCTAAGCAGCGCGTTTAATCTCGGGTCGCTGGGCAGCATTTCGCTGGACTGGGCACTGGAACGCCATCAGAAGGCTTCTGCCGATGATCTTAACGCTCAGCGTGACGACAACGAGAAAGCTGACGAAAAAGGCGATGCCGGGCGCGCATTCCGATTGTTATACGCTCGCCGTTTTGACAGCAGCGATACGTCACTTCAGGTGATGGGATATCGCTATCAGACGCGTGATTTTATGGATTTCCCTGAGTACGCGGGCTGGCGGTGGGGCAGTGATGACACGCGTAATCACCGTAAAAACCAGTTTCAGGCCACGGTAAATCAGGGTCTGGGAGACTTTGGTAACGGCTATCTGACGCTTGAGCGTGATAACTACTATGACTCCGATGCCACAGACACATCGTTGACGATGGGCTATACCTTTACTGTTCACTCTGTGAACGTAGGCATCAGCTACAGTTATCAGGCCGGTACCGGCTCAGATTCTGATCATGCGCCAGACCGGCAGCTGTCGCTCAACTTCTCTGTGCCGCTGAATCTGGGTGAAAAACGCAGTGGTAACGTCTCGCTGACGACGAACAGCAGTAACCGGTCTGGTGACTCACAAATGGCGACGGTTTCTGGCACGGCAATGGAAAGTGCCTTGAATTATTCACTGTCAGCACAGCATGACAGTCAGGGGTATTCGCCATCGACGTCATTGGCGTATCGCAACAGCATGGCGAATATGAATGCCAGCGCCAGCGCCGGACAAAACAGCCGTCAGTATTCGGCAGGTATTTCCGGAGGCGTAGTGGCTTACCGTCACGGAGTGGTGCTTTCACAGCAGTTGGGTGACACCATCGCGATTATTGAAACGCCGGGTGCCAAAGGTATTAGCGTCGAAGGCCAGCCGGGTGTTTCAACCAACCGCTGGGGGCGCGCCGTGGTGCCGTCCATTTCACCGTACCGCGATAATGTGTTGTCGTTAGATACGCGACATGCCAGTGATAACGTCGAGCTGGTCGATAGCGGAAATAATGTGATTCCGACACACGGCGCCGTTGTAGTGCGTCGTTTCCAGACCAAAGTAGGGCGGCGGGCAATCGTGATGTTATCACTGCCCGACGGTAAGCCCGCACCTTTTGGTGCAGTTGTTACGCAGGGACAGGAGCAGGTCGGCATGGTGGCTGATAATGGTTTGTTGAATCTCAACGGCGTACTGACCGAAGGGGATACCACATTGAATGTGACGCTGGAAAATAACGCCACGTGCCAGTTTATTTTACCGGTTCCCAGGGATCAGTCTGAGCCCTGGTACCAACAAATTAATGCGGTTTGTCGCTGAGTAGAGAGAAATGAAATTCAACAAATTTGCCGTACCTGTTTTGATGAGTGTATTGCTGCTAACCAACGTCCTGACCACTGTGGCCCAGGCCGCGGTCCGACCGGCTTTGACGCGCGTGATTGCGCTGGAAAGTGATAAAGAAACGTCGATAAAATTACTCAATGACGATAAGAATCACGATTATCTGGTGCAGTCGTGGATTGAAGATCAGAACGGCAACGATAAAAACCTGCCGCTTATCCTGACGCCGCCGTTGTTTAAAATCGGTGCCGGACGCGAAGGGAAATTACGCATGGTGATCCTGCCTGGAAAAATGCCGCAGGATCGTGAATCGGTATATTGGTTATGGATCCAGGAAATTCCGCCGGTCAGTAAAGTCCAGGGTAATCAGTTGCAACTTGCCGTGCGTACCCGTCTGAAAGTCTTTATCCGTCCGTCCACGCTGAAAGAAAATTCTGCGGACACAGTGGTAAAACTCACCTGGCAGGTGAATCATGACGGTGGAAAAAGCTGGCTTGTCGCAAAAAACCCGACGCCGTATTACGCCAGTTTCTCTGAATTATCCGTAACGGTGGGAGGTAAAGCGTTACCTCTGGATGGAAAGAGGGTAATGGTTCCTGCTAAAGGTGAAACGCGCTATGCGCTGCCGTCCGGTGTTTCTGGTAAGTCTGGTGCACTGAATTACTCGGTCATTAATGATTTTGGTGGCGATTCGCCGGTGCAGCATCAATCCATGACATTTTAACAGGAAGCCAAAATGAGACAACGGTCGGTGATTTGGGCTGGCTCCACCTTCGCAGCGCTGTTGTTAGTCTGTTTATTTCCCCGTCTCAGTTGGGCGGGAGTTTTACACTGTGATATTGATACCGGAGGGGCTTTGCCTTTCGCGCCCTATACCAGAGAAAACCCGATTGCCGTCGATCAGGATGCGCCGGATTACACGGTGATTTTGGCACTGGATTACGCCCAGTTTTTACCTAACATGCGCCTGAGCTGTTCTTCTGACGGGCAGGATTTTTCTGCCCCTGCCACATTTGATGGCTATGTAAATGTGAGTCTCAGTACGATCAACGATCAGGCCCTGAACTGGGATGGCGAAGCGCAAACCGCCAATAATGGCATTAAGATGAAGTTTTACATCAAGGCGGTATCCTATAATCAGGAAACGCTGCCGAACAGTTATGTACCCGCCAAAATGGCATTGGGCAAGCGACTTGGCGTGGAGTACCCGATTCTGGACGGCAGTGATGACAGCAAGCTCTTTGAATTTGGCGCACAATATAATGCTGATAAATCGCTGTATAAGTACGATGCCGTCCACAACTATGCCATCGAGGCTATGCGGGTTGAACTGGTTAAATACGGCTGGATGGAATACAACACGCAGGAAGTTATTCCTGCGGGGTCACATTTGACCTTTAGTATCGACGGTATTGCCGGGATCACCACCATCAATGTGCCGCTGGGATCCGGGGTGTATATGGCTGCCCCGTCGTGCAAGCTAGATACCCAGCACCAGGTGGTGGATATCGGTTCCATCAATAAGCAAAGTACCGGTGCTTTCCCTATTGAAGGACCACTGACCCGATTTGGCGTTGATTTTACCTGCAGCACCTACACGAATGACGTCGAGCTGACATTTGAGGACGCGAACTCAGCGCTGAATGGCCGTGATACGCTGGTAGCTCATAGTGTTGCCGATGGCAAAGCCCTGACCGGTCTGGCTGTGGGGTTGTATAACAGCGAAGGGAAAGCGGTGAGGACGGGAGTGAAGCAAAGTCTCGGCATTGCTCAGAAAGGCAAAAATACCGCGTTTTTTCAGGCAGCGATTGTTCAGACAGAGGCTAATATCACTGACTCAAAATCCAATATTTTCACCGGTGAATTCACGGCGAAAACCAATCTGACCATCACCTATTACTGACACGACACATAACGTAAAAGGGCCGCATAATGCGGCCCTTTTACGGATGGGCAAGTATCAGGCTTTCAGTGCCTGTTCAACACCCGCACCGTAAGCCGGATCAACTTTATAAAACAGGTCGAGCTGGCGTTTTTGCGTTTCAGGCGAAGCGTGCTTAAGTTCACCTGCGATGCGGCCAAACATGCGCTGATGTTCTTCGTCAGACAGCAAGTTGAACAGCAGACGCGGCTGAGTGAAATAGTCCTCGTCTTCGCGGTGATTCCAGTGATCGGCAGCACCTTCAATCGTCAGCGGGGGTTCGCTGAAGTCAGGTTGTTCCTGGAACAGACCGGCGCTGTTTGGCTCATACGTTACGCCGTTGCCGCTGTTGCCGTCGACACGCATGGCGCCATCACGGTGGTAGTTATGGAACGGGCATTTTGGTGCGTTAACCGGGATCTGATGATGGTTGACGCCCAGACGGTAGCGGTGCGCATCGCCGTAAGAGAACAGACGGCCCTGTAGCATACGGTCCGGTGAGAAGCCCACACCAGGGACGACGTTCGCCGGGCTCATTGCCACTTGTTCTACTTCAGCAAAGTAGTTTTCCGGGTTACGGTTCAGTTCAAACTCGCCCACTTCGATCAGCGGATAGTCACCGTGTAACCAGACTTTGGTCAGGTCAAACGGGTTGTATGGCAATTCGGAGGCTTCGTGCTCAGGCATGATTTGCACGAACAATTTCCAGCGCGGGAAATCACCGCGTTCAATCGCGTCATACAGATCACGCTGGGAGCTTTCTCGGTCTTCACCGACCAGTTTCTCTGCTTCGTCATCCATCAGGTTTTCAATACCCTGCTGGCAGACGAAGTGGAATTTCACCCAGAAACGCTCGTTTTCGGCATTGATAAAGCTGAAGGTATGGCTGCCAAAACCGTGAATGTGACGATATGAATTAGGCAGGCCACGGTCACTGAAGTCGATGGTGAGTTGATGCAGGGATTCTGGCAGATGGGAGAAGAAGTCCCATTTGTACGCCGGGTTACGCAGGTTGGTGCGCGGGTCGCGTTTGACGACGTGGTTCAGGTCTGGGAATTTCAGCGGATCACGCAGATAGAACACGGGGGTATTGTTGCCGACTAAATCCCAGTTGCCTTGCTCAGTGTAGAACTTCATTGAGAAACCGCGGATATCACGTTCGGCATCCGCTGCGCCACGCTCACCGGCTACGGTGGAGAAGCGGATAAACATCTCGGTCTGCTTGCCAATTTCAGCAAAAATATTGGCGCGGGTATATTTAGTGATGTCGTGAGTCACGGTAAATGTCCCGTAGGCACCAGAACCTTTAGCGTGCATACGACGTTCAGGGATCACTTCGCGGTCAAAATGCGCCAATTTTTCCAGGAACCACACATCCTGCAACAATAGGGGACCACGGCGACCGGCGGTGATCACATTATTATTATCAAGAACGGGAGCACCTGCTGCTGTGGTTAATCCTTTTTTATTCATGGGCGAAATCCTTCCAGTAATTGTAGTTGAAATCGTTAATCGGGTGGCAATCATAAAACGAAGGGGGCAATAGAGTCCCGGTAATCGGTGACGCAGTACGGTATCCATCCGTGAGGTTTACCTTCCCTGGAGCAGTTCACTCTGCCTTTAAGTTTTAACCCTCTTGCTGACTCGGGGCAAATAGGCCTGAGTTATCATTCCAATCAGAATACTTCATCACATAAATAGTGTGGATATTCCTTACACTTTTTTGCGTTAAAACTGATGTTAAAAAGTAATGATGGTTGTTGCATAGTGCTGATTTGCTTTAGACTTCGCTCGATGGTTTACCTACCGTTTAATGAGTCATTCAGGAATGAATATGAAAAAACTTTTTGTCGCTGGCGCAGCTGCCAGTCTGATGTTGGTTGCAGCCTCTGCCAGCGCTATTAGTGTCAACGGTGAAGTTGGCGAACATTACACCCATCTGGGCGCAGGTTTTGGCACCACAACACCGGGTCTGGCGTTGAGCGGCGACTGGACGCATAACGATGACGACGGTGATGTTGCAGGTCTGGGTCTGGGCTATAACATCCCATTGGGTCCGGTCATGGCAACCGTTGGCGGCAAAGGTCTGTACACCAACCCGAAAGACGGTGACGAAGGTTATGCTGCCGCTGTAGGCGGTGGTTTGCAGCTACCAATCGGCGGAATGTTTGCGCTGTATGGCGACTACTACTACTCTCCGGACTCCCTCTCCAGCGGCATCGGTAATTACAAAGAAGGTAATGCCGGCGTGCGTCTGACCGCTATTCCACTGGTTACCGTGAGCGTGGGTTACCGCTATATGGCGCTGGATGGCAAAGATGGCAACCGTGACAACATCATCGCCGATGGTGCGTATGTTGGTGGCGCGATCAATTTTTGATGCATGCCTCCAAACGTAAAAGCCTGCTTAGCAGGCTTTTTTTTCGTCTGTCATATCACTTTGTGCCTATGCGATTGTTTTTCGTCACAAGGCTTTCTAAAGTGGAGGGATAAAATGAGAGGAGAAAAAGATGCTTAGGGTCGAGATGCTCAGTACCGGCGAAGAAGTTCTGCATGGCCAAATTGTGGATTCCAACGCCGCCTGGCTGGCGAGCTATCTGTTTGATGAAGGCCTGCCGATGACCAGCCGCGAAACGGTGGGAGACAGTCTGGAAGAGCTGGTCAACGTAATGAAAGAACGCAGTCACATCGCCGATGTGCTGATCGTCAACGGCGGTCTGGGGCCAACCAGTGATGATTTAAGCGCGCTGGCTGCCGCCAAGGCCTGCGGGGTTGAACTGGTGGAAGACGCCGACTGGATCCGCAAAATGGAGGCTTTCTTTGCCGGACGTGGCCGTCCGATGGCGGAGTCTAACCGCAAACAGGCGCAAATTCCCGCCGGTGCCGAAGTACTGGATAATCCGGTCGGTACCGCCTGCGGGTTCAGTATTACCCTCAACCGCTGTCAGATATTCTTCACCCCCGGCGTGCCTTCTGAATTCAAAGTGATGGTGGAGCAGCAAATTGTTCCGCGTTTGCATCAGAAATACCCGGCGCTTGAAGCGCCGCTGTGCCTGCGTCTGACCACTTTCGGACGTGGCGAAAGCGACCTTGCCACCGAGCTTGATGCCATGGTTTTACCTGCAGGGGTGACGATGGGTTATCGCTCATCCTCGCCAATCATTGAGCTGAAAGTGACCGGGCCACGTTCGCAGGAAGCTGCGATGCACAAAGCCTTTGAACGCGTGCGTGAAGTGGCGGGCGAGAGCACCATCTTTGAAGGTTTTGGCAGTTTGCCCGCGCGTCTGGCTGAGCGCTTGCAGGAGCAGAATCTGCGTCTTGCTGTCAGTGAAAGTTACACCGGGGGTCTGCTCAACTGGCGCCTGCAAAGTGCTGATGTCCCGCTGGCCGGGGGAGAGCTTCTGCCTGATGATGCCGAACCCTCTGCGGCGAAATCTCTGGAAAACACGCGGGTCCGTGCACAGCGGCTGGCTGAGAAAAGCAATGTACCGCTGGCGCTGGCCGTCGGTGCAATGTCTGGTGAAACGCTGAGTCTGGCGCTGCACACGCCATCGGGCACCAGCGGGTTAACCCTCCGCTACACCGCCAGCCGTCATGGTCTGGCGCTGCGTCAGGAGACCATTGCGATGGTCGCGATGGATATGCTTCGCAGGTATCTGAATGGGTGGGATCCGGTGGCGGACTATCCATGGTTAGAGAGGGTTGCTAAGGCGTAGCGGGACGCAAAACCTTGGGCTGCCGCCCAAACCCGCCTTAAGGCCCGCAGTCGCTCGGGCCTTAAGAGTCCGAGTAGGGCAAAAGATAAAACCCAATCCAATCCAACTGAATTCAACTCCACTAAATCAATTCAACCAAACTCAGCAGAATGACTTTTGATTTAAATGCCAGTGTGCCGCATTCAAAACGACGTCGAGTGAGAGGTGGAAAACCGCGAGAGGTATTTATTCGAGCGGGTTGTAACCCGAAACGAGAGAACCGCGCAGCGGCGGCGTTTGCGGCGATAACTGAAGCACCTGAAACACGTCCATTCTGATTTGCGCAGCAACGGAGTGAAAAAAACGCGGGATGGGTAAGGGGATTCGTTTCAATCCCCTTATCCCGGTGCGGCCCGGCGGCCACGACCTTGACCTTAAAGCCAGTTTGGGTGGCAACCCAAGGTCTACTCAGAACTCGAGTTCGATATCCCCCACCGGCAGGCAACAACAGGGAAGGACGTCGCCTGTCGACATAAACGCCAGTGGCTTTGCACTGTAAGTGACTTCACCGCTGACTAGCCGCATCCGGCACGACCCGCAAAACCCTTCGCGACACTGGTACTCCACCTGAACCTGATGGTGTTCGAACACTTCCAGCAGATTTTTATGACCGGCCAGACAGGCCAGTCGTTGTCCGTTGGCTGAAAGCGTTACGGTTGTATGACTCATGTTAGAACTCAAAATCGCTCAGGTCGTCGGCATTCATTTCTGAATCAATCTGACCGACCAGGTAAGAGCTGACTTCCACTTCCTGTGGCGCAACCTGCACGTTGTCTGACACCAGCCAGGCGTTGATCCATGGGATCGGGTTGGTGCGGGTTTTGAACGGTGCAGTCAGGCCAACGGCTTGCATACGGATATTGGTGATGTATTCCACGTACTGACACAAAATGTCTTTGTTCAGACCGATCATTGAACCGTCTTTGAACAGGTATTCCGCCCAGTCTTTTTCCTGCTGCGCCGCGAGCACGAACAGGTCATGACACTCCTGCTCACACTCTTTGGCGATCTCAACCATTTCCGGGTCGTCCTGGCCTGAACGCAGCAGGTTCAGCGCGTGCTGGGTGCCGGTCAGGTGCAGGGCTTCGTCGCGGGCGATCATTTTGATGATCTTGGCGTTGCCTTCCATCAGTTCACGTTCGGCGAATGCGAAGGAACAGGCGAAGCTGACGTAGAAACGCACGGCTTCCAGTGCATTGACGCTCATCAGGCAGATGTAGAGTTTTTTCTTCAGCTCGCGCAGATTCACCACAACCGTTTTGCCATTGACGGTGTGCGTGCCTTCACCCAGCAGATGGTAATAGCTGGTCATTTCGATCAGCGTGTCGTAGTAGCCGGAGATATCTTTCGCGCGCTTGAGGATCTCTTCGTTGGTGACGATGTCATCAAACACAATCGAAGGATCATTCACGATATTACGAATGATATGGGTATAGGAGCGCGAGTGGATCGTTTCTGAAAACGCCCATGTTTCGACCCAGGTTTCCAGCTCCGGAATAGAAATCAGCGGTAGCAGGGCGACGTTCGGGCTACGGCCCTGAATCGAGTCCAGCAGCGTCTGGTATTTCAGGTTGCTGAGGAAGATATGCTTTTCATGTTCCGGCAGTGCCTGAAAATCGATACGGTCACGGGAGACATCGATCTCTTCCGGACGCCAGAAGAAGGAGAGCTGCTTTTCAATCAGCTTCTCAAAAATCTCATGTTTCTGCTGGTCAAAACGCGCGACGTTGACGGACTGGCCGAAAAACATCGGTTCCAGCAGCTGGTTATTTTTGTTCTGAGAGAAAGTGCTATAAGCCATATTGTCCTCGGACAAAAGCCCCTGTTAAGGGGCTTTGTTTAAATGATGATACAAAAAGATGATTAGATTTTGCAGGCGCCGCTTTCGCAGTCGTCAGCTACGTCGGCTTTCATGTCTTCCTGTACGTCATCCGCACCGTCACGGGTGTTCTGATAGTACAAGGTTTTGACGCCGAATTTGTAAGCCGTCAGCAGGTCTTTCAGCAGCTGTTTCATCGGTACTTTGCTGTTCGGGAAGCGTGACGGATCATAGTTAGTGTTTGATGAAATCGCCTGATCGATGAATTTTTGCATCACGCCAACCAGTTGCAGGTAGCCGTCGTTGTTCGGCATATCCCACAGCAGTTCGTACTGATCTTTCAGACGCTCATACTCTGGCACCACCTGACGCAGGATCCCGTCTTTCGATGCTTTGATACTGATGTGGCCGCGCGGTGGCTCGATGCCGTTGGTGGCATTGGAGATCTGCGAAGAGGTCTCTGATGGCATCAGTGCGGAGAGCGTGGAGTTACGCAGGCCGTGCGTTTTGATGTCTTCACGCAGCTTATCCCAGTTCAGATGCAGCGGTTCATCGCAAATCGCATCCAGATCTTTTTTGTACGTATCCACCGGCATAATGCCCTGTGAATAAGTGGTTTCGTTGAACCACTGGCATGCGCCTTGTTCTTTCGCCAGCTCGTTAGACGCTTTCAGCAGGTAATACTGAATGGCTTCGAACGTCTTGTGCGTCAGGTTGTTGGCGCTGCCGTCGGAGTACCGCACGCCGTTTTTCGCGAGATAATAAGCGTAGTTAATCACGCCGATACCCAGCGTACGGCGGCCCATTGCGCCACGTTTAGCGGCTTTAATTGGGTAATCCTGATAATCGAGCAGGGCGTCGAGCGCACGAACGGCCAGAACGGCCAGCTCTTCCAGATCGTCGAGGCTTTCGATAGCGCCGAGGTTGAAGGCCGACAGTGTACACAGCGCGATTTCGCCGTTTTCGTCGTTCACGTCATCCAGCGGTTTGGTCGGCAGCGCGATTTCCAGACACAAGTTGGACTGGCGGACAGGCGCGATAGCCGGATCAAACGGGCTGTGGGTGTTGCAGTGGTCAACATGCTGAATGTAGATACGGCCGGTAGAAGCACGTTCCTGCATCATCAGTGAGAACAGCTCAACGGCTTTCACTTTCTGCTTACGGATACTGCTGTCATGCTCATATTTCTCATACAGACGCTCGAACTCGTCCTGATCGGCGAAGAACGCGTCGTACAGGCCAGGCACGTCAGACGGGCTGAACAGTGTGATGTCGCCGCCTTTCACCAGACGTTGATACATCAGTTTGTTGATCTGTACGCCGTAATCCATATGACGGACGCGGTTGCCTTCAACGCCACGGTTGTTCTTCAGGACCAGCAGGCTTTCCACTTCCAGATGCCACATCGGGTAGAACAACGTCGCTGCACCGCCGCGCACGCCGCCCTGTGAACAGGATTTCACCGCCGTCTGGAAATGTTTATAGAACGGGATACAACCGGTATGGAACGCTTCACCGCCACGGATCGGGCTGCCCAGCGCACGGATGCGACCGGCGTTGATACCGATACCGGCACGTTGAGAAACGTATTTCACAATGGCGCTGGAAGTGGCATTGATAGAATCGAGGCTGTCACCACACTCAATCAGTACGCATGAGCTGAACTGACGCGTCGGGGTACGGACACCGGACATGATTGGCGTTGGCAGCGAGATCTTAAAGGTTGAGATCGCATCGTAGAAACGTTTTACGTAATCCAGACGAGTTTCACGCGGGTAGCCGGAAAACAGGCAGGCGGCGACCAAAATGTAGAGGAACTGGGCACTCTCATAGATATCGCCGGTGACGCGGTTTTGCGCCAGATATTTGCCTTCGAGCTGCTTGACCGCGGCGTAAGAGAAGTTCATATCACGCCAGTGATCAATATAACTGTCCATCTGCTCGAACTCTTCAGCCGTGTAGTCTTCCAGCAGATGTTTGTCATATTTGCCCATCTCGACCATACGGGTCACTTGCGCGAGCAGGGCCGGGGGTTCGAACTGGTCGTAAGCTTTTTTACGCAGGTGGAAAATCGCCAGACGCGCGGCCAGATATTGATAATCCGGGGCATCTTTGGAGATCAGGTCAGCCGCCGCTTTAATAATGGTCTCATGAATATCGCTGGTTTTAATACCGTCATAAAACTGGATATGAGAGCGGAGTTCAACTTGTGAAACGGAGACGTTTTGCAGCCCTTCAGCTGCCCAGTCTATGACCCGGTGAATTTTATCAAGGTTGATGCGTTCTTTACGGCCATCGCGTTTAGTAACAAGAAGACTCTGATTCATGAGGGGCTGTACCTTAGAGGTCTATAAACAGGCTCACCAGGCACGGATGCAGACAGAAGGGGGGCTTCACTCGTCCGTAGTGTGCTGGTCAGGATATAAACACAATATATTGTGGGTTTATTAATTTCTGATGACAAGATAGTGTCAGATGAGGGCTTTTGCAAGTGAACAAAATGGCCTGTTTTGTGGATAAGTTGGGGAGAAATTTCCTGGTTGCGGCTGAGGAGTCCGCCATTGCTGGCACCGTTGAAGTGTCAATAACTTCGATACGATTTTCTTATATTTTTTGAAAAGTTGATCGACTGCCGATTTCTTAAACATTAGGAAAAAACGCTATATTGATGCAGAAAACTATTCTAAAAAAACATGTCGCTGCCAACTCTACTCCAAAGCGCTAAAAATTAAGCTTTTACTGATTTTAGAGACGCAGAATTAGCCCGAAAATCGCTTGCTGCGTCCGAAATGAAATTTCTTCGCTTGACGCTGGGTTTATTCTGCCGCTGTCGTCAGCGCCTGGGTGTGAATCATGTAGTTCACATCCACGTTAGGTCCCAGTTTGAAATGGTCGGTCAGCGGGTTGTAGTGCAGGCCCATAATGTGACGCTCAAACAGCGGTGTGCGGTCAACCATCGCCAGCAGTTCAGAAGGCTTGATAAATTTTTTGATGTCATGCGTGCCTTTGGGCACCATTTTCAGCACGTATTCTGCGCCGAAGATCGCCATGAGCCAGGCTTTATTATTGCGGTTGATGGTTGAGAAAAAGACGTGACCGCCGGGTTTCACCAAGCGCGCGCAGGCGGCTACCACGGAAGCCGGGTCCGGCACATGTTCGAGCATCTCCATACAGGTCACCACGTCGTACTGCTGCGGGTGCGCGTCGGCATGCGCTTCTACGAATTCCTGGATGTAATTAACCTTAACGCCGCTTTCCAGCGCATGCAGACGGGCAACCTGTAAAGGCTCACCGCCCATATCCAGACCGGTAACCGTCGCGCCAGCCACCGCCATGCTTTCACTCAGAATGCCGCCGCCGCAGCCAACGTCGAGAACGTTCTTCCCAAACAGGCCGTCGGCGCGTTCGAGAATGTAGTTCAGGCGCAGGGGATTGATGCGGTGCAGCGGTTTGAACTCGCCCTCAAGGTCCCACCAGCGCGAGGCGACGGCCTCAAATTTGGCGATCTCATCGTGGTCAATGTTCTGCGTGTTGGCATTCGATGCTGTATTCATGAGTATGATGAACTCCTTATTCCTCGTTAACCCAGATTATACATATTACTGCTGGCAGGTTTCAGTTTTGTCTTTCTGCTCACTGTTTGAGCGAATGGGAGCGTTTTATCAGGGACGGTGGCAAAGGTTTGATAATCGCTGGATAATAGTCGGTAAAAAGGGAGGTTCTTTTCCACAGATCTCCGCTTTGTGGTATAGTTTTACACCTTTGCGCTAGCTAGCTATATATGCACATAAGTAACGCATAAGTCATGCCTAAGCAGGCAGCGGCCATGAATAATCAGTAGAGGGATAGCAGCTCCATGAGCGACCTTGCCAGAGAAATCACACCGATAAGCATCGAAGAAGAGCTGAAAAACTCTTATTTGGATTACGCCATGTCCGTTATTGTCGGACGTGCGCTGCCAGATGTGCGAGATGGTTTAAAACCGGTGCACCGCCGCGTACTTTACGCAATGAATGTTCTGGGTAATGACTGGAACAAAGCCTATAAGAAATCGGCCCGTGTGGTCGGTGACGTTATCGGTAAATATCACCCGCACGGTGATACCGCGGTTTATGACACCATCGTACGTATGGCTCAGCCTTTTTCCCTTCGCTATATGTTGGTGGACGGGCAGGGTAACTTCGGTTCGGTAGACGGCGACTCCGCTGCTGCCATGCGTTATACCGAAATTCGTATGTCTAAAATCGCCCACGAACTGTTGTCCGATTTAGAAAAAGAGACCGTCGACTTTGTGCCGAACTACGATGGCACCGAGCAGATCCCTGCGGTAATGCCGACCCGTATACCTAACCTGTTGGTTAACGGTTCTTCAGGTATTGCTGTCGGTATGGCGACCAACATCCCGCCACATAACCTCAATGAGGTTATCAACGGCTGTCTGGCGTATATCGAAGACGAAAACATCACCATCGAAGGACTGATGGAACACATTCCGGGCCCGGACTTCCCAACGGCTGCCATCATTAATGGCCGTCGTGGTATTGAAGAAGCCTACCGTACCGGTCGCGGCAAAATTCTACTCCGCGCCCGTGCGGAAGTGGAAGCCGACGCGAAAACCGGCCGCGAAACCATCATCGTTCATGAGATCCCGTATCAGGTGAACAAAGCCCGTCTGATCGAAAAGATCGCCGAGCTGGTGAAGGAAAAACGCCTTGAAGGTATCAGTGCCCTGCGCGATGAGTCTGATAAAGACGGTATGCGCATTGTCATTGAAATCAAACGTGATGCCGTCGGTGAAGTGGTTCTGAACAACCTCTACTCCCTGACGCAGTTGCAGACTACGTTCGGTATCAACATGGTTGCCCTGCATCAGGGGCAGCCAAAAATTCTTGGCCTGAAAGACATTCTGTCCGCGTTTGTCCGTCACCGCCGTGAAGTGGTTACACGCCGTACTATTTTCGAACTGCGTAAAGCCCGCGACCGTGCTCATATCCTTGAAGCACTGGCGATTGCTCTGGCTAACATCGAGCCGATCATTGAACTTATCCGTGCAGCGCAATCTCCGGCCGAAGCGAAAGCTGGCCTGATTTCCCGTTCATGGGATCTGGGCAACGTCGCTGCCATGCTGGCCAGTGCCGGTGATGACGCCGCGCGTCCTGAGTGGCTGGAGCCTGAGTTTGGTATTCACGAAGGTAAATACTTCCTGACTGAACAGCAGGCGCAAGCCATTCTGGATCTGCGCTTGCAGAAACTGACCGGCCTTGAGCATGAAAAACTGCTGGATGAATATAAAGAGCTGCTGACGCAAATTGCAGAGCTTATCTTCATTCTGGAAAATCCAGATCGTCTGATGGAAGTCATTCGTGAAGAACTGGAAGCCATTCGTGACCAGTTTAGCGATCCGCGCCGCACCGAAATTACCGCCAATACCTCCGACATCAACATCGAAGACCTGATCAATCAGGAAGATGTTGTGGTTACGCTGTCGCATCAGGGCTATGTGAAATACCAGCCTCTGACCGACTACGAAGCGCAACGCCGCGGTGGTAAAGGTAAGTCTGCAGCACGTATTAAAGAAGAAGATTTCATCGACCGCCTGCTGGTGGCCAACACCCATGACACCATACTGATGTTCTCCAGCCGTGGTCGTCTGTACTGGATGAAGGTTTACCAACTGCCGGAAGCCAGCCGTGGTGCACGTGGCCGCCCAATCGTCAACCTGTTGCCGCTTGAGCCAAACGAACGCATCACCGCCATCTTGCCAGTACGCGAGTACGAAGAAGGTCGCCATGTATTTATGGCAACCGCCAGCGGTACAGTTAAGAAAACTGCTCTGACTGATTTCAGCCGTCCGCGCAGCGCCGGCATCATCGCCATCAACCTCAACGAGGGTGATGAGCTGATTGGTGTTGACCTGACTGATGGTAAAGATGAAGTCATGCTGTTCTCTGCCGCCGGTAAAGTGGTGCGCTTCTCTGAAGAAGCGGTGCGTAAGATGGGCCGTACGGCGACCGGTGTTCGTGGTATCCGTCTGGGCACCGGTGACAGTGTTGTGTCACTGATCATTCCTCGCGGAGAAGGCTGTATCCTGACCGTGACGGAAAACGGCTACGGTAAACGTACCGAGTCGGCTGAGTATCCAACCAAGTCCCGTGCAACGCAGGGCGTTATCTCGATTAAAGTGAGCGAGCGTAACGGTCCGGTCGTTGGCGCGATTCAGGTAGATGAAGCCGATCAGATCATGATGATCACCGATGCCGGTACGCTGGTTCGTACCCGTGTTTCTGAAGTCAGTACCGTAGGCCGTAACACCCAGGGTGTGACGCTTATCCGTACTGCTGAAGGCGAGCATGTGGTAGGCCTGCAACGTGTGGCAGAGCCCGTCGAAGACGAAGAACTCGACGGCGTAGCCACCGAAGAAGGTGAACTGGAAGCCGCTCAGGCGAGCGACCTGCCGGATGAAGCAGAATCTGACGATGAAGTTATCGAAGATGATGCCGATTCAGACGAAGCAGATTCTGAGAAAGAATAAGTTTCAGGCGCGTTGAAAGAGGGCATAGCATGGCAACATGTTATGCCCTTTCTTTTTAGTCTTTGTGGCAATAGTGTATTCTGATGGCCGTTTTCCGCCGTGGTGACGTCGCAATGTTAATGGTAGCCCTTTGAAATATCTTACCTCGTTTCGAACAACGCTCAGAATTTCCCGTTACCTTTTCCGGGTTCTCGCCTTCTTGTTGTGGTCACTTGGCGCACTGCTGACGACGTTCTACGTGCTGAATATTTTCCATACCAAAGAGTCTGAAATTCGTGACGAGGACAACCTCAACTACGATCAGGCGCAGAGCTATATCCGAAATTCCGCCGATATCATGCGGGATATCAAATACATGGCTGAGAAGCGCCTCAGCGATTCCATGAACGGCCTCGACATCATCAACGGTGTCATCAGCAGCAAAAACATCACGCCGACTTATCATCCGCTTTACTCCGAGTCCGACTGTTCCCAGTTTAACGACAGCTACAGAAATTCACTGAATTCACTCGGTAATATGATCCATTACTGGAAGGATAACTTCTCCGATGCTTACGACCTTAACCGGGTATTTTTCATCGGTGGTGAGAGCCTGTGCATGGTGGATTTTGGCCTGAGCAACGTGCCGATTGAGCGCGAAAACAGCGCCGTACTGAAATCTCTGCATGAGAAAATTCTTAAATACCGCAATGGAAAAAGTCAGGATAAAGAGAACAGCCTGTACTGGGTTTCACCCGGACCCAATAAAGACCTGGGCTATCTGTATGTGCTGACGCCGATTTATGTCGGTAACAAACTGGAAGCGCTGATGGGTATCCAGCAGACCTTGCGTCTGGAGGATATGGTTGCCGCTGGTTCACAACATACGGGCGTGACGCTGCTTGATGCCAGCAATCAGCCGTTGCTGCGTTTCTTTGAAGGGGAGCGCTACGCCTCGCTGCTGGGCAGTTATCCGGAAGATCCGACCTATTTTGGTTACATGAATGGCTATAACGATCTGGTGTATAAAAAGCCGCTGTCACCATCGGGCCTGAGCGTGGTCTATTCGCTGCCTTTTAACACGGTGATTGAGCGCTTTAAGATCCTTATCTTTAATGCCGTGCTGCTGAATATTTTCTCAGCGCTGCTGCTGTTTATTCTGGCGTGGGTATTTGAGCGGAAAATGTTCCTGCCTGCCGAAGAGAATGCCTTTCGTCTCGAAGAGCACGAGCAGTTCAACCACAAAATTGTGGCCTCGGCGCCGGTTGGGATCTCCATTCTACGCATCAGCGATGGCGTTAACATTCTCAGTAATGAACTGGCGCATAACTACATCAACATGCTCACGGCGGAAGACCGCCAGCGCATCACGCGTATCATCTGCGATCAGCAGGTTAATTTTGTCGATGTTATCACCAAAGATAACAACAACATCCAGCTGAGCTTTGTGCATTCGCGTTACCGCAACGAAGACGTGGCGATTTGCGTACTGATTGATGTCAGCGCGCGCGTCAAGATGGAAGAGTCCCTGCAGGAGATGGCGAACGCGGCCGAGCAGGCCAGTCAGTCGAAATCGATGTTCCTCGCCACCGTCAGCCACGAACTGCGTACGCCACTGTACGGCATCATCGGTAATCTGGATTTATTACAAACTCAGGGGCTGCCGCAAGGGGTCGATCGTCTGGTCACGGCGATGAATAACTCCTCGGCACTGCTGTTGAAAATCATCAGCGATATTCTCGACTTCTCGAAAATTGAGTCTGAACAGCTGAAAATTGAACCGCAGGAGTTCTCCTGTCGTGAAGTGATCACTCACATCGCCGGTAACTATCTGCCGCTGGTGGTGAAAAAACATTTGGGGCTCTACTGTTTCATTGAGCACAACGTACCGATGTCATTCCAGGGCGATCCGGTGCGTCTGCAACAGGTGTTGTCCAACATTCTCAATAATGCCATTAAGTTTACCGATACCGGCTGTATCGTGCTGCATGCGCGCACCTGTGGTAATTACATGGAATTCCAGATCCGCGATACAGGCTGCGGTATTCCGGAAAAAGAGATCACCCGCCTGTTTGACCCGTTCTTCCAGGTCGGTACCGGCGTACAGCGTCATTTCCAGGGAACCGGCCTCGGGCTGGCTATCTGCGAGAAGCTGATTAACCTGATGGACGGGGACATCTCGGTCGATTCTGAGCCGGGCCTCGGCAGCCAGTTTACTGTGCGTATTCCGCTCTACAGCGCGACTTTCCCGTCGGAACAGCCGTTGGATCTATGGCAGGGGAAAACCCTGTGGCTGGCTATCCGTAACGCCTATCTGGAAAGCTACCTGATGCAGCTTTTACGCCATCAGGGGGCCGATGTGCAGCGGCTGCAAAACGACAGTGTCAGCCATCCTGACGATGTGCTGATCGCCGATACGTCGTTGATTCACAGTGGCCCTCTGACTGCGCAGATTGAGTTCTCTATCGACCATATCGGGCCGCCACAGGAAACCCGGCCGGGCTATTGGGTCCACAGTACATCAACACCGCTGGAAGTGACGGCGCTGCTTAACCGTATCTATCAGTTGGTCGATCCGGCAGAAGAGGGCGGCATGACGCTGCCCGCGCAGGGAGCGGCGGCGATTCAGGACAACAGTGATATTCACCTGCTGGTGGTGGATGACCACCCAATCAACCGGCGTTTGCTGGCCGATCAGCTCAGTTCGATGGGCTATCAGGTCGTTACTGCGAATGACGGAATGGACGCACTGGACGCCATTAAGGTTCACGTCGTTGATATTGTGCTGAGCGACGTGAACATGCCGAAACTCGACGGCTACGGCCTGACCCAGAAGCTGCGCGAACTGGGCTATACGCTGCCGGTGATCGGCGTTACCGCCAATGCGCTGGCCGAACAGCGTCAGCGCTGTCTGGAAGCGGGTATGGACAACTGCCTGTCAAAACCTGTTACCCTTGAAACGCTGCGCGACACGCTGGCCTATTACAGCAAAATCGTGCGCCGCACGCGGGATACCCAGTAAACGTCACCCACAAAAAAGGCACCTTCCCGGTGCCTTTTTACTACACTTCCTGCTACGCTTTCGCGTCAGGCTCAGCCCCGGTCAACCGGTTGTGAGCTGACTGACGAGAGGTAGTTCAGCAGCGCAATATCGTTTTCAACACCCAGTTTCATCATGGCTGATTTCTTCTGGCTACTGATGGTTTTGATACTGCGGTTGAGTTTCTTAGCGATCTCCGTTACCAGGAAACCTTCAGCGAACAGACGCAGAACTTCACTCTCTTTAGGTGAAAGACGTTTGTCGCCGTAACCATTGGCACTGATTTTTTCCAGCAACTTCGCCACGCTGTCCGGCGTGAATTTTTTGCCTTTTTGCAGGGCGGCCAGGGCTTTTGGTAAGTCCGTTGGCGCACCTTGTTTCAACACTATGCCTTCGATGTCCAGATCCATTACCGAGCTCAAAATCGCCGGGTTATTGTTCATGGTCAGCACAATGATAGACAACTGAGGATAGTGGCGTTTGATGTACTTGATAAGCGTGATGCCATCACCGTATTTATCGCCAGGCATCGACAGGTCAGTGATCAGAACATGAGCGTCCAGCTTGCTCAGACTGTTGACCAGTGCGGTAGAGTCTTCGAACTCACCGACGACGTTCACCCATTCAATTTGCTCGAGTGATTTACGGATCCCAAACAGGACAATAGGATGGTCATCAGCAATAATTACGTTCATATTATTCATGTGATTAGCTACCTTGCTGCAGCAGTCTGGAGACAAAAGAATCAATGTGATTAATGTTATCAGTGATCATCAATACGTCGCCAGCGACGATATGTTGTTCTAACGTTTCACACAAGTGCTTGCCTGGGGTCAGGTTCAGCATCGCGAACACCCCCTTGAGGCGATGAGCGGTTTGGGACAGTGATGTAAAATCACGACGTTGGTTTTCATTATACAGTTTCTCAAGATCTTCCGGTACTGTCTCGACGAAAAGCTGATAGTAATCACTTGATTTGAGCTGTTTTTCGTAAAAATCGAGAGAGTCTTCTCCGGGTTCTTCGGTGTTGACACTGCCATCTGATTCAGCGAACTGCTGCTCAATTAACAGTAGGGTTGCGTCAATCAGCGCACTGCTGATGTTGTAGTTGACGCGAATGTAATGCTTTTCAAGCTGCTGGAAACCGGCTTCATCGCTGGTCAGCAACAGCGTGTATCGGTCACTGTTCTGCGGGTTATCCGTCAGTAAAACATCGTACTCGCGGGTAACCTGACGCTCATCTGCCACAATGCATACTGCGCCATAGGCGTTCATGGTTCGGGTCACTATCCCGCGCACTTCTTCCGAGGTGATATCCAGCAGCAGCGTCACGTCATCAAGCAATTTCTCATGCGCTGCCTGAGGTTCGACCGCTTCCAGCGTCTGCTTAATCCGCACCGTGTAGCGGGTGCCAATGTCCAGCTTACTGCGGATCTCCAGTTGTCCCCCCAGCTTCTTGCACAACTGATTGCACAGGAAGAAGGTCAGGCCCGAGCCGTGGTTAAAGCGGTCGAGCATGGTCTGGCTGAGGAAAGGATAATTCAGATTACTCAATTCTTCCTTTGAAATGCCGCTGCCGGTATCCGTAATGTGGAAAATCAGCTGGCCCGGCTGTTCGGCATCATGCTCGGTGGTCAGCGTCACTTTCCCTACTGATGTCGTCACAATCGCGTAATCAATCAGCAGCGACAGCACTTTTTTCAACGCCTGGCCATCGCCGACAAAACTCGCCTCCGGCTCAGGGTGGAAATGGTTGAATATAGCCAGACCCTTTTGATTGATTTTCGGCAGCGCCTCCAGCAGCAGTTCATCCACCAGCGCTGCCAGCGCGTAGGATTGCTGTGCCGGTTGCCAGTCCTGCGTCTCCAGACGGGTCAGCAGGGTGATGTTATCGACCAGCGTCAGCGCATTGCGTGATTCATTCAGCAGGCGGCCATGTAGCGTCTGGCGCTCCTGCGTATCAGTGCTTTCGCTCAGCGCCTGCACCAGTCCGTTAAGCTCATTGAGTGGCTGATTAAGCTCGATGCCCAGGTTGTGCAGCATCAATTTACGGGCCTGCAGGTTTTTGTCGAACTCACGGCGCGCCTGTTGCAACGTCTTGTTGACCATCACCTCTTTGTCTTGATCGTGTAGCAGGAACAGGTAGGTTTCCGGCGAAATCTGGCTGCGCAACATGCGGATTTCATACACTTCGTTGTTCACCGTCGCCTGGATCACGCCGTGATGTTGTTCGGCCATGTTGGCGATTTTGTTCAGGCTGAGATGCGGCAGCAGCTGGTCGGCAATTTTGTTGCTCACCACCACGCTGTGGTTACTGAAATTATAGACCAGCAAACCAATCGGCAGACTGGAGATTATTTCCTGATTCAGTGCCTGCTGGGTGTGCAGCTGCGCCGCCATATTTTCACTTGGACGAATGTACTGATGGCGGATGAAATAGATTCCGGCCATCGCCAGTCCAAGCAGCAGAAGGTTGATCAGCACCAGCCAGAAGTTATTGCGCGACAGATCCATCACAAGGCTGACCACCGGCACGTGGTAGGTCAGCGTCAGCGGAGAGTTACTCAGCGGCGCAGTGAAATTCACCGACCATCCCTGCAGCGCAATACTGCTGTTTACCTCTGTTACCTGTGCCGGATCGCCCTCGTTAACCGTGTCATTCACGTTATTTAGCTGGAAGTTATCCCGAGCCATGGAGAGCGGGATGAGGTCGCTCATCGGCAGATCAAAGGCGATGACCGTGGCCAGATGACCGGGGTTATTAAACGTGGTGCGCAGTGAAAAGAAGTAGTCATTGGAGAAGCGTGATTTGCGCAAATTGGAGTAGCTTTCGCGTTCATCCAGCGTATTAGCCTGTTGCAGCATTTCAGCCCGGCGCGCCTGCAACGTGCTGGTGAAATAACTCTCCTTCAGCCGGGAGTCCTGCTGTTGCAGCGGCTGAGTGGTGATCAGGATCATGCTGTTGTCCTGACCGTTCAGGTAATACATCGAGTAGGGCAGGTTCTTCACGCCCCACTGGTCGTCAAGGAATGAGGAGATTTTCAGCGTCAGGTCGAGCGTCGAGCTGTCATGTGTACCAAAAATCAGCGCATCGGTCTTTTTATGCGGTTTGGTGATGTAATACATGTCCTGACGCAGACGCACTTCCTGCGCGGTGGTGACCTCCGGCGTCAGCGGCTGGCCGGTAAAGTTGTCATAAATCTGGTAGGTGATGTAGCGGTAATTATCGATGCGCTTTTGCAGACGTTCGGCGGTAGTTTGCAACGTTCGCTGCTTATCGTTCAGGTAGGCATTGGTATAGTTGTAGCCATACATACCTAGGCCCATTGCCAGCAGCAAAATGAACAACCAAAAGAACCGCGTGATGTTGGTCGAAGTCAGCGACAGATATTTACTTGGCATAATGGTGACGCATTTCCTTGATTATCGGGTCACGGCGCGTGCGCTGGCAGTCACCAGCAACAGCAACGCGGCTACGCAGCTTAGGGCAACCGACAGGCTGCTGAGTTGGGCAATAAAACCAATTAACGCCGGGCCAGCCAGAATACCGGCATAGCCGAGCGTTGTCACAGAAGCAATCGCCAGATTGGCGGGCATTGCCGTCTGATTACCGGCCGCGCTGAACATAATCGGTACCAGATTCGACGCACCAAAGCCAGTCATGATGAAACCAACCCCGGCCACCCATAAGTTATCGACACTCACCAGCAATACCATGCCGAGGCTGGCACACAGGCTGCCGAACAGCAGCACCTTATATCGTCCCATTGCATTGATGATACGGTCGCCCGTCAGGCGTCCAGCGGTCATGGCAATGGAGAATACCGCATAACCAATGCCTGCCTGATGGGTGCTCACACCGCGCTCGGTCGCAAGATACAGTGCGCTCCAGTCGAGCATCGAGCCTTCGGTCATAAACATCACAAAGCAGAGCAGTCCGAGGAAAATTACCCAGCCGCGCGGCAGAACAAACATCGGGCCATCAGCGCCATTACGCGTATGTCGCCAGAAGTGAGGGCTGGTGGGAATGAGCGTCAGGGCCACCAGCACAACGACCAGTAAAATTGATTGGAAAGGGGTGAGGCCAAAATAGAGCAGCGCGCTGACGGCCAGTGCGCCGAAAATACTGCCGAGACTGAAGAAACCGTGAAAACCGGACATCATCGCTTTGCCGCTGGCTTTTTCTACCACCACGGCGTGCACGTTCATGGCGACATCCACCATGCCAATGGCGGCACCAAACACCATCAGCACCACCGCCATACCCGCCGTCGACTCCATCAGCGTCAGCAGCGGCAGGTCGAGACACAATATCCCCGAGGCCAGTAAAATCACCGTCTTACAACCCAGTCGCCCGGTCAGAAAGCCGGTCAGCGGCATCGAGAATGTCGAACCGGCACCGATACACAGCAATAACAGCCCCAGCGTACCATCGCTGATATCCAGGCGCAGTTTCACAAAGGGGACCAGCGGCGCCCAGGCAGCCATCGCAAAACCGGAAAGCAGGAAAATCACCCGCGTGGCATGTTGCTGAGCACGGCCCGGAACGGAAGGAAAAACGCCTGACGCTTTGCCAGATGTGGTGGTGTCGCTTGGCATGGTATCGGCGTCCGTTTGAGTGATCTGTGAAAATATCAGTGAAATAATGAAACTAAAATCGTTACAGGCCCGTGCTTTATCACACACACCGCAAAAACTGGCAACTATCCTTTATTTTAAGGCGACGTACTTTAACAGCAACCTCTTCGGTACGTTATTGCCAAAAATCCTATTTGTCGAAAAGTGAAAAGTGATTTAAATGTGATTTTTTTGTGTCCATCACACAATCGTTAAGATTTGGTTATGCGTTTGTTGGGTAAATAAAGTTAATCATTCGGTTTTTTTCACGCTACTCACTAAGGATTATTTAAGCCAAATTCCTTGTTTATCAGCTTACTAAAGCCAAATTATTGCGTGTAGCTGATGAGAGTAGACCCGTCAAACTTATATTTATAAACCTTTTAATCGATTTTTTTTATCGTTTCGATAACAATTTTGCAGTGTCTTTAACCTGAATGGTGCATATAACTAATGAAGATACGGCGGCTAAAAGCCGGGTTTTAAACAAAAAAATCCTGTGAGTTAATCAGGATGCAGTTTTTAGGCAATTCTTGGCAGTAGATGACGCAGCACCCCACCAGTCGGAAAGTAAATCATTGTTTTTATGATTATAAATTCACCTCAGTCTCTCTCCGCTTGCATCGGACAGAAATTTTTGCGGTGCGTATTTACTTATCTGGGTTAAGAAGGGGCACAGCATGGCTCAAAATGGCAACGTCATCGTCGATATACTGTCACGCACTAACGGCAGCGTAGTTTCCCAGGTTTCTGGCGCCAGCCAGACCGTCAACCTCAATCAACTCAGCATTGTCCGCGTTCACGCCACCCGCGCAGCGGTGACCAGCTATGAGCGCGTGGGCAACGACCTGATCATCCACATGCAGGATGGCAGCACCGTCCGCTACCACAGTTTTTTCAATACCGATGGCAAAGGTCACCACAGTGAGCTGATCTTTGATGACGGCGTACACCCGATTGAACATGCCACCTTTGTCGACACCGGTCTTGCGCCAGGCGCTGCCGTGGCCGTGGTACCGGGCTATGAGACCATCCCCGATGTCGGCGTTTTGCTGCTTGACGGCTCAAATTTTGATCCTGCAACGCTTGGCTGGGTTCTGGGCGCGATAGCCCTCGGTGCTGGTGTTGCAATTGCCGCCAGCAGCGGCGGCGGTGGCGGCGGTGGCGGCGGGGGCAGCAGTAATGACGGCGGTAACAATGGTGGTCCCGGTGGTAGTAACCATGCCCCAACGCTGACGCTGGCAACGTTTGCCGGCGATAACATTTTAAATAAAGCCGAAGCCGGGATGGCGCAGGTATTTAGCGGGACGACCACGAACGTCACCGCCGGACAGACGGTTACACTGACCCTCAATGGTAAAACTTACACCACGACAACGGGCGCAAATGGGGCATGGAGTATCAGTTTGCCCGCTGCCGACCTGCAAGGGCTGGCCGACGGCACTTATGTAGCCAATGTCAGTGTGACGGGAACGGATGGACTGACCGTGACAAAATCGGTGACGATCGGGGTGGATACCACGGCGCCTGCTGCGGCGACGGATATTCAACTGGTCAACGACGACCATGTCCCGATCACGGGTACCACCAATGATTCTACGCCTACGTTGAGCGGCAAGGCCGAGCCGGGAAGCACGGTGACCATCAGTGACGGCACTACCGTCATTGGTACAGCCCCGGTTGACAGCAACGGGAACTGGAGCTTTACACCTAACCCGCCACTGGTTGACGGAAGTCACGACATCACCACCGTGGTGACTGACCCTGCGGGTAACACAAGTGGTGCGAGCACGCCGGTTGCTGTGGTCATTGATACCAGCGCACCGGGGGCGGCGACGGATGTTAAATTAGATAACGGTCAGGGCAATGTCATAACGGGCAGCACGAATGACACCACGCCGGTCCTTACCGGGAAGGCCGAGCCGGGCACAACCGTGACCGTGCGCGATGGCACGACGGTGCTGGGTACCGCGCCGGTAGACAGCAGCGGTAACTGGACTTTCACCCCGAGTCCCCCATTGGCGGAGGGGCAACACAACCTGACCACCGAAGTAACGGATGCAGCCGGTAACTCCAGTGGGATCAGTTCGCCGATTGCTGTCACGGTGGATACCACCGCGCCGGCCGCCGCAACGGATGTTCATCTGGTTAACAACAGCGATGCGCCGATCACCGGCCTGACGAACGACAATACTCCAACGCTGACCGGTAAAGCCGAAGCCGGCAGTACCGTCACCGTGCGTGATGGCGGAACCGTCATCGGTACGGTAACCGCTGACGGCAGCGGAAACTGGTCTTTAACGCCAACGGTTCCGTTAACCGATGGCGCGCATAATCTCACCACTGAAGTTACGGATGCCGCGGGTAATTCCAGCGGCGTCAGTGCCCCGATTGCTGTCACCATTGATACTACGGCACCGGCTGGCGCGACCGACGTTGAACTGGTCAATAACAGCAATGTGCCGATCACCGGCATTACCAATGACAATACGCCAACGCTGACGGGGCAAGCTGAAGCGGGCAGTACAGTGACTGTACGCGATGGCGACACCGTATTGGGTACCGTGACCGTTAACGGCAGCGGTGAGTGGACCTTCACTCCACCGGCTCCGTTAGCCGATGGGGCGCATAATCTGACCACTGAAGTCACCGATCTGGCAGGTAACTCCAGCGCTGTCAGCACACCTATTGCGGTGACGGTCGATACCCTCGCGCCGACCCTGACCATCATGCCGCTGACGGGGGATAACAGAATTACGCTGGACGAAGCCGCAGGGCCGATAACGCTGTCGGGTACCGCGTCGGCGTCGGATGCCGGTCGTGAAGTCACCATTACCATTAACGGTACGTCTTATACCGCGACGGTTCAGGATAACGGCACCTGGAGCACGCAATTACCGGCGGGCGCACTCAATGACCTGAATGAGGATCTGCCAATCTCTGCGACCCTGACGGATGCGGCAGGTAACACAACGACGATAAACAGTTCGATACATATCGCCGCCGATCCTGCATTGCAGCCACAGCTGACCGTCGGTGCTTTTGCCACTGATGACGTGCTTGATGGCGCAGAACGCCAGACCACGCAGACCCTCAGTGGTACCACGACCAATGTGGAAGTGGGGCAGACTGTCACTGTCACCCTGAATGGATTGACCTTCACCGGCGTGGTTGCCCAGGGCGGAACCTGGACGGTTTCTATCCCTCCGTCTGCGTTTACCACGCTGGCCGACGGCCCGGCAACGCTGAGTGTACAAGTCAGTGATACGACGGGTAACAGTGTCACCACAACGCACGATTTCACCGCGAATAGTCAACTGGGTGGTTTGTCCTTTGACCCGATTTCAGTTGATGGGAACATTAATGCCCTTGAGGCCGCAGCAGGGGTCACCATCAGTGGGCGCTCCTTTGACGTTCCGGCGGGGAACAATGTCACTATTACGCTGGGTGGACAGACTTACACTGCGACCGTTGCTGCTAATGGTGCCTGGAGCACTCAGGTTCCGGCGGGAGCCTTGCAGGCGCTGACTGATGGCCCGAACTCGATTGTTATCACGGCGCAGGATACGGCGAGTAGTCCGGTGACGGCGACGACCAGTGTGGGTATTTACGTGCACAATCTGCCGGACGCCACGCTCAATCCGGCCTTTGGCGACGGTATTCTGAACGCGGTTGAATCGACGCAGCCTCAGACACTGACCGGTACCACGGGCGTCAATGGTGCAGGGCAAACGGTGGTGATCACATTTAATGGCCAGCACTATACCGGCACGGTAGATGCCAGCGGCAACTACAGCGTGACGCTTCCTGCCACTGCGCTGACCGGCCTGCCGGAAGGCAGCACGCCAATTAGCGTGACGGTCACTGACGCCGCAGGCAACACCAATACCCTCAATACCACTGCAACGGTAGATACCACGCTGCCGATGTTGACGATCAATCCGCTGACCGGAGACGGCCAGATTAACCTGGCGGAAGCGGCTGTCGCGCAAACCCTGACCGGGACGGCCACCGCCAGCGATGTCGGGAAAACCGTCAATATCACCGTCAATGGCCACAGTTTTACCGCCGTGGTTCAGGACAACGGCACCTGGAGTGCCTCGCTGCCTGCCGGAACACTAAGCGGCCTCACCGGTAACTATCCGATCACCGCGACCCTGACTGACGCAGCCGGTAACACCGGCTCAGTCACTCTGGAGCAGCATTTCGTTACCGACCCGACCGTGCAACCAACCCTGACGCTGAATGCGTTTGCCGGTGACAATCTGGTTGATGGCGCGGAGCTTGCGGTATCGCAGGTGCTGAGCGGCAGCGCGACCAATGTTGAAGCGGGGCAAATTATCACCCTGACGCTGAATAATAAAACCTACACCGCAGAAGTGGGGGCCAGTGGTAGCTGGTCAGTCATTGTGCCGGTTGCTGACGTGGCACTGTTAGCCAACGGGCAGGGTACGCTGACCGCAACAGTGGCAGACCGTGCAGGCAATATCAGTTCAGCGAGTGAAACTTACACGGTCAATAATGGCCTGGACGGCGTGGCCATTGACCCGGTTACGGCCGATAACAAAATCAGCCTGGCGGAAAGCGAGGCGGGTATCACTATCAGCGGCACCACGCTGGGTGTTAACGCAGGCACGCCGGTGCTCGTCACCTTTGGTGGCCATACATATTCGGCACTGGTACTGGCAAACGGCCGCTGGAGCGTCAACCTGACGCCAGCCGACCTGCTCGGTCTGGCCGACGGCGCACAGTCAGTCAGCGTCAGCACCACCGACAGTCTGGGTAATCCTCTGACTAACAGTCTGGATGTGGGCGTCTTTACCTCGCTGCCAACGCCGACGCTGAATACGCCATTCGGCGACGGCGTGCTCAATATTGCCGAAGCCGCCGTACCGCAAACGATCAGCGGTACTACCGGTGAAACCGGTGACGGCCAGAGTGTGCTGGTCACCCTCAATGGTAAAAACTACGCCGCCACGGTGGATGCGGCCGGTAACTGGAGTGTCACTGTCCCTGCGGCAGACCTGCAGGCCCTGCCCGCCGGTAACAATGCCGTCAATGTGATCGTCACCGACAGTGTTGGCAACAGCAGCAGCATCAACCCGACGGTCAGTGTTGATCTCACCGCCCCAACCCTGACGGTAAATCCGATTTCCGGCGACGGGTTGATTAGCGTCGCGGAAGCGCATGCGGATATCGCGGTAACCGGTACGGCCTCGATCTCCGAAGCGGGCCGCACCGTTACGCTGACCCTCAACGGTGTCAGCTATACCGGCACGGTACTGGGCAACGGCAACTGGAGCATTACGATTCCGGCCGATGCGCTGACCGGCCATGCCAACGGCACGCTGCCGGTGCAGGTCTCCCTCAGCGATGCGGCTGGCAACATCACGACGGATAACACCAGCGTAACGCTGGCGACGGATCCGGCCGTTCAGCCGGTTGTTACACTGAACGCCTTTGCGGGCGATAACATTTTGGATGGTGCAGAACGTCAGGCACCGCAGGTGCTCAGTGGCTCGACGGCCAATGTGCAAGCCGGTCAGCTGGTAAGCATCACCCTTAACGGACACACTTACACGGCCGTGGTGCAGGACAGCGGCGCATGGAGTGTCTCTGTACCGGCCGCTGATTTACTGACCCTGACCAACGGCACGCAGACCATCAGTGTGAATGTTACGGACAAAGCCGGTAACGTCGGCACGGCAACCGAGAACTTCACGGTGAATGTCGAACTGGGTGGGCTGGGTATAGACACCATTGCCGGGGATAACCGTATCAATGCTGCCGAAGCGGGCGCACCGGTGGTGGTCAGCGGCACGTCGTTTGACGTCGCAGCGGGCGCAACGGTGATTGTTACCCTCAACGGCAAAACCTACAGCGCCACCGTCGGGCCGGATGGTACCTGGAGCACCAACATTCCGGCCGCAGATCTGGCACTACTCACTGACGGTCCGAATACCATTACCGCGCAGGCGGTTGATGCGTCGGGTAATCCGCTGAGCAACAGCGTCAGCGTCGGCGTATATACCCATGATCTGCCGGATCCCACCATCAATACCCCGTTTGGTGATGGTCTGTTAGGCATCACCGAAGCCGCTGCGGTTCAAACGCTGAGCGGCACTACGGGCACGACCGGTGCCGGACAGACGGTCGTGGTCAACCTCAACGGTCACGACTATACGGCCACCGTGGGTGACAACGGTTTATGGACCGTTCAGGTACCGTCTGCTGATTTGCAAACCCTGCCGCCGGGAGCCAATCCGATTCTGGTGACCGCAACGGATGCCGCAGGCAATACCGACATCCTGACCAGCAGCGTCACAGTCGATTTCACGCCGCCAACCCTGACCATCAATACCATCGCGACCGACGGCATCATCAATGCTGCTGAGGCCGCGGCGGCCATTCCAGTCAGCGGGACGGCAGACATCGGCGACGCGGGCCGCACCGTCACCCTGAACATTAACGGGCAAACTTATACCGCCGTAGTGGCGGGCGATGGTTCCTGGAGCACGTCTGTTCCAGCCAACGCCTTGGCCGGTCTGGCAAACGGGGAGTACACCGTCACCGCCACGCTGTCAGATGCTGCCGGAAACAGCACGACAATCACATCGGCTGTCACACTGACGGCCGATCCGCTGCTGTTACCGACCATTACGCTGAACGCGTTTGCCGTTGATAACGTGCTCGATGGCGCAGAACGGACGGTGGATCAGACTCTCAGCGGGACGACCACTCATGTGGAATCCGGCCAGATTGTCACCATTACCATCGGCGCGGAGAGTTATTCTGCGACGGTGCTGGCCGATGGTGCATGGAGCGCCACCATTCCGGCGGCGGTGCTGCAAGCGCTGGCCGACGGCACGGCGACCTTCAACGTCAGCGTGTCTGACGCCGCAGGCAACCCGACCACGGGCAGCGAAAGCTTCACGGTGAACAGTACGTTAAGCGGCATTGCGATAAACCCGATCAGTGGTGATGGCAACGTCAGTGCAACCGAAGCGGCGGCGGGGATCACCATCAGCGGCACCACGGCGGATGTCGCGGCGGGCACCGCAGTTGTGGTGACCCTTAATGGTCAAAACTATAACGCCACCGTCGGTGCCGACGGCACCTGGACGGCCACCGTGCCGTCAGCGGCGCTGAACGCGCTGAGCGATGGCCCGAATCTGGTGACGGTTTCTACTACAGATGAGGCGGGAGCCACCATCACCAACACCGTTAATCTCGGTGTCTATATTCACGATTTGCCTGTACCAACGCTCAACACGCCATTTACCGATGGTTTGCTGGGCAGCACCGAAGCCACCACGGCACAACCGCTGAGCGGGACTACCGGCGTTTCCGGCAACGGGCAAACCGTCACAGTGAGCCTCGGCGGACATGACTACACGGCGACGGTGGATATCAGCGGCAACTGGACCGTCAGTATTCCATCCGCCGATCTTCAGGCACTGCCAGCGGGGCCGGACGCCATCAGCGTGATCGCCACGGATGCTGCGGGTAACAGCGCCACTATCCCTGGAACGGTGACCGTCGACTTCACACCACCAACCCTGACCGTGGCGCCGGTTGCCACTGACGGCACGGTGAACGTGAGCGAAAATGCAGATGGCTTTGCCCTGACGGGTACCGCATCAGTCACTGAAGCCGGACAGACGGTCAACATCAGCTTTGGCGGACAGAACTATCAGGCGGTTGTGGCAGGCGATGGCACATGGTCCGTGCCGGTTCCGGCCGGAACGCTCGACAGCATTGCCAGCGGCCAGTATGTGCTGACAGCCACGCTGAGCGATGCGGCGGGTAACACCACCACCTTCACGGAAAACTACACCGTGGCGGGGGCGGATACCGCGCCAATGCCTTCCATCAACACACCGTTTGGCGACACCTTCCTCAATATTTTTGAGGCCAGCGGGCCTCAAACCCTCAGCGGGACTACCGGCGACATTGGTGACGGGCAGACCGTTGTCGTGTCATTGGGTGGCGTGAATTACAACGCCACCGTTGATGTCAACGGCATCTGGAGCATCAGCGTGCCAGCTTCGGCATTACAGGCGCTGGACGAAGGTGCGCAAACTATTACCGTGACCGCGACGGATAGCGTCGGCAACGTCGGCACCGCCAACAGCGTGGTCACAGTCGATTTGGTCGCGCCAACGCTGACGATAAGCCCGGTGGCGACTGACGACATCATTAACGCCGCCGAAACACTGCAACCGGTCGTTATCTCCGGCACGGCGTCGCTCAATGATGCCGGGCAGACAGTCACAGTGAGTTTCAACAGCGTTAACTACACCGCCGTGGTACATGCCGATGGCACCTGGAGCTTGACCCTGCCGAGTAACGTGGTGCAGGGGCTGGGGAATGACAGCTACCAACTGACCGCCAGCATTACCGACGCCGCAGGTAACACGACGACCCAACAGCACAGCTTCTCGGTCGATGCGGACGCCGCCAGTCTGCCAACCCTGAGCATTGGTGTGGTGTCTGGCGATGATTACATCAACGCGACGGAGAAAGGGGAGCCGTTGGTGATCAGCGGTACCTCGACCCATCTGGAAGCGGGACAGGTCGTTACTGTGGTCTTCAACGGCAACAATTACACGGCGAATATTGCGGCCGATGGTACCTGGACCCTGACCGTTCAGCCGGGTGATTTCGCTAACCTGTCCGACGGCCAGACCACCATTACTGCCAGCAGCAGCGATCTGGCGGGTAACCCGTCCTCGGCGACGCACAACGTTAACGTAATTGCCGATCCGGCGGATCTGCCAACGATCACCGTTTCGCCAATTTCCGGCGATGACGTGATCAACAGTACCGAGCACAGCCAGCCGCTGGTGATCAGCGGGACTTCTAATCATCTGGTGGCCGGTGAATTGATCACCGTTAATCTCAATAACGTAGGCTATCCAACCACCGTTGCGGCGGATGGTACCTGGACGGTGACCGTTCCGGCCAATGCGGTTGAGGCGCTGCAAAACCAGCAGTACACCGTCACGGTGACCGGTTCGGATGTGGCAGATAACCTCGCTACCGGCACTCATACCGTGACCGTCGATACCACACCTCCGTTGCTGACGATTGTGGTGGACACCGGTTTAGACAACATTCTCAACGCGGCCGAAGCGCTGGCCGGTTTACCGGTCTCCGGTACCGGCGAGGCAGGGCTGACCGTGACGGTCACCCTCAATAATGTCAATTACACCACCGTAGTGCTGGGTGATGGTACCTGGTCACTGACCGTACCTGGCGGTGATTTGCAGGCGATCCCGACTGACGGTCTGCTACCTATCACCGCAACGGCCACCGACGCGGCGGGCAATAACGTCATCGTGTCGGTAGATCCGGAAATCTCACTGGCTATTCACGCGTTGCCAACGCTGACGCTGGATCCGGTGACAGGCGACAACATCCTCAATATTGCTGAAGCTGCCAACGGTTTCACCATCACGGGTACCAGTACCAACCTGCCGGACGGCACCCTTGTGACGGTCAATATCGGCGGCACTGTCGTTAACGGAACGGTTACCGCAGGCGTCTGGAGTGCGCCGGTCAGCGCCAATCTGCTTAACGGGCTGACCGAGGGAGTCAACACGGTCACGGTGAGCGTCACGGATGCCAATGGTAACCCGGCTTCCACCAGCCATAGCCTGACCGTAGACCTGATTGCACCGCCGGTACCGGTGATCAACACGCCGTTTGTCGACGGTGCGCTGAATCAGCTGGAAGCGGGCGTGAATCAGATCATCACCGGCTCTACCGGTCTCACCGGACCGGGGCAAACGGTGGTGGTCAGTGTGGACGCTAACCCGGCCCATAATATTACGGCCACCGTTGGACCGGACGGCTCATGGACGGCGACCATTCCAACTGCCACCCTTGAAGGCTTGCCGGATGGCCCGAATACCGTCTCCGTCACCGTGACGGATGCCGGGGGCAACAGCACCAGCGGCACACTGGGCTTTACTGCGCTGATCCATGCCTTGCCGGTGGCCACCGTCACCGACAGCTTCGACGGGCTCATCAATGCGGCTGAAGCCGCAGCAGGCGGCTCGCTAAGTGGCGCCACCGGGATCACCAGCCCGGGCCAAAGTGTCATCGTCAATATCAACGGCCAAAACTACACCGCCAACGTGATTGATACGGCCGGGACCTGGTCGCTCGACTTGCTGCCGTCGCTGTTACAAACCTTGCCGAACGGTAACTGGACGGTCACCGTGACCGTGACAGACTCGGTCGGGAACACCAGCAGCGCCAATGAAATTTTGGGCGTACAACTCACTCCACCACCAATCCCAACCCTTGCGCTGCCGTTTGGCGACGGCATTCTCAACACGGCCGAAGCCGCAGCAGGCCAGACGCTCAGCGGATCCACCGGCGTCATCGGCGCAGGGCAGACGGTCACCGTGGCCTTTGCCGGTAACCCCACACCGTTAACCGCCACCGTGGCGGCCGACGGCAGCTGGACGCTGAACCTTACCCCGTCTGAGCTCGCCGATCTGAGCGGTCTGCCGACTCATTTGATTACGGTGACCAGCACCAATGAGTTCGGCAACAGCAGCAGCAGTGCACCGCTGAGCTTTAATGTGGATTTCGCAACGCCAACGCCGTTCATCAATCCGGTATTCGGTGGCGACAACGTGCTGAACATTGCCGAAGCGGGCGCGGCGCAGACCATCACGGGGATCACCGGGATCCAGGGTGATAACCAGAATGTGAAACTGTCCATCGACCTCAACGGCGTGCAGTACAACGCCACCGTGGCGGCCGACGGCAGCTGGAGCCTGACGCTGCCTGCGGGCACGCTCAGCACGCTGACCGGTATTCCGCATTCAGTCAACGTGACCGTCACCGATGCCAGCGGCAACACCGCCAGCACGTCGCTGCCGTTCACTACGGACTTCACGCCGCCGGTGGTGGCTGTCACCAGTGTATTCGTTGATGGCTATCTGAACGCTACGGAAGCGCAGTCTAACGCCGGGATCACGGGTACCACGGATGGCACAGCAGTACATGTCACCATTGGCGGCGTGCCGTTTGATGCTACGGTACTTGGCGGTGTCTGGACACTGAACCTGACACCAGCGCAATTGGCGACCCTGCCACAGGGTGACCAGACGATTGTAGTCACCGCGAGCGACGTCTCTGGCAATACCAGCAACGTTAGTACTCAGGTCGGTATTGCTAATACCTTGTTGCCAACCGTGTCTGTTGCCACCTTCGCCGGTGATAACGCGCTTGATTACGCTGAAAGCCGCGTGCCGCAGGTGTTGTCTGGTACCACCACGCACGTCCAGCAAGGGGAGACCGTTAACATCACCATTCCGGGGGTCACCGGTCCGCTGACAGCGCTGGTACAGGCCGACGGCAGCTGGAGCCTGACCCTGACGCCTGCCCAGCTACAAGGGTTGGGGAATGGCACCGAAAACGTCACCGTCAGCGTTAACGATCTGGCGGGTAATACCGCCAGCGGTGGCACTAGTTTCACAGTGGATCTGACCGCGCCGGTCAACCCGTTCCTCACCATCAACCCGATCAGCACCGACAACATTATCAACGTGGGAGATAACCTCAATCTGACGCTGGCCGTAGGCGGTGAGTACCGCAATGCGGCGGTGGTACAGACGGTGAACGTGTTCGTGGATGGCGTCGTCGTGGGGACGGCACCGATTGTTCTGGCGGGTAACGGTACCTGGAGCCTTGCGGTTCCGCTGGTGTCGTTAACCACTTTCCCAATCGACGGCACTTATACGGTTTCTGCGGAGCTCATCAGTATCCTGCCGGTTCCGGGAACGGTTGTAGCGACAGTCAGTGAAACAGTCGTCGTTGACCGCACACCACCAACTCTGACCGTCAACACCTTTGCCGGTGACGACGTGCTCAACATCAGCGAGGCCGCGGCGGGTCAGACCGTCAGCGGAACGGCATCCACCACGGAAGCGGGCCGTACCGTGACCGTCACGTTAAACTCGAAAACGTATACCGCAGTTGTCGCCGGAGACGGCAGCTGGAGCACCACTATTCCGGCCGGTGATTTGCAGGCGGTACCGCCGGGCAACAACACCATTACTGCCAGCCTCAGCGATGCCGCCGGTAACGTCACCACTGATACCCACACGTTCACCACCGACACCTCAGCGCCGTTGCTGAACCTTAACGTGGTGGCAGGTGATAACGTCATTAACCTGGCCGAATCTCTGTTGGGTACGCTGCTGAGCGGAACCTCCAGCGGTGCCGATGGCCAGACCGTCACCGTCACGCTGGCGGGGGTTACGGTCGGCACGGCGGTTATCCAGCCGGGCGGGACATGGAGCCTGCAACTGCTGCCTAACCAGCTTTCAGGATTGCTCGACGGACCGACAATTCTCAATGCTACCGTTGCCGACCAGGCGGGTAATACCACCAGTGTCGATCTCGGCCTTAACATTCTGTTCAACAGCCTGCTGAACGTCTCGGTGGTCAGTGGTCTCGGCTCGGTTGGTAACACCGTGCTCAACGCTGCCGGTGCGCTGCTCGGCCAGACCCTCAGCGGCGTCACGACCGATGCGGGCGTGGGTGCAATAGTTTCCGTGCAGGTCGGCGGTCAAACCGTCAGTGCCAACGTGGGCGCGAACGGAGCCTGGAGCCTGGTTATCCCGCCAACGCTGCTGGCAAATCTGACCGATGGCCCGCTGGCGCTGAATCTCACCGTGACCGATGCAGCAGGTAACACCAAAGTTGAGGTACTGGATCTCGATATTGCGAAAACCCTGCCGGTGATCGGCGCGGTGACCTCGGTTCTCGGTGGCGTGGATAACATTCTTAACGTCGCGGAATCAGCGGCGGCGCAAACTGTCAGCGGCGCAGTGACGGCGGCTAACGGAACGCTCGTCACGCTGGCCGTAGGGACTCAAACCTTTACCGGCACCGTGCTCAACAATCTGTACAGTATCGCGATCCCGGCAGGCGCGCTGACTACGCTGGCAGACGGCGTGGTGCCGGTCATTCTGTCAGTGACCGACCTGGCGGGTAACACCGTTTCGCAAACCCTCAATCCACTGACCGTCGCTCTGCACAACCTGCCACAAATTATTCTCGACCCGCTGTTTGGCGATGGCCTGTTGAATGCCGCAGATTTGCTGCTCAATCAGACTATCACCGGTACGGTCAAAAATGTGGCGGCTGGCACCGTGGTCGATGTCACGCTGGGCAACAGCGCAACACCACTGACGGCCACGGTGGACGCCACCGGGCACTTCAGCGTCAGTGTGCCGTCCGGTTTACTCACCGGTCTTTTGAGCGGGACATTGAGCGTGGCGGTCAACGTCACGGATCTGGCGGGTAACAGTGCCAACACCACGCAGCTGGCGACGGTGAACGTGGCGTTACCGACCATTTCTCTGACCTCCATTCTCGATCATGGCGTGCTTAACGCAGTGGACGCGCTGACGGCGCAAACCATTGGCGGCGTGGTGGGTGGGGTTGCTGCCGGGACCACGGTGAATGTCACCCTTGGCGGCAAAACCTTCCTCGGCGTCACCGACGCGGGCGGCAATTTCAGCGTCACCCTGCAACCGGGCGACCTGAAAGCGCTGACCGACGGCACGCTGGCGATCGGCGTATCTGTGGCGAACGATGCGGGTAACGTGGCGTCAATTTCTGCCAATGCGAACGTGATCATCAACCAGTTGCCGAAAGTGGTGCTGGATACGGTCTTCGGCGGCGACGGTATCCTGAATGCGGCCGAAGCTCTGCTGACCCAAACCATCAGCGGTACAGTGACCAACGCGGCCGCGGGTTCCAGCGTCAACATTACTGTTGGTACGCTCTCGCTGACCGCCACGGTAGACAACACCGGGCACTTCACGGCGTCGCTGGATCCGTTGCAGTTGTCGCAACTGCTCAACGGCAACATTGGCGTAAGCGCTACCGTGACCGACGCCGTGGGCAACACCGGCAGTGCCAGCGCCGGGATCCTGGTGGGTATTCACAACTTGCCATCGATTGTTCTTAATCCAATCTTCGGTGACGGCGTACTGAACGTGGTAGACCTGCTGACCGGTCAGACCATCAGCGGTATCGCTACGAATGTGGCGCAGGGCGCACAGGTGCAGGTGTCGCTCAATGGTAAGAGCTACACTGCAACCGTCGGGGCGGGGGGCATATTTAGTGTCACCGTGCCACCGCTGGATCTGGGCAATATTCTCGACGGCAACATCAATGTGTCGGCGAGTGTGACGGATGCGACCGGCAACATTGGCAGCGCTACCGGTCTGCTCAGCGTCATTGCGCAGGCTCTGCCAACCATCAACCTTAACCCGCTGTTTGGCGACGGACTGCTCAATGCGGCCGATGCACTGCTCACCCAGACCATCAGCGGGACCACCACCAACGCAGTCGGTTCGACCGTCACCCTGACCGTGGGCGGCGCAACCCTAAATGCGCTGGTGAAAGCCGATGGCACCTTCTCGGTCAGCGTACTGCCAGCGGTACTGGCTGGCTTGCTTGACGGAACGCTGAACGTTGGCGCCTCCGTCACCAACGCCGCTGGCCATTCCATCAGCGGCAGCGCCACGGCGACGGTGGGTATTCATACCTTGCCATCTCTGGTGCTCGGCACGCTGTTTGGCGGCGATGGTTACCTCAACCTGTCTGAAGCCAACAGTAGTGAGACCCTGAGCGGCACCACCAACGTGCAGTCAGGGAGCGTGTCGGTCAACGTCGGCGGGATCATTCATACCGGGACAATCACCGGTGGCGTGTGGAATGTGGTCTATACCTCGGCAGAGCTGAAAGGGATTGCTGATGGTACGACAACGGTCAACGTGACGGTCACGGACGCCGTGGGCAACATCACGACACAAACCAGCCCGCTTATCGTTAAAACGCATGAACTGCCGTTGGTGGCGCTCAATCCATTACTCAACGTCACGCTGGGGGTTGTTCTCAACATTCTCGGCGGACAAGGGTTAACGCTGAGCGGGACCAGCCGCAACATTGCACAGGGCGGCCAGGTCAGCGTCACGCTGGTGGGTAACACGCTGTCGGGAACGGTACAAGCGGACGGCTCATGGACGGTCAAATTCAGCAGTGCACTGCTCAGTAGCATTGGCGCACTCAACCTGTTGGGAATATTAACCAGTGTTCTGACCGTGATTGATATTCATGCTGCTGATGCTGCCGGGAATACTGTCGATGCGCACGTCGGGCTGACCACGGGTTCAACATTACCACCTGATACCGGCGTCGTTGCCGCGTCCTTGTCTGTGGACGACACCCACACTCTGGCGGCGGTTCATACGACGGATACCAGCAGTTCAACAACGGACACCACCACGCACACCACCAGTACGCTCACCGATCCTCTGGTGACCCCGGACACTGACTCGTCTTCTTCAACCACCACGACCACCCCGGCGGACACCACATCCCATGCGGAAACAGCGTTCTCAATCGGCGGCGTGACGATTGAACTGACGGCGACTGACGGAGTGGCAGTCGGCGGTGCAGGTAACGACACCATTTCGGTGCACACTCTCGATTTCTCACAAATCGATGGCGGAACCGGTGTCGATACCCTGTTGCTGGCGGGCACCAATCAGCATCTGGACCTGACCCTGCTGGGTCTGAAAGTGGAGCACATCGACATCTTCGACCTCGGCACTTCCGGCACCAACAGCATCTCACTGAATCTGCATGAGGCGCTGACGGTAAAAGATAACCCGACCGACGAAGTGATCATCAAAGGGGGAACCGGAAGTCTGGTGAACCTGGTGGCAGGCAACGATGGCGCCTGGAGCGAAACCGGCCAGCGCACCGTCGATGGACTGACGTTCGATGTTTATCACAACGCATCCCTGTCTGACACCAACACGTTGGGAGACGTGTTAGTACAGCATGGTCTGCACGTTCAACAGAACTGATAGTCAGGCCCTCAGGTGCGCAGGCACCGGGGGCCTTTTTTTACATTGACCGAATTTATCAGGCCACAAGAGGCTGAAAAATAATAAAAACCCGGCGAGAATAAGTGGTGTCGCTCATGAAAAAAAACAGATCAGCCCGGCGTTTTGCCGCGGTACTCGGGACGATATGGATTGTTGTTGCCGGTGCGAACAGTAGCAGTGCGGGCGCGGCCGCTAAGCAGCCCGAATTTGACTGGCAAGCCGCTCCGAGTGAGGAGATGCAGGCCAGCCTGACGTTACGCGATGCGATATTGCGTGCCTTCGCCCGTAACCCGCAGATCGCTGAGGCGGCGGCGCAAATACGCGTCGGCAACGGCAATCTGGATGCGGCGAAGAGTGCCTGGTATCCGCAAATTTCATTACAGGGTACGGCCGGTAAATCGCGCCAGACCGACTCTTCCGGCACCCTTGATAATAACGCGTCGGGTGGTGTTCAGCTCAGCCAGCTGTTGTACGACTTCGGCCGTACCGGCGGCAGCATTGATGAGCAGGAACGCCTGTCCGACTCCTACCGTTACTCCCTTTACGGCACCATGACCGACGTGGCGCTCAGTACCCTTCAGGCTTATCTCGAAGTGAAGCGTTATCAGGCGCTGAGCATTGCGGCCCGCGATAATATTGACTCGCTGCAACGCGTGGCGGACACCGCTAAACTGCGCGCCGACGCCGGATTAAGTTCCCAGTCTGACGTTTTGCAGGCAGAAACCCGCATTGCCGGTATGCGTGCCACGGTTGAGCAGTACCGCGCCCAGCAGCGTTCGGCACAGGCACAACTCACCGTGCTGACCGGCGTGGTGGCCGATAATCTGCCGGACTTGCCGCAAAGCCTGCTGAATCAGAAAGTCACCCTCAACAAAATCCCGTATGAAAACAGCGCGCTGGTGCGTGCTGCGCAGGCCAAACAGCAGGCGGCCATCGAACGGGTGAATCAGGCGCAGGCGCAGCACTGGCCGACCATCAAAGTGCAGGCCGGGCGCACCCGGTATCAGAACGCCAGCAGCAGCGGCGGTTCCTACTGGGACGACGAACTGCAACTGGCGGTGGACGCGCCGGTCTATCAGGGCGGTGCGGTCAGCGCGAAAGCCCGCGCGGCGGAAGGTGAGCGGCAGGCGGCGCAGGCCGACGTTGAAAAAACCAAGCTGGATATCAACCAGAAAGCCTCCATTGCTTATGCCGACATGATTGGCGGTCAGCAGCGGCAGGCAGCCGGTGAGGACCAGTACGCCAGCGCCACTCACACCCGCAGTGTCTATCAGGACGAGTACAAACTGAGTAAGCGCAGCCTCAACGATCTGCTGAGCGTTGAGCAGGACGTTTTTCAGGCCGAGACCATGCGCATCGGCGCACTTTATGACGGCTGGGACGCCACCGTGCGCTATGCCGCCGCCGTAGACAATCTGGTGGACATGTTGGGTATCGACCGGCAAAAACAGACCGGCGACACGCTGCCAAGTTTATAAATTTGTCCGAACAGAATGCGTGCAAGAGGTGATATGAACAGCGAAACCACAACCAGTACCCCGACACCTCAGTCGATAGAGGTTTGGATCAGCGCCTTAGTCCGGGTAGCCGAAAATTTCGGCAAGCCTGCCGATCCGCAATATTTACGCCAGCAGATGCGCTGGTTTGAACATCAGCCGCTGGGCCGTCAGCTTGACCGTCTTAGCGGTCTGATGGGCCTGCAGGTGGGCATGGTCAGTTGGACCAAAGTCCGCTGGCGGGCCGAAGTGCTGCCGGCCATTATTCAGCTGGAGCAGGGCGGCATCGCGGTAATTGAACGTCTGCATGATGACGGGCAGGCCGATTACTGGATCAACGATGGCGGCGACTTGCTGCGTTCAGCCGAACTGGTGACGTTGCTTGAACAGAGTACCGGACCGGTGTTTCTGGTCGGCGTGGCGGCCCGCGGGCGTGACCAGCGCATTGACGAATTTGTTCAGCCGTATAAAAAACACTGGTTCTGGGACAATTTCCGTGGCGCGGGACGGAAAATCGCGGAGATCTCGCTGGCCTCGGTGGTTGGTAACGTACTGGCGCTGGCCGGTATTTTGTTCTCGATGCAAATCTACGACCGGGTCATTCCTGCCCAGTCGCTGCCTACGCTGTGGGTGCTGTTTTTCGGCGTGGTGCTGGCGGCGGCGCTCGAATATGTCATCCGCCTGATGCGCACTCTGGTCTCTGACCTGATGGGTAAGCGCATTGATCTCAAAGTGTCATCGCTGTTTTTTGTGCGTGCGATGAACATCAAAAATGACGACCGGCCGAAATCCACCGGTTCCTTTATCTCTCAACTGCGTGAAATCGATCAGGTTCGCGAGCTGCTGACCTCCACCACCGTCAGCGCGGCGGCTGACATGCCATTTGTGCTGCTGTTCCTCGCCATTATGTTTTTCATCGGCGGTCCGCTGGTGATCATCCCGCTGCTGGCGATCCCGCTGATTGTCATTCCCGGCATCATGATCCAGTGGCCGATGGCAAAGCTCGCGAAAGAGGGAATGCGCGAAGGGGCGCTGCGTAATGCGGTGCTGGTGGAAACCATTGAAGGCATCGAGGATATCAAAGCGTTGCAGGCGGAGGCTTATTTTCAGCGTCAGTGGGAACAGACGCATGAGGTCAGCGCATCGGTGGGGATGAAACAGCGGTTGTGGGGTGCGCGCCTGACCGGCTGGGCGTCGACCGTCCAGCAACTGACCTATGCCAGTATGCTGGTCTTCGGGGTCTATCTGGTGCTGGCGGGGGAGATCACCACCGGTACGCTGGTCGCCAGCAGCATGTTGTCGTCGCGCACCATCGCGCCGCTGATGCAACTGACCATGGTGTTCTCCCGCTGGCAACACGCAAAAAGCGCGATGCGCGGGCTGGATGATCTGCTGAAAAAACCTATCGACCGTCCTGAGGATGCCGAACTGTCGCACTGCCCGACGCTCAGCGGCCACTACCAGCTGCGTAACGTCCAGTACACCTATGACAAAGAGCAGTCCCCGAACGTGCTGGGGATCAATCAGCTGGAGATTAAACCCGGCGAGCGGGTGGCGATTCTGGGCAAAGTGGGGGCGGGGAAATCGACGCTGCTAAAACTGCTGTCCGGTCAGGCTGACGCCTCGCAGGGCAAAATTCTTATCGACGGCGTGGACATGAAACGCATTGAGCCAGCCGACGTGCGCCGCCAGCTCGGTTATCTGTCGCAGGATTCACGGCTGTTCTTTGGCACGCTGCGCCAGAATCTGATGCTGGGCTACCCGCACGCCACTGACCAGGAGATGTTGCAGGCGCTGCGCATTAGCGGCGCGCTGTCGATGGTTCAGGCCGATGCTTCCAGTCTGGACAAAATCATCAATGAAGGTGGGCGCGGACTCTCCGGCGGCCAGCGCCAGATGGTGCTGCTCAGCCGCCTGATCCTGCGTAATCCTCAGGTGGTTCTGCTCGATGAGCCGACGGCCTCAATGGACGAAGCGCTGGAAGAGTATGTGATCCGCCAGCTGCATACCTGGCTCACCGGCCGCACGATGGTGGTGGTAACACACCGTCCGGCTCTGCTCAAACTGGTAGACCGCATCGTGGTGATGGATAACGGTCGCGTCGTGGCTGACGGCCCGCGTGACCAGATACTTGCCACTGCGGTTTCCAATACACCACCTGCGCCCGCCGTTGCCGCTTCGGCTTAAGGAGTCGTTATGACACATGCAACCTTGCACGACGAGCTGGATGCTCAACAGAGAAAAGTGTCCGGTATTGTCTGGGCCTCCCTGGTGGGAATTATTCTGTTTTTTGTCTGGGCCTATTTTGCCACCCTCGACGAAGTGACAGTGGGTACGGGTAAAGTCACTCCGTCGAGTAAGGCGCAACAGATCGACTCGCTCGACGGCGGGGTCATTCTTAAACTGATGGTACAGGAGGGGTCGATCGTTAACCGCGGTCAGATGTTGGCGCAACTCGACCCGACCCGCTCGCAGTCTAACTATGGGGAAGCCGCTTCAAGGGTACGCACGCTGCGGGCGTCGTCTGAACGCCTGAGCGCGGAGCTGACCGGTGCACCGCTGAAATTCAGCGGCGAAACCATGAAAGCCCCGGAGCTGGTGGCCCGCGAACGCCAGCTTTACCTCTCGCGCAAACAGAACCGCGATGAAACCGTCAGCAACCTGCAACAGTCGCTGAAACTGGTTAACGATGAAATCAACATGACCCAGCCGCTGGTAGCGAAAGGCGCCGCGGGCGAGGTGGAAGTGATTCGTCTCAAACGTCAGGCCAGCGAATTACGCGGTAAAATTGATGATGCCACTAATCAGTACGCCGTCCGTGCCCGTGAGGAGCAGGTAAAGAACAACGCCGATCTCGACGCCGAACTGCAGGTCATGGCCGGTAAAGAGGATCAGGTTACCCGTTCTGAGCTTTTCTCTCCGGTGCATGGCATCGTGAAGGACATTCAGGTCAGCACCGTCGGCGGGGTGCTGCAACCCGGCGGCAAACTGATGGAGATTGTGCCTATTGAGGATCAGCTGCTGATCGAAACCCGCATCAACCCGCGTGATATCGCCTACATTCGCCCCGGACTACCCGCGACCGTAAAAATCAGCGCCTATGACTCCTCGATTTATGGCGATCTGGAAGGGCAGGTGGAAAGCGTCTCGCCGGATACGTTGCAGGACGAAGTCAAGCGCGACCAGTTCTACTACCGCGTCTATGTGCGCACCGACAAAGCCGTCCTGACCAACAAAGCCGGCCGTCAGTTCCCGATAGTTCCCGGCATGGTCGCCAGCGTCGAGATTAAAACCGGCCAGAAAACCGTACTGGATTACCTGATTAAACCGCTGAATAAGGTCAAAGAGTCACTGCGGGAACGGTAGCAGAAGCCGCTGCAATGGCGGCCCTTGAACAGATCGGAGTAAATTTCGGTTTTCATGCGCTGTGTTCAGCATGGTTATGAACCGTTATTGCAGTGGCTCCTGCAAACGGTATTTCGCCACGGCGTCGGCTTCGTCAGTTTTGCGCTTATCCTGCCAAAGGCTCATGCGGTTGCGCAGGGAGCTTGTGAGCTCGGTAAGCATCTGGCGCGCTGCGTCGGATTGCGGGTCAAGTTCGAGAACAAACTGCATAAATTGTGCGGCAACATGACGGTTCTTTTTGACGCCGCTGCCGGTCATCCACGCCATGCCGAGGGTATAGGCGGCTTCGCTGCGATCCGGGTGCTGCGGGTCGAGCAAAATGGCGGGCAGCCACTCCTCTGCGGCCAGACGCTTATCCTGCTCCGGACCGTTGTCCAGGGCGCAGCTGGCGCGCCAATAGGCGGAAGAGAGATGCCCGGCGTCGATAGCCCGCTGATACCACTGCATCGCCTGGTCGTAATCTGCTTCGCCTCCGATACCTTCACGCAGCGCATTAGCGCAGGTGAACATCGCAGGCACCAGCCCGGAGCGGGCGGCACTGATCACACAGTCCATGGCGTTACTGTCGCTGTGGAATTTCTCAGGAACATCCTGATGCCAACCATTACGGTAGAAAAAATAGAGTTCATAGCTGTGCAGCGCGCTGCCGCGGCGGGCCATTTCTGTCATCAGGAAGTGCGCCGCATCGAGATCGTCATTAATCGCCATATCGTGGGCGATAGTGATGAGATCTTTTGCGCTGCTGTCCTGGCCGGATTGCAGTATCAGTGACGCCGCACGGTCCATGAGGTCCGCGCTGAGCTCAGGTTGCAGCGGCAAGCCGTACAGTCCGTACTGCAACGCCGTAGCGGCATAGGCGACCAGTACGGCGTCGTCAGGTTGATTAACAGCGCGTATCAGCAGGGAGGAGAGGACCGGCAGCCCCTGCAGTTCACCGTTTGCCAGTACGGCGCGGGAGATAAACATGGCGGCAAAATGCCCCGGCATTGCCTGCGGTGAGACGGCGAGCAGATCACTGTAAACAGCCAGTCCGGCCTGATCGTCATCCTGCCAGTAGGCCGCGCAGGTGCCATACAGATCCAGCAGGCGGATGCGGGTCGCGTCATCCAGCGGTTGTGTGAGCAATGCCTGCAGGCGCTGTTGCAGAATATGAGCGCGTTCTGAATCACGGTCGGCAATGTCGCTGGACAGGGCGTCGGTCAGGGCGTTGGCGCGAAAATGGTTGCGCTCGGTGTCACTAAATTCCGCACAAAGTGGTCCTTCTATGATCTCTATCTGCCGCTCGTCATCGCCACCCCAGGCGGCGGAGTGGAAAATCAGATAAGACTCCATAGTACCGACATCGCTGTGACGTACGCTCATCGCCATGCGCAGCCAGTAGTCCAGTGCCTCTTCGCCTTCTTTACGACTGTTTTTCAGGGCCGCAGGTAATGTCTGCGGCCAGCGGGTCGCCGGTTCGACACCCAATGCGTGCAGATGGGCCGCGCCTTCATGCCAGACGGCGCTCCCCGCGATATTGAATTTTTCATGCAAAGGCAGCGGTTGATGACCGGCAAACAGATCGCGCAGCCAGTAAGGCTCGCCAAAACCACCGCTCAGATTCATCAGGTGACGGAAAGCGTGTGTCGGGCGCGGGTGTAATTCGATAGCGCGTAAAAAAGCCAGCACCGAGTAATCGCAGCAGAGCTGTGCGCCCAGCCACTGGCTGTCTTCAACCTCATCGCTGGCGTTACCCTGACGGATTTTCCACGCCTGCTCATGCCAGAACATCCCCAGCAGGACGTGCGCATGGTAACTCTGCGGGCACTGCTGCGCCCAGTCGCTGAAGAGTTCCAGCGGGTCAACGGTGTGAGTTTCAGCCCCGGCGGTCAGCGTTCCCGGATGCAGCACCAGCCCGTAGTCACTGTACAGCTCAGTCTGGTTCTGCCAGCCACGCATCAGTAATAACAGCCACTCGTCGAGTTTAACAAAACGGCGCGTTGCCAGTAGCATTCTGGCCTTTGAGAGGTTGTCGTGCTGAAGCTGTTGTGACATGAGGTTCCCTGGTTCCGGACGTAAGAAGTGGCGCGCTGGCAGAGAAAAGGCTGTCTGACCAGACGCGTGCAGAGCAACAGTGTATCGGCTGAAAGCGGCAACATCAGCGGGATTGCTCTTAGATATCCCCCATAGTAACGGATCATCCCGCCGGCTGACTAATACTGTACAAAAATTGAATCTATTGTGGAGGAAATTACCATCAGGGTAATTAACTGATTGTTTTTAGGTCTGAATAATGTCTGTATTTTGTATCGGATATTAATAAATCACTGTTCAGAATGTGAAGAGAATAAGGAAAATAAGAAAAAATAGTGGCGGAAATGAACGAGGAAATAGGGTAGTGGAAAATTATCATTATTGTGCTACAGGTAGGAAATAACTCATAAACGTCAGTGTCACGCTGGGTGACTACCGCACAAAAAGCAAAAAAAAACCGGCCATGAAGGCCGGCTGTCGTTTCCAGAAAATCCGGAATGAAGGTAATGAATAACAAATAATGATGATAGCAACGTGAATTATAGAGATCTCCGGGTTTTTTGCTTTATCACTTAGTGCTGTATGTCTGTCATTTAATGCAATGAATTGTAAGGTTTTTTATAAAAATGAACGATTAGTGCTTTATTTTAACATTGATTTTTTTCAAGAAAGTTCTACGGTATTAATATAAAGTTACATCTTCTAATATGTATGAAACATTATCATTAGGTTCGTATCATTTTCTTTCTGGATTAATATGCCTTATATCCAGAGAATGGATTTGCCATGTCGGGCATATAATTTTAATAGCGTTATTTCACCTGGTACTCATCAATCAGTGGCACGCCCGACACCCTACGAGGATAGATCAAAATGAAACTCCGAATTCTTTCTCTCTTGGTACCTGCATTATTAGTGGCAGGATCAGCAAGTGCGGCAGAAGTCTATAATAAAGACGGCAACAAACTGGACCTGTATGGTTTGGTTGATGGCCTCCACTATTTCTCTAACGATGCTGGTTCTGATGGCGATCAGAGCTATATACGTATGGGTTTCAAAGGGGAGACGCAAATCTCCGACCAACTGACCGGTTACGGCCAGTGGGAATATCAGGTGCAGGCTAACCATGCGGAAAGCTCTGATTCTGGTGACAATTCCTTTACCCGTTATGGTTTTGCCGGTCTGAAATTCGGCGACTATGGTTCGTTCGACTACGGTCGTAACAATGGCGTACTGTATGACGTAGCTGCATATACCGACATGCAACCTGAGTTCGATGGTTCGACTTATGGCGCAGACCAGTTCTTGTTCCAGCGTACCAACGGCGTAGCCACTTATCGTAACAGCAACTTCTTTGGTCTGGTTGATGGCCTGAACTTTGCTCTGCAATATCAGGGTAAAAACGACGGCGGCGGTGAACCTGGTCAACGTGATGTGCTGACACAAAACGGTGACGGCTACGGTATGTCCTTGAGCTACGACATCGGCGCTGGCGTCAGCGTGGCCGGTGCGTTCTTCAACTCTGACCGTACTAATGAACAAAACGACGCCCCGGGGATCATGGGGCAGGGCAGTCGCGCTGAAGGTTACAGCGGTGGTTTGAAATATGATGCTAACAATGTGTACCTGGCGGCGATGTTCACCCAGGCATACAATGCCAGCCGTTTCGGTTCTACCAGCTCAGAAGCCTACGGTTATGCTAACGAGTCTCAGGCGTTTGAAGCTTACGCCAGTTACCAGTTCGACTTTGGTCTGCGTCCGTTCGTGGCGTATAACCAAAACCGCGGTAAAGATCTGGGTTCTGACAGCGTAGGGAATACCTATGGTGATCAGGATCTGGTGAAATTCGTCGATCTGGGTGCCACCTATTACTTCAACAAAAATATGTCAGCCTACGTTGATTACAAAATTAACCTGATTGACAGCAGTGACTTCACTCAGGCCGCCGGTATTACTACCGACGACGTGACGGCAGTCGGTCTGGTGTACCAGTTCTAACCTGTTACTGACTCTTTAACAGACAACACAGGCATTCTCAGACACAGAATGATGCAGTAACCATCAACGCGGCTTCGGCCGCGTTTTTTGTGTATGCTTTTTATCTATAAAAAAACTGACTCACTCATTCCATTCAATGTAGAGGTCCACATGTCAATCAAACCCCCTTTACCCCCGTTTACCCGCGAAAGCGCCATCGAGAAGGTGCGCCTGGCTGAAGATGCGTGGAACAGCCGTGACCCGCAGCGCGTGCGTCAGGTTTATTCCGAAGACACCCGCTGGCGTAACCGCAGCGAATTTGCCGAAGGCCAGCAGGCCGTTGTGGCATTTTTAGAACGCAAATGGGCCAAAGAGCTGGAATACCGTTTAATTAAAGAGCTGTGGGCATTTGATGGCGCGCGCATCGCGGTGCGTTTTGCCTATGAATGGCGGGATGATTCGGGCAACTGGTACCGAAGTTTTGGCAATGAAAACTGGGAGTTTAATGCAGAGGGGCTAATGTTTGCCCGCCACGCCTGTATAAACGATCTGCCGATTAAGGAGAGTGAACGGAAATTCCACTGGCCATTAGGCCGCCGGCCCGATGATCATCCCTCCCTCAGCGACTTAGGCTTTTAGTCCGTTTCAGGCCGATTTTTGATGGATGATGTGCAGCGGTGGTGCGACTTCCAGTTTGATGTCCGGATTTTGACGAAATTCAAATGGCGTGATGTTGAAGCGTTTGCGGAACATATAGGTGAAATGTGACTGCGAACCAAAGCCGAAATCCATGGCGATATCAAAAATTGATGTGTCACTGCTGCTCAGCTGATATACGGCGCTGGCCAGACGGCGCTCACGGATATACTTACCGAGTGAGATACCGGTCGATTCTTTAAACAATTTTTGCATATGCCAAAGCGAATAGCCTGAATAATCAGCTAATTCTTCGAGGTGGATGACGCGCCCAAGATGGCCTTCAATCCATTTGCTGAGTGCGCAGACGATAGTGAGATGAATATCCTGAGCCATAACCAGTCTGTGTTGATGTTCAATAAGGCTATTATACACAACTTTGTCATCATGACGGGGTTGCCACAACGGCGCATGAGGTAGCGTGTTTAACGCAGCAGGATCCAGTGGATGAACCGTGCAATAACATCGTCAAGCACCACTATTCCAATAAGAATAGCAATGATGATCATGATGAATCGCTTACCTGTTGGCAAAATCAGTTCTCACTGGAAAGTTGACATGTCTTGGTTACCAGGGGCCGGAGCCCTGCATATTTAGCGCCACAACTGCCATACACACCGCGATAAAAATAACGAACACAATAAAAAGCCGCTTCATATAACGCTTTGCAGAGAAGCTCTGCCTCCAACTTTAACACCACAATGGGCGAAACAAGCGGAAGGTACCAGATTAGAGGCAGAAATCCAGTCTGGTGAAGAAAAAAATCATTCTGCTGCTGCGCTGCGCCTGATCAGATTGGTTTTTTGCCCGTTGTTAATAATGGTGTCCGGCGGGGTTTGTGGTACCAGCGCATCAGGGGCGATGTTCATATGATTGAGTACCTGTCCCATAATTTGGCCAAATATCGGACCGGCAACGGAACCCCCGAAGTGCTTACCTGCCTGCGGGTTGTTGACCATCACCACCAGAGCGATGCGTGGGTTACTGGCAGGGGCGACACCGGCGGTGTAGTTAATATAACCGCCGTCATATTTGCCGCTGGCTCCCATTTTCTCCGCCGTACCGGTTTTGATTGCCAGCCGGTAGCCTGGAACGGCGGCGCTCAGGCCTGAACCCCCGGGCAGGGCGTCACTCTCCATCATATGGATGACGGTCTGAACGACATCCTGAGACATCACCCGAGTGCCAAGCACCGGCGGCGTGACTTTGGTGATCGACAGTGGCCGGTAGATACCCAGTGCGCCAATGGTGGCGTATTCACGGGCAATTTGCAGCGGGGTGACCCGCAGGCCATAGCCAAACGAGAAGGTGGCACGTTCAATGTCTGCCCAGCGCTCACGGTGCAACGGGAAATAGCCGCTGCTCTCGCCACCAATACCCAGATCGGTAGGTTTACCCAGACCAAAGGACTGATAAAGCTGCACCAGTACCTGCGCAGGCATGGCAAGCGCGATATGCGAAACGGCGATGTCACTGGATTTCTGCAGCACACCGGTAATGGTTAACGCCGGCCAGTGTCCAACGTCTCTGATCAGGTGGCCGTTGACGGTGTACGGACGGGTGTCGAGCACGGAGTCTGGACGGATCATACGACGTGCCAGACCGGCCATGACAACCAGCGGTTTTACCGTAGAGCCAGGCTCAAAGCTGTCACTGATCGCCACGTTGCGCATGTCTTTTGGCTGCACACCGGCATAATTGTTTGGATTGTAGGAGGGGTAGGAGGCCATACCGAGGATTTCGCCGGTATTCACGTCAACCAGTACTGCCGCGCCGGAGTCCGCCTGGTTGGCCACAACGCCAGCCTGCAGACGTGAATACATCACATACTGCATATAACTGTCGATGCTCAGATTCACCGTCGGTGGCTGCTGCGGCGGCACTTCCTTGAGAATACCGATCACGTTGCCATGGCCATCCTGACGGTACTCACGCATACCCGGTTTGCCTTCCAGCAGGGTGTTAAACCCTTTTTCGACGCCGGTCAGCCCTTCGTTATCGGTACCCACAACACCCACCAGATTGGCTGCTGCCTCGCTCATCGGGTAATACCGGCTGTCATCGTGCTGGCTGCTGATGCCACCAAGATGCAGCTGGCCGATATCATTGGCGATGCCCTGTTCGACTTTACGCCCAAGGTAGACAAAGCGGCGTTGCGGATCGCTGGTAATGATTTGCTGAAGCTGCGACAGCGGCATATTGAGCGCCGAAGCCAGATATTGCCATTTCGGACTATTGAGATCGCTGTGCAACTGCAGAACGCGGAAAGGGTCCGCGATGATATCTTTAGATGCCACGCTCAGCGCCAGCGGATGGCCGTTACGGTCAGCGATGGTGCCGCGATCGGCAGGGATCACCGTGGAACGCAGTGAACGCTGATCCGCCTGGCGTTCTAGCATCGGGCGGTTAAGCAGCTGTAAGTAGCCTACGCGGGCCAGCAGAAAAACCATGCAACAGACAATACCCAGACATATCAGGGCAAAGCGTTTGGAATAAAAATGGGGCTGTGCATTGGCTTTTTTTGGGGGCATGGTGGCTTCGCAAGTCGTTGACGCTGATGTTGCCAAAGAATGACGGACCAGAGGCTAAAACGCTTATTAAAGCAGCATACACCCGGCACTCATCATTCTGATTGATAATGAATTTTGTATCATGCTCATATTATAATAAGCCATTGCCGGGTTATGTTTATTTGAGTTGCGCTTTGTAAGTAACCGTTACTCAACCGAGAGCCATTCATCGGCTTCTTCGAACATCTCTTCGAGCATCTGGTTGAGATGAGAACGCTCCTGCTTACTGGCACCGGACGTGTTCAGGCCGTTTGCCTGCATCGGCTTGACTTTGACTTCGGCGTCAGGGAACAGGCGGTGGACACGTTTGGTCAGTTCAGCCTTAATTTTGTCGCTGGCGTCGGGGATCCCGGCCACGTTACGTTTGTCATACACCAGTTCAACCAGCATCGATCTTTATCCTTCATGCAGACTTGTCAGTAAAATTAACTGGCTAAATATACAGTAAATTCAGTGACTGCTCCAACTGTTTCGAGCGTAAATTCATGTAATAGGTTATACATAACCTTTGTGAATGTTTGATTGGACGTTAGAATACCACCGCCGCTTTTAGATAAAGGGCGCGAGGAGTGAATGAATAAACAACGGCGTTTTGCACTGACTTTTTTCTGCCTGGCTACTCTGGTCATACTCACCTGTATGACGCAGCGTATCGCCGGGTTGAACGCGTTGTCTGCCTCCCTGCGTGCCGACAGCGTGACGCAACAGGTCGCGACACCTGCCGCACTCTCCACAGAGACGCCTTCAGAAGCCGCCGCCATCCCCACGCCCTGCGAGTTAAGCAGCAAATCCTTGTTGTCAGCTCCCCCCGTTATTCTTGAGTTTGCGTTGCTGGCCCTTGGCCTGTTGCTGGCCTTTTTGTCCGCTGGCAATCTGGCGTCTATCCGTACGCTCTTGCCTGAGGCCGTACCTGTTCCACGACTGCGGGTACATTTGCGGCTCTGCGTCTTCCGGGAATAAAAACGTGCCTCCGTATTTCATTCGGATGTGACATTTTTATTTTTGGAGAAAATTTATGCGTAGTGCCTTCAGGGCGGCCATGGCCTGCCTGCTGCTGCTTTGGCTGCCTCAGCTTTATGCGGCTGATACCGGCTGGCTGCAAAGCCCACAAAATACCCACGCCAAAGTGCGTTTTCAGGCTGAGCCTGCGGGCGATGAAACTCAGGTTCTGCTCTCGGTCAGTCTGGAAAAAGGCTGGAAAACCTATTGGCGTTCGCCCGGCGAGGGCGGCGTTGCGCCGGTCATCGAATGGCAAAACAGTGCGGCGCCAGCGCAGTGGTTCTGGCCCACGCCGTCGCGTTTTGACGTTGCGGGGCTGACCACGCAGGGTTATCACGACGATGTGACTTTCCCGATCGTTATCAAAGGGACATCACCCGCGACGTTATCCGGCACGCTGACGCTGCCGACCTGCAGCAACGTCTGCATTCTTACCGATTATTCCTTCCATCTTGATCTCACCGCTGCGGGCAACAGGGCTGAATTCTCACGTCAGTTTGCTATCGCGATGGGACAGGTGCCTATTGCACAGGGACTGACTGACGACGCTTCGGCCGCTTACCGGCAGGGCAGTTTGGTGATTTCAGCCAGCCGCGCGCAGGGCTGGCAGAGTCCGGCGCTGTTTATTGACGGGCTGGAGGGCAGCGCCTTTGGTAAACCGCACATAAAAACTGATGGCGTACAGCTGTCGGTAACCGTACCTGTCACCGACGAATGGGGCGACGCGGCAGCGGATATCAGCGGAAAAACGCTCAGTCTGGTGCTGTCCGACAACGGGATAGCACAGCAGCTGACTTTGCCGGTCGCCAGGCTGACTGGTGCAGCGGCTGGCGGCGCAGTAGCGCTCTGGCAAATCGCGCTGATGGCGCTGGCGGGCGGGTTTATCCTCAACCTGATGCCCTGTGTTTTACCCGTGCTCGGAATGAAACTCGGTAGCATTTTGCAGGTGGAACAGCGCGACCGTAAAAGCGTGCGGGTGCAGTTCCTCGCGTCCTCGGCGGGTATTATCACCTCGTTTCTGGCCCTCGCGCTGCTGATGACCGTGCTGCGTTACACCAATCAAACTCTCGGCTGGGGCATTCAGTTCCAGAGCCCATGGTTTATCGGCCTGATGGTGCTGGTCACGGCGTTGTTCACCGCCAATCTGCTGGGACTGTTTGAAATCAATCTGCCATCGCGCATGACGACCCGTCTCGCCACACAAAAACGCAGCGGACTGGCGGGCAATTTTGGTGAAGGAGCCTTTGCAACTCTGCTGGCAACACCCTGTTCAGCACCTTTCCTCGGGACCGCCGTGGCCTTTGCGCTGGCGGCACCGTTACCGGTGTTGTGGGGATTATTTCTGATGCTGGGGATTGGCATGAGCCTGCCGTGGCTGCTGATTGCCACCTGGCCGGGGCTGGCGCTGCGTCTGCCGCGTCCGGGGCGCTGGATGCTGCGCCTGCGTCTAGGACTGGGCGTGCTGATGCTGGCGGCCTGTCTGTGGTTGCTGAGCCTGATGCAAAACCATCTGAGTACTGAGGTGGTTATCAGCATTGCTGCGGTGATGCTGCTGACACTGGTGGTGGCGTCATTGAGGCGCTATGGCAGACGTAATACGGCGGTGGCGCTGTGCATCGGGTTGCTGCTGAGCGGTTTGCTGATGCTGATAACCGCGTTCTTTTTCAGCGGCACCAGCAGACCGTTGCAGGACAAGGTCAGCTGGCAGCCGCTTACCGAGCAGGCGATCACCGACGCTCTCGCCAAAAATAAAGTGGTGTTCGTCGATGTTACCGCCGACTGGTGCGTCACCTGTAAGGCCAATAAATTCAACGTGCTGCTGCGTGATGACGTGCAACAGGCGCTGAGTGACCAACAGGTTGTGGCCCTGCGCGGTGACTGGAGCCGTCCGTCGAAACCTATCAATGAATTTCTGCAAAAGCGCGGCAGCGTTGCCGTACCGTTCAACCAAATTTATGGTCCGGGTATGCCGGCAGGTGCAATTTTATCGCCGCTGCTGACCCGTGACGCCGTATTACAGGGGCTGAAAAATGCTCAGGGAGAGAAAAAATGAAAACATTCATGCTGATTTTGATGATGGTGATATCGCCGGTTTTACAGGCACAGGAACAAACTCAGACGCCGGAGCAGATCCTGTTCAATGATCCGGCGACGCCACGCTTTGGCGCCAAAGATGCCCGACTGACGCTGGTGTCGTTTACCGATTATAACTGTCCGTACTGTAAACAGTTTGACCCGTTGCTGGAGCGGCTGGTAAAGGAGAATCCTGACGTGGCCGTGGTAATCAAACTGTTGCCGTTTCGTGGCGCAAGTTCGATCAGTGCAGGTCGCGCGGCGCTTACCGTATGGGAACAGCAGCCGGACAAATTCATGGCGCTGCATCAGCGGATGATGGCGAAAAAAGGGTCACAGGATGAGGAAAGTATTGATGCCGCGATTGCCAAAGTTGGCCTGCCGCCGGTAAAAGTGACGCCGGAAAGCTATCTGCAACTGAAAACCAATGTGGAAATTGCCGAAGTGCTGGGCATTCAGGGCACTCCGGCTACCATCATTGGCGACCAGCTGGTGGCCGGTGCTATCTCCTGGGATGACCTCAATAAGGTCGTTAACGCGCAGCTTGAGAAAGCGAAAAATGGCAAAAGTTAAACGCTGGGCCAAAGAGCTGGGTATCGGTGTGCTGCTGGTGATGGTGGTCCTGTTGGGCATGGATTTCCTGCGCGCGCCGCAGGCTCCGGCCGACTTCGGCCATCAGCCTTTGCAAACACTGGACGGCCAGACCATTACCCTCAACGAGAAAAGCCAGCAGCGGCCGCTGCTGGTTTACTTCTGGGCGACCTGGTGCGGTGTGTGCAAACTCACCACGCCGGATGTCGTCAAGCTGGCTGCAAATGGTGAGAACGTCTTGTCCGTGGCGTTACGTTCAGGTGACGGCAGTCAGCTGCAACGTTATCTAAAGGCGAAAAATATTGAGATGCCGGTGGTGAATGACCCGCGTGGCGATATTTCCGCCCGATGGGATATCGGTGTCACACCTACGTTTGTGATCATTGATAAGGGAAGGGTAGTGACGACTACGACGGGGTGGACATCCTACTGGGGGTTAAAAGCCCGCCTCTGGTGGGCGGGCCGCTAAACAGCGACCTGTTTTGCCCGTTTGAATCTGCTCTGTGCGTATCCAAACGGGCTGCAACGATAACGCCTTTGTCTTGACTGGAACTTAATCCGCAATAAATCGCTTTTCATCGGTCAGAACCTGTAACAGCAGGCCCAGTTCAGGTTTCTGATCTTTGATGCGTTTGCCAGCAAGGTCATAAGCACGGTAATCGCCATTGCGTTCCAGCTGTAAGGTCTGGGTCGGCGTGGTGATGATCAGCGTGCCGTTATCGCTGGTTGAAATCCAGTTATGGCGACGTTTGGCCGCAAACAGGTCTTCGCCCTGAGAGAAATCAGCGGGTGACGTGGTGACATGCAGCAGGCGTTGCATCAGGGTGGTCATCACATCTTCGTGATCGGTCAGCTTGTTAATGGCCTGCGCCGGTGTGCCCGGCCAGTGGATCACCAAAGGTACTTGCAGTTGATCACGATTCATATTGTTGCCTGAACCCCAGGTCCCATTCTCGTTCAGCTCGACGCCATGCGCAGCCGTAATGACTACGACAGTTTTATCCAGTACGCCACGCTCTTTCAATCCCCGTAATATCTCGGCAATGCGCTGATCCACTTCTTCAGCACCTTGCTGGTAGCGCTGGACGAACGCGTTGCCGGTCGGGACGGCGTCATTTCCCCGGCGCAATGCTGCCGACACGCCATTCAGGCTGACATAAGAGAACCACGGACGTGTACTGCGCGCATTCAGCCACTGTTGCCACTGTTGCGCCGTTAGCGAATCGGGCTGATTGGTCGGTGCCGGTAGGGAAAAATCGGTCAGCAGCGACTGGCGGTACAACGGGCTGTTGAAGCCATCGGAGGCGAACAGGCCGAATTCATAGCCTTGTTTTGCCAGCGATGTCATCAGCACCGAAGATTTACGCGCCGAAATAATACCTTCCATATAGGTAGGCGAGATGCCGTAGAACAACCCGAACAGACCGGTATCGACACGGTTGCCGGAGCTGTAATGCTGCACAAAACTCACGTTATCTTTTGCAAACTCCGTCAGTGCAGGCATCTCTTTGGCCGTGGTCGACGCGTGCAGGCCATCGACGACGATCATCAATAAATTATAACCACTGCCTTTGTCGCGGAAATTGATGTCATTGAGCGGGTACTCCACCGACAGCGCTTCCGGATTACCTTGTTCCATCAGACGTTGCTGATAGGCCTGAGCATCCAGCAAACCATGCTTCTCGAGGAATTTACGTGCGGTCATCGGGTAGGACAACGGCAGGTTTGAACGCTGCATGGTGATTGGGCGGTAGAAGTTGGCGTCGGCCCAGATGTACATCAGGTGCGAAGCAAAGAAGCTGACAATAAACAGGGCAACCAGCGGTTTGGCAAAATTACGACGATTCAGGCTGCGCAGTTTTTGCCATGCCCAGGTGCCAAACAGCATTTCAACCAAAAATAGGATGGGCACAGCGATAAACATCAGCTGCCAGTCGCGGGCCAGTTCGCCCTGACCAGGGTTGACAACCAGCTCCCACACCACCGGATTGATGTGCAGGTGGAAACGAGTAAATACCTCGGTATCCACCAGTAACAACGTGAGCCCGGCCGTGGCTAAAATCGCCGACAGGAACCGCAGCAGACGCTGAGACATCACCACAAAGGTGAGCGGGAAGATGATCAGCAGATAAGTAGAGAAACCGATAAAGCTGAAATGCCCAAGCCAACTGACCAGCGCGTAAATACGCCCTTCAAGCGAAGAGGGCCAGTCAGAGACAAAGAGATAGCGGCTGCCGAGTCCGAGACTAAGCAGAATATTAAACAGGGCGAACCAGTGCCCCCAGCTGATCATCTGGGATACTTTTTCGCGATAGCGCTGACTATTTGTCACCATAAGAGGTTTTGGGCAAATGTTGGATTAATGGGCTTTATCTTCTCTTATCGACGCTTGCAGTGCGCCTGCAAAAGAGCCTGCAATGGCTTTTCGCTGCGCAGGTGCGACGCTGGTATTGATTAAGTTGGTCACCATATTACCCAAAACCATCAGAGAAAGATCGGTTGGGGTGCGGTGTTTTTCCAGTACATTGACCAGTTCAGAAAGGAGCTGTTCAACGTGTTCGTCACTGTAACGAGATGGTTGTGGCATGGATTAATGTGCTCAAAGCCTGACAAAGTGCAATATCTTAACGTATCGTGGCATCAGTTTCTGCATTTTTATAACGTGGCGGACGTTGAGATATTGATGGGATGTATTTATTTGTGTTTCAGCCCCTCAGGCTTAGCGGTTGCAAGCACACCGTATTAGGTGGTTGAATACGCGCCCGATACCCTGCGTCATTGAAGTGCCAGCGGCGTTGGCTGCACTCGTCACTCGAATCACTGACGGGTGTCAGCTCATCGAGATCCTCTTGGTGCTGCCACTCCCGTGACTTTGGGTATAGTCCTTTTTTACTAAAACGCTAAAATCAGGAGATCCCCATGAGTCTGGATATCGAGCAGATTGCTTTACACCAGTTGAACAAGCGCGACGAGCAGACGCTGGATGTTGTGCTGCGCGATACCCTGCTGACCCCCAATGCGGCGGTTGAAGAGATGATGGCCGAGCTACACCGCGTGTACAGCGCCAAAAGCAAAGCGTACGGCTTATTCAATCAGGACAGTGAACTGGCTGTGGCATTACGCAACTGTCGTAAGGGCGAAGAGGATTTCCTTGGTTTCAGCCGTGCGGCGACCGGACGTTTACGCGATGAGCTGTCGAAGTATCCGTTTGCCGAAGGCGGCGTGGTGCTGTTCTGCCATTACCGTTTCCTGGCCGTAGATTATTTGCTGATTGCCGTGCTTAACAGCCGCAGCAGTATGCGGGTGAATGAGCAACTGGATGTCAGCAGCATTCACTACCTTGATATCAATCATGCCGATATCGTGGCGCGTATTGATTTGACCGAGTGGGAGACCAGCCCTGAATCCACCCGCTATCTCACCTTCCTCAAAGGTCGGGTAGGGCGCAAAGTTTCCGACTTCTTTATGGATTTCCTGGGGGCGGCGGAGGGTCTGGATACCAAAGCGCAAAACCGGGGTCTATTGCAGGCGGTTGATGATTTCTGTAGTGAAGCGCAGTTGGATAAGAATGAGCGTCAAAATGTCCGTCAGCAGGTATACACCTATTGCAACGAGCAGTTGCAGGCTGGCGAAGAGATCGCGCTCGATGCCTTATCCGACGAGCTGCCGCCGTGGAATGACAAGAAATTCAAAGAATTTACTCAGGATCAGGGGTATCAGCTGGAGGAGACTTTCCCGGCGGACCGAAGCACCCTGCGTCAGCTGACCAAGTTTGCCGGCAGCGGCGGCGGTGTGAGTATCAACTTCGATGCGATGCTGATGGGCGAGCGTGTGTTCTGGGATCCGGCCACGGATACGTTAACCATAAAGGGTACGCCACCGAACTTGCGTGACCAGCTTCAGCGCCGTTCTTCGGGTAAATAACCGACGTTTGCGGTCTGAATCTCGCCCAATAAAAAACCCTGCCTTGGCAGGGTTTTTTATTTGTTCTCGCACGGCGTCCCGATGCGTACCGCTTCAGTTTCTGTAAAATCGATAGACGATTAAACGCGAACGAAGTCGATGTGAGCCAGTTTTGGCTTGAACGGGTGACGCTGTACTGCCTGAACTTTAACTTTGGTTTCTTTACCGTCGATAACCAGAGTGATAGCTTCAGAGTAGAACTCAGCTTTAACTTCCATGTTCTTAACAGAATCATGGTCCAGTTTGATTGAAACTGGAGCAGCTGAACCACCGTAAACGATAGCTGGGAATTTGTTTTCTAAACGCAGGCGGCGGCTCGCACCTTTGCCCTGCTCAGCTTCTGGACGTACTTCTACATTGATAGTGAACATGTCTATTTCTCTATATAAGAATGTTTGCCCCGCCACCTGCGACCGAGTGACGAGTTGAGTAATGCTGCTTGCGCACATGGCGAAAGCGGGCGGTATGATACCGGACCCGGAGCCCCACAACAACGAATAATTATCAGACAGTCCGTGGTGATCACCCGCGCAGCTCATTAGCACGGCGGTAGCGCCCCTCGTAATCAAACATCTTTTCCCGCACCTGCCAGAACTGTCCTTTGATTCGCGCCACTACAAAATCAGGATGCCGCAGCAAAATTTGTTGTGCCACGACATCGCTGGCCGTCTGCCACTCGAGCGCAATACCCGGCGCACGCTGGTGCGGGCGCAGAAAATTATGCAGGAAAGCCATGCGCTGGGCCGGAGTGCTGAGGCGAAAACGCTCAGAGACATCCGCACCGTCTTCATCGTAATAAGTGATTTTCAGCCATTCGCCTTTCTCGTCACGCCCGTTTTCCATATTCATGCCGACGCAGCGCAATACCAGCGCATCTTTCAGGCGCAGTGCGGCTTTGAGCATATCGTCCGGATCGACCAGAATCTCCTGACACTGATGGCAACGCCGCGCGGCGATGTCGTTCTCCGCGCCGCAGTGCGGGCAGCTTTTGAAGCGGAAGCGGTAATCGCACTGTTCGCGCTCACCCTCATCATCTTCGAGTACGCCCTGACAGCGACGGCCAAAATGTTCAATCACCGTGCCGTCTTCGGTGGTCTTTCCCCAGAAAATATTGGCGAAGCCGCAGGCTGGGCAAAAGACCTGCACCGGCTTATTGTCGCTGCCCGGCTTATGGCTGCCGACTTCCGGGGTGAAAATATCATGGGGGTTTCCGGCGTAATCGAGGATCAGACAGTCGGTTTTGCCAGGCGATAAACGCAGCCCGCGGCCTACGATTTGCTGATACAAACTGACGGATTCTGTCGGGCGCAAAATAGCGATGAGATCAACGTGCGGGGCATCGAAACCGGTGGTCAGCACCGAGACGTTAACCAGAAAACGCAGCTGCTGCTGTTTGAACTCGCCGATGAGACGGTCGCGCTCGGGGGCCGGAGTTTGAGCGCTTATCAGCGCAGACTGACCTTCGGGCAGCAGGCCGTAGATCTCACCGGCGTGCTCCACGGTAGAAGCAAAAATCATCACCCCTTTGCGTTCGGCGGCAAATTCTACAATCTGGCTGATGATGTGCGGGGTAATACGCTTTTGCTGGCGCAACGCGTCATTGAGATCCACTTCACTGAACAGGCCATTACTGTTGGCCTGCAGGCGGCTGAAATCATAGCTGACCACCGGCATGTCCAGCCGTTCCGGTGGCACCAGAAAACCGTTTTTGATCATATAGCGCAGCGGTAGTTCATAAATGCAGTCACGAAACAGGCTGTCGGCGTCACCGCGCACCATACCCTGATGGTGATACTGATAAATCCAGCCTTTGCCCAGCCGGTAGGGGGTGGCGGTCAGACCGAGCAGGCGCAGGCGCGGATTGGCCGTGCGCAGATGGCTGATGATTTGCTGATACTGGCTGTTTTCATCGTCGGAAATGCGATGACATTCATCGATGATCAGCAGGGAAAACTCACCGCCGAAGGCAGCCAGATTTGGCGCGACCGACTGCACGCTGCCAAAAACCACTTTTCCGCTGCTCTGTTTGATATTCAGTCCGGCGGCAAAAATGTCCGCTTCCAGCCCGTACGACAGATATTTGCTGTGATTTTGCGCCACCAGTTCTTTGACGTGCGCGAGTACCAGAACGCGCCCGCGGGCAACCCGCGCCAGTTCGGCAATGACCAGGCTTTTACCCGCGCCGGTCGGCAGGACAATGACAGCCGGTTCATCATGCTGTCGAAAATGGCGCAACGTGGCGTCAACGGCATCTTGCTGATAGGGGCGTAGGGTGAAAGCGGTCACAGGCAAATTTCACTGGTAATAAATACAGGGTTTCAGTATGCCAAAAATTGTTGTTGATGGCGATCCTTCACCCCAGCTAACTTTTATCGATCCGCGTCGCAAAATAGGGCTTTTTGAGGTTATACTGGCGCTTCACACTGGCAGTCCGTCTGCCCCCGCTGAGGAGTAATAGCGCTTCGCCATTATTCACTCTTTGCACTTATTAGAACCGAATAACCCTCAACCCTGTCAGTTACCTTGATGTAACGGCGGGGTGTTGTTTTTTTATCAGGAATGCGATCTCACAGATCGCCATCAAAGGTTAGGCAGATTCAATGCGTCTCGATAAATTTTTAGCCCAGCAACTGGGAGTCAGCCGTGCAATCGCGCTGCGTGAACTCCGTAATAAACGTGTCACTGTTGACGGTGAAATCATCAAAACCGGTTCGCTGAAACTGGAACCGCAGCACCGCGTGGAGTTCGACGGCAACGTGCTTGAGCAAATTGATGGCCCGCGCTACTTTATGCTCAATAAGCCTCAGGGCTACGTCTGTTCCACTGACGACCCAGATCATCCGACCGTGCTCTATTTCCTCGAAGAACCGGTTGCGTACAAACTGCATGCGGCAGGGCGTCTGGATATCGACACCACCGGTCTGGTACTGATGACCGATGACGGCCAGTGGTCGCACCGTATCACTTCACCAAAACATCATTGCGAAAAAACCTATCTGGTGACGCTGGAGCAACCGCTGTCTGACGATACCGCCGGGCAATTCACCGCGGGCGTACAGCTGCATAACGAAGACTCCCTGACCAAACCGGCCGTGCTTGAGCAGCTCGAAGAGTGCGTCGTGCGCCTGACCATCAGCGAAGGCCGTTACCATCAGGTGAAACGTATGTTTGCCGCCGTGGGTAACCGCGTTGTGGCGCTGCACCGTGAGCGCATCGGCGGGATTGTGATGGATGATGATCTTGAACCGGGCGAATACCGTCGCCTGACCGAAGAAGAAGTAGCCAGCGTTGAAATGCCAGGCCGCTAACCCTTCATCCTTCAAGCTGCTTCTGCGTTGACTGCCTTCGCGAATCCCAGTTACTTACTGATGTAAGCTCCCGGGATTCACTCAGTTGTCGCCTTGATGCCACTCGAATGATTTTGGGTTGAATTACTTATTGCAGCGCCAATTCGGGTGCAGCTGGTTAAGGGGTTAATGAACGTGCAAGAAAACCGGGTATCCCACATAGGTTTGATTTTCATCCTGGGATTGATATCGATGCTGATGCCGCTGGCGATCGATATGTATCTGCCGAGCATGCCAGTGATCGCGAACGAATTTGGCGTGCCTGCGGGCAGTGTGCAGATGACACTCAGCGCCTATGTGCTGGGCTTTGCCATCGGGCAGTTATTTTACGGGCCGATGGCAGACAGCCTCGGACGTAAACCGGTTATCTTCTGGGGTGTACTCATCTTCGCACTCGCAGCGGGTGCCTGTGCGCTGGCACAGTCAGTCGAGCAGCTGGTTTACATGCGCTTCCTGCACGGTTTAGCGGCAGCGGCGGCGAGCGTAGTCATTAACGCCCTGATGCGCGACATGTTCACCAAGGACGAATTCTCACGAATGATGTCCTTTGTGGTGCTGGTAATGACTGTTGCACCTCTGCTTGCGCCGATGCTCGGCGGTATGCTGATGGTTGCCTTCAGCTGGCACGCCATTTTTTGGGCGATGGCAATTGCTGCGCTTATTGCCGCTGTGTTAGTGGCGGTGTACATCAAAGAGACGCTTCCCAAAGAGCGGCGGCAGAGATTCCATCTGCGTACCAGTCTTGGTAATTTCGCCACGCTGTTTCGCCATAAACGCGTCCTGAGCTATATGCTGGCGAGTGGTTTCTCCTTCGCCGGGATGTTCTCCTTCCTCAGCGCCGGTCCGTTTGTGTATATCGAACTGAATGACGTATCACCGCAGAACTTCGGTTTTTACTTCGCGCTGAATATTGTTGCGCTGGTGATCCTGACGATTATCAACAGCCGCAATGTGCGCCGCATGGGCGCAGTGAAGATGTTCCGCTTTGGTCTGGTGGTTCAGCTGATTATGGGGATCTGGTTGCTGGCGGTCTGCGCCCTTGGGCTGCCGTTCTGGGCGCTGGTGATGGGGGTGGCCGGTTACGTTGGCGTGATAGCGATGGTGACGTCCAATGCGATGGCGGTGATTATGGATGACTTCCCGCACATGGCAGGAACAGCGGCATCTCTGGCGGGAACGATTCGTTTTGGTACGGGGGCGGCGATTGGTTCGCTGCTGTCGCTGTTCACCGCGAAAAGCGCCTGGCCGATGGTGGGGTCGATGGCATTCTGCGTGATTGCCGCTGCGTTGCTCTATCTGTACGCCAGCCGTCCGGTTAAAGTAGCAGCCGTCTGAAAAACCTCCCCGTGGCGGGGAGGTGTTAATTTTATCCAACAATCCCCGGTTTCACTCCCTGCAGCCTGCGCGCTGCTTTTGCTCTCGCATACTCATCGGCCATGGCTTTCGCTTTAGCGCCTGGTATCAATGCCATATCACACTCTTTCGGCAGTAACGTGGTGACCAGCGCCGCAATCAGCAGTGAGGCGACCAGCGCATAAATTGCCGTGCTTTGTCCGTAGAAGTGAACCAGTACACCGACCAGATAAGGTCCGCAGAAGCCACCCAGATTCCCCAAACCGTTGATCACGCCGCGTGCGCTGCCGGCCACTTCCGGTGTCGTGACTTTGCTCGGAATGGTCCAGAAGGCGCTGGTAGCGGCTTGCAGGAAGAAGCCCGCGCCAACCAGGAAACCGTAGGAGGCCATCATGTTATGGCTGACACTTACGGAGGCGGCCAGACAGGCGGCGAATCCGCACAGCGGCAGCGCGATGAACAGGCGGCGTTTACCGGTTTTGTCCGACAGCACGGACATGGCGAGGATCCCGAGCATTGTCCCCACGTAAGGAATGATAGCCAGCATCCCGACCGAGCTCATGTCGCCGCCGGTAAGGTTTTTAAGGATAGTTGGCAGCCACAATGTATAGCCGTAAATCCCGGTCTGGTAGAAGAAGTTAATGACGATGAGTTTTCTGATTGAGCCGTTGCGGAACACCTCTTTCAGTGGGGCATTTTGTACTGGCGCCAACGCTCTCAACGCCTCGCGTTCACGGTTAAGCTCGGTAACCAGATAGTTACGTTCGCGCTCAGACAGCCATTTGGCTTCTTCCGGGCGGTCACTGATGGTAAACCACCAGAAAACCATCACGACCACTGACAGCAACCCTTCGATGATGAACAACCAGCGCCAGTCGAGCACGTCCAGAATCACGCCAGACAGTGGGGCGGTGATCATGCCGCCTAGCGGGGCAAACATCAGCACATAGGCGTTAGCGCGGCCGCGCTCTTTGTCCGGGAACCAGTTGCTGACCATGGTCAGCACCACCGGCAGCATCCCGCCTTCAGCCACACCCAGCGCGAAGCGCAGAAACAGTAACTGATACTGATTGGTAACCAGACCGGTCAGGACCGAAATGACCGCCCACGCCACCAGCGACCAGGCAATAAACTTACGCCCGCTGCCGTGTACCGCCAGACTGCCGCCGGGCACTTGTAAAAACAGATAACCAATGAAGAAGATACCGGCGGCCAGACCGGCCATTGACGAGGTAATACCGAGTTCCGCGTCCATTCCGCCGGGCATGGCGAAACTGATATTAACCCTGTCCATAAAAGAGATAATGCAGGCAATTAATATCGGCGTAATAACGCGTAACCAGCGGGCTTTTGGGATCTTGTTATCCATCGTTAACACCTCGGCTATCCCCTTCATACTTCAAGTTGCAGATGCGTTGGCCGCCTTCGTGCAACTCGAATTATTTTGGGTATATACAGGGAACCTTTACCAGGAAAATAATTACTGATAAAGCATCTATTTTATCTTGATTAAAATAAGTGGATTAAAGGGGTGAAAATTTTAAGGATCACTTTTCACCGAGGCGTTTATGTAAATTCGCTAATACTTTTTCACTCATTGCCTGACGTGTTTCATGTGTAGCGCTCCCCACGTGCGGCTGTAAAACCACATTATTCATGTTGATTAACTCATGAGGAACTCGCGGCTCGTCGGCAAAAACATCCAGGCCTGCGCCGCCAATATTTTTATTCTGCAATGCCGTTATCAAATCCTGCTGATTGATCACGCTGCCACGGGAAATATTCACCACCAGCGCATGATCAGGCAGGGCGTCAAATACGGATTTATTAATTACGCCCGCCGATTGCGGCCCGCCGGACACGGCAATCACCAGCACATCGACCTGTGCGGCGAGCTGTTTAATGTCCGGATAGAAGCGGTAAGGCAGCTCGGTTTTTTCGTGATTGCTGGCGTAGCTGATCTGCATATCAAAGCCCGCGGCGCGGCGCGCAATCGCCTGACCAATCTGGCCCATACCAAATATGCCCAGACGTTTGCCACTGATTTTAGTGGAGAGCGGGAAACCGCCTTCCAGCCATTTGCCTTCGCGGACAAACTTGTCGGCCTGACAAACATTGCGGGATGTCGCCAGCAGTAATGCCATTGCCATATCGGCAACATCATCGGTTAATACGCCGCGGGTGATTTCAACGTGAATATTATTTTTTTCTGTGTAGTTCAGATCAATTGCATCGGTGCCGACACCGAAAACGGAAATGACCTTTAAATCAGGCAGACATTCCAGAATACTATTATCGACACCCACATCACCGCGCGTCACCAGGCCGAGAATACTTTTGCCGTTAGCGGCTAAAAAAGCCTGTTTGTCCTGCTGGTCAAAATATTTATCCACAGCAAACTGTTGTTCCAGTTTTTCAGTCAGGCTGTCCATGACCGGAGCCAGAATTAATACGCGTGATTTTTGTTGTTGGGTCATTGTCGTTACCTGCCAAAGTTTGCTTCTCAGAATCAATGTTCTAATAAAAGCATTTTCAGGAAACTATTTCGTGACCGGAGTCACGTTGGATCATGTTAAAAAACTGTGTTACTGGTAACGTGATCCTGGGCCACAAACCGGCGGGGAGATGCAACGGGACAGACAGGTCTGGCGGGAGATTAAATCGTTCCGCCGAGGGAGATGCGGTAGTGCAAATCGACCCGCTCAATGGTGGGCAGATTTTTGATTTTCTTGAGAATGATCTCAGCAGCCACTTTGCCCATTTCATAGCGTGGGGTGATGACACTGGCTAACAGCGGCGTGGTAGCAAGGCCGATGTCCAAACCGTGGAAGCCGGAAATCGCCATCTCTTCGGGGATTTTAATGCCCGATTTCAGGCACTCCTGTAACACTCCAACGGCAATATCATCATTGGTGCATAATACGGCGTTAACCTGCGGATAGAGCTGCCGGGCCAGCGCCAGCATCCCGGCACCGATGGAAACGGAAGAGACTTTATTCGGCGTGATATGCATAGGTTCGAGATTGCGTTCCTGCATCGCCTGGCTGTATCCCTGATAGCGTTTTTTATCGCGGGCATCGGACATCGAGCCGAAATAGACCACGTGCTGTTTGCCACTGGCGAGTAGGGTGGCGGCCATGTCATACCCGGCCTGAAAGTTGTCGAACCCGACGGCAATGCGCCCGTGAGTGTCATCGAGATCCATCACCTGCGCCACCGGGATCGCGGCAGCATTCAGGTATTTGTCGGCTTTCAGGGTGTGTACAGAATCAGTGAGGATAAGGCCCGCCAGCTGATAGGTCAGTAAATTGATGATGTGTTCTTCTTCGCGCTCTTTGCTGTATTCATAGTTGACCACCAGCGTCTGAAAGCCCTGCTGCAAGGTGACGGACTCAATGCCAGCCAGCAGATCCGAGAAAATCTGATTATTGAACGACGGCACCAGAATACCGATGCGCGGCGTTTTCTGCGGACGCTCGGCATCTTCGAGCGGATATCCCACCTCTTCCATGACTTTGGTGATGCGCTCGCGGGTTTCTGGCGATACCTTTTCAGGGGTACGCAAAAAACGGCTGACGGTCATTTTGGTCACGTCGGCGAGTAACGCGATATCTTGCAGTGTGACGCGTTGGTTTCTCATCCGCGAGGGTCCTGTGTGAAGAAAGAGTAGGCTGAATCAATAAGCCTGATTATGCAGCCAAAATGGCAATAACATGTTAGCAAAATGATAGGGATCACGCTTGTGGTAACAGAGTTTGTTAACACGGAACAGAGTGATCTACATCACGGTTTGCCCGCCGATAAACCGTTTAAGTGTGAAGTAACTTTTATCTGCGGACACTCATCATGACAAATCTCTTCTCCCTCGATAACAAAAAAATTCTGGTCACCGGCTCGACGCGGGGTCTGGGCTTCTTGCTGGCAAAAGGGCTGGCACAGCACGGCGCCGAAATTATTGTCAACGGAACGTCACCGGACACCACCGTCCGCGCGGCAGAAGCGCTGCGTGCTGAAGGTTTTATTGTGCATCCGGTATCGTTTGATGTCACCGACAGTCAGGCGGTGAACAAGGCAATTGACCATATCGAGAAGGAGATAGGTGCTATAGATGTGCTGGTTAACAATGCCGGTATTCAGCGCCGCCATAAATTTACTGAGTTCCCGGAAAAAGACTGGGACGACATCATTGCGGTTAATCAGAAGTCAGTCTTTCTGGTATCGCAGGCGGTGGCCCGCTATATGGTCAAACGTAAGAAGGGTAAAATCATCAACATCGGTTCGATGCAAAGCGAACTGGGCCGCGACACCATCACGCCTTATGCCGCGTCCAAAGGGGCGGTAAAAATGCTGACCCGAGGCATGTGCGTTGAACTGGCGCGTTATAATATTCAGGTCAACGGCATCGCGCCGGGCTACTTCAAAACGGACATGACTCAGGCGCTGGTCGATAATAAAGAGTTCTCCGACTGGTTGTGCAAACGAACTCCGGCAGCACGCTGGGGTGATCCGGAAGAGCTGATTGGTGGCGCGGTCTATCTGTCATCCAAAGCGTCGGACTTCGTCAACGGGCATTTGCTGTTCATCGATGGCGGTATGCTGGCGGCGGTATGAAAATGACTAAAATTGCATTAATCACCGGCGGCGGTAGCGGCATTGGGTTGAGTGCGGCGAAGGCGCTGGCGGCAGGGGGATTCACGGTGATTATCACAGGACGCCATCTGGCGAAACTTGAGCAAGCCGTGGCGCAGTTTCCGTCCGGACAGGCGGTGGCGCGGCAACTGGATGTCACCAGTCCGGAGTCGGTTGAGGCATTATTTGCTGAGATTAAAACGACCTTCGGACGACTGGACTTGCTGTTTAACAACGCCGGAACCAACGTGAAAGATGTGCCAATTGAGCAACTGGCGGTCGAGGACTGGCTGACGGTGATCAATACCAATCTGACCGGTGTGTTTCTATGCACCCGCGCGGCGGTCGGTTTGATGAAACAGCAAACCCCGATGGGCGGGCGTATTATCAATAATGGTTCGATATCGGCGCAGTCGCCGCGTCCAAACTCGGCGCCTTATACCGCCAGCAAACACGCCATTACCGGTCTGACAAAGTCTACGTCGCTGGATGGCCGCGCGTTTAATATCACCTGCGGGCAGATTGATATTGGCAATGCGGCAACCGAAATGGGCAATAAAGCGCTGTCCGGCAGAATGCAGGCCAACGGTGAAATTGCCGAAGAGCCGGTGATCCCGGTGGAACGTATCGGCGAAGCCGTGGCCTATATGGCCGGTTTACCACTCGACGCCAATATACTGACCATGACGATTATGGCCTCCGCTATGCCGCTGGTCGGGCGGGGATAACCGATTAATTAACGGAGAATATTCATATCAGGATGTTTTTCATTAATTAAATATTCATGTAAATAATGAAACGCAGTTATTTTATTGATTATTTGTTTACTTTTGTTTGAGGAGTGACACGTCTTCAATATAACCACTCTTTTTTTTATTATGTTAGTTTGAAAATCTAATGGAGAACACTCTGTTAGATGTCAAATAATATAATTTAATTGGAGAGTTAAAATATGATTTTTAAATGCAAAGTATTACCCGCTATTGTTTTTGCGCTCAGCAGTTCACTGTACTCATGTTACAGCCTTGCAACTGAAATTGTAAATGTGCCGGACACCAAGTTCCGTGCTTGTCTTAATGACTATTTACACCATCTCCCTGATGCACCGATCACTGATACTGAATTAGGCAGTTTAGAGGGGCAACTTAGCTGTGCTGAATGGGGGATTGCGGATATCACTGGCGCTGAACATCTGGTCAATGTGACGTATTTGAATGTTGAATATAATCAGCTGAAGTCGTTGGCACCGTTAGCTAATTTGATACAACTTACCCGTCTGGCTGCCGGTGGCAACGCCATCACAACCGGTGCTCCTCTGAAAAGTCTGATCAACATGACGGATCTTGATCTCAATAATAATAGTTTGAGTGACGGTGACTTTATTGCAGATATGGAACCATTGGTGAGTCTTAATTTGAGTGCTAATAATATTAGGACTTGCCCGGGGATAGAGGGTTTGAAAAACTTGAAAAACATCTACCTCCAGGGTGCAAAAATGACTGACATCTCTAATTTCGGCGGAATAACTCAGGTTCAGCAACTTAATTTGTCTGAAAATGGTCTCAGCGATATGTCAGTATTATCCGGCATGACCGCGCTCACATTCTTGGACATTGATAAACAGGATATACAGATTAATCCTGTGGCTAACACCGGGAGTCTGATTATTAATAATCCGGTAAAAAGCATTGATGGTTCTCTGGTAACCCCCACGACGATCAGTAATGGCGGTATTTATGAAAATGGTCAAATTATCTGGTCTTCTATCCCAGCGGGTACTGACGATGTGACATTTAATTTTAGTCAGACAATAAGTGTCGACGGTCTGGAAGTACCCTTCAGCGGTTCAGTCACTCAATATCTGGAGTAATAGTATCGACGAAAGTAAAGCGCCCTGAATAGTCGGGCGCTTTTTATGAGCCAGGGTAAATCTACAGCGTCGGATGCGCAGTCGTTTTTCTCTCCAGCAAACAGCGGTAAATAAGACCGCCTGCTATCCCGCCAAGAATAGGTACCAGCCAGAATACCCATAATTGCTGAATGGCCCAGGTTCCCTGGAATAATGCTACGGCCGTACTTCGGGCCGGGTTCACCGAGGTATTGGTTACCGGAATGCTGATTAAGTGAATTAAGGTTAATGCCAGACCGATCGCCAGCGGAGCAAAACCTGCCGATGCATGTCTGTCGGTCGCGCCATGAATGACAATCAAAAACACCGCCGATAATACAAACTCAATTACAATCGCTGACGTCAGTGAATAACCGCCCGGTGAATGTTCCCCATAACCATTGGACGCGAATCCGCTGGTCGTGGCGTCAAACCCGGCTTTACCACTGGCGATCAGATATAACACGGCTGCTGCTGCAATCCCTCCGACCACCTGCGCCACTATATAGGGCACCACATCTTTGGCCGGGAAACGGCCTCCTGCTAATAAGCCTATGGTGATCGCAGGGTTAAAATGGCCGCCGGAAATATGGCCGACAGCATAAGCCATGGTCACTACGGTTAAACCAAACGCCAGTGCTACACCAACAAAACCAATACCCAGTTGTGGGAAAGCTGCTGCTAATACAGCACTGCCACAGCCGCCAAACACGAGAACAAACGTTCCTAAGAACTCAGCCGACAATTTACTTAGCATGGGATTATCCGCCCTTCATCAACGTATTTTTCTACAGCGCCTGTAATGTCCCGCAACAAGGTGATCACCTTGGGAGATTACTGTTATTAGTATAGTTTCTGTTTTTTATTATTTTCATAATAAGTTTTAGCAACGCTATAAATAAAAAAACACCCGATATCACATCGGGTGTTTGATTTTTTGACGTGTATAAACTAACAGCCAGAAGGGCAGTGGCTTTCCGTTATTTTGTCAGTTTACGTTTTCTTCCCAGCCAGAATATTAGCAGCAGCAGAATGACCACGCCCGACACCATCGCCGGAACCATATAAGGTTGCAGTTTAGCCAGCAGCGTTACCGGGCCACCGGCACGCAACACCGCAACGTCATGGGCATTGACCTGAATTGCCGCATTGCCGTAATTCTTCAGCACATAATTGGAGATATCGGCAATCTGCTGGTCATCAAGCTGGCCGACGTAGGAACCTTCGCCAAATTTCGGCATCAGTACATGCTCGTTACCGACCTGACGGTCCACGCCGTAGAGAATGGCAGAGATCAGATTGGACGCATTCCCCATGCCGGTCGCGGTGTTGTTATAGAGTGACGGGTAGGCCTGATTTTTGCTGCCGGAGCCGTCAGGCTGGTGACAACTGGCGCAATACCCGCTGAACAGAGCCGCGCCGCTGGTGAGCGTATTGTTGGCATTAGCCGGATGTGCGCCACGTAAACCCTCTTCGACATTCACCGGCTTACCGAAAGTATCGGCCGCCTGCTTGTCAGCCGGATCACGTACCGGTGTGCTGTTTTTTAGATAGAAGGCGATGGCATTGAGATCCTCATCGGGCATGTATTGCAGGCTATTTTGCACCGCCTCTGCCATGCCACCGGCGGCCTGATTTTTACCGGCAGTACGGCCGGTTTTCAGGTATTCCACCAGTTGAGCCTGCGACCAGTTACCAATACCACTCACCGGGTCCGAACTGATATTTGGCGCATACCACGGTCCTACCATGCCGCCCGCCAGCGGTTTGTCCGTCACCGACCCCATCATCAGGTTACGCGGTGTATGGCAGGTGTCGCAGTGACCGGCACCGTTGACCAGATAGGCACCGCGGTTCCATTCGGCACTTTTGCTGGCGTCCGGCTTAAACGGCGTACTGTCGAGATACATCATGTTCCAGCCCGCCATCGCAATACGCATATTGAACGGGAACGGCAGGGCGGTCTCTTCGGTCGGGGTTTCCACCGGCTGAACATCCTGCTGGAAATAGACGTACATCGCCTTGATATCTTCATCACTCATGTGGCTGTATGAGGTGTACGGCATCGCCGGATAGAGATTTTTTCCGTCCGGGCGAACGCCCTGGCGTACCGCACGGGCGAACTGCTCTTCGGTGTAATTACCGATACCAAAAGTTTTCGACGGCGTGATATTGGTGGTGAAAATCGTGCCCATCGGCGAGTGGATGGCGTAACCACCTGCAAACGGCTTACCGCCTTCCGGGTTAGTATGACAGGCCTGACAGTCGGCGGCGGTGGCAACCAATTTGCCCCGACGCGCCAGTTCAGCCTGATCGTCGGCGGCCAGCGCGGCGCTACTGAGCAGCAAACCCAGCAATGCGGCGGTGAGGCCTTTAAACATCAAATTGCTCATGCGTCACCTGCCAGTTTCTTCGCCATATCATCAGCGGCTTTCAGGCCCAGCGCGGCCATGGTCAACGTACTGTTCACTACGCTGGAAGAAGGGATCGCACCACCTCCCGGCAGCCACAGGTTAGCGTGGTCATGGGCGCGGCAGTTGCCGTTGACCACAGAATCCTTCGGATCGCTGCCCATAATAGTCCCGCCCATAATATGGTTGTTAGCGTTCAGGCTGGTGGTGATGTTGAACTCGTCAGCCATAAACAGCTGGCCGATGTGCTCCAGTTGTTTATGCGCCGCTTCGGCCCCTTTACGCACATAGTCGCCCACGTCGTAGTGAATGTCCGGACACGGCAGGCCATGTGGGTCTTTACGCGTAGTGCTCAGCGTCAGGCGGTTGTCCGGATCTGGCAGCGGCTCGAGACTGATGGACAAGTCCACGCCATAAATGGTGCGGCGGCGGATCTCTTCATCCAGTTCTTTACCCACCAGACCCATCTGCAATGCTTTGGACGTCGCGGGGATCACGCGGTTGATGTTGTTGAGGATCATCTTGTTGGCGGAATATTCTTTGCGGAATTCGCCATCGCGCGGGCCAACCAGGCAGCTGCTCTGAGCCGGACCGCGGCCAATCCACAGTGGTTCCTGTGCGATGAACGTACAGTGGAAGCCGGAGTGATCCATCATGTTACGGCCAACGTGATCAGAAGAGTTGGCGATGCCGTTCGGGTTTTTATCGTTGGCGGCCATCAGCAGCAGGCGCGGCGTTTCAATACCGTTACAGGCCAGAGCGAACACTTTACCGGTGGCTTTATGCGACTGCTTTTTATTGTCGAGCCAGTGGACGGCGGTGACGTTGTTGTCGGCGTTGGTGTCAATTTTGTACACCACGGCTTCGGCCAGCACGACAGCGCCTTTGTTTTCGGCGCGTTCGACGTGGGCAATACCGTTGTACATGGCGCCAATCGGGCAAATCGGCTGGCAGTTGTTATTGCCGCAGCAGGTCGGGCGCCCCTTCCACGGGCGGGTACTGCGGCCCTGCGGAATAGGCACCGAGCGGTAGCCGTGCGGGTTTACTACTTCGGCGAAGCGGGTGTCGCCATAGCCGTAAGGCACCTGTTCCATCGGATAAGGCTTGCTGCGCTCAACCGGGGATTGCAGCGCGGGGTCATTCGGACCGGCCACGCCGATCTCTTCTTCCGCACGGCAGTAATAGGGTTCGAGTTCATCGTAGGAGATGGGCCAGTCACGGCCAACGCCGTAGAGCGTCTTCATTTTGAAATCATTAGGCACGTGACGCCAGCATGAGGCCGCCCAGTGCCAGGTAGTCCCTCCGACGGTGCGCAGATAGCCCTGCTTGAAGCTGCTGGCGCTCGGGCCGGTCAGGTGCACGTAATTATTTTCAGGGAAGTAGAGAGGTGCGGGTGCGTTTTCGGACTGCGGGTAGAGCCCCTGATAGTCCGAACCGGCACGGTTCTCAAACGGCATATTGCGCCAGTTTTCCACCGCCTGAGCACGTTCAATACGCAGACCGGCTTCCAGCACCAGGACCGAATAACCCTGACTGACCAGCTGATCGGCAATCATGCCGCCCACCACGCCGGATCCCACGACAATCACATCTGCGGACGCATCACCGTTCGCCATAAATTCTGGTTTTTTCATCAGGCTTTGCTCACATCAGTCTTGGAGGCTGCCGGACCAAAACGGTCGGCATTCATCGAGTCGGGCATTGCGGCGGCAGGGGGCGCGGCGGTAAACCATAAAGGACCGTTTCCGCAATAGGTCGGTACAATCAGTCCGTCACTCACCGGGCGGTACATCAGAGCATCTTTATAGGAAACCAAAATGGAATCGGTACCATGCCCGACAGTGCCGGTATACCAGGCAGTGACGATGCTGGTGAGCAATTCGCCTAATCCTTTTTGTTTTGCCAGCCCTTGCAACTGACTGGCTGACTGGTCGTTTTTTACCAGCGCATGCAGCTTACTCACCTGCAGCGGGAAGTCCGGCTGGCTGCGGAAAAAGGCATTAAAGATTTGCGCAGAGCTCCCTTCGCTCAGGTTTTTATGTTCGGTAACTGCCTGAGAGACCAGATAGAACTGGCCGAAAATAACCGGGGAAGTGGTCGCGGTCTCTTTTTCAGCTTGTGACAAGAACGGGAAGCCGAGCAGGGTAGTGGCAACCATCGCAGACGTGAGGCCCTTAAGCATGTCACGACGACTGAAACCGGTCCCATTTTCTGATGTATTGCTCTCAATAAGTGAAGGATTGTTGTCCATCTCATATCTCGCTGGTGTTGGGGTGCAGGCCAAAATAGCCCAGGGAAAGGGGAAACCATTAGAAACGGTGCGGATGATAAGCCCAAACGCAAAAGCGGTGCAAACATATCGTGCGAATTATTTAACATCCGTTCACAATTTTAGCCCTTGTTATGCAACAACATGACCGTTTGCCCGCCGGTTCATTTTTTGCTGACCCGGTTCAACGACGTCGCAGAGGTCGTTTGACTCTTTCGTTCTCAATTCATTGATACTCAATGGATTACCAGAGAATAAGACGCCATAAAGTGGCTTTATTTGTTTTTAAAATGTAAACAAAAAGGATCTAAATGGTAGTGCCAATACATGAAATTGGTTGAGATATCAGATGAAAAAGGTTACAAATAACCCAAAATGAGATCTGGCTCCCAGAATGATGGCGGGCTGGACATAAAATCGGCGATTGGCTTTGGGCTCTGTGCGGTAACGTTGCAAATATGTTAAGTGTTTTTTGACTTCGTGCGGGCATATTCAAGGTAAATCGTCTATAACTTGGTATGTATGTAGTTTTTGTGTGAATGATTTGTTGAAATAAATCATCATCTGGGGATTCACGTGAATAATATCCAACTTTCGGTAGTACATCGTTTGCCGCAAAGTTACCGATGGTTATCGGGTTTTGCTGGTATCAAAGTTGAACCGATTCCGCTGCCTGGCAGCGAAGAGGGCAGCAATCTGATTGGTCTCAAATTATTGAGTCATGAAGGCGATGTTGCGTGGCAGGTGATGCACCGGCTGACCGAGTGCCTGCAGGAAATTCAGGTTGAAAGTGCCGTGGTGGAATGCGACGGTGAGCCTTGCCTGTTCGTTAAGCGCGACGATGAAAGTGCCACGCTATGCCGTCTGAAAAACACTGGTGCAGCGATTGCTGAAACTGTTTCAGCGCTTTATCCCTTCTGAACCCCTTTTCCCATTCAGGTTGTTAACGCCGAGAGTGACAACAACTCTTGCGTATAGGCATTAGCCGGTGCGCTGAAAATCGCCTCGCAGCTGCCTTGTTCCACCACTTTCCCTTCGCGTAAAACTATCAGCTGATGGCACAAGGTGCGCACCACCTGCAGGTCGTGGCTGATAAACAGGTAGGACAATCCCAGGCGTTGCTGTAAATCGGCTAGGATCGCCAGAATCTGCGCCTGTACGGATTTATCCAGTGACGATGTGGGCTCATCTAAAATCAGCAGTTCAGGTTGCAGGATCAGCGCCCGTGCTATGGCAATGCGCTGGCGCTGGCCGCCGGAGAACTCGCCCGGATAACGGTGGCGGGTCGCGGGATCAAGTCCCACTTCCTGCATGGCTGCAATCACCCGCTGTTCGCGCTGTTGTTCAGTGAGATTCTGATGTACCAGCAGCCCCTCGGCGATGATCTGTGTGACATTAAAGCGCGGATTGAGCGCGGAGAACGGATCCTGAAAGACCACTTGGATCCGGCTGCGAAAAGGCAGCATCTGGCGGCGGTTAAAGCGGTGCAGCGGCTGGCCGTCGAACAAAATCTCACCCTGAGAACTCAGCAGGCGCAGCAGGGCCAGCCCGGTTGTGCTTTTGCCGGAACCCGACTCGCCCACCACGCCGAGGCTTTCTCCCCGCCGCAGGCTAAAACTGAGCTGATCCACCGCCCGTTTTTCACGGGTCGTGCGGCGCAATAATCCACGCTTTTGAGCAAAACTGACGCTCAGGTTTTTCACCTCCAGCAGCACTGGCTGGTGGGGGGCTACGGGTTGCGGGCGGCCCTGCGGTTCGGCCTGTAAAAGCTGCCGCGTGTAAGCATGCTGTGGCTTGCTGAAGAGCGCACAACGGAGCTGCTGTTCTACCAGGCGCCCCTGCTGCATGACCGCCACGGTGTCAGCCAGCTGTCGCACAATTTTCAGATTATGGGTAATGAACAGCATCGCCATTCCCAGCTCCTGCTTGAGCTCGTCCAGCAATGTAAGGATCTGCGCTTGCACGGACACATCCAGCGCCGTGGTGGGTTCATCGGCAATCAGCAATTTCGGCTGCGTCAGTACGGCCATCGCGATCATCACACGCTGACGTTCACCGCCGGAAAGCTGATGCGGGAAATCGCCCAGCCGGGATTTCGCATTGCGGATCCCCACGCGGTCGAGGCAACTGATGATTTCATTCCGCGCCGCCTCACGGCGTATTCCCCGGTGCAACGACAACACTTCTGCCAGCTGTTTCTCAATGGTATGCAGCGGATTGAGCGACACCATCGGCTCCTGAAAAATCATCGAAATCTGGTTGCCCCGTACGCTGCGCAACTGGCTCTCAGAGGCATGCAGCAGCGACTGACCGGCAAACAGGATGTCACCCTGCGGATAACTCACCGCAGGCAGCAGGCGCAGAACCGAGAGCGCCGTAACGCTCTTGCCGGAACCCGACTCGCCGACCAGTGCCAGTGTTTCACCGGCGTCGATATTGAGTGAAACGTCACTGACCACCTGATGCCGCAAATCACCCTGATGAAAGGCCACGCTCAGATTCTGAATACTCAACAGCGGTGAACTGGTCATATCAGCGGCTCTTCCGGTAAAAGGTTTGCGGCTGTGAGGCCGGGTCAAAAGCATCGCGCACCGCTTCGCCGATAAAAATCAGCAAAGAGAGCAGGGAGGCGAGTAAAACAAAGGTACTGATGCCGAGCCACGGCGCCTGCAGATTGTTCTTGCCTTCCATCAGCAGGCTGCCAAGCGACGGCGAACCGAGCGGCAGGCCGAAGCCGAGAAAATCCAGCGACGCCAGCGTGGTAATGGAACCGCAGAGAATAAAAGGCAGATAGGTGAGGGTGGCGACCATCGCATTCGGCAGCATATGGCGCAACATGATCATGCGGTCGCTGACGCCCATCGCCTGCGCGGCGCGGATGTAATCGAAATTGCGGGTGCGCAGGAATTCGGCCCGCACCACGCCGACCAGAATCATCCAGCCGGAGAGGACGCTTATCAGCAGCAGCCACCAGAAGTTTGGCTGTACCACGCTCGAAAGCATGATGATGAGAAACAGCGTCGGCATACCGGACCACACTTCAATCAGCCGCTGGCCTACCAGATCAATTTTCCCGCCGTAGTAGCCCTGCGTTGCGCCGGCGATCACGCCAATCAGGGAGGAAAGCAGGGTCAGCAGGATGCCAAAGAACAGCGAAATGCGCATACCATAAAGTAGCTGAGCCAGCACGTCGTGGCCGCTGCTGTCTGTGCCGAGCCAGTTCTGCGCAGAGGGCGGAGAAGGGAAGGGCTGCTGTGTCGTAAAGTTGATTGAATTAAAACTTTGACGGACAGGCGCCCATACCGCCCAGCCGTGCTCCTCAATCTGCCTGATAACAAAAGGGTCCTGATAATCAGCCGGGGTTTCCAGTTCGCCACCAAACGTAGTTTCGCTGTAATTAAACAGGAAGGGTGCATAAATTTGGCCCTGATAATTCACCAGCAGCGGTTTCTCGTTGGCAATGACATTCGATAACAGCGACAGGGCGAACATCAGCAGGAAGATCCACAGCGACCAGAAACCGCGTGGATTGGCGCGAAAACGGGCCCAGCGGGCCTGGTTCAGAGGGCTTATTGTCATCACTGGCGGCCCTCGAAGTCGATGCGCGGATCGACCAGCGTGTAGGTGATATCGCTGATGATATTCAGCAGCAGGCCGATCAGGGTGAAAATATACAGCGTGCCGAACATCACCGGGAAATCACGTTGCACAATGGCGTCATAACCGAGCAGGCCGAGGCCGTGCAGGGAGAACATCACTTCGATCAGCAGTGAGCCGGTGAAGAACATGCTGATAAAGGTAGCCGGAAAACCGGCGATGACCAGCAGCATGGCGTTGCGGAAAACGTGTCGGTAGAGGATCTTTTTCTCACTCAGCCCCTTGGCGCGCGCCGTCACCACGTATTGTTTGCGCACTTCATCCATAAAGGAGTTTTTGGTCAGCATGGTCAGGGTGGCGAATCCGCCAATCACCGTGGCCAGCACCGGCAGCGTGATGTGCCACAGGTAGTCGGTGACTTTCCCATACCACGGCAGTTGGTCGAAGTTGGCTGAGGTCAGCCCGCGCAGCGGGAACCAGTCAAGATAACTGCCGCCGGTAAACAGCACGATAAGCAGAATGGCAAACAGGAAAGAGGGCACGGCATAGCCAATGATAATCAGCGTGCTGCTCCAGTTATCAAATGCGCTGCCGTTTTTCACCGCTTTACGGATACCGAGCGGGACCGACACCAGATAGATGATAAGCGTGCTCCAGAGACCAAGGCTGACAGAGACCGGCAGACTGCTTTTCACCAGTTGCATTACAGATGCGCCACGAAACAGGCTGTCGCCGAAATCAAAGCGCACGTAACTCCACAGCATATCGAAATAGCGCTCATGCAGCGGTTTATCGAAACCAAAACGGCGGGTGATATCAGCGATAACTTCCGGATCCAGCCCGCGTGCGCCGCGATACTGGCTGTCTCCCACTTGCGCCACGCCGGGTGCGGCTTTCCCCGTCCCGCTGCCTCCGCCACTGCCAGGTAATCCGTTGCTTTGGCCCATTTCAATGGCGGCAATAGCTTGATCCACCGGGCCGCCGGGGGCAATCTGCACGATAAAAAAGTTAATAGTGATGATGGCCCAGAGGGTTGGGATCACCAACAGCAGACGTCGCAACAGATAACGGCTCACGGCGGGCTCCTCAGCGACGCTCGGCCGGCAGGCGGGCTGCGCGATTCATGTCATACCACCAGGTATCCAGCTCCAGCCCGTTCGTAGGACGAATAGCGGGCATGGAGAATTTGTCCCAGTAAGCGTAGCGCTCGTGGTTGCTGTACCACATTGGGATCATATACATGTTCCAGGTCAGTACGCGGTCCAGCGCATGGCCCAGCGCCAGCAGGGTGTCGGGTTCTCCCTGATGGGCGGTGATCTGTTCGGTCAGTTGGTCAACGGCCGGGTCTTTTACGCCCGGTTTGTTATAGGTGGAGTCGATATATTTGCTGTTCCAGACGATTTCTAAATCAGCACTGGGGTAAGGCGTTGCAGGGTAAACCATCGGTAACATGTCGTAGTCGCGCTGGCGCATACGGCGGACAAACTGCGAGCTGTCGACTTCACGGATAGACATCGCGATGCCCAAACGCTGCAAGTTATGCTGGAAAGGCAGGACGTACTGCGCATTGCCGCCGCTTGGCAGCAACAGTTCAAAGGTGAAAGGCTTGCCGGTGGTTTGGCTGACCAGTTGCTGATTTTTCACCGTCCAGCCTGCCTGTTTGAGCAGAGCGGTGGCTTTAAGCAGATTGGTGCGATCATTACCGCTGCCGTCAGAACGCGGTGGTTGATAGAGCTTACTGAACACTTCGTCCGGGATTTTGCCTTTAAGCGGCCCCAGCCAAGCGAGTTCCGCCGAATCAGGGTAATTCTTCGCCATATAGTCTGTATTCTGGAAATAGCTGTCAGCGCGTTGGTAGGCGCTGTAATAGAGCGCTTTATTCATCCAGTCGAAGTCAAACGCCAGCGTAATAGCTTCGCGTACCCGGCGGTCACTGAACTGCGGTTTTTGAATGTTAAAGGCCAGCCAGCGGGTATCCTGCGCTGCCTGATTTTCCTGATCTTGTTTGACGATGTAATTCTTGCTGAAGTTTGCGCCCTGATACTGCGCAGCCCAGTTCTTCGGCGAGCCTTCCATACGGAAATCGAACGCGCCCGACTTAAACGCTTCCAGAGCAACGTTGTCGTCAAGATAGTAGTCATAGCGGATGGTGTCGAAATTGTAGCGCCCGCGGTTGACCGGCAGGTTAGCGGCCCAATAATCCGGTACGCGTGAATAGGTTACGTACTGCCCCAGCTTGTAGTCACTGATGCGGTAAGGCCCGCTGCTTAACGGCGGCACTGGCAGCGGTTCGTTGAATTTATGTTTTTCCCAGAACTTCTGCGGCAATATTGGCAGCCCCAGCAGGCCCAGCATCATGTCTTTGTCGGCGCGTGGCAAAACGATTCTGACCGTCAGGCGCGAAATGGCTTTCACTTCTGCGCCTTTGTACACTACGCGAAATTGCGGGACGCCTTCGGTCATGAATTTTTTAAAGGTGAAGGCGACGTCATTGGCGGTGATCGGGCTGTCGTCGTGAAAGCGGGCGTGCGGGTTAATGTCCACTTCGACCCAGCGGAATTTGCTGTCATAGCGGGCAGAGTCTGCCACCAGGGGATAATAGCTGCCAATCTCATCGCTTGACGTCGTAAACAGGCTGTCATACAGCGTATCCGTGCGCGCTGCGGCGTTACCTCGTGAGGCATAACGGTTGAAGTTGTCATAGGTGCCGATGGCCGCAAGACGGATAGCGCCGCCCTTGGGCGCCGCCGGATTGACGTAGTCAAAATTGCTGAAGTTGGCGTCGTATTTGGGTTCACCCAAAATCGCAAAGGCGTAACTGTCCTGAATGGTCTCAGCCAGAGCGCAAAGGCTCAGCGTTGACAGTAAGGCTGCGGTAACGAGTCGCAAAAACATCCTGGAAGAACTCCTGCTAAACGATAGGGTTTCGCTGCAATGCCTGGCGGGCTGCGTGAAAATCTGCCGATATTTGATGGCGGATCCGTTGGTAAAGTGTTTGAATCGGTTACCAAAAGCCCGCTGATTTCGGCTGTTGTACCACACTCTCAAACAGAGTCTAAGACAAAAAGCGTCAGCAGGGAAAATTGTGCGCTATCGTTCTCACTCTTCCATTACGACCTCTGTGCCATTCACTTCCTGTGTGAAGCGCACCAGCTCTTCGACCGGCAGCGGTTCGCTGTACAAATAGCCCTGCAGCAGGGTCACGCCGTGCTTACGCAGATATTCTGCCTGTTGAACTGTTTCGACCCCTTCGGCCACGGTTTTCAGCTTCAGCTCTTCCGTCAGCTTTAACACGGTGTCCAGCACCGGCGCGATTAAGGTATTCTGGTCGATGGACATCACGAATCCGCGGTCGATTTTGAGGTAATCCAGGGTGAATTTCTCAAGATAAATCAGGGCGCTGTGACCGGTACCAAAATCATCGATAGCAATTTCGATCCCCTGACGGCGCAGCCAGTTGAATTCACGCATGGCGCTTTCATTATCAATCATGCCGCGTTCGGTAATTTCAAACACAATCTGAAAGTGGTCGTCCGGCATGGCGGAGAGGAAATTCATCACGTCGTCGCGGAAACTGACTTTATCCATGTGGTGCGGGGAGATATTGATGCCGAATTTAGCTTTAAGTGGCATCACCTGGCTAAGACGGTGGGCGTCGGCGGCGGCCAGCTGCATCATGCGCTGCGTCAGCGGCACTATCATGCCCTGTGATTCGGCGTAGCTGATGAAAATATCAGGCGGTATGCGTCCCTCGAGCGGATGTTGCCAGCGCATCAGGGCTTCAAGCCCGGCAACTTTCAGGCTCTGGGTTTCCATGACGGGCTGATATTCGACAAAGAACTGTCCGTCCCTTAACGCCCGCAGAATTTCGCGTTCCGGACTGTGGCGGCTTACCAGCGTAAAATAGATCAGCGCTCCGACCATCAGGCTCAGCAGCAGGGCAGCCAGCAGGGTAAAGCGGATATTCTCGCCGGTGATCTGCGGTGCGTACAGGCGCAGGGTAAAGGGATAGTTGCCGACTTTAATTTCAGAATAGTGCGAGTGGGGCAGATCTTTTACCGCCACCAGCGTGGTGCCCAGAGAAGTGAGAGCAGTGTCGCCAATGATCAGGGCAAAGCCGTGATAGCCCTCGTCACTCTGCGCAAAGAGCATATAAGGGGAGAGGGTGAGTTCAATCGTCGCGAGGACGCCGCTGCCTTCTGAGTCGGGGGCGCGATACCAGACTGTAATGACCGGCCGGTTGGGAACAAAACTTGTGCCTTGCTCCAGCTGTATATCGAACGGTTTATGCCAGTCTATTGCTGAGAAGATATCTTCCACGGCGAGGGTCATTTCACCGGTAGCCGATGAGCAATACAGCAGGCCGTCGCGTACCAGTAAAAAATCCCGCACACCGAGTGTTAGCGCGGCATCACGGCTCAGCTGGTCTTGAGCCATATCACAACTTCTCTGTGGCATCTGACTCAGACGCTTCATGGTATCGGTAAGATTTTGCAAATAGGTTGTGCTGAACCGGGCGGTACGCGCCCCGATGAGTTGTTGCTGCTGCTCATTCTTCAAGGCAATAACGTAAAAGGTGGCAGCGCTGAAAACAAAAAAAAGCAGAGTGGCGGCAATAAGACTTTTAATCAGATAACTGCGCCTGGGTAAAACTGTGTGGGTGAGAGCCGATTTCAACCCCATTTTATCAACCTTCACTCATGATGTTACGGAATTTAAAGTATAACGTAACGCAATGAATAGCAGTCATTAATTAAACTGCATGACTTTTAAAAAATGGAAGAGGGAAATAAAGCAAAAAAAAACGCCATCCGGAGATGACGTTTTTTTATTCGCTTGGCATAAGACAACAAGAGTGCATGTTTTAATCAGCTATGTTCACCGCTAGCTAAAACACGTCTTGCTTCACGGAATCGGGTATTCCAGTAAGTCTCGTTCAGATTTGAAATCATCACACCGTTGCTGGTGGAAGCATGAACAAACTGATCGTTACCTAAATAAATACCAACGTGGCGACCCGTAGAGCCTGCACGGAACAGAACCAAATCACCGGCGCGTAATTTAGTGCGCTGGATTTTTCTGCCCTTTTCTTCCTGTTCATATGTTGAACGAGGTAAATCCATACCAAATTGTTCGCGGAATGTTACCTGAACGAAGGCCGAGCAATCGATACCACGCTTGCTGTCACCACCTAACCGATAACGAACGCCTTTCCAGTCAGCATATTGATCCATAATTTTGGATTTTACGTTGACGCTACGAACCATTGCTTCGAATTCATCCTGAGAGGCTTGCAGTAGAAGACCGTCTTTGTCATTTACTGCACGCATATCAGTTTGCGCGTTTTCTGTGTTCGAAGAATGTGTACCACTACACGCAGAGAGAATAATTGCTGCGCCAATCGCGGGAATTAACCGCGTGATATATCTCATAAACGGTTGAGACTTGACCATTGTTGTTGTTATCCCTTGATGTCCTTAACGATTAAATCGTTATCAATTGCCAAACGAAGCGAGACTACCTGCCGCGCACAGAGGCGGCAAACGCCTGGCCAGGGAAACGTGCGTTAGCGCACACTTTTTCTGGAATCAAGCCGTTTATGCCACATTTCTATGCAAACGCATTGGAGATTACCGTAATGAAAAGGGGATTGCGAGAGGTTTTATGGGATTTTTTATATGAAATTGTGATGTAAAGTGATGTTAGCGTTAATGTAATAAACAATGAGGGTTATTTGTACGCCTTTGGCGTCAAACTGCCTGATAACGGGCCTTTCAGGCAATAATCTGCAAATGCTTTACCATAAATTATCTATAAAAATTGCCCGATACTGCGTAAAAAGCAGCACGGGCCATAATATTTTGATATAGGTGTTAAAAATAATTATTTTTTATAAATGACTCAGTGACGGCGTAATTGGGGCAAATGGCGGTCCAGCCAATTGACCAGAGTGTCACTTGCCGGCGTCATCAGCCACCAGCTTGCGCCCACCAGAACCACGGACAGGGAGCCAACGGCCACATCGGTAAACCAGTGCGCGCCAATCATGATACGTGGCAATGAAAATACGATGGTGATCGCAATAGCGACGGCAAACGCCCCTTTGCCGAGATAGCGCAGCATGAAGCAGCTAAAGACAAGCAGCATCATACCGTGATCGCCTGGGAAGCTGTCGCTGGAAGCATCTTTCGTCGGAATACCAATCAGCTGACTGACACGGTTTACGTCAGGAAAACTGAGGGAGGGGCTTTCGTGACTGACCGGCAGAAGGTGCCCTAACTGATTAAGCACCACGGCGGTCAGCAGCATGACAAAACCGATAATAATCATGCGGCGGCGTTCCGCAATATCACGTCTTATATAGAAAGATAAATAGAGCAGCCCCATCGCCAGCAGCGAGATGCCATCAAACGCACGGTTGTTGGTGATAGCTACGACGTCCAGGAAGGTCTCATTGGTCGCGAGATGACGATTGAAGTAGAAAAAAATAGAGGAATCTATCGGGAACCAGAAACCGTGGTTAGCCGGCAGGTAGTACGACAGAAAAAGCGCAATGCCCAAAACATTGAGCAGCAAAATTGCGGGGAGATTGCGACGCCACATAATTAGAAGCCTGTTATTTAGCGAATGTTAAGTATTACAGAAGGGCGATACGTTAAGCCGCCTAACCTAAACGAATCTTCAACAAAGAAGATTGCAGTGCATTCCACTGAGCTTCGTCGCGGGTGATAAGCTCAATCCGGCTGTCAAGCGGCGCAACAGGTCGCGTTTCAATCCGCAAATCCTGCCCCTGCCTGTTAACCAGTAACGTTCCCTCTTTTATACGCATCACGCCCTTCACGCGCTCTACGGGTGCCAGACGGGCCCAGTCGAGCAGCGCCACGGTATCGAAAACCGTATCTGCATCGAAAATCCAGCCGCAGCTCGAATAGCCGTCAGCCTGATTTAGCGCCCGCCGCCAGCGCTGGTTGCCGGGCAGGCTAAGCGCGGCCAGTCCGCGGGTTGAGGCGTGGGCATGATGATGCGCACCATCAGGCAGTTGCGCCAGATTCAGCCGCGGATGTTCGAGCAGGGCAGTATCCACGCTCCCGTTCGAGGTGAGCACCACGTCGCGGCCCGCAGCCCATTGCTTTTGCCACGCCGCCAGCACCTGATGGTCCAGTTCTGAATAGGTGTCAGCTTTGTTTGCCACCACCACGTCGGTCGCGGCCAACTGGTCACGGAAATTTTCATTTTCCACGGTGCGTTGATCGCTGAGATTACGGGCATCCAGCAGGCATAGCGATGCATTGAGTGTCAGCCAGTTGCTGTAAACCTCAGAAGATAATAAAGAAAGAATTTGCTTCGGATGGCCCAATCCGGTGGGTTCGATCAGCAGGCGGTCAGGTTTAGCCTGCTGCAATAACATATTCAGACCCACCTGCATGGGCAGCCCGTTTACGCAGCACATACAGCCGCCGGGTATCTCTTTGAGCACGGCGCCACTGTCAGCCAGAAGCGCTCCATCAATACCCACCTCACCAAATTCATTAACCAGTACCGCCCACTTCTCGCCCTCCGGCTTTTGCGCCAACAGGTGGCGAATGGTGGTGGTTTTGCCGCTGCCGAGAAAACCGGTAATGAGGTTGATTTTTGTCATCGAAGACTCCATTTAGTGTGCGCATCTATCCTGCTGAATTAATTGATCTTTCTTGTTCCTGCGCATTGGGGAATAAAAAATAACATCAATAAGATGCCGTCAGCGCTTAAGAAAATCCACCTTTGTGCCGATGAATAGCACGTAGTGGTGATTTTCGTTTAAGATAATGCTGATTTTTGTGTGCGAAAATTCCTAGTCTTTTAGTGAAGTTACTCTAATGTTAATAATGGGTTAATACTTATATTGAGGCGACCATGAGCAGATTAGTGATGATCTTGTTTTTTGGACTTTTTACCTCAGGGATGACACAAGCAGCCGCAGGTTCTTCAACCGGTCTCATTCACTTCTACGGCGCGATTGTAGAAGATGCATGCAGTATTAATAGTAACCAGAATAATGTGACAACACATTGTTATCGCGATGGAAAAAATATCGTTCAGACGCAAACTTTGGCGTTGGGCAATCTGCCCGACTTTACGCTGCCTAAATCATTGGGGCATGTGAAAACAGAGATCGTAAATAACAATCCTCATTTAGCCATTATGACCGTCTCTTATAATTAAACTGCGGTCTTTAATGAGTAGTAAAGCTAATCAATAACGCAGGATTTTTTCCTGCGTTATTGATGGTCTGACACGTAATGCTTATTGGCCTATCCAATGTTGACCCCGTCGACACTTTCCAGTCCCCAACGGTAACCGGTTGCGATGCCGTGATATACTTTTCTCTCATTTTTCGGGCGGTAAGCTGAGAAATATCATGCTTAATCTGTCTGACCAATTCCTTCTTTCAGGGCAGCTTGATGCGACTTTATCAGGAAATCGGCGGGAATTTACGCAGCGCAATAGAGGCGGGTGACTATCAGGCTGGCGATCGCCTGCCGCCCGAGCGGGACATTGCTGAAACCTTTTCGGTCAGCCGCAGCGTCGTGCGAGAAGCATTGATCATGCTGGAACTGGAGAAAGTGGTCGAGGTACGTAAAGGCTCGGGAGTTTATGTGCTTACCCGCCAGCCCGAAGCCAATCTATTTCGTGAAGACAGCGGTTACGGCCCGTTTGAGCTGCTGCAGGCAAGGCAACTGCTGGAAAGCGAAGTCGCCGCGTTCGCGGCGATGCAGGCTACCAAGGCCGATATTCTAAAAATGCGTGACGCCATCGAACTGGAGCGTGGATTTATTGAACGCGGCGAAGCGGACGAAACCGCCGACGAGTTATTCCATACGTTACTGGCTCAGGCTTCGCAAAATAGCGTGCTGGCCAATATGGTGGTGGATTTATGGCAAACCCGTAAACGCAGCCCGATGTGGCAGGGGATTCAGCAGCACGTAGGGAAAGGTGGACACGACCAGCAATGGTTGCTGGATCACCAGAAAATCCTGCAGGCAGTTTTAAGACGTGATCCGAAAGCGGCCAAACAGGCCATGTGGCAGCATCTGGAAAACGTAAAAACGATGCTGCTGGAAGTCTCTGATGCTGAAGATCCGGCGTTCGACGGTTACCTGTTTGAATCTATACCTGCTGCATTGAAGGAGTAAAAGAAGGCGTAAAAAAGGCCGCCACCGGCAGCCTTCCCGTTTCTGCGCGTGAATAACCGCGTTAACCCACCAGACGGGCGACGCTCTTTTTAGCGCCAACTTCTTGCAGGCTGGTATAGGCCTGCTGAATGGCGTTTACTGCCGCCGTGCTTTGTGGCAACTGTTCGCCAAACACTGAGTTTAATGCCAGCAGGGCGCTGACGCGGGCTTCGCCGTCAGCGGTAGCGGCCACAATCTCTGCCAGCTGTTTTGCCATCGGGTCTTTAATCTCAATGGCTGTTCCCGTGTCATCCAGCCCGCCGACGTAGCGCATCCAGCCCGCGACACCCAGTGCCAGACACTCAAACGAACCACCGTGGGCAAGATGCCAGCGTACGGAATCCAGCATGCGTTGAGGCAATTTCATGGTGCCGTCCATGGCAATCTGCCAAGTACGGTGTTTGAGCGCGGTGTTACAATAACGGGTTATCAGACTATCGGCATAGGCTTTCAGATCAACACCTTCCACACTCAGCGTCGGTGCCTGCTCCTGCAACATCAGGCGATGTGCTGCCTGCTTGTAATGGGCATCTTCCATGCACTCATTGATGTACTGATACCCTGCCAGATAGCCGAGATAGGCCAGAAATGAATGGCTGCCGTTGAGCATACGCAGTTTCATTTGCTCGAAGGGTAAGACGTCGGCGACCAGCTGCGCACCAACCTCTTCCCATGCCGGACGTCCGGCAACAAAATTGTCTTCCACGACCCATTGAATGAAGGGTTCACAGGCGATAGCACAAGGGTCGTTAATGCCGCCCAGCACCTGCGCCACTTCCTGCAAGGTTTCGTCTGTAGCGGCCGGCACAATGCGGTCAACCATGGTGCTTGGGAACGTAACGTTGTGGCTAATCCAGTCGGCGAGTTCAGCCGAACGGGCCCGGGCCATACCCAGAATGGCCTTTTTCACAACATGGCCGTTTTCCGGAATGTTGTCACATGAGAGCACTGTAAAGCCCGGCAACCCCCGCTGATGGCGGATTCGCAGCGCTTCGACCAGTACACCCGGCGCTGTGGCGGGTGGGTGCTCACCGGTTAAATCCTGTTGGATTTGCGGATGGTTCAGGTCCAGCTCACCGCTGCCGGGCTCAATGCAGTAACCTTTTTCTGTCACCGTCAGGGACACAATGGCCACCTGAGGTTCCGCCATCTTCTCGATGACAGCTGCCAGCCCGTCAACGCTGCCGTGCATTGACTCATGCACTGAGCCCACCACAATGGCCTGATTGCCTTCTGCGCCTTTCTCCAGCACGCTAAACAGGTGATCCTGCTGTTGCAGCGACTGAATCAGGCTGGGGTTACCAAACAGGCTGATTTCACAATATCCCCAGTCGCCGCCCAATTTATTGAGCAGGCGGTCGGTGAGCAGTGCCTGATGAGCCCGGTGAAAAGCCCCGAAGCCAAGGTGCACAATACGGGTTTTCAGCAGGCTTCGGTCGTAGTTAGGTAATTGCACACCGGCAGGCAGCGGCTCTGTGGCGATAGTTTTCATGCACGACTCCGTAACGTAAGAACAACAAAAATTGGTCAGGCCAAAAATGAGTTTGTTATGAGTGTTGTGCGACAAGCGGACCGGCTGGCGGCATTTCAGTCATAAAACAGGCTTTTTAGTGTAAAGTCATATGACAGAAATGAAAATTGGTTAGTCCGGATTCGGTTCGCTTTTGTGAGGCAGATCGAAAGAGAGAAGAAAGAGGCAATATTTTTGGTAACGCTTTACGTAAATAACGGCCACAAAAAAGAGCGCCTGAGCGCTCTTAATGGCAACCAGTAGCGGCGGCTGCGTTAGTCAGCACGGCCCATGTAGCGACGTTCCGCGATATGAATGCGGATTTTGTCTCCGGAGCTCAGATATTCTGGAACCTGAATGCTCAGGCCGGTGCTCATCACCGCAGGTTTGTTGCGCGCGCTGGCGGAAGCACCTTTAATCCCCGGTGCTGTTTCAACGATTTCCAGGTCAACTGTTTGCGGCATTTCGAGCGCCAGCAGTTGGCTGTCCAGCGTCAGCACCTGCATACCTTGCAGACCCTCTTCAGGTATGAACAGCAGCTCTTCTTCGATCTGCGCTTTGTTGAAGGTGTAAGGCGTGAAATCTTCATCATCCATGAAGATATATTCATCACCGTCAACATAAGAGAAGTTCACACGGCGGCGGGTGAGGGTAACAGTATCGAGGATGTCGTCGCCTTTGAAACGCTCTTCCACTTTCCCGCCGGTACGCACGTCGGCAAAGCGCATTTTGTACAAGGTGCTGGCACCGCGCGCGCTTGGGCTCTGAACATCGATGTCTTTTACCAGCAGCAGTTTGCCGTCATAGTTGACGACAAAACCGCGTTTAATTTCGTTAGCACGTGCCATATCAATACCTGTTTATAGGAAGAGAAAATATTTTGCGACACGTTACTCGCGCCACCGATTTCAGGCAATACTCTGGCACAAAAAGAGTGAGTAAAATCGTGTCACGGTGCCGTATGTTAACGTTTTGTCCACTCAGGTTGCGCTGGTTAAAATTAAGCGTAGCCAATAAGTTTCAATCGGGAAATATTTCGCTGGTGACAGGTTAGGGCGACTGCTATTGTCGCGCTTCACTAAAGCCTGCCGGAGGCGCTGATGGACTGTCGTACGAATTGTGGGGCCTGCTGCATTGCACCGTCTATTTCCAGCCCAATTCCCGGGATGCCCAATGGCAAGCCTGCCAATACTCGCTGCATTCATCTGGCGGACAATTTCCTTTGTAACATCTTCACCTCACCGCTGCGCCCGAAAGTCTGCGCCAGTTTGCAGGCCAGCCGCGAAATGTGTCACAGCCACCGGGATGATGCGCTGATCTATCTGATTCAACTCGAAATCGACACCGCACCTTAAGCCACGTTACTTTCCACGTCGGCTGGTTTTTCATCCACGTTTTTGACCCGCCAGATACAAAATACCGATCCGATCACCATCGCGAACGCCGCGTAAAATACCGCGTGATAACTCCAAAACTGCGCCACCAGCCCGGCCGATGATCCGGCTAAAATCCAGCCTGCACGGGTGGAGTTGGTGAACAGCGTGGTTGCCGCGCCTGCCTGACCCGGCATTAAATCCTGAAAATAGAGCATGCCAATCCCAGCCAGAATGCCGATGAAAATGGCGTTCAGCAGCTGTAAAGCGATCAGCGCTATCGGCCCGGTGATAAACAGCATCCCGGCGTAGAACACCACACCGGCAATCACCGCGAGACGCATCAGGAAGCGTTTCCCCAGTTGTTTCGCCAGATAACCTGCGATCAGCATGGTTGGGATCTCAAGACCGGCGGCGCTGCCCATCAGCACGCCTGCCAGTTTTTCCGGCAGATGCAGCTCGTTCACCACATACAGCGGCATGTTGATGAGATAAATACTGTTGGCGGCCCACATCAGCGTACAGGCAATAAAAAGCATCAGGGTATCGCGGCGGTTACGACGGGGCGCTTCCAGCGTTGCGGTGGTTTTGATCATCGCTTTCGGCATCGAAGGCAGGAACATCCACACCATGACGCCACACAGCAGAAAGGCCAGCATGGCGGCGGTATACATGAACGTAAACCCAAATCCCAGGGAGAGCGCAAACGCCAGCGGCGGCCCGACAACCCACGCCAGCGAAACCTGTGCGCGCAGGATGGAGCTGAACATCACGGCTTCGCGCCCGGTCTTTTCCGCGTGTTCCCGTGCCAGTGCGAAGAGCTGAGGGTTAGCGGTTGAACCGAAACTCGACAGGAGCACGCCGATAAACAGCAGGATGAAATAATTGCGGTTGAAGGCAAACAGCACGCAGGCCGTCGCGCCCAGCAGGCAGCAATACAAAATGAGCGTTTTGCGATCCCCACGCTTATCCGACCAGCTTGCCAGCAGTTGGCTGACAAAAATGCCGATCACCGCGCTGCCCGTAAAGAAGATGCCGACCATAAACGGGCTGACATGCACTTCTGAAGTCAGAAACAGGCTGAGCGTTGGTGTCTGTAACGCGCCGGCGATGCCGGTAAGAAAGGCGATGATTAGAAATGCAGTCGAAGTGACGTCAGGTAAGCGGCGTGCAGATACGGTAGATGTCGACATGATGTGCTATTGAACCGGTCAGGAGAGGGTGGGAATTCGCGCGAATATTACGCTTGTTTAAAAAAAACGAAAACCCGTTTTGATCAGTAAAAAAGTAAACATTGGTGTATTTGCCATACTGATTAATGAAATCGCACAATGTGTTAAAAAATGATCAATTATGAGCACTCCCGCGCAGGGGGATATAACGCTTTTAGGCAGCACTATTTTTGCGTCAGCCCAACTTCAGCTTTTATGAAAAAAAAGTACTCAGAACCTGTTTCAGAAAGGCAAACTGTGCGTGGCATCAAAGAAACGTCACGCCATTTCAGGGAATGCTTGATTTAAATATCGCCCGGAATAAGACTGCCTGAAACGTTTCAGCGTTGTCTGATAAGCACCTCAATCTGACGGCGCTCCTTTTTTCTCAATAGAGCTGAAACGATTCAAATTCAGCAGGAGAGGAGAATTATGTTCCAGTTGTCACAGCAAGATATTCATCTCGGTGCGGCCGCCAGCAATAAGCAGGAGGCCATTCGTCAGGTCGCTGCAGCGCTGACTCAGGCTGGCCGCGTCAGCGAAGGCTATGTAGAAGGCATGTTGCAGCGTGAGTTGCAGACATCTACCTATCTCGGTAACGGCATCGCAATCCCACACGGCACCACCGATACCCGCGATCTGGTACTGGATACCGGTGTTCAGGTTTTCCAGTTCCCGCAAGGGATCGAATGGGGTGAAGGCCAGACCGCGTACGTAGTTATTGGTATTGCCGCACGTTCTGACGAACACCTCAGCCTGTTGCGTCAGCTGACACACGTATTGAGTGATGACAGCGTAGCGGAACGCATGGCGAAAACCGACTCAGCTGACGAATTACGCAGTCTGCTGATGGGTGAGAAAAATGCCGCTGAATTCAAATTCGATACGCAACTGATCACCGTTGATGTTGCCGCAAATAATCTGATGACGTTACAGGCGCTCAACGCCGGACGTTTGCAGCAGATCGGCGCAGCAGACACCGCGTTTGTCAGCGATGTGATCAGCCGCAAGCCGCTGAATCTGGGGCAGGGCATCTGGCTCAGCGACAGCACTGAAGGCAATCTGCAAAGCGCAGCTACCTTCAGCCGCGCGGCGAAACCTTTCGAGCAGGACGGCGAAACCGTTGCCGCATTGCTGACGATTTCCGTTGCCGATGAGCAGCCGCTGAACGTGCTGAACTACTTAAGTGACCTGCTGATCGCGCAAAAAGCTGAACGCCTGCTGACCGCCGATGCCGTGGGTGTGCTGGCGTTGCTGACCAGCGAAGTCACTGAAGAAAATAATGTGTTGTCTGCGGAGTTTGTTGTCCGTAACGAGCACGGCCTGCATGCACGTCCGGGTACCGCACTGGTGAACGTCATTAAGCAGTTCAACTGTGAGATTACCGTGACCAACCTTGACGGCAGCGGTAAACCGGCCAACGGACGCAGCCTGATGAAAGTCGTGGCGCTTGGCGTCAAAAAAGGTCATCGCCTGCGCTTTACTGCCGCAGGTGAAGAAGCTGACGTGGCGCTGAAAACGATCGGTGAAGCTATTGCTGATGGTCTTGGGGAGGGCGTATGAGCCGCAGAGTCGCTACGATCACCTTAAACCCGGCCTACGATCTGGTTGGATTCTGCCCTGAAATTGAACGCGGTGAAGTCAACCTCGTTCAGACAGCCGGTCTGCATGCCGCAGGTAAAGGCATCAACGTTGCCAAAGTGCTGAAAGATCTCGGCATCGATGTCACCGTCGGTGGCTTCCTTGGTAAAGACAATCAGGACGGTTTCCAGCATCTGTTCAGCGATCTGGGCATTGCTAACCGCTTTCAGGTGGTGTCAGGCCGCACACGTATTAACGTCAAACTGACCGAAAAAGATGGTGAAGTCAGCGACTTCAACTTCTCCGGTTTTAACGTCACGCCGCAGGACTGGGATCGGTTCGTGACCGATTCTCTGTCGTGGCTGGGTCAGTTTGACATGGTTGCCGTCTGTGGCAGTCTGCCGGCGGGCGTTGATCCTGACGCCTTCACCGAATGGATGACCCGCCTGCGCAGCCAATGCCCATGCATCATCTTCGACAGCAGCCGCGAAGCCCTGGTTGCCGGTCTGAAAGCGGCACCGTGGTTAGTCAAACCTAACCGCCGCGAGTTGGAAATCTGGGCTGGCCGCAAATTACCGCAATTAAGTGACGTGGTAGAAGCCGCACATGCATTGCGCGATCAGGGCATCGCACACGTCGTGATTTCTCTCGGTGCCGAAGGCGCACTGTGGGTGAATGCATCCGGTGCCTGGATTGCTAAACCTCCGGTTTGCGAAGTCGTCAGCACCGTGGGTGCCGGTGACTCTATGGTTGGCGGACTGATCTACGGCCTGCTGATGCGTGAGTCAAGCGAACACACTTTACGACTGGCCACCGCCGTGGCTGCTTTGGCCGTTAGCCAGAGCAATGTGGGTATCACCGATCGTCCGCAGCTTGCGGCGATGATGGCCCGTGTCGATTTGAAACCTTTTAACTGACCGCAGGAGGCAGAATGAAAACGCTGCTGATGATAGACAGTTCGCTCGGACAGGCTCGCAGCCATCTGGCGAAAAATATGCTCGCTGCTGCTGCGGCGAAAGCAGGACACACCCTGACAGACAGCGCCGCTGAGGCGGAACTGGTTGTCATTGCGGGTGAAAATGTGCCAGCCGACGCCACGCTGGCGGGTAAGAAGATCTACGCAGGAGATGTTGCGCTGGCTATCCGTGAACCGGAAGCTTTCCTGCAACGCGCTGCCGCTGAAGCAAAAGCTTACGTGGCACCGATTGCGGTTCTTGCGAAAGCGGCGGCGGGTAACGGTCCGAAACGTATCGTGGCCATCACCGCCTGTCCGACCGGCGTTGCGCACACCTTTATGGCAGCTGAGGCCATCGAAACCGAAGCGAAGAAGCGCGGCTGGTGGGTGAAGGTTGAAACCCGTGGTTCTGTAGGTGCCGGTAATGCCATCACGCCAGAAGAAGTGGCCCAGGCTGATCTGGTTATCGTGGCCGCGGATATTGAAGTGGATCTGGATAAGTTTGCCGGTAAGCCGATGTACCGCACCTCGACCGGTCTGGCACTGAAAAAAACCAAGCAGGAACTGGACAAAGCGCTGGTTGAAGCTGAAGTCTTTGAGCCGAAAAAACAGGGTTCTGTTGTTGCTGGCAGTAAAAAAGAAACCGGTGCGGGTCCTTACCGTCACCTGCTGACCGGTGTTTCCTACATGTTACCGATGGTGGTCGCGGGTGGGTTGTGTATCGCTCTCTCCTTTATTTTCGGTATCAAAGCCTTTGAAGTGAAAGGGACGCTGGCCGCTGCGCTGATGCAAATCGGTGGGGCCTCTGCCTTCGCACTGATGGTGCCAGTACTGGCTGGTTTTATTGCCTTCTCCATCGCTGACCGTCCTGGCCTTACGCCAGGTCTGATTGGCGGGATGCTGGCAGTCAGCACCGGTGCAGGTTTCCTCGGCGGTATCATTGCCGGTTTCCTGGCAGGTTATGTCGCGAAGTTCATCAGCCAAAAACTGCATTTACCGCAAAGTATGGAAGCGCTGAAGCCTATTCTGATCATTCCGCTGGTGGCGAGCCTGATCACCGGTCTGGTGATGATTTATGTGGTCGGAACGCCGGTTGCTAAAATCATGGTTGGCCTGACTAACTGGCTGCAATCCCTGGGTACGGCGAATGCGGTCCTGCTGGGCGCTATCCTCGGTGCAATGATGTGTACCGACATGGGTGGCCCTGTGAACAAAGCGTCCTACGCCTTTGGTGTGGCACTGCTCAGTTCTTCCGTCTACGGCCCGATGGCAGCCATTATGGCAGCCGGTATGGTGCCACCACTGGCGATGGGGCTTGCGACTGTACTGGCGCGTAAGAAATTCGAAGAGAGTGAGCGTGAAGGCGGTAAAGCTGCGATGGTACTGGGCCTGTGCTTCATCACCGAAGGCGCAATTCCGTTTGCCGCCCGTGACCCGATGCGTGTTCTGCCGTGCTGTATCGCCGGTGGTGCACTGACCGGTGCGCTGTCAATGGCCTTCCACGCACAACTGATGGCACCACACGGTGGTCTGTTCGTGCTGTTAATCCCGGGGGCAATCACGCCGATACTGGGTTATCTGGTAGCAATCATCGCGGGTACGTTGCTGGCTGGTGTTTCCTACGCGTTCTTGAAACGTTCTGACGCAGCGCTGGCCGCCAAGGTTGTGACGCAGTAATTCCTTCGTCTCGATCCAATAAAAAGGGCGCTCCGGCGCCCTTTTTTACATGCTTGGTTCACACAACGACAATGTCGCTTTTCACGCCGCAGCGTCATCCGACGCTTTCTGTTGTGACTTCAGCCAGGCAATTTCATCAATCCAGATCTCCGGGTCTACGGTTTCGAGGATCATCGGAATACCGTCGAAACGTGGGTCGCGCATCAGCCAGCTGAACACGGTTTTACCAATGTTGCCTTCGCCCAGACTGTGATGGCGGTCGACGCGGCTGTTGAATTCACTTTTGGCATCGTTAAGGTGCATACCGCGTAAATACTTAAAGCCCACGATATCTTCGAACTGTTTGAAAGTATTAATACACTCTTCTTCGGTGCGCAGGTCATAACCGGCCGCAAAGGCGTGGCAGGTATCGATACACACACCGACGCGGCTTTTGTCTTCCACACCGTCAATAATTTTCGCCAGATGCTCAAAGCGGAATCCCAGATTGCTGCCCTGACCGGCGGTGTTTTCGATCACTGCGGTCACACCTTTAGTCTGGCTCAGCGCGATATTCAGTGACTCAGCGATTTTCTCCAGACATTTATCTTCATCGATTTGCATCAGATGGCTACCCGGATGGAAGTTCAGCAGCGAAAGACCGAGCTGTTCGCAGCGCTGGAGTTCATCAAGAAACGCCTCACGGGATTTCTCAAGCGCTTCGGTGACCGGGTGCCCAAGGTTAATCAGATAGCTGTCATGCGGCAGGATTTGATGGCTGCTGTAGCCGTATTTTTCACAGGCCACTTTGAATTTTTCAATCACATCCTCCGGCAGAGGTGCGGCTTTCCACTGGCGCTGATTCTTAGTAAACAGCGCGAACGCCGTTGCCTCCAGTTCATGTGCGCGGATGACGGCCTGATCGACCCCACCCGCTGCGCTGACATGTGCCCCAATAAACTTCATGTTCACTCCTCTGCTGTTCGCCCTTTATCCCCGGATGATAGCGTCTTGAGGGCGGGCGTGCAGCAGAGAACTGTGAAAAGTCACCGGCTGGCGCAGGCTTAGCTAAAGAAATGCTCTGCCAGCCCGTTAACACCAGCGCCACCGACAATCAGCCAGACGAACAAAATGGCGGCCAGCAGAATCGGTTTCAAACCGGCCTGGCGCAGTGCGCTGACGTGCGTGGTCAGGCCCAGCGCGGCCATCGCCATCGCCAGTAAGATGGTGTCCAGCGTGATCAGCGGTGGTATCCAGCTGTGCGGCAAGATATCCAGAGAATTGATTGCCGCTACGACAATGAACAGCAAAGCAAACCACGGAATAGTAATGTTACGCAGCAGACCGGCATTTTCAGTTTTCTGCGCATTCCCGCGGCTTTTCCATCCTGACAACAGCAGCAGGAAAGGCGCCAGCATCATTACACGGATCATTTTGGCGATCACGGCAGCACTCTCGGCTTCCGGGCTGACACCCTGACCCGCGGCCACGACTTGCGCCACTTCATGCACCGTCGAGCCGGTGTAAATACCGAACTGTTCTGCGCTGAAATTCACCCAGTGGTAGTGCAGGTTCATCTGCCACAACCAAGGGTAGAGGAAGATGGCGGCGGTACCAAAGATAACCACGGTGGCGACGGCCACGGTCACTTTTTCGGCTTTGGCATCCAGCACCGGTTCCGTCGCCATCACGGCGGCTGCACCACAAATACTGCTGCCCGCGCCGATCAGCATCGAGGTATCGCTGTCCAGCCCGAAGACTTTCTTCCCCAGCCAGCAGGCGAGGGCAAAGGTCGAGCAGAGCATGATGGCGTCAATCAGGATGCCGGTAGCACCGACATCAGCGATTTGCGCGAACGTCAGGCGCAAACCGTACAGAATAATCCCCAGGCGCAGCAGGCGCTGTTTGGCGAGATTCACGCCATCGTGGCACAGCGGGCGAACCGCCGGATAAAGCGTGTTGCCGAGGATCATACCGATGACGATCGCCAGCGTCAGCGCACTGAGCCCCAGATGGCTCAACTGCGGGAAATCACTCAGCCAGATGGAAACGCCGGTTACTACGCCGGTGAGAACTAAACCCGGTAATACGCGTCCAATCCAGACCGGTTTAAGAAAATCTGAACGGGTTAATTTTGCTGTAAATGTGTGCATGTCACTTGCCTCTCTGACTATCCTGCTGACAAGCGTACCGCCGCCTTATATAAAAATGAAATTGATTATAACTTTATAACCTATCGGTAAAAGAGGTATAGAATAGGGCGCTGACCTCAGCGTGGCCGGTCTGGCCGTTGGACTATACTTAATGCAAATGAACGGGATGGCGACGACCGCCTGCGGTCTGCGATTCCTGTCAATTACGGGCAACACAAAGCACGCGCGACATGGCGCGTGTGACGGATAAAACACTTATGCACATAACATTGCGACAACTTGAAGTTTTCGCCGAAGTGCTGAAAAGCGGCTCGACCACGCAGGCGTCTGTCGTATTGTCGCTGTCGCAATCTGCGGTCAGTGCGGCGCTGGCTGACGTCGAAGGGCAGCTCGGCGTGCAGTTATTTGACCGAGTGGGTAAGCGGCTGGTGATCAATGAGCATGGGCGTCTGTTGTACCCGAAAGCGCTGGCACTGCTGGAGCAGGCGGGCGAGATTGAGCGGTTGTTCAGTAAAGACAACGGTTCGCTGCGCATCGGGGCCAGCAGTACCATCGGCAACTATATGTTGCCGGGCATGATTGCCAGTTACCGGCTCGACTTTCCCGCCACGCCGCTGGAACTGAACGTCGGTAACACCAATGACGTTATTAACGCCGTGGCGGAATTTCGCGTGGATTTGGGGCTGATCGAAGGCCCGTGCAGCGTACCTGAACTGATCACCCAGCCGTGGCTTGATGACCAGCTGGTGGTCTTTTGCGCGCCGGGCAATCCGCTGGCAGGGCAGGCCGTTACTCTGGAAGCGCTGGCGCAGGCACCGTGGATCCTGCGTGAACGCGGGTCCGGTACGCGTGAAGTGCTGGACCATCTGCTGCTGCCGCAAATGCCAGATTTCAATCTGGTGATGGAGCTTGGTAACTCCGAGGCGATTAAACACGCCGTCCGCCACGGCATTGGGATCAGCTGCCTGTCGCGGCGGGTGATTGCCGAACAGCTCAGCAGCGGCGCGCTGGTGGAAATCCGCCTGCCGGTGGCACCACTGGTGCGAAAATTGTACTTAATCCATCACCGTCAAAAACATATTTCTAATGCCTTATCAAGGTTTTTAACCTATTGCCGGGAACCGGTATAAACGTCTTTTGCTTATGATCCGCTGCCTATCATGAAGCTCTCTTATAACAGGGGGTTCGTGCTATTCAGGCCCGCTCGTTTTGTTACAATCCGCGCGTAAAATTCTATCTATATGACAAATCACAGCGCAAACAGGGCAAAAATGGCTGAACCATCGACTAAAACTTCGCAGCCGGCACCGTCCGGACTGCGCCGCGAGCTTAAAGCCCGCCACTTAACTATGATCGCTATTGGCGGTTCTATCGGTACCGGTTTATTCGTGGCGTCAGGTGCTACGGTTTCACAAGCCGGACCGGGCGGAGCACTGCTCTCTTACGCCTTAATCGGCATCATGGTCTATTTCCTGATGACTAGCCTCGGTGAACTGGCAGCCTTTATGCCGGTCTCCGGATCGTTTTCCACCTACGGTTCTAAATACGTAGAAGAAGGCTTTGGCTTCGCACTGGGCTGGAACTACTGGTACAACTGGGCGGTCACTATTGCTGTTGACCTGGTTGCCGCACAGCTGGTGATGAACTACTGGTTCCCGGACACCCCAGGGTGGATCTGGAGCGCACTGTTCATGAGTCTGATCTTCCTGCTCAACTACATCTCGGTTCGTGGTTTTGGTGAGGCTGAATACTGGTTCTCCCTGATCAAAGTCGTGACCGTCATCATCTTTATCGCCGTGGGTGTGCTGATGATCACCGGCATTATGCGCGGGGATGAAACGGCAGGCTGGCACAACTGGACGATTGGCGATGCGCCTTTTGCCGGTGGTTTTGCCTCCATGATTGGTGTGGCGATGATCGTAGGCTTCTCTTTCCAGGGAACCGAACTGATTGGTGTGGCTGCGGGTGAGTCAGATAATCCGGCCAAGAATATTCCACGCGCCGTGCGTCAGGTATTCTGGCGAATTCTGCTGTTCTATATTCTGGCGATTCTGGTGATAAGCCTGATTATCCCTTATACCGACCCGAACCTGCTGCGTAACGAAGTCGGTGACATCAGCGTCAGCCCGTTCACGCTTGTATTCCGTAACGCCGGGCTGTTATCCGCCGCGGCCGTCATGAATGCCGTGATCCTGACCGCCGTGCTCTCCGCCGGTAACTCGGGGATGTATGCGTCAACCCGTATGCTGTATACCCTGGCGTCTGAAGGCAAAGCACCGCGTATTTTCGCCAAATTGTCCAAAGGCGGCGTGCCGCGTAACGCGCTTTATGCCACCACGGTGGTCGCTGCGCTGTGCTTCCTGAGCTCAATGTTTGGCAACCAGACGGTCTACCTGTGGCTGCTGAATACTTCGGGCATGACCGGTTTTATTGCCTGGCTCGGGATTGCTATCAGTCACTATCGTTTCCGTCGCGGTTATGTGTCTCAGGGGCGTGACCTGAAAGAACTGCCATATCTGTCCGGTTTCTTCCCGTTTGGTCCGATCTTTGCCTTTGTGCTTTGTCTGACGATCACGCTTGGCCAGAACTACCAGGCATTCCTGAAGGATACTATCGACTGGTACGGCGTCGCTGCGACTTATATCGGTCTACCGCTGTTCCTCATCATCTGGTTCGGTTACAAGCTGACCCGTAAGACCAAAGTGGTGAAATACAGCGAAATGGAATTCCCGACGCATACCGATTAATAATATCGGCGAGAATTATCTTAATAAAGCAGAGCTACGGCTCTGCTTTTTTTATTCCTTATTTTAAAAATTAATTAACTCCATAAACTCCACCGGCAACCTTTATCTCATTAACGCCATTAACTCCACGTAAAAGGCTAAGAATAAATTTATTTGGTTGTTTTAATTAAATGTGAAATAGGTCAAATAATCGCATTTATTTTTGGTTAACATGCAGCACTACTCAATTCGGTTTAATTAATTCTTATCATTTGTGATTAGTGTATTTATTAAATCAATAATCCCGAGTTGAAATTTATAATAAATTTTGTTTCTGATTTGTTGCATTAAAATATCATCAGGTGATTCATGGACGGAGTATTCAGTCAGGTTAACCGCACCAATCATGCCGGTATTGCTGAAATCACGGCATTCCTGCGCGCTAATGACTTAAATATCGATACGACAGTTGAAGTCTTCATTACCTTGCGTCGCGCGGGGGAGTTACTGGCTTGCGGAGGCATTGCCGGTAATATCATTAAATGCGTGGCTATCAGCGAAAGCGTGCGCGGAGAAGGTCTGGCACTGACACTTGCCACCGAACTGGTTAATCTGGCTTATGAGCGCCATCACAGCCATTTGTTTATCTACACCAAAACGCAAAACCAGGCTCTGTTTCAGCGCTGTGGTTTTTACCCGATAGCCAGTGTACCGGGAATTGTGGTGTTGATGGAAAACAGCGGCTGTCGTTTAAGCCGTTACGCGAATGAATTGCGCCAGCGTTATCAGCCGGGAAAACGTATCGGTTGTATTGTCATGAATGCCAATCCCTTCACGCGGGGTCATCAATATCTGGTCAGGCAGGCGGCGAAACAGTGCGACTGGTTACACGTGTTTCTAGTCAAAGAGAATAATTCCCGTTTCTCCTATGAAGACCGCTATGAATTAGTCCGCGAGGGCATTGAGGATATTAAGCATGTAACCTTGCATGCCGGTTCGGAATATATGATCTCCCGTGCCACTTTTCCGTGTTATTTCATCAAAGATCAGGGCGTGGCAGATGACTGTTATACCGAAATTGATCTTAAAATATTCCGCCAATATCTGGCCCCAGCGCTGGGAATTACCCACCGGTTTGTCGGTACCGAGCCTTTTTGCGAAGTGACCGCTAAATACAATCAGGACATGCGTTACTGGCTGGAAACGGATGAGCTGGAATGGTCCCCGGTGGAATTGGTTGAGATCACTCGTCTGACCTGGGAGAACACCGCAATTTCGGCCTCGTGGGTGCGCAAATTACTGGCGCAATCAGACATCACAACCATCCGCCAGTTAGTCCCTCCGGCGACCTGCCACTACCTCGAACAACTTCTTGCCATGCGCGCTGGAAAATCCGCCGAACGGGCAATGGCAACCGCCAACCAGACAGGTGAACAATGAATATTATCCGTGAAACCCTTGCCGGCACGCTGGAATCCAGCGATGTCATGGTGCGTGTTGCACCTAACCCCACGCATATCGACCTGCAACTGAACAGCACCGTTGAGAAGCAGTTCGGCCAGCAAATTCGCCAGTGTATCGCTGAAGTGTTGCAAGATTTGCAGATTGAAACCGTCACGCTGGTGGTGGATGACAAAGGCGCGCTCGACTGCGTGCTGCGTGCGCGTCTGGAGACGGCGCTTATCCGCGCCAGCGAACAAAATCCTCATCAATGGGAGGTCTGCTGATGCTGACACAACGCAAACTCAGAATGCGCCGCAGCATGTTGTTTGTGCCAGGTGCCAACGCGGCGATGGTCAGTAACGCGTTTATTTATCAGGCTGATGCCGTGATGTTCGACCTCGAAGATTCAGTGATCCTGCGTGAAAAAGATGCCGCGCGCCGTCTGGTATTCCATGCGCTGCAACATCCGCTGTATCGGGAAACGGAAACCATCGTGCGGGTGAACGCACTGGATTCTGTTTACGGCCTGGCCGATCTCGAAGCGGTGGTGCGCGCAGGCGTCAACATTGTGCGGCTGCCGAAAACAGATACCGCGAAAGACGTCACCGATATGGAAACCGAAATTGCGCGTATTGAAGCGCAGTGCGGCCGCCCTGTGGGCAGCACCGGAATGCTGGCGGCGATTGAAACGGCCCGCGGCATTACTCAGGCCGTTCACATTGCCGGGGCGTCACCAAGGCTGGTTGGCATCGCCCTGGGGGCAGAAGATTACGTGCGGGATCTGCGCACCGAGCGTTCACCGGAAGGTACGGAGCTGCTGTTTGCGCGCTGCTCGATTCTGCAGGCCGCCCGCGCCGTCGGTATTCAGGCCTTCGATACCGTGTATTCGCAAGCCAATAATGACGCCGGTTTTCTTAACGAAGCGGCACATATTAAACAGCTGGGTTTTGATGGTAAGTCACTCATCAATCCGCGTCAGATTGAACTGCTTCACAACCTCTACGCCCCGACATTAGCCGAAAGAGACCATGCGCAGGCCGTCGTTGACGCCGCCGCCGCCGCAGAAGCCGAAGGACTCGGCGTGGTGTCGCTCAACGGGAAAATGGTCGACAGCCCGGTGATTGAGCGGGCGCGTTTGGTGTTGCAACGGGCGGCATTGTCCGGCCTTCGTGAAGAATAACAGGAGCAAGTGATGCAAAGGCAACAGCGCGTAAATCAGTTCGGCGTAACGGCAGCGGAGACTTTTTCCGCCTTTGCGCCAGTTTCGAAAGCCAACCAGCAGGCGGCAAAACCCCGTGACCACAAACTCTGTTCATCGCTCGAAAATGCTATCCGCCGCAGTGGATTGCAGGACGGGATGACTATTTCGTTTCACCATGCATTTCGTGGCGGTGACCTGACGCTTAATCAGGTGGTCGACACGCTGGCGGTCATGGGCTTTAAAAACCTTACGCTGGCATCGAGCTCCCTGAGCGACTGCCATGCGCCATTGATCGAACATATCCGTCACGGCGTGATTGGCCTTATTTACACATCCGGCCTGCGCGGTCCGCTGGCGGAGGCCATTTCGCATGGCGCGTTGCCGGGATTACCGCCGGTACAGATCCACTCCCACGGCGGACGGGTCAATTTGATCGAAAACGGTGAACTGAACATCGACGTGGCGTTTCTCGGGGTTCCGGCCTGCGACATCTTCGGTAATGCCAATGGCTACAGCGGCAACGCGCGCTGCGGTTCGCTGGGCTACGCGCAGGTTGACGCACAGTTTGCGCGTCAGGTGGTGCTGCTTACTGAACAGATTCTGCCCTATCCGCACAACGCCAGTATTGCGCAGGACAACGTTGACCTGATTGTGCAGGTTGAAAAAGTAGGGGATGCCGAGAAAATCGGTGCTGATGCCACCCGTATGACCAGCAATCCGCGTGAATTGCTGATCGCCCGCCGCGCGGCCGACGTAATTGTCGCCTCCGGCTATTTCAAACAAGGGTTCTCCCTGCAAACCGGTACCGGTGGCGCGTCGCTGGCCGTCACCCGTTTTCTGGAAAACAGTATGCGCCGTCAGGGCATCACCGCTGGTTTTGCGCTCGGCGGTATCACCGCATCGATTGTCGATTTGCATGAAAAAGGGCTGATCGAACGCCTGCTCGACGTACAAAGTTTTGACCGTCAGGCTGCTGAATCTCTGGCACGCAATCCCGGCCACTATGAAATCAGCGCCAACCAGTACGCCAACCCGGACTCGAAAGGGGCATCGGTGAAACAGCTCGACGTCGTGGTGCTCAGTGCACTGGAAATCGACACGGGCTTTAATGTCAACGTACTGACCGGTTCTGACGGCGTGCTGCGCGGAGCGTCCGGCGGCCATTGCGATACCGCCGCCGCCGCCCGTTTAGCCATTATCGTGGCGCCGCTGGTACGTGGCCGAATTCCGACGCTGGTGGAGCAGGTTACAACCTGCGTTACGCCGGGTTCCAGTATCGACATTTTGGTCACTGATCACGGTATTGCAGTTAATCCGTCACGACCCGATTTGACCAAAAGCCTGCAACAGGCCGGGATCAAAACCGTCACCATCGGTTGGCTTTATGAGCGGGCGCGCCTGCTCAGCGGAGAACCTGCGCCGCTGGCCTTTACCGACCGGGTGGTGGCCGTAGTGCGTTACCGCGACGGTTCGATTATCGATGTCGTTCATCAGATTGAGGAGTAGCCATGCACGCTGTCTCCCCGTTATTGGCCGCTAACCGCGCCGTCAGTTTGCCGGAACTTCTTTCAAGCCGTGAATCTCGTCAGACCCGGCAGCGGGCGTGGCTGGCGCGCCATCAGTGCACGTTAATTTCCCTGACGATGGTGATGCCGGGCGCTGTAAAAGACACCGCGCTTTGCAGGGAACTGTTTTGTCTCGCCTGGCAGACGCTGGAAACGTTGAGCCAGAAGCAAGGCTGGTCGTGGCTGGCGTGGCGCTGTTTGCCGCAGGAGACCGGCAGCGAAGGGCTGATCGCCCTCGACGTTCCGGCACGGGAAGTCAAACAGGCGACGCTGGAATTGGAAGAGAACCAGCCGCTGGGCCGCCTGTGGGACATTGACGTGCTCGACGCCAGTGGCGCGATATTGTCGCGCCGGGATTTCGGCCTGCCGGCCCGCCCTTGTCTTATCTGCCCGCAACCCGCCGCTCTCTGTGCCCGTGAACAAAAGCACAGCACGGCAGAACTGCTCAGCCGGATGGAGTCGATGCTAAATGCCGCAGTGCAAGGATAAAGAGACCGCCCAGGTCATTGATGTGAAAGCTAAATGGGCTGCACTGGCGTATCAGGCATTGCTGCATGAAGTCAATCTGACGCCTAAACCGGGTCTGGTCGATCGCGCAAATAACGGTGCGCATCAGGACATGAACTTGCAGGATTTCTACCGCAGCGCAGACGCGATTGCACCCTGGTTCGCCCGTTTTATGGCCGAAGGCGAAGAGAGTTACCAGCGACCGGCGGGCGAAATATTACGCCGTCTGCGTCCGTTGGGGCTGGGCTGCGAAAACGCCATGTTTGCGGCGACCCGTGGCGTGAATACCCATAAAGGTACGGTATTTTCCATGGGGCTGCTTTGCTGTGCACTGGGGCGTTTACACCGCCAGGGGCACGTCATTACTGCGGCTGCGCTTTGCCGTGAAGTGGCTCTTTTTTGTCAGGATCTGGTTGAAAAAGAGCTGTCCGGTACACCGGTTTTATCACAGCAGACTGCCGGACAGCGGCTGTTTCATCTTCACGGGCTGACCGGCGCGCGTGGTGAAGCACAGTCCGGCTTTGCCACGGTGCTGACCCTCAGCCTGCCGTTTTACCGGCGGATGACCGGGCAGGGGAAATCGCAGGAGCAGGCGCTGAGCCAGACGCTGTTGCTGCTGATGAGCCTGAATGCGGACACCAACGTGGTGTCACGCGGCGCAATGTCTGGGCTGACGTGGCTGCAACGACGCGCCCACGAAGTGCTGCGGGCCTGCCGCCAAAAATCACCGACGCCTTTATTGCAGCAATTTGATGAGCAATGTATCTCCCGCAATCTCAGCCCCGGTGGCAGTGCTGACTTACTGATTCTTACATGGTTTTTGGCACAGTTTCCGGAATAAAAATCTAAAAAAGTTTCGTCAGTTTTATTCACTTTAACCCGTTCTTACAGGAGACCATTGATGGTCATTTCAAAGGAATTTATCGGAAAAGCACTGATGCCGCTGGTGGTACTGGCGGTATTGCTGTGTATCCCAGTGCCGGACGGAATGCCGCCGCAGGCGTGGCGCTATTTTGCGATTTTCGTCGCCATGATTGTCGGGATGATCCTCGAGCCGATTCCGGCGACGGCGATCAGTTTCATTGCCATGACGGTGTGCGTTATCGGGTCCAACTGGGTGCTGTTCGATGCCAAAGAGCTGGCGGATCCTAATTTTGAAGCCGGGAAACAGGCGCTGAAGTGGGGACTGGCGGGGTTCTCCAGTACCACGGTCTGGCTGGTGTTCGGGGCATTTATTTTTGCATTGGGCTATGAAGCGACCGGTCTGGGCCGACGCATCGCGCTGATTATGGTCAAGTTTATGGGTAAACGTACTCTGACGCTCGGCTACGCGATTGTCATTATCGATATTCTGCTGGCCCCGTTTACGCCATCCAATACCGCGCGTACCGGCGGTACCGTTTTCCCGGTGGTGAAAAACTTGCCTGCGCTGTTTGAGTCGTACCCCAATGACCCCTCTTCGCGGCGTATCGGCGGGTATCTGATGTGGATGATGGTGATCAGTACCAGCCTCAGCTCCTCGATGTTCATTACCGGCGCAGCGCCTAACGTGCTGGGCGTGGAGTTCGTCAGTAAAATTGCCGGTGTTCACATTGGCTGGATGCAGTGGTTTCTGGCGTTTCTGCCGGTCGGTTTGATTTTACTGATCGTGGCACCCTGGTTGTCTTACGTCCTGTACAAACCGGGCGTGACGAAAAGTAATGAGGTCGCCGTCTGGGCCGTTGGCGCGCTTAAAGAGATGGGCGGGCTGACCAAAAAGGAGCTGACGCTGATTGTTCTGGTGTTGTTTAGCCTCTGTTTATGGGTATTTGGCACTAACTTTATTGACGCCACTGCCGTCGGCCTGCTGGCCGTTGCGCTGATGTTGATCCTGCACGTCGTGGCATGGAAAGATATCACCAAATATTCGAGTGCATGGAATACGCTGGTCAATCTTGCCACGCTGGTGGTCATGGCAAACGGCCTTACCCGTTCGGGCTTTATCAAATGGTTTGCTGACACCATGAGCCATCACCTCAGCGGTTTCTCACCGAGTGCCACCGTCGTGGCGTTGGTGCTGGTGTTCTACTTCTCTCACTATCTGTTTGCCAGCCTGTCAGCACACACCGCGACGATGATGCCGGTGATTCTGGCCGTGGCGATGGGTTTACCGGGCCTGCCGATGGCAGAACTGTCGATGCTGCTGGTGTTGTCGATTGGTATCATGGGTGTACTGACGCCTTATGCGACCGGCCCTGGTGTGATTATCTATGGCTGCGGCTATGTTAAATCCAAAGATTACTGGCGTCTTGGCGGGATCATGGGCGTGCTCTACATATCCATGTTACTGCTGGTAGGCTGGCCGTTGATGAGACTGTGGATGTAATCACTCATCGTCAAAATATCAGTTTGAACAAGCGGAGCTTAGCCTCCGCTTTTTTTATGAATTTTTTGGTAATACACCTTAACGGGTTGTTACTTCACTTCGATTCGTTCCCGCCGTGACATCCTGTACTCTTGATAGTTCCCGCATATCGCATTGATAATTATTATCGTTTCCATTATTGTTATGCCCTCTTCAGGGAACGTAAAGGAATCGCAAGAAGATGATTATGCGGAGAAAAAGCAGCAACAGATTTTTAACTGGCGCGGCGCTTAGCGTGATGTTGGGGCTGTTTAGCGCGGAGTCGCTGGCAGTTACCGTCACAGATATTGCCGGACGTACGGTCACCGTGCCGGATAATGTAAAACGTATTGTGCTCGGCGAAGGGCGTTTATTCTTCGCATTGTCCTTGCTGGAAGGGCAGAAGCCCTTTGACCGTATTGTCGGCTGGCAGGGGGATTTCCGTAAACTCGACCCGCAAACTTACGCCGTCTACAAAGCCAAATTCCCGCAGATTGATGCTATTCCGCTGATTGGCAACACCAGTGCCGACAGTATCAGCCCGGAAAAAGTGCTGACGTTAAATCCGCAGGTAGCGATATTTGGTTTATCGGGCCACGGGCCGGGTAAAGAGAGCGCGCTGGTAGGGCAGCTGCAAAAAGCCGGTGTGCCTGTGGTGTTTGTCGATTTCCGCACCTCACCGCTGAAAAATACCCTGCCGAGCATGGAATTACTGGGTAAAGTGCTGAACCGCGAGAAGCAGGCACAGGACTATATCAAGTTCTATCAGGAGAATATCCGCCGCGTCACCGATGTGACCCAGGATATTCCTGAGCAGGATAAACCTAAGGTATTTATCGAGCTGCGTGCGTCCACCGCAGATGACTGCTGCCGCTCGGCCGGTAACGGGAATATGGGTGACTTTATCGATCTGGCCGGTGGGGCTAATATTGCCAAACCGTTGCTGCCGGGCCCGCTGGGGCAGGTCAATCTGGAAAAAGTGATCGCCTCGCAGCCGGATGTCTATATCGCCAGCGGTGGCTCGGCGCCGCAGAAAGCCGGTGACGCCAACCCGCCGGCCAGCCTGATTCTTGGCGCGCAGGTTACGCCACAGCAGGCGCAAACCAGTCTCACGCCGCTGCTCAAACGCAAAGGCATCTCCACGCTCAAGGCGGTGGAAGAGGGGCGCAGTTACGGTATCTGGCACAATTATTACAACTCGCCGTACAACGTGATGGCAGTGCAGGCGTTTGCCAAATGGTTCTATCCGCAGAAGTTTGCCGATCTGGATCCTGAGCAAACCCAGAAACAGATGTACCAACAGTTCCTGGCCGTAGAGCCGACAGGTACCTACTGGACCAATGCGAAAAAAACGGAAAATACGCAGTAGTCCGCTGTGTGTTTGTTTATAAATTAATGAGATGTAAAGACACATGAGCGCAACCACCGATCCCTTACTGACGGACAGTCCGCACGCTGATAACAGCGTGATGGGCCGGTACCAGAGTATCGTCCGCCGCCGCCTGCTGCTAATGCTGGTACTGGTGATGGCGATTATCGCATCACTGATTATCGACTTCATTATGGGGCCGTCGGGGTTGTCGCTTCACACGCTGTGGCAAACGCTGTTTGACTCAGCATCGGCAGACGCCGGCACCCGCGTCATTGTCTGGGACATCCGCCTGCCGTACGCGTTGATGGCAATTGCCGTTGGCATGTCGCTGGGTCTGGCCGGGGCTGAGATGCAAACCATCCTCAACAACCCGCTGGCTTCACCGTTTACGCTTGGCGTCTCATCCGCTGCGGCCTTTGGTGCGGCGCTGGCGATTGTGCTTGGCATCGGGATTCCGGGGGTGCCGGATCAGTGGTTCATCTCCGCCAATGCCTTTATCTTTGCTTTACTGGCGGCACTGATGCTTGACGGCATCACGCGCTGGACGCGTGTCGCCAGTTCTGGCGTGGTGCTGTTCGGTATTGCTCTGGTCTTTACCTTCAATGCGCTGGTTTCCCTGATGCAATTTATTGCTACCGAAGATACCTTACAGGGGCTGGTGTTTTGGACCATGGGCAGCCTGGCGCGGGCATCCTGGGTCAAACTTGGGGTGATGCTACTGGCCTTCTTCGTGCTACTGCCGTGGTCAATGATGAGTGCGTGGAAGCTGACGGCGCTGCGTCTGGGCGAAGATCGCGCCATCAGTTTTGGTATCGATGTGCGCCGTTTGCGCCTTGGTACTTTGCTGCGTATCAGTATTCTCTCTGCGCTGGCGGTTGCCTTCGTTGGTCCGATTGGTTTTATCGGTCTGGTGGCACCCCACATCGCCCGCCTGATGTTTGGTGAAGATCATCGTTTCTACCTGCCAGCCAGTGCGCTGATTGGTGCGCTGGTGCTGTCGATGGCCTCCGTGGCGTCGAAAAATCTGGTGCCGGGGGTCATTATTCCGGTGGGCATCGTGACGTCGCTGGTTGGCGTGCCGTTCTTCCTGAGTATTATTCTGCGCCACCGGGGGAATGTCTGATGTCCGCTGTACTGCAATTCAAAGCCAAAACCAGCCTGCACTCGGCAACACAGGGGCTGCAAATCCGCGACTTCAACGCCGGTTACCCCAAGCGTCCGGTCATTCGCCATCTCAATGTGCCGATGCTACCCCGCGGAAAAATTACCGTTCTGCTCGGCCCGAACGGCAGCGGGAAATCCACGCTGCTGCGCTCGCTCGCCGGACTTAACCGCGCTGAAGGGCAGCTGATCCTCGACGGTCATGACCTGATGCCGATGCCGTTCGCCCGCCGCGCAGAACAGGTGGTGTACCTGCCACAGTCTTTGCCTGCGGGTGTACATTTGCACGTACTGGAATCGATTATCGTGGCCCAGCGCGCGTCCGGCAATCCCAGCAAACAGGCCGAAACCACTGAACAGGTGATGGTGCTGCTGCAACAGCTGGGTATCGAACATCTGGCGCTCAGCTATCTCGACCAGCTCTCCGGCGGACAGAAACAGCTGGTGGGGTTGGCGCAGTCGCTTATCCGCCAGCCGTCATTACTGCTGCTGGATGAACCGCTGTCGGCACTGGATTTGAACTACCAGTTCCACGTGATGGATCTGGTTCGCAAAGAGACGCAAAAACGCAATATCGTCACCGTGGTGGTGGTCCATGACATCAACATCGCGCTGCGCCACGGCGATTGCGTCCTGATGCTCAAGGACGGCAATCTGATTGCCAACGGAGAGCCTGAAGAGGTGATCACCCCGGAAAGTCTGGCGCGCGTTTACGGCGTGCGCGGACGTATTGAACGCTGCTCGCAGGGAACGCCGCAAATATTGATCGACGGACTGGTCGGCGACCCTTCTATCTAAAGATACCCGTCAGCCTTTAAGACTTTTATAAATAGCCGGGCCGCCAATGCAGCGGTCCCGCATTTCAACTTGTGAGCCTGAAATTAAAAAATCATCCGACAAATCCGGCGGCATCTGCTCGCGCTAAATTCAGGGATTTGACGGAATTTTGCTTACGACCACCGCATGAGCGGGGTTGTTTTTATCTCATGGAGAGAAACATGGTTAAGGTTACATTGACACCGGCATTCAAAGTCGGGCTTATCGCACAGCTAATCACCGCTGCATTCCCGGTCTTTGCCGAGGACGCCAGAGACATGAAGGAGAAAGAGGATCAGATTGTGGTGACCGCCTCGTCGGTCCAACAGAACCTCAAGGATGCGCCTGCCAGTATCAGCGTGATCACCCGCGAAGATCTGGACAGAAAACCGGTGCAAAACCTCAAAGACGTACTGAAAGATGTTCCTGGCGTGCAGCTCACCAGCGAAGGTGACAACCGTCAGGGCGTCAGCATCCGTGGCCTGAGCAGCGGCTATACCCTGATTCTGGTCGATGGCAAACGCGTTAACTCGCGTAATGCGGTCTTCCGCCATAACGATTTTGATCTGAGCTGGATCCCGGCTGAATCCATTGAACGCATTGAAGTGGTGCGCGGGCCGATGTCTTCCCTATACGGCTCGGATGCGCTGGGCGGCGTGGTCAACATCATCACCAAAAAAATCGGTACGGCCTGGCACGGTACTCTTAGCGCGGATACCACCGTGCAGGAGCACCGCGACCGTGGCGACAGCTACAACGGCAACTTCTTCACCAGTGGTCCGCTGATCGACGGCTTGCTCGGTGTAAAAGTTTTTGGCGCACTGGGCAAGCGTGAAAAAGATCAGGCAGACTCCGCCAGCGGTGAGAAAGGTCAGCCGCGCATCGAAGGTTACACCTCGCGCAACACCAACGTCGAATTTGCACTGACGCCAACCGACGATCAGGACATGACTTTCGGGTACGGCCTCGACCGCCAGGATCGCGATTCCGATACGCTGGATAAAAACCGTATTGAGCGCGAAAACTACTCCGTCGGGCACAACGGCCGCTGGGGCTGGGCAAACACCGAACTGCGTTTCTACGGTGAAAACATCGAGAATAAAAATGCCGACACTATTACCTCCAAAAATAACTCTCTGGACGGCAAAATCGTCGTGCCGCTTGGCGAATATAACCAGCTGTTCACTTTCGGCGGCGAATATCGTAATGACAAACTGGAAGACGGCGTAAATCTCGCCAGTACCGGCAGCACGCAGGCCAACCAGTACGCGCTGTTTGTGGAAGACGAATGGCGGATTTTCGAAAGTCTGGCGCTGACCGGCGGCGTACGTATGGATGACCATGAAAACTACGGGGTTAACTGGTCACCGCGTGCCTATCTGGTTTACAACGCCACGGATACCGTGACGGTGAAAGGCGGCTGGGCGAGTGCGTTTAAAGCGCCATCCCTGCTTCAGCTCAGCCCTGACTGGCAAAGCGCATCCTGCCGGGGCAGCTGCCAGATCATCGGTAATCCGGATCTGAAAGCGGAAACCAGCGAGAACGTCGAACTGGGCCTGTACTACGCGGGGGAAGAAGGGCTTCTGGAAGATGTGACCGCCAGTGCCACCGTATTCCAGAACGATGTCGACGACATGATCAGCGTCAACCGCACGTCAAACCGTTCTCAGGCGCCGAGCTACGATAACTTCGTTGGGTTCGACTCCGCCGGTAACCCGATCTTCAACTATTTCAACGTTAACAAGGCGCGTATTCGCGGGCTGGAAACCGAACTGAACATCCCGTTCAGCGACGAAGTGGGCCTGAAACTCAACTACACCTATAACGACGGACGCGATCTCAGCAAAGGGGGCAACAAACCGCTGACCGCCTTACCGTTCCATACCGCTAACGCCACACTGGACTGGAAACCGCAGGAAGATTGGGGTCTGTATCTGTCCGCTAACCTCAAAGGCGAAGCGCGCACCGTCGCCAACGACGATGCTACCCCCGGCGGCTACACCATCTGGAACACCGGCGGTTCGTACAAAGTGAACAAAGCCGTGAAAATCCGCGCGGGGGTCTTAAACCTCCTCGATAAAGATCTCAACCGCGACAGCTACAGCTATAACGAAGATGGACGTCGCTACTTTATGGCGGTGGATTACAGCTTCTGATGATCTGCTGATTTCGTCGGCCGTTTTTAAGGTCAAGGCCGCGGGCGGTGGCTCACACCGGGGTAAGGGGATTTAAATGAATCCCCTTACCAATCCCGCATTTTTTACTGCGCGCTACCGCTGGGATGATGGACATATTCTGTTGCTCTGACGTGTGGCGCAAAATCCTGCCGCTGCGCGGTTCTACAAATCACGCAGTACTGATTTCCCCCACGAAACCGTGAGGAAAATCAGTATCATTACCGTTTCTGAATATACGTCAGCGCCAGTGCGACGGCCAGAACCAAACCCTTGATGATATCCATCGCGTAGTAGGGTACCGACAACATCACCAGCCCGTTGGACAGCACGCCCAGAATCACCGCACCAATCAGCGTGCCGAGCGCGTTGGGTTTACCGGAACCGGCCAGTGAAAAACCGATATACGCTGCGGCGACCGCATCCATCAGATAGCCGCTGCCGGCATTCACCTGCGAAGAACCAATGCGTGATGCCAGTAAAATCCCGCCAGAACCGGCCAGTAATGAAGAGATGATGTAAGCCGTCACACGATAGCGTGCGGTGCGGATCCCAGCCAGACGCGCCGCCAGCGGATTCCCGCCAATGGCGTACATGCGCCGTCCATGTTTGGTCAGCGACATAAACAGCTGCACCACGACGGTCACGACGGCCATCACGATAACAATGACCGGCACCTGACCCAGCAGGCTGAACACCGCGGGCACTGTACCTTCGGCCATATCGCCACTCGGTAACACCATATTTTCGGTGATGGAGCCGCCGTAGCTGTAGGTCATCGCCGCGCCCTGAATCACAAACAGACTGGCAAGCGTTGCCAGCATGTCAGGAATTTTCAGAATCACGATCAGAAAGGCGTTGAACAGCCCGACCAGTGTACAGAGCGCAAGGGTGATCAGAATCGCTTCGGTGGTATTGAACCCGTGCCAGACGAACATCGAAATCACCAGCGCATTGGCCAGCGATGCGGTTGAACCCACTGACAAATCAAAACCGCCGACTGACAGCGAAATCGACACACCGATGGCGATCACCGTGACGATAGCAATCGAGCGCAGGATATTGATGATGTTTGACGGCTCTAAAAAGTTGTCAGACGCGATGCCAAACCCGGCGATCAGCAGCACAACGGTGAGCAACATGCCCCATTTGTAGAGAAATTCGAATAACTGATGGCGCCATGGCTGAGCCACAGGGACATTCTGATCGGTAATCACAGCTTTACTCACGCGGGTGTTCCTCCGGTGGAATACATTAATAGTGTCTCTTCGTCGACGTCTGCGGCGTTGAGTTCAGCCACAATACGGCCGTCCCACAACACCAGAATGCGGTCGCATAACCCGACCAGTTCGGCGAACTCACCGGAAGCATAGATAATGCCTTTTCCCTGTTGCGCCAGGCCGTCAATCAGCCTGAAAACGTCCGTTTTGGCTTTGATGTCCACGCCTTTGGTCGGTTCGTCAAAAATCAACACCTGACTCTCACTGCGCAGCCATTTCCCGATCGCCACTTTTTGCTGGTTGCCGCCGGACAGGCGGGCCAGTTTTTGCAGCGGCCCGGAAGCCCGAATACCTAAACGGCCAATAATATCCTTCGCCCAGACCAATGCCTGACGCGAATTGAAAATCGAAAAACGTGAAAAGCTGTCATCGGCGGTGACGCTGAGGTTCATCGGAATATCTTCGTCGATAAAAATCCCCTCCTTGCGCCGCTCCTCCGGCACCAGAGCCAGCCCAAGTTCGACCGACAGATACGGCTCTTTCGGCCTCCAGGGCTTACCGTTGAGCTCGCCGCTCTCCACCTGACTCGGTGTGGCACCAAACAGTGCCTTACAGAGTTCCGTTTTCCCTGCTCCGGCGAGGCCAGCAATGCCCAGAATTTCGCCGCGGTGCAGGCTTAGGGAGATATCACGCAGTTTGTCTTTGTCGTGCATCCCCTGAATACGCAGCAGGGTTTCAGGGCTGTGCGGCGGGCGGCGCGGCGGATAAATATCGTCGAGCTGATGACCAATCATCTTCTCGATAATGTTTTCATTGGTCAGGCCGTCCATGCTGTCATCGCTGACCAGACGACCGTCACGCAGTACGGTCATGCGGTCGCAGACATCACGCAGTTCATGAATACGGTGCGAAATAAACACCACCGCCATCCCAGCGGCTTTCAGCTTGCGCACCAGAGCAAACAGCCGCTCACTTTCGGCCTGATCGAGCGGGGCAGTGGGTTCATCGAGGATCAGGAAACGGCATTTATGCGACAGCGCACGGGCCAGCAAAATCAGCTGCTTTTCTGCCAGCGTGCAGCTTTCGATGCGGCCACGCAGGTTGATTTTCAGCCCGAGCTGGTCAATCAGCCGCTGGGCATGATGATAAATTTCAGACCAGTTATGCAGGTGGCCCGGCTCCGAAAGCGTATCCAGCATGATGTTTTCGGCCACGTTAAGCGTTGGCACCAGCGCGACATCCACCTCCTGCTGTACCAGATGAATACCGTGCGCCCGTGCCTGATGCGGTAATTTCACCGTCACCGGCTGTCCGTCGATGGTTATCTGGCCAGTGTAATGGTCATGCGTGCCTGACAGCACGGCCATCAGCGTGGATTTCCCCGCGCCATTGGCGCCTACCAGGGCATGAACCGATCCGCCTTCCAGAGTGAAATCCACCTGGTGCAGGGCAGGGAAACCGGCAAATGAAATCGAGATATTACGCATCTCAAGGATTGAGGAGCTCACGCTGGGGTTGGCCTTATGCAAATAAGTTTGGATTGGTGTAAATGGCGTTATAGACGTTTAGCCGTCCATGACTTGCAGTGACAAAGTTTTAACATAACGACGGATTTAAGCAACTTATTTTCAACTCTTGAAATATTAGGCTGCTGCCCAAACCTGCTTTTAAATCTTTAAATTCAAATTCAAATTCAAATTCAAATTCAAATTCAAGGTCGTGGGCGTCGGCCCACATCGACGAGGGGGCGGCCAGTCGCCGCCGCCCCCTCGACCCCGGGCTCTTTCATTAGGCTCCTCCAGCTGCGCTGGTCACAATGGCCGTGTTTCAGTTGCAGCTGCTATAGCCGCAAACTCCGCCGCTGCGCGGTTCTCTCAGTTCGGGCTTCAACCCGCGTAAAAAGACTCGCGGTTTTGCGCCACTCCCTCGACGTCGTTTTGAACGCGGCCCCGATATTTTTAAAGACAAACACCAAGCAGATTTTGATTTTGAATTTAAATAAGCCTCGGCCGCATTCAAAAATGTCACCGGCAAGTCGGTGGCGAGACAACGTCTTTACCGTTGGCTCAAACCCGCAGCCGGGAATCGCGGAGCGATGACATTTTGCGGCTATCGCTGTGGCCCCTGAAACACGGCCATCCCGATTCAGCGATAGCGCGCAGTTTAAAAAAACGCAGGATTCCAAAGGAGGTTCGTTTAAACCTCCTTTGGGCCCGTGTGGGCGGCGAGCCCACGGTTTTGACCTTGAATTTAAACGGCGAGTTTGGGTGGCGAGCCCACGACCTTGACCTTGAATTTAAAAAGCGTTTTCGGTCCGCAATCCGAACGCCAGGGCGACGCCGAGCGCCTCCTCGGCCCTCACAATAATCCGTCCCTCCGCTTCGGTAAGCGGGATCTCACCGACTGTTAAACTGTTGTGGACCTGCTCCAGCGACCCGGTCGCAAATTCCAGTGCGACCATACGGGCACTGCCGTTTTCGCCTTGCGGGACTTTGCCGAATTCAGCGACAGCGCGTTCAGGCGTGATAAAGCGCACCGTGGCGCGCCCGGCACTCATTTTAAAACCACCGTGACCGTCGCTGACCAGAACCTGTTTACCGAACAATTCGCCGTAGACCTGCGCCGCATGCTGTGGGTTTCCGGCGGTAATCACAAAGCCGCTGATGTCAGTCACGCCGTTCGGATGGCGCTGCCATTCGGTACGCCAGACCAGTTCCGGCGTAACGTGCTGACAGAAGAAACTGCGGCCATTGGGGACGCGGTCGGCAGCCAGCGGTACGGTGCGAAAACGCGCGTTGGGCTCGGAGCCATCGTTAAGCTGCACCGGGCGGAAAAACTCCGCCGGGGGTGAACCGGCGATGTTTTGCTGCTGCAAATGGCTGAAGGCGGTGTCGGAATTCTGTGTTTTCCATACCAGCCCGGTCAGGCCCGGCGGGGCCAACCATAAATCTTTGCGGGTGTGTTCGTTCGCCGCTTCATAACCCAGCAGTTCAAGATAGTTCTCGCCAAAGATCGCCAGATGATTGCTCGACCCGAGCGAATGGTGTCCGCGCGGTGTGAGCTGAAAGCCGAGACGGCGGAACTGCTGCTCGGCATGGTCCAGCCTGCCTGCAACATTGACCACTGCGTGATCCAGATGCGGCGTAATGTGCGTTTCCGAGACAGTGCGTTCAGGCGTTGCCAGATCATTGATAGATAATTCAGTCATCGAACGGTTCTCCCAGCGTGAGCATCAGACGGTTGGCCCAGGCGAAGAATGCCGCGGACTGCGCCAGATCGACAATTTCCAGCGTGCTTAGCCCCTGTTCGCGCAGACGGGAAATATGCGTGGTGCTGGCCGTCGGCGGCGTAGCAGAGAGCGCGGCGGCGAAATCGATTTCGGCCTGCCAGCGCGGTGACTGCCCCTGGCTCAAAATGCCGCCCGGCGCGGTGTCGATAAGCTTCTGTACCTCGTCGTTTTGTTTGGACAACTGGCTGGCCTTGCGTGCATGTACTGACGCGCAGTAGATACAGCCATTGATTTTGCTGGCGACGGTGGCCGCCAGTTCACGTTCTTTGCGCGGCAGGCCGCCGCTGGTGTAGAAAATGCCTTTGTCGGTCAGCGTGCGCTGCTCAAGCACCGGCAGGTTGCGGCCAAGCAGACGGAAATAGTCGGAATCCGTATGGCCAAACCGTGCCAGAATCGCCTGTTGTTCGGTATCAAACTCGGCCAGTTTTTTCGCCGCGATCCACGGCTCCCAGCCCAGTTCTGCTTGCGTGAAAACCTTCGGTGCGGAGCGGCCGCTGTGCGTTTTGCCGTCAGTGCGCCAGAAAGCGGCGACGGCGGGTTTGTCGCTGGCGTTTTCTACCGGCTGACCACCAATCAGACGGTAGCTGCGCAGCACGCGGGTCTGGTAACTGACAAATGCGATCAGTTGCGACAGTGTGACGATGGCGTCAACGTTCCAGCCTGCCAGTTGCAGGCTTTGCAGATGGGCCGCCGTGGCGCTGGCCGGTTTAAAGCTCAGGCGTTCGCCGTGATCGAGTGCTGCCTGTAATCTGTCGCTGTTGCCATTGCCGTTGACGCCCTGTAAACGCTCGGCGTAATGCGACGCCAGTGCGTTATCCCCGTGCCAGCGCGCGACGTTTTCGGCGAGCAGGAGGCGTTCGGCGAGTGTAAAATCCACGGTGTCATCCCCGTTGAAAATCGTCTCATAGCTGCCCTGAGTGTGGCGCGTAGCGGCATCGCGGGTTTCGCGGGCCTGTGCCAGTTCAGAATCAGCGTCGATAGCGGCCAACTGAGCCAGCAGATCGGCGGAGTGCGTAGTAGAAGTCATAAGGTTTCCTTAGCAAGTTCTGGCAGAGGGGAAGTCACAGTTTTCGGAGTTCGGCGTACCCAGCCCAGCGCAGGAGCAACCTGGCGGGCGATCAGTTCAATAGAGCGTAAAATGTACGGGTGTGGCGGATCGATAGAGTGAACCTGGAAGGCCAGATCGGTTACCCGGGCCAGTGCGCTGTCCTGCCTGAGTGAAGCAATGACCTGCTCCGGCGAACCCAGATGCACGTCGAACGCACGGATGTGATCGTCGAGGGTATCTCCCTGCACGATCTGACCGCTGGCGCGGTGATTCTCTGCCTGACGGCGCAGCCCTTTTTCCGCTAAACGTCGCGCTTCATTGCCATCTTCGGTTACAAAGGCGGTGCGCGAACCCATTATGCGTGGTTCGACACCGGCGGGCAGGGCGGCGAGATAGGCGTCAATAATCGGGTTCTGAATCTCGGCAAGTCCCAGGTTTGGCGCATTGGCCGGGCGTGGCTGCGTGCGTGACAGCATCAGGCCATCGCCTGCGAGTCCCGCCCGCTGGCCGCCTTCAACTGAAAACGTGGCTTGCCATATACGGCCCGCCAGCTGCGGGGCTGGCGGATATAAACGGTTATCGGTACCTGCCAGCGGTTCGCCGCGCCATGCCTGCAAAAGCACGTGCAGATTCTCGCTAAATACCGTGCCGCGCTGGCTGCTCTCCAGCCCGAACGGTGGGAATGAGGTTGGTGTACCGCCGGAGCCTAAACCAATTTCCAGCCGTCCACCGGACAGTAAATCCAGCACCGAGGTGTCTTCTGCCACGCGCAGGGCGTTTTCCATTGCCAGCGTGATAATGCCGGTACCTAAACGGATAAAACGGGTGCGCGCCGCCACCTGCGCCAGAAACACCAGCGGTGCGGGCAGGCCGCCTTCTGCAGCATGAAAATGGTGCTGCGCGACCCACGCCGAATCGAAACCCTGCTGTTCGGCGTGAATAATTTGCTCCGTTGCCAGCCGGTAGCGCTCCTGCGGGCTGGTGTCATCCAGCAGGCGTGTAAAGAATCCAAGTCGTTTAGTGCTCATCGTTATTCCTTCACTCTTTCAGTTATGCAGCGCGATGACGGCCGTTACCCGGGATCGCATTAATCAGTTCTTTGGTGTAATCGCTGCCCGGGCGGGCAAACACCGATTCGACGTCGCCGGAATCCACCTGCTGTCCGCGGTTAAGCACCGAGACGCTGTGTGAAATCTGCCGAACAGTGGCGAGGTCGTGAGAAATAAACAGATATGTCAGGCCGAGGGAGTCCTGTAATTCCTGCAACAGGCTCAGTATTTGTGCCTGCACTGTGACGTCCAGCGCCGACGTGGCTTCATCCAGCACCAGCACTTTGGGTTCGAGGATCAGTGCACGGGCCAGCGCCACGCGCTGACGCTGACCGCCCGAGAGTTCGCGGGGTTTACGGGTGAGCAGTTCCGGCGGCAGGGCCACGTGTTCAGCAATTTTGTGGACCCGCTGGCGGCGCTCCTCAGTGCTGAGTGGCTCGAAATTCAGCAGCGGTTCTTCAATCACTTTGAACAGCGTTTGTGACGGATCCAGTGAGGCAAACGGATTCTGATAGACCAGCTGGATCTTACGGCGCAGCTGGCGCAGCGCTTCCCCTTTCAACTGAGTAATATCCTGGCCGTCGATAAAGACGTGACCGGAATCGGGCTGCTGGAAGCCGAGCAAAATCCGCGCCAGCGTGGTTTTACCTGAGCCGGATTCGCCGACCAGAGAGTGCGTAGTACCGCGTGCAATGCTGAAGGAGACGTTATCCACGGCGCGAAACGCCGGTTTGCCTTTCCCCCCGAGGGCAAAATCTTTGATGACATTTTCAACACGCAGCACGCTGTCGGTTGACGACTCACGCACACTGGCGCGGTGCTTGCCCGAAAGGGCGGGCACATCGGCAAACAGCTGGCGGGTATAGTCGCTTTTCGGCGTATTCAGCACTTCAGCCGTGACGCCCTGTTCCTGCACTTTGCCGTGACGAAACACCAGCAGGCGGTCGGCACGTTCGGCAGCAACGGCGAGGTCATGGGTGACGAACAGTACAGCGGTGCCGAATTCATGGCGCAGTTCGTCTATCAAATCCAGAATGCGTTTTTGCACCGTGACGTCCAGCGCACTGGTAGGTTCATCAGCGATGATCAGTGCCGGTTGCAGTGCAATGGCAATGGCGATCAGCACCCGCTGTTTCATGCCGCCGGAAAGCTCATGCGGATACTGTTTCACCCGCAGCTCAGGGTGCGAAAGCCCGACGCGGGCCAGCAGTTCGACCACGCGTTCATCGCGCTGTTTACGCGGCAGACGGCGGTGAATATTCAAAATCTCCGCCACCTGTGCGCCGATGGTTTTCACCGGATTCAGCGAACTGGTCGGGTCCTGTGGGATCAGGCTGATGCGCGCCCCGCGCAGGGCATCCAGACGGCGCTGCGACCACTGGCTGATATCAATCCCGTTGAGTCGGATAGCCCCCTGTTGCAGATGACCGTTTTCCGCCAGCAGACCAATAATGGCCTGCGCGGTGGTGGTTTTGCCCGAGCCGGATTCGCCGACCAGCGCCACCACTTCACCCGGGTAAATCGAAAACGAGACGTTATGCACCACGGTCTGGTTCTGTGTGCCGCTGCTGTAGGCGATGGAGACATCTTCGAGAGCCAGCACCGGCGTGGCTTCTCCGTTGGCAGTGCGGTTAAGGCTGAGGTTCAGGCTCATCGGCGGCTCCTGCGAAATGACTGACTGATGCGGTTAGCGCAGAGCACAACCAACACGACGACGACGCCGGGAAAGGTGGTCAGCCACCAGGCGGTGGAGATGTAGTTACGGCCTTCGGCGATCAGTAAGCCCCATTCCGGCGTCGGCGGTGGGGTGCCATAACCGAGGAAGCTCAGGGTGGAGATTGCCAGAATAGCGCTGCCAAATTGCAGGGCTGAAAAGGCGATCACCGAGGTGAGCGAGTTCGGCAAAATATGCCGCCACAGTACGGCACCAAAGGTTCCGCCGCTGCCGTAAGCGGCTTCGACGTAATCGCTGTGCCGCACCAGCACCACTTCGGAACGGGCGAGGCGGGCGAAGTTGGCAATCGACGTCACCCCGACGGCAATCGCCGCATGGACCGTGCCGAAGCCGAGTAAAATAATCACCGACAGCGACAACAGCAGGCCGGGAATGGACAGCAGTACGTCGACGATGCGCATGACGACAGTATCGGCGAAGCCACCGACGGCACCCGCGAACAGCCCGAGTGCGGTACCGAGCACCAGCCCGAGGGCGACCGCCACCAGTGCGCCGGAGAGAGAGTGTGACGCGCCGTAGACAATACGCGCGTATACATCGCGGCCCAGCTGGTCAGTCCCCAGCCAGTGACCGGCCTGCGGAGCCAGACGCTGAGCGCCCGCCACGCCCTCCGTACCGCTGTAAGTGGTGAAAAGCCCCGGCGCGATGGCCCATAAAATCACCACGATCATCACGGCCCAGGCCAGAATTAGCCCTGGCTGGAGGCGGGTGAACAGGCTGCTTCGCATGGCCGGTTTGGCGACGGGAGCCGCCTGAAGTTGATCAATCGGTAAGCTGCTCATGCATGGGCTCCCGCAGAAGTTTTAAGACGTGGATCCAGTAACGGGAACACCAGATCAACCAGCAGGTTGATGGCCACAAAGGCGGCGGCGGAGATCACCACAATTGCCTGCAACACCGCGACGTCCTGATTATTCACCGCCTGTTGAGTCAGCTGGCCCAGACCGTTGAGACCAAACACCGTTTCGGTGATAAGCGCCCCGGCAATCAGTTCGCCAAACAGCAGACCGGCGATCGTCAGGGCAGGCAGCATGGCGTTACGCGCCACGTGCCGCCACAGCACACCGCTGCGCGACGCACCTTTAGCTCGGGCCACGGCCACGAAGGGCTGGGTCTGGACCTGATCAATACTGCGGATCAGAATTTGCGCCAGCGGGGCAGAAATTGGCACCGCCAGCGTAACGATAGGCAGAATCAGCCCGACCCATTCACCTGGATTAATCACCGGGATCCAGCGCAGGTGGAAGGAGAAAAACTGGATCAGCGCAATGCCGAGCCAGAAAGTGGGAATAGAGATAAACAGCGACGGCAGTGACTGAAACAGCGACTTCAGCCAGCCAAAGTGCAGCAGGCTGGAGAGGAATGCGATGGCAACGGCCACCGCCGTCGCCAGCACAAAGCCGAGCACCGCCAGACGTAAGGTCGGTGGGAAGTTACTCTTGAGTAAGTCCGTCACCGGCACGCCTGCCTGAATCGAATAGCCCAAATCCCCGCGCAGGAAATTGCCCAGCGTGTGGAAATACTGCTGCCACACTGGAATATCTGCGCCATAGGCGGCGCGCATATCCGCAACCTGCGCCGGGCTCAGGCCCATATCCGGGTTCTGAAATTTGATCAGGATGGCGTCACCGGGCAGCACCTGTAACAGGATGAAGGAGACGGTAAACGCCGCCCACAACACCAGAATGGCCTGCCCGATGCGTCCGCTAAAATATCGGCTCATGGTTTACTCCCGCTGATTAATGCTTTTCCAGCCACGCGCCGTAGAAGCTCGGACGGCCAACGGCTTCAAAGTTGATGCCTTTGAGGTATGGCGCACCGGCAAACACCTGTGGCTCTTCGAAGATCGGAATGACATAAGCCTGATCCAGCAGGTAGTTCTGCACGTCAGCGGTCAGTGCCAGACGTTTTTTCGGATCCACTTCGGCGGACACGGCAATCAGCAAATCATTGAGTTTGTCATCGCGGAAGCTTTTCACCTTGCTGCTGGAGCCGCCTTTTTGCAGCAGAACATCGCGGTTGGTCGGGTAGAAGGCGCTTTTGATCACGTCCGGATCGGCGCGGCCCACTTCAACCACATAAGCGGCGGTTTTTTCCGGATCCAGATTATCGGCTACGCGGCTGCCTGCATCACCGGCCAGAATGTTGAGTTTGACGCCCACCTGTCCCCACTGCTGCGACACCAGCTGCAACACTTCTTTGTTTTGCGGCTGCGGCAGAGATTCATACACGGTCAGCGACAGCGTTTTGCCGTCTTTCTGGCGAATGCCGTTCGGACCGGCTTTCCAGCCCGCCTCGTCCAGCAGCTTTTTGGCCTGCGCCGGGTCGTAGGTCAGTTTGTTGGCTAAATCGACATAACCGGCGGCGGTTTTCGCCACCACGGAAGTGGCCTGCGGGTAATTTGGTGAGAAGAGGGTATCAACCACTTGTTTGGAGTTGGTGGCATGCAGCAGTGCCTGACGCACTTTTAAATCCGATACCAGCGCGTTATCCGGGCGGAAAGCGATTCCATCGTTGACGCCTTTGGTTGGTGCGGCATAAATCGGGAAGTTCTGTTCTTTGGCCTGCTTCTCGTCATAGGCCTGAACCTGACGGATGAAATCTGCCTGACCGGCCAGCAGCGCGCCGATACGTACGCTGTCTTCGTTGGTGACGATCACTTTGATGCCATCAAGATTGGCGCGGCCTTGTTGTTTAAGCTTCGCCGGGCCCCAGTTGTAATCTTTACGTGCGGTCAGATCGACTTCCCGGCCGAGCGTCTCTTTGCTGACCACAAACGGGCCAGAGCCGATGATGTGAGTGGCGTCGCCAAGGGAGTCAAAACTGCGGTTGAGCGTGCTTAGTGAAACCAGACCCGAGCCGATAGTGGCCGTGCCTTGCAGGAAGCCCGGCGAGGATTTCTTAAAGAAGAATTTCACGGTCAGCGGGTCAACCACTTCGCTATGGTCATAGTTGTTGATCACTTCCGAGACCGGCAGGTTGTGTTCTTTATTGCCAAGGCCGTAGGTATCAAAGTTTTTTGCCACGGCAGCGGCATCCAGCGGCGTACCGTCAGAGAAGGTCACACCGGGGCGGATTTTAAAGGTGTATTCGGTCTTGTCGGCGTTGAAACTCCAGGACTCTGCTATCCAGGGTTCAATCTCCAGTGTCTGCGGATTCTGATAGGTCAGTTTGTCAGTGATCTGATTCAGAATGCCGCCGTTCGGATAAAATCCGCCCGCCGGTGGATATAAGTTGGTATGTGCCTGTTGTTCTAAATAGACCAGCGTCCCACCCTGAACAGGGGTTCCGTCGGCGGCAAATACGGTGCTGGTGGTAGAAATTAAAAGCCCTAAAGCCAGAGCGCGGGAAACCGCGTTCAAACGGCGAATGGTATGCATCAACGTATCCTTTTTCTTATCGGCAAGTGAACGTCACTGAAGTCCGCCGTGATGGCTTTAGAACTAAAGTGGTGGTTCTATATCAAACCTTTTTAAAAAGGATATAAACGAAGGATTATTGCTATGGATAGCGATAAAGTGGCAATAGGAATGTATTGAACATTGAGCCATGTTCAGGGGGCTTTGAGCTGCCGCTCAAACTGGCTTTCAAATCTTCAACTTCAACTTCAACTTCAACTTCAACTTCAACTTCAACTTCAACTTCAACTTCAAGCTCGTGGGCGTCGGCCCACACCGACCAGAGGGCCGCAGTCGCTCGGCCCTCTGGACTCCGAGCTTTTTAAAAACAGCAGCTGCGCTGGTCACAATGGCCGTGTTTCAGTCACTTCTGTTATAGCCGCAAAATGTCGCCGCTTAGGCGGTGCCTTCGCTGCGGGTTTCGAGCCTAAGGTCTCGAACCTCTTGCTCAGCGCCATTTTTGAATGCGGCCCACACTTTTTGAAAAGACAAATGCAGACCAGGCTTTGTCTTTATCTTTTGATTTACATAGCCGCTAAGGCGCAGTCAAAAATGGCACCGGATGAGAGGTTCGAGACCTGTGGCTCGAACCCGAAATACGGGGACGGCGCAGCCGTGACATTTTGCGCCGTGAGCGGAAGTGTCTGAAACACGTGCCCTGCCAGCCGCGAAGCTGTCGGTGTCTCATAGAAAAACGCAGGAGATCCAAGAGGAGGCGCGTTTACGCCTCCTTTTGGGCGGGTGTGGGCAGCAGGCCCACGGCGTTGACCTTGAATTTAAAGATTCAAAGATTTAAATCTTTAAAAAGCTGACCTGAGTGGTAACTCAACATCCCCCGGTAATGGCCGTTGCCCCCGAATCCCGTGATGATTTTTACGGCAGGCCGCCACAAAGGATTCGAACAGCTGGCGCGACACCGCGTCGGTCAGGCTATGCCACTCAGGATGCCACTGTACGCCGAGGGCGAAAGGATGATTACGTACGCTGACGGCTTCGATCAGGTTGTCCGGTGCACGGGCTTCGATGGTCAGTTCCGCACCCAGACGTTTTGCGCCCTGGCCGTGCAGGGAGTTAACCTGAAACTGCTGATAGTCCGGCAGCAGTTCGGCAAGCAAACCGCCCGGCTCGATATGCACCGGATGCACCAGATCGTACTGCGCATCGTGCGGCAGGGCGGTGTCTTCGCGATGATCCATGTAACCCGGCTGCTCATGCACTTTACGGTAAAGTGCGCCACCGGTGGCGACGACAAGTTCCTGCATACCACGGCAGGCGGCAAAAAGCGGGATCCGCTGATCCAGCGTGGCACGGATTAATGCCAGACTGAGTTTATCGCGGCCGGGATCAGCCAGGGGTTCAATGCCGTCTTCGCCATAAAGATGGGGTTCGACATTGCTCGGGCTGCCGGTCAGAAAGATGCCATCGAGACGTGATAACACCTCATCAATGGCTCCTTCGCGGGAAGCCAGTTCGTGGGGAAGACAAACGGGTAACGCATTGGCGTTGAAGATTGCGTCGAGATATTTTTCATGCACCGTGAGTGCCGGGTTCTCGTCGATGGTGTTTTCACACATCACCACCCCAATGATCGGTCTGTAGCTGGTCTCTTTTCTGGCCTGCGCCGTGGAAAATATATTGCCCATGTTACCGCCTCGTTGAGTTGTTTGAAGGGTTGAAAAAACCGCGCCTTGTCGCTTCCGCCGTTCAATTTAGTTGACATTACTCTTCTAAAACTAGCAGCGGAAGGGGGCTTTTTCAAACCGGTTTGTAACCAAAATGTTGCAGTTGCAAAACAATTCCGATGAGTCTAGGGTTATTGATGAGACTAATGTTTGAGCATTATGTGAGGTGTTCCATCAATAGATGAAGTGTGTTGAAAGAAAGTGCGTTGAGAGAAACAGAACGTTCTGAACGGCGGGGCATCATGGTGGTGCCAGAGTCGCCAAAAAAAGGCAAACGGTGGAAATCCTATGCAATCGATCATTCTTGAATCAAACAGTTCCGAAGTTGAAGACTTCGCTGCACACGGCGAAGAGAAACGAAGTAGCGCGTTCCAGGATGAAGTAACTCAATACCTGGAGCGTCAACCTCTCACACTTCACGTCGATGTCCTCCTCACAGATTTAAACGGCAGTTTCCGCGGCAAACGCATCCCCGTCTCAGCGCTAAGAAAAATCGAAAAAGGCTGTTATTTCCCAGCTTCCGTGTTCGCTATGGATATTCTTGGCAACGTGGTGGAAGAGGCCGGTTTGGGCCAGGAATTAGGTGAGCCCGATCGCATCTGTTTACCCGTCCCCGGCACGCTTGCGCCTTCGGCTTCTGACCCCGATCACATCGGCCAGTTGCTGCTGACCATGCTTGACGAAGATGGCACTCCCTTTGACGTTGAACCCCGCAATGTGCTGAATCATCTGTGGCAAACATTGCGCCAGCGGGGATTGTTCCCGGTGGTAGCGGTAGAGTTGGAGTTCTATCTGCTCGACAGGCAGCGAGATGCGGAAGGCTCAATTCAGCCGCCGTGTACCCCCGGAACCAACGAACGCAGCATTCACACTCAATGCTATTCGGTGGATAATCTCGACCATTTCGCCGATGTTCTCAGCGATATCGACCGTCTTGCCCATATTCAGGGTTTGCCGGCCGACGGCGCCGTAGCCGAGTCTTCGCCTGGTCAGTTCGAAATCAACTTGCACCACAGTGACAATATCCTGCGCGCCTGCGACCACGCCCTGACCCTAAAAAGGCTGGTGCGTCTGGTGGCGGAAAATCATGATATGGACGCCACCTTTATGGCGAAACCGTATGATGAACATGCCGGCAGCGGTATGCATATTCACCTGAGCGTGCTCGACGACAATGGAAAGAATCTGCTGGCCGACGGCGAAGGGGAAGATTCCACGCTGATGAAACGTGCGCTGGCCGGGATGCTCGCACTGATGCCCGCCTCGATGGCGGTGCTGGCGCCGAACGTCAACGCTTTCCGCCGCTTCCAGCCCGGTATGTACGTGGCGACGCAAGCATCGTGGGGCCACAATAACCGCACGGTTGCGCTGCGTGTGCCGTGCAGTGGCACCGCCGATCACCGTGTGGAGTACCGTCTGGCGGGCGCAGATGCCAACCCGTATCTGGTTGTTGCCAGCGTGCTGGCCGGTATGCTGTATGGTCTCGACAACGATTTACCGCTGCCTGAACCCGTGACCGGTAACGGTCTGGAGCAGGAAGGTATGCCGCTGCCAATCCGCCAGAGCGATGCGCTGCTGGAATTCGACGAGCAACCGGCGTTGAAAAAATACCTCGGCGCGCGCTTCTCACAGGTTTATCACGCCTGTAAATCAGACGAACTGTTGCAGTTTGAGCGGCGCGTGACCGAAACTGAAATCGACTGGATGCTGCGTAACGCCTGATCGTCATCGAACAGTGCAAAATAGGTGCTTTTCTTTGATCACGCGCACTTCAGAGAAAGAAATTGTAACTGAAGGCCTCAAAATCTTGTCATCAGCCCTCAAGTTAGGGCAAAATACGCCACATGCAGAATAACCGACGCTTACAGGCGCCGGTTATTTTTTTTGCATTGTACGGTATGCAAACTAATTCAACAGAGGCCGGACCCAGATCCGGATAGATAACCAGGTTCGTGTGTGACCCCAAATCAATAAACGGTCACCACTATGAGGAAATGCATGATGGGGCAATATTTTAAACCTGTACCGGTTCCCGCTGGTATCTTTGTCAGCTGCGGCAAACTGCGCTCAGCCTTTATGTCCGTGCTCAGCGATGTAAAGATCAATCCCCCGTTTCCTGGTTATCCAACACGAAGTCAGCCCTGTACTTTGCGCACGGAGGCGTTTACACGCCCGGTGCTTGCAAATCAGGGAGGGCTGAGCCATGTCTGCTAATGTCTCAACTGCCGCTCCGGCAACCAATCGCGTACAGCTGCGTAAAACCCTGACTCTGGTTCAGGTTGTGATGATGGGCCTCGCCTATCTGCAACCTATGACCATTTTCGATACCTTCGGTATTGTGTCGGGCCTGACTGACGGCCACGTAGCCACCGCGTATATCTTCGCGCTGATCGCCGTGCTGTTTACCGCCGTGAGCTACGGCAAACTGGTGAAACGCTTCCCGTCCGCCGGTTCTGCTTATACTTACGCGCAGAAAGCCATCAGCCCGCACGTCGGTTTTATGGTTGGCTGGTCATCCCTGCTGGACTACCTGTTCATGCCGATGATCAACATCCTGCTGGCGAAGATTTACCTGGAAGCTATCTTCCCGGGCGTGCCGTCGTGGATATTTGTTACCGCGCTGGTCGCGCTGATGACCACCTTCAACCTGCGTGGCATCAAGGTGGTGGCTAACCTCAACAGCATTATCGTGGTGGTTCAGGTCGCTATTATGGTGGTGTTCATGGGCCTGCTGATACACGGCGTGTACATGGGTGAAGGTGCGGGTACGCTGGCCAGTACCAAACCGTTCTTCAGTGAAAACGCGCACGTGGTGCCTATGATCACCGGGGCGACGATACTGTGCTTCTCGTTCCTGGGTTTCGACGGTATCAGCTCACTGTCTGAAGAGACGCCGAACGCCGGTAAAGTGATCCCGAAAGCGATTTTCCTGACCGCACTGATTGGCGGCGTGATTTTCGTGGTGGTGTCGTACTTCCTGCAACTCTATTTCCCGGACATCTCACGTTTCCACAACCCGGATGCGTCACAGCCGGAAATCATGCTCTACGTGGCCGGTAAGTTCTTCCAGTCTGTGATTCTGTGCTTTAGCTGCGTGACCGTTCTGGCATCTGGCATGGCGGCCCACGCGGGCGTTTCCCGCCTGCTGTACGTGATGGGCCGTGACGGCGTATTCCCGGAGAAAATCTTCGGTTATGTGCACCCGAAATGGCGTACCCCGACGTTCAACGTTGTGCTGGTTGGCGTCGTCGCGATGTCTGCTGTGACCTTTGATCTGGTGACCGCAACGGCGCTGATTAACTTTGGTGCGCTGGTGGCCTTCACCTTCGTTAACCTGTCGGTTATCTCGCAGTTCTATATTCGCGAGAAGCGTAATAAAACCTTTAAGGATCACATCAACTATCTGGTCCTGCCGGTGATTGGTGCACTGACCGTCGGCGCACTTTGGCTGAATCTGGAAGTCAGCTCAATGACGCTCGGCCTGGTCTGGGGCTCGATTGGCCTGTGTTATCTGGCCTTCATCACCAACCTGTTCCGGCAGAAACCGCCACAGATGAGTGGCGAGATCATGCCAGAGGCATAAAAATGTGAGGGGCCCGCAAGGGTCCTTTTTTTTGCTCTTTGGAAAGAGCAGGAAAAGGTTTTGGTTTCAAACTTTACAACTTTAAATTCAAGACCTTGGGCTGCCGCCCAAACTGGCCCAGAAGGCGCGTAGGCGCGCGCCCTCTGGACTCCCGCGCCTTTTTAAAAACAGCAGCTTCGCTGGTCACAATGGCCGTGTTTCAGGTATTGCCGTTATAGCCGCAAACTCCGCCGCTGCGCGGTGCTCTCATTTCGGGCTTCAACCCGCGTAAAACCCCACGCGGTTTTGCGCCTCTCACTCGACGTCGTTTTGAATGCGGCCGAGGCTTTTCTAAATCTAAATCTAAATCTAAATCTAAATCTAAATCTAAATCCAAATCCAAATCCGAATCCAAATCTAAATCCAAATCCAGTGTGGTGTTGAATTTAAAGAGGCCTCGGCCGCGTTCAAAAATGGCGCTGAGCAAGTGGTTCGAGACCTATGGCTCGAACCCGCAGCGAAGGCACCGCCTAAGCGGCGAGATTTTGCGGCTATAACCGCGGTACCTGAAACACGGCCGTCCCGATTCAGCGATAGCGCGCAGTTAAAAAACGCAGGATTCCAAAGGAGGTTCGTTTAAACCTCCTTTGGGCCCGTGTGGGCGGCGAGCCCACGAATTTGACGTTGAATTTAAAGATTTAGAAAGCCGGTTTGGGCGGCAGCCCGAGGTCTTTGGTGTGGGCGGCGAGCCCACGAATTTGACGTTGAATTTAAAGATTTAAAGATTTAAAAGCGCCCGGTGGCCGCTATGCCACCAGCTTCTTCCCGTAGTCGAATAGCGCCTTGAGAAGCGCTGTCTTCTCCGCATCCTCCTCGTACAGGTTGTACAGCGATTCGAGCTGCAAAATGTAATCCTGTATACGTTCGGCATTGAGTTTTTCCTGGCGGTGTTCACGCCAGCGGCGCTGTTCGGCGTCGGTCAGGGTGGCGGGGAAGTTGCGGGCGCGGTAGCGGAACAGCAGCGTTTCGATGCGCGAATCGTTGAAACTCAGATCCAGCGCGGGCAGATTCTCGGGTTTGGTTTCCAGAATGATGCGCATGGCGGCGCGGTCGGCATCGCTGAAGAATCCGTCGTACAGGCGGGCATCAACGTCATCGGAACCTTTGAACGGTTCGGCATCGGCATACAGCGCCACCACTTTTTCACGGACCTGAGTATTCTGGCGCAGCAGCTGTAAGTTTTGCAGGCAGCGCTCACGGTCGATACCCAGACGTTCGGCGTTTTCCGGCAGCAGCGTTTTCGCCGGAGCTAACACCGGGCACTTATTAATATGCAGCAGCTTGATGGGCAGCGGGGACTGACCGGGTTCGAGCGCATCGCGGCGTGTGTACAGCCGTTCGCGCATCTGTTCGGCATCCAGCTCCAGCAATGGCGTCATGTCGCCGCCTAAATCACAGACAATCACCGCATTTTTGTTCTCCGGGTGCCACGCCAGTGGCGCAACCCAGGCAGTATTGCCGCGCGCGGCGCCAAACATGCCGGAGACATGCACCAGCGGCGTCATGGCAGGAATGTCGAGCAGCGCGCTGATCTTGTGCTTATTACGGTGCTCAAGCAGGAAATCAAACAGACGCGGTTGCGCTTGTTTCACCCGCTTTGCCATGGCGATGGTGGCGTAAACGTCCGCCATCGCGTCGTGGGCATTTTCATGTTCGATGCCGTTGGCTTTGGTCAGATGCTCAAGGCGGAAACTCGGGAAACCGTCGTCGTTTTCCGGCCAGTGGATGCCGTCCGGGCGCAGAGCGTAACAGGCGCGCATCACATCCAGCAGATCCCAGCGTGAATTGCCGTATTGCCAGCTGTAGGCATAAGGATCGTAGAAGTTACGGTAAAAGATATTGCGGCTCACTTCGTCATCAAAACGAATATTGTTGTAGCCGACGATACAGGTACCAGGCACGCTGAAGGCTTTATGAATGTGCGCGCTGAACTCCGCTTCGCTCAGCCCTTTCTCCAGTGCCAGCTGTGGCGTGATGCCGGTGATCATCACCGCTTCCGGCTCCGGCAGATAGTCGTCAGACGGGCGACAGTAGATCACCAGCGGCTCTTCGATGATGTTGAAATCCTGGTCGGTGCGTACGCCGGCGAACTGCGCAGGGCGGTCCAGCGCCGGGTTTTTGCCAAAAGTCTCGTAATCATGGAAGTAGAACGTTTTTTGCGGCTTGTCTGACATTGCGGAGTTGACCCTTAATCGCGGCTTGTTGTAATGATGTGGCATGGCGAACAGCCGTTAAGGATAACATTCAGCGGCGAGATGTCATGGGGAAATCTGTCAGCCTGCGGCATGTCCTGGAGATCTGTTGGTTATTCACCTAAAGTTTGATTAAACCCCGCAAAAACCACGGTGATCCCCTGTAACAACTCGGCTAAACTAACGGCCTTTGATTCTTCCGCCACTGATGGCACTGCATGGGTATCGCTGTATGCGTCTGGACAAGAAAATCTCGCCGCTCGACAACGTGATTTACAGTCACTACCGCATCACGCATGCGTTGCGTATTGCACTGGCGTTCATTCTTACGTTCCTGATTGTGCGTCTCACCGAGATCCCCGAAGGCACCTGGCCGCTTATCACATTGGTCGTGGTAATGGGGCCGATTTCATTCTGGGGGAACGTGTTACAGCGCGTCTCTGAGCGTATCGCCGGAACGGTATTCGGTTCGGCATCCGGATTGATTGCGCTGTGGCTGGAGCTTTACTCTTTGCCGCTGATGCTGGCGTGGTGCGGCATCGTTATGTTTGTCAGTGGCTACCTGACGCTAGGTAAACGGCCTTATATGGCGCTGTTGATTGGTGTGACGCTGGCGGTAGTATGCGGTGCCGGGCCGGGAGATATGCATACGGCGCTATGGCGTTCCGGCGACGTGGTATTCGGCTCGCTGCTGGCGCTGTTTTTTGCCAGCATTTATCCGCAGCGCGCCTTTATTCACTGGCGGATGCAGATGGCCGATTATCTGATGTCGCTCAATAAGCTCTACAGCGCCTGGCTGTCGCCGAATATGCTGGAACGCCCGCATTTGCAGGGCAAGTTGAAAACCGCCATGAGCCAGATGGTGAAGATGCGTGCGCTGTTCGCCCCCGCCAGTAAAGAGTCCCATATTCCCCGCGAAGTGTTCGATGCTATCCAGACGCTCAGCCGTAATCTGTTGTGTACGCTGGAGTTACTGGCGGATGCCTATTGGAGTTCGCGCGAAAGCCACTATCTTATGCTCAATGCCCGTACGCTGCGCAGCGCCCAATTATTGATGCTGGACTCGCTGGAGCAGTTAAGCGACATGCTGCTCAACGGCACTAAAGGGGATGAATCTGCGCTGAATCATCAGCTCAATGAATCTGCTGAGGAGCTGAAACAGCTGATACGCGAGATGAACAGCGAGCATCTGGAAGCACCTATTTATGGCTATGTCTGGCTGAGTATGCAGGTGGCCGAGCAACTTAAGTCGTTAGGGGACCTCATCACGATGACCATGCGCAAAGAAGACGCGTTAAATGAGGTCAGCGCGGTGCCGAAAGTGTGAAGGGATTTTTGTCTGCCCGCTAAAACGGGTAAGATAAGCGAATTAGGCTTTCGTTCTGAACGTGCAGGCATTTACTGCTACGCTGTGATCCCCGTTCCGGGCTGTCAGTCACTGAATCTGTGTAACTTAATCGAAGGTGTTAAAATGGACAATATCAACAAGCCGAGTTTCCATGACGTTCTGGAGTTTGTACGAATTTTCCGCCGCAAGAACAAACTGCAACGCGAAATTGCCGACAACGAAAAGAAAATCCGCGACAACCAAAAACGTGTTCTGCTGCTCGACAACCTGGGCGACTACATCAAACCGGGCATGAGCGTTGAAGAAATTCAGGCCATCATTGCCAGCATGCGTGGCGACTATGAAGACCGCGTTGATGACTACATCATCCGCAATGCTGACCTGTCTAAAGAACGTCGTGAAATGTCGAAAAAACTGAAAGCGCTGGGCGAAGTGAAAGCCAACGAAAGCAAATAAGCGTCGTTATTCAGACTGTCATTCGTATTATAAAGGCCCCGTCACCTGTGTGACGGGGCCTTTTGCTTTCGTTCTCTGTGGCAGAGCATCAAACCGTTTGGACTTTTCCTTCCTGCGTTGATGGCTCATTTTCCAGCCGCTGGCGACGGCGCAGATTGGGGAACCACGCCATCCACAGGCCCACCACGACCAGCGTGCCAATCCCGCCAATAGCCGCAGCAGGCACCGCTCCCATCCACGCCGCAAGTAAACCTGATTCAAACTCACCCAGCTGATTCGACGTGTTGATAAAGATGGAATTGACGGCACTGACGCGTCCGCGCATTTCATCAGGCGTATCGAGCTGAACCAGCGCGCCGCGGATCACCATACTGACCATGTCGAAACCGCCGAGGAAAAACAGCGCAATCATCGACAGCCACAGCGTGCTGGAGAGCGCAAACACCAGCGTTGCTACACCAAAACCGGCTACGGCGGCAAACATGGTCATCCCCACATTGCGGGTCAGTGCCTGACGGCTGAGCCAGAACCCGACCAGCAATCCGCCTACGGCAGGTGCGCCGCGCAGCAGGCCCAGTCCCCAGGGGCCGGTGTGCAAAATATCTTTGGCAAAGATCGGCAGCAGGGCAGTGGCGCCACCCAGCAGCACCGCAAACAGGTCCAGCGATATCACACCCAGTACGTCTGGCCGGTTGCGGATAAAGCGTATTCCGGCAAACAGCGTCGCGAAGGTGGCGGGGACGCGCTGCGGCGGCGCCTGTTCATATTGCAAACGGCTGACCATCACAATCGACAGAAAATAGAGCAGTCCGCAGGCCAGATACACCACGCTGGATCCTGCGATATAGAGCAAACCGCCAATCGCCGGGCCGACCATAGCCGCCGCCTGGCCGGACACCGCATTCGCTGCCATAGCGCGGGCCAGCAGGTGCGGTGGCACCAGTGCGGGCAACATCGACTGCATTGACGGGGCTTCCATCGCCTTGGCAATGGCAATGACAAACACCAGCCCGAGAATGGTTAGCTCATTCACATGGTGAGTGAGTGTCAGCACGCCCAGAGCGACAATCGCCAGCCATTCGGCCACCTGTCCCCAGAGAACAATGCGCCGGCGGTCAAACTGATCCGCCACGTGACCGGCTAACAACGCCAGTGTTACCGAGGGCAGAAACTGCGCCAGACCGATCAGGCCCAGATCCAGTGCGCGGCCGGTGATCGAATAGATCTGCCAGCTCACCACAATGGAAAGCATCTGGAAACCGAAGCTGGAACCCGCCCTGGCAATCCAAAAAGCGACAAAAGAGCGGTGCTGCAATAACGAGTCTGAGGCGACGGGGTGAGGAGGCATCGTACATTCCTGATGATCACTATTTAGGTTCTGGCTGCGTGGACAAGGGGAGTCCAGAGGGTAGGCAGAAGCTTATTAGGATTATTAATAGCGAGTTAATGATACAAGCAGAAACTTTTAGCATGAATTCATGAAGGTGGGAAGCCTGTCAGGCAGGCAAACAGCGCCGGGGAAATTAACCTTCCCCCGGCGTGGCATCATGCCAGTACGAACATGCCGTAAGGATGGATTTGCAGGAAGAAATTATCACCGGCGGTCGGTTGCAGCTGCGTGGCGTTGACCTGCAACAGCAGCGACTGGCCGTTCCACTCCACGGTGACTTCGTACTGCGGCCCCATATAGGCGACATGGGTGATGATGCAGCGCTGGCTGTCGCCACCCTGCAAACCGAGGGTGATGGCTTCCGGCCTGACGCCTACGGTGCACTGCTGCATTCCCGGTGCAAAACCGCCGGGTTTCGGAATGTGGTAGCCGAATATCTCCACGGAATTGCTGTGCAAATCGGCCGGAAAAACGTTGGCGTCGCCCATGAAACTGGCCATAAAGCGTGACGCAGGCTGACGGTAAAGCTCCTGCGGTGCGCCAATCTGCATGATTTTGCCTTTGTTCATCACCAGCACGGTGTCGGACACCGCAAAGGCCTCGCTCTGGTCGTGCGTCACGTAAAGCGAGGTGATATTGAACTGCTGCTGCAATTCGCGGATTTTCTCGCGCATACTGCGGCGCAGGTTGGCGTCCAGGTTACTCAGCGGTTCATCAAACAGCAGTACTTTCGGTTTGAGGATCAGTGCCCGCGCCAGCGCCACACGCTGCTGTTGGCCACCGGAAATCTGATCGACGTAACGATCTTCAAAACCCTCGAGATCAACCAGTGACAGCGCTTCACGCACGCGGTCACGAATTTCCGCTTTTGGTCGTCCAAGCATTCTCAGGCCATAACCGATGTTTTCCCCCAGCGACATATGCGGGAACAGCGCGTAAGACTGGAACACCATGCAGATATCACGTTGCTGAATAGAGCGGTCGGTAACATCTTCGCCATCAATAAAAATTCGTCCCTCTGACGGCTTCTCAAGCCCGGCGACCATGCGCAGTACGGTGGTTTTTCCGCAGCCGGACGGGCCAAGCAGGGTGACCATTTTGCCTTTGGGGATCGCCAGATTCAGACCTTCCAGCACGGTATTGGTGCCAAACCGTTTGGCGACATTTTTGAGTTCCACAAAGCTTTTGGCGGCTTCCACCGGCACGCTTCGGGTGGGGTTTTCAGTGGTCATGGTCATTAAAAGTCACTCCAAAATTATTGGCCCGTTTTGGCTTTTGAGCGGGAAATACGCGCTTCGCCAACCAGATAGTCAAAGATAAAGATGATCGCCAGCATCACCACAATAAGGATCGAACCGTAGGCAATCGCCACGCCGTATTCGCCGTCTTCTACCCGGTTGAGGATGTAGGCAGTAGCGACGCGGGTATCAGGCGTGACCAGAAAAACAATTGCGCTGACGGTAGTAATGGCGCGTACGAAGCTGTAAATCAGCGCCGACAGAATGGCCGGTCGCAGCAGGGGCAGCAGGATGTACATCACGGTACGCATCGACCCGGCGCGCAGGCTGAGCGAGGCTTCATCCAGTGATTTATCCAGCTGTCCGAGCCCCGCGATACCGGCGCGGATGCCCACCGGCACGTTACGCATCACCATCGAAATAATGACGATCGCCGCCGTTCCGGTCAGGTAAACCGGCGCACTGTTAAAGGCCAGAATGTACGAAATCCCGGCCACAGTTCCCGGCACCGCGAAGCACAGCATGGTGCTGAACTCGATGGTTTTTTTGCCACGGAACTGCTGGCGCACCACGATATAGGCGATGAGTAAACCGAACAGCGCGGTGATCGGTGCGGCGATCCCTGCGTAGAGCAGGGTGTCGAGCAGCGATGGCCACGCGCCGTCACTGAAGCCCTGACCGAACAGTTTGGTGAAATTGGCGAAGGTGAGGGTGTAATCCACGCCCCAGTTGACGGTGAAACTACCGTAGAAAATGCTGCCGTAAAGCAGGGCGTTGAATGCAACCCAGATTGCCAGCAGCGCGGTCACGCCCCAGACCAGCGTTACCGGCAGCGGCTGAACGTCACCGCGCGAGGTTTTGCCTGAAATGGTCACGTACGAGCGTTTCCCAATCCACATGTACTGGATGCAGAATACCAGCAGCGAGAAGACCAGCAGGATCACGCCGAGCGTACTGGCAGCCTGATAATCGAGCTGAGCACCGGTGATGTAGAAGTAAATCTGCGTGGCGAGCACGTCGAAGTTACCGCCGAGCACGAGCGGGTTACTGAAGTCCGCCAGCGACTGGACGATGACAATCAGAAAGGCATTCGCCAGCGCCGGTTTAAGCAGTGGCAGGAACACGCGGTGGAAGGTCTGCCAGCGGCTGGCGCGCAGCGTATAGGAGGCTTCTTCCAGCGACGGATGAATAGTTTTGATCGCACCATCCAGAATCATAAATGCCATCGGCGTGAACGCCAGCACCTGTGCCAGCCAGATGCCGGTGAAACCGTACAGCCAGTTGGTGTTGGTCAGCCCGAACCAGTCGGCCATGAATTCGGTGAGATACCCGGAACGGCCCATCATCAGCGTCACGCCCAGACCAACGATAAACGGCGGAGTGACGATCGGCAGAATCGAGAAGATACGGCCAATAATGGCCGAACGTTTGGCGATGCGGGTGGTGTAAATCGCCAGCACCAGTCCGAAGAAGGTACAGCCAATGCCGACGGCCACCGACAGCACGAACGAGTTCCAGATCACCTGCAAAATATGCGACTGCCCGAGCACCGCCATAAAGGCCAGCGGCGCGAACTCTCCGGCATCGTTGGTGAACATAGGAATGAAGATTGCCACGCTCGGGTAAATGATGAAGACGCCGATCAGCGCGATAATACACACCAGAGAGCCGAGCACGAAACGGTCACCGCCCAGCCACTCGAGGCGTGACAACGCCAGTGTACAGACCGCGCCGAGCGCAATGAAAATCCCGATGCTGCCATAGCCCAGACCGCGGCCGACAAGGGTAGCGCTGACTATCATAAACAGCGCGCAGAACACCGACCAGGCGGCATCGAACTGATGGCGACCGCGGGCTTCAAGCCGCTGTGCAAAACGTGGGCGCAGCAGCAAAACCATTGGTAACAGCAGCCACAGCAGGCTGATGTTCAGCCCGGACCAGCCATAGGCGGCGAGGATCTCCTCCTGTGAGGAGTCCATCAGACCGTAGTCCAGGCTCCAGGCTGGCAGCAGCACGAAGGCCGCCACAAGCAGCCCGAGCCAGCCGAAAACCGGTTCCCGGCGCCGGGTGTCGGGCAGGGTGAGTGAATGAGACATAGGGTTTCCCTAAAGAGAAAAAAGGTGTTGGCGAAAAAGAATAAACAGGTGATCTAGCCGGGCGAAGCCACCCGGCTGATGCGGGCTTTATTGTGTCTCTTTGCCCATCTTCACTTCGTTAACCCATTTGGTGATGAGCTCTTTACGCATGTCCGACGCGCCGTACTTGTCCATGTCGTAATTGATGAGCTTCAGGTCGCTCATTTTCAGCGAGTTCGGGGAGGTTTCTGCGGTGGTGTTGGTCAGGATCTGATACGACTGGCCTTTTTTCCATGCCAGTTCCTGCGCCTCTTTCGACAGCGCCCAGTCTACGAACAGTTTGGCGTTGTCGAGATTGCGTGCATCTTTGAGGATGCTTACACCGCCAATTTCATAGCCGGAACCTTCGCACGGGGAGATCAGTTTCAATGGTGCGCCGCTCTCTTTTTCCTGCGCGTAATCGTGCAGGAAACCGATGCCGATGGCGGTTTCACCGCGTGCGGCGTTACGTGCCGGGGCGATACCGGATTTGGTGTACTGCGAAATATTGGTGTTGAGTTTTTTCAGGTAATCGAAGGCCTGATCTTCGCCCCACAGCTGTGCGAAAGTCGCCAGCGCGGTATAAGCGGTGCCTGAGCTTTGCGGATCGGCAATCTGGATTTCCCCTTTATAAATCGGGTTGGTCAGATCCTTCCAGCACTTCGGCTCTGGCAGGTTTTTCTCTTTAAGGCGGTTGGTGTTAACACCAACCCCTAAAATACCGATGTAGACGGCCGATGAGTAGTTACCTTTGCGCTTTGCAGGATCCTGAAAGTTCGGCATGATTTGCGCAAGGTTCGGGGATTTGTAGGGTTGTAGCAGGTCCATTTCACCGGCCTGAGACTGCGGATCCAGCGTGCCGCCGTACCATACGTCGGCCTGCGGATTCTTCTTCTCGGCTTCGACTTTCGCCAGCGTACTGCCGGAGCCGTTGCGCAGGAACGAAGTTTTGACGTCGTACTTCTCGCCAAAGGCTTTGGCTTCTTCTTCACACATGGCGTTGGTGGCACTGCAATAAATTACCAGACGGCCTTTGGCCTGAGCGGCGCCGGTCAGCGCAGTCAGGGCCACGGCAGCGGCAAGAGCGGAATGGATCAGGGACAGTTTCATGGCGTTTACCTTTTATTTTTATAGGGTGGAACAGAGGAACTTTGTCAGTTATCCGGCGGTGCGGCGTTAAGCTCGCGCTTGCTGATCCCGGCCATCATCATCGGCATCAGCAGCAGCCCGACACAGGCTGAAGCCAGCGTCAGCACGGCGAAAAAGCCGGACCAGCCATAATGTTGCATCACCACCGCCAGCGGCCATCCCGCCAGCGCAGCGCCGAGGTAGGCAAACAGTCCGAGAAAACCGGTCACCGTGCCCGCCGCGTCTTTGTGTGAATATTCCGTCGCCGCCAGCCCGATCAGCATTTGCGGCCCGAAAACAAAAAATCCGATACTGAAGAAGCTCAGCGCCAGCAGTCCGAAATGGTGGACCGGAGCCAGCCACAGGGCAGTGACGGTTAAAAACAGCCCGAGCGAAAACAGTAAAATCATCGGGGCGCGCTGGCCGCGAAACAGCAAATCAGAGCCCCATCCGGCGAACAGTGCACCGAGCAGCCCGCCAAGCTCAAACAGGGAGAGCGTGGCATTGGCGCTGAGCAGATTGACGCCGTGATTCTCCGCCAGCCAGATGTTGCCCCAGTCGTTGAGCGCAATGCGGATCAGATAGACCAGTACGTAAGAGACGCCGAGCAGCCAGATCGTCCGGTTCTGCAAAAGGGTCTTGCGCAGAATCCGCGTCATGTTCATCGGCGGGCTTTGCTGTTCCTGGCGTAGCTCCAGCGGGTCTCGCCGCCACTCGCCGACGGTCGGCAAGCCCTGTTCCTGCGGCGTGCCGCGCAGCTGGCGGCAGAGCCAGATGCCGAGCACCATTCCGATGGCGCCCGGCACCAGCAGCGCCGCCTGCCAGCCCCACGTGGCGGCGAGTACCCCTGACAGCAGGGGAACCGCCGCGCCGCCGATGTTGATCGACGTATTCCAGCAGCCCCACCAGAAACCGCGTTCGTTACGCGAATACCAGTGGGTCAATAATCTGGCGCACGGCGGCCATCCCCAGCCCTGAAAAAATCCGTTCAGTGTCCACACGAAAAGCAGCGCGGGCAGCGAATGGCAGAAAGCGAACACGATGTTCAGCACGCCGGTCATCAGCAGGCCGACGCCCATAAACCAGCGGGCTCCGGTGCGGTCACTGAAAATCCCCGAGACAAACTTTGAGCCGCCGTAAGCCAGATAAAACAGCGTGCCCAGCAGGCCGATATCCCCTTTGGTCAGCCCCAGTTCCAACTGCATCACCGGCATGGCGAAATTGACGCTCTTGCGGGTGAGGTAGAACGCGGCGTAGCCAATCACCATTGACATCAGCAGATGAACCCGCCAGTAGCGGTAATCTTTATCAACCTCGGCAGCGGTGAGGGTCATGGTTTTCTCCGGCTTGTAGGGCGAGTGTAGGCGGGTGTTGTTTTCAGGGGATGAGACAAGGTTTTAGATGACTAGGAATTAGTCCTAGTCAGGGCGGTGTTCTTTGCAAATCTGTGGGCAACTTAACAATTATGCGCGTGCCCTGATGCTGCTCAAGCAGCCATTCTCCACCCAGGGCGCGTACCCGCTCCTCAATGCCGCGCAGGCCAAAGCCCTCTTTGACCGGCTGAGTAAAGCCGATCCCGTTGTCGCTGACGTCGAGCACCAGCCTCTGTTGCTGCTGAGTCAGGCTGACGCGCACCCGCGTAGCGCTGGCGTGTTTATTGATGTTATTGAGTAACTCTTGCACCAGCCGGTAGAGCGTGAAAATCAACGTGTCATCAGTGGGGACGGCGGGAAGACGGTAGTCAAGCTGAAAGTCGATACCTTGCGAGGCGAAAGCAAATTCACCGGCCAGATGGTGCAGGGCTTTGTCGAGAGCCATTTCATCCAGCACCGGTGGACGTAACTGGCGCAACAGCTGTCGCGTGGTGTGGTGAATGCGCTGAGAGAGTTCGCCAATTTGCTTTGCCGCAACGTGTGTCGCCGGGCCGTGCGGGCTGCGATCGACCAGCATCGCCTGAATCTGAATGGCGGTGATGTTCTGGCCAATTTCATCATGCAGTTCGCGGGCGATCTCTTTGCGCACCGCCTCTTCTGTATGCACCAGCCGTTCGGTCAGCTGGCGGCGGGTGTGCAGTTCCTGCTCCAGCTGCAACCGGTAGCGGTTAAGGTGTGACGCCAGCTGTTGCTGGCGGCTGATGGCGATCCCAAGGCCGATGCCCAGCAGCGCCTGCGTGGAGAGGAAAAGCTCCAGTTCGAGTAAGTCGTGAAATGCGCCGCTCATCTGGCGTGTAACCGTGATCATCAGGCTGCCCAGCACCGCCGCCAGTACGCCGCCCTGCCAGCCAAAGGCGTAAGCCATGACGACGTTGGGCAGGAACACCAGGATAATCAGCAGCCGCTCGACTTCGGGCGCGAGGCTCATTTGCAGGCAGACGGCGAGGGCGAAGAACAGCGAACACCAGATCAGCAGGGAAGTGCGCAGCGGCGGGTCTGGGATCTCCTGCGCCAGCAGGTTTTGCAGATGCTGCTGTTTGAGGTATTCGTAAATCAGATAGATAAACGGCGTCAGTAAAATGCCGCCAGTGAACGAGGCCAGCAAGGTCTGGCTCAGCGGTGAACTTAGCCACAGACCCGGCACTGCCATCTGTAACAGGCTGTTGCCCGCCACCGCGCCCAGCAGCAACAGCAGGCGCTGCCAGTAAAGCGTAAACCGCCGCCAGGCGTGTTGCACCAGCGCAGCGGGAATGAGGCTCAGCAGCGGGGAAAGCAGAATAATCCAGTGCGTCTGCAGCTGTTCGCTGTGCAGCCAGATGCCGATACCCATTTCGGATACCAGCATCGCCGGCCAGTAGCGGCGCGAAAGCAGCGTCATCAGCGCGAGGCGCAAGCCCTGGGGCAGCAGCAACATGGCCTGCTGGCCGTTTTGTGTGAGGTAAAAACTGATCGACCACAGCGCCAGCCAGCACAGGCTGTAGAACATCGCCAGAAATAACGTCAGCCCTATTTTCCGCACAGGCTAACTTCCGGCGAGCAGATGGTGCCCAATGGCGAAATGCACCAGTTCAATGGTGGTGTCACACTGGAGTTTGCCGAGGATATTAGCGCGGTGGACGTGAACGGTTTTATGGCTCAGCGCCAGCTGTTCGGCGATGGCTTTGACGCTCAGCCCGTTAACCAGCAGGTCAAAGATTTCGCGCTCACGCGGGGTGAGCGACTGTAAGGCTTTGGGCGTTTGCTGACTCTGGCGCAGCGCCAGCAGGGCATCGGAACAGAGATAGCGGCCACCGGCATGTACCGTGCGCACCGCCTGCACCAGCTCTTCCGGTCCGCAGCGCTTGGTCAAATAGCCACCGGCACCGGCGTCGAGCGCGCTCTGCACGAACGCCGTGGTGTCATAAATACTCAGAATAATGGCGCGGAAATTCGGGCGCTGTTGCCGCAGACGTGCCAGCAGGCTGAGCCCGCTTTCGTCCGGCATGGCGATATCCATCACCGCCACGTCGATGTTCATTTTCAGCAGCGACGACCAGGCGTGGGCCGCCGAGGCATACTGGCCGACAATCTGCATGTCCTGCTCAAGCCCGAGCAACTGAGCAAAGCCGGAGCGCACCACCACGTGGTCATCAATCAAAGCAACGTTAATCATTAGGCGTAACTGAATGTAAATGGAGTTCGCATAATGGTCATGAATAGTTGTGGATGGCAACTATCAGATACGGAAATGCAGGTCAGATAACGGAATTTGAGTTAACTCAAGACCCGCACCGGTTCTCCGGCCAGCCAGGCTTCAATGTCTTCCACGGTTTCGGTGAAATAGGTGTGATAGTTGCCGTCGGCGACGTAACCCAGATGCGGCGTCGCCAGCACGTTGGGCAGGCTACGTAACGGATGGTCTGCGGGCAGCGGTTCAACGTCAAAGACATCCAGACCCGCGCCGCCGATTTTTCTGGCTTCAAGGGCGCTGATGAGTGCGGGCTGATCGATAATCGCTGCGCGTGAGGTATTAATCAGCAGTGTGGAGTGTTTCATTAATGCCAGATCGGCGGCATCGAGCAGCCCCCGCGTGCGTTCGCTCAGTACCAGATGCACCGATACCACATCGCTGGTGGCGAGCAGTGCTTCCTTGCTGGCGGCAAAATCCACGCCACACTGCGCTGCACGTTCAGCGGTCAGGTTCTGGCTCCACGCTACCACATGCATACCAAAGGCCTGGGCGATCACCGCCATCTTCTGACCGATTTTCCCAAGCCCGATCAGGCCGAGGCGTTTGCCACTCAGACCAAAACCGACCGTACTCTGCCACGGACCGTTCTGGCGCAGCGCAGTGTTCTCTTCCACCAGATGCCGTGCCAGCCCGAGGATCAGCGCCCAGGTCATCTCCACTGGTGCACTGCCGCCGCTGCCGGTACCGCAAACCGTTACGCCGTGCGCTTTGGCGGCAGCCATATCTATGGAGGCATTGCGCATACCTGAGGTGATCAGCAGTTTGAGTGCCGGCAGGCGGGCAAACAGTGACGCGGTAAAGGGCGTGCGTTCGCGCATGATGACCACGATTTCAGCCTCGCCGAGGGCGGCTGCCAGCTCCGTTTCATCAGCAATATGTTCGCTGAAAACCTGCATTTCTAAACGCGCTTCGAGCGGCGACCAGTCGGCGAAAGACAACGCGACACTTTGGTAATCATCAAGAATGGCACAGCGGATCCTGGCGGACATGGGCGTTCCTTATTGCAAAGAAAGTGTGAGCTCAAGAGTGGGTTATAGCACCGGCATCGTATAAAGCAAAAAAAGCCGCTCTGAATGATCAGAACGGCTTTTAACGCTTACCTGAGACTACCGGAAAACTACTGGCCAACGGGGTGCGAGCCGGCAGCGTTCATTCCGTCTGGAAGGGGCTCGCCATCCTGCTGGCAGGCAGCAAATACCTGAAACGTCGAGCACATCACCATCACTAACGGCACTAAGGACAGGATCTTGTTCACCTAAAACTCCCTTTAAGTAAGCTGAATAATGCTGCCATTACGTTATGGAAACTAATGGATGAGCCTTAAATATTATCAGCCAGCAGGCGGAGAAATGGTGCGGTATCTCTCTTTTTAGAAAGTAAAATTAATTAGTTACGTAAACAAATTAACCTGTTTTGTAAACTGCGCGCGCACCGGTTTTAAATCCGTAGGTGCTGGCTTTCCATGCGGTGAGCAAACCGGCAAGAAGCAGCGCCAGCGCGGTCCATGGGAATGCGCCAATGCCGACGTGTTCCAGCAACAGGCCGCCGGTGATACCACCGCCCGCGATTGCCAGATTCCACGCCACCACAATCATCGACTGGGCGATATCGGCATCGGCGCCGGTTGCGTCAGCTGAGGCGGTTTGCAGCAGGGCCGGGGCACCGCCAAAGGTGATGCCCCACAGGATAACGCTGGTATACACAACCCAAGGAGAACTGCCATACGCTCCCCATGCGCAGACGGCCAGTGCGAAACCGGTAAGGCTCAGCAGCACGGCCCGGCGCAGCCAGCCATCAACTACGGCGCCCACCATCCAGATGCCGCCGAGCGCGCTGAGTCCAAACACCAGCAGAACTTTATCGACCTGATCCGTCAGGCCTGCCGGACCAAGCAGCGGGGCAATGTAGGTATAAAGTGTGTTGTGTGCGAAGACCCAGACCACGATGACAAACAGGATTGGCCGGACGCCGGGCGTCGTCAATACCTTGCCAACCGGCTGGCTGTCCTGTGCTAGCTGCCCCGGAAAATCGGGCACTTGCAGCATCACCCAGCCGGTCAGCAAAAGGGTCAGTACTGAGATCATACCGAACACGGTCTGCCAGCTGACCACGCCGCCGAGCCAGGTGCCAAGCGGGACGCCAATCGCCAGCGCAACCGGTGCGCCCATCATCGCGACCGCCATGGCCCGGCCCTGTAAATGGATGGGCACCATACGCCGCGCATAGCCGGCGAGCAGTCCCCAGGCCAGACCGGCTGCCGCGCCAGCCATAAAACGGGCCACCATAATAACCATCAGATTTGAGGTGAGGGCGGTGAGCGTATTAAAGGCCAGAAAACCAATAATGGCCGTCATCAGCGCCGGACGCCGCCGCCAGCTGCGGGTCAGGGCGGTTAAGGGGATCGCTGCCAGCAGCGAACCGAGGGCATACGCCGTCACTAACTGCCCGGCCAGCGACGGCGAAATATTCAGGCCGCGACTGATTTGTGGCAACAACCCGGCCGGTAAGGTTTCGGTCATGATGGCGATAAAACCTGTCATAGCCAGCGCCAGTAATCCTGAAGTGGGCAGGGTCGCTTTCATTATGTGGCTCCCGGTGAAGCGCCGTAGACCGCATCTCGCAGGTCGGTGACAAAGCGGCCAGACATCCCTTCATAAAGCGTGTTGGTGAATGCCACCACGCTCAGTTCCTGTACCGGATCAACGAACCACGAGTGGCCATAAGCACCGCCCCAGCGCCAGGTACCGGGGGATTCTGGTGAGGCGATGGCCTGCGGGTCACGCAAAACTGAGAAGCCCAGTCCGAAACCGCAGCCGGGAAGCTGCGGGATATCTCTCCCCTCCGTCTGGTCGCGGCCCATTTGTGCCACGGTTTCTGCTGCAAACAGCGGGGCACCGCCCTGACGCAGTGCTTCCAGCAGGCGCATCAGATCTCCGGCGCTTCCCACCATTCCGGCTCCGCCAGACGTAAAGGCCTGAGGATCTAAGGCTCTGCGCGGGGAGTAGGGAATGCCGACGGTTCCTTCAAAAGCCGGGACGATTTCCCCTTCCTGCAACCGATGGGGAACCGGCGTATCGCTGACATAAGCCTGACTCAGGCGGGCAGCATCGACGGTGAAAAAAGCGGTATCAGTCATGTGCAGCGGAACTGTCACAAGCGTGGCCAGCGCTGTAGCCAAAGACTGCTGGCAGACCTGTTCGATGATTGATCCAACGACATCAATGGCCAGCGAGTAATTCCACGACGTGCCGGGTGCGTACAGCAGCGGAGCGCCAGCCAGTTTGCGCAGATTTTCCTGCAGGGAAATCGTGCTGTTGTCCATGCCGTCAGAGATCCCGGCCAGCGCATAAGGGCCATTATCATCCTCTTCCAGAAAACGGTAGCTCAGCCCGGCGGTATGACTGAGAAGATGACGCAGCGTAATGAGCGGGCAGTGGCCATCGTTCATGCGGGGGGTAAAGTCCGGCAGCCAGCGGCGTATGTCATCGTCAAGATCCAGTTTACCCTGCGCGACCAGCACCATCGCTGCCGTCGAGACAATGGGCTTACTGACCGACGCCAGACGAAACAAGGTCTCAGACGTCATGGGACGACCGGCTTCCCTGTCGGCCATTCCTGCCGCCCGCAGGTAGCGCCGCGCCCCGCGGTGGGAAACCATCACCACAGCACCCACCAGGCGATGATCGCTGATGGCGTGATCAATCACGGCATCTATCTGTTGTGGTTGAATATTCAGACTTTCTGCGTGATGCGGAGTGGGCGATAACATTAATGACATGGTGATTCCTGCTGTTTAAAAAAGGAGATCACCACAATAGATAACTACTGAATGCGGAAAAAGTAGGGTAAATTTCTCTTGTATACGGACAAAAATGTCCGCAATGGGAATGTGAATGGAAAACCTCAGCAGTCTGACGGTGTTTGTGCAGGTAGCGGAGAGCCGAAGTTTTGTTCTGGCTGGCCGTCTGCTTGGAATTTCGGCCTCGGCCGTGGGCAAGAATATTGCACGGCTGGAAGCGCGGCTGCGGGTGAGGTTGTTTCATCGCAGCACCCGCAGCATCACACTGACCGCCGAGGGCATGATGTTTCTTGAGCGCGCCCGCCGCATTCTTAATGAACTTGAAGCAGCCGAAGTGGAGTTTTCACAGATCAAGGAGGTCCCGCGGGGCCGGTTGCGGGTGAGTCTGCCGCTGGTCAGTTCACTGGTTTTGCCGGTGTTGAGTGACTTCATTCAACAGTATCCGGACATCGAGTTGGATCTGGACTTTACCGACCGGATGGTCGACGTAGTGGAGGAGGGCTTTGATGCCGTCGTGCGCACCGGTGAACTGACTGACTCACGTCTGGCGGCGAAGAAACTGGGCGATTTTCAGATGCTGCTGGTGGGTTCGCCCGACTACTTCCGTCGCTACGGGCAACCACAGCATCCGGAAGAGTTGGCCAGGCACAGGTGTATGCATTACCGCTTTCCCTCCAGCGGTAAGCTGGAAAGCTGGCCGCTGAACGCCTGCGCGGACAGTGATATCCCGGTTTCCATGGTGTGCAATAACATCGAAACCCGTGTCTGCTTTGGCCTGAAGGGGCTCGGGATCGCCTGCCTGCCGGACTTTTCCATCCGTGGACTTCTCAATGCCGGTAGCCTGCAAACCGTACTGGACGACTACGTTCACCGAACAGTTAGCCTGCATGTAGTCTGGCCGTCCGATCGCTATATGACGCCTAAACTGCGGGTGTTTATTGATTTCCTGAGTGCGAATATGTTTCGTTTCGACGCGGAGTCTCAATAACATCTGAACAGCAAAAAGCCCGCTTAAGTTTCCTTAAGCGGGCTTTTCTAATATGGCTCCTCTGACTGGACTCGAACCAGTGACATACGGATTAACAGTCCGCCGTTCTACCGACTGAACTACAGAGGAATCGTTGGAACGGGGCGAATAATAGCGAGTGCCCGTGGGCATGTCAAAGGGTTAAACGAAAATCGCGTTCGTTTGATGAGACTTTCACCAGGTTGTTGATTTTTCTGGCATGAGAATTGGAATGTTCTCTGCAATTTTGAAATGCAACTCGATGTAATTCTTGTCTGATGTCGTTTTGCCCTGCGTGAGCCACTGGCAATATCTCAGGCTGACTCAGTGAAATCAATGGGGATCAGTCAGCCTTCGGTGGTGGCTATCGGGCAGCGCGGCAATGATATAAAACTTTCGACGATGAAGCGTTATGTTGAAGCAACGGGAGGCACGTTAAACGCTGATATTGAGCTTCCCGGCGGGAAGCATATGGGTTTTGTGGTGTAGGGCGTAGAAAGAAAAAAACCAGCTGCTCAACCGGACGGGTGGACCGGATAACAGCTGGCGATCATCAAATTTGATGAGCTAAGGAGAAACTGAGGTCGTCAGTGATCTTTTAATGCAGCTTCTGTGCCAGTTTCGGCAATACGGCGGTTTTTCAACAGTGCGTTGAGCAGAATCGCGCCAAAGGTGGCTGTCCCGATGCCACCCATGGTAAAGCCGCCGACGGTCAGCGAGAAGTTGCCCGCGCCCAGCACCAGCGTGACCGCGACCATAATCAGGTTACCGTTCTGGTTTAAATCCACCTTATTTTGTACCCAGATTCGTGCCCCGGCGACGGCAATCAAACCGAACACCACAATGGACGCGCCGCCCAGCACCGGGCCGGGAATGGTGTGGATCAGTGCACCAAACTTGGGAGAGAAGCCCAATACAATAGCAACCAGACCCGCGGCGACAAAAATCAGCGTCGAGTAGATTTTGGTGACAGCCATGACGCCGATGTTTTCGGCATAGGTGGTCATGCCATTGCCGCCGACGGAGGCAGAAAGCATCGTTGCCAGACCGTCGCCGACAAACGCCCGCCCCATGTATGGATCAAGATTTTTACCGGTCATCCCGGCCACGGCTTTGATGTGGCCCAGGTTCTCTGCCACCAGAATCACCGCTACGGGGGCGATCAACAACATGGCGTGGGTGTTGAAGACCGGCGTGGTGATCGTTGGTAAACCTATCCAGGCGGCCTGAGAAATGACGCTAAAATCGACCGGCGTGCCGAGCCCCAGGCCGTTAGTGATCACCACATAAATCAGATAGGCGGCAATCAGCCCGAGTAACAGTAACAGCTTTTGCACCAGTCCTCGGGTGAAGACCGCCACGCTGCCAATACACAGCACGGTGACGACGGCCATCCAGCTGTCGAAAGAGGATCCCGAGACGCCGTGCACGGCGATCGGGGCCAGATTCAGGCCGATAGCCATGACCACAGCACCGGTCACCACGGGTGGCATCAGTTTTTCAATCCAGCGGGTGCCGACTGCCATGACGATAAAGCCAATCAGCATATACACCGCCCCGCAGGCGATGATACCGCCCAGAGCCAGCGCAATATTCGGGTTGGGGCCGTGGCCGCTGTAGCCGGTAACGGCAATCACCAGCCCGACAAATGCCGCACTGGAACCGAGATAACTCGGTACCCGTCCGCCGACGATCACAAAGAACAGCAGGGTGCCGATACCGGACATCAGGATCGCGATATTGGCGTCAAATCCCATCAGCAGCGGCATCAGCACCGTTGCCCCAAACATGGCGACCGTATGTTGCAGGCCCATGATTATTGTCTGTCCCAGCGGCAGCCGTTCATCCGGCGCGACAATAGCGCCATCCAGATTGCCCTGCCGTTTACGCCATTGTGGAAACCAGGAATTCGCCATCTTGTGCTCCGGAGTGTGAGTGGAATGTTGAGTAACGGCTGCTTTATCAGGCGCTCTGACGCATCAGCGGGTGATAGCGCCGGTCGAAATAAGCCAGTCCGTGGCTCTCGTCATTGCGTACTAAGGCAACGGCTTCACAGAACAAAATGTCGTGCGTACCGACACTGGTGACCTGCGTGATTTTGCAGTCAAACGACACCACGGCGCCGCTTAAGATTGGCGAGCCGGTGACCAGCGACGACCATTCGGCGGCGTCAAAGCGCTGCTCCATCGAGGTTTTCCCACCGAATAAGTTCGACAGGGATTCATGGCTGTCGGCCAGCGTATTGACGCACAGCACCTGGTTTTCTTTGAACGCCGCATAGACCGACGCCGAGCGGTTGAGGCACACCAGCAGCGTGGGGGGGGAGTCGGTTACGCTGCACACCGCCGAGGCGGTGAAACCCGCTCGGCCTGCCGGACCGTCGGTGGTGATGATGTTGACCGCCGATCCCAGACGCGACATGGCATCGCGGAAATCCTGTTTTTCCACCGGCTGAATTTCAGTATTGAGCATGGCTGTTTGCATAATGTTCTCCCGTGTTCAGGCCTGCTGGCAGGCGCGGTCAAAGTCAAGGCGGGGCAGACGTCCGTAGACTTTGCTGCTGTCGCCATAACCGATATTGATCAGAAAGTTAGACTTCCACCCCAGTTCCGATAAGAACAGTTCATCGACTTTCGCGGCGTCAAATCCGGACATCGGCCCGGTATCGAGCCCCAGCGAGCGGCAGGCCATGATCAGATAGGCCGCCTGTAAGCTGCTGTTGCGAAATGCGGTTTCATAGGCCAGCTGCGGGCTGGAGGTGAACCAGGAACGGGCATCGCCGTGCGGGAACAGCTCCGGCAGCAGGTCGTAGAATTGCGGGTCATACGCCACAATCGCCGTCACCGGTGCGGCGAGCGTTTTCGCCAGATTGCCGCTGGAAATAGCCGGGGCCAGTTTCTCTTTGGCTTCCTGGCTTTGTACAAAGACAAAACGTGCCGGGCAGCAGTTGGCCGAGGTTGGCCCCATGCGCGCCAGCCCATAAACCTGTTTGAGCAGTTCATCGCTGACGGGTTTTTCCTGCCAGCCGTTGTGGGTGCGTGCCTCGGTAAACAGGGTTGCCAGCGCGCTGGCGGTTAAGGCTTCGGTCATAATGACTCCGTCGATACCGGGTCTGAAGATGCACCTGCATGTGTCAGCAGCCACTCCAGTAATATCGGGTTAAAGGTTTCGCTGTCGGTCACGCTCATGGCATGACCGCCATAATTCATCTGCTGATGTTCACCGTTGGGTAGCCCGTCAGCCAGCGTGGGCGAACAGTGCCACGGCACCAGCAGATCATCCTTGCAACTAAGCGCCAGCGTCGGTGTGACGATCTCGCTGAGTGCGTTACTCAGGTCGGAACCCATCAGCGCCTGAAGGCGGTGCAGCAGATTTTCCATCCCCTGAAAATGTGCCACCTGATGCTGGCGCTCTTGCTGCAATAACGCCTCGTTTTCAGACAGCCAGTCAGCCGGATAAAGAAACAGCGGCTGCGCCTGTACGTAGGCATCCACGCCACTGTTGAGCAGCAGGTTCTGGCGTACCTCGAAGCAGCGGCAGGTCTGGCTGTCGAGCTGCGCCCAGCCGTTAATGACGACCAGACTTTGCAACAGCGACGGGTAACGTCTTGCAAGATGCAGGCCGATAATGCCGCCGAGCGCGTGCCCGACCAGATGACAGCGGCTGATGTCCAGCCCGTTGAGCATCCCGGCCAGTTCGTCCGCCATGTCCTCCATCCGGTAACCCGCAGGAACGCAGCCATGACTGCCGCCGGTGCCGTGCTGGTCATACACCACCACGCGAAAATAGGCGTTCAGCATCGCCATCTGGGGTTGCCAGAAGCCATGAACGCCACCGAGTCCGGATGACAGCACCACGGTTTCAGCCTCTGCGTTATTTTTACCTGACATCTTGTAATACATCGCGTTACCTCACGGGTTACCGATATGCGCAATCGACGCGATTTCGATCAGCGCCCCCGGTTTTACCAGCCCGCACTGAATACAGAACCGCGCCGGTTTCTCACCGGGGAAGTATTCCGCGTAAACCAGATTCACTGCCGCATAGTTCGCCCAGTCGGTGATGAAAATCGAGTTCATGGTGACGTCACTCATGTTGCCGCCTGCGGTTTCGATCACGCTTTTAATGATCTCCAGCACATGGCGGGTTTGCGCGGCGGCGTCACCCGGATGCACGACGTTGTTTTCTTTGTCAAAAGGCAGGGTGCCGGAGACGTAAACCACGCCATCGGCCAGCGTGCCGGGAACAAACGGGGCCAGCGGAACGCCGCTGCCTGCCGGGATAATCGCGCTTTTAGGCATAGAGATTCTCCTCAGTGAAAGGTCAGGCCGTCTGGCTTAACCGTTGGGTGTCGCAACCGAGTGCATGACAGAAGCTGTTCACATCTGACACCCAGCCGAAGAAGGTTTCTATGTTGTAAATCGCCGCTTTTTGTGCAAAATCGGGGCCTGCCTGATGGGTGGCGTCTTCCAGCACCACGCCGAAATATTCGAGGAAGAAGCCGTCACGCAGCGTAGATTCCACGCAGACATTGGTGGCAATGCCGGTAAACACCAGATGATGAATACCGTAGCTGCGCAGCAGGCTGTCGAGCTGGGTGTTAAAGAAGCCGCTGTAGCGCGGCTTCGGCAGCACGATGTCACCGGGTTGCGGCTGAAGTTCATCCACCAGGTCGTAATCCCAGTCGCCTTTTGCCAGTAGTTTTCCCATCAGCTCGGGGCGTTTGCGCATGGTTTTCAGCGCATTGGATTTGTGGAAATTGGGAGAGCCTTCGCCACCGGCTTCCACGTACTGATTGTCCCAACCATTCTGGAAGAAAATGATTTTGATGCCCGCCGAGCGCGCCGCCGCAATGGCCCGCTGAATGTTTTTAATCACAGGGCCGGTGGCCGAAACGTCGAAACCCGCCAGATCCAGATAGCCGCCTTTGGAGGCATAGGCGTTTTGCATGTCGACCACAATCAGCGCCGTTTGCTGCGGCGTGAAGGCAATGGCTTCCGGGCGCGCCGTCAGCACAGTTTCATCGCCGCTGTTTTTGGTATCGCGGCGTATAACGGTTTGGTTCAGAACGGCCTTAGGTTTTCCAAAAACAGTCATTACGCTACCTCTTTATGTTCAGTTGCACCGGCATTGGTCAGCAGGTTCTGGCGGGTTTTCATCAACGGCTGAATGCACTGGCCGAAATTTTCGATGCCTTGTACGAAATCATCGAAGGTCAGCAGAATGCCTTCAGTGCCCGGTACGGTGGCGATCTCATCGAGCATTCTGGCCACGTTGGCATAAGAGCCGACCAGGGTGCCCATGTTGATATTGACCGCAGAGGTGGGGTCCGCCATCTGGCGCACGTTGGTGTCGCTGCCGGATTTGGTGTCTTTGCTGCTCTGGTCGGTGAGCCACGCCAGCGCATCGGCATCGGCGCCGGATTTATACAGCTCCCATTTGTCGCGTGCGGCGGCGTCGGTATCGTCGGCGATGATCATAAACAAGACGTAGGAGGCGACGTCGCGCTGTTCGGTGTCGGCGGCTGTTTTCATGCGGGCGGCGGTCGGCGCAAAGGCCGTTGGGGTGTTGACGCCTTTACCGAAACAGAAGTTGAAATCGGCATGTTTGGCGGAGAATGCCATGCCCGCATCGCTCTGCCCGGCGCAGATCACTTTCATCTCGGCCTGCGGGCGCGGGCTGACGCGGCAGTCATCCATTTTGAAAAACTCGCCGTCGAGGGTGCAGTGGCCGGTGCCCCACAGGTCGCGCAGTACGGTGACGTATTCGGTCAGATAGTCGTAGCGGCGGCTGAAATAGTCATCTCCCGGCCACATGCCCATCTGTTCATATTCAGGTTTTTGCCAGCCAGTGACGACGTTGACGCCAAAACGACCATTGGAGATAGAGTCGATAGTCGCCGCCATGCGGGCAACGATGGCGGGTGGCATAACCAGCGTGGCAGCGGTGGCATAGAGCTGAATGCGGGAGGTCACGGCGGCAAGGCCTGCCATCAGCGTGAACGACTCCATATTGTGTTCCCAGAACTCGGTCTTGCCGCCGAAGCCACGCAGTTTGATCATCGACAGCGCGAAGTCGAAATGATAATGCTCGGCACGCTGCACGATAGTTTTGTTCAGTTCAAAAGTCGGCTTGTACTGTGGTGCTGTTTCAGAAATCAACCAACCGTTATTACCGATGGGAATAAAGACTCCGATTTTCATAGCTCACCTCAATCTCAATAACATAAACATGGGCTTGCGAAAATCTCTGCGCGGCTTGAGTGCGTCCTGCGGGTTCCGAATTGCACCGGGCGGAAATTGACTGACAGGGGACTCTTTGCAAAGCGGATGCCAGTTTTTAAATAATGATATTTATCATTGAGTTAAAACTGTGCGAGGTGTTTTAATAGAACGGCTGGTCTGTTTCGGACCATTTGGTCAAAAATAATTGCACGCAAAACAGGCACACCTGAGCAAAATTGGTGCGAAATTCTTTAATATATAGCCATAAAGAGTTAACTGTCCTTGCGGGCGGCATCACGTCAGTGAATCTCGATAGTGGAGATCATAGGCATTTGTTATGCTTTGGTTTTGGCCTGGAAACTCACCGGAGAGACTGTGAAGCACGAGGCAGAACATCAGGATAAAGCGCCGACGCGGCGTTCAAGAGCGGTTGCCGCCAAGCGCAGCACCATCATGGCGGCAGCGCTGGAGTTTTTCTCTCTTTACGGTATACATGGCACCAGCCTGGATCAGGTCGCCGAGCGCGCCGACGTGTCGAAAACCAATTTGCTTTACTACTTCCCGTCGAAAGAAGATCTCTATGTCGCCGTGTTGAAAGGTCTGCTCGACGTCTGGCTCGCGCCGCTCAAAGCGCTGCGCGCGGAGCAGCATCCGCTGGAAGCCATTGGTGAATATGTGCGCCTGAAGCTCTGTGTATCGCGAGACCATCCGCAGGCCTCGAGGCTATTCTGTCTGGAGATGGTGCAGGGTGCGCCTCTGCTTAAGCAGGAGCTGGGTGGTAGCCTGAAAACGCTGGTGGAAGAGAAGTCCGGGGTGATCCGCGGCTGGATAAACGCAGGGCTGATAGCTCCCGTTGAACCTTTGCATCTTATTTTTATGCTGTGGGCCACCACGCAGCATTACGCGGATTTTGGCGTTCAGGTGGAAGCGATTACCGGGAAAACCCTGAGTGACCCGCTTTTCTTCGAACAGACCGTGATTAACGTCCAGCGTATTATTACCGGCGGCATTCAACTTCGCGGGCAGGAGCAATAATGGATTCGGTTTCACAGCTTGTACTGGGAGGGGCGGTAGGGATTGCGGTGATGGGCAAGCGCACGCCGGTATGGAAAGCCGCCTTAGCCGGTGCGGTGTGTGGAACGTTGCCCGATCTCGACGTGTTTTACGATCACGGCGACGCCATCAGCAATATGACGCAGCACCGCACTGAGACACATGCACTGCTATATCTGACGCTGGGTTCCCCGCTGATCGCCTGGCTGATGGCCAGGCTTTTTAGCGCCGGAGCGCATTTTCGCCACTGGTGGCTGGCCGTATGGCTGGCGCTGATCACCCATCCGCTGCTGGATATGATGACGGTCTACGGCACTCAGCTTGGCATTCCGTTTACCCATTTCCCGTTTGCGGTCGGCAGCATCTTTATTGTTGACCCGCTCTATACGCTGCCGCTGATTGCGGGCCTCGGTATTGCGCTGTACCGGCAAAATCACCGCGGGGTCTTCTGGAATAATCTGTTGCTGGGGGTGAGTTGTCTGTATCTGGCCTGTACGGTGGTGGAGCAGCATCAGGTAACGCTGCACGTCGGCGAAGAGCTGGAGCGGCAGCACATCGAGAGTACGCAGGTGCTGGTGACGCCAACGCCGCTGAATTCGCTGGTGTGGCGCGTGGTGGTGATGACCAAAGACAGTTATGGCGAAGGGTTTACCTCGCTGCTGCACCCCGATTCACCGATCCGTTTCTCTTTTTATCCTCGTGGTGCTGCGCTGTATGAAACCTATAAAGATAATCCGTTCCTGGCGCGTGTCGCCTGGTTCAGTCACGGTTTTTTCAGCGTGAAGCAGCAGGGAAATAACATTCTGGTCAGCGACCTACGCATGGGTCAGCAACCCGATTACACCTTTGTGTTTAATCTGGGGGATTTAAGCCAGAACAGCCCGAACACGTTGCCCACTCAGGTCGCCGCAGTCAGACCTTCTGCCAGCACATTGTTCGAGCAGTTCCGGCAGGCGCTGAAGGTGGAGTAGGGGCCGAGTCGCCAAACTAAAAAGGAGCCATTTGGCTCCTTTTCTATTTTTAGTTGTTCATTTCACGCTGCACGTTTTCTGGTGCGCAGCCAGTAGCCGATGCCGAGAATCACAAACCACAGTGGTGTGACGATCAGCGCCTGTCGGGTGTCGTCCTGTAAGGTCAGCAGAACCAGCACGAAGACGAAGAACGCCATGCAGACCCAGCACATTAGTTTGCCGAGCGGCATCTTGTAGATTGACGCTTCATGCAGCTGCGGGCGCTGGCGGCGGTAGACCAGATACGAGCAAAGAATGATGGTCCACACGAACATAAACAGAATTGCTGACACCGTAGTCACCAGCGTAAAGACGGTCATCACGTTGGGGATAAGGTAAATCAGCACCACGCCGCCCAGCAGACAGATGCATGAGAAGGTCAGCCCGTTTGACGGCACGGCGCGCGAGGAGAGTTTACCAAAGGCTTTTGGAGCGTTGCCCTCCTGCGCCAGACCAAACAGCATACGGCTGGTGGAGAATACGCCGCTATTGGCCGACGATGCAGCCGATGTCAGCACTACAAAGTTGATGATACTGGCCGCAGCAGGCAGCCCGGCAATCACGAAAAGTTCCACGAACGGGCTTTTGTCAGGTACTACCGAACTCCACGGCGTGACTGACATGATGATAATCAGCGAGAAGACGTAAAACATGATGATGCGCAGTGGGATCGCATTGATGGCGCGCGGCAGGGATTTCAGCGGGTCTTTGGTCTCAGCGGCGGTCGTCCCGACCAGTTCAATTCCGACAAAGGCGAAGACGGCTATCTGGAAACCCGCGAAGAATCCGCTGACACCTTTGGGGAAGAACCCGCCGTCATTCCATAGATTGCTAAAGGCGGCGACTGAGCCGGTGGGCGTCTGAAAATGGGTCAGTACCATCACCAGCCCGGCAATGATCAATCCCACGATAGCGACGATTTTGATCATCGCGAACCAAAACTCCATCTCACCAAACATTTTCACTGTTGCAAGATTCAGGCTCAACAGCACCACGACGCAAAGCAGGGACGCTATCCATTGTGACAGCCCGGGAAACCAGAACTGGGCATACGCGGTGATGGCCACGACGTCGGCGATGCCGGTCACGACCCAGCAGAACCAGTAAGTCCAGCCAGTGAAATAGCCCGCCCAAGGGCCAAGCAAATCCGCAGCAAAGTCGCTGAAAGATTTGTATTCGAGGTTGGAGAGCAGCAGTTCCCCCATCGCGCGCATCACGAAAAACAGCATAAAGCCGATGATCATGTAGACGAAGATGATGGAAGGGCCGGCCAGGCTGATGGTTTTTCCCGAGCCCATAAACAGGCCCGTACCAATCGCGCCGCCGATAGCTATCAGCTGGATGTGCCGGTTGCTGAGGTTGCGCCGCAGGTTTTCTGCGCCTTCCTCCCGTGGCTCTGTGAGGATTTTTGTCTCTTCTTGCATGTCGTGTTTATTCCTGTTTTCTGTCCAGCGACGCGATAGGTCCTGTCGCTTTTTTATGATTTTTGAGCTCTGAATGGCTCTTGTTTGTCCGTGTTTCCCCGTTTGGTCGGGAAAGTAACGTAATACTAATGTTAAAAAATCACTTATTATAACCGGCATGAAAATTAAGAAAGAGAAAAACGTATAGTATTTTTTACAGAATTGATGACTGAATGTTAATTAAGCGACTAATTGTCCAGGTGCGGGGAATAATACAGGTTTTCGTTGTGACGATAATCACAATAATGTTTGAGAATGAGTGCAAAGGGTTGGCGGAATGTTTGACATATGAACAGCAGAGGAGAATAATTCGTCGCGTTGGGTCGTTAGCTCAGTCGGTAGAGCAGTTGACTCTTAATCAATTGGTCGGCGGTTCGAACCCGCCACGACCCACCAATAATATCAATGCTTTACACTACTCTAAGTACTTCTGAAATATCCCCTTGTGACATATTTGTGCCGTTCTTGCCAAATATGACGTCTATTTGAGCTGCATGTTGAGTCAAATGATTTGGTGAGAGATGGGCATATCTCCTTACCATTTCTATTGACTCCCAGCCGCCCATTTCTTGCAAAGCGGATAAGGGAACTCCAGATTGAACCAACCAACTCGCCCAAGTATGGCGCAAGTCATGAAAACGAAAATCTTCTATACCAGCTCTAATTAATGCTGCATTCCAAGCTGTATTTCCATCGACCCTCATTTTCCGAATTTCTTTTGTTTTCTCTCCGTTCGATTTTGTGGATGATACGGTGTGAACAAATACCCATCGGTGATGTTTACCAATTTGACTCCGCAGAACCTGACAGGCCGTGTCGTTGAGTGCTACCCCGATTGCACGGCCTCCTTTCGCATCTTCCGGGTGTATCCACGCCATCTTCCTTGTGATGTCCAGTTGCGACCATTCCAGGCTGAGGATATTACCCCGGCGAAGACCGGTAGCCAGCGCGAAGATAACGATTGGCTTCAGGTGCTCAGGAAGTGCTTCAACCAGATTCCTTGCCTCATCGTGATTCAGCCACCTGATACGGCGATTGCGAGGCTGCTTGGCTTTCACTATCGGTACCGAATCAAGCCATCCCCACTCGTTAGCCGCAATGCGCAGAAGTGAGCGCATGAAGGCCTGATGAGAATATCGTGAGGATTGGGAAACTGGCTTTGGTTTGTACGGCGGTACCGGCTTTCCCTCACGTTCCAATCTCTCCTTCATCTGCGTCCAGTTAGCGAGATGCTTTCTGTTCGTCATGCCCGACACCAGCGTCTGAATCTCATCGTTGCTGATACTGCCGATCTCCCTCCCTTTTAAATGCATCAGAAAGAAACCAATCTTTGATTTATCTGCATCCAAAGACTTCTTGTCGGCTTTCTCATTGAGCCACCGCAGGCACGCTTCTTCAAAGTATTTGACCGGAGCATCGCCCAACTTCTCGGTACGCCACATCTCAGCCTTTAACTTATCGTGGAGCTGCTGAGCTTGCCGCTTGTCCGTTGTCCCAAGAGACTGTCTAAATCTTTTGCCACCAGGCGTAACGAAGTCACAGTGCCACGTTCCGCCCCTTTGCTTGATTGACATACAAGTCCGTCCTCTTGCTGGTCAACCGCATTCACCGGCTGATTGTTGATCCAAGTGGTAATTGAGGCAATGCAATCTGACTTGAGAATGCGATAGTCGCCTTTCTTCTTACCGATGCCTGTTCTGCTAGCCCGCAACCGCGCCGCCTTAATCCATGCGTAACCGGTGCTGTGGCTGATTTTCAGGAACGAGCAAGCCTCTTCAAATGTGAAGATTTCTTCTTGCATGCTTACCTCTGCTATTTACCCTCAGCCACCCGATGAACCCAAACGCAAAGCCACAGCCACACTTCATGACCTGATGGGCATAGTGGCTTAGCTTGGTTGGCGTATTTATCGAGCAACTGACGGAGAGTGTGGTGGTTGTCTTTACTGCGGAGTTCGGTGAGGAGTTTCTTTGCGATGCTTCTGACTGCGTTGTCGGCCTCTTCTGGCGTCATGGGCTACTCCATCTTGCGGTAACCTGCGTCGTAGAGTGCGGTCATCTCTTCTTTAGTAAATCTGATTGCGGCAGGCAGCGTGTAGCCCACATCACGCATCGCTTCGATGGACTCATCCCTTGCCACATCCTCAGGTGAGCGGATGGGGCGGAACTTAGGTGCGCAGTGAGCATAAGAGATGCATGCATTATTTGGCCTCTGCCAATCCCATTGCCAAACAATTGCATTATCTACAGAAAGAATAACCGTGCATTCCTGCCAGTCTCCGGCTGAATCACACTCGCATTTAGTACCAACCGGCGGCAACCCTTCGCCATCCCATTCAGTAGTCAACTGTTGGTTTACAACTGGCTCGGTGATTGGTCGGCGCTCGGCGATGACTTCCCAGTTGCAGGTCGAATGTATGCAGGATTTCTCACCCAAGCATTCTGCGCCATCGACAAACTCACCCATTCTCTTAATCCATCCCTGCCGACGATGCCTAGCAATTATCAGGCATTTATCGCTGGAGCCCTCGAAATCCTTCTCACTTCCCTTCGTAATCTCGTATTTCATTTCCACACCCCATAAATAAGCACACTCAAAGCCACCCACGATAGGCCACCCACCGCAACAACGATTATCCAAACAGCCAGTTTTGATGCTCTGCTCATCTCGTTACTCCCACATATTTCCATTCGCCTTTGCCATCCAGATACGGACATGCACCGCCTCCTGGAGCAATCACTAATCTTCCAATTCCGTCATCGTCATATACCCTGCAAGTCATCCCGTACTTGCTCCAGACTGGGTAATACTTCCCTGCGGTGAAATGCTCACTTCCGGTGTAAGCAGTTTTGATGTACACGTCAGGGTCGGTCATGGTGGTTACTCCGGATTAGGCGCGGCGGCGAGGAATTGCTCCCACATGCTTTCAGCCCGGCTAATCGCAGGAAGAATTGAATCAACCTCGCCGGCAATCATCGCGTTAAGTAACATCTTGTCAGTAGGGATAACTGGAACGAGTTTCCAGCCATCTGGTGCTGCTGATGCCCTCGCCTCATACGCCTTGCGAAGCCAGTAATAAAAGGCCTCTGTGGATACGCACCCGCAGTCGATGTCGATGGTTCCAGTTTGGCTTGATAGCCACTCATCAAAGGTTGAATTAACCACTGAGTTCTCCAAATCCTTCATGCTGCATCTCCAAATTCAAACACGCGTGATTTGCTCTTGCTCTTGGCCTTCTTCACCTGCTTAGCCTTTGCCACCACCTGCTTGCATGGTGGCATCACAGATGAAACACCGCGACGTGCTCTTGCACGCGCTGTCATGTTGAATATGTGCCGGGCAGTCCAGTCGCATCCGTCGTCCACATAGTCAGGACGGGTGTTGATTCTCAGGTCGTCTTCAAACATAGTGCTCTCCAACTTTCAGTATTTCGGTAACCGCCCCGACGTCACAGCCGGAAGCAAAAATCGTTGTGCCTTCATGCAATGAAACTCGCACTTCGGCTGGCTCGACTCCTGTCATGCTCCACAATCCCTGTCGTAACACTGCCTCAAGTTCAGACGTGTCTACTCGACCCGCGTAGTAATAAGCGCGGGGTAATTTGACTGTGATCATCGGGGGATACCTCATGTTGCAGGCGTAAAAAAGGCCGCCGATTGGCAGCCTTGTCGAATATTCTGATTTATGGTTTGCTTAACAAACACCAGTTTGTGACGCTATCTTGGTCAACTACGCACTTCCATTCACTATCCTTGTAAATCCACCAAGCTCCCTCTTTGCACCAGCCAAAATCGTAATCCCCGTTATACCAAACAAGCACGGGGCAGTCCCTCTGTGAGGGCTTTAATTCCATACTGTTCCATTCCATGATTATCACCTAAAAATTTTATTCGATCATTATACCATTGCGCGGCTATTGTGTTTTCTTCTTGGTGGCTATTTCTTCCACCACTGATAGCAGATTAGTAACGCTAAAAATACCAGCACCCAAGTTGCACCGTCCATTACTCACCATCCTTAACGACGATGCCAGCGGCCACGATTGCTGCTGTCACTTCATCACGGTGTAACCATTCCCCGCCAGAGGTCATCGCTGCTCGGGTAGCGGTTGTCTGTGAGCGAACCAAATACGGCTTGTAGCCATGAGGCAACACGACCGGTTTTTGCGGGGCGGTGAATAGTGGTGCGATATTTCTTTCAAGATCAGTTATGACGGCCCAGATGGGAACTGAATCACTCCCTTGCCTTGCCATGGCTCGATAGCTGTCAGCATAAGCCAGCACTGGGTTACCCACCGGCACCTGCTCGCCTTTCAGCTCGGCGAGTTCTTCCTGAGCCGCCAGCAATTTGCGTTCCACTGCTTTCTCGCGATGCAATGCCTTGTGTAGCTCTTCCTCTGAGCCGGCTGACCGCTGGCGTTCTGCTTCGAGCTGTTCTTGCATCTTCAATGCCGCTTCAATTCCACCTGCGACAAGAGCATTTTTCTTTTCAGCAGCTTCGAGCTGGTCGATTAATTCAGCGGCAAGAGTGCGAACCCCCTCCACTGATTTAAGTATGCATAGCACTTCACGCAGCGCCTTGATATCTGTTGCATCAGTCATACATCCCTCTTTGCTAATCCGATTTCATCCCACACGCAATCCACGCTTTCTTCGTCGAAAACCTCGATCACTCCCTTCATGCGGCAACCAGAGCATTTAACAGGGTCGCCTTCATACAGAAAGTCTTTTCGTCCAACGCTCTTAACGATGGCAGTTTTAGATTCGCAATATGGGCAAGGCGTCAGCCAGTCAATTAGCAATATTCGCTTGCGTGGTGTTGGAATATTTTTGGCTGCATCAGTCATGAGGTTGCCCCTTCACCTGCTGGAATGCCGCTTTAACCGCGTCACAAATGCGACTCAGATATGTGTAGTCGTGATTTGGTGCGGTAGGCCAATCGAGATGCCACGGCTCTTCTCCCATGAATTCTTTAAGCTCGGAAGGAAATCCGAATGTAATGCTGTCCCTGTCGGCGCGGTCTGCATCCCACCACAGTGAGTGCGCCTCATCCTTCGTTAATTCACCGGCACGTCTCGCCTTGAGAATCTTCGACTTAATGAAATCAGAGTCCGCGTCTTTGTCTTCAATCCTGCTGGTCAGCATCGGTGACAGGCAGCCAATGAGGTAGTCATTCCCAGCCCAGCAAAAGAAATCCTCAACGCTGTCATGACCGGTTGAGCCCCAGTAAGACGTCCATGACTTTCCGAAGCAGGTGATTGTCACCGTACCTTTATGCTCAGCGATGTTGTCAGCAATGACCTCAACAGGGTCGAGGTTAGTCAGCTCGGTCAGGCGAAGGCGGGTAACTTTTGACGTTTCAATCTTCATCCCTTCCTCCCAGCGCGCAGATTTTCTGCATGCTCGCGCAAATCACGAAATACCATTGCGCACACGTCATCAATCTCCCCGTATTCGTCCTCAAGGCGTGAAACCTGCTCATCCACGCCCTGCGACTTAATCTCAGCGATAGCGGCGTCGGTGTCTTCTGTGCTACCAGGCTTTCTCCCAATGGCACATTGGAGAGCACGCTCTGCATCCACTGCTTTACCGCTATTCATATGCGTTTTGGCTCGGTACACGCTGCGCATAATATCTGCGTTAACCTCTTTGAGCATTGAAGCCTCGGCGGCAATGCGTGACTTCTCAGTCATCAGACCATGCACATACTCAATTACCAGCTTGCTGTGTGCGCCTTCACCTTTAATACCTAGCGCGTTGATGATGTTGTCTTGAGATAGCTGGAGCGCTGATACTTGGCGGCCTAATTCATCACGCTGGTTAAATTGGCGCAGGAAATATTGCGATAGTGATTCACCAACAAGCATGTCGCCCGGCAGGCATTTACCCGCTAGCAGGCCTTGTATTTCGAATAGTTGCATAGTGTGTTCCTTGAAAGAGGGTTAATCGTGGCGAACCGGACCATCCTGACCGCCGATACGATATGGCGCATATGGACCTTCCCACTCTGACGATTCGTTAATTACTGCCTCAACTGGCTGGCGAGGGTAGGTAGCTGCCGTTCTGTTCATCAGCGTCCGTGCTGACCAGTCCTTGTGACGCATTCCATCGAGTTGTGGATTGGGTCTTCCTGCCTTCATCTCATCTACCGCGTACAGCGCACCACACATGACAAGCACCTTGTTCAGCGGCGCATCTCTCATGGCTCTAATACTTCGTGCGTAGATAGGGCGCAAGTGTTCTGGCAGGCCATCTGAGATGGTCTGTTGGGTGTTTGTCATGGTGGTTTCCTGCGGGGCGGATTAATCGCTAGAACGGAATGTCGTCGTCAAAGTCCATTGGAGGTTCATTGTTTTGCTGCGCAGGCTGGCTTTGCTGTGCAGGTCGCGATTGCTGTCCGCCGCTTTGCGCTGGCTTTCCGCCTTCGGATTTGCCGCCGAGCATCTGCATTGTTCCGCCCACGTTGACGTGAATCTCCGTAGTGTACTTCTCGACGCCTGCCTGATCCGTCCACTTACGCGTGTTGAGCTTGCCTTCGATGTAAATCTGAGAGCCTTTCTTCAGGTATTCACCTACTACCTCGGCCAACTTGCCGAACAGAACTACGCGATGCCATTCGGTTTTTTCTTTCTGCTCACCGGTGGCTTTGTCGCGCCAGCTCTCAGATGTAGCCAGGGTGATTTTTGCTACCGCGCCACCGTTAGGCATATACCGGACCTCGGGGTCTTGCCCAAGATTGCCGACGAGAATTACTTTGTTGACGCCTCTACTTGCCATTTATGCCGCCTTTTTAAAGTCTGATTTGCGATGCTTGTATGTTTCAATAATCTTGTCTTGATGCTCTTTCGAGTCGCCAACTTTTGCCCATGCCGTTTTATAAAGGTCAGTTAAAGCTCCTTCCGACATAGACTTCGTTGCCTCATCAGAAAAAGATGCAACTATGTCGTCCGGAGTGGGTTCTGGCGGCTTTGGTGGTAATGCCCATTCAGGTAGTTCAGGTGTTTGCCACCAAAGATTTCCGAATTTATTTGTCTTCTTATCTTTGTAAGATGCTTTGTTCCATCCGTTGGTCCGCTCAGTGCTGCAAACGGCAAAGCGCTCTTCAAGTTGATAAAGATATCTGCCAATTCCCCATTGAACTGCTGCGCGCTTCATTGCGCCGGACATTCCTCCCTTAACTGCTTCTACCTGTGTATTTTCAGCTGCATCCCACTTTGTGATCCACTCGTCACCGACCTTTATCGATATCCCACACATCACCCCGGTATCTGGTGCCTTCTGAAACTCATTCCTCCATCCAGCCTTGCCACAAATCTCATCCAGTCGCTTCATGATGGCTCGGTTAGTCACGTAACAAAGAACCATCGCCCATGGGCCACTGCTGGCAATGCCACATTGTTGGACGCGCCACTCGATATCTTCTGGCGAGAACGGCTCGTCTAATTTATTCAAATCCATAAATCACCTCAAAATGGCTGGTCGCCGAGAAAGAACCGTTGGTTCAACTTTTCACACATGGACTGTGACAATGCAGCTCTTACAGCTTTGCGCAGTTTCTTGCGGCGATAGTGGAGGGCGTCGAGCACGTGTGAGCGTCTCATTGCCTTGCTCTGTTCCATGGTGATTGCCAAGCTCATGGCTGCCCCTCCTGAGTAAGTGTCGCCACCAAGCGCTCCCACAGCTTTTGAAGGTGTGTTTTAGGTGGTTGATGAAAGCTTGCTGAGTTAACGCGGAAAGCGGGTGAGTGCTGCATTTTGGTCAAATAGTTGGTAGAGCAGCCCGATGCGGTCTGCCCAGCAAATGCATGTTGCATGGGATACTCCGGTTTAATTAATAATGAATTGATGTGTGGGGAATGTTGCCGTCTTTCAGGGCTGTAAGAATTTGAATGGCCTGAACTCTGTCGATTTTGGAGTTGGCTAGTAGGGCGTTAACGATTTCAGTGCCTATTGTCTTGCGATGGGCGACATCAGCAGCACGTGCAGCCGCTTCATCAGCGATGCGCTTCTCTTCTGCCAGACGGGCATCTTCTTTCTGTTTTGCCTTGAGTTGCTCAGCTGCAATAGCTTCCCGCTTTTCGCGTTCTGCTTGCTGTGCCGCTGCTAACCGGTCGGCCTCGGCCTTATTTGCTGCGTCGATACGGTCTTGCTCAGCTTTCTGCGCCGCGGCAATGCGGTTGGCTTCAGCCAGCGAGGCCTGTGCCTTCAGGTCTGCTTCACGCTGCAATGCAGCTTCTCTCTCCCGCTGTGCCGCTGCCTCTGCGTCACGCTTTGCTTTATCAGAAGCTTCCTGAGCAATGCGGTCATCACGCTCTTTCTGCTGGCGTTCTGCTTCCGCTTTTGCGTCGGCGGCTTCACGGTCGAATCTGTCATTCAGGAGTAGTGCGACCTCGTGGTCAGCTTCTACTTTTAACGCTAGTGCCTCAGCAGCTTTCCTTGCTTCTTCTGCCAAGCGGATGCGCTCCTGTTCAGCCTCCCATTCGTCGCGAGGCTTCAGAATTTTGGACTTCAGGTCATCGAGCCGGTCACGGACTGTTTTACGATTGGCGTCGATTTTCTTGGGGATTTCTTTGTACTCATCGACAAGGTCTTTACCGAGGCCGTCGAGATATGTTTTTGTACGGGCAATTTTCAAGCCGAGAGAGCCGATAGCGTCTCGGCCTTTCTTAGTCGATACGTCAGGCACAAACGAACTGACCTCTTGCTCAACCTTCAGCAGGATGGCCTCTATCTCATCGGGTGCAGTAAATACCGTGAGCGCGTTCTTAGGCTCGACGATAACCAGTTCAGTAGACTCACTCATGGCAACTCCTGTAATTGATGTTTAGATGAAGAAGCCAGCTCTTGAACTGGCTTTTGCATCCATTAAAAAAGCCGCGGTTAGGCGGCTATTTGGGGGCGTTCTTTTCAATTATTCGCATCAATCTTTGAAGCATCTTCTGATACTTTTCTGGCTCGTCGAACTTGAGTGTTACCAACGGTGCAAAAGTGATCCATCCCAACGGTTGAAATCTGATCCAGG
>CAUQMS010000005.1:0-271512 GCA_963519305.1 uncultured Enterobacterales bacterium
GAGTTATGTAGACTGGCTGCCATTATTAATGAGGCACGTGTACATGACTACTGAGTTTGAAACCTCTTTTGCTGACCTGGGGCTGTCTGCTCCGATCATTGCCGCCCTGACCGATCTGGGCTACGAAAAACCATCACCAATCCAAGCCGAATGTATCCCACACCTGTTAAATGGTCGTGATGTATTGGGTATGGCGCAGACGGGTTCTGGTAAAACTGCGGCCTTTGCGCTGCCACTGCTGCACAACATTAAGCCTGACTTAAAGGCTCCACAGATTCTGGTACTGGCACCAACCCGTGAACTGGCTGTTCAGGTTGCCGAAGCTTGTACTGATTTCGCTAAACATTTGCATGGCGTGAATGTGGTTGCCCTGTACGGCGGCCAACGCTATGACGTCCAACTGCGCGCACTGCGTCAGGGTCCACAAATTGTTGTGGGTACCCCAGGTCGTCTGCTGGACCACCTGAAACGCGGCACCCTGAACCTCTCTAACCTGAGCGGCCTGGTGCTGGATGAAGCCGATGAAATGCTGCGTATGGGCTTCATCGAAGACGTTGAAACCATCATGGCGCAGATCCCGGCTGAACATCAGACCGCGCTGTTCTCTGCAACCATGCCGGAAGCGATTCGTCGCATCACCCGTCGTTTCATGAAAGATCCACAGGAAGTTCGCATCCAATCTAGCGTAACTACCCGCCCGGACATCAGCCAGAGCTACTGGTCTGTACACGGTCTGCGTAAAAACGAAGCACTGGTGCGTTTCCTTGAAGCTGAAGACTTTGATGCGGCGATCATCTTCGTACGTACCAAAAACGCAACGCTTGAAGTGGCAGAAGCCCTTGAACGTAGCGGCTACAGCAGCGCTGCACTGAACGGTGATATGAACCAGTCCCTGCGTGAGCAGACTCTGGAACGTCTGAAGGATGGCCGTCTGGATATTCTGATCGCAACCGACGTGGCAGCACGTGGTCTCGATGTTGAACGTATCAGCCTGGTTGTTAACTATGACATCCCGATGGACTCAGAATCTTACGTTCACCGTATCGGCCGTACCGGTCGTGCAGGCCGTGCTGGCCGTGCGTTGTTGTTCGTTGAGAACCGCGAACGTCGCCTGCTGCGTAACATTGAACGCACAATGAAGCTGACCATTCCAGAAGTTGAAATTCCAACTGCAGATGTACTGGGCGAGCGTCGTCTTGCTAAGTTCGCTGCAAAAGTTCAGCAACAACTGGAAAGCAGCGATCTGGATCAGTACCGTGCGCTGCTGGCAAAACTGCAACCTGCAGAAGAGCTGGACATCGAAACGCTGGCTGCTGCACTGCTGAAAATGGCACAGGGCGAACGTCCTCTGATCGTTCCTGCTGATCAGGCATTCAAAAGCCGTCCGCCACGTCGTGATTTCGACGAGCGTAGCGATCGCGGTGACCGTAATGACCGTCGTCCATCCCGTGATGGTGATCGTCCTTCCCGTGATGGCGCTGCTTCCCGTGATGGTGCTCCACGTCGTGAACGTCGTGACGCTGGCGAGATGGAACTGTATCGCATCGAAGTGGGTCGCGATGATGGTGTTGAAGTTCGTCACATCGTTGGCGCGATTGCTAACGAAGGCGACATCAGCAGCCGTTACATCGGTAACATCAAGCTGTTCTCTTCACATTCAACGATCGAGTTGCCGAAAGGCATGCCGGGCGAGATTCTGTCTCATTTCACCCGTACCCGTATCCTGAATAAGCCGATGAACATGCAGTTGCTGGGTGATGCACAGCCGCAAGCTCCACGTCGTGAACGTCCTGCAGGCGCCCCAGGTGCTGGCGGTGAGCGTCGCGGTAACGGTGCTCCACCACGTTCTTTCAGCGGTGAGCGTCGTGAGGGTGGCCGTGGTCGTCCTGCGGAACGTCGTGAAGGCGGCGCAGCACCAGCGGGCGAACGTCGTCCGCCAAGCCGTGCACCACGTCGTACCACTGACGCATAATCTGACGTCTGCTCCGGCAAACAACAGATAAATAAAAAACCAGCCTTCGGGCTGGTTTTTTTATGCCTGCAGAATCTGCAATAAGACGCTGTGGGGATCAGCCGATACGGGCTTCTTTCACCAAATCGCCCTGCAGCTGAGAGACAATCTCGAAAGAATGCAGCCGCGCCTGATGATCAAAAATCTGGCCGTTGATCATCAGCTCATCCGCTTCGGTCTCACGCAGTATGGTTTGCAGACCGGCACGGACCGTCTCTTTATTGCCCACGACCGAAAGCCGCAGCGCTTGATCAACGCCAAAGCGTTCAGAGGCCGACCACAGGCTCTCAATATTATCGACTGGTGCAGGCAACTTGCCCGGATTTCCCCGGCGCAGATTGATGAACTGCTGCTGGTTGGAGGTAAACATGCGGCGGGCTTCTTCGTCAGTATCGGCGGCAATCGCATTAATACATACCATGGCATACGGTTTTTGCAGCTGCTCTGAAGGCTTGAACTGGCTGCGGTAAATCGCCAGTGCCTGATACAACATGTCCGGCGCAAAGTGTGATGCGAAGGCAAACGGCAGGCCCAGAGCGGCGGCCAGCTGTGCGCTGTAAAGGCTCGAACCCAGCAGCCAAATCGGCACATGCAAACCCTGACCCGGCACGGCCTGTACCGGCTGACCCGGCTGGACATCAGCAAAATAGTGCTGCAACTCCTGCACATCCTGCGGGAAATTATCTACTTCGCCGGAAAGATGGCGGCGCAGGGCTATCATGGTGCGCTGATCGGTGCCCGGCGCGCGGCCAAGACCCAAATCCACCCGGTCAGGATAGAGCGTCGCCAGCGTGCCGAACTGTTCAGCAATCACCAGCGGGGAGTGGTTCGGTAACATCACACCACCGGAACCCACGCGAATGGTTTTAGTGCCTCCGGCAATAAAACCGAGCAGCACCGACGTTGCCGCACTGGCGATACCGGTCATATTGTGGTGTTCCGCCATCCAGTAACGCTGATAACCCAGTTTTTCAGCATGTTGGGCTAATGCCAGCGAAGATGCGAAAGCGTGTTTCGGCGTGGAGCCCTGCGGGACCGGTGCGAGATCCAGCACGGAAAGGGGAACAGTTGTTTTCTCAGACATGATCATCACTCACTCGTTGATGGGTGAGGGGCGAAGCTATTCGCCCGCTAATTATACAGGTGAGTATCACTGATTAAGCTTTCGCTGAATACCTGATTTGTGCTCTGGGCGACGGGAACCGGTTTCGCACGAATATGTACGCTTTGATTTATAATTTTAATCAATATGTTGTTTCGTGTTAAAAATGCGTCTGCGCATCTCGCTATCATGCATGCTCTTCATTGATTGCCCATGAAGCAGGCGGCAGGGACTCAGCACGATGGAAAAGGAAACGCCAACGCTCCGGTACCGATCCCCGATCGAACTGAATTTTACCGCTGGCAGTCACAAAGGAAGCTAAGCCCATGAGTAAAAGAATATTATTGACGCTGCTGCTGGTCGCAGTGGCCATTTCACTGGCGGTACTTTTCCGCGCCGGTAACCAGGACCTCTTATTGCAGGGCGAAGTGGATGCCCCTGAAGTTATCGTTGCGTCCAAAGCCAAAGGCCGTGTGATTGAGCGCCATGTCGAACGTGGCGATGACGTCAAAGCCGGACAGCTTCTGATCACACTCGACAGCCCGGAACTGATGGCGCAATTGCGCTCACTGGAAGCCGCACGCGACCAGGCCAAAGCGCAGCTCGATTTGTCCGTGAACGGCACCCGTGAAGAGAGCATCCGTAACCTGAAAGCCACGCTGGCACAGGCGCAGGCCGAATACGTCAATGCGCGTGACCTCTACAACCGTAATGCCAAAGTGGCGGCCAAAGGTTTTATCTCGGCGTCTGATTTAGAAGACTCCCGCCGGGCGCGTGACAGTGCCTACCAGCAGGTATTAGTGGCGAAGGCTAATCTGGATGAAGGCATCAACGGCGATCGCGTCGAACAGCGCGAAAACTATGCCGCCCAGCTGCGCGCAGCGGAAGAAGATCTGTTACAGGTCAAAGCCCAGACGGATGACCTGCAAGTTAAAGCACCGGTTGATGGCGAAGTCGGCCCGATCCCGGTTGAAGTCGGGGAGCTGCAAAATGCCGGCAGCCCGCTGTTGACCTTAATCCGCCTGCCGGACGCCTATTTTGTTTTCAACCTGCGGGAAAATATTCTGGCTGGCGTTCACAAGGGCGACAAAATTCAGATCCGCGTTCCGGCACTGAATAACCAGATGATTGAAGCCGAAGTCCGTTACATCGCGCCTCTGGGTGATTACGCCACCAAGCGCGCCACCCGAGCCACCGGCGACTTTGACCTGAAAACCTTCGAAGTAAGGCTCTATCCGGCTCATCCGGTCCCTAACTTGCGCCAGGGAATGAGCGCCCTGTGGAACTGGAAAGAGTAGTGGCAATGTACCGGATAAAAGCCGGCTGGCGCTGCTTTTCACGATCGTTCACGCGGGAAACCCGCGATGCTTTTCGCAAGCCGGTGATCCACTGGCTGGGGTGGATATTTCCGCTGCTGCTTTTCATCCTCATCAGCAGCAATTTCTCGGAAGGCACGCTGCTAGACCTGCCGGTCTCCGTGGTAGATAACGACCACAGTACATTGTCGAAAACGTTGATCCGCAAACTCGACGCCGGATCGCACGCCCATGTGCAGGCTTTTGATGGCGGTTTGCAGGAAGCCGAGCACCGGCTGCGCACCGCGCAGGATTACGCGCTGCTCTATATTCCGCCCGATTTTGAAGCCGATGCCCTCTCAGGCAAACAGCCGAGCGTCGTACTTTATTACAACGCGCTATTTTACGGCGCCGGGCTTTACTCCACGCAGGACTTCAGCGGACTGATCACCGAGCTTAATACCCAATACCGCTCGATTATTGCCGGTGAAATCGGTAAAACCGTACCGCCTCTGGCCAGCGTCGAGCTCTCCTATGGCAGCCTGTTCAACGCCAGCGGCAGTTATATCTATTACCAGCAATTCGCCGCGACTATCCACCTGATTCAGCTGTTTACCGTCACCTGTATGATCTACGTGATGGCCCGCAGCCAGTCGCTGCTGGGGGCGCCGTCTTTCACCTTTTCACTGCTGGGCAAGCTGGCACCTTATACGTTGTGCTTCACCACGTTGCTGATGGTGGAGATCGCTATGCTGGTTGGCTTCTTCGATGCGCGGGTCAGCGGGAATCCGCTATTTATGGTGCTGATCAGTTTCTTTTATGTGATCGCCGCGCAAAGTATCGGTTTGCTGCTTTTTACCTTCACCAGCACGACCATCACCGCGTACACCATGATGGGGATATTCGTCAGTATCGCGCTGACCTTCTCGGGGATGGCGGTGCCTGAGCTTTCCATGCCGTGGCCTGCGCGTATTATTTCCAATATCGAACCCCTGACGCACGCCCTGTACGCCATGTTCGACATCTTCCTGCGGCAGGTTCCGGCCAGCGCGATATTCAGCGTTTGCGCCATTCTGTTGATTTACCCGTTATTGACCGGCCTGCTGGTACATAAGCGTTTATACCTGCGCCTGAAAAAACAGGAGCCGGGTAAATGACCTTACGCCAATGGCTGCAAACCTACTGGAAAACCTTCACCAAAGTCCTGACCGGTATGCTCGACAAGCCGATGTGGATGATGCTTTTGCTCTCGCTTTGCGTGATGAGCACCGTCTACGCCAACCGTACAGTGTGGGATCTCCCGGTGGCGGTAGTTGATCAGGACCACAGCACCGCCAGCCGTCTGTTGACCCGCCAGCTTGATGCCACGTCAAAGATCAAAATCAGCAGCTACGACAGCGCCGAAGAGGCACAACGTGACCTGGCATGGCGAAAACTGTTTGCTGTGATCATCATGCCGGTCGATCTGGAGAAGAAGATCCTCTCGGGTCAGGACATTGTGATTCCGGTGTATGGCGATGCAACCAACCGGCTGGCGAACGGGCAGATTCAGCAGGACGTCGTCGCGGCTTATCAGTCGATCCTCACGCAGTACAACACGGAACTCCTGATGCGCAGCGGCTTTACCGCCAAACAGGCCAGCGTGCTGCTGACGCCGATCGTCGGCCAGACGCTGGATCTGTTTAACCCCGGCATCAGCTTTGCGGCGATCATTTTCCCCGGTCTGCTGGTGATGCTCTTACAGCACTCCCTGCTGATCGCCAGCGTACGCGTCAACATTACGCTCAACAGCGCACCTGACGGTAAACCGGCCATTCCGGTATTTCTCGGTGGGCTGTCCGCCCTGATCCCCATCTGGCTGTTTTTGTCGATTGTCCTGTTCGTGCTGTGGCCGTGGGTGCTCGGCTACCGGCAAACGGCCAGCATCCCTGAGATCGTCATGCTGACGTTTCCCTTCCTGCTGGCGGTGCTTGGTCTTGGAAAACTGGTGACGGAGTGCCTGCGCAGCGTGGAGATGATCTACCTGACGCTCTCTTTTATAACCATGCCGGTGTTTTATATCTCCGGGACCATCTGGCCGCTACAGGCGATGCCAGCCTGGGTAAGGGCGGTCTCGTCGATGCTGCCTTCGACCTGGGCGACTAAAGCCATTGCGGGGGTGAATCAGATGGGATTACCATTTAGCGAAGTGGGCAGCGACATGCTGATGCTGCTGTTGCTCGGGGCGATTTATACGGTGCTGGGGATCGGACTGGGAATATTGCGGGACAGCGGACGCCTGCGTGGCCTGCTGCACCGCAAAAAGCCGCTGAAGAATGACTAATGATGTGTGGCTGATAGAAATAAAACAGGCGCGAAATCCGCGCCTGTGAGTAATTTAAGCTGGCGGGCAGGCAGGCAGCTTAGAAATTGCGAAGCTGTGCCTCTGTCCAGTTCTCATGGTTCACTGCCGTACAGGCAGCTTAGAAATTATTTAACCAGCTCCAGACCGGCCACCCGCTGCCAGTAACCGTTGCAGTCGGTTTTGTCGGTCAGACTGAGCGGCGTCAGACCGCGCTCATTTTGCCGAAATTGCTCCAGCATCTGTAAAGTATCGGGTGTTTCCGGCGACAGCCGCACAATATCTACCAGCCCCTGCATCGACGTCAGCTCATTGCCGAGGTTATAGCAATAACCGCTCTGGGTCTGAATACCGTTGAGCACGAACACCTGCTGATTCTCCTGCGACAAGACTTTGCGGCCCTGCGGATAGTTAATGCAGCAGGTTTCGCAATCATCTTTTGCTTTATCTTCTGAACGCGCGGTAAAACAGCGGGCAGAGTAGGCCAGCGGCAGATGACCGTAAGAGAGTACTTCGACTTCGAACTTATCGCGGATGCCCAGCTCTTCGCACTGCTTCAGAAGATTCACCAGCCAGTCACGAGACAGCTCCACTGGCATACACCAGCGCGTCATTCCCTGCTTTTGCAGAATTTTCAGCGTCACGGCGTTATAACAGTTAAGCGCATGGCCGACGACAAACGGCAGCTTGCGCTCAGCCGCCATATTCACGGCGCCAAAATCATTGGCCTCGATAAGAAACTCGCCGTTCTCGACGTAGCGTTTCAGCTCGTTGAGTTCTGATGGCGCCTGCAACAACGCGAGCGTGGAGAGCACCACCTGTTTGCCACTGGCCGCCAGCTGACGGGCGATCTCCATCCAGTCATTGACCTTCATCTCGCGCCGCTTGGTGCAGACGTTTTCCCCGAGATAAATCACGTCGGCACTGCTGCTGGCCGCGGCCTGATAAAAAGCGTCGACCTCTGCTTTTGGCCAGTAATAGAGAATGGCCCCTAAAGAATATTTCATCATTTTCCCTGCGATCACTGCCATTTACGATGGTACGCGCCGAGCGTAGTTTGCGTACCTTCCGACATGGAACCCAACTGGTGCATCCACTCTGCGTCCGTGGTAAAGCCCTGCGGATCGGCCTTACAGCGGTCGATAGCGGCGCGCCAGACGCGTGTAACCTGGCTGACATACGCCGGGCTGCGCTGACGCCCTTCGATTTTCACCGAGGCAATATTGGCGGCGAACAGTTCCGGTAACAGCTCCAGCGTATTCAGGCTGGTCGGCTCTTCGAGCGCATGATACTTCGCGCCATCGACCAGATAACGGCCTTTGCACAGCGTCGGGTAGCCGGCGTTTTCACCCTCCTCATAACGGTCAATCAGCACGTCATTAAGGCGAGACTCCATGCCCTGCGGCGTTTGCTGCCAGCGCACAAACTTCGCCGGAGAACAGGCGCCGACGGTATTTGGCGACTCACCGGTCAGGTAAGAGGAGAGATAGCAGCGCCCTTCGGCCATGATGCACAGGCTGCCGAACGCAAAGACCTCGAGCGGCACGACGCTGCTGCGCGACAGCTGGCGCACCTGATGCATCGACAGCACGCGCGGCAGCACCACGCGGGCGACGTCAAAATTGCGCTGATAAAAACGGATGGCCTCATCATTGGTCGCTGAAGCCTGCACCGAGACGTGGCGTTCCACGTGCGGGTAGCGGGTGGCGGCGTAGTCGAGCATCGCGATATCGGCGAGGATCAGCGCATCGGCGCCGAGCTGTGCCGCCATATCCACGGCGCGCTCCCAGCGCTGGTAGCCGTCAGGGTGAGCAAACGTATTGATGGCAATGTGCAGCTTGCGGCGATGGCGGTGGACATAATTCGCCGCCTCCTGCAATTTCTTCTCAGTAAAGTTCAGACCGGCAAAGTGGCGGGCGTTAGTATCATCTTTTAAACCGATATAAACCGCATCGGCACCGTTATCAATCGCCGCTTTTAACGCAGGCAAATTGCCCGCCGGGCAAAGGAGCTCCATCGTCTGTTCCTGGCTTAAACCGGCAATAACCGCACCGGCAAGAATGAAAAGGGAAGTATCCGCTGATGTAAATCATTCATCAGGGAGCGTTTTACTGGTCGACCATTTTAATGAAGCTATGAATGCAATATTTTGATTTGAGGCAGTTTCTGCCGAGTTGACCGGGGTTTGCCTGCGCGGGAGGTTGTATGCGCTTTATTTCTGTTGCAGTATTTATTGATGCAGGCCGCTGAACTAAACGGACGATGTGGCAAAATAGGGCGCATATCTCGACCGAATCCGTTTTCGAAAAGTTACCGAAAGGAGCAGTGCCAGTGTTGCAAAAACTACGAGCACGTATGGTGCGTCAGGGGCCCTCCCTGCTGAGTGTGCCATTAAAATTCACGCCTTTTGTACTACAGCGTCAGGTTTTGCAGCAAGTGCTGAGCTGGCAGTTTCGTCAGGCGCTGGCTGAAGGTGAACTCGATTTCCTCGAAGAGCGCTGGTTAAAAATCGAAGTGAGCGATCTCAACCTGAGTTGGCTGATGAGCGTCGCAGAGGGAAAACTGCACATTCGCGAACACGGCGAAGCGGACGTCAGCTTCAGCGGCAGCGCCAATGATCTGGTGCTGATCGCCGCCCGTAAACAAGACCCGGATACCTTATTCTTCCAGCGCCGTCTGCGTATTGAAGGCGACACGGAGCTTGGCCTGTACGTAAAAAATCTCATGGACGCCATCGATCTGGACAGTATGCCGGTTCTGCTGAAAAGTGGCTTAATGCGTCTGGCGGACTTTATCGAAGCCGGTTTACAAGAGGACCGCGAGCCAGGTGCTCCGGTAGTGCAGACATGTTAATTCGTACCGAAATACCGATTGATGCCGCGGGCATTGATCGCCTGCTGCGCGACGCCTTTCCCGGCGGTGGCGAAGCGGATCTGATCAAAGAGTTACGCGAAGACGGCTTGCTCACGCTTGGCGTCGTCGCCACCGATGATGAAGGAAAAGTGGTCGGTTACGTGGCATTTTGCCCGGTAGATATCAAAGGCGAAGACCGCAACTGGGTTGGGCTGGCCCCGCTCGCCGTAGATGAATCCCTGCGCCGGCAAGGGCTGGGTGAAAAGCTGATTTACGAAGGGTTGGATTCACTCAATGAGTTTGGTTACGCCGCCGTTGTTGTCCTCGGTGACCCTGTGTATTACGGCCGTTTCGGCTTCAAACCCGCCGCCACGCATGACCTCCACTGCCGCTGGCCGGGCAGCGACGCCACTTTCCAGCTCTATACCCTGACCGACGACGCCCTGACTGACGCTCACGGCGAAGTGACTTTCCCGGCAGCATTCAATAGGTTCTGATTTAAGCTTCACTCATAAAATCTAAGCGGAGATCTCTCCGCTTTTTTGTCGCCTTCGTTTCCCCGCTTCGACCCCTCTTTTTATCCTTCTAACTAACTCATTGATATAAAAAGAGAGTGATTCTAGCCTGAAAAAAGGGTCTATCTACTAAAATCCTCGCCGGGCTTTAATAACCCAGGGAATAAGCGTATTTTTCAACAGTTCACTGCCGTACAGGCAGCTTAGAAATTCAGCGCTACCGCCGCCAGATTTCTGCATATGTTCACTGCCGTACAGGCAGCTTAGAAAACAGATTATGAGCGCCAAGCAGCACAAGCAGCGTTCACTGCCGTACAGGCAGCTTAGAAAACTTCTCAAATGCTGCCTTAGTGTCCATCAGTGTTCACTGCCGTACAGGCAGCTTAGAAAATGAATAACGATTTAGAGCAGTTCAGCGAAGGGTTCACTGCCGTACAGGCAGCCCTCACCGCCTATGCAACATCCCCATCAACTCCACCGGCGAACGGCGCTGGGTGATGAGGTCACGCATCATTTTCATGTAAGGGGCGGTATAGTCGAAAAAGGCGTAATAGCTTTGGCACAGGTGGCTTTTCCCCTGACGGGTGCGGTGTTTCGGACAGTCGCTCTGACACAGTTTCAGTACCGGGCAGGTCTGGCAATCCATCGGTAACAGGCGCTGTTTATCTTCGCCGAAACGAAGGGCTACCGGGCTTGCGTTCAGTTCAGTGATGGATGTCTGATGCAGATTACCCAGTTTATATTCCGGATAAACATAGTGATCGCATTGGTAAATATCGCCGTTGGATTCCAGCGCAAAAGCGTGGCCGCAGGCGGCGCTGAAGCTGCACATCTGTGCCGGATAGCCGCTCCATACTCCAAGCGTTGAGTCAAATATCTGCACGAAGATCTGGCCAATATCTTCCCGCACCCAGATATCGAAAATGGTATTGAGAAAGTGTCCGAAGCCTTTGGCTGTTACCGACTCCGCCGTGATGTCTCCGCGCGCATCCCGCTCAACCAGTGGAATAAATTGCACAAAAGGGGTACCGAGGGTTTTCAGGTAGCGGTAAACCTGTTCAGGCTGATGGCTGTTGAGCTGGCTGACCACCACCAGTAAATTGAATTCGATATGATGTGCTTTCAGCCGCTCGATGGCGGCGGCGACTAAATAATGCGTGGGGTTGCCGCTGCGTGTGACACGCTGAGGGTCATGTAAATTCGCCGGGCCATCGATGGAAATCCCGACCAGCCAGCCGTTTTCCTGTAAAAACTGACACCAAGCGTCATTGAGCAAAATGCCGTTGGTCTGGATACTGTTCTGAATACTTTTCCCTGCGGCATAACGCTGCTGAAGCGCCATCACGCGGTGGTAAAAGGGTAATCCGGCCAGCGTCGGCTCGCCGCCCTGCCAGGCGAACTCCACCACGTTGCCCGGTTGCGCGGCAATATGCTGGCGGATAAAAGCCTCGAGCGTGGCGTCGTCCATCTGCGGCTGCTGCGGTTTTTCCAGATAAAAACAGTAGCTGCAATCCAGATTACATCTGGAGCTGGTTGGCTTTGCCATCACATGACATCCCTGCATTACAAACCTCCTGACAGAAAAATAAACCGTTGCAGGTGAACCGATGCAAACAGCAGCGCCAGACAACCTACCGCCAGCGCGACCAGCAATTTGGCCCGTACCTCGCGGGGGGTCATAAAGTCACACTGCGCCACCTGCATCAGGTTGCGCGACCGCGAGAAGCGGCTGAATACCCCCAATGCCGCTGCCAGTAGCGCAAAAATCACCCAAAACGTGATGCCGGTCTGATGCTGGCTGTGACGCAGGGAGAGCGTCAGCAGTGCGCCATAGCCCAGTAAAGTGCGAAACCATGCCAGTGAAGTCCGCTCCGGTTGCAGACCGGGATCGGCCAGCCGGCGCTGCATCCGTTCAGCGGGCATACAGCACCATCGACATCACGGCGGCGGAAATCGCTGCCATCATCAGACTGATCGCTTTCAGGCTGCGCGTGTAGGGCAGATCTTCTCGCAGGCGCATGGCTTTTTCATTGCGCAGCCAGCGCAGATAACCATAAACTGCCAGCGCGGCGGCAAACAGGCACAGCAGTAATGAGAGAACCTCACGTAATATGGGCGTTGCGAGATCCGGCGCCAGCTGGTCCAGCCCGACGCCTGCCGCCAGAAAACCCAGCGCGGTACGGATCCACGCCAGAAATGTCCGCTCATTGGCGAGCGAGAAGCGGTAGTCCGGCGCTTCACCCATCTCCGTTATTTTCATCTTAAAGTCCTGTCCCTAGAATTTCTGCTTCTTCTCTTCCACTTTGACACCCTGTGTCGGTAGTCCGGTGTCGTAGTCGCGTACTACCGGCGAATAGCCATCTTCCGGGCGTGGACGGAAAGCACCCATCCAGCGCGGTTTGGCCTCTTTGCGCCACGAACGGCAGGCCCACTGATAGCTGCGGAACGGATCACGGATTTTATCCATGAAGTCCATCAGCTGGTCATGCAGCGCGTCGCGGACTGCGGCGTGGGCCGGATCATCGATCAGGTTATGCATCTCGTTTTTATCGTTATCCCGGTCATACAGCTCGTCGGTAGTAAACAGATTGAGCACAAATTTATAGCGGTCGGTCACCCAGCCACGCACCGGAATAAATCCGCCGAAGCTGTCGTGTTCGATCTCGTAGCGGTTGAACTCCACCATCACACCGCGTTCCTGCGGCAGGTTGAATACCGAGTGGCCCGGCAAAATGTCCGGTTTCTCAATGCCGGCCAGCGCCATCAGCGTGGGCAGAACGTCCGAATGGCTGACCGGCGTATCCACCTGATGAGGCGCGGCTTGGCCGGACGGCGGCACGAAGATCAGAGGAATACGCGTGATGTCGTCATACATGGCCGCGCCTTTGCTGATGAGCTTATGCGCGCCCATCATCTCGCCGTGATCCGAGGTATAAATCACCCAGGTATTTTCACGCTGAGCCGGCGTTAATGCGGCGACTACGCGGCCGATCTCGTCATCGACAAAATCGTTGCAGGCGAAATAGAGCGGATGGTGATAACGCCCGTCAGCGCCGACCGGCGACGGCATGGCGTCGGCCCACAGACGGTGGTGCAGGGGCTTACCTGAGAGGTCGTCATGGGCTTTTTCGCCGAGGTCGTAATGGAAATCTTCATATTTCTCAAGATACTCCACCGGACAGGTGAACGGATGGTGCGGCTCATCGTAGGAGATCACCATCAGGAAAGGCTCCTCTTCGCGCAGCGGCTGTGCCAGAAAATCGATCGCCCGGTTGCTGATGCGGTGCGCCCAGGTAAAGGTTCTGTCGATGCCGTTTTCCACCAGATCCTCGACGCTGTTCAGGCCGTTACGCCACAGTCCGATCTCCTTCTCGGTCAGCTCTGCCAGATAGTTTGCGCCGTCGAACCAGTATTGCGGGTCCCACTCCGGCGGGCAGACACCGGTACCGAAATAGTCGTGTCCGTCCAGATGCCATTTGCCGATATAACAGGTTTTATAGCCTGCATCCTGAAAGTAGCGTCCCATGGTCGAGATGTTTTTGCCGGGCGCAATGTTGTTGGTCCACGGTCCGGACTGGTTCGAATAGATACCGGTAAACAGCCCGGCGCGTGCCGGGGTGCACACCGGCGCGCAGGTATAAGCGGAGTTGAAGCGGATACCCGCCTCTGCCAGCGCATCAATATTCTGGGTGTTAAGGGGGTGTCCGCTGTAGCAGCCGACCATATTGGTGGCTTGCGTATCGGTCATAATAAACAGGAAGTTAGGGCGTTCCATCATTTGTCCTCAAATTCAGATGAGTAGATGCCGTTGGAGGCCTGAGGCTGGCGACGGCTAATAATGAACAGATAAATCACCACCGCGGCGACAATCAGATAACTGACAATGCTCAGCCAGCGGGTCTGATAGCCGCCAAACTGCGCCAGCCCCGAATAGACGCCAATCATGGCAAACAGCACGCCCACCGAGGCAATTTTGGCCGGTTTCCACGGCTGCATATCCACCGCGAAAGCATCGCGGAAGGTGAAAGGCGTCGCGCGCGGTTTAAGCCAGCCGATGCACAGCATCAGCAGCACGTTGATGCAGAAAGTGAAGAACAGCACATAGAGGAAATGCAGCTCGAACGACACCAGATAGTGAATGACGATATAGCTGCAAATACCGAACAGCAGGGCGGCTTTAGCCGCAATGGCCGGGATGCGCGGGAAGAAAAAGCCCATGATCACGATGGTCACCAGCGGTACGTTGTAAATCCCGTTCAGTTGCTTCATCCAGCTGTAAAGCCCTTCAGGTGCGTTGGCAATCCACGGGGCAACGATCACGGAAATCACGGCGATGCCCAGACCGAAGCGGCGGCCCACGGTCACCAGCCTTTGTGGTAGCGCATTCTGATTAATCAGGCGGTGATAGATGCCGTAGCTGAATAAGGTACTGGCGCTGTTGAGGAAACCGTTGAACGCGCTCATGATCGCACCAAACAAAACGGCACCAAAAAAGCCCACCAGCGACAGCGGCAGCACTTTATTTACCAGCGCGGGATACGCCATATCGGCTTTCGGCAGCGAGGGAAACAGGTGGTATGCAATGATGCCGGGTAGGACCAGAATCAGCGGGTCGAGCATCTTCAGCACCGCAGTCAGCAACGCCCCTTTTTGTCCCTCCGCCAGACTTTTTGAAGCCAGCGTGCGTTGCACAATGCCCTGATTAGTACACCAGTAGAACGTGTTAACCAGAATCAGGCCGGTGAGCGCAGCACCAATTGGTACCGGGTCATGGCTGCCGCCGATCGAGTTAAGGCGCTCAGGGTGCACGGTGGTGAGCTGTTGTACGCCTTGCAGAAAATTGCCGTCGCCCATCACCATCAGGCCGAGCACAGGGATCATCAGCCCGCCAATCACCAGACCGATGCCGTAAATCACATCGGCGATAGCAATGGCCCTCAGCCCGCCGATCACCGCGTAGCAAATCCCCGCTAACCCCAGCAGCGTCACCATGAACCAGATAGCTGTGCCTTCCGACACGCCAAAAGCCTGGCCGACATGGAATAAACTGTTCAGCGCCAGTGCGCCGGAGTAAAGCACAATCGGCAGGAAGCAGATGCCGGTGGCTATCAGGAAGCAGCAATCGACCACAATGCGCGTGGTTTTGTCATAACGCTCTTCGATGAAATCCGGGATGGTAGCGATGCCGCGTTGCAGATATTTTGGCAGGAAAATCAGTGCCAGAAAGATCAGGGGAATGGCGGAAATCACTTCCCACGCCATCACCGACATTCCGCTGCGCCACGCCTGACCGCCAAGGCCGACCAGTTGCTCAGTCGACAGATTGGTCAGCATCAGCGATGCGGCGATGACCGGCGCTTTCAGCGACCGCCCCGCCAGAAAATAGCCTTGCTGAGAGCCGGTGTCCGCTTTTCGCAATTTCCACCAGGTAATGAAAGCCACCATCAGGGTGAAAGCGAAAAAACTTAACATTTCCTGACTATTCATTTTTACTGCCCTTATTTATGCTGATGGCTTGCCGGACTGTAGGGTAAATCTTATATATTTATCCTGCAGGCCACAGATTGTTTTATTTTCAACTAAATTTTCAGTAAATAAGCATTGTTCACGCCATGCGGTAGAAACTGTGATAAATAATAGTCGCAGGACATAAGCATCATTCTCTGGCGGCGAAATTAAATGAATGGAAAAATTGACAGCTGGCATGTAAAAAACGAAACAACGTACAATATCCCGTTAGTTCTTGCTGAAAATGTGATCTCAAGCGGGATATCACTTATCTCCTTGTGGCACACCCTCGCTGACCAAAGCTATCAGGTAACCTGGCCGGGGGACAAAAAGAAACCCCTGATAGAGAATTCATGGGTGGTGGTCTATACCCTGCAAGGCTGCGGGAAGATCACGCTGTTGGATAATTCATGCATTACCTTAAATGGCAATTGCGTCGTATTCCTGAAGCCCACGGAAATCCGTTCTTACCACTGCGAAGGGCTAATCTGGGAGCAATACTGGATGGAGTTTATTCCTACCGGTGCGATGGATATTCCTTTATCACAACAGGCTATAATATATAACGGCGAGTTATTTAATCAGGAACTTAACGAAGTCACGAAATTAATCACCAGCGAAGAAGCGCTGAATAAAAATCTCGCCGTGGCGTTTATTACCAAATTAATTTACCAGTGGATTGGCCTGATTGTTCAGACCGGCGTGAAAGGTAAACAGCTCATTCAGATGGAGAAATTGCTCTCGGCTCTTCATACCGATATTCAAAAGCGCTGGAGTGTGGCAGAGATGGCCGTATGGATGCAGTGCAGCGAGCAGTACCTGCGAAGGCTGTTTATGAAGTACACCGGCAAAACCCCGAAAGAATATTACCTTGATGCCCGGCTGGAACTGGCGTTATCGCTTTTTCGTCAGGGGAATTACAGCGTGGGGCAGGTAGCAGAACTGCTTAACTTTTTTGACTCTTTTCATTTCAGCAAAGCCTTTAAGAAAAAATTTGGCTATGCGCCCTCGGTGGTAAATCAGTAAATCTTTTTTCAGTTTTTACTGACCACCGGACACAAAGCAGATCAGGCGGACATCACGTCCGCCTGAGGTTATCAGCTTTTCTTTTCCAGCATTTCAAATCGCGGTGAAACAATTCCGTACAGTGACCAGCCGAGGAAGGTGGCGAGCGCGCCCCACATCATGGCTTCCTCACCGGAACTGTAGAGTGCATAGAAACTGTAGAGAGCACCGATACCGGCAATGACGTTGGCAATGCGCGCTTTGTTGGCGGGCACGTTGGCGACTTTCTGGATAATCACCAGCGCTGCCATCGACAGGATGTAGGGGATAATATTCGTGACGACCGCGAGATTGACCAATACGTTGAACTGTTTGTTCAGCGACGGGCTGATGGTCATCAGCGTCATTGCACTCTGAATAACCACGATGGTTAACATGCCCTTAACCGGGGCGTCGGCTTTGCTCAGTTTGGAGAAAATTTTCGGGAAGAAACCACTGTCGGCAGAAGATTTGAAAACCTGCGCAATGGTGAACTGCCAGCCCAGCAGTGAACCGACGCAGGACATAATCATCAATGCCATGATGACTTTACCTACCGTAGGGTTAAACATATGGGAGAACGCCAACCCGAACGGAGCGGTGGAGTTCGCCAAATCCATGTTGGGTACGATCCCGGCAATCACGTTGGTCGAAATAATGTAGATCACCGCTGCTCCGAGCGTACCGCCGAGCACCGCGATGGGCACGTTGCGCTCAGGGTTTTCCACCACGTCGGTATTGGCGCAGGCGGACTCCAGACCCAGAAAGGCCCATAACGTCATAGAGATAGAGGAGCCGATAGCTTCAAAAGTCGGTACGGCATGTGGGTTCCACGCGGCCATATAGGCTTCGCCGCTGAACCAATACCAACCAATGATCGAAATGCCGAGAACGGGGATAATGACACCCCAGACGGTAATGGTACTGATTTGCCCGGTGATACGCGCACCGCCAAAGTTAGCGACGGTAGCCACCCAGAGCACGGCGATGGTCGCAATACTGATGCCCAGAGGCGTCAGAGCAACGCCAAACAGCTCCGTACCGTAACCGACGGCGGAAATGGCGATGGCAATATTGGCGATAAGCAATGAGACGCCATAGGTGTAGTTGGCCATAAAATTACCGGATTTACCGAACGCATATTCAGCGTAACCTCCCATGCCGCCGCTTTTGCGGTTAAACATGCCGCATTTGGCGAAGGCATAGGCCAGCGCCATTGAGCCGACAGCCGTAACCAGCCAGGAAACGATAGAAATCGTGCCGACTTCCGCCAGTTTAGTGGGCAACATAATAATACCGGAACCCATCATATTGACTGCTGTGAGGATCGTTAACTGCATGACCCCCATTTTATTGTTTGCTTTACTCATGATCATTCTCACTTTTTATAATGTGATCTTACTGGTGGAGAACTCTCCACCAGTAACATATTTAATTAAGCTTTAATGACATAGCCGTAAGCACGGTTCCAGCCGTCTTCATCTTTTTGGATATATACGCCCTGTAATTCCGGGGCAAAGCCGGGAAGCAAATTAATTCCCTCTTCCAGTGCCAGGAAATAACGCTGTGCGGCACCTCCCCATATTTCACCCGGAACAACGCATAACACACCAGGAGGATAAGGTAATGCGCCTTCCGCCGCGATACGGCCTTCGGTTTTGGCGAGAGAGACTAATTCGACATTGCCACGGATAAACTGCGTATTGGCATCCTGCGGGTTCATGGCAACGCGTGGGAAATACTTCTGGCGGAACATCTCTTTTTGTAATTCTTTAACGTCATAGCTGACATATAAGTCATGCATCTCCTGGCAAAGTTGGCGCAAAGTATAATGTTCATAACGCTGCTGATTACTTTTATAAACCGCAGGCAGAACCTCACTGAGAGGTGAGTCTTGTTCGATATGCTGTTCGAATCGGGCTATTAACGCGACAAGATGCTGCATTTTTGCAATATCTTCTGCTGGTGTGAGCAGGAAAAGAATTGAGTTCAGGTCACATTTCTCAGGAACAATGCCGTTCTCCCGCAGATAATTCGCCAGAATGGTCGCCGGAATACCAAAATCGGTATATTCGCCATTTTCGGTATTAATCCCCGGGGTGGTAAGCAGTAGTTTACAAGGGTCGACAAAATATTGTGACTCAGCATAACCGTCAAAGGCGTGCCATTTCTCACCCGGAATGAAATTAAAGAAACGCAGATCCTGAGCCATCAGCTCGGTGTCATAGGACTGCCACGGCTTGCCATCAACCTGGTCAGGAACGAAAGGTTTGATCAGCGAGCAAGTTGCCATCAGCATCTTACGGGCTTCGATACCGACGCGGACGCACTCTTTCCAGAGGCGCTGACCGCTTTTACCCTCGTGCATTTTGGCGTTGATATCCAGCGCGGCAAACAGCGGGTAGAACGGGCTGGTGGAGGCGTGCATCATAAAGGCATTATTAAAGCGTTTATGGTTGCAATAGCGGTCCTGACCTTTGATATGTTTATCTTTTTTATGAATTTGTGATGTCTGCGAAAAACCCGCCTGCTGTTTGTGCACCGACTGGGTCACAATAATGCCCGGATCGTTCTCGTTCAGCTCCAGCAGCAGCGGCGAACACTCTTTCATCATGGGAATAAACTGCTCGTAGCCGACCCAGGCGGAATCAAACAGAATGTAATCACAAAGATGGCCGATTTTATCCACGACCTGACGGGCGTTATAAATCGTGCCGTCATAGGTGCCCAACTGAATAATGGCCAGACGGAAAGGGCGTTTCTCCTGAGCACGTTGTGGTGCTACTTCGCTGATTTGCTGGCGCAAATACTTCTCTTCAAAACAGTGGGCGTCAATGCCACCGATAAAGCCAAACGGGTTGCGCGCCGTCTCCAGATAAACGGGTGTAGCCCCGGCCTGGATCAGCGCGCCGTGGTGGTTAGACTTATGATTATTACGGTCGAACAGGACCAAATCATCACGGCTCAGCAGCGCGTTGCAGACGACTTTATTTGAGGCTGACGTCCCGTTGAGCACGAAATAGGTTTTGTCCGCGTTAAATACTTTGGCTGCATGTTTTTGTGCTTCACAGGGCGCGCCTTCGTGGATCAGCAGGTCCCCAAGTTTGACGTCGGCATTACACATATCTGACCGGAAGATGTTTTCACCGAAGAAGTCAAAGAACTGGCGGCCTGCGGGATGTTTGCGGAAGAATTCTCCTCCCTGGTGGCCCGGACAGGCGAACGTCGCGTTGCCCATTTCGACATAGCGGGTCAGGGTATTAAAGAACGGCGGTAATAATTCACTTTCATATTTCACCGCTGCCGCTTCCAGTTGTTTACCGTAAAACTGAGTATTCTTGCCGCAGAGTTCAAATACGCCATGCAAAGCAGGCAGCGCACTGTTATCTAATGACTCCTCACAGCAGACCGCCACAAATAACGGGATGTTCAGACCCATCTCTTCTATTTGTTTAATCATGCCTTGTTCAACATCCGCGACGGACATGACCACAGCAGCAATATCATTAAAATCTGTATGCTGAATATCAACGACGTCGCGGGACGTTTCAAAACACTCATGGGTACTGGTGTTGGCAGCAATTTTTAATTTTTTCATTTCTCTCACTCTTTGGACAAAACGATCCCTCGGCAATAATGTTATTTGCCGTGAAATATTTTATTTAAAGTAAACCCGTGCGAATACACAGTAATGCCCGATGAGCATGACTCGATTCTTTATTGGGTTTTAACGTTGTTGCGTAGCGCTATCCGGGACATCAAATATTCTTAACGCAATGATCATTTCACAGGCGACAAGAAATCGTCATTAAATGACAAAAGCAAATAGTTGATTAAGCGGGTAACGTTCGTTATACGCAATAAGAACGTAAGAGGAGGGAGGTTACTTGAAGTTAAAGAAAGCGAAGCTAAAGCAACTGCGATGAGCCATCATCATCAGATGCGTCGTGCGGCGTATATGCGCCATTTTTCGATTGTTGTTTTCCATTACTGGTCCACCTTCGTCTTAAAAGATGGCGGTATAGTAGTCTTTAAAATGAATAATAACGTGACAAATATCAAAAATATTCATTTCCAGCCCTCTGTTTATTCACTGATTATGCAAGGTAGTGAATAAGTTTTGACTATGTTGAGGATTCGAGTGTGAATAAAATGCTACAGAAAATAGATTGGGATTATTATTATTTGGCTTAAGTTCTAAGGGCAGCAGAAAGTTAAAATAGAATCGAATAACCCATGCCCGATAAAACCTGAGTTTGTTGCGAACATGTTATTTTCCGACAGGGGTGGGATGAATAATTACGCGTTTATAACAGGTAAATATCCATTTTAAAAAATTACGCTGGTCAGCACAGGTTGCTAATCAAAATAGCGCTCCAGACAGGCCGGCTGCTCACTGACCAGCTGCTCCTTCTGCGCCTTGCTCAACTTTTTCACTTTGATCTCCAGCTTTGACGCCAGTGACCGGTCGCCTGCGGCGCAGTGAAAGGCCAGCTTGAGTTCGCCTTTTCCCCGCAGTGCTTTAGCTCCTTTGCCTGTTTGATGCTCGGCCTGACGGCGTTCAACGTCGGTCGTGATACCGGTATACAACATGCCCGACGGCGTGCGCAGCATATATAAATACCAGGAGGTGGGTTCTGGCGTGGCGGACATATTCACTCGCAGTAGAGAAGGGGCGTGCGCCAGTTTACCTTATCGGCCTGTTGCGCGCTAAACTGACAGCAGAGAATGTTGAGGAGCAGGGCATGAATGACGCAGGTGATGTAAAACATATCAGCCAGTTTCTGGCGAAGAACCACGTTTTAGCGCTGTGCGCCGCCGCTGAGGGTAACATGTGGAGCGCCAACTGCTTTTATGTGGCGGATACCGCCGCCATGACGCTCTACTTTATGACCGAGCTGAAAACGCTGCATGGCACGCTGATGCACAAAAACCCTCAGGTTGTCGGCACGATTTCCCCGCAGCCCAAAACCATTGCGCTGATCAAAGGCATTCAGTATCGCGGTGAGGCGTTGATTCTTACCGGTGAAGAAGAGACTGAGGCCAGACATTTGTATTGCCAACGTTTTCCTGTCGCGGTGGCGATGAAAGCCCCGGTCTGGGCGCTGACCCTCACTGAAATCAAAATGACCGACAACGCGCTGGGTTTTGGTAAAAAACTGATGTGGTCGCGGGAAAATGAGTGAGATAACGCATGGCAAGACAGGTAGCAACAGGACATGTCTTATGGCGCGGGGGAGCGGATAAAGCAACACTGGTGGGCTGGATCAACATAAGGAAATAACATGGCAAAGGTACTTTTATTAGGTGCCAGCGGGCTGGTCGGCAGGGAGTTGCTGCGCCTCTTGCAACAAGACTCGCGGGTCAGCCGCATTATTGCGCCAACCCGTCAGGCGCTGCCGCCGCTGAGTAAACTGTTCAACCCGCAGGGCCGGGATTTAACGGCGCTGATTGCTGAACTGGACGAACCTGTCGATCTGTTTTTCAGCTGTTTGGGCACGACGCGCAAACTGGCGGGCAGCGCCAAAGCGTTTCGCGCGGTAGATTTTGATCTGGTAGTGAGCAGCGCCAGAGCGGCGCGCCGCCACGGGGCGAAACACTGTCTGGCGATCAGCGCTAACGGCGCGAATCCACACTCCCGCTTTCTGTATAACCGCACCAAAGGCGAGATGGAACAGGCGCTGATTGAGCAGAAGTGGCCGCTTCTCACGCTGGCCCGCCCGTCGTTGCTGGTGGGTAAACGCCAGCCACCGCGCCTGCTCGAACAACTCTGTGCGCCGGTGTTCAAACTCCTGCCCGGTAAATGGAAAGCCATTGACGCGGCAGATGTCGCCAAAGCCCTGCAACAGCAGGCATTCAACGCTGGTTTAGGCGGTATTGCCGTGCTTGAATCCGATCAGCTGGCCGCCATTGCCCGCGAGTAAGGTTTGTCCTTTAAGACCATTCAAGCCGCAGTCCGTCATGCGCGGCAATCACGCCGGCGTCTAACGCATTGTCCATTAACCACAGATCAAGCTTGTGGCTGATGTGGGTCAGATAGGTTTTCTGCGGTTTCAGCTGGCGGTGGATCGCCAGTGCCTGAAGGATATCATTATGATTTTTATCCGCAATATCGCGCGGCGGATGGCTACAATCGAGGATCAGCGCATCGAGTTTTACCCCGTCTAAAAACCTCGCCGTCGCCAGCGGCAAACCGGCCGTATCCGTCAGGTAGGCAAGGGTCGCGCATTCGGTTTTGATTAAATAGCCGAAGGTGATCTTTGAATGATTAAGCGGCAGCGGCGTCAGCTCGAGTTCACCGAACGGGTACGCAGTAAACGGCTGAAACGGCGGTTGAAAATCCAGAATACCGGGATGTTTGAACAGATCGTCACACCCGGTTTCATCTGGTGGCCCATAGACCGGGATCGCATTTCCGACGCCCCAGCGCAACGGAAATAACCCCTGAACGTGATCCATATGGTAATGTGTAAGCCAAAAACGCTGAATTTCGCCGCCCGCAAACTGTTGGGCTAACTCCGGCAATCCCGCATCAATTAACGTCACTTCCCCCGCAAAATCGAGTTTCGCGCTGCACGGCTGACGCCGGAACGCCGGGTCTTTACGTGCCCGCCCGCAAGCCGCACACTCACAGCCAAAAACCGGCACCTGCTGGGCGCCACCGGTGCCAAGGAAGGTCAGTTGCATGATTTTTCCTTCAGCAAAAGTCAGAGATATTTTTCGACAAAAACATCCAGATCACGAAAATCCGCCATACGGGCTTTCAGCGTAGCGTGATCCCAGTTCCACCACTGGCTGCGTTCGATCTTCTCGATCAGCGCATCATCAAAACGCATACCGATCTTCTTCGCCGCCACGCCGGCCACGATGGAATAAGGTTCAACGTCTTTCGTCACAACCGCTGAAGTGCCGATCACCGCACCGTTGCCCACGCTCACGCCGGGCATGATCACCGCGTTGTGACCAATCCATACGTCGTTGCCCACGGTGACATGATGCGCCCGCCGCCAGTTGAAAAACTCATTATCGTCTTCCCCCAGCCCGTAGGCCGAGGCGCGATAGGTAAAGTGATGCTGGGCGATACGGTTGTACGTCGGATGGTTGCCGGGATTGATACGGACATAGGTAGCGATAGACACGAATTTACCGATGCTGGCGTAGTAAATCTGGTTATGACCGGCGGTGTAGGAGTAGTCGCCCAACTCGCTCTCCTCCAGAATCGCGTCATCTGAAATATGCACGTACTGGCCCAGATGCGACTTGGTCATGATGACGTTAGCACCAATTTTTGGCTTAGCGAACATCTCTTCCTCGTTAAACCGCTGTGCTGCTTCAACCCTGTCACTCATAGCTCACCTTTTGCGATGTAATGTCGTAAATTTTGGCTGAAACCGGCTGCTCCAGCAGGCGCAGGAACGCAGCCAGTGTTTCATGCAGAGGGCCGTCATTGTCCAGCCGCTGGCAGTGCGCGGGCAGCCCGCTGGCGTATTGCGCCGCACGCAATAAACGGTGGCGGATCTGTTCGGCTTCTTCACGCCCGCGCTGCCGTAAACGTTGTTCTAAAACATTTTCCGAAACCTGTAAACAGACCGGTAACAGGCGCTGTCCATAACGTTGCATTGCCTTGTCGAGATGCGCCCGTGAGCCATTAACCACCACGTTGCAGCCTTGCGCCATCCAGTGGTCAACCTCAACGCCGACGCCATAACGCCAGCCGTGCGCCTGCCAGTCGAGGGCGAATAAACCCTGTTCAATACGCTGAATGAACTCGTCGTCGTGCAGCGCAATATGGTTCTCCGCACCCGCATTGGCTGGCCGGGTGATGTAGCGGTGAGCCACTATCAGCCCGGCGGGCAGGGCGTGGCGCAGCGCATCCAGCAGGCTGTCTTTGCCCGCTCCTGATGCGCCCATCAGGTAAAGTAAACGACTCATCATCACTCCTTATCAGAATACCTGAGTACCCTGACGCCATACGTTCTGCACGTAGTGATGGTCACCGTGCGCCCGTGCCAGCACCAGATCGGCGCGCTTGCCTTCGGCAATCACTCCACGATCTTCTAAGCGCAGCGCTTTTGCCGGATTACGCGTCACCAGCCCGACGGCCTGCGGCAGGGTGAAAGCATTACCCTCGTCTTGCGCGATGCGAAACACCGCGTCAAGCAGGCTGGCCGGATAATAGTCCGACGACAGAATGTCGAGAATACCCAGTGAGGCCAGATGATGCGCGGCGACATTGCCGGAATGCGAGCCGCCCCGAACAATATTTGGCGCACCCATCAGCACTTGCAGCCCAAGTGCGTGCGAGGCCCGCGCTGCTTCCTCAGTGGTCGGGAATTCAGCGATCACGCTGCCGAGCGCCAGTGACTCTTCGACGTGGGCGGTGGTGGCATCATCATGGCTGGCGAGAGCGATTCCCAGACGGCGGCAATGAGCGGCAATGGCTGCGCGGTTGGGCTGCGCCCAGCGGCGGGAATTCTCCACCTGCTCGGCCTGGAACACTTCCATCTGGTCATCGTTCAGGTTGTATTTGCCCTGATAATATTCGCGGTATTTCTGCGGTGTGGCGAACTGGCGCTGGCCCGGCGAGTGGTCCATCAGGGAAACCAGCGACAGCACTTCGGTATCCATCAACTTTTCAAACAGCGGTAGCGTGCTTTCGTGCGGCAGTTCGCAGCGCAGATGCAGGCGATGCTCGGCGCGGTTCAGCCCGGCTTTCTGGCTGTTGACCACGGCGTCGATCATCTTTTGCAGATTCTCTAAACGGTGCCCGCCGTCACGCACATCGCCGACGGCAACGGCGTCGAGTACGGTGGTGATGCCGCTCGCCACCATCAGCGCGTCGTGGCTGCTCATGGCGGAGTGCGCGGGCCAGTCTACTTTCGGGCGCGGCGTGAAGAATTTATCGAGGTTATCGGTGTGCAGCTCAATCAGGCCGGGCAGCAACCAGCCGCCTTCGGCGTTCAGCGCCTGCGGCAACTGGCTGGCGGTGTCGGCGAAGGCGGTAATAATGCCGTCCTGCACTTCCAGCGAGCCTTTCACCACCTGGTCTTCCAGCACCAGATTGACGTTATTGATGATCATAATGGCATCTCCGCCGGGGCTGTAGCCGGGCTCATCTCATACAAACGGTTGGCAACGCGTTCGCGCACATCCGCGTCATGGAAAATCCCGACAATCGCCGCGCCGCGTGCTTTGGCCTGTTCTATCAGCGTGACCACGGCCGCGCGGTTGGTGGAGTCCAGCGAGGCGGTCGGTTCGTCGAGCAGCAAAATCGGGTAGTCGACAATAAAGCCGCGGGCGATGTTTACGCGCTGCTGTTCGCCGCCGGAGAAGGTCGAAGGCGCGAGGTGCCACAGGCGTTCCGGCACGTTGAGATGCGTGAGCAAACGGCTGGCGCGGGTTTCGCATTCGGCTTTGTCGGTACCCAGTTCCAGCAGCGGCTGCATCACCAGGTTCAGCGCGCTGATGCGCGGAATGACCCGCAGAAACTGGCTGACCCAGCCGACGCTGTGGCGGCGCACGGCGAGAATTTCCCGCGCTTCAGCACCCACCATGTCCACCCACTGACCCTGATGTTCCACCCAGATATGGCCGCTGTCAGGCAGGTAATTACCGTAAAGCGAGCGCAAGAGCGTGGATTTTCCGCTGCCGGAGTGGCCGTGCAGCACCACGCACTCACCGGCGTCAACCTGCAGGCTGGCGTTGTTAAATACCGGCAGGCGGGCGCTGTTCTGGTTATGCAGTACAAAGGTTTTACTGAGATTTTCGACCCTGAGCTTCGTCGTCATTTTTGGTCACTCTTCATCATTTAAGACAGCACGGAGGAGACTAATAATTGGGTATACGGATGATGCGGATCGTCGAGCACGCGGTCGGTTAAGCCACTTTCCACCACCTGACCCTGCTTCATCACCAGCAGACGGTGGGCCAGCAGGCGGGCGACGCCCAAATCATGGGTGACAATTACCACCGCCAGCTGCATCTCCACCACCAGCGTGCGCAGCAGATCCAGCAGGCGCGCCTGAACAGAAACGTCGAGGCCGCCGGTCGGCTCGTCCATAAACACCAGACGCGGATGAGTCACCAGGTTGCGGGCAATTTGCAGGCGCTGCTGCATGCCGCCGGAGAAGGTGGTCGGCAGGTCATCCAGGCGAGACACCGGAATTTCGACATCCTCCAGCCACTGTGTGGCCTGTTTGCGGATGTTGCCGTAATTGCGTTCGCCAATAGCCATCAGGCGTTCGCCGATATTGCCGCCTGCCGAGACCGAACGGCGCAGGCCGTCCATCGGATGCTGATGCACCACGCCCCAGTCGGTGCGCAGCAGGCGGCGGCGGTCGCTTTCCGGCATGTCATACAGCGACTGCGCGGGTTGCTGGCCGTTGTTATAAAGTACCTGCCCCTGCTGCGGCGCAAGGCGGGCGGAGATCGACTGTAACAGCGTGGTTTTTCCCGAGCCGGATTCGCCCACAATACCCAGCACTTCGCCCGGATAAAGATTGAATGACACGTCGCTAAAGCCTTTGCCCGGCGCATACAGGTGGGTCAGATTGTTGACCGACAGCAGCGGTTCGCCGCTGAGTTTAAGAGGTGTATTCATCACTGTTTGGCCTTTTCCTGAAGTTCGACTTGTTGCGCGCAGAAGTCGGTGTCCGAGCAGACGAACATGCGGTTGCCGATGTCGTCGAGCACCACTTCGTCCAGATAGCTGTGGTATGAACCGCAGATGGCGCAGGGTTCGTCCCACTGCTGCACGGTGAACGGGTGATCCTCGAAGTCGAGACTTTCCACTTTGGTAAACGGCGGCAGGGCGTAGATACGCTTTTCGCGACCGGCGCCGAACAGCTGCAACGCGGGCATCATGTGCATTTTCGGGTTGTCGAATTTCGGGATTGGCGACGGGTCCATCACGTAGCGGTCATTCACTTTCACCGGATAGGCGTAGGTGGTGGCGATATGGCCAAAGCGCGCGATGTCCTCATACAATTTCACCTGCATCACGCCGTACTCTTCCAGCGCGTGCATTTTGCGGGTTTCGGTTTCACGCGGTTCGATAAAGCGCAGCGGCTCCGGGATCGGCACCTGGAAAATCAGGATCTGATCCTCTTGCAACGGGGTTTCCGGAATGCGGTGACGGGTCTGGATCAGCGTTGCCTCGACGGTTTTTTCGGTGGTTTTCACACCGGCCACGCTCTGGAAAAATTTGCGGATCGACACCGCGTTGGTGGTGTCGTCAGCGCCCTGGTCGATCACTTTCAGCACGTCCTGCTGGCCGATCACGCTGGCCGTCAGCTGGATCCCACCGGTACCCCAGCCGTAAGGCATCGGCATCTCGCGCCCGGCAAACGGTACCTGGTAACCGGGGATCGCCACGGCTTTCAGAATGCCACGGCGGATCATGCGTTTGGTTTGTTCGTCGAGATAACCGTGGTTATAACCCGCGATGACCGGCGCGTTGGGTTCACTGTTTTTCATGAGCGGGATCCTGTGAAGATGAGGCGTCATGCTGCTGGCGCAGGCGTTTGAGCAGCTCCAGTTCAGCCTGGAAATCGACGTAATGCGGCAATTTGAGGTGGGAAACAAATCCGGCGGCTTCGACGTTATCGGCGTGCGACAGCACAAACTCTTCGTCCTGCGCCGGGCTGCTGACCTGCTCGTTGTACTCTTTGGTTTGCAGTGCGCGGTCCACCAGCGACATCGACATGGCTTTGCGTTCGGCGCGGCCAAACACCAGGCCGTAGCCGCGGGTGAAGTGCGGCGGTTTGTCATCCGGCGTCACGAAACCGTTCACCATTTCGCATTCGGTCAGCAGGATTTCGCCGATTTCAATCGCAAAACCTAACTCTTCCGGCACGATGTCCACCGTCAGCCAGCCGGTACGAATTTCACCGGCAAACGGATGGGTACGGCCATAACCGCGCTGTGTGGAGTAACTGAGCGACAGTAAAAAGCCTTCGTCGCCGCGCACCAGCTGTTGCAGACGGGCAGCGCGGGAAGCAGGGTAAACCGGTGGGGTACGGGTGATATCTTCCGGTTCCGAGCCGTCATCTTCTTCCTGCACCGCCAGTTGCTGACGGGTAAGCAGGTCGAAAACGTGGCTGCAATTTTCCGGCAAGGTTTCATCGGCCAGCGGCGTAAACGGCGCTTCACCTTCTGCCAGCAGCGCGAAATCCAGCAGGCGATGGGTGTAGTCGTAGGTTGGCCCAAGCACCTGCCCGCCGGGCAGATCTTTGTAAACGGCGGAGATACGCCGCTCCAGGCGCATATTTTTGGTATCCAGCGGCTGGCTGGTAGCGAGACGCGGCAGTGTGGTGCGGTAGGCGCGCAGCAGGAAAATCGCTTCGACCAGATCCCCGCCGGACTGCTTAATCGCCAGAGCGGCAAGTTCGCGGTCATAAATTCCGCCTTCGCTCATCACGCGATCCACCGCCAGACCAAGCTGTTGTTCGATCTGCTCGCAGCCCAGCTCCTGTACCTCTGTATTGCCACGGCGCTCATGCGCCAGCAGCTGATGGGCGGCAGCAATGGCTTTTTCACCCCCTTTCACGGCTACGTACATCAGCAAACCTCCACGCGGGTGGTGCGCGGCAGCGCAATCAGTTCGTCGCCGCAGGTGAACATAAAGTCCAGACCTAGCGGGAAACGGTGCGGCCGGTTGAGCAGATAATTGCGTACCGCTTCTGGCAGTTTCGGGGTGATCACGCGTTCGGATTCAATACCGGGGCCGGTCAGGCGCAGCGGCGTTCCGCCGGACAAACCGTCCAGCTGCACGATGACACTGGTGGACAACTCCGGTGACATTTCATCGCCACAGGGGAAAGCCATCAGCGTTGCGTTGTCGAGTGCCGGATCTGCCAGCGCAAAACTGACCGTGGACGGGTCATCCGTGAGCAGCGCGCCGGTATGAAAACGCAGGTTTTTACGCAGAATGTCGTCGTTAAGTGAGCGGCTGATCCACAGCGGCGTGTCCTGGTCGATCAGGGTCAGCAGGACGCAGGCGCTGGCCGAACCGAGCGCACCAAATCCCGCCATCGCAGGCAATTTAACGCAGGTGCCCGGCTCACTCAGGGCTTTTAAAATACGGCGGAAGCTGAACTGTGCGTCAGCCACCGGGTGTTGAAAACTGGCAACAAGTGACATGGATTATTCTCCGCGAACCAGGGTGAAGAAATCGACGCGGCTGGCAGCCACTTCACGGGCACGCTGTTCGCGGCGGGCCTGTTGGGTTGCCGCCAGCGGGGCGATGATCATTTTGTGCAATAGTTCGTCCATACCGTTGACCTGCAGCAGCGCATCGATCACCGCGCAGAGCTCGGCATGGGGCTTGTCGCGACCGGCGATATAACTGTAGCCATAGGTGCCGCAGTCGAGCTGCACCACGGCGCGGGTGACGGTCATATCGCCCATCACAAAGCGTTTACCGGTACCGCCCATACGGCCCTGCAGTTGGGTCAGGCCTGTTTCGGCGGGACGCAGACGTTCAAACTGCGGGGATAAATTCAACGGTTGCCAGTGGGTAAGCAGCTCTGCGGGGCGGCAGTGGGCCAGCACCGACATCCAGCGCTGGCGGTTTTTCAGGGCGTCCATTCAGTGCTCCATCGTCAGTTCAATCATGTCGGCGCGTGTCAGGCTGACGGAGTATTCCGCCACGCGATCGCTGCCGTCACAGGAGTTGAGGGTGCGTACGCAGAGCAGCGGGGCCTGCGGTACGATTTCGAGTAATTTGCTCTCTTTCGCCAACGCCCGGCGGGCGTTAATGCGTGTGGTGCGGCGGCTGAGATGCTGTTTGATCTCGTCGCGGATGAAATCGTGCAGCGAACCGCTGTGAAAATTCTGTAACGACGGCCACCAGTCGAGATCCGGCAGGTAATGGTCGATAACGCACACCGGTACGCCATTGACCCGGCGCAGAGTGCGCAGATGGATCACGGTGTCGCCTTCCTGTAATGAAAGCGCAGTAGCCACGTGTTCGGTGCAGGGGCGCAGTACCGCCAGCAGACGTTCGCTGGTCGGGTGGCTGCCCTGATCGAGCAGGTTCTGGCTGAAGCGGGCCTGAGAGTGCAGCGGATAATCGTAAGGGCGCATCAGCACCAGCGTGCCCACGCCCTGACGACGTTGCAGCCAGCCGCGATCGACCAGTTCATCGACGGCGCGGCGCAGCGTATGGCGGTTAACCTGAAAGCGTTCGGCCAGTTGCTGCTCCGGCGGCAGGTAGTCGCCGCAGCGGTAGCCGTTGCGTAGCTCATGTTCCAGTTCGGCGGCGATCTGCTGATAAACAGTTGCGTGACTGGTCGGAGGTCTAGATAAGTGCATCATAACGAATACCTCGCACGGTTAGGACGGGCAAAGGAAGGGAACATATTGAGGCGTTGACCGGCGGGCATGATGTCGACCTCAGTTCGGTGTTGGCATCAGAATGGCGCAGCTAAATGACAGTTCGGTGAAGGTCGGGTTGCAGGGAGATGAAGAGTTGGAATATATCTCGCAGGGATGAGAAACGATGATTTACGGGATAGGAGGCATAAATTACACTCTCAGTGCTGTATAAGTATTCGCCATTAATCACATGAGGAATAGGTATGTCAGAAGCACTTGATATGAAATTCAGAGAGTTACCTGTTCCGCTACAGATGGAAACAGCTGCTGATAAAGGGGGGCTGGAAAATAAAATCGGATTGAGGCAATAACAAAATTTGCTGAAGAAAATGGCTCATTTTCTGATTATCAGCGTACATTTTCCTGAATGGAATTTGAAGGCATAGAGGGGAAGCGCTTCCCCTCTGAATACCGCAAACTCGTTACTTCAAATAGTGAATCACCTGATTGCTGCTGCCACGCCAGATGAGCGACGGGTCTTTCAGCTCCTGCACAAACTTGCCGTCGACCAGCACATTAATTAACGCGATCACTGCCTGTTGTTCCGTTGTCAGTTCCCCGAGCGTATAACCGGTCCACATCCACACGTCTTTGCCCGGACATTCACTCTGCACACGCAATAAAAGTTGATGAACGGCCGACAGATTTTGCGGATGCAACGGATCCCCGCCGGAGAGCGTAAACCCCTGTCGCGGGATCACGGTGTTTTGCAGATCGGCGATGATCCGGTCTTCATCTTGCTGCGTAAACGGCTTGCCCGAATCCAGCCGCCAGGTGCTTTTATTGTAGCACCCGCGGCATTCATGGACGCAGCCGGAAACGAACAGCACACAGCGTGTTCCCGGTCCGTTGACGACATCGATTGGATAGTATTGATGGTATTTCAAAGCGTCAGCCCAGTTGCCCGTTACCCAGATGTTTCACGCGGCGCTTCACCTCTTCCTGCTTACCCGCATTAAACGGACGGGCATCGGGGCTGCCGAGATAACCACAAACGCGGCGGGTGACCGACACGCGTGAAGGCTCGTGGTTGCCGCATTTCGGGCAGGTGAAGCCTTTGCTGGTGCATTCGAATTCGCCGGTGAAGCCGCACTCGTAGCACTCATCAATCGGCGTATTGGTGCCGTAGTAAGGCACGCGGGAGTAGCTGTAATCCCATACGTCCTCCAGCGCTTTCAGGTTGTGTTGCAGGTTCGGATATTCGCCGTAGCAGATGAAACCGCCGTTGCTCAGCGGTGGATACGGCGCTTCGAAATCGAGTTTTTCATACGGATTCACTTTCTTCTCGACGTCGAGGTGGAAGCTGTTGGTGTAATAGCTTTTATCGGTCACGCCGGGGATCAGCCCGAACTCGGCGGCATCCAGGCGGCAGAAGCGGTCGCACAGGTTTTCGCTCGGTGTGCTGTAGAGGCTGAAACCGTAGCCGGTCTCCTCTTTCCACTGCTCGGTGGCCTCTTTAAGGCGGCCAACGATGGCTTCGGCCTTTTCACGCAGTTGGCTGGCGTCGAAGACGTGAGTCTGATTGCCAAACAGTGCGTTAATAGTTTCATGCACGCCGATATAGCCGAGCGAAATCGAGGCGCGGCCATTTTTGAAAATAGCGGAAATATCGTCGTCGGCTTTCAGACGTACGCCGCAGGCACCTTCCATATAAAGGATCGGAGCGACGCGCGCTTTGATGCCTTCGAGGCGTGCAATGCGGGTCATCAGGGCTTTTTTCGCCAGCAGCAGGCGTTCGTCGAGCAGCGTCCAGAATGCGGCTTCGTTTTGTCCGGATTCCAGCGCGATGCGTGGCAGATTGAGGCTGATCACGCCGATATTGTTGCGGCCTTCGTGGATCATCTCGCCATTCTCTTCATAGACGCCGAGGAAACTGCGGCAACCCATCGGTGTTTTAAACGAACCGGTGACTTTCACCACCTGATCGTAATTGAGAATATCCGGATACATGCGTTTGCTGGCACATTCGAGCGCCAGTTGTTTGATGTCGTAGTTGGCATCCCCGGCTTTATGGTTCAGGCCGTCGCGGATAGCAAATACCAGTTTCGGGAACACGGCGGTTTTGCGGTTTTTACCCAGACCGGCGATGCGGTTGCGCAGAATCGATTGCTGAATTAAACGTGATTCCCACGTGGTGCCGAGACCAAAACCAAAGGTGACAAACGGCGTCTGACCGTTGGCGGTGTGCAGCGTGTTGACCTCATACTCCAGCGACTGGAAAGCGTCGTAACACTCTTTCTCGGTGCGGCTGTGGGCAAAGGCGTTTGCATCAGAAATGTTCCACTCCTGCGCCACGGCTTTGTGTTTATTAAAGCTCTCGGTCACAAACGGGGCCAGCACTTCATCAATACGGTTAATGGTGGTGCCGCCGTAAATATGGCTGGCGACCTGCGCAATGATTTGTGCCGTAACGGCTGTGGCGGTGGAAATGGACTTCGGCGTGTCGATTTCTGCATTACCCATTTTAAAACCACGTGTCAGCATGCCCTGCAGGTCAATCAGCATACAGTTGAACATCGGGAAAAATGGCGAGTAATCGAGGTCATGATAGTGAATTTCGCCGCGTTCATGCGCCAGCACGACGTCACGCGGTAAAATATGCTGTTTGGCATAGTGCTTGGCGACAATCCCTGCCAGCAGGTCGCGCTGAGTCGGGATGACTTTGCTGTCTTTGTTGGCGTTCTCATTGAGCAGCGCCACATTGCTTTGCTCAACCAGACCGCGAATTTCCTGATTCAGGCGGCCACGCAGTTCGCGTTTTACGTCGCGGTCGTGACGATATTCGATGTACGCGCGCGCCAGTTTTTTGTGTGGCCCGGCCATCAGCTGGTTTTCAACGGCGTCCTGAATCTCATTGATATCAACGTGCGCTTTGCCCTGTAATGCCGCCGTCACTACGCTTGCGACCTGCGCGCAATACTCTGCGTTGTCGATACCGGCGGCAATCGCTGCCCGCTCTACCGCCTGCTTAATCAGAACCTCATCGAAAGGCACCTGGCATCCGTCCCGCTTGATAACAATCGGCTGCGGGTTGTGGCTATTTGCTGGTTCGGATTTCAAGTCGTATGCCTTCACAATGTTGCTCCTTTTATGCGTAGAACCGCGCCCCGGGCGGCCTGCAGCCACTTTTTGGGGTTTTGCGTCAAACGCTACATGTTGGGTTGAGTGCGCTACTATACACACCATATATAGATGATGTGCCAGTTTCGTTGCGCTGTAATCCGCGCTTTATTGACTTAAAACAAAGATTTTTGGCTTAAGAATAGGGAATGAACAAATGCTTAAGAATGCGCTGAAAATGGCGCAAAAGTTGCTTTCTGCGCGCACTGAGATCGGGGTCACACGGGCGTGAAAATGGATGAAACAGAAGGGCGTAAAAAGAGTTCCCGCGAAGTTATTCCTGACATGCTCAACCTGACCAACGGGCGGATCCCCGATCAGGTTGAGCAGACAGTGCTCTTGGTGAAAAGTCAGTGAGGAATTATCTGACAGTTTCCTCTTCAAGCCAGTAAACGCACTCATAAGGTCGCAGACAGTTGGCTACCGGCGCACCCTCATAGTTGCTATATAAGGGGTCCAGCGCGTTGAACCTCATATTCAGGATTTGCTGCCCGTTGCTGAGGTTGGCAATGACTGTCAACTGCTGGCCTTGCCAGGTACGGCGGTAACACCACACATGCGGACTGTCAGGGGTGAGATCCTGATAGTCGCCGTGGGTCAGCACAGGGAGGGCTTTACGCAGACTTATCAGGTACTGATAGGTGTAGAACACCGAATCCGTGTCAGCCATAGCCTGCTCAGCGTTGATCTGCGTGAAGTTCGCACAAGGCGCTATCCACGGTGTACCTGAAGTGAAACCGCCGTTTGCGGTAGCGTCCCACTGCATCGGCGTGCGGCTGTTGTCGCGGGATTTCGACGCCAGAATCTCCAGCAGTTCAGCTTCGCTGCGCCCGGCGGCTTTCAGCTCCGCGAACATATTCAGGCTTTCCACATCGCGGTACTGCTCAAGATGTTCAAAGCCTGGATTGGTCATCCCCAGCTCTTCGCCCTGATAAATATACGGCGTACCCTGCATTCCGTGCAGCACCATCGCCAGCATTTTGGCTGCCGGAACGCGCAGTTCACCGTCCTCGCCAAAGCGGGTGACGATACGCGGCTGGTCATGGTTACACCAGAACAGCGCGTTCCAGGCGTGGCCATGCATTCCCTGCTGCCATTCATTGAAAATCTGCTTGAGCTGCACGAAATCCGGCGCGGCTTTGGTCCACTTCTCACCGTTCGGATAATCCACTTTCAGATGATGGAAGTTAAAGGTCATCGAGATTTCGCTGCCGTCATTGGCGGCGTAGCGGCGGCAGTGTTCCAGTCTGGTCGAAGACATTTCGCCGACCGTCATCAGCCCGAGCGGTTTAAAAACATCGCGGCTGAACTCCTGCAAAAACTCGTGGATGCGCGGGCCGTCGGTATAGAAACGGCGGCCATCGCCGCTGTCGTCGGAGGGAAAATCCTGCTGCTTGGAGACCAGATTCACCACGTCCAGACGCAGACCATCAACGCCTTTCTCTGCCCAGAAGCGGCAGATCTCTTTGAGCGCTTCACGCACCGGCGGGTGTTCCCAGTTGAGATCCGCCTGCTCGGTGGCGAACAGATGCAGGTAGTACTGACCGCTCTCTTCGTGCCACTGCCAGGCGCCGCCACCAAATTTTGAACGCCAGTTATTCGGCGGGCCGCCAGCCGTATCGCCATCGCGCCAGATATAGAAATCACGGTACGGGCTGGCCGGATCCTGCGACTGCTTAAACCATTCATGATGAGTAGAAGAGTGGTTGAACACCATATCCATCACGATACGGATCCCGCGCTGATGCGCCTGCGCCGTCAGGTTCTCGAAGTCGGCCAGCGTCCCGTAGGCTGGGTCGATGGCGCAGTAATCGGCCACGTCGTAGCCGTTATCAATCTGCGGGGAGACGTACATCGGCGTTATCCAGATGGCGTCCACTCCGAGGGTTTTCAGGTAATCCAGACGGCGGGTGATCCCGTTGATATCCCCTAACCCGTTGCCGGTGGTGTCCTGAAAACTCTTTGGGTAAATCTGGTAAATTACGCCGTCTTTCCACCACGGCAATTCGCTGTTCATTGTCATATCCTTTTCTAAATCACCGCCAGCTCGCCTTTGCGCGCTTTGCGTTTATAAACCAGTACGGTCAGCACGATAGGGATGACCGTCGCGACCAGCATCGCCAGCGCAAACACGCCCCAGAACTGCGGTTTAATCGACAGAATGCCCGGCAGCCCGCCGACGCCAATCCCGTTGGCGGTGACGCCGCTCAGGCCACAAATCAGTGAGGCCACGGCGGAGCCGATCATCGCGCATAGCATCGGGAAGCGGTATTTCAGGTTGATCCCGTACATGGCCGGTTCAGTCACGCCGAGGAAAGCAGAAATGGCTGCCGGGACTGACACTTCACGTTCGTTATGTTTTTTCGAGGCAATAATGATACCCACCACCGCGGCCGCCTGCGCGATGTTGGAGATGGCAATCAGCGGCCAGACCGGCGTGCCGCCGGTGCTTTGCACCATCTGCATATCAATGGCAAGCGTGGTCTGGTGTACGCCGGTGATCACCAGCGGGGCATAGAGGAAGCCGAACAGCGCCGCGCCAATCGGTGCGAAACTGCCGGTCATTACCGCTTTGACCGCAAAGGCCACGCCGTCACCGATCATACGGCCAAACGGACCAATCAGGGTGTGGGCAAGGAACACCGCCACAATCAGCGATACCACCGGCACAATCACCAGATAGAGATAATTCGGTATGATTTTTTTCATGCCGTTTTCAATCAGCGCCAGCGCCATACCGGCCAGCATCGACGGGATCACCTGTGCCTGATAACCGACTTTCTCAATGGTGAACCAGCCGAAGTTCCACACTTCCGGGATCTGCTGACCGAGGTTGTAGGAGTTCATCAGCTGCGGGGAAACCAGCGTAATACCGAGCACAATACCGAGGATCTCGGTGCCGCCCATTTTCTTCACCGTTGACCAGCACACCGCCACCGGAAGGAACATGAAGATCGCTTCGCCCAGCAGCCAGAGGAAGTCATACACCGTTTTCCACATCGGGTGCATTTGCGCCAGCGTCTGGCCGTCGCTCATCGGAATATCGCCGATGACGTTACGGAAGCCGAGGATCAAACCGCCGCTGATCAGCGCCGGTAACAGGGGGAAGAAGATTTCCGCGAAGTGCGAAATACCGCGTTCAAACCAGCTCATATTCTGGCGTGCTGCCACTTTGGCCGCTTCCTTGCCGGTGTCGTCTTTGCCGCTGGTGGCGATCAGCACTTTGTAGTAATCACCCACTTCGGGCCCAATCACCACCTGGAACTGACCGGCGTTGGTGAAGCAACCTTTGACCATCGGCAGTTCTTCAATCGCCTTCGGATCGGCTTTGGCCGGATCATTAAGCACGAAGCGCAGACGGGTAATACAGTGCGTGACCGTCGCGATATTTCCGCTGCCGCCGACGAGGGCGATCAGGCGGTCGACGTCATGTTGTTTTACTTTGCTCATGTTTTGGCCTTCATTAATTTTATTGCAAAGAGTGGGTACAGAACGCCACAAGCATAGCCAAAGGGAGGGAATGTTGTCCGGGAACGTTCCCGGTTTTCAGCGGTTGATCACAAAGTTTATGCTGCAAGGAGGTTTAGAGGCTCAGTCGGCCAGCTGTCCGGGGATGATAATTTGCTCTAAAGGGGTCTGCTGACCGAGCTGCGTCAGTAACTGACGCGCCGCAGCTTCGCCGCCTGCGCCGTAGCCGAGTTCCACTGAGAAAGTTTGCGGGAAGAGGAATTTCAGCAGCGGGTGATTACCGATGCCGCACACCTGAATACCGGTAATGTTGTGCTGTTGCAGGTATTTTTCTGCGCCAAGGGCAATGGTGTCGGAGGCGCAGATCACCGCGTCAGTGCCGGGGAGCAGCACCTGCGCAATCAGCTCAAAACCACTCTGGTAATTCAGTTCACCCAGCGCCATTTGCGGGGTCAGCTGATGTTCAGCGCAATATGCCTGATAGGCTTCGAAACGCAGCTGGCCGGTGGTGGTGTCCTGTGGCGAAACGCCGATAAAACTGATGCGCTGGTGCCCCTGCTGCACTAATTTGTCCATCAGCAGCCTGACCGCCCCCGCGTCGTCATAACAGACCGACGAAAACTGCGGCATGGCCCGCGCCATCATCACCAGCTTATTTTGCCAGCCGCTGAGCATGGCCGCTTCCAGTCCGGTAAAACCAAATAACACGACGCCGTCGATATTGCGCTGTTTGAGTACCTGCAAATGTTCTTCCACCCGCGCGGCACTGAACTGACTTTCCATCACTATCGGGTCATAACCTTGCTGATAGAACAGGGGCAGCATGGCGCGCACCGCCTGATTCTCTGACGGGGAATCCAGACGCGAGACGATAATGGCCACAATTTTATCGCTGAAACCGCGCATCGCTCGCGCCGACTTCGACGGGCTGAAGTTGTGCTGCTCAATCACGCCCAGCACGCGCTCACGGGTACGCGGGCTGACGTTGCCTTCATTGTTCAGCACGCGTGAAACGGTGGATTTCCCCACGCCGCAGAGGCGGGCGATGTCATTAATAGTCAGGCGATTTTGCATGGTTATTTTATAATGAATGATTGATCAGGTTTAAGTTTGGTTGCACTTAATAGGCGTACACTGCGTGCGCCGATTATCCGTAGGATAGCCGAGATTTAGCCTTACGTGACCCGAAGGATTGTAATGCCTGACGGGTACGATTTCCTAAACGTTCCTTACCGGAGGTGAAAACCTGATGGAACCCGACCCCAATTCTGTAGGTCCGTTGTGATCCGGTAAGCACCCGCCTTTTCGCTACTGCTTGCCGTGATATTAACGCTTAAAAAAAGCAATATAATGGTAAGCGGTGGCGCTCGATTCATCTCGTTCATCCCGCTGTGTAACAATCTTTGCCATGTTTAGGGCTGTAAAGCCGTGGACGCAACAAAGGGTCGAATCATGTTCAAAAATTTTACGCAACGGCTGCTTGATGCACTTAGCCGTAATTTGCCGCGCCGTCTGGTTCGTCGTGACCCGATGCTGGGTGACTCCATCCAGGAAAGCCTTAACGGCAGCAAAATGCCGGAAGTGCCTGCCAGCATTGCCGCGCACAGCATGCAGTGCGCTCGTGCCACGGAAGAGAGCCTGTATCTGCAATTTGGCAGCCATCCGGAAGGGCTGACCGATCAGGAAGCTGATGCTATCCGCGAGCGCGTCGGGCCTAACCAGACTGACGACCAGCAGCCCGCGCCGTGGTGGTTGCACCTGTGGCACTGCTATCGTAACCCGTTCAACCTGCTGCTGACCGTGCTTGGTCTGGTTTCGTATGCCACCGATGACCTGACCGCCGCGCTGGTGATTGGCGCGATGGTGCTGATCTCTACCCTGATGCACTTCATTCAGGAAGCGCGCTCTAACCGCGCCGCCGATGCCCTGAAAGCCATGGTCAGTAACACCGCTACCGTCCTGCGCAGCGATGCGCACACCGGACGCAGTGAAACCACCGAACTGCCGATTAGCCAGCTGGTGCCGGGTGATCTGATTAAACTCTCCGCCGGTGACATGATCCCGGCCGATTTGCGTATTCTTTCCGCCAAAGACCTGTTTATCAGCCAGGCTGCGCTGACCGGTGAATCCCTGCCGGTCGAGAAACAGGCCAACAGCCGGATGCCGGTGGATTGCGATCCGCTGGAGCAGGATACCCTGTGTTTTATGGGCACCAACGTGGTCAGCGGTACGGCGATGGCGATTGTGATCGCCACCGGTGGCGAAACCTGGTTTGGTCAGCTGGCCGAGCGCGTCACGCAGGAAGAGACGCAGCCGAACGCTTTCCAGGCCGGTATCAGTAAAGTCAGCTGGTTGCTGATCCGCTTTATGATGGTAATGACACCGATCGTTTTGCTGATCAACGGTTATACCAAAGGCGACTGGTGGGAAGCGGCGCTGTTTGCGCTCTCCGTGGCGGTTGGTCTGACGCCTGAAATGCTACCGATGATCGTCACTTCCACGCTGGCGAAAGGCGCGGTGAAGCTGTCGAAACAGAAAGTGATTGTCAAACGTCTGGATGCGATTCAGAACTTCGGTGCGATGGATATCCTTTGTACCGACAAGACCGGCACCCTGACGCAGGATAAAATTGTCCTCGAACGCCATACCGACGTGCTCGGGGAAACCAGTGATGAAGTGCTGCATCTGGCGTGGCTCAACAGCCATTATCAGACCGGTCTGAAAAATCTGCTCGACGTGGCCGTGCTGGAATCCACCGAAATGACTAACGCCGGAAACTGGCTGAAAGTCGATGAGATCCCGTTCGACTTCGACCGCCGCCGCATGTCGGTTGTGGTTTCCGAAAGTGCTGATAACCACCGCCTGATTTGCAAAGGGGCGCTGGAAGAGATGCTGTCAATCTCCACGCTGGTGCAGCTCAACGGTGAGATTGTGCCGCTGACCGATGTGCTGCTGGCACGTATCCGCCGCATCACCGATGACCTCAACCAACAGGGGCTGCGTGTGGTGGCGGTGGCGCATAAAGTGATGCCATCGCGCACGAAAGGCTATGGAGTGGATGACGAGTCCAGCCTGATTCTGGCCGGTTATATTGCGTTCCTTGATCCGCCAAAAGAGAGCACCGCACCGGCGCTGAAAGCGCTGAAAAACAAAGGCGTGACAGTTAAAATTCTTACCGGCGACAACCCGCTGGTGGCCCGTAAAGTCTGTAAAGACGTGGGTTTGCAGGTCGATCATATTTTGCTCGGCAGCGATATCGAAGCGATGGATGACGTCCAGTTGCTGGCTGCCGCCGAAACCACGACGGTATTTGCCAAACTGACGCCGATGCACAAAGAGCGCATCGTGCGCGTGCTGCGCGGTGAAGGGCATGTGGTGGGCTTTATGGGGGATGGCATCAATGATGCTCCGGCGCTGCGCGCGGCGGACATCGGGATTTCAGTCGATTCCGCGGTGGACATCGCCAAAGAAGCGGCCGACATTATTCTGCTGGAAAAGAGCCTGATGGTGCTCGAACAGGGTGTGACCGAAGGCCGCAGAACCTTCGCCAACATGCTGAAATACATAAAAATGACCGCCAGCTCCAACTTTGGTAACGTCTTCAGCGTGCTGGTTGCCAGCGCCTTCCTGCCGTTCCTGCCAATGTTGCCGCTGCACCTGTTGATTCAGAACCTGATTTACGATGTCTCCCAGGTGGCGATCCCGTTTGATAACGTTGACGAAGAGCAACTGGCCAAGCCGCAGCGCTGGAACGCCGGTGATATCGGCCGCTTTATGGTGTTCTTCGGGCCGATAAGCTCGGTGTTCGATATTCTGACTTTCAGCCTGATGTGGTGGGTGTTCAAGGCCAACACGGTTGAGGCGCAGACGCTGTTCCAGTCAGGCTGGTTTATCGAAGGGCTGCTGTCGCAGACGCTGATTGTGCACATGATCCGCACCCGTAAAGTGCCGTTCATCCAGAGCCGCGCCTCCTGGCCGCTGTGCGTGATGACCCTGAGGGTGATCATTACCGGCATCGGCCTTATCTACTCGCCGGTCGCCGGATTCCTGCAATTGCAGGCATTGCCGCTCAGCTACTTCCCATGGCTTATTGCCATTCTGGCCGGTTATATGGTGCTGACCCAGTGCGTCAAAGGCTGGTTCGTACGGCGCTACGGCTGGCAGTAACTGACAGGTTGTAAACAGTAATTGTTAAGAAAAGACGGTGATTGTTAACTCAGTCACCGTCTTTTTTTGCTCAGCGGCTATAGTTAATCCTTAACTTTCAGCGCCATACCCGTCATCCTTCAAGTCGCCTCTAGGCGACTCGAAGGATGACGGGTATGGATTTGCTCATTTCCTCTGAGGGATCTTGCCAATGCTTTTGCCATTCCGTCGTTCCTTGTTTGCCTCGTCGTTACTCCTTGCTATCACCTCTTCGGCGTTTGCCGCCCCCGCAGGAAATCTGCCGCTGATGCCGTGGCCGCAGCAGGTGGACGTTGCGCCGGATGCCGGAAAATGGGAAGTGGATAATTCGCTCTCCATTGCCGTCCGCGGGGATGATTTAGGCCCGGCGGTCAGCCGCTGGCGTGACAGGATTGAGCAGCAGACCGGCTGGACTTTACAGCCGCAACCGGCGGATGCGCACCAGAGCAAAATCCAGATTGTGATTAAACAGAAAGTTGCTGCCCAGCCGATGCCGGACAGCGATGAAAGCTACGAATTGCAGGTTACGCCGCAGGGGGCCACCCTGACCGCCAATACCCGTTTTGGCGCGCTGCACGGCATGGAAACGCTGTTGCAGTTATTGCAAAATGACGGCCAGAACACCTTCCTGCCGCTGGTGACCATCCACGATCAGCCGCGCTTCGCCTGGCGCGGTGTGTTGCTTGATTCCGCCCGGCATTTCCTGCCCATCAGCACCATCAAACGCCAGCTCGACGGCATGGCCGCGGCCAAGCTGAACGTTTTGCACTGGCATCTGACCGACGATCAGGGCTGGCGCTTTGCCTCGCAGCACTATCCGAAGCTGCAACAGCTGGCCAGCGACGGTGAGTTTTATACCGTTGAGCAGATGAAAGAGGTGGTGGCGTATGCCATGTCACTCGGTATCCGCGTGGTGCCGGAAATCGATATGCCGGGCCACGCCTCGGCGATTGCCGTGGCCTATCCGGAGCTTATCAGCGCACCGGGTCCGTACAAAATGGAGCGCGAGTGGGGTGTGCATGAGCCAACCCTCGACCCGTCCAATGACCAGGTTTACAAATTTGCCGACACCCTGATCGGCGAGCTGACCGCCATCTTCCCTGACCCGTACCTGCACATCGGCGGCGACGAAGTCAAAGATACGCAGTGGGTGAATTCGAAAGCCATTCAGGCCTATATGCAGAAGAATAAGATTGCCGACAGCCATGCCTTGCAGGCCGCGTTCAATAAGCGTTTGCAGGTCATTTTGCACCAGCATCAGCGCAAAATGGTCGGCTGGGACGAGATTTTCCACCCGGATCTGCCACACGATATTGTTATCCAGTCGTGGCAGGGGCCGGACTCGCTCGGTGCCAGCGCCCAGCAGGGATTCCAGGGGATTTTGTCCACCGGCTTCTATCTCGATCAGCCACAAAGTTCGGCCTATCACTACCGCAATGAGATTCTGCCGCAGCCGCTCGGCGTGGACCAGAACGTGGCTGATGGCGAGAAAGCTCAAAGCTGGCAGTTCAGCATGCCGCGCCTGAAGGGCAAACCGGTAGACGGCAGCTTCACGCTGATTGAAGGCAAACAGGGCTGGCGCGGATTTATCGATTTCGGCGGTAAAACCCGCCGTGCGGTACGCGATATTGTCTGGCAGGATGACGGCAAAGTCAGTTTTGCCGTGGATACCTGGATGGGCGACACCCGGCCGGTGCTGACGCTGAAGGAGGGCAAGTTCGACGGCTACTTCCTGATTGGTAACGCGCGCTACCCGGCGACAGGCAGCCAGCTCAGCGCCGTTCCTGAGGGCATGCCGCCGGTGGTGCCTGACGCGCAGGGGATGAAAAATATTCTTGGTGGCGAAGCGGCGCTGTGGCAGGAGAACATCACCTCGCAAATTCTGGATCTGCGCCTCTGGCCGCGCGGCTTTGTGGTCGCGGAACGTTTGTGGTCTGCCGAAGATGTGAAAGATACCGGCAATATGTATCAGCGGCTGGCGAAAATCGACAGCTGGTCGGTGGTATCCGTCGGTCTGCAACAGCACGCGCAAACCGCCAGAATGATGACCCGGCTGGCGAATAGCACCGACATTACGCCGCTGCTGACGCTCTCCACCGCGCTGGAACCGGCGCAGTATTACACCCGTCAGCACATTAAATTCCAGGCCGGTCATTACACCCAGTTTGAACCGCTGAACCGCCTGGTGGATGCCTTACCGGCCGAAAGCAATGCGGTGCGCGAGCTGGATAACCACATCAGTGCGCTGCTCGCCAACCCGCAAGACGCCGGTGCCGCAGCGGCTATCCGCTCGCAGCTGGAAATCTGGCAGCGTAACACCACGCTGGTGCAACCGCAGCTGATGCAAAATTATGTGCTGAAGCCGGTGCAGCCGGTGGCCGAGCAGGTTGGAAAACTGTCTGAGCTCGGCTTGCAATGGCTGGATAAAATCCAGAAAGGGGAAAGCATAACCGCGCAGCAACGCCAGCAGGCGCAGGCCCAACTGGATGCGTCGGCACAGATTCAGGATGAGCTGGTGATTGCGGCAGTCTATCCGCTGGAGAGATTGTTGCGGGGTGTGAAGAGCATGAAATAGCGGAGTAAACCGGGCGGCAGAGACCGCCCGGTGATAATTCAGATCACGCCTTCTGACAGGCCGCCGCCGTAAACAACACATCCGTAGATGAATTCAGCGCGGTTTCGGCGGAATCCTGCACGATACCGATGATGAAACCGACCGCCACCACCTGCATGGCAATGTCATTGGGAATACCAAACAGACCGCAGGCCATCGGGATCAACAGCAGTGAACCGCCCGCCACGCCTGAAGCGCCACAGGCGCATACCGCCGCCATAACGCTCAGCAGCAGTGCGGTCAGGATATCCACCTCGATCCCAAGTGTTGTGACCGTCGCCAGCGTCAGAACCGTGATGGTGATGGCCGCGCCAGCCATATTGATAGTGGCACCGAGCGGGATGGACACCGAATAGGTATCTTCATCCAGCCCCAGTTTACGGCACAGGTTCATGTTGACCGGAATGTTGGCGGCGGAGCTGCGGGTGAAAAACGCGGTGACGCCGCTTTCGCGCAGGCAGGCGAACACCAGCGGATAAGGGTTGCGACGGGTTTTGACGTAAACAATCAGCGGGTTGAACACCAGCGCGACCAGCAACATACAACCCACCAGCACGGCCAGCAGGTGCGCATAGTCATACAGTGCGCCAAAACCGCTGGTCGCCAGTGTTTCAGCCACCAGACCAAAGATACCCAGCGGGGCGAAGCGGATCACTATGCGTACAATTTGGGTCACCGCGTGGGAGACGTCAGTGATCATGGTTTTGCTGCTTTCGGCGGCGTGGCGCATTGCCAGCCCGAGACCGATAGCCCACGCCAGAATACCGATATAGTTTGCATCGATCAGTGCGCGGAACGGGTTGGAGACAATGCTCATGATCAGACCTTTGAGCACTTCAACAATGCCGCCGGGAGGGGTGATTTCCACATTGGCGATTTTGAGATCCAGCGTGGACGGGAAGATAAAACTTACCACTACGGCGATCAGCGCGGCTGAGAAAGTCCCGAAAAGATAGAGAAACAGGATCGGGCCAAGCTTGGTTTTGCGTCCCAGCGGATGATTCATGATCGACGCGGTAACCAGTACCAGCACCAGCAGCGGGGCGACGGCTTTCAGTGCACCGACAAATAAACTGCCGAGTAAACCGACGGAGGTTGCCGCCGCCGGTGCCAGCCATGCCAGAATAATACCGGCCAGCAGGCCGACGAGAATTTGTTTAACCAGGCTGGCGTGCAGCAGGCGTTGGGTTAGCGATGGGGAGGATGATGGTTGCATTATATTCTTCCTTTTTTAGCGTAGGCACCGTTCTCTGTCCTGAGTGGTGGAGCCAGCAGGTTATTCCCTTCATCCGTCAGGCTGCTCGTTTGCTGCCTTGATGCAGCCAGAATGATCTTGGGTATGGCAAAAATCTAGCGCAAAAAATAACGGACGCTTTTCAGCGCCCGTTTTGGTGTTGGATATTGCGAGCTATGCCCGATTATTTTTCTAATTTTGCGCGGTCAGCACGGCGATTTACCCAGACGTTGATAAGCAGAGTGCCCACCAAAATCGTGGCGATCACGCCAAGCGATATGCCGACCGGAATGTGGAACACGTCGAGCAGCAGCATCTTGATACCGATAAAAATAAGGATCACCGCAAGACCGTACTTCAGCATGGAGAAACGTTCTGCCACGCCCGCCAACAGGAAGTACATCGCACGCAGGCCAAGGATAGCGAACAGGTTCGACGTCAGTACGATAAACGGATCGGTAGTCACGGCAAAAATCGCCGGAATGCTGTCGACGGCGAAAATCACGTCGCTCAGTTCCACCATAATCAGCACCAGCAGCAGCGGTGTCGCAAACAGCAGACCGTTGCGGCGCACAAAGAATTTCTCACCCTGCAACTCATCGGTCATGCGCAGTTTGCTGCGCAACCAGCGGATCATCGGCTTTTCGCCAATCTCGCCGTCATCCTCTTTCGCCAGCGCCATTTTGATACCGGTGAAGAGCAGGAACGCGCCGAATACGTAGAGGATCCAGCTGAACTGACCCACCAGCCAGCTGCCCGCGAAGATCATGCCGGTACGCAGGACGATAGCGCCCAACACACCGTAGACCAGTACGCGGCGTTGCAAATTGGCCGGAACGGAGAAGTAGCTGAAGAGGATCAGCCAGACGAAGACGTTATCTACGGCCAGCGCTTTCTCCAGCAGGTAGCCGGTGAGGAACATGGTCGCCTGAGCGTCAGCCACTTCGCGGCCAAACTCCCCGTTGAGATACCACCAGAAGCCCACGTTAAACAGCAGCGACAGGCCAATCCACACCAACGACCACATCGCGGCACTTTTCATGGTCATCACCTGTGCGCCTTTGCGGCCCTGTAACAGCAGGTCGACGGCCAGCATGATCACCACGACAACGGCAAAACTGCCCCACAGCATCGGGTTTCCGACGGAATTCATCATTACGCAATCCTCGATAAAACATCAAAAAAAAACGGCCAGCGTCGGAAGACGTTAGCCGCTCTCTCTGAGCTATAAGCAAACCTCGCCTTCCGGCAAGGTCTCACTTACAACTCTGATTGATTCATTGAATGAATCTTGTATCAGGGTTGCCCGGTAACCGGGTGGCTGAGACAGCGCTGTGTAAGCGCGGGTCCAGACACCGTAATGACGATTATCCGACGAAGAAGTTACTCCCCTTTGCGAGCGGAAAAATAATACAGAATGTGTCTCAAGTCAAATATCCGGAAACACGTAATGCATTATCCCGCCAGCGCCTGGCGCTTACCGAGTGCGGCAACGAAGGAAAGTAACAGCCCCTGACTCAGCGGGGTATCGCTAAGCTGCTGTAATTTACTAGCGTAGTCGACCTTGTCATCCTGCGCCTGAGCGCTCAGCCATTCCAGATAGCTTTTCATTACTGCACCGGAAAATTCAGGATGGAACTGCGTACTGATGGCATTCGGGCCATAACGCAGGATCTGATGCGGGTCATGCAATGTTTTCGCCAGTACCGTCGCGGTAGCGGGCGGGGTGATGACGCTTTGCAGGTGGATCAGATTGGCGGTGAACTGCGCCGGAAGCTGCGACACCAGCGGGTCAAGGTGACCGGCGGGCGTGAGTGTTAACTCCTCGGTACCCACTTCGATACCCTGCGGGTGATAATCCACCTCGCCGCCGAGCGCATACGCCATCAGCTGGTGGCCGTAACAGGCGCCAAACAGCGGCAGTTCATGCAGCATTGCCAGTCGGACCCAATCTGCTGCGGCTTCGCTCCAGTCCAGATGCTCGGTGACCATGCTGCGTGAACCGGTAATAATGGCCCCGCAGTAATGTTCCGGCGGCAGCGGACGTTCGCCGGCCTGTAAATCGACGACGGTCATCTGCTGCACATCGATATCGCCCTGACGGATAAACATTTGCGGGAAGTTATCGTGAACGCGACGGATAGGCTCCGGCGCATGGCCGGTTTGCAAAATCAGCAAAGGTTTTGGACTGGCTGCACTCATTTTGAACTCCCGCTACAGGCGATAGGTTTTTAGAAACAGGGAACTAAATGCAGTTATCTGCAGGAAACGTCACGCCGGTCTGGCGGCGGATTTCTGTCAGTAACTTGGCTGTGATGCGTGACACTTCGAGTCCCGGATGACCGACGAATTTGTTCTCGACCAGCAGCGCAAACGTCTCAGCTTCATACAGCATGGTGTTGATGTGCTGAGGCTGGGTCAGGTCGAGTTTTTGGCCGCCGCGCGGGGTCAGGCTCAGCGTCTGGCATTCGGAGATTTTCTCCATCTGCAACGTGCCTTCTTCGCCCTGAATTTCGCTTGGCAGCAGGGAGTCGGCGATTTTGGAGTGATTAATCACGACTTCAACATCATCGGCATAATGCAGCACGACCGTGCCCTGACCGTCCACGCCGCTCTTGAGTAACGTGGCGAAAGCGGTGACCGAGAGCGGTTCACCAAATAGCGCCACGGTACTGGCCAGACAGTAATAGCCAATATCCATGATGGAGCCGTTGGAGAACGCCGGATCAAAGGTGTTCGGGTTTTCACCCGCCAGATAGCGCGGATAACGCGAGGAATACTGGCAGTAGTTGAAGACAGCTTTGCGCAGTTTACCTATGCGGTTCAGCGCGCCTTTCATATGCAGGAAATTCGGCAGATAGGCGGTTTTGAAAGCTTCAAACAGCACCACGTTATTTTCCGTGGCGCAGGCGATCATGCTTTCCGCTTCGCGCAGGTTCGACGACAGGGGTTTTTCGCAAATCACATGCTTTTTATGATTGAGAAACAGCAGGGTTTGCTGGCAATGCAGCGAGTTCGGGCTGGCGATATACACCGCATCAATCTCGTCAGAAGCGGCCATCGCCTCGAGCGAGTCAAAATAGTGTTCGACCGGATAGTCGTGACCGAAGGCTTTTGCCCCGTCCAGCGTGCGGGAAAAAATCGCCGTCAGTTTCATCTTGCCGCTCTCGTGCGCGGCGTCAATGAAACGCTGGGTGATCCAATTAGTTCCAATAATGCCAAAGCGAATCATAGTCATCCTAGTGGTTTATTATGGATACAATTTACCGAATATTTCCAGATGCGTCAGGTACATACGGGTATCGAATTCTAGCTGATGGTAGTCGGGCGCCATATAACAGCACAGGCTGTAAAAAGCTTTGTTGTGGTCTTTTTCTTTAAGGTGCGCCAGTTCATGTACCACGATCATTTTCAGGAAGGCTTCCGGCGCGCCTTTAAATACCGTCGCCACGCGGATCTCCGCTTTAGCTTTGAGCTTTCCGCCCTGAATCCGTGAAATGGCGGTGTGCAGCCCGAGGGCGTGCTTCATCACGTGAATTTTGTTGTCGTAGGCGACTTTGCTCAGCGGTGAGGAGCTGCGCAAATACTGATTTTTCAGATCGAGCGTAAACTGGTACAGCGATTTGTCAGTAGTGACATCGTGCGGTTGCGGATAACGCGACAGCAGAACCTGACCCAGACGCTGCTGGTCGATCAACTGGTGTACCTGGGCCTGTAGCGACTCAGGATAGCCTTGCAGATAGGTCAATTCAGGCATAACTGTTTGCTTTAGCTCTCATTGATCCAAAAAGGAGGGCCGCAGGGTGGCAGGGGGTTTTCTTCGAAAACCAGGCACTAACACCTAATGACGGCAGATAAAGCCCTTTTTAACTGAAAAAACATTTTACTGATAGCCCAATTTAAGGGATAAACAGCGCAAATTGAATAAAGAGGAGGGCCAATGAGCCAATTCGAACTCGAACTGGGTGAGCAGCGACTGCAACTGGAGCTGGAACGTTATCCGCAAGAAGAGACGTCAACACAGCTACAGGCATGGGAAGCTGCGGATGAATATCTGCTGCATACCCTCACGACCGACGCGCTCGATGGCCGTCCTGTCCTGATTTTTAACGATACCTTCGGCACGCTGGCATGCGCCTTGCAGCAATTCGAACCGACCAGCATCAGTGACTCTTTCATGAGTCAGCTGGCGACGCGCCATAATTTGCGTCTGAACGGTTTCGATGAAGAGAGCGTGTCGCAGCAGAGCAGCCTGGTGCCGTTGCCAATCAATCCCGGTCTGGTGGTCATTAAGATCCCTAAAACGCTGGCCCTGCTTGAACAACAGCTGATTGCCCTGCGCGACGTCGTGACCCCGGACACGCAGATCATCGCCGGTGCCAAAGCCCGCGATGTGCATACGTCCACGCTGCAACTGTTTGAAAAAATCCTTGGCCCGACCAAAACTACGCTGGCGTGGAAGAAAGCCCGCCTGATCCACTGTGAAGTGACGTTGCCTGAGCAGAAAGTTGGCCCGGTCACCACCGAGTGGTCGCTGGATGACAGCGAATTCCGCATTACCAACCACGCCAACGTCTTCTCACGTACCGGCCTGGATATCGGTGCACGCTTCTTTATGCAGCACCTGCCGGAAGGCATTGAAGGGCGCATGGTCGATTTGGGATGTGGAAACGGCGTGATTGGCATGACCGCACTGGCGCTGAACCCGGACGCAGAAATGCTGTTTGTGGATGAGTCGTACATGGCGGTGGAGTCGAGCAAAGTGAACGTCGAGAACAATTTGCCGCAAGATCTCAGCCGCTCTCATTTTGAAGTGAACAACATGCTGGCCGGCGTTGAGCGCGAAACCCTGCATGCGGTGTTGTGTAACCCGCCGTTCCATCAGGGTACGGTCATCAGCGATGATACCGCCTGGCGCATGTTCTGCGACGCCAAACGCTGCCTGCAAACCGGTGGTGAGCTGCGTATCGTGGGTAACCGCCATCTGGACTACTACCAGAAGCTGCGCCGCCTGTTCGGTAACTGCACCACCATCGCGACCAACCAGAAGTTTGTGATTTTGCGCGCAGTAAAAACCGCGGCATATCATTGATTCTCTGTCTGGAATATGAAAAAAGCCGCCTGCGCGGCTTTTTTTTTCACTTTCAGATCGCCATTGCCAGCCTTGTTCCCTGATCGATAGCGCGTCTGGCATCCAGCTCCAGCGCGACATCCGCGCCGCCAATCAGATGCACCGTTTTTCCGGCCGCCAGCAGCGGATCATACAGCGCCCGTTGCGGTTCCTGCCCGGCGCAGATAATCACGTTATCCACCGCCAGACATTCACTCACGCCGTCGCGTGTGATGTGCAATCCGTCGTTATCAATATGTTCATAGGCCACGCCGCTCCACATTTTGACGCCGCGCTGTAACAGGCTGGCGCGGTGGATCCACCCCGTTGTTTTACCCAGACCTGCACCGACTTTGCTGCTTTTGCGCTGTAACAGCACCACTTCACGTGCGGCAGCTTCTGACTGCGGACCGTCAGGGCTCAGGCCACCGCGCTGAGTCAGGGTCTGATCGATCCCCCATTCGTGGCTGAACGCCGCGCTGTCGAGGCTGGCCGACGGGCCGCTTTGTACCAGATATTCCGCTGTGTCAAAACCAATACCGCCCGCTCCGATAATCGCCACGCGCGGGCCGACCGGCTTTTTATCCCGCAGGACATCGAGATAGGTCAGAACGCTCGGGTGGTCAATGCCGCTGATAGCCGGCAGGCGCGGGGAGATGCCGCAGGCGAGGATCACTTCGTCATAACCGTCGAGCTGGCTGGCGCTGACTTTTTCACCCAGACGCAGGGTCACCTGCAAAATTGCCAGCTGGCGCGAGTAATAGCGCAGCGTCTGGTAGAACTCCTCTTTGCCCGGAATCTGCTTGGCGATATTAAACTGGCCGCCAATTTCAGGGTGGGCATCAAACAGCGTGACCTGATGTCCACGGCTGGCGGCGGTGGTCGCGAAGGCGAGACCGGCAGGTCCCGCGCCCACTACAGCCAGCCGTTTAGCGTAGTGCGCCGGGATCAGCGGCATTTCGGTTTCGCGGCAGGCGCGGGGATTGACCAGGCAGGAAGTGAGTTCCCCGGCGAAAATCTGATCCAGACAGGCCTGATTACAACCGATGCAGGTATTGATCTCATCGGCGCGGCCCTGTGCGGCCTTCTGCACAAAGGCGGGATCGGCGAGGAACGGACGCGCCATCGACACCATATCGGCGCAGCCGCTGGACAGCAGATCTTCGGCCACCTGCGGATCATTGATGCGGTTGGTGGTGATGAGCGGAATGCTGACCTTGCCCATCAGTTTACGCGTCACCCAGCTGAATCCGGCACGCGGCACCATTGTCGCGATAGTCGGGACGCGGGCTTCGTGCCAGCCGATACCGGTATTGATGATGCTGGCGCCGGCCTGCTCGATGCGCTGCGCCAGCGTTTCGATTTCACTCCAGCTCGAACCTTCTTCCACCAGATCCAGCATCGATAAGCGATAGATAATAATAAAGTTCGGGCCACAGGCCGCGCGCACGGCACATACCACCTCCAGCGCGAAACGCATGCGGTTATCGGCACTGCCGCCCCATTGGTCGGTGCGCTGATTGGTCCGGGCGGCCAGAAACTGGTTTATCAGGTAGCCTTCGGAACCCATGATCTCCACGCCGTCATAACCGGACTGCTGGGCTAACGCTGCACAGCGGGCGAAATCAGCAATGGTTGTTTCAATCTGTTCGTCCGTCAGTGCCAGCGGGGAAAAGCGGTTAATCGGTGCCTGCAGGGCTGAGGGCGCGACGGGATTAGGTTGATAGCTGTAACGCCCGGCGTGCAGAATTTGCAGGGCGATTTTGCCGCCAGCCAGATGCACTGCGTCGGTCACTATCTTGTGATGTGCCGTTTGGTACGGCTGATTGAGCACTGAGCCGCCGTGATACACCACGCCCTGCGGGTTAGGCGCGATGCCGCCGGTCACGATAAGCCCGACACCCGCGGCAGCGCGTTCTGCATAAAACGCCGCCATGCGCTCTGCGCCGTTCTCCAGCTCTTCCAGCCCGGTATGCATTGACCCCATTAGCACGCGATTTTTAAGCTGGGTGAATCCCAAATCCAGCGGTGCCAACAGGTGCGGGTAAAACGGCGTGTCGCGTTCGGTCATAGGAGAGACTCTTAAGTGGTCGGATGAGATAAGGATCAATTTAGCTGCCAGGCAGGGGAATGAAAAGGGCAGCAGCGGTGAATGTGATAGTGCTCATAAAAATTTAAAAAGAGGCAAGAATGCGTATGACAGCAAAAGTTAATTATTAGCGCGCTTCTCTTTATTGCGAAAAAAGGTATTGCGAAAACAAGTTTCGACGAAGGATTTCTTTGCGGAATAAAATTTCGCGGACTGGCAGGTTATTTATTTTGTTGGTCATTTTTATATAAAGGCATTATTTAAATCCTTTAGGATTATTTTTACCACACAACTCGAATCGATTCAGTTCGGGTTAGAGCTGGACTAGGCTGGACCTGCTTCACCCAAAATCCCATTCTAACCTGGATATTAACTATGAATCTTATTGACCATACAGCGTGTCGTCCCTTTACCGAAGCCGGGCATTTATCCCAAATAGCTGCCTATTATGAAGAAGGCCGTAACGTCATGTGGATGATGCTGAAAGCCTTCCCCCGTCCTTGTTTTAATCAGCCATTAATTGAAGACATTATGAATCTGACCTATGCGGCGAAAGCCTCAGGGTTACGATTTGATTTTTGGGTTACCGGTTCTTTGGTGCCTAATATCTATAACGTAGGAGGTGACCTGAGCTTTTTCGTCGATTCTATTCTCAATAATAAGCGCGAGGCTTTACGCGCTTATGCCCGCGCCTGTATCGATTGTGTCCATGCTGCGGCACGCGGTTTTGATGTCGGTGCGGTGAGTTTATCGATGATCGAAGGAACGGCGCTGGGCGGCGGTTTTGAAGCCGCGCTGGCGCACCATTATGTTCTGGCGCAGAACACCGCGCGGATGGGCTTTCCTGAAATCGCGTTTAACCTGTTTCCCGGCATGGGGGGTTATTCGCTGGTTTCACGCAAATCGGGTATGCGGCTGGCGGAGGAGCTTATCTCCACCGGCGAGTCGCATACGGCGGAGTGGTTCGAAAGCCGGGGGCTGGTGGATGTGTTGTTCCAGCCGGGCGATGCGTTTATCGCTACCCGTACGTTTATCGACACATTACGGCCAAAACTCAACGGTATCAGGGCCATGATCCGTGCGCGGCAGCGGGTGTTGCAACTTTCACGTTCGGAACTGATGGATATTACGGAAGATTGGGTGGATGCAGCCTTTACGCTGGAGGAGAAGGATGTCGCGTATATGGAGCGGCTGGTGATGTTGCAAAATCGCCATACGGCTTCCCTGCGTAAAACCGGTTAGTCTGCCCATGTCTGTTGTCCCGGGATGTAACCGTCAATCCTGACGGCTATCGCGAGACTATGTTCAAACTACCGGGTGAAGCAATTGCTTTCTGTACAAGCCAGTGTTCCAGTTCGTCTGCGGGCATTGGCTTGGCATACAGATACCCCTGTTTGCTGTCCACGCCGATTTCATCAATCAGCCGCTCTTCCTCGCGCGTTTCCACGCCTTCTGCCACAACGGTCAATTGCAGTGTTCTTGCGACGGCCACAATCGCCCGTACCAGCGCCTGAGAAATTGTATTGTCGTTAATGCCGCGTACAAAACTCTGGTCCAGCTTGATACAGTCCAGCGGAATACGTGCCAGCTGTGACAGCGAAGAGTAGCCGGTACCAAAGTCATCCAGATGCACTTCCGCACCCAGCTTATGTAACTGGTTGATCATCATGACGGCGGCTTTCTCATCCTCCACCAGACAGCTTTCCGTCAACTCAAAATCGAGCATACAATTTTTCATGCCGGAATTTTGCATGGCTTCCGTAAAATCGCTCACCAGTGAGCAGTTGCCTAACTGACGGCCGGAAAGATTCACGGCAATGCGTAAATTCAGCCCTTTGCGCTGCCAGTCAGCGGCCTGTTGCGTGGCGGTGTCGATCACCCATTTGCCGAGCGGCGCAATCAGACCGGATTCTTCGGCGTAGGGGATAAAATCCTTTGGCTGAATGAGGCCGCGCTCCGGCGAGCGCCAGCGCAGCAGTGCTTCGACGCTCAGTACGTCTCCGTTGGCGGCAACTTTGGGCTGGTAATAGAGCATCAGCTGCTGCTCTTCCAGCGCTTTACGCAGATTGGTATCCAGCCACATATACTCCGCGACTTTCTTGTTCATCTCCGGGGAAAAAACGCAGTGAGCGCTTTTCCCGGTCTCTTTGGCGACGTACATCGCCGTATCGGCGTTGCGGATCAGGCTTTCGGAATCAATACCGTGCTGCGGGCAAACGGCAATACCGCTGGAGCAGCCGGTATAAACTTCAATCAGACCAATGCGGAAAGGGGCTTTGAGACGGCCCAAAATCTGCTGGCTGATGGCTTCCAGCGCTTCTACCGATGTGTCCGTGCTGAGGATGATGAATTCGTCACCGCCCAGCCGTGCCAGCGTCTCGGTCTCTTTCAGGCAGTCCTGAATGGCGTGCGCTACCTCTTTGAGCAGGCGGTCACCAAACATATGGCCATAGGCGTCGTTTACTTTTTTGAAGTTATCCAGATCCAGGTAAATCAGCCCAACCTGGTTGTCGCCGCGCTCTTCAAGCGCCGTCCGCAGTTGATCCTGCAAGGCATTGCGGTTTGCCAGACCGGTGATCAGGTCAGTATTGGCAAGTACCCGCAGCCGCTCCTGCGCCATGCGTTCGTCGGTGATATCCGAGCCTGAACAGATGAGGAATTTTTGCTGTTTGCCGCTGCCGCTGTGGACAAACTTATTGCGGAACAGAAACAGCCGCTGGCCCTTGACGGTGTTGATCCAGCGTTCAACTTCATAGGACTGCTCTTTCTGAAAGAAGCCGGTAATGTTCTGACGTGAAGCGATGCCTTCTTCCATCGACATAAAAAGCTCATAGGCGCTGCGCCCGATAACGTCCTCTTCGCGCAGGCCGGTGTACTCTTCACTCAGGCGGTTGAAACGGTGAACTTTACCCTCCTGATCGATGATAACGATCACCGAGTTGGCTTCTGAAACTACCTGCTCGGCGAAGCTCAGCCCGACTTCCAGGTCATGCGCCACCGAAGCGGTATCTTCAAAGTCAGAGGCGGTACCAGCCCAGACCTGATTCTCAACTTTCCTTCCGACCAGATAAAGGCAGACAGGGGTGCCAAACAGGGAGACATCCAGCGTAAAGCAGGAGGTGATACCGGTCAGTTCGCGGATACGCCCGGCCTGATAACCGGTCAGGGATACGGCGACGTTGGTGACACCTTTCTCAGCGGATAACTCAAGGGCATTACTGTCAGACCCCAGGCGCCAATAAGGGCGTGGTGTACCAAAATGGAGGTACAGAATGGAGTCGTCTTGAGAGTCTGTCATGGAAGCATCTCCGCTTTGTAAAGCTGCACGCTTAAGAAGGGGCGGGTGCTGAGAACAACGACCCGCCCCTGACTGATGACGACTTACGCTGGCAGTTTCCTGCCTTAACCAAAAATCAGTACTAAAACTATTTTAGCAGGAAACTGGTTTGCTTCACGTCCTGTGAGTCCAATCCAATGAATACATTGAACTTACCCGGTTCCGACGCCCATTTCAGCTTATCGTTGAAGAAGCGCAGATCCTTTTCATTGAGGGTAAAGGTCACCACTTTTTCTTCGCCAGGCGCGAGGTCGATTTTCTCAAAGTTTTTGAGTTCTTTGACCGGGCGGCTGATGGAGGCCGTGACGTCCTGCAGATAGAGCTGAACGACGGTGGCACCGCTGCGTTTGCCGGTGTTTTTCACCGTGACGCTGGCGGTCAGCGGCTTGCTGGCACTCATGGTAGTGGCTGACAGAGACACGTCAGACACGCTGAACTGGGTATAGCTCAGGCCGTAACCAAAGGCGAACAACGGGCCATTGGTGATATCGAAATAGCGCGAGGTATATTTATTAGGCTTTTGCGGATTAAACGGACGACCGGTATTGAGCACGCTGTTGTAGAGCGGAATTTGCCCCACGGAGCGCGGGAAGGTCATCGGCAATTTACCTGACGGGTTGTAATCCCCAAACAGGACATCGGCAATGGCGTGGCCCCCTTCGGTGCCGCTGAACCAGGTTTCCAGCATCGCGTCAGAGATCTCATTTTCCCACGTCAGCGTCAGCGGGCGGCCATTCATCAGCACAATCACCAGCGGCTTACCGGTGGCTTTCAGGGCTTTCAGCAGGTCGCGCTGGCTTTGCGGGATATTAAGCTCGGTACGGCTTGAAGCTTCATGGGCCATGCCTTGTGCTTCACCGACCACGGCCACAACGACGTCGGCTTTTTCGGCGGTTTTCACCGCTTCATCAATCATCTCCTGCGCCGGACGCGGATCGTTGATCACCTGTTTCTCATACTGGTTCAGGAAATCGACAATCGCCGGATCATTGGTGATGTTAGCACCGCGGGCATAAAGCAGCGTGGCTTTATCGCCAATGGCTTCTTTCATCCCCTGCAATACGGTCACGGCCTGATTGGCTTTACCGGCGGCTGACCAACTGCCCATGACGTCACGCTGGCTGTCAGCCAAGGTGCCGACCAGAGCGATGGTGCCTTTTTTCTGCAGCGGCAGGGTTTCATGTTCGTTTTTCAGCAGCACCAGCGAGGTACGCGCCACTTCACGCGCTTCTTTACGGTGTAAGCGGCTTTCGGCATTGGTATCTACCGGGTCGCTTGAGGCCGGGCCTAAATGGCGGTACGGGTCAGCGAACAGGCCCATGTCCCACTTGGCGGTCAGCACGTCACGGACTGCGCGGTCGACTTCTTTTTCCGTCACCAGACCATCAGCCACCAGGCCTTTGAGGTATTTGCCGTACATGTTGTCGGCCATGTCCATATCGACACCGGATTTCAGCGCCATGGCGGCTGCCTGACGGTCATCCTGCGCCACGCCGTGCATTACCAGACCACCAATCGCGCCGTGGTCACTGACGGTCAGGCCTTTGAATTTCCACTGGTTGCGTAACACTTCCTGCAATAGCCACGGGTTAGACGTGGCCGGAATGCCGTTGACCGAGTTCAGGGCCACCATCACGCCACCGGCACCCGCATCGAGGGCGGCTTTGTACGGCGGCAGGTAGTCATTGAACATGCGGGTCAGGCTCATGTCGACGGTGTTGTATTCACGCCCGCCTTCCACGGCGCCGTACAGCGCGAAGTGTTTGACGTTCGCCATCACGGCATCGGGCGCAGACGGGTCATTGCCCTGATAAGCAGAGACCATTTCATGCGCGAGGCGTGACGTCAGATAAGTGTCTTCACCGAAGCCTTCAGAAACGCGGCCCCAGCGCGGATCGCGGGTGATATCGACCATCGGTGAGAAGGTCATGTTCAGGCCATCGGCCGCCGTTTCTTTCGCGGAAATACGCGCACTGGTGGCGACCGCATTCATGTCCCAGCTGGCCGCGAGGCCAAGGCTTATCGGGAAGATGGTGCGCTGGCCGTGAACGACGTCATAGGCATAAAACAGAGGGATTTTCAGGCGACTGTGCTGTACCTGATCCTGCATGCGGCGGATGTCGGGTTTGGTCACCGTGTTAAACATGCCGCCGACTTTATCGGCGCGAATATCCGCCATGATGGCTTCTTTCGGGTAGTCAGGCCCCACGCTGACGAGATTGAGCTGGCCAATTTTCTCATCCAGTGTCATTTGTTTCATCAGGTGTGAGACGAACGCGTCGCGCTCTTTCACTTGATCTTGTGGAATGCCCGCCGTTTGCTCCGCAAACAACGAGGTGGAACCTGCCATTAACACTAACGCGCCAATCAGGTGATGCGTATTCATCGAGTATCCTTCAGACAAAAATCGAACCGCTGTAGGGCGGAAATCAGCAGCAATAAAACGAACAAGGTAATGATCATTCTAAGAAAACTATAGCGTGAGAATCTAATACGGCACTTCGACTATTAGCAATGAATACTTTTATAAGAAAACAGTTTGTACAGCGCGAAGCGGCGCATCCCGCAATTTACGCTGAATTTAAAGTCGATGTACAAAAACTCTTTCGAGGAAGCGCGCAATTTCCGATCTTTAGGAATGCGTGAAACAGCTGAATTAATAATAGAAGGGCATGTCGGTCGGAGTTTTACTCATGGTATCCATGAAAACGTCTTTGGTAACGGCCCAGAAATGGCCGATGGCGGCCGCGTTGAAGGTCATACCCATCAGGCTCATGACGAAAAAGCAGGTCACCGTCAGGCCGACACCGCTGAAAATAAAGGCCATTGAATTGCGGCTCGACTGGCGGCAAACGATATTCAGCTGACTGGTGCAGAACATCAGAAAAGCGCTCAGTAATTCCCAGCGCATCATCATTAAACTGGCCGTTAAGGTACCCATCGAACGTATTCCTATGCAGATTTGTTGCCCACATCCTGTAAACGTTAATGGCCATCACGGCGTATTTTCGGCAACAAAGTGGGCGGAAAAGAATTAAAAATGTGACTTAAGTCACATTGTAGCGGGCATTATTTCGAAGCGCAAAACTTCATTGCGCAGAAATTCATCGGTAGCAGGGATAGGAGATATTTATCAGGTATGAAACCGCCAAAGGCTGGCGGTTTCATTGATGGCCTCATCGGAGCGGATATTGTACCTCAGGCGCCGTATCCCATGACCTGCAACAGGTGTTGCGCCTGCTGCACGGCATCCTGACGGTGGGTAACGCCGAGCTTCTGATACAAATTACGGATGTGCGTTTTGATGGTGGTCGAGGCTACCGTCAGCTCACCGGCGATCTGATCATTGCTATAACCGGAGTAAATCAGCCCCAGTACCTGCCACTCGCGCTGGGTCAGCGGGCTGGTGCGGATAAGCTCCGGCACCTGTGGGTGAGTCAGCAGCTTATTCACAAAGCCTTCGTCGAAATGGGCGAATTTATGCCGGTGATGTTGGTTAATATCGCGCAGGATTTTTTGCGCCCGGCGTTGCTCCATTTCCGGCAGCAAATTGAGCTGAATCAGCTGGCGCAACTGCTGCGCCATCATCTCGCCTTCAATCACAAAGTGGCTGACAAATCCGGTGCGGTTGGAGAGTTCCAGCGCCTCAATCAGGACGCGCTGGGCCTCATTTTTCCGGCCGGTGTGCCAGTAGAGCAGATTGCACAGGATCAGATTACGGTTGAGGTCGCTGACCAGTTTCAACTGGCGGGCGTTGGTGTTGAGTTCGTCAATTACCACTTCGGCTTCGTCGAACTGCTCCAGCAAAATTTGCACGCGGGCGATGTTCCGCCATTGGCCCTGCAGGAAGTGGTTGTCGGCCATGCCCGGTTTTGAGGTCTGATTCAGCCAGCTGCGCGCCGAAGTTTTATCACCGACCATCTGCCAGTAAATCACCCGCGGTTTGTCTGCATTGGTCAGCCAGTCAGTGTGGTACTGGCCGCTTTGCAGCAGGGTTTCGCAGCGCTGTAAATAGCGGTGGGCATTGTCGAGATGGCCCCGCGCCAGCGAGCATTTAGCGAGCATGGCCAGACACTGTAACTGCTGCTGTGGCTGGAAATTCGCCAGCACTTCCAGCCCTTCGCGGGCGGCGCTTTCGGCATCGTCCAGACGCGCCCACGACCATAAAAGCTGCGAGCGCAGACGCAGCAGAAACTCGTGCATCGGCAACTGTTCCAGATGCTGTTCGCGCACCAGTTCAAATGCCTTGTCCTGCGTTTCATAAGCGGCCTGTAAAAAGCCCTGCGCAATCAGGATTTCGCTCTGTTGCAGCAGTGCCCATAAGGCATAGTGATAGGCTTCGTGGCGGCGGGCGATCTGTTCGGTTTGCTGCATCAGCGGCAGGGCGCGGCTTAAATCGCCTTTGCAGTGCTGAATTTCGCCGGTGACGGAGGTGGCAACAATGCGGCTGTAGTAGCTGGAATAGGGCAGATAACGCAGCGCCTGCGCAGCCAGTTTTTCCGCTTCATCCTGTTTGCCGTCATTAATCGCTACCTGTGCCCGCAGCGCGTCGAACTCGGCGCTGAGGGTTTTATCAACCTCAATTTTTTCGCGCAGCATCTCGTTTTCCGCGCGTTCCAGCAGCATCTCTACTTCGCTGTAACGGTGCTGACTTTGGGCCAGCCAGGCTTGCAGCAATGCGAGTTTCGGGTTTTGAATCAGCCGCTCGTACGGCAGCGCATTCAGGCACTCTTCGAGCAGTGCAAGTTCGCTCTGATTAAACAGCGCCCAGGCGTGCTGCAGCAGAATATCGCGCAGCAGGTCGGTGTCCTCAGCCCCGAGGGCGTGATGAATGGCTTCGGCCGGGAAACCCAGTGCCTGCCAGCCTTCTGCCGCCAGGCGGTGAATGGCCGGCAGCTCAGCAGACAGTTCCCACTGGCAGCGCTGGCGCAGGAAGGTGGCGAACAGCGGGTGGAAGTTAAACCACTCGCCGCTGTCATCCATGCGGTGAATAAACAGCCCCTGACGCTCCAGCTCTTCCAGCCGTTGCTGGCCGTTATCTTCGCCGGTCAGTTTGACGATCAACGAATCATTCATTGAACGTAGCAGCGAGCAGCGCAGCAGGAAGTCGCGGGTAGGCGCATCGACGCGATCCAGCACTTCGTCCACCAGATATTCTGACAGATGGCTGGCATTCAGCCCGGCCAGCTTTTTGGCCGACTGCTGCGCCGACGCGGTAGACGCGCTGGACTGACGTGCCGACAGCGCAATCAGCTGCAACGCCGTGGCCCATCCGGCGACGTCGTCGCACAAACGGCCGCTGTCCGCCTGCTCAATCGGGTCTGCCAGACGGCAGTCAAAGAACTGCTGGGCTTCGACATGATTGAAAGCCAGCTGCGCGGCATTCAGCTCCAGCAGCTGATCCCGCACGCGCAGATTGGCGATGCCGAGCTGCGGCAGGGTACGTGACAGCACCATTAAGGTGATGTTTTCCGGCTGATGGCGCAGGAAGAAGCGCATCCCTTCATGAATGGCGTCATTGGAAATCAGATGATAATCATCAATCACCAGCAGCAGCGGACGGTGCCAGTCTGACAGTTCGACAAACAGCTGGGCGAACAGCGCCGACAGGCTGGCGTACTGATGTTTCTGGCTGAGGGCTTCGCTTTTGACGCAGTGTCCGCCGGTGGCCTGCTGTATGGCGGCCACCAGATAGCTGGCAAAACGCTCCGGCTGATTATCGCTTTCATCCAGCGAGTACCAGCCAAGATCGCTTTTACCCGCCGCCCAGTGGGCAACCAGCGTGGTTTTACCGTAGCCGGCAGGACAGGCGACCAGCACCAGACGGTAATTTTGCGCAGAAGCCAGCTTCGCTAACAGGCGTTCGCGTACCACCGTATTTTGCAGCCGCACCGGGCGGCTGAGTTTCGAAGGGATCAGCATAGTTATCCATTCTTATGACTGTAAACGAATGAGAGGAGGAATTATTTTACAGCGCGTAATTAATAATATTCCTAAGGTCTGCCAATGCAGGAAGTATTGCAAGATTGTTACACTTTCACGTGTCGGTAAGTTGCTCTGCGTCACAGTTTTAGTAGTTGTTTTTACGCGAATAAATTCCGTTTGTACTACGCCCTTTATCTCCTCCCTCTCTAATCCCCGGCGGGATGATGCTGCCCTACTGGCTTCCCTTCAGCATACCGTTATCGTCTGCAAAAATTACCTGCTCAGAGAGGGCTTATGTCGCAATTCACCTTAGAAAAAACGCAGTTTCAGGATGCCCTGACCCGCCAGTGGCAAGGCTTTGGCCTACAAAGCGCACAGGATATGACGCCGCACCAGTGGTGGCAGGCTGTCAGCGGTGCGCTGTCCGAACAACTGGCTGCAAGGCCTGTTGCGGCACCGCAGAAACAGGATCAGCGTCACGTAAATTACATTTCGATGGAATTTTTAATTGGCCGCCTGACCGCCAACAACTTAATTAACCTCGGCTGGTACGACACGGTGCGTGATGTGTTGTCTGAGCAGGGCGCGGAACTGGCCGATGTGCTGGAGCAGGAAACCGACCCGGCGCTGGGCAATGGCGGTCTGGGGCGTCTGGCAGCCTGTTTTCTCGACTCGATGGCGACGGTCGGCCAGCCTGCAACCGGTTACGGTCTTAACTATCAGTACGGTCTGTTTCGTCAGTCCTTTGACGATGGCAAACAACAGGAAGCACCGGATGACTGGCACCGCGAAAGCTATCCGTGGTTCAGCCACAACAGCCGCCTGGCGGTAGACGTCTCCTTTGGCGGCAAACTGGCGAAAAACAGTGACGGATCTGAGCACTGGCAGCCGGCTTTCAGCCTGCGCGGTGAAGCCTGGGATCTGCCGGTGGTCGGCTACCGCAACGGCGTGACGCAACCGCTGCGTCTGTGGCAGGCGACGGATATCCATCCGTTTGACCTGACGTTGTTCAATGACGGCCAGTTCCTGAAGGCCGAGCAAAAGGGCATTGATGCCGCCAAGCTCACCAAAGTGCTCTACCCCAATGACAACCATCAGGAAGGCAAACGTCTGCGCCTGATGCAGCAATATTTCCAGTGCGCCTGTTCGGTGCGCGACATTCTGCGCCGCCACCATTTCCTTGGCCGCAAAATTGAAGCGTTGCCTGACTTTGAAGTGATTCAGCTTAACGACACCCACCCGACCATCGCCATTCCTGAACTGCTGCGCATTCTGCTCGACGAACATCAGCTGGAATGGGACGCCGCCTGGGCTATCGTCAGCAAAACCTTCGCCTACACCAACCACACGCTGATGCCGGAAGCGCTGGAGTGCTGGGACGAGAAACTGGTCCGCAGCCTGCTGCCGCGCCACTTCTCACTGATTAAACAGATCAATGCCCGCTTTAAAAAGTTGGTGGAAAAACAGTGGCCGGGCGACAAAGCGGTGTGGGAAAAGCTCTCAGTGCATCAGAACAAACAGGTGCGCATGGCGAATCTCTGTGTGGTCAGCGGGTTTGCGGTTAATGGCGTAGCCGCGCTGCACTCGGATCTGGTGGTGAAAGATCTCTTCCCGGAATATCACCAGCTGTGGCCGAACAAATTCCACAACGTCACCAACGGCATCACGCCGCGCCGCTGGCTGAAACAGTGTAATCCGGCGCTCGCTGCGCTGATTGATGAGAGCCTGAAAACCGAATGGGTCACCCATCTGGATGCACTGGCGGGGCTGGAGAAATTCGCCGGTGACGCCGCCTTCTGTGAGCGTTACCAGCAGATTAAATATGACAACAAAGTGCGTCTGGCCGCCTACGTTAAGCAGCGCATGGGCATTACGCTAAACCCGGAGGCGATTTTCGACGTTCAGATTAAACGCCTGCACGAATACAAACGTCAGCACCTCAATCTGCTGCACATTGTGTCGCTCTACCGTCAGTTGCGCGATGACCCGCAGATGGAAATAGTGCCGCGCGTATTCCTGTTCGGGGCCAAAGCGGCGCCGGGCTATTATCTGGCGAAAAATATTATTCATGCGATCAACAAAGTGGCGGAAAAGATCAATAACGATCCGATCGTCGCCGATCGCCTGAAAGTGGTGTTTATTCCTGACTACCGTGTTTCGGTGGCGGAGTTGATGATCCCGGCGGCGGACGTCTCCGAGCAGATCTCTACGGCGGGGACCGAAGCGTCCGGCACCGGAAATATGAAACTGGCCCTGAATGGCGCCATGACCGTCGGCACGCTCGACGGCGCGAACGTCGAAATCGCCGAACAAGTGGGCGAAGAGAACATCTTTATCTTTGGCAATACCGTCGATCAGGTCAAAGCCCTCAAAGCGGGAGGTTATGATCCGCTGAAATGGCGCAAAAAAGACAAACATCTCCATGCAGCACTCAAAGATCTGGAAAGCGGCCTGTTCAGCGACGGCGATAAAAACGCCTTCAGCTTGATGCTCGACAGCCTGCTGACCGGTGGCGACCCGTATCTGGTGCTGGCCGATTTCACCGCTTACTGCCAGGCGCAGCAGCAGGTGGACGCGCTGTACCGTGATAAGGCGCAATGGATACAACGTACTATTCTCAATACTGCCCGTGTCGGCATGTTCAGTTCAGACCGCTCGATCCGCGATTATCAGCAGCGGATCTGGCAGGCGAAGCGCTAAAGGAGCGGGAATGGAGAGTAAGCAACTCGAACAGGCGGCTATCGAAGCTGGGATCGCCGCCGGATACATCAACGCACACGGTAAGCAGCAGGCTATCGCTGCGGCAACCAAGCGGGAATTGCTGGAAGCGATGGGCTGGAAGCCGGGCCAGCAGGTAGACATCGAAGCGCCAGTGCCGCTGGTCAAAGTGTTCGTCAAGGGCAGCCGTCTGGCATTGCCGGTCGGCGGGGAAGGTGAATTCCAGTGGCAGTTGGCGCTGGAAGGCGGGGCGGTCCAGCAGGGCCGCACCAGCGCGAAAATGACGCTGGCGCTGCCGGGGCGGATCCCCACCGGCTATCACCAGCTGACGCTCACGCAGGAGAGCCGGAGCTGGACGTGCCGCATTATCGTTGCGCCGAAGCGCTGCTATGAACCCGATGCGCTGCTGGCGGGAAAAAAACTCTGGGGCGCCTGCGTGCAGCTTTATACCCTGCGCTCGGAAAACAACTGGGGCATCGGTGATTTTGGCGATTTGCGCCAACTGGTCAATGAGATGGGCCAGCGCGGCGGAGCTTTCGTCGGCCTTAATCCGATTCATTCGCTCTATCCGGGGAATCCGGTGGCGGCCAGCCCTTACAGCCCGTCATCGCGCCGCTGGCTGAACGTGATTTATATCGATGTCAGCGCGGTGGAAGATTTCCAGCTGAGCGAAGAGGCTCAGCGCTGGTGGCATGAGCCGCAGACGCAGAAAACCCTGAAAGCCGTGCGCGACAGCGCCTGGGTGGATTACGCCCGCGTGATGCCGCTGAAGCTGGCCGGATTACATCTGGCACATCAGCGTTTTGTGACGCGCAGCGCCAGCGATCCGATGCAAAAGGCCTATCAGAAATTTGCCCGTGAAGGCGGCGAAAGCCTCTATCAGCAGGCGGCGTTTGACGCGCTGTACGCGCATCTGGCGAAGCAGGGCGATGAACCTAACGGCTGGGCACACTGGCCGGAGAAATACCGCAGCGCGCAAAGTGCCGCGGTGAAAGCCTATTGTGAACAGTACGAAAGCGACGTCGATTTCTATCTCTGGTTGCAGTGGCTGGCCGAATGGCAGTTTGCCCGCTGTTACCACGACAGCCAGCAGGCTGACATGCCGATTGGTCTGTACCGCGATCTGGCGGTCGGCGTGGTGGAAGGCGGTGCGGAAACCTGGGGCGACCGTGATGTTTACTGTCTGAAAGCCTCGGTGGGAGCACCGCCGGATATTCTCGGCCCGCTCGGACAGAACTGGGATCTGCGTCCGATGGATCCGCACGTCATGGTGAAGCGTGCCTATCAGCCGTTTATCGATCTGCTGTGTTCCAACATGACCAGCTGCGGCGCATTGCGTATCGACCATGTGATGACGCTGCTGCGGCTGTGGTGGATCCCGCAGGGTGAAACGGCGGACAACGGCGCCTACGTGCAATATCCGGTGGACGATCTGCTGGCGATCCTCGCGCTGGAGAGTCAGCGTCATCGCTGCATGGTGATCGGCGAAGATCTTGGGACGGTGCCGGTGGAGATCGTGAGCAAGCTGCGCGAAGGCGGGGTTTACTCCTACAAGGTGCTCTACTTCGAGCGCGACGCTGAGAATAACTTCCGCGCACCGCAGTCTTACCCGGTGCAGGCGATGGCGACTATCACCACCCATGACCTGCCGACGCTGCGCGGCTATTGGCAAAGTGACGATCTGGCGTTGGGTAAAAAGCTTGGCCTGTACCGCGACGAAGAGATGCTGACCGAACTCTACGCCGACCGCGCCCGCGCGCGGCAGGGGCTGCTCGACGGTTTGCATCACTATGGCTGTGTGCCGAAATCCACCGGTCATAAAGCTGGCGCGATGAGCATGACACCAACGCTTAACCGGGGTCTGCAACGTTATGTGGCCGACAGCGCCTGTGCCCTGCTGGGGCTTCAGCCCGAAGACTGGCTGGACATGCACGAACCGGTCAACATTCCCGGCACCAGCGATGAATACCCCAACTGGCGCCGCAAACTGACCCGTACGCTGGAAGAGATGTTTGCCGACGACGACGTCAATAAACTGATCAAAGATCTGGATAAACGGCGCAGAAAAGTGTCCGTCAGCTGATTGTTTTTTGATGGGACAAAAGGGTTTCCGGTAGTGTGCGGAAACCCTTTTTTATGCCGCCACTAAGCGGTGAAGACGGGTGGTATCAACCGCCAGTTCGGCCTGCCACAGACTGTAATTATTCTGCAGGTTCATCCAGAATTTAGGGGAACTGCCCAAAACGGCGGCAAGCTTAATCGCCATCTCAGGAGATATTGCCGCAGTACCCACGACGACGCGTTGAACTGTTGATGGGGCAACACCCAGAGCGCGGGCTAATTCACGGATCCCGACGTTTAATTCCTCGAGCATTTCTGCAATCAGCTCACCCGGATGCGGTGGGTTAAACATAGTCATCAGTGATAATCCTCGTAATCTACGATGTATGCGTTGCCGTCGATAAACTCAAACGTAACGCGCCAATTTCCAGTAATGGTCACGGACCATATTCCACGTCTGTCGTCCTTTAGCTGGTGAAGTCGGTATCCGGGTAAATCCAGATCCTCAACAACGTCAGCGGCATCGAGAGCGGCCAGCCGCAGCCGAAGTTTTGGAGCAAGATGAGAATCGATTCCCTCGGCACTTCCCGTTTCAAAAAACTTACGTAATCCTTTATGTTTGAAATCCTTGATCATTGACATCTTCTTTTAACTGTTGCGCCTTGAGAAACAGTATAGCCCGGTGTTTCTCAAGGCGCAACAAGCATAAAAAAAGCGGCCTTTTCAGGCCGCTTAAAACTTCAGACACAGAGGTATTTTCAGAAAAAACAAACAAACAACAACAAGGGCATAGCAGTAAATCCGAAATAAAGGGCAGTCTAGCCTTTCACGCCACCGGCGGTTAAGCCACCGACCAGCCAGCGCTGGGCGACCAGGAACACGGCGGTGATCGGTATTGCTGACAGGATTGCGGCGGCCGCGAAGTCGCCCCACAGGTAGTTTTGCGGGTTAAGGTATTGCTGCATCCCGACTGCCAGCGTGTAGCTGTTGACGTCGCGCAACAGCAGTGACGCCACCGGCACTTCGGTAATCGCGGCGATAAACGACAGAATAAAGACGACTGCCAGAATCGGCACTGACAGCGGCAGCAGTACCAGCCTGAACGCCTGCCACGGCGTAGCACCGTCGAGTGACGCGGCTTCTTCCAGCGAATTATCGATGGTTTCGAAATAACCTTTGATTGTCCAGACGTGCAGTGCGATGCCGCCCATGTAGGCGAAAATCACTCCGCCGTGGGTGTTCAGACCGAGGAACGGCACGTACTGGCCGAGGCGGTCGAACAGGGCATAAAGTGCTACCAACGACAGTACTGCCGGGAACATCTGGAAAATCAGCATACTTTTCAGCAGGGTGCTCTTGCCGCGAAAACGCATACGGGCAAAGGCATACGCACAGGTGGTGGAGAGCGCTACGATGCCAATCGCGGTGATCACCGCAATTTTGATTGAGTTCCACAACCACAGCATCACGGGGAACGGTGGCGGGGTGACGCTGCCGTCGGCGTTGGTCACCGCCATACCGAGCGCCAGTTTCCAGTGATCCCACGACACCTGATCCGGAATAATGCTGCCGGTGGCGAAGTTACCCGGCCGCAGCGAGATGGCGAATACCATCAGCAGGGGGAAGAGGATCAGCGCCACAAAGCACAGCAGCAGCAGATGCGTCACGAACAGCCTGACTTTTTGCGACTTCGGTTTAACCATAGGCATGTCTGTTTCTCCTTAGCCGGGTTAGTCGAACTTCATGCGTGACGCTTTCAGATTGATGATGGCGAGTGCGCCCACCAAAATGAAAATCAGCGTGGCGATGGCCGCAGCCAGCCCGAAGTCCTGTCCGCCGCCGCCTTCAAAGGCGATGCGGTAGGTGTAGCTGACCAGTAAATCGGTGTGGCCCGCTGGCGTGGTGGTACCGAGCATATCCGGGCCGCCGTTAGTCAGCAGCTGGATCAGCACGAAGTTATTAAAGTTAAAGGCGAAACTGGCGATCATCAGCGGCGTCAGGGGTTTTATCAGCAGCGGCAGCGTGATGCGAAAGAAGTTCTGCATCGGCGTCGCGCCGTCCATAGCGGACGCTTCGTAGAGATCGTCCGGCACGGCTTTTAGCAGGCCCATGCACAGGATCATCATGTACGGATATCCGAGCCAGGTATTGACGATGATGATCATGGTTTTGGCGGTCATCGGGTCGCTGAACCACGCCGGTTTGATACCAAACAGGCTGCTGAGCATCAGGTTAATTTCCCCGAAGCTCTGGTTGAATAATCCTTTGAAAATCAGAATCGAAATAAATGCCGGTACGGCGTAGGGCAGGATCAGCAGGACACGGTAAACCGCTTTGCCTTTCAGCTCCTCCCACTGCACCACGCAGGCCAGCACCATGCCCACCGCCACGGTCAGCACCACGGTCAGCAGTGAGAAAATAATAGTCCAGACGAAGATCGACAGGAACGGCTTCTGGATGCCGTCGTCATGCAGCACGCGCAGGAAGTTGGCCCAGCCGATATTAACGGTAAAACCGGGGCTGAGTTTTTCGGCCTGCCATTCGCCCTGAGCATTCACGGCCTGATAGAAACCGCTCTCCATGTTAGGGCGATACACCACGCCGGTCTGCACGTTGGTCAGTTGTTTGCCATCTTCGGCTTTTTTATACAGCGGCTGGCTGCCGGAGAACTGGCGCAGGGAACTCATGCGCAGCGTTTCGCCATCGGGCAGTTTGGCGGTCAGTTGTCCCAGCGCCTGGCGGTTTTGGGTGATCACCCGCAGCCCGGCTTTTTCGCCCTGCGGCATCGCGTCAGGCGCGAGGGTCAGGGTTTGTGGCGCGGTCGCGTTGAACTCAAAAGGGGAGGAGACGAGGGTAGCGCCGCTGTCCGGTACGCTCAGCGCCAGACGCCACTGTTGGGCGTCGGCAGGATAAAGACCAAAGGTATAGGCTTTATCGGCCTGAAACTGGCGATCCATCAGCACCGACTGCGCACGTTCGAAAGTCAGCTGGTTGGTGCTGCTGTAGTTGGTGAAGGCGATAAAAATGGTACACACCAGCGGGAATAGCACGAATAACGACATACCGGCGAGGCCGGGATAGACGTAGCGCCATGAATACGCGCGGCGGTTGGCGTAAATATAGAGGCCGACGGAGGAGAGCAGCAGCGTCAGCATGGCAAACAAATATTCTCCCTGGGCATACATCAGCACGATCAGGTAACCGGTGATCAGGGCGAACAGACCCACAATCAGCCACTTAAGGACATTGCTAATCTGTCGTTTTTTTCGAAGAGGCAGTCCGGTTTGAGCTGCTTGCATAGACTCGTCATCCTTCAGGTTGAAGCTGTGGCGTGAAGGCGGTCATGCGCTTCACGCCAGTTTTTACGTGTTATTTGGTGACGCGGGTCTCGGCTTCTTTCAGTGCTTGCTGCACGGTCTGACGGCCGTTAATGGCGTTGATAATGGCGCTGCGTTCGGCGTACCAGAAAGCACTCATCTGCGGGATATTCGGCATGATTTCACCCGTTTTCGAGTTCGCCATGGTGGCGGCGATACGCGGATCTTTTTCCAGCTGTTCCTGATAAGACTTCAGCGCCACGGCACCCAGCGGTTTGTCTTTATTAACGGCAGCCAGGCCTTCGTCGGTCATCAGGTAGTTTTCGAGGAACTCTTTGGCGAGCTCTTTGTTCGGGCTGGCGGCGTTAATCCCGGCGGTCAGTACACCGACAAACGGCTTGGACGGCTTACCGTGGAAGGTAGGCAGCAGGGTGACGCCGTAGTTGATTTTGCTCTTATCGATGTTTGACCACGCCCACGGGCCGTCGATGGTCATCGCGGTCTGGCCTTTGTTGAAGGCCGCTTCGGCGATGGAGTAGTCAGTGTCGGCGTTGATGTGCTTATTCTTCACCAGATCGATGATGAACTGCAGGCCAGCTTGTGAACCTGCGTTGTTTACGCCGGTGTCTTTGATGTTGTATTTGCCGTTCTCGTATTTGTACGCATAGCCGCCGTCAGCGGCGATGATTGGCCAGGTGAAGTAGGGTTCCTGCAGGTTCCACATGATGGCGCTTTTACCCTTGGCGCGCAGCTCTTTGTCCAGCGCCGGGATCTCTTCCCAGGTCTTCGGTGCTTCTTTAATGATGTCTTTGTTATAAATCAGCGACAGCGCTTCGACCGAAACCGGATAGCCGATCAGCTTGCCGTTGTAAGTGACAGCGTCCCAGGTGAACGGGAAGAGTTTATCTTTGAACGCCTGATCCGGGCTGATCTCAGCCAGCAGGCCAGACTGCGCGTAGCCGCCAAAACGGTCATGCGCCCAGAAGATGATGTCAGGGCCGTCGCCGGTGGCAGCCACCTGCGGGTATTTCTCTTCCAGTTTGTCAGGGTGTTCGATCGTGACTTTAATACCGGTATCTTTTTCGAATTTTTTGCCGACTTCCGCCAGGCCGTTATAGCCTTTGTCGCCGTTAATCCAGATAACCAGTTTGCCTTCTTCTATCTTGGCAAAAGCAGAAGAGGACAACACCAGCGTGGCCAACGCCGAAACGGCCAGAGTGTGTTTGACCAATTTCTTTATACTAAGAGTGTTAATGCTGAGCGTCATAATCCAATCCTTTTAGGTCCGGTAGGGAGTCGGGTTCTTATTCGATGTTCGTGTTCTTAGAGGAAATAAGAAAAGCTTGCCGGACCAGTGTCGGCGATAAGGCAATGCGGCTTCATCATCCCCCTCTCTACGCCCCCGGCTCTGGTTGTGTGATCCAGTTAACACTGCTGGGCTTTCTGTGGGGCATCACTCAAAAATATGGGTCGTATTTTGCCATTCAGATCACGAATTTGATCTTTGGTATGAACTTTCAGCCGGTTACGCAAAATGCTCATCCTCCTTCCTCCTCCCCCACGAAAAACTTTGTTACGGATGATTACCAAATCCGCCTGTTCCCTCACTCTTGCTGACATTCAGTTCCCTTGCTGACAAGGCGAATGACCTCGCAGTCTGCCTTGCCTCACAGGACATTTTGACCAGTCAGTTCAGGAGTCGGGTATGGCGGGCGTATCACTTCGTAATCTCTATAAAGCCTTTGGCGACACCGTTATCTCAAAAGACGTGAATATTGAGATTGAAGAGGGCGAGTTCGTGGTGTTTGTCGGGCCATCCGGCTGCGGGAAATCCACTCTGTTACGCATGATTGCCGGCCTTGAAGACATCACCTCCGGGGAACTGCTGATTGGCGGACAGCGCATGAATGAAGTGCCTCCGGCCGAACGCGGCATCGGGATGGTGTTTCAGTCCTACGCCCTCTATCCCCACCTGTCGGTGGCGGAGAACATGTCGTTTGGCCTGAAGCTGGCCGGGACTAAAAAAACCGAAATTACCCAGCGGGTCAATCAGGTGGCTGAGATCCTGCAACTGGCACACCTGCTGGACCGTCGCCCGAAAGCGCTCTCCGGCGGACAGCGTCAGCGCGTGGCGATTGGCCGTACGCTGGTGGCAGAACCGAACGTGTTTTTGCTCGATGAACCCCTTTCTAACCTTGATGCAGCGCTGCGTGTACAGATGCGCATCGAGATCTCCCGCCTGCATAAGCGCCTGAAACGCACCATGATTTACGTCACCCACGATCAGGTCGAAGCCATGACATTGGCCGATAAAATCGTGGTGCTGGACGCCGGTCGCGTGGCGCAAATCGGTAAGCCTCTCGCGCTTTACCACTACCCAGCCAACCGCTTTGTGGCCGGATTTATCGGCTCACCAAAAATGAATTTCCTGCCGGTGAAAGTCACCGGTGCTGAACCCGAACGTGTGCAAATCGAATTGCCTGACCGTCAGCGCATCTGGCTGCCGGTGGAAGGCCATGAGGTCACGGTCGGTTCAAATCTGTCTCTGGGGATCCGCCCTGAACACTTATTACCGAGCGATATTGCACAAGTCACGCTGTCTGGTGTGGTGCAGGTGGTCGAGCAGCTCGGCAACGAAACCCAGATTCATATCGAGATCCCGGCTATCCGTCAAAACCTGGTGTACCGCCAGAACGACGTGGTGCTGGTAGAAGAAGGTGCAACATTCGCTATTGGCTTGCCGCCACATCGCTGTCACTTGTTCCGCGAGGACGGGACTGCGTGCCGACGGCTACACCCAGAGCCGGGCGTTTAAAGCACGCATCCCCCTACAGGAGAACAATGATGATAACTCTGCGTAAATACTCTCTGCCGCTGGCTGTTGCGGCGGGCATTCTTTCTACACCGGCAATGGCAGTGGATTTCACCGGTTATGCGCGTTCCGGCATCGGCTGGACCGGCAGCGGCGGCGAGCAACAATGTTTCAAGGCAACGGGTGCTGACAGCAAATACCGTCTGGGTAACGAATGTGAAACCTATGCTGAGTTAAAGCTTGGGCAGGAAGTGTGGAAAGAAGGGGATAAGAGCTTCTACTTCGACACCAACGTGGCGTACTCCGTGTCACAACAGAACGACTGGGAGTCAACCGATCCGGCTTTCCGTGAAGCCAACGTCAAAGGTAAGAACCTGATCGAATGGCTGCCAGGCTCCACCATCTGGGCCGGTAAGCGTTTCTACCAACGTCATGACGTCCACATGATCGACTTCTACTACTGGGATATCTCCGGTCCGGGTGCGGGTCTGGAAGATGTCGATCTGGGCTTTGGTAAATTGTCTTTAGCGGCAACGCGTAACACCGAAAGCGGCGGCTCTTATGGCTATATCGCTGACCAGCGTAATGAAGTCCCGACTTCCAACGACGTCTTCGACGTACGTCTGGCCGGTCTGAATATTAACCCAGGCGGCGTGCTGGAACTGGGTGTGGATTACGGTCGTGCCAATGCGCGTGACGGTTATACGCTGGATGATAACTCTGCCAAAGACGGCGTGTTGCTGACCGCTGAACATACGCAAAGCATCTATAACGGCTATAACAAATTTGTGCTGCAGTACGCGACTGATTCCATGACTGACCCGAACACCGGCGCAGCGACCGGCCACTCGAACGGCGGCAATATCAACAGTAACGGCCACATGATGCGCGTGCTCGACCACGGTGCGATTGACTTCAACGACACCTGGAGCCTGATGTACGTAGCGATGTTCCAGGATGTGGACCGTGACAACAACAACGGCACCACCTGGTACACCGTGGGTGTGCGCCCGATGTACAAATGGACGCCAATCATGAGCACCTTGCTGGAAGTCGGTTACGACAACGTGAAATCTCAGCGTACCAGCGATCGTAACGGTCAATACAAAGTGACGTTAGCGCAACAGTGGCAGGCAGGTAACAGCATCTGGTCACGTCCGGCCATCCGTGTCTTCGCCACCTACGCAGACTGGAACGAAAAATGGGGCTACGACACTGACAGCGGCGCAAACAACGGTCTGGCTATGAACGACACCAGCACCCGTACTTTCAGCCGCGGTAATGACAGTGAAGTGACCTTTGGGGCACAGATGGAAATCTGGTGGTAAAACCTTCGTCATCCTTCTAGCCACAGGTGCGTTGGCTGCCTGTGCTCACCCGAGTCACGTAGCGGTCTACGCTCCTCGGGATTCACGCAGTTGCCGCCTTCCTGTGACTCGAATGATTTAGAAGGTTATGTGCTCCAATATTAGAAATAGAAAAGATGTGCTGGCTGGCGGAATATCTAAGGGTAGCCGCCAGCCTTCATGGTGATTCAAAAGGAAATAACGATGAAAAAAAATCTGCTGTCACTGTGTTTGTCGCTGAGCCTGATGGCTGCCACACCTGCAATGGTGAATGCGGCGCAAAATGATGCGTCGGTTGCACCGGTGATTTCGGCTCAGACTTTACATAATTTATCGTGGACGCCGCTGGTTCCGCCGGTGACGCAGGATGTCACGCTGAGTACCTCTGGCGTGCAAATTAATCAGGGCGATATTCAGGGCGCGGTGGGGGCGTTTGCGCTGCCTGCGGACCGGGGATCGCTCGAAATTACCCTGACCAGCATCGCGACCGGTAAAACCGTCTATGCGCCGAACGTGCTGGTGCTGGACGAACAGATGCGTCCGGCGGCTTATTACCCGTCGAGCTACTTCCCGTATGAAAAACCGGGCATTGTCTCCAGCGACCGTCTGGAAGGCACGCTGAAACTGACGCCAGCGCTGGGTCAGAAACAAATTTACCTGCTGGTGTACACCACTAAGCAGGATCTGGCTGAAACCACGCAGATGACCAACCCGGCCAAGGCTTATGCCGCCGGTGTCGGTAACGCTGTGCCAGATATCCCGGACCCGGTGGCCCGCCACACGCCGTCCGGCATGTTGAGCATTAAAGTCCGCGCCGAGCAAAAGGCGGGTAACGTGATGATCGGCCAGGTATTGAGCTTTAACAGCGCCGAAGATGCACCAGCCGCCGCGCCGGTTGTCGTCGGTCAGCCACCTGCACCGCACGCTGCGGCACCAGCCGCACCGGCTAAACCGGCCGAGCCGCTGTTGTCAGATTCTGAAACCTATTACAACGACGCGATCAGGAAAGCCGTAAAAGCCGGTGACGTTGATAAAGCCCTGAAACTGCTGGATGAAGCGGAACGTCTGGGTTCGAAAACTGCCCGTAAGACGTTTATTGAGAGCGTTAAGCGCTAAGCATTTCCACGAAAAAATACGTGGCGTACTTCCCCTGTCCCCTGTCCCCCGTCCTGCAAAAAGGAGGGAACAGGGGGCATCAGGTCACAGAGGGTTTCACTCTGCAATAAGCAACGTCCAATCCCCTGCACTGAGCGCCTCCCGAGCTGTTTCACTCAACTGCCTGTCCGTTATCACCACGTCAAATTCCTCCAGTGGCAGCGCCAGAAAAGTAGCAATTTTATTGTACTTTGAGCTGTCGCTCAGTAAGACGCGTTTACTGCTCACTTCGCTCACCGCCTGCTTCACCGTCACCTTATCTTCGTCCGGGGTAAACAGCCCGCGCGGCCCCCAGCAGGACGCTGAAATGAAAGCAATATCAATCGCCAGATGACGTAAACTGCGCGCCGCCGCTTCGCCGACGCAGGAGCGGTTTTCCCTGCACACGGTACCACCGGTATGAATCATCCGACAGCTGCTGGCTTCCATCAGCAGGTTCGCCACCATAAAGTCGTTAGTCACCACCAGTAAATCATGACGATCAACCAGCTCACGCGCCAGCGCCAGCGTTGTGGTACCGGCATCAAGGTAAATGCAGCTATCCGGTGGGATATGCTGTGCTGCCAGCCGGCCAATGGCATTCTTTCCGTCAGTAAACAGCGCAGTTTTGGTCAAATGTGACGGCTCCGTCGCCAGTCGGTCGGCCGAGCGCACGCCACCCGACACCGACAACAGCGCACCTTGCTCCTCGAGTTTCTGCACATCGCGACGAATCGTCATGTGTGACACTCCCAGGCGCTCGGTCAATTCAGCAATACTGACAGCACCGCGTTCGGCCACTAATGCCAGGATCCGTTGATGGCGTTCAACAGGAATCATATTGGCTCCTTGTTAATTATCATTTTTTAACATGTTAATGGATTAATGGCGGAAGACGAACAGAAATACTTCACGGTAAAAAAGATTTTTATTCCAGATGCCTCATGAATACTGGTTCTGGGCTAAAGTTAAGTCAATTGTGAAGATTTGTTATTGAAAGGTAATGAAGTGAATTTTTGTGATGTTAAGCACATTAACTTCACATTTAAGCTGCCAGAGTTAACACTATCAAACAAATACTAACTTATTTTAACAACGGAGGCCGACGATGCCAGTTTCTAATCTCTGTGTGATCGGTTTAGGTTCAATGGGAATGGGCGCGGCGCAATCATGCATCCGCGCGGGCTTAAACACCTGGGGAGTGGATCTTAATCCTGCCGCTCTTGAAACGCTGCGTCAGGCGGGCGCGCGTGATGCACAGACCTCTGCCGACAGTTTTGTCGACCAGCTTGATGCCGTGCTGCTGTTGGTGGTTAACGCAAAGCAGGTAAATGCCATTCTGTTTGGCGAAAAAGGCATCGCTGCCAAACTCAAGCCCGGCACGGTGGTGATGGTCTCGTCGACTATCTCGGCACTGGATGCACAGCAGATCGAAAAACAGCTGGCTGAGCATCAGTTGCTGATGCTCGATGCGCCGGTTTCCGGCGGTGCGGCCAAAGCCGCCACGGGTGATATGACGGTGATGGCATCTGGCAGCGACGCGGCATTTGCTGGGCTTCAGCCGGTGCTGGACGCGGTCGCCGCCAAAGTGTATCGCATTGGTAATGAAATTGGCCTGGGTTCCACCGTCAAAATTATCCATCAACTACTGGCAGGTGTGCATATCGCGGTGGGTGCAGAAGCGATGGCGCTGGCGGCACGTGCGGGGATACCGCTCGATACGATGTACGACGTCGTTACGCACGCTGCCGGTAATTCCTGGATGTTTGAGAACCGCATGCGTCACGTGGTAGATGGCGACTACAGCCCGAAATCGGCAGTCGATATCTTCGTTAAAGATCTCAATCTGGTGGCGGAGACCGCTAAAACGCTGCACTTCCCGCTGCCTCTGGCATCGACCGCGCTGAATATGTTTACCGAAGCCAGCAACGCCGGTTATGGCCGTGAAGATGACAGCGCAGTGATCAAAATTTTCAGCGGCATCACGCTGCCTGAAGGTCAGGAGAAAGCATGATGCGTTTGGGAGTCATTGCTGACGATTTTACCGGCGCGACCGACATCGCCAGCTTTCTGGTGCAAAACGGTCTCTCCACTATCCAGTTCAATGGCGTGCCGCACAGTAGCGACACGCTGGACGCGCAGGCCATTGTCATCAGCCTGAAATCGCGTTCCTGCCCGGCTGAGCAGGCGATTAAGCAATCTCTGGCGGCGTTGAAATGGCTACAGCAGCAGGGGTGTGAGCGCTTTTACTTCAAATATTGTTCCACCTTTGACAGCACCGCACAGGGCAACATTGGTCCGGTGACTGATGCGCTGTTGGCGGCACTGGGCGAAACACAAACGGTGATCTGCCCTGCGTTGCCTGTAAACGGGCGCACTGTCTATCAGGGGCATCTGTTTGTCGGCGAGCAACTGCTGTCCGATTCCGGCATGCGCCACCATCCGGTGACGCCAATGACCGACAGTAATCTGCTGCGTTTGATGGAAAGCCAGGCTAAAGGCAAAGCGGGCCTGATTGCCGCACCGATAGTCGGGCAAGGCGCGCAAGCGGTACGTCGTAAACTCGATGAGCTGTATGAACAGGGCATTAATTACGTGGCGATCGATACCCTGAATGAGCAGCACTTGCTGACCCAGGGGGAAGCATTACGCGATATGCGTCTGGTCACCGGGGGTTCCGGTCTGGCAATAGGTCTGGCGCGCCAGTGGGCGGCGGCAAATGCCGGTCAGCGCAGCGCCGAAGATGCCGGACGTCCACAGGGCGAACGTGCGGTCGTGATGTCGGGATCCTGCTCGCAGATGACTAACCTTCAGGTCAGCGCTTATCGCCAGCAGGCACCAGCGCAGGAAGTGCTGGTTGAGCGCTGCCTCGGCGATGTCGAAAACTATGCGCAACAGCTGTGTGACTGGGTCGGGGACAACAGCCATCAGGCACTGGCTCCGCTACTGTTCGCCACCGCCGATGCCCGGCAACTGCAGGTGATCCAGCAGCAGTATGGCGCACAGCGCAGCAGCGAAGCGGTGGAAAATCTGTTTGCCGCCGTTACGCGTGAACTGAAAAGTCGTGGCTGGCAGCGCTTCATCGTGGCGGGAGGTGAAACCTCCGGCGTGGTGGCGCAAAGTCTCGGCGTGACCGCGTTTCATATCGGCCCCACTATTTCGCCCGGCGTGCCCTGGGTACGTGACATCCAGCAGCCGCTGTCGCTGGCACTGAAATCAGGTAATTTTGGCGACGAGCAATTTTTCCGCCGCGCGCAAACGGAGTTTCCCCATGAATGAACAACAAGCCCGCGCTGAAATGGTCAAACTCGGCGCTTCCTTCTTTCAGCGCGGTTACGCGACGGGTTCGGCCGGAAATCTGTCGATGCTGCTGGAAGATGGCAATTTGCTGGCGACGCCGACCGGCTCCTGCCTTGGCGAACTGGAAGGCGATCGCCTGTCGAAAGTGACGCCAGAGGGTGAGTGGATTTCCGGCGACAAGCCGTCAAAAGAGATCGCTTTCCACCGTGCGCTCTATCTGAATAATCCGGAGTGTAAGGCGATAGTCCACTTGCACAGCCATTACCTGACCGCGCTCTCCTGTATACAAGGGTTAAACCCGCAAAACTGCATCCGCCCGTTCACGCCCTATGTGGTGATGCGGGTCGGTGATGTACCGGTAGTCCCCTATTACAAACCGGGCGACCAGCGTCTGGCCGAGGATCTGGCGCAGCTGGCATCCGGTTATCGCGCCTTCTTGCTGGCTAATCATGGGCCGGTGGTGGTGGGGAAATCCCTGCGTGAAGCAGCGGATGCTACTGAAGAGCTGGAAGAGACCGCGCGGCTGATGTTCACGCTGGGCGATCGCGCTATTCGTTATCTGACCGATGACGAAGTGGCGGAATTAAGGAGCCTGTAATGCCGAAGTTTGCAGCCAATTTATCCACCCAATTTAATGAAGTCCCGTTTCTGGAGCGCTTTGCGGCGGCAGCACAGGCCGGTTTTGAAGCGGTGGAATTTCTGTTCCCGTACGAATATCCCGCTGCTCAGCTGAAGCAACTGCTGGATGACAATCAGCTTAAGCTGGTGCTGTTCAACACGGCAGCCGGTGATGTGACGGCGGGCGAGTGGGGCGTTTGTGCTATTCCCGGACGCGAAGCTGATGCCCGTGCCGATATTGATCGCGCGCTGGAATACGCGCTGGCACTGAACTGCCCGCAGGTGCACATCATGGCGGCAACGGTGCCAAAAGGGGCCGATCGTCAGGCATATATTGAGACCTTTATCAGTAACATGCGCTACGCGTCAGAACGCTTCGCGCCGCATGGCATAACTTTGCTGATTGAAGCGCTGAACCCGAAAACCAAACCGGACTATCTCTATTCCAGCCAGTACCAGACGCTGGAGATGGTGACACTGATTGATCGTCCGAACGTGTCCACTCAGCTTGATCTGTTCCACGCACAATTAGTGGATGGCAATCTCAGTAGCCTGATCCGCCAGCAGGCCGGACGATACCGCCATGTGCAGATCGCCTCTGCGCCGGATCGCCATGAGCCGGATGAAGGGGAAATCAGTTATCCGTGGTTGTTCGAATTGCTCGATGAAGTGGGGTACGACGGCTGGATCGGCTGCGAATACATTCCACGCCATAACACTCTTGAGGGGCTGGGGTGGTTCGCGCCCTGGCGCACACGCCGCTAATCATAATAAATAAAGACCACACCGATAATTCGCCATCGGTGTGAGTAGAACTGTCCTAAATTTAACGCCAACACCTGCTTATTTAACTCTTAAGTTAATAAAAAATATAATTAATTAGAGGTTTTCCGATGTCTACTACGCTGCTGCTATCCATTGCGCTACTGAGCGTAATACTACTGCTCTTTCTGGTGATAAAAGCCAAAGTTCACCCTTTCATTGCTCTGCTGGTGGCCAGCTTATTCGTGGCCATCGCGACCGGTATTCCTGCTGAAAATATCATGAAAGTGATCCTTGGCGGCATGGGGGGCCTGTTGGGGAACATTGCGGTCATTATTGTTCTCGGCGCGATTCTCGGTGCCGTCATCGAAGCGTCCGGCGGGGCGGATGCATTGGCAAAACGCTTTGCCAGCCTGTGCGGGCCGCAACGGATGGTTGCCGCCTTAACGACCGTTGCTTTTATCCTCGGGTTACCGGTTTTCTTCGACGTTGGCTTCATCATTGTGGTGCCACTGATTTACGGCTTCACCAAAGTGATGGGCGTGTCACCGCTGAAATTTGGTCTGCCAATGGCCGGTATGATGCTGATGGTACACGTTACCGTGCCAACCCATCCGGGTCCGGCGGCGGCGGCAGTGTTGCTGAATGCTGATCTGGGGTTACTGATGATGGCGGGTATCGCGATTTCGGTGCCGGTTGGCGTGGTAGGGTATTTTGTTGCGAAGGCATTGAATCGTAAAAATTATCATCTGTCAGTGGCGGTTTTAGAGCAGTTGCAATTAACGGCATCCAGCGATCAGGCAGAGCCAGCACAGGACAAGAAAAATGCACCGGGAGCGATGCTGATTTCCGGTCTGATTGTCCTGCCTATTTTGCTGATCACATTGGGGACATTGCTGCCACCTTATTTCACACCGGATAGTCTGTTGCTGAAAACGCTCACGTTGGTGGGTTCACCGGGCATCGCGTTGTTGATCACTTTGGCACTGGCGGCATGGCTGCTCGGTATCCGTCGTGGCTGGACAGCGGAGAAGCTGGAAACGCTGTCAGGTAATGCGATTTCAACGGCGGCGGGTGTGATTTTGGTTTCCGGCGCGGGTGGGGCTTTTGGCAAGGTGCTGGTGGAATCCGGTGTGGGTAATGCGCTGGCTACCTCACTGCAAACCATTCATCTGCCGTTGATTCCCGCGGCATATATTTTGTCACTGGCGCTGCGTGCGTCGCAGGGTTCGGCGACGGTGGCGATCGTCACGACCTGCGGTTTACTGAGTACTGCAGTAGCCGGACTTGGCGATATGCAATTGGTACTGGTGGCGCTTTCAGCCTGCTTCGGCGCACTGGGCCTGTCCCATGTTAATGACTCGGGATTCTGGGTCGTAACGCGCTATCTGGGGTTGTCAGTGGCGGACGGTTTAAAAACCTGGACGGTGCTGACCACGCTGATGGGGTTAAGTGGTTTTGCCCTGACCTGGATAATGTGGACGTTGGTTTAAGTCGAAGCCCCTTGATCAGAGGGATGATCAAGGGGCGGCTGGCTAAGGTAAGGAGCCGCGCGATATTCTCTGTTACTCTGTGGTTAATACACTCAGCGGAGCAGGGCGATGGCGTCAAAGAACTGGATCGATTTATCGAAAGATAAAGACAGCGGCATTGAGACAATTCAGGCCCATTTTGAAGGCCACGCGTATGATCCGCACTGGCATGACAGCTATCTGGTCGGCGTCACCCGTCAGGGTGTTCAGCAGTTCAGTTGCCGCCGCCAGAAACATCAAAGCCTGCCCGGCAAAGTCTTCATGCTCGAACCCGGTGAGATCCACGACGGTGACGCGATAACGCCCGGCGGCTTCACCTATCAGATGTTGTACCTTGACCCGCAGTGGCTGAGCCGCGAACTGGCGGCACGCCGTCATGATACCACCGGCCACGGTGACCCGAGTTTTGAGAACACGCTGGCGCAGGATCCCCGGCTGGCAGAGGCGATCTCCGGTGCGTTTCAGGCATTGCACGACAAGGATCTGCGTATAGTGCGTGAGTCTGCGCTGGATGGCTTACTGCATGCGCTCGGCGGTCACTTCACCTGGCAGCTCAGGCCGGATGCGGACATCACTTTTTCTCCACTGGCTTACCGCGCCCGCGATTATCTGCACGCGCATTTGCACGAGGATATCGGGCTGGAGCAGCTGGCTGCCGCCCTCGGCGAAAGCCGTTTTATCGTCACCCGCGCGTTTAAAGCCGCCTTTAGTTTGCCGCCTCACGCCTATCTTATTCAGCTGAAACTGACCCGCGCACGTGAATGGCTGGCAGTGGGGCGATCGCCCGTCACCGTGGCGGCCGATCTCGGTTTTGCCGATCAGAGCCACCTTGGGCGCTGGTTTCGCCGCGCCTATCAGCTGACGCCCGCCCATTACCGGTGGCTGTGCACAAATCTTCCAGATTGAGAAATCCCCTCAGGCTATGCTCCGGCTTTAAATCTGATAAAAAATAGACCGGAGCCTGCAATAATGAATAACCCCGCAACCGCTGTTTCCCCTGCGCTGCCTGAGCGTTGTGTCATCGTCATTAATCAAACGTTAAGTGCGGGCCATGCGGCCAATGCCGCTGCCGTGCTGGCGCTGACGTTAGGCCAGCGGCATCCGGGGCTGGTGGGTGGCCCGCTGACCGATGGCGATAACCGCACGCATCCGGGCCTGATCCCGATTGGCATCAGCGTGCTGGTGGCTGACAGCCAGACCTTGTCGCAGCTGCATGACACTCTGCTCAGCGATGATGAGATGGACGGAGTGATTTTCCCGGTTGAAGGCCAGCAGACTACCGACTACGCGGCTTTTCAGCAGGCGGTCGCCGGTGTTCCGACGGCGTCGCTGCAACTGCTGGGCATCGCGTTAGCGGGTAAAAAGAAAATCGTCAGAAAGCTGACCGGTAAGCTCGGGCTGTTGGGCTGAAGACGGTAGCACCGGAGGATTAACCTGCCGGATGCGTACTTTTTGCGGCGTTCTGCGGTTACAATCATCGCTTTACGACAGTCAAAGGGGCATCCATGAAAACGACCGGTCCTTCGGTGTCCGAAGCGATCACTCGCGATCTCGCTATGCGCGTGATCCGCGGGGAGTTACCCGCCGGGCTCGCCATCGCCGGAGAGAATGAACTGGCGCTGCACTACTCAGCTTCACGCACCTCGGTGCGCAATGCTCTACAGGTGCTGGCGGCCAAAGGCATGTTGTCGATTCAACCCAAACGTCGTACTACCGTCAATCCGCGTGAAATGTGGAGTTTCCTCGACGCCGATGTGCTGAGCTGGCTGGAAGATGTCGGGATTGAGCCGGGCATCGTTGAGCACCTGATGGTGACGCGCCTGATTTTCGAACCCAATGCCGCCGCGATGGCCGCCAGCAACGCTAACGGTCACGATCTGGCGGCGATGGAAGATGCCTGGGGCCTGATGTTGCAGGGGCAGCAGCAAAATTCCGCCAGCCTGTTCGAAGAGGGGGATCTGGCGTTCCATCTGGCTATCCTCAAAGCCTGTCACAACCCTTTTCTGATCTCGATCGGCAGCGCGCTGTCGGCGGCGATGATGCTGTCGTTTAAGCAGACGCTGGAAGAAGATTTGCAACTGACCAAAGAAGCGGTGGAACAACACCGGATCCTGATGGAAGCCATCCGCATGAAGCAGGTGGACAACTCCCGCGAGATCATGCGCAGCATCCTGCTCGAAGCCGCCAATAAAAAGCTCTGGCACGACACCCCGCAAAAATACGCGCATCTGATGTAAGGACTATTTAACCGGCCCGCGATCTGATTCACAGATCGCGGGCTGTTTTATTTATATGCTACTTGTAATACAAGATACTTAAATAGGTATTACAAGAATGAGCAAAAAATGGATAGCCGTTGATTGGGGAACCACTAACTTCCGTGCGTTTCTGATCAATCATCACGACATCGAAGACCGCCTGAGCGCCCCTCTGGGCCTGCTTCAGGTCGCCGGTCGCCAGTTTGCTTCCACCCTGCAATCACTGCTCAACGGCTGGCTGACACAGCACGGCAGTTTGCCAATCCTGATGGCGGGCATGGTGGGTTCTCAGCAGGGTTGGGCCGATGTACCTTACGTGACGCTGCCCGCGTGTGCCGGTGATTTCGCCGCACACACCGCTGAAGTCGCGACGCCGTGGGGCAGCCGCTGCCATATCGTGGCCGGTGCGACGTGCGAAAGTGAGTGGGGTTTTCCGGACGTCATGCGCGGCGAGGAAGTGCAGCTTTTAGGGCTGGCGGAATTGCATCCGGCGACGGCTCACCGGGTGATCCTGCCCGGCACCCACAGTAAACACGCCAGACTGCAGGGTGGAAAACTTATCGATTTCAGCACCTTCATGACGGGCGAACTCTACGCCACGCTGATTAACCATTCGCTGCTCGGCAAAGATTTACCCTTCTGCGAACAGGATGGCGCGGCGTTTGATCTCGGCGTCGCCAGCAGCAAGAAATCTCCTTTCCTCAGCCATGCGATTTTCTCCGCCCGTACCCTGCGGTTGCGCGGGGTTATCACCCCTGCACAGGTCAGCAGTTATCTCTCCGGCCTGCTGATCGGCAGCGAAATGGCGGCGCTGGCGGCAGAAGATGCCTGGGTCGTTGGTTCCCCGTCGCTGACCCTGAGTTATCAGCGCGCGGCCCGCCAGTTTGGTATCACCCTGCACGCGGCGGATGGCGCAGCCTGTTTTGTTCAGGGTTTATCACAGATTTATCACAGTGGAGTCTTCGCATGAATTATCAGAAATTTTCCGAACAGTGGCAGCAGTGTTCACTGCCGCTGGTGGCGATCTTACGTGGTGTCACTCCGGCCGAAGCTGAGGGCGTAGCCCTGACGCTGGTCAAGTGCGGTTTTACCTATCTCGAAGTGCCGCTGAACAGCCCGTCACCGCTGGAATCTATCCGCATCATGGCGGATGTACTGGGTTCCCGCGCCTATGTGGGAGCGGGCACTGTGCTGACGCCACAACAGGTCGCCGACGTTGCGCAGGCGGGCGGTCAGTTAATTATTTCGCCTAATGCCGACGTGGCGGTCATTGAAGCGAGCTGCGCATTGAATCTGATAAGCCTGCCGGGTGTAACAACACCTTCCGAGGCATTTCGCGCCCTGCAGGCCGGGGCGCACGGGCTGAAGTTGTTCCCGGCGGAGATCGTCACACCCGTCGTTACCAAAGCCCTGCGGGCGGTGCTGCCGCATGAAGCTGTGTGCCTGCCGGTTGGTGGTATTGCGGCCGATGCGGCGCAAATGCGCACCTATGTGCAGGCCGGAGCGCAGGGGTTTGGCCTCGGTGGCGGGTTGTATTGGCCCGGAATGTCACTCGCGGCGTTGCATGAAAAGGCAGATGCCTATCGCCAGGCGTGGCAACAAAGTCTGGCCGGGTAACCGCAGATGAACGGCTCTCTCCTCAGCCCCGCGCAGCCCGTTGGTGATTACCGCGCAACGCTTGGCGAAACGCCGGTGTGGTGCTGCGCCACTCAGTCCCTGATCTGGGTCGATATTGTGCAGCAGTGTCTTCTGCGCCTGTGGCCAGAACGTGGTGATGTCGTTGAGGTTCATCCGCTGCCGTTTGTCTGTAGCGCAGCGTTATTGACCGACCAGCCGGGCCAGTGGCTGCTGGTGACCAGCGCCGGGGTGAAATTGTATGACAGCGCGTTGCGCCGCTTTACTTCGCTCTGCCCGTGGGTTGAAGACGCGCAGACCCGGCCGAACGAAGCGGCCATCGCACCCGACGGCTCGCTGTGGTTCAGCACCATGGACGTCACCGCGCAGCAGGCCAAAGGCAGCTGGTACCGCTTCACATCTGGCGACAAACAACCGGTGCAGATGCTCGGTGGTCAGCATGTGCCGAATACCCTGCTGTGGTTCGGCGGCTATGCGTGGTTTGGCGATACCTTCGCCCACCGTTTTTACCGTTCACCGGCCGATGCGATATCGCCTGAAACCCTGATGGGCTGGCCGACCGGTGAGTTTTTTGCCGACGGCTCGGCACTGGACGAGCACGGGGTGATGTTCAACGCCCGCTGGGGGGCGAGCTGTCTGGCGCGTTATCAACTGACGGACGCCGCGCCTGAATTTATCGACACTTTGTCTTTGACGGTTCAGCAACCCTCCAGCTGCACGTTTGGCGGGCCTGACCTTTCTGATCTTTATGTCACATCGGCCCGTGATGGCCTGTTAGCGCCGCAGCCGCAAGATGGCGCATTGCTTCGAATTCATACCTCATTCCACGGACAGCGAGCTTCGCTATTCCAACTATAACAACGGTCTGTTTTTACACGGAAGCTACCTTATGAGCACTCGGAATTTACCTCACACCAACGGGCAAACGTATTTGATTTGCCTGCTTGCGGCACTGGCCGGGCTGCTGTTTGGCTTGGATATGGGCGTTATCGCAGGCGCGCTACCTTTTCTCGCACATGAATTTGGTTTAAGCAGCCATCAGCAGGAGATGGTCGTCAGCATCATGATGCTTGGCGCTACGTTTGGTGCGCTGTGCAGCGGGCCAATGTCCGGACGTATCGGGCGCAAGAAAACCCTGTTGATCGGCGCGGTGCTGTTTGTTATCGGGTCGCTTGGCTGCGCTTTTGCACCGGACTTGCTCATGCTGGAAGTGTCCCGTTTCCTGCTGGGCATAGCGGTTGGCGTTGCGTCGTTTGTGGCACCGCTTTATTTGTCTGAAATCGCACCGGAGCATATTCGCGGCAGCATGATTTCGCTCTATCAGCTGATGATCACCATCGGCATTTTAGTGGCCTTCCTGTCTGACGTCGGTTTCAGCGCCAGCGGTAACTGGCGCTGGATGCTGGGCATTATTACTTTCCCGGCACTGATTCTGTTTATCGGCGTGCTGACCCTGCCGGAAAGCCCGCGCTGGCTGTCGATGAAAGGTAAGAACGATTTGGCGATGAAAGTGCTGACGCTGCTGCGTTCCTCAAGCGAAGATGCACGCCGTGAGCTGGATGCTATCCGTGAAAACGTGCAGCAAAAACAGCACGGCTGGCAGTTATTCCGCACCAACAGTAACTTCCGTCGTTCGACCTACCTCGGCGTGTTATTGCAGTTCATGCAGCAGTTCACCGGCATGACGGTCATCATGTATTACGCACCGAAAATCTTCGCCATTGCCGGTTTTGCCACCACCAAAGAGCAGATGTGGGGGACGGTGATTGCCGGTCTGGTCAACGTTCTGGCGACCTTTATCGCCATCGGTCTGGTGGACCGCTGGGGACGTAAGCCGATTCTGAAGCTTGGCTTTAGCGTCATGGCCATCTGCATGGGGCTGATGGGTTACATGTTCTTTGTGGGCATTACCTCGGCGGCCCAGCAATACACCGCCGTGCTGTTGCTGCTGATCTTCATTACCGGTTTTGCCATGAGCGCCGGCCCGCTGATCTGGGTGCTGTGTTCTGAGATCCAACCTCTGGCCGGCCGCGATTTTGGCGTCACTTGTTCCACCATGGCGAACTGGATAGCCAACATGATCATCGGTGCGACCTTCCTGACGCTGATCGACTTTATGGGCAGCGCGGCCACCTTCTGGCTGTACGGCGTGCTGAACGTTATGTGCATCGTCCTGACCCTCATCTTCATTCCGGAAACCAAAAATATCTCCCTCGAAAATATCGAGAAAAACCTGATGTCCGGCAAACGCCTGCGTCAGGTCGGTAGTGCGTAAGTTGTGTAGTTAATCGTTGTACTGGCGTAGTTCAGCAACCACAAAGAGAGATGACCATGAATAAAAAGATCACCTCCCCCTCAGCAGACAGTGACGGGGTGTATCGCAAAATTACCCGACGACTGATCCCGTTTTTAATTTTGTGCTATTTCTTCGCCTATCTGGACCGGGTGAACATTGGTTTCGCCAAGCTGCATATGCAGGATGCACTGAACTTCAGCGATACGGTGTACGGGCTGGGAGCCGGGATATTCTTCATCGGTTATTTCCTGTTTGAGCTGCCGAGCAACCTGATGATGCAGCGCTTCGGTGCCCGTGTGTGGATCGCGCGCATCATGATTAGCTGGGCGGTGTTGTCTGCCGCCATGATTTTTGTGACGTCATCCACCCAGTTCTACGTCCTGCGCTTTTTGCTTGGCGTGGCCGAAGCCGGTTTCTTCCCAGGCATCGTGTTTTACCTCACGCTGTGGTTCCCGTCCTGGCGTTCGGCCCGCACCCTCGGGCTGTTTATTCTGGTGACGCCGCTGTCGACCATCATCGGCAGCCCGCTCTCAGGTGCCATTCTGAAGTTTTTTGAGAACGTGGAAGGCCTGCACAACTGGCAGTGGTTGTTTGTGGTTGAAGCGGTGCCGTCATTCCTGCTGGCGTTTGTGGTGCTGCGTTTTATGGACAACAGCGTGGCAGAAGCCAAATGGCTGACCGACGCGGAAAAACAGGTGGTGATCGACGATCTGGCCACCGATGCGAAGAGGCAGCTCGTCGCCAACGCCGGAAAGCCGCAGCAGAACCTGCGCGCGATGCTCTCCAACCGCTACGTGTGGCTGCTGGCGCTGATCTTCTTCAGTTTCAACATTGGTTACTACGGCATCAACTTCTGGTTGCCGTCGATCATTAAATCTTCCGGTGTTACCGACGATCTGAAAATCGGCTTTCTGGCGGCGCTGCCGTATGTGTTTGGCGCGGTGTTTATGGTGTGGAACAGCCGTCATTCGGACCTGAAACGCGAACGCCGCTGGCACATCGCCATACCGGCGATTATCGGCGCGGTAGGGCTGTCACTCAGCGCCTATTGCAGCGGGTCCACGGTGTGGATGATGGCGTGGATTTGCCTCGCGATGTCCGGAACCCTGGCATTAATTCCTACCTATATCAGCCTGCCCGGTACCTTGCTTTCGGGTACAGCGGCGGCGGCGGGTATCGCCCTGGTGAACTCTGTGGGCAACCTGGCCGGTTTCTTCGGTCCGGTGGTGCTTGGCTGGCTGAAAGACAATACCGGTACGACCAGCACGGGCTTGTACATTCTGGCGGGTTTCCTGCTGTTGTGTGCCCCGTTGATATTTCTTCTGCCCGCCAGGCTGATTAATCCCAGCTTACAGGCGGCAGTTATTACGCCGGTTGAACCCGGCAATGAACCGATTTCGAGGAGAGGTAGTATATGAGTGGATGTGGCGGCGGAGGTTGCGGTACCTGTGGTGAAGACCATTTCAACCCCATTTTACAAGGTGACGACGGTGCGCTGAAACGCGCCCTCTACAAGTCGATGGGCCATACCGACGAGCAACTGCGCAAGCCGGTGATTGCGGTAGTAAACAGCTATACCAATGCGACGGCGGGACATGCCAATCTGAACGAATTGACACAGCATGTACTGAAAGGCATCGACGAAGCCGGTGGCGTCGGCATGGTGTTTGGCACCATTGCGCCGTGTGACGGTATTGCCGAAGGGCATCTCGGGATGCGCTACATTCTGGCCGCCCGTGAAGTGATCACCAGCTCGATTGAAGTCATGATGCGGGCGCACCGTTTCGACGGCATGGTGCTGCTCGGCTCGTGCGACAAAATCGTGCCCGCCATGCTGATGGCTGCTGCGCGGCTGGATATTCCGGCCATCATGGTCAACGGCGGCCCGATGTATCCGGCCAGATACAAAGGCAAAGACTGGGACGGCAATATTGTCACTGAAGCCATTGGCTGGAAACGCCGTGGAGAAATTGACGAAGCCGAATTCCGTCACATCGAAGACATCGCCGAGCCGGGCCCCGGTTCCTGCACCATGTACGGCACTGCTAATACTATGTGCTGTATCGCCGAAGTATTGGGTATGAGTTTGCCGGGCAGCAGTACCTTGCCTGCTATCTCTGTGGAGCGCCGTGAATGTGCGCACGAAACCGGACGCGCGGCGGTGGATCTGGTCAAGCGCGGCGTGAACGCGCGGCAAATCATCACCCCGGCTTCGCTGCGTAACGCCATGATCTATCTGCTGGCGACCGGCGGCTCGACCAACGCCATCCTGCATTTACAGGCGATTCACTACGAAGCGGAATACGGCCATTTGCCGCTGCACGCTTTCGATATCCTGAGTCATCAGGTCCCGCTGGTGGCGTCACTGTATCCGGCCTCCGAATACGACATGATTGATTTCTGGGAAGCGGGTGGCGTGCCCGCAGTGGAAAACGAATTACAGTCGCTGATGGATCTCGACACGCTGACTGTCAGCGGGCAGACCAAGCGAGAATGGCTGGCTAACGGGCGCAAGAAAACCTCGCGTCCCGAAGTGGTCCACACGCTGGCGATCCCGGTGCGTAATGAGTCGGGTGTTGCGGTACTGACCGGCAATATTTCGCCGCTTGGGTGCGTGGTAAAACCGGCGGCTGTGCCGGAAAACCTGATGACCTTTACAGGGCCAGCGGTGGTGTTCAACAGTGAGCAGGAGTCGGTGGAAGCCATCCTCTCAGGTGAAATTCCGCCTGGCAGCGTGCTGGTCTTGCGTTATGAGGGGCCAAAGGGCGGGCCGGGTATGCCGGAGATGTACAAGCCGATGAAATGCCTCGAAGGGATGAACCTGTCTGACAGCTGCGCGCTGATCACCGATGGCCGGTTCTCCGGTTCTAACCGCGGTTTGTTTGTCGGCCATATTTCACCGGAAGCCAGCGACGGCGGTGATTTAGCGCTTATCGAAGCGGGGGACTCCATCACCATCGATATTCCGGGGCGCAGCCTGACGCTGAATGTCGCCCCGGAGATTCTGGCCGTGCGGCGTGAGCATTGGGTGCCGGTTGAAAAACAGGTGCCGCGTGGCTTCCTGCGTTTATACCGCCGCTGGGCGTCATCCGCCGCTGAAGGCGCAGTACTGGCCGATCAGGATGAGGACAATTAATTGAACACGACAACAAAAATTCAGGGCGTTAACCCGATTGCGGCGTTGCCGTTTACGTCGGGCGGCGACGTCGACTACCGCAGTTTTGGCTGCCTGCTGGAACATCTGGCAGGCACTGGTGCCGACGGCCTGACGCTGTTTGGTATTGCCAGTGAGTTTCCCAAACTGGAAGACGGCGAGCGCGCCAGGGTAGCAACGCAGTTTCTCTCTGATCTCAGCGGCAGCGGCATGTACCGTGCATTATCCGTCACCGATCACAGCACCGAAGTTGCGGTCAAACGTGCGCAAAGTTATCAGAAGCAGGGCGCTGATGCGCTGATGTTGCTGCCGCCGTTCTTCCTGCAACCGGGGCCGGCGGCCATCAGCCACCATATTTACTCGGTACTGGAGGCGGTGGATATTCCGGTGATGGTGCAGTACGCGCCGGGAGAGACAGGGCTTTCGATAACCCCTGAACAACTCAGTGACGTGGCCGAACGCTACCCGCACGCGGTTTTCAAAATTGAGTGCAATCCGCCCGTCGATTATACCCGTGAGTTTCTGCAACTCGCTCCGCAGGCACGGGTGATGAACGGCTACGCCGGGCTTTACATGCTGGCGATGCTCGACGCGGGCGGCAAGGGCGTCATGCCGGGCTGCTCCTTTACCGAGATTTATGTGCAGATTTACCGTCTGTGGCAACAAGGGAAAGGCGCAGAAGCGGCGGAATTGCACGCAAAAATGCTGCCGTGGGTAGCCCGTTGGATGACGCACTGTGAGTACATCATTCAGGCTGAAAAAACCATTCTGTACCGTCGCGGCATTATCGCCAGTGATTACTGCCGTCATCCGGGCTGGGCGCTGACTGATGAAGATAGCGCGCTGATCGACAATTTCATCACCACTTTTGAGCTGTAAATTGGCCGCTGGCGCAGAGTATTGCGCCAGAATACTTCTTCAAGGAATCGATATGTCAGATAAAGCATCACGCGTCATTATTGTGACCGGCGCCAGTCAGGGAATTGGTCTGGCGATTGCAAAATCCTTTTTACAAAAAGGTGATATCGTCATTGGCGGGGCATTTTCCGCACTCGAAAAAGCCCCACTCGCCCGCGAGTTAATGGCGCAGTACCCGGAAAATTTTATCTATTTTTCGGTAGACGTGACCCGAACGAAAGCCATTGCAGAATTTGCTGAAAAGGCCGAGGCACTGTATGGCCGCGTTGACGTGCTGGTGTCGAATGCCGGTAAAAATGTGTTTAAAGGTATCGACTGCAACGAGGAGGATTGGCACCACAACCTCGATCTCAACTTGCGTTCGCACTGGTTTATGGCCAAGTGTTTTCGCCAGGCGCTTGAGCGTTCACGCGGTGTGATTCTGGTGATGACCTCGAACCACGCTTTCTCCACCATGCCGGGCTGTGCGCCTTACAACATCACTAAACGGGCGCTGTTATCGTTGGTACAGAGCCTGACGATTGAGTGGGGTCCGGCGATCCGCGCCGTCGGCATTGCACCGGGCTTTATCGACACGGCGGGTAATCAGGTGTGGTTTGACTCGCACCCGGACGCGGGCATCGCTCGTGAACAAACCATCCAAAAACATCCCGTTGGCCGTCTCGGCCAGCCTGAGGAAGTCGGCGAACTGTGTATTTTCCTTGCCAGTCCGCTGGCCGGTTTCATTGCCGGAACCACGATTGTTATGGATGGCGGGCGCAGTGCGCTGATGCAGGACTGAAGCCCGTTTTTGCGAACCCTGTCACGCAATAATTCTGCTCAGAACGCCATAAAACGCTATTATCGTTAAAATGAAATGGCGTTTTATTTATTCGGAGTAAAGATGAAAATTGCATTGATGATGGAAAACAGTCAGGCCGCTAAAAATGCGTCGGTTCTGCAAGAGCTGAAAACCGTAGCGGATGAGAAATCCTACCCGGTTTACAACGTCGGCATGAGCGACGAGCAGGACCACCATCTGACCTATATTCACTTAGGGATAATGGCGAGCATTTTGCTCAACGCCAAAGCCGTGGATTTTGTAGTCACCGGCTGCGGTACCGGGCAGGGCGCCATGATGTCGCTGAACATCCATCCGGGCGTGATGTGCGGGTACTGCATTGACCCGGCTGATGCCTATTTGTTCGCCCAGATCAACAACGGCAACGCGCTGTCGCTGCCGTTCGCTAAAGGCTACGGCTGGGGCGCAGAGCTGAATGTGCGCTTCATTTTTGAGAAAGCCTTCACCGGTGTGAAAGGCGAAGGCTACCCGGCGGATCGTAAAGAGCCGCAGGTGCGCAATGCCGGGATCCTCAGCCAGGTTAAAGCCGCCGTGGTGAAAGAGAACTATCTCGACACCCTGCGCGCTATTGACCCTGAGCTGGTGAAAACTGCCGTCAGCGGCCCACGCTTCCAGCAATGCCTGTTTGAAAACGGCCAGAGCAAAGAGATCGAAGACTTTGTCCGTACGCTTTTAGCCTAAACCTCCCGCGCCCCGCGTTCATTGCGGGGCGATGTCATAAAGCTGTCACACTGACTCATTACTCTCCTGCTATTGTAAAAAAATATCAGGAGCACTCCTTTGCGTAAGTCCCTCGTTGCACTGCTTTTTCTAACTTTTACTTCTGCCACCTTTGCCGTACACGCGGCCGAAGAGGCTAAGCCTTTTGTCACCAGCAAAGAGGTTGATCTGAGTAAATATCTACCAGCGCCACCGGCGGATGATTCAGCGCAGACCAAAGCCGAGCTGAAAGAGTTGCTAGAAATTCAGGCCAGCCGCACGCCGGAGCAAGAAAAAGCGGCGATTGCCGATGCACAGGAAGATGTCTGGCGTTTTGCCGACGTGATGGGGCCTGAATTCACCGCCGGGAAATTACCGAAAGTTGCTGCGTTGTTTGAACGCGTGGTCGCGACCGAAGACGTGGTAGACGATTCCGCCAAGAAGTTTTTCAACCGTCCGCGCCCGTACATGCTGGATGAGCAGATTCATCCGCTGCTGAAAAAGTCCAAATCGGGATCCTGGCCGTCCGGTCACTCCACGGTGGGCTACCTGATGGCGACAGTACTGGCCGACATGGTGCCGGAAAAACGCAACGAACTGTTCACCCGCGCCGCAGGCTACGCCGAGAACCGTTTAGTGGCCGGTTTCCACTACCGTTCCGATACTGTTATGAGCCGCACCGGTGCTGCACTGATCGCCCAGAAGATGGCCGAGCAGCCAGAGTTCCAGACAGAATTCGACGCCGCCAAAGCGGAGCTGCGCGGGCAGATGGGGCTGAAGTAAGTTTTAGCTATCCAATTTCTAAGGGCTGCCTAAAGGGCGGCCTTTTATTTTGTCTTTTCATTGGAATACAAATTTATAAACTTAACAAAAAGTGGAGATATTTTAACGCAACTATTACTTGCAGAATATTTACCTCATGCGCCCCTGAGAAAGCTCTTTTCCAGTGCAAAATTGATAGAGTATTTTTAATTGATTATTAATATTCTCAATTTCCCCTGAAGCATGTTCTGAAAAGCCTAACATCATGTCCGTATCATCTTCATATGTCCATTCACCAGGCTTATCAATCAATGAATCTCGAAGAGATTTTAGAACAATGGCAGCTTCATAGGCTGGCTCTAGTTTTTCATATAGGTCTATGTCAGTTTTTACCATCTCATACAGATAGTTATGAAAGGTAGTGATATGAGATTCGGATAATATCCCCTTACCTTTCTCACCTCTATAATTAAGAATTTCAAACCAGATTTTATTTGATGGAGTTTTTGTTAACTCCAGGAAATATGTTTCGTATCCATCATTTTCCCAATCAGAACCATAAATATTGCAGATGTCGGTAATCTGATTGCTCAGATACCAATTTAACTCGCATTCGCGAGCCAGAATTCTCTTAAGTGCTATTACTTCAATTGTCTTCGCACGTTTTTTGCGACGTGAACCCAGAATTTCTCTCGTTACAAAAAGCACGACTGCGACAATAGCGGATAGAGGAATCAGACCACTTTGCTTAAGCCAGTTTTGCACTGCCGCAAATAATTCAAAGACGTATTGCATCATCCGTATCGCCTTTCCATCGCCATTGCTGGCTGAAAACAAAAAAGCCACTTCGCGAGAAGTGGCTTAATGTACTGAATTTAAAGCTAAAATTTGGTGGCCCCTACTGGACTTGAACCAGTGACCAAGCGATTATGAGTCATAAAATTGGCATGTTTTTAATTGTTCGCCATTGTCTCTGTTTGTATTTTTAATTGTCTATAATCAATCAGTTATGAAGTTGTTTTTGTTTCTGATTGGTTCTCTTATTTCCCCATTGTACTATCCTTACCTGACCCGTTACCTGACCCGAAATGGGCATCGGGTCAGGTAACGCTTATTCTCAGAAAGGTAAACTCATGGCCGCTAATCTTACCGAGACTGCTATACGTGGATTGAAGACAAAAAGCACGGCGTACTACGTGTGGAGCAACAGTGCTCAACGTGGTACTGGCAGGCTTGGTGTTAAGGTTCAGCCTTCAGGCAGCAAAGTTTTTTATTTCCGTTATTACGTTGAGAAAGGGAAGAAAGAGAAGTTCATCCAGTTGGGCATCTGGCCTGAGATGAAACTGGTGACGGCCAATGAACTGGCGAAAAAGTACGGAGCCTGGCTTGTCGAAGGAAAGGAACCCCAGCAAGAGCTTGAGCAACAGCGCCTGGCCGAACAGCACATTATGCAGATCCATCGTTCTCAAGGATCGTTTGAAGAACTGGTACATGGCTACGTTAACAAGATGAAGCTCGACAACAAGCGTACTGGGGCTGATGTATTGAAGCGCATGGAGCGAGAGTGCTACACCGTTATTCCTCGTGATACTAAAGCGAAGGACGTGACGCCTCTGCAGATCAAAACCATCCTCTCGGGTATTATCCAGCGTGATGCGGTGGTCCATGCGAACCGAGTTCGTTCTTATTTGATGGCGGCATTCAACTACGGTCTGAAAGCTGATAACGATCCGATGAATACCAGCGTGGGTATTACGTTCGGCCTTGAAGTTAACCCGGTATCGGCCATACCGAAGCAGTCTTCGGCGGAAAAAGTGGGTGATACATGGCTAACGCTGGAAGAGTTGCGTGTTGTCATGGAGCAGTTCGCAGAGGCCACCAATGTTGGGCCGCTGATGCAGCATTTAATCCGCTTCTGCGTTTATGCTGGTGGGCAGCGTCCATTTGAAATGATTGCCAGCCAGTGGAGTGCGATTGACTGGCAGCAAAAGACGCTCCTGGTCATTGCCGATGTATCGAAAAACAAGCGTGAGCACCTGATCCCGCTGACTGAATCGGCGCTACAGGAATTAGCTTCAGTGAAAGAGCTGACTAAGGAAAGTAACAGTCCCTATATTTTCCCGCTATCAACAAACGGTGAGCGCCCGGTGCGTACCGACAGTCTGGCGCGTTCCATCATGTATTTCCGGGCCTTTAATCCTGAGTTTAAAGTTTTCACGGCGCGAGATTTACGTCGGACCTGTAAAACGCTGATGGGAGAGGCGGGGATCAGCAAAGAGATCCGCGACCGTATTCAGAATCACGCTTTGAACGACGTCAGCTCGAAACACTATGACCGTTATGATTACCTGACTGAAAAGCGCAGGGCGCTTGAGATTTGGGAAGATAGAGTCAACAACTACCAGCGACAGCAGGAAAACAACGTTGTGAACTTGTTTGGACGGAGGTAAGGGCTTGTCAAAATATGAGCTTAATTCAGCAGAAGAGCGGTATCAGCCGGGCTCTGGGGACTTGGTGCTGGCTAATAAGCTGGGAATCATTGATGAACAGGAAATGGATACGCTGGAGTCTGGCCTGCTGCTGATGCTGTATGAGCAGCTATTTATTGAGAGCCAGCCGCCTGAGGCGCTGGCTTTTGAGCACATCAGTAGGTGGCATCGTCAATGGCTGGGGAATGTGTACGACTGGGCGGGGAGGCTGCGTAATGCCAACCTAACTAAGGGTGGCTTCCAGTTTGCTGCTGCCGACAGGATTCCTCTGCTTCTTGATGGTTTCGAGAGGCAGTTTCTCTCCCGAACTGGTGAACTGAAATCCCTGGCTCGCCCGGAGCTGGTTAGTTCTCTGGCTGAATGCCACGTGGAGTTTATTTTGATCCACCCATTCAGAGAAGGTAACGGGCGCCTGTCGCGGCTGCTTTGCGATGTACTGTCGGTTCAGGCAGGGAAGGGCTTACTGGATTACAGCCTGTGGGATGAGCACAAGGAGTTTTACTTCAAGGCAATACAGGCAGGCGTATCAGGGAACTACAGTCCCATGATGCAACTAGTGGGCGATATCTTGCCTGACTAACGGGCGAGACCAACGGCTTTCGCCTGTGCCTGGTTTTGTTTGAGTTGCTGCTCAATTTTTTGCACAGAAACGCCCGTTTCGATCGCGGTTGAGCTGGCAACGGAACGATAAATCTGGGCTTTTGTAACTTGCGGTGATGTTGATTGGCTACTCATCTGAGGACTCCTTATGCTATCTGGCTATAATAGTGGTACAAGCTAAGTCTAGCAAGGTTGCTGAATGTGTTGTAAGACTTACAACTACACCATAGTCGATTAGAAAAAATTTAATAATTGCTCGATACTTATTGAGCCTGCTCGGATTATATCTCATTATCAATATGTATTTTGTTAAAAGTGACATATGTAAAAAACTCCCATGTAAGTTGGATTTTTTAGTATTGTACTAATTAGTTATCAATTACAATGATAGCAATGAATTAAAAAATACAAATGAATTAAGGTGTTGTGTGATGGGGGTTGGTAATGAAGTTATTCTATTCTTTATCCGAAGTTGTTGATAAGTTTGGTCTGGATATTGAGTTTATTATTAGCGAGTGGATAATAGGGAAGTTTTATATTTTTATTCATTTTGATGGTGAACCATGCACGTTAAGGCATTGTCGAGAAAATAAGGATGATTTTGAATATGATGTCCGTAATGGAATGGATTTATTTCAACACGAAAGTAACCCGCTTCATGAATATTTATCGTTTACACCTGAGCAGAACTTAGAAAAACACTTTCAATGGAAGTTTAAACATGAGTGGTCTATTCGCTTCTTTAAAGGATATAACGAGTATAGATATGATGGAATGGCGTATGGTTACTGGCATATAAGACCGACAAAGACTACGCATTTTAGCCGTGCACAGTACGTATTGTCTGATAAAGAAAAATATAATAATTTGAAAAACAAAGCTGGAGTTGTTTTTGTTTCTCCTTTTTATAATTCTGATTATGACTATTTGGTTTTCCGTAAATCTTTAACATCAGAAATAAAAAATCTTTATATTGAAAGAGAAGCGATTGAGCTATTTTATAATGATCTGATATCTGAATCTACTATTAAAAATACTGATGGTAGTGTTAGTGCTCCTGAGGAATATGAAGATGTAATAGTATCTTACTATCCACCGAATAGTAGAATTGCAATATACATTCTAATCAATGAGATTTTTTCTCGAAATGGAAAGGTCCCTCCAGGTAAAGCTGCTTGGTTTTTTCAAAAAGAAGGTATTCCGATTAACCCATCAACGGTGAAATTGTGGATGGATAATCCACCAGTCGAACGGAATGTACAGTATCGAGAAAAAGCAAGAGTTAGTGAGATGATCTATATGCTACTGCGTGAGCATTTTAAAGATAAAAAATTTTTGAGAAATCCTTCTGCTGTAGCTGAAGTACTAACAGAAATAGCACAGTCAAATACATACAATTTTGATGTTAACTTCACTTGCGAAGAAGTACGTAACTGGTTGAAATTAAGTAAAAAATAATCACTACCACCACTTGCTAAGCACTTACTAAGCCTTAGCAAGTGGTATGCCGCTTTTTTTAGACTCATCCATAGTTCATTCTTCTTCAACCAAAACGAAGGAGGCAGAATGGAAACATTATTTAACTACCCAACAACTCAACAGCGGTTACAACTTTTGCAGGGCTACGGTGAACCTAGCGATCGCCTGGTTCGAGAGAAAGAACGTCAATACATCACATCTGTATCTCGGTCAACAGCATGGAAACTGGAGCGATTAGGGAAATTCCCTCAAAGGAAATCAATTGGATTAAAATCTTGTGGTTGGTTATTAAGCGATCTTCTTTATTGGATCAATGAACGTTAAGGATAATTAAGTTTTTATAGAAAATAGGAGAGAAACCTGTAGTTTTTTATTTTTTTTCTGAAAACAGAGGAGTGATGACATGTATGTCTAAAAGAAATAAATCCCAGCAAAACAAAGAGCTCTGTCTAGAATTTCAGACGCTACCCACTTTTTCTCAAGAAATAATAAATTACATACATTATAAAACAGGAGCCGCCGCTGAACTTATTTTAATAGTGTTACTTGGGGTAATGGCACTTGCCTGCCAGGAAAAATTTGATGTTCAGCTTAAAAATGGGAAAACCTTTACATCACTTTATCTCATGCTATTGGCACGCTCAGGTAGCAGGAAATCAACCGTATTCAGGTTGTTAATGGAGCCTATCTACCGACTGGAAAAAGAGCTGAAAGATGATTTTCTGTTAAAGGAGAAACTTTATGAGCTGAAGTTAATATCTTGGGAAACTGAGTTAAAAGAGCTTAAAAAACAATATAGCAAAGCTATTCGTCAGAAGACCGATGTGACTGAAGCGCTTGAAGTACTGGAGGAATGCCAAAGAAGAAAACCAGCAGTTCCAGCAAGAAAATATCTTACTAAAAACGATTCGACAAGTGAGGGGCTTAGAAAAGTATTAGCACTTGGGTCTCCGTCGTTGATGCTCGGTTCTGATGAGGCCGGAGGATTATTCGACGGTAATCTTTTCCGCAATACACCAGTACTTAACTCTCTTTGGGGGGAAGGAAGAATTTCAGACAGCAGGGCTTCTCGTGACAGTTACGATGTTGATGATGCACGGCTAACGATGCTGCTGATGATGCAACCTAGTTTGTTTGATGGCTTTCTTGATAAACAGGGACAAAAAGCAAAAAGTTCTGGGTGTCTAGCCCGGTTATTACCTATTGACATGGAGCAGATACATGAATTGTGTGACGTCCCTAATGCCTGTTCATGGTCTAGTGAGTCAGGGCTTGAAGGATTTTTCTCTACTCTCACTAAGCATTTGCAAGATGGGATAAAGCGCAGAGAGAAAAATGAAGAACGTATCTGTGTTACTTTTTCTCCGGAGGCACAAGTCGCCTGGAATTCACAGAGTGGAGAAATTCAGGAAAAAATAAAAAAAGGAGGCGAACTACACCATTATGATGATTTTGGTGCTCGATTTATGGAGCATGCTTCAAGAATTGCAGCTGTAATGCAAATGTTTATTACACCCGACTCACCAATAATTACTAAGGAGACTTTGGTATCAGCGTTTAAAATAACTGAATGGTTTATTAATCATTTGATGATGAAAATAGATTCCACCAGAAAATATAGTGATTCTGAAATATTGTTTTTTTGGCTTGAGGAACATGTTCCCAGTAATAAATCTTACGACTTTAGGAGGCATAGCATTCGTAGAGATGGTCCAAATTCTCTTAGGAGCATAGAGCGCCTGATATCTGCTTTAAATAAGCTTGAAAGTGAAGGAAAGGTTCAGTTATTCAAGGAGGGTGGTGTTGATTACGTGAAATTAATTGGTTCAGAAATTAAGCCTGAAGATTTGGCTATTGCATTAAACATACCATTAATTTCATCTGGGTCTGTTGGTTTTAATAAACTACCAAGGCATGAATAACTTCAGAGTAACCAATGTCTTTCTGATTAATATATTTTATTCTAGAAGCTAGTCACGCTGCGGATTTAGCTTGATTTATTAGCGAGGGTAATCAATGGGTTTTAACTGGTATATGTAATATACCTTTATCAATAATCTAATCTTATACCTGCATATCCCCCCCACTAGGGATTATATCCAACATCACATGGGTAGCGTGAGGGCTACCCATTACCTAATGATTAATATTTACAGAATGAAGGATTATTATGGAATCACAATATTCACTTACCAACGAAGAAATTGATTATTTGGCAGCAATAGCTTCCAAAAAGTATAAATCACCTATAGACAGATACATGCTCATCGCATTACTTAACATGGTCTATAACGCGCTGGAGCAGCATAAGCGTATACTGGGTATTCGTACTGACCCGAGGTTCGCTCTGTCTCATGTACCGGGAGAGCCTGATCTACCACTGTGCTTCCAGCGAGACGATACGCAGGCAATCACTCGCTTCTTCGATTCACTGAAAAGCCAGTTAAGGGCAGATCATAACCGGTCCAGGAGACCGGGTAATCCAATATTGCCATTTTATGGATGGTGTAGAGAACGTGACACAAGCGAGCATCCCCATTACCACCTGATGTTGTTGTTTAATGCAGATGTGTATGGGTACCTAGGCAATTACCAAGAACTCAATGCTAAAAATATGGCAACCCGAATACAGAAAGCCTGGTGTAGTGCTATAGGGCTTGCTCACGAAGAATACGCGACATTAACTGAATTCCCACCTAATGCTGTTTACAGGTTTACCAGGATTGATGCCTTGGATCGTAACTCAGTCTACTGGGATTTCCTGATTCGACTGGCGTATCTGGCGAAGACTAGAACCAAGGATACCCACAGCAGCAACCGTAACTTTGGCACAAGCCAGTGTCCAACCTTAGGCGGATTAGCCTGTAAATAGCACTCAGGGTGAGGTATTTATCCTCACCCAGTCTATTAACATAATTGATACATTTCTCGGTAAAAAATTCGATACTGTGTCTCGGTACCCTGCTACAACCTGCTACATGTAGCAGCTGTAGCAGTCTTCAAAGATTGGAATAATCATTTTGGTTGAGTATAAGACCATCCCAATACAACCAACTGAATGTCTGGGCTGCTGACAGTTCAGTATGCTTATGTAGAGTTACCTGTGAGATTTAACTTCGGACTTTAAAAGTACGCTCCACTGTCGCTATATGATGCTGCAGTCGAAGCTCGAAATCGTTACGGTTCGCATCTGGAGAGTATACCCCTTCTTCATCACGCGATTTTGCGAGTTCATAACCTGCTGCATCTATCCAATGAATAGTGTTGCCCTGTAGAACAGGGACGACGGCGTAGCGTTTCAATTTCCCGTCCGTACCTGTTGTAATGGTCTAATCATTCCGGACACTTTGTTAGAGATATAATGAGCAACGCTAACGAGGTGAGAATGCGAAGAAAAACGTTTACCCATGAGTTCAAGCAGGAATGTGTCAATTTGGTTTTGCAGCACAAGTACTCGGTGACCCAGGCTGCTGAAACGATGAATATTGGTCTTTCAACATTACAACGCTGGTTACGACAATATCGCGGAGAAGTCAGGGGAGATACTCCCATCGCCACCGCGATTACGTCTGAACAACGGCGAATACAAGAACTTGAGAAACAGGTACGGCAGTTACAAAGCGACAATGACCTGTTAAAAAAGGCTTCGGCCTTCTTCGCCATGGAAATGAACAACGACAAAAAGTCGCGGTGAAACTGAAGAAGGCTGGTGCAAATATCCAACAGGTATGCCGCTGCTTGTCGCTCACGCGCAGCGTGTTTTATGCCCATAGTCGTCGGCCAATGATCAATCCCGATGTTCTGATGTTGCACGCCGCGGCCAGGCATGTTCACGTTGAAATGGATGCCACATATGGCAGCCGGCGTATGTGCATTGAGTTACGGGAGCAAGGTTTTAACGTGGGCAGATACCGCGTTCGGCAGATAATGAAAACCTTATTACTGGTGGCTAAACGCCCCGGACGTCATCGTTATCCACGCGGCGGAAAACCCGCTGTTGTTGCCGCTAATCTGTTGAATCGGCAGTTTAATCCAGAGACATTGAATACCTGGTGGTCAGGTGACATTACCTATCTGCGTACCGCTCAGGGCTGGTTATATCTGGCTATCGTGATGGATTTATGTTCAAGAAAAATAGTGAGTTGGGCCTTCTCAGACAAACCGGACAGCGACTTGACCGTCCGAGCTTTAAGGCTGGCAATCAATAAACGACGACCAGCAGGCTCTGTGGTGTTCCATAGCGATCAGGGGGCGCAATATACCAGTGCTCAGTTCCAGTCCTGCCAGCAAGAACTGGATGTTACAGGTAGTATGAGTCGAAAAGGTAACTGCCTGGATAATGCTGTTACGGAAAGATTTTTCCGCAGCCTGAAAGCAGATAGGGTTAACTATCGTCGTTATGAAACCCGAAGTCAGGGTATCGCTGATGTTATCGATTATATCGACAGCTTTTATAATGTGAAAAGGCGGCATTATCGGCTGGGAAATATATCGCCGGATGAATATGAACGCCGATTACAACAATGTGCCTAAATCCGTGTCCGGTTTTAGTTGACCATTACACTTATTCCGTGGCTAAAAAGATTCTCTTGGGAGAAAGAACTGTCCATAGAGGCTGCCCTATGGCTAGGACGTATGAGAATATTTAAAATTGATGAAGAGGGCGGTCTTTGCCGAGGTGAAATGCGCCCGGTGTTGCGCTCTATGTCGGATGAAACACGAAATCGCTTCATCGCTTGGTTGGGTTTTGTTGGACAAAAAGAAGATAACGGTTGGGCTAAATACATTATTCCGTTAATCAATGAGGACTGGCCCAGAGAACGTCGATATAGGACGCTAGCTTCAGCGAAAGCGTGGATAGGATTGTTAGGGGAAACCGGTGATGATTTTCATAGGGTTTACGAAACAGTTAAGACGTTCTTGGCCCCGTTGGAAACTGAATATTGTCCGTTATATCGCTTCACTCGAGAGCACGGTAATAAAAAACCACTTACAACCATTTTCCCTGAATCGACACTGGATTTAATGAACAGAATTACGCCATTAAGTCTTACCCGCCCGCCACTTGAGCTACAGAAAGTACTTGCACTGATTGAAGATGTAGAGCCCCGACTGATCACGGATCAACGATATTTAAGGCTTACTGATTTAGTAGAAAAAAATTAATGAGACCGTTATAAACATGCTGAGGCGGTTTCTTTGTAACAGATGTGGTAAGGTCCGGACTGCTCGAAAGTGAGCAGTCTCTGCTTTTATTTCTGAGTTATACTGCAACAGTATATCAATAAGTTCCTGCCATTGTAGATTTGTACTACATTATTGCACCGATAAAAATTTTGGGAAGATATGATTCGGTACCATGTTTTGTTTAAAAATGGCATTAACCTGTGTGCTGAGACGACGTAACAACTATTACATCGTCAAGATGGGTAGACCGCATATTCAGTGACTACATATTTTGCCATCACAAAAATTTAAGCTATGGCTATAATTTCATTATATTCGTCTTCAAGTAAATCAGATAACAGCTCATTATCATGGGGGCGTTTCATGCCAGAAATTGTTGGATACAATTGCCAGTACCAGTTGTTTTTGCGTATGAAAGTTGCACTTTAAACTTCAATACGAAATTAATCTTGGTGAGTTTTTTAATGATGTACTCTTACATATGAACTTGGAGTTGTGTCATTGCTTTCTTCAAAAATTATTAAAATGCCACTGCGGGTGCTTAATCACTGATCTAGCATACTGGCATATCTGCTACCATATGGATTAATTCTTTTAGACCGATGCGCTTTGTATATACCGACTTGCAGACAAAGTTTAACACAGCAGAGCTGAAAGACATTTTAGCCAGATTAGTATCCCGAAAAATAATATTTATGATGATTCTTCTGTTGATCGTATTCCGTACAGCTAACCGAAGAGTGAGGGGGGGTCCATCCCATTAACTGGAAATCTCTTCAGATATTACAAAGATAAAAGACTTTAAAACTCAGGTCTATGTCTAAATCAGATGATTGCAGACCTGAGTCTGGAGTGCTACTCACTGAAAAACGTCATCGGAAATAGCCATAAATCAGCTGGTAAGCGCGATTTGGTAACTAACATGGACTCCGTATTCGCTAGGGGTTGCGTACGTTGAATCTTAGACGGATGATTTAACGTAACTGTCAGGATAGCATTCGTAGTTAGTTTATTTTTTGAATTACAAGCAACAGATGAACGTTAACGTTTTGTGAATATGAAAGGCAATGGAAAAGCTTACGAAATGTACTGGTTTTGTGTTCTATAGCAAAACACATTTAGACATTAGGAATAGTTCCTCCATCTCAGTTTTTTCGATAACCTAAAATTGCATGGTGACGTTGAATTTTACTCCTGAGAATTATTGAACACAGAAGAAAATAGCATTAATTAAATATGTTAGTTACATACCCATCCCACGTAATCCTTCCTGTTTTTATTTGTCTGTATTTTCCATAAGTGAAATTTTTTCATTATCTAAAAATACCCATCATTTTCCTGTAACTAAGAATCTATTCTGAATAGTGACAATTTATTAATCCATTTGTACTCATAATTTAAAAATGCGGAAGGAGGACCATACGCCCTCCCTCAACGTCACTTATTTACCCTAATTCATAATGCGGTCTAAGCGTGCCCCGCTAGGGCTTTAAATACCATGGCAATGGCATGAGCACCAGGGTCCATGTTACCTACCAGGCTGTCGCTATTCAGATATGACGAGCGACCGGCGTTGGCTTTAGCGGCATGGCAGGTTTTCTCGGCACCCACTTCAGCTGCCAGGTATGCGTTTTTAAGGTCGCCTGGTTGGTTTGCAAGCGCTTCGAGAGCGGGTTGCAATGCGTCAATTAAAGTACGATCACCTAAATCAGCCCCACCATAGTATTTCATCTGTGCCAGACCCGTTTGCAGTGCCGCTACAACTGACTCACCTTTCTGGAGTGATTGCCCTGTAGCAGTAAAGAAAATGGACATCAATACACCGCTGGAACCGCCCATCACCACAGTTAAACGTTCACCAATTAATGCGCAAAGCGTTTCCAGCTGATTCAGTGGTAACTGGCTTTGCTGACGTAATAAGGCAATTTCGCGGGCTCCGGCAGCAAATGTTGAACCGGTATCACCGTCGCCCACTTTGGCATCCAGGGCATTAAGTACACTTTCCAGGCTCGATAACGTTTGGGTGACCACATCCACATAGTGACCCACTGCGTTATTTTCTGAAGGCTGGAATGCGACTCGGGCGCTTTGTAAAGCACAGGGTATGATGCGCGGTGAACGCAGGCGAACCAGTGTTTGCCAGTTAGCGGTTTCTACATCAGTTATCAGCGCTTTTTCAATATTGCCTTCCATTACCATTGCCGTGATGGAAAAACCTTTCATATCCAGTGCACTTACTAGCGCTGCAGGCCCAATCAGCCAGTCGATACGGCCTGCTAAAGCGCTATGCACCAGTTCACGATTAAGGACAGCCATCTCGGTAATAGAAACGCCGCCCAGGTTGTTGAGCATCACCACCAGACGACCTGTCGCTGGTAACGCCACGAGCAGTTTATCGACCATCAGTTTGATGATTTGCTGGCTATTTTGAGTGTGAATAACGCTGGCACCTGGTTCACCATGAATACCCATTCCAAGCTCTGCCTGGCCTGGATGGTGGCGAACGGCATCATCAGGATCTTGGGGAAGGTGGCAACTGGAGAGGGCAACACCAAGACTAAAGACGCGCGCCATAGCAAAACGTGTTTCTTGCACAACTGTGTCCAGGCAGTTGCCTTGTTCGGCAAAATGACCCGCCACTTTATGGATAAGGATCGTGCCTGCAATACCGCGCGGCTGTTTGTTATCCGGCAGTGAAATATCATCCCCAACGATAACCATTTCGACTTTGTAGCCCAGGCGACGCGCTTTTTCTGCCGCCAGCCCAAAGTTGAGCCGATCGCCGGTGTAGTTCTTAACAATAAGCAGGCAGCCTGCTTCACCTGTCACCGCCTGGATTGCAGTCAGTACCGCATCAACACTAGGTGAAGCAAATAAATCACCGCAAACCGCCGCGGTTAGCATTCCTTTGCCAACAAAACCGACATGAGCTGGCTCATGCCCGGCACCACCGCCGGAAATAATAGCAACCTTGCTTTTATCCAGCTCACTGCGCACCACAATACGAATGGCCGGGTCGGTTTCCAGTCGGGCTAAATTGTTCCACGGGCAGGCGACAATGGCTCCCTCGATAGCGTCATTAACAAGGTTTTCGCGTTGATTATAGAAAAATTGCGACATAACGGTTTCCTGAACATGAGGTACAACATTCCCTCGGAGAGATCTCCGGGGCGAATGTTAAGGATGGAAGATTGGGTTGTGTAACTACGAACGGACGGGTACGTTTTCCAGCGTTAGCAAGTCACCGCTGCAAAAATTTTGCAAGGCATCTCCCTGTTGGCAGAGGAACGGAATACCAGCCTCTCTGGCAATAATTGCACTATGCGACAGAGCGCTTCCTTCTTTCAGGCTGATACCTGCCACTTTGCGGGTATCCAGTTGAAGCACCACAGAGGGATAAATATCATCAGCAATGATGATCGTCGGGCGCTGATGTTGCGGGTGTCTTTCCGTGGTTTGCGTCAGATGGCCTAGCACGCGCTGTAAAATATCATCTACGTCGATGTAACGAGCTTGTAGATAGGCATCATCCAATTGACGATACTGCGCACTTAAATCAGCCATCACAGTATGCCAGGCCCATTCGGCGCTATAGCCATGAGTGCGCAGCAATTCGCAGGCGCTGTCGATGAGTTCCGCATCGTCGAGCAGGGTATGGTGACCCGAAAAAATCGCCGCAATGTCGTCGGAATATTTTTCAGCAGCCAGTTGGGTGAGGCTGTTGAGATCGTCAAGAGTATGGCTGATGGCCATTTTCAGACGTCTGGCTTCTTCATCAGCGCTGTTACTAGCCGATTCCCTTAATGCAAAATTAACCGGAGAGTAGCGCAGCACCTCACCGCTGACAGTAACCACATCCGCAGTGGATTGCTGGCGGGAAGGTTGTGTTGCCAAATCCTCGCCAAAGTTTTCCACCGCCAGTGTTTTAAATGCCACCAGCGCTTCAGTGGCTTCCGGGCCTTTGGCAATTAAGCGAAGTGTGTCTTGGTAGCGAACCTGGAGCAGGGCAATCTGGTTAATGCTATCTGGCTTGACGCACTTACCGTCTTTTTCGAGCACCAGATGCGCATTAAACCCTGCCAGCGCTGAAACCAACTGCGCCGCCGGGCGAACATGCAAACCATGAGGATTGTTGATGACCACAGTGGCAGACAACGCTTCACCGCCAAGTGATTCATTACTCGCCAACGTTGGTACGGTAGCCTCTTCCGCTGGTAGCCCTAACTGCACACGTTTCGCCTGTAGTGAGTTTTGTGCATCCATAATCACTTTTTCAATGCCAGCACCTGCGGCTGCGCTGACCGTAGCCGCTAAGGTTCCTTCTACCAGAGGCGCTGCGCATAAGCGGACTTTCTGTGCGATGACGGGGTCGAGTAATTCCAAAGCCGTCTCAGCACTTAGTAAGGCGCTCCCCATATCCATCATGACCAGCACATGATCGGTATCGGCCACGGATTCAATCGCTTCCATGACTTTAATGGGATCCGTACCAATGGGATTCACAGGATCGTCGATCCCTGCGGCGATGGCCAACCGACAGCCATCCCCCCTTAACATCTGCCGGGCCAGTTCCCCGACTCCTTGGCCCAGTTGGGCGCTATGAGAAACAATTACCAGGTTTACCATCGCCTTATCCTTTGCTTTACTCTCTGGCCGCCGCGGCCAGCATCTGCATCATAAACAACACCGAGGTTGCACCAGGGTCCTGATGCCCGATGCTGCGCTCACCCAGATAACTGGCACGCCCTTTACGAGCCTGCATCGTAATAGTCGATTGTGCTGCCTGCTCAGCAACCTGGCAGGCAGTATCCAGGGCCGCTAGCAGCGACAAATTTTGCTCGCTGGACTGCTTTAGCGATTCGGCAACTGGTAGCCAAACATCACACATGGTTTTGTCGCCTGGCTCTGCTTTGCCCCGATTAATCACGCCGTCGGCACCTTCACTTATCATCTGATACAGCTCATTGAGCGTCAGACTTTGGTGGGCCTGAGTCACCTGGGCTGCACGAATAAAGAAGGTTCCAAAGAGGGGGCCACTGGCGCCGCCAACATTGGAAAGCAGCACCATGCCGGTATTCTTCAGGATAAAACCAATGTCTTTGTCAGCAATGGAAGGGAGTTTTTCCACGACCTTGCTAAAACCACGGTGCATATTCAGCCCATGGTCTGCATCACCTATTTCTCTGTCCAGCCCGGTCAGAAAAACACACTCGGAGGTGAAAATCTCCCCGCAGCGGTAGAGCCAGTTAACAATTTGATTTTTGGTTAGTGACATTGCAATCTCCTTAGTGACCCCAGTTCAATGCAGGGGTGTGAACAGGGGCATCCCACAAAGTGAGAGTCTCTTTATCCGCTTTCAGTAAGGTAATCGAGAAGCCTGCCATATCCAGCGAAGTACACCAGGTGCCAACCAGGTTACGAACGATAGAAATCCCAGCTTCCTGGCAGCATGTTTCCAGGCGGTTGTAGACGCCGTACAGCTCAGAAAGTGGGGTGGCTCCCAGGTTGTTGACCATCGCAATCACCTTATCGCCGCTTTGCAGTGCTTGTTTGGCTTGTTTTACTTCCTGCCAATTGCCCTTGGTGCGATCCCATTGGCGCAGGGTTCGGCTGTAGTTACCATTTTCGAGTAACGTGCTAAACATCTCATCTACGGTGTTATCCAGCGAGGTGAAACGGCGGCGGTCTATACCTGGCTCACCGTGAATGCCCACCCCAAACTCCATTTCGTCATCCTGAAGCTCGAATGAGAGTATCCCCGACGCAGGAACGGTACAGGCGCTTAACGCGATACCAATAGAGTGCCCCAAATTATTCAGCTTGCGACCCAGTTCGGCACAGGCTTCCAGAGAATCGCCTCGTTCTGCTGCCGCCCCAACCAATTTCTCAATCAAGACCGTATTGGCAACTCCACGGCGTCCTGCGGTGTACAGGCTATCTTTTACTGCCACATCGTCATCGACCACCACAGTGGTGACTTTAACACCGCCTTCGTGTAGCAGCTCGGTTGCGGTTTCAAAATTGAGGATATCGCCGGTGTAGTTTTTAATAATCAGCAGGACGCCTTCACCACCGTCAATCGTCATGGCGCATTCGTACATTTTGTCCGGTGTTGGGGAGGTGAAAATCTCACCAGGACAAGCCCCGGTAAGCATTCCCTGGCCGATAAAGCCGCAATGCATCGGTTCATGGCCACTACCGCCGCCAGATAAAAGAGCGACTTTCCCCGCAACAGGGGCATCGGCACGGGTCACGTAAACCGGATCCTGATGCAGTTTCAGTTCAGGATGAGCTTTAGCCAGCCCAGTAAGTTGCTCGCTCAGTACATTTTCCACACGGTTAATCAGTTTTTTCATTATTCATACTCCGCAGGAGATCTATGGGTCATTGGGTTGTTCAGGCCCGGTGTAGGGTATCCGCCTTCGCAAAACCTTTTGCAGCCGACGCAATAATTATCTCCTGGGCAGGGGAAAAAAAAACAGCGAAAAAACCAGTTCCATAGTGGAACGGAAAATTATTAATTTGTTTCAAAATGGAACTCATTTTGCCAGCAAACGACAACAATGAGAGCCTGGGCAATCTTTTGAATGTTTCTGATGTGCTAGCCAGGTCTGGTCGCCGTGTCCAGCGGGCATTATTTTTCGGAGGGTTCAAGTAAAAGGGTTATTATTCAGTTTCTTTGTTCATACTGACTGTGATGCAAAGACGGATCAGGATCTCAATCCTTACTTTTGTTCAGGTTATACGTTCCATAATGAAACTTACATTTTGATTTTACGTTTCATATGGGAACAAAAATTATGAAGATTTTTTTGTCCGGCACCCGCTCTAGAGTGATGTTACCGCGCCGCAGTGTTCAACCTCTCGCTGGAACCGATTAGCAAGAGTGAGCAACGTCAGGCGTCATCATGTAAACGAGTTCAAAAAATCAATTTGAGGGTGAAGAGAATGTTACAAGTTATTCAATCTCCGGCAAAATATCTCCAGGGTCCTGATGCATCCGCGTTGTTTGGTCAATATGCTAAAAATTTAGCGGATAGCTTTTTTGTGATTGCTGATGATTTCGTGATGAAGCTGGCTGGGGACAAGGTGCTCAATGGTTTGCACCAGCACGATATTATCTGCCACGCAGAGCGTTTTAACGGTGAATGTAGCCATGTGGAAATCAACCGCCTGATTGCCATTCTGAAACAGAAAGGCTGCAAAGGCGTGGTGGGTATTGGCGGAGGGAAAACCCTCGATACCGCAAAAGCAATTGGTTATTACCAGAAACTGCCAGTTGTTATCATCCCGACCATTGCTTCTACTGATGCGCCAACCAGCGCGTTGTCTGTTATCTACACCGAAGCCGGCGAGTTTGAAGAGTACCTTATTTACCCGAAAAACCCCGATATGGTGGTGATGGATACCGCCATTATCGCCAAAGCGCCAGTACGTTTGCTAGTGGCCGGGATGGGCGATGCACTCTCTACCTGGTTTGAAGCGAAAGCGTGTTATGACGCAAGAGCGGTCAGCATGGCGGGAGGGCAGTCCACTGCTGCGGCATTAAGCCTTGCGCGCCTTTGCTACGACACCTTGATGAACGAAGGTGAAAAAGCACTCCTGGCGGCACAAGCAGGCGTGGTGACGACGGCACTGGAACGCATTGTTGAAGCAAACACCTATCTGAGCGGTATTGGTTTTGAAAGTAGCGGTCTGGCGGCAGCGCATGCGATTCATAATGGTTTCACCATCCTTGAAGAGTGCCACCATCTTTACCACGGTGAAAAAGTCGCTTTCGGTACGCTGGCACAGTTAGTGCTGCAAAACAGTCCGATGGAAGAGATTGAAACGGTGATGGGTTTCTGCCAGCGAGTCGGCCTGCCAATCACACTTGCGCAGATGGGCGTTAAAGAAGGCATTGAAGAGAAAATTATGGCTGTTGCAAAAGCAACCTGTTCGGAAGGGGAAACGATTCACAATATGCCATTCCCGGTTTCGGCAGAAAGTGTTTATGCCGCCATCCTTGCCGCAGACCGTTTTGGTGAACAGTGGCTGGCAGGTAAATAACGCCAGCTGACAAAGAAAATGACGACACGATTAAAAATGTGACCTTGCCTCCGCCTTTCGGCGGGGGCATTTTTGCCCTTATGGCAGCCGGAGTCGGCACCCGTTGCTGGGGCTAAAACAGGCTATGACTATGCAGAATCAAAAAACCGAACAGGAAGTTTCCTCCTTTATCGCTCAATCCTGGCATCGTTGCGGGAAAATTATGCAGCGGGAAACATGGGGTATCCCTCACCAGGCTCAGGGGCTAACTTTTGAGTCCATCTGTCGTCGTAAAACCGCGCTGCTGACTATTGCTCAAGCCGCTCTGGAAGATGCCTGGGAGTTTATGGATAGCCGCGCCTGTGCGTTAATTATTCTCGATGAGTCAGCTTGCATCCTCAGCCGCTGTGGACACCCTGAAACCCTGGAGCAGCTAAAAACGTTGGGGTTTCGTGCCGGGAGTTATTGTGCGGAAAGCATTATTGGGAGTTGTGCCCTTTCGCTGGCGGCTATGCAGGGGCAGCCGATAAAAACCCACGGCGAGCAACATTTTAAACAGGCGTTGTTTCCGTGGTCATTTTGCTCAACACCGGTGTTTGATAACAACGGGCGGCTTTTTGGATCGATAGCATTGTGTTGCCGAACCACCGAGGCAACACCAGCAGACTTGTCGCTGACTCTCGCAATTGCCAGAGAAGTCGGGAACTCACTCTTAACCGACAGTTTGCTTGCCGAATCTAACCGCCATCTGAACCAGATGTACGGCCTGCTGGAAAGTATGGACGACGGGGTGATGGCGTGGAATGAACAAGGCGTTTTGCAATTTCTTAATGTGCAGGCAGCAAACATGCTTCATCTGGATAATCAGGTCAGCCAGGGGAAAAATATCAGTGAACTGCTTACACTCCCGGCTTTGCTGCGCCGGGCGATTAAACATGCCAAAGCGCTAAACCACGCTGAAGTGACATTTGAAAGCCAGCATCAGTTTATTGATGCGGTAATTACTCTGAAGCCCATCGTTGAAGAGCAGGGCAACAGTTTTATCTTGTTGCTCCACCCGGTTGAACAGATGCGTCAGTTAATGACCAGCCAACTGGGCAAAGTGAGCCACACCTTTGAGCAAATGTCGGCTGATGATCCTGAAACTCGCCGTTTAATTCACTTTGGTCGCCAGGCGGCGAGAGGGGGGTTCCCCGTGCTGCTGTGTGGGGAAGAGGGCGTGGGAAAAGAGCTGATTGCTCAGGCTATTCATAATGAAAGTGAGCGCGCTGGTGGCCCCTATATTGCCGTAAATTGCCAGTTATATGCAGACAGTGGTCTGGGGCTGGATTTTATGGGAAGTGCGCCAAATAGCGACGAAAATGGGCGATTAAGTCGGTTAGAACTGGCTAATGGCGGAACCCTTTTTCTTGAGAAAATTGAATATCTGGCACCAGAACTTCAGTCAACGTTATTGCAGGTGATCAAACAGGGTGTTCTGACGCGCCTTGATGCCCGTCGTCTTATTCCCGTCGATGTGAAAGTCATCGCCACCACGACGGTTGAACTTGGGAATCTGGTGGAACAGAACCGTTTTAGCCGCCAACTTTATTACGCATTACACTCCTTTGAGATTGTTATTCCCCCTCTGCGTGAGCGAGCGAACAGCATTCCATCGTTAGTACACAATCGGCTACACAGCCTGGAGCGGCGTTTTTCTTCTCGCCTGAAAGTCGATGACGATGCTCTGGCGCAACTGGTGGCATATTCCTGGCCGGGTAATGATTTTGAGCTAAACAGCGTGATTGAAAATATTGCCATCAGCAGTGAGCATGGCCGCATTCGCCTGAGCAATCTTCCTGCCCACTTGTATAGCGAACGCCCTGGCGACAGAAGTAATTCCTCATTGCTGCCTGCCAGTCTGACATTCTCCGCCATCGAGAAAGAGGCCATTATTCATGCGGCCAGAGTCACCAGTGGCCGAGTGCAGGAGATGTCTCATTTGCTTAATATTGGCCGCACGACTTTGTGGCGTAAAATGAAGCAATACGATATTGATGCCAGTCAGTTTAAGCGTAAACATCTGGACTAAATTGCGGTTCTGGATGGCACTCTTCCAGGCGAGCCATAGAAAACAGCGCATCAGACAGCCGATTAATGTAACCCTTCAGTGCATCACGCAATGGGATGTCGCGATCCATGGCCACCAGGATGCGCTCGAGCTGGCGAGCTAACGTACGGGCGACATGCAATTGTGCTGAAGCCATGTTTTTCCCAGGAATCACAAACGCTTTCAATGGGCCGGTTATCGTCATGTTCTGGTCAATCAGCTGTTCCAGCTCGCTAATATCTTCAGCTTCAATGACACGAGTTAACCGAGCTGCGCCTTTGGCATCGCTGGCCAGTTCTGCTCCGACAATAAACAAGTCTTCCTGAATCTTATGCAGAGACTGGCGCAACGGCGTGATTTTGCTGGCGGCATAACAGACGCCAAGTTGAGAAATTAGCGCATCAACGGTGCCGTAAGCTTCCACCCGGATATCGTCTTTATTGATTCGGCTACCACCAAACAGGGCGGTGGTTCCCTTGTCTCCGGTACGGGTATAAATGTGATACATCGTTAAGTTGCCTCACTAAAAGGGATCACTTTGACCAGTTGCCCGGCATTCGCGCCAATGTTGCGCAGCTTACGCAAACTGCTCTCAGGCGGGCAGCTCCGCAGCGCCTGGTCGATGGGCAATTGGGCATGAGTTAACACTGTTTCACCCAAGGCACTGACCCCCAACCCCACACGTAATGCGGAGCTACGCGCTGCGCGCTGACCGAGCTGGAGTGCGCTTTCCCCGGTGTTTTGCAACGTGGTCTGGCAAGGTATACCTTGTTCTTCCAGCCCCATACAAATCTGAAAAATAATGCCATTGCTGATTATCTTTTCATCGTAAAACAGATGCACGGCAGGCGGTTTAGGAATGCCAGGATTCTGCATGAAGTTGGCTCCATGACGAGTGAATATAAGGAGTTAAAAAATGGGCCGAACAGGCGGCCCATTGAATCATCAGAACGCCTGACGGAAGATTTCAACAATGTCTTTTTCATTACCTTTTCGCGGGTTAGAGAAAGCATTTCCGTCTTTCAATGCCATTTCAGCCATGTATGGGAAGTCAGATTCTTTAACGCCTAAATCGCACAGGTGCTGCGGAATACCCACATCTGCAGAAAGACGTGCAATCGCGTTGATGGCGAGTTCAGCCGCATCCATTGTTGATAAACCCGTGGTGTTCTCACCCATAAATTGTGCGATGTCGGCGAATTTTTCTGGATTGGCAATCAAGTTATATCGTGCGACGTGAGGCAGTAAAACCGCATTTGCCACACCGTGCGGCATATCGTAAAGGCCGCCTAACTGGTGAGCCATGGCGTGAACATAACCGAGATTCGCGTTATTGAATGCCATGCCAGCCAGTAGGGAAGCGCAGGCCATATTTTCGCGCGCAACCAGATTTGTGCCTAAGGCCACAGCTTGACGCAGGTTGGTCGCAATCAGTTTAATCGCCTGAATAGCGGAGGCGTCGGTAACCGGGTTGGCATCTTTTGAGATATAAGCTTCTACTGCGTGGGTTAACGCATCCATACCTGTTGCCGCGGTAAGACCTGCTGGCTTGCCAACCATCAATAGTGGGTCGTTAATCGAAACCGAAGGCAGGTTACGCCAGCTCACAATCACAAACTTCACTTTGGTTTTGGTGTTGGTCAACACACAATGGCGAGTCACTTCACTGGCTGTACCGGCGGTGGTATTCACGGCAATAATCGGTGGCAATGGATTCTCCAGCGTTTCAATACCTGCGTAGCTGTAGAGATCTCCCGGATGCGTCGCAGCAATGCCAATCCCTTTACCGCAGTCATGAGGACTACCGCCACCAACGGTAACAATCACGTCGCATTGCTCTTTCTGGAAAACAGCGAGTCCATCGCGAACGTTAGTATCTTTCGGATTGGGTTCTACGCCATCAAAAATAACCACGTTGATGCCAGATTCGCGCAGATATTTTACGGTTTGATCCACTGCACCATCTTTAATTGCACGTAAACCTTTATCCGTCACCAGGAGTGCTTTTTTACCCCCTAATAATTCGCAGCGTTTCCCTACGACAGAGACTGAATTAGGGCCGAAAAAGTTCACATTTGGAACCAGGTAATCATATATGCGATTGCTCATAATAAACCTTCATAAATTGCTGAGGAAATAATATTAATTTTGAGAGAAACAATTAAGCGCGACAACTGCTAATTGAATATCTTGCTCTACGGTGCCGCCGCTGACACCAACAGCACCAATAACTTGACCATTTTCAATAATAGGGAAACCGCCACCGAAAATAACAATGCGCTGTTGGTTAGAAAGTTGTAAACCGTAAAGAGATTGCCCCGGTTGGACATCATGAGTGATTTCATGAGTAGGTTTTTTCAGGCAGCACGCTGTCCAGGCTTTGTTTAGCGCAATCTCGTAACTGGTGATAAAAGCTTGATCCATCCGCTGTACCAGTAGGGTGTTTGCACCACCATCCACCACGGAGAACACGACTGGCACGTGCATTTCCAATGCGGATTGCTCTACAGCTTCAGCCATTTTTTTCGCGATAGCGAGGCTGACATTGCCAGCGGTATGACTTTTTTTCATGTGATCTCCTGATAATAGTATTCTAACGGCCTTACCAGGGCCGGATGGATTAATTAAATAGGTTGTCGATAAATTATTGTGAAGGTTATTTATATTCTCGCCTTACATTTTCATTCTATTTTTACTCAATTGGACATGAAGTCAATAGTGCCAAAAATAGTGAAAATTAATTCTGTGGTTATATTTTTGGTTGTTTTCTGGAATAAGTAAGGATTAGGGTCACATTTCTTTGAAAAGTTAATTCTTGCTGTTTCGTTATGAAACCTGGCAATAAAAATACGTGCCATAATGAAACGTAATTAATTTTGTTTTTATATCACGTTATTCATCTTAAATTTTCGGCAATTACCGCCGGGGGCATTAGCCCTGGGTGTCACACTTATCCTTTGAGCCAAAATATGATGAAAAGATCAAAACGATTTGAGGTTCTCGCCCAACGCCCCGTGAATCAGGATGGCCTGATCGGCGAATGGCCAGAAGAAGGCTTGATTGCAATGGGAAGCCCGTGGGACCCATGCTCTTCCATTAAAGTAGTCGACGGATTGATTGTAGAGCTGGACAGTAAGCAGCGCGCCGAGTTTGACATGATCGACCGCTTTATCGCCGATTACGCCATCAACATTGCCGAAACTGAACGAGCCATGGCGCTGGATTCGCTGGATATTGCGCGCATGCTGGTGGACATCCACGTGAGTCGTGCCGAGATTATTAAAGTCACCACAGCTATTACCCCAGCTAAAGCAGTCGAAGTAATGACTCATATGAACGTGGTCGAGATGATGATGGCGTTGCAGAAAATGCGCGCCAGACGCACCCCGTCTAACCAATGCCATGTTACCAATCTCAAAGATAATCCGGTCCAGATTGCCGCAGATGCAGCAGAAGCGGGGATCCGTGGTTTTTCAGAACAGGAAACCACGGTGGGTATTGCCCGTTACGCGCCATTTAATGCCCTGGCGTTGCTGGTCGGTTCCCAATGTGGACGCCCTGGCGTGCTCACCCAGTGTTCTGTGGAAGAGGCTACGGAGCTGGAGTTGGGTATGCGTGGCTTGACCAGCTACGCAGAAACAGTATCGGTGTACGGAACAGAACCGGTATTTACCGATGGAGATGATACCCCATGGTCCAAAGCGTTTCTTGCCTCCGCTTATGCTTCCCGCGGATTGAAAATGCGTTATACGTCGGGCACTGGCTCTGAAGCATTGATGGGATACGCAGAAAGTAAATCGATGCTGTATCTAGAATCTCGCTGCATTTTTATCACTAAAGGTGCAGGAGTTCAGGGGCTGCAAAATGGTGCCGTGAGCTGCATTGGTATGACGGGAGCGGTGCCTTCGGGGATCCGCGCTGTATTAGCCGAAAACCTGATTGCCTCGATGCTGGATCTGGAAGTGGCTTCGGGCAATGATCAAACCTTCTCCCATTCGGATATTCGCCGAACCGCCCGTACGCTGATGCAGATGTTGCCGGGTACTGACTTTATTTTCTCCGGTTACAGTGCTGTGCCGAACTACGACAACATGTTCGCGGGCTCGAACTTTGATGCGGAAGACTTCGACGATTACAACATCCTACAGCGCGATTTGATGGTAGATGGCGGGCTGCGTCCCGTGACCGAAGAAGAGACCATCGCCATTCGCCAAAAAGCGGCCCAAGCTATCCAGGCAGTATTCCGCGAGTTGGGATTACCGGTAATTACGGATGAAGAAGTCACCGCAGCAACCTATGCCCACGGCAGCAAAGATATGCCACCGCGTAATGTGGTGGAGGATCTGAGTGCGGTTGAAGAAATGATGAAGCGCAATATTACCGGGCTGGACATTGTGAAAGCGCTGAGTTGCAGCGGTTTTGAAGACATTGCCAGCAACATTCTCAATATGCTGCGCCAGCGTGTCACCGGGGACTACCTGCAAACCTCTGCCATCCTTGACCACCAGTTTGACGTGGTGAGTGCCATCAACGACATCAACGATTACCAAGGGCCGGGCACCGGCTATCGCATCTCACCAGAGCGTTGGGAAGAGATTAAAAATATCGCCACTGTCATCCAACCAAACACCATTGAATAAAGGAAGACCGACAATGGAAAATAACGTCAAGAAAGCGCCGGTGTTCACTCTGAATCTGGTGGAAGGAGAGGTTGCAACTACAGGCGAGCGTGTGGATGAAGTGGTCATTGCGGTGGGGCCTGCATTTGATAAGCACCAACATAAGACGCTTATCGACATGCCTCACGAAGCGATTATTAAAGAGCTGGTGGCGGGTGTGGAAGAAGAGGGGCTTCATGCTCGAGTGGTGCGTGTTCTGCGCACATCGGATGTTTCGTTTATGTCCTGGGATGCCGCAAACTTAAGTGGTTCCGGTATTGGGATTGGGATCCAGTCTAAGGGGACGACGGTCATCCATCAGCGCGATTTACTGCCATTGAGTAACCTCGAACTGTTTTCACAAGCCCCGTTACTGACGCTCGCCACTTACCGCCAGATTGGTAAAAACGCGGCCCGCTACGCGAAACGGGAATCTCCGTCACCCGTACCGGTGGTTAACGACCAGATGGTACGCCCTAAATTTATGGCTAAAGCGGCATTGTTCCATATCAAAGAGACCAAACATGTGGTGCCGAATGCGAAGCCTGTCACTCTGCACATCGAAATTTCCCGGGAGGAACAATGAACAATAAACCAATGACCGTTGAGGATTACCCCCTTGCTACGCGCTGCCCTGAACGTATTCAAACGCCGACGGGAAAGCCATTAACGGATATCACCCTGGAAAATGTGCTCGCCGGAAAAATTGGCCCGCAGGATGTGCGTATCTCCCGACAGACCCTTGAATATCAGGCACAAATTGCCGAACAAATGCATCGCCATGCTATTGCGCGCAATTTGCGTCGGGCGGGGGAGCTGATCGCGATCCCTGATGCCCGAATTCTGGAAATCTACAATGCTTTGCGTCCTTTCCGTTCAACGGTCGCAGAGTTGCTGGCGATTGCGGACGAGCTGGAAACGCGCTACCAGGCAACAGTAAATGCGACTTTTATCCGCGAAGCCGCAGAGGTTTACCAGCAACGCGACAAGCTGCGTAAAGCAGGCTAAGGGTAAAACGTTTATGGCATTAATAGCGGGGATTGATATTGGCAACGCCACTACTGAGGTGGCGTTGGCCGAGTCCGGCGAACATGGCTCCCGATTTTTGACCAGCGGGATTGTCTCAACCACCGGAACAAAAGGTACCAGGGAAAACATTCCAGGGGTGATAGCTGCACTGGAACATGCACTGGAAAAAGCCGGGCGCGCTCAAAATGAGGTGGCGTTAATCCGCCTCAATGAAGCGGCACCGGTTATCGGTGATGTGGCGATGGAAACCATCACTGAAACCATCATCACCGAGTCCACTATGATTGGTCACAACCCCCAAACGCCAGGCGGTGAGGGGATTGGTGTGGGGACGACCATTGCACTGGAAAAGCTGGTTGATGTCGATTGCCCTGAGTATGACAAAGGCTGGATCCCGCTTATCAACAGCCGGGTGGATTTCCTGGATGTTGCTTGGCAACTGAATGCGGCTCTGGAGCGAGGGATTAATATTGTCGCGGTGATCCTGCAACAAGACGATGGCGTGCTAGTCCATAACCGCTTATCGCGGACATTACCTATTGTTGATGAGGTAACGTTGCTTGAGCAGGTGCCTGAAGGGGTGCAGGCGGCGGTAGAAGTGGCTGCGACGGGGCAGGTTATCTCTGTGCTTTCAAATCCCTATGGTATTGCGACTTTTTTCAATCTTAGCCCGCAAGAAACCCAGATGATTGTCCCGGTTGCCAGGGCATTGATTGGTAACCGTTCCGCTGTGGTACTGAAAACGCCAAAAGGTGATGTGAAATCACGGGTTATTCCAGCGGGGAACCTCTTTATCCGCGGGGAGAAACGCAACGCGCAAGCGGATGTGACTAGTGGCGCAGAGATCATCATGCAAGCGGTAAACGGTTGTGCGCCAATTCTGGATATAAAAGGTGAGTCCGGAACCCACGCGGGAGGCATGCTTGAACGCGTTCGTCAGGTGATGGCTTCTTTGAGTGGACACGGTGCTGATGAGATTTTCATTCAGGACTTGCTGGCAGTGGACACGTTTATTCCCCGTAAGGTTCAGGGGGGGATCGCCGGTGAGTTTTCAATGGAAAATGCCGTTGGGATCGCCGCGATGGTGAAATCAGACCGCCTGCAAATGGAAGTCATTGCCCGCGAATTGAGCCTGAAACTGAATACCCATGTGGAAGTGGGGGGAGTAGAAGCCAATATGGCGATTGCCGGTGCGCTGACTACGCCTGGCAGCGCTGCACCTTTGGCGATCCTCGACCTTGGTGCGGGCTCAACCGATGCGGCGACCATCAATGGTTCCCGACAGGTGAAATCAGTCCACCTTGCCGGGGCTGGCAATATGGTGAGTTTGCTGATTAAAACCGAACTGGGATTGAGTGATTTATACCTCGCAGAAGAGATCAAAAAATATCCGCTCGCCAAAGTGGAAAGTCTGTTCAGTATTCGTCACGAAAATGGTGCGGTGGAGTTCTTCCGCGAACCGTTGAGTCCGTCGGTTTTTGCCAAAGTAGTTTACATCAAAGCAGGCACCTTGGTGCCTATTGAAAACCATACCTCACTGGAAAAAATCCGGCTGGTGCGCCGCCAGGCAAAACAGAAAGTCTTTGTCACCAACTGCCTTCGTGCATTACGTCAGGTCTCGCCAGGAGGCTCCATTCGCGATATTGATTTTGTGGTATTGGTGGGCGGTTCCTCGCTGGATTTTGAAATTCCGCAGCTTATTACGGAAGCCCTTTCCCATTACGGCGTTGTTGCCGGGCAGGGCAATATTCGTGGCACAGAAGGACCGCGTAATGCGGTAGCTACTGGACTGGTACTTCCGCTGGAAGCCTGAGGCCACAATTTTAATCTTCCTTTGTATCTACAGCAGGATCCAATCATGAGTCAGACATCAAGTTTAAAAGGGCAATGTATTGCTGAAATGCTGGGCACCGGGTTGCTGGTCTTCTTCGGTGTCGGGTGTGTGGCAGCGCTAAAGGTGGCTGGAGCCAATTTTGGCCAATGGGAAATCAGTGTGATTTGGGGCTTAGGCGTCGCGATGGCTATTTATCTGACCGCCGGAATTTCTGGTGCGCATCTAAACCCGGCGGTGACGCTGGCATTCTGGTTGTTTGCCTGCTTTGAACAACGCAAAGTATTGCCTTATATCGTGGCTCAGATAGTTGGTGCATTCTTTGGTGCGGCGCTAGTTTACGGTTTGTATTCCAGCCTGTTTATCGACTATGAACAGGCGCACAATATGGTGCGAGGAGGTATTGAAAGCCTGCAACTGGCGGGGGTTTTTTCTACCTATCCCAATATCCATCTCGGACTGGTTCAGGCATTCGCAGTGGAAATGGTCATCACTGCTATTATGATGGCGATGATTATGGCGCTATCTGATGATGGCAATGGGATCCCACGCGGGCCGCTGGCACCGTTGTTAATTGGTTTACTGATTGCGGTTATTGGTGCATCCATGGGGCCGTTAACCGGCTTTGCCCTGAATCCTGCGCGCGACCTGGGCCCGAAAATCTTTGCTGCGCTTGCCGGCTGGGGAAAAGTAGCCTTTACCGGTGGATTCAATATCCCTTATTTCCTTGTCCCGCTCTGCGCACCTGTTGTCGGTGCTTTGCTCGGAGCATGGCTCTACCGTCAACTAGTGTCGCCTCATCTTCCTTGCGAAAAACCTGCGGCGGTTACTGAGCGTCAGTAGGTTAAGCCGGATAATAAAATCCACGCAAATGCGTGGATTTTTTACTATCACCCCTAAACCCCTTCTTGGGGAGGTGGTGATTGATTCTGTAAGGCTTAGAGCCTGAAGAAAGCCAATGCCGTTTTTCCTTACTCATCACAAGTAAAAGGAGGCACACCAACATGTGCCTTTACAGAAGTTGATCACCTCATGTTCATTGTTTAACATTAACAGGATTTAGAAGTGTCTTGAATTAATGATCCATTTATGGACGCCCCGGGTAATGCAAGAAATGGTTCGATACGGTTTGCGACCATATATCCGGCGTCATCAGTAGGTTTAATTACCGGTGCTATGATGCCATTTGAACTCTGTTTCTTTATCACTACACCGGTATAAAATTACCTAGCATCACTTCAGGCTGTTACAGGGACGGCAAAGTAAATTGTAAGGTGTAGGGCTTTGTCGCATTAACACTGATATATGAGCAAAAATCGCGCTGCCGATTTTTCAAGCAGCCAACAAGCAAACTGTCCTACCATAATTATAGATACGACATCTTCCCTTGGTTCGGAAGAAATTCGTCAGTTAAATTGTCGCGCCTTCATACACCTGATAACCCATATCGACGGTAGAAGGGATATCGACATCATTTTTCAGCTTGCTTATCAGCATGCTGGCCGCTGTTCGGCCAATGTGAAATCGCGGAGTAATGATAGTTGAGAGGTGGTGACGCAGTTGGCGACCAATTTCCAGACCGTGAAAGCCAGCAATAGCCACCTCATCCGGAACCGAAATGTTATTTTCTTGGCAAAACATGAGAGCGCCCACAGCAATGTCATCATTGGAACAAAATACGCCGTCCAATTGCGGAAAAGCCTCTAGTGTATCCTTCATCAGTGTCGAACCGAGGTTTACAGAGGAAATCGACTGAGGATTCACCCGATGTGATTGAAGCCCACGTTGCCTCATCGCTTCGCTATAACCTTGATACCGTTGTTCATCGCGGGGATCGTTCTTAGAACCAAGGTAAACGATATGTTGGCGCAGACGTTTACGCAGCATCGTGGTTACCATGTCGAAAGCCGCTTGCCGGTTATCAAATCCAATCGCCATATCCAGGCGATCACCACTGATATCCATCGTTTCAACAATAGGGATTTTGGCGGCTCGCAGAAACTTCATCGTTCTTTGGGTATGAAGTTTCTCAGTCAAAATGATCCCATCGATGTTGTAGGACAGTAGGTTAATAATGACTTCTTCTTCTGACTCTTTGCTGTAGTTGAAATTGGCAATCAGTGGCTGGTACTTATTGCCAGATGTTACGGATTCTATACCGGCAAGGATATCGGCGAAGATTTGGTTCTGAAAAGACGGAATTAGTACACCAATGGTGAAGCTCTGAGCATTGAGCTGAATGCCGGGCGCACGCTTAGGCACATAATTTATCTCTTCAATGATGTCAGAAATGGCCTTCGCCGTTTCTTTTGAGACTTTCTCTGGGGTGCGTATATAGCGGCTGACAGTCATTTTGGTGACACCCGCCAACTCAGCGATGTCTTTTAACGAAATCTTATTATTCATTATCTATCCTGCGTCTCCCGCTAAAAAAGAGCATATTGAGGATGTTTTGCCAAACCTCAACAGCTCTACTGGAAAATTTGCGTACTTGATCGCAGATACCGAATGTTCCTGCGCTGTCAGACTGAGGCGAGCATGCCACCATCTACAAAGAGAACGTGCCCGTTAACAAAATCTGATGCAGTGGATGACAGGAATATTGCGGCCCCGATAAGCTCTTCTGGCTCACCCCAGCGTGCAGCAGGCGTTCGCTGGCACAACCAGGCCGTAAATTTCTCATCCTCAACTAACGTTTTGGTCATTTCCGTTTTGAAATATCCCGGAGCGATGCCATTAACCTGAATATTGTGCCGTGCCAGCTCAACACACATACCTCTGGTCAGCATTTTTACTGCCCCCTTAGAAGCTGCATACGGCGTTATGTTATCGCGGCCAAGCTCGCTTTGAATGGAGCAAATATTGACGATTTTCCCTGACTTCCTTTCTGTCATGTATCTGGCAACCATCTGGGAAACCAGGAACACAGCAGTCTGATTAACCGCAATAACGTCATCCCAGTCTTTTTTAGGGAAATCATTGAAAGGATAGCGTCGCTGAATACCTGCGTTGTTCACCAGCACATCGATTGGCCCAATGTGAGATTCAATGGCTTTAATGCCTTCCTCGACCTGATCACATTGGGTTACATCAAAAGGAGCAGAGAAAGCGGTAATACCCTGACCAGCGAGTTTTTGAACAGCAATATCTGCTTTTTCACTTTCCCGGTCATTAATCACAATACGCGCACCGCGTTTCCCAAGCCCTGTTGCCAGTAAAAAACCAATCCCCTGTGCTGAACCGGTAATAAGAATAGTTTTCCCTTTAACGGAAAAAACAGTATCCATAAACATCTCCTTGAATCGCCACGGATAATCTAGACACTTCCGAGCCGTTGATAATACTGGTTTTCATATTCTGTCGGTGACATCTGATCGCTAGAACCATGCCGACGCTTACTGTTATAAAACATTTCGATGTAATCAAAAATATCACTGCGGGCTTCTTCCCGCGTTCCGTAGATCTTTTTCTTTATCCGTTCTCGTTTCAACAACTGGAAAAAGCTTTCTGCAACCGCATTATCATGGCAGTTACCGCGACGGCTCATGCTGCCCTCCAGGCCGTGTGATTTCAGGAACGACTGCCACTCATGGCTTGTGTACTGACTGCCCTGATCCGAATGAACCAGCACCTGTTTTTGGGGATTACGCCGCCATACAGCCATCAGCAGTGCATTCAGGACAATGTCCTTTGTCATCCGGGATTGCATGGACCAGCCGATAATTTTGCGTGAGAACAGATCAACAACCACGGCAAGATACAGCCAGCCTTCGTGGGTCCTGATATAGGTGATGTCCGTTACCCAACGCTCATCCGGAGCATCCGGATTGAACTGTCGCTGGAGCCTGTTGGGCGACACGATACTGGCCTCGCCTTTACGTGCCCGCGGGTTCCGGTATCCGACCTGAGCCTTTATCCCGACACGTTTCATCAGTCGCCAGACTCTGTTCACTCCGCACTGTTGCCCGCTGTCCCGCAGATCCAGATGGATTTTGCGATAACCATAGACGCATCCCGATTCCAGCCAGAACTGTTTAATCTGTCCTGTCAGTCTCAGGTCTGCCTGATGGCGTTGTGAATGCGGCTGCTGAAGCCAGGCGTAAAAACCACTGGGATGAACATCCAGCACCCGACAGAGCAGGCGAACAGGCCAGCAACAGGTGTTGTCACGGATAAAGGCGTACCTCAGTCGGACAGCTTTGCGAAGTACGCCGCGGCTTTTTTTAATATGTCCCGTTCGTCAGTAACCCGCTTCAACTCCTTCTGGAGTCGGCGGATCTCGGCCTGAGCATCTGACTGTTCTTTATTAGTGGATGAGTCCGGACCGTACTTCTTTATCCAGGCGTAAAGGCTGTGGGTGGTGATATCGAGACGTGTTGCAACACTGGAAACAGAATGACCGCGATCAATAACCTGTTTGACTGCTTCAATTTTAAACTCTTCGGGATAACGTTTACCGCTCATGGGCACCTCTCTTTAAGTCATCTTAAATGACTCCGAGGTGTCTGTTAAACCCGTGGCGATTCACAAAATTAAAGGGGCCTAGGCCCCTTTTAATTAGTATTTTAGTATTTCTGTTCCTGTTATTGGGTCTTTACTTGTGGAGCTGTAGCGGCGAAATGATTTTGGCCACACAAACAGAATTATGAAATGTCCGTTGCTGGCACAGAACGGCCTATCGGCATTGTAAAAATATTCAGATATATATCATTCAACTGAACATACCGTATTAACGGCAGAACCTCACGGTTCTGCCTTTTTTGTTTTCATTTCAGAGGAGTAGTGATGAAAAAATCTGAAGGCTTGCAGTCGCTGCAGCGGTCGCTTTCTGGCCTGCCACAGTGGGCATCAGAACGTATTCTGAAGCAAATAAATCAGCTTACTCACTATGAGCCGGTGATTGGCATTATGGGAAAAACCGGAGCGGGAAAATCGTCGCTGTGCAATGCCTTGTTTGCCAGTGAGGTTTCACCTGTCAGCGATGTGGCCGCCTGTACGCGCGAACCACTGCGCTTTAGCCTGCAGGTAGGCGAGCGTTGCATGACGCTGGTGGATTTACCGGGCGTCGGTGAAAACGGTACCCGCGATGCTGAATATGCTGCGCTTTATCGGCAACAGTTTCCCCGGCTGGACCTGGTGCTGTGGCTGATTAAGGCCGATGACCGGGCGCTGGCGGTGGATGAACATTTTTATCGCCACGTGATCGGTGAGTCTTACCGGCATAAGGTGCTGTTTGTTATAAGCCAGGCTGATAAAGTCGAGCCCACCAGTGGTGGCAATAAACTATCCACAGAGCAAAAGCAGAACATCAGCCGTAAAATCTGCCTGCTGCATGAACTGTTCCAGCCCGTGCATCCGGTGTGTACTGTATCAACACGCCTGCAATGGGGGCTTAGGGTGATGGCAGAACGGATGATTCGTTGCCTACCATGTGAGGCCAGCAGTCCGGTGGCGGTACAGTTTAGTGCTCCACTGCGTACCGATGCCGTTAATAAAAAAGCCCGTGACGATTTTGGTGAAACGGTCGGCTCGGTACTGGACACAGTAAGTTCCATGCCGCTGATACCGTCCCCGGTTCGGACCATCATTCAGACTGTACGCGATACGGTAGTATCTGTCGCCCGTGCCGTCTGGAGTTTCTTCTTCTGAGTTTTCTTCAACCCTTTGCTATTCCCTGAGCCCTGTCGCCTGTGCGACAGGGCTTTTCTTTATTTAATTTCAGTAAGGAATCTGCTTATGACCCGTCTGGCTTCGCGCTTTGGTGCTGCAAATGTTATCCGTCGTGACCGTCCGTTAACCCATGAAGAGCTGTATCGTACGGTGCCCAGTGTCTTCAGCGAAGACAAACATGCTTCACGAAGTGAAAAATACACTTACATTCCGACTATTACTCTGCTCAAGAGCCTGCAACGCGAAGGCTTTCAGCCATTCTTTGCCTGTCAGACCCGGGTACGCGACCCGGAGCGTCGTGAACATACCAAACACATGCTGCGCCTGCGCCGTGAGGGCCAGATTACTGGCAAGCAGGTGCCAGAAATCATTCTGCTCAATTCGCACGATGGCTCCAGTTCGTACCAGATGTTGCCGGGGCTGTTTCGCCAGGTTTGCCAGAACGGGCTGATTTGCGGTGAGACCTTTGGCGAGGTACGGGTTCCGCATAAAGGAGACGTGGTGAGTCAGGTGATAGAAGGGGCTTATGAGGTACTGGGGATTTTTGACCGGGTGGAGGAAAAGCGCGATGCCATGCAGTCGCTGATGCTTCCACCACCAGCCCGACAGGCACTGGCGAAAGCGGCGATTACTTATCGGTTTGGCGAAGACCACCAGCCAGTGACCCCGGCACAAGTCCTGACACCACGGCGTTATGAAGATGACAGTGATGACCTGTGGACCACCTATCAGCGCATTCAGGAGAACCTTATTAAGGGAGGGCTAAGTGGTCGTAGTGCAAAAGGTGGACGAACCCATACCCGCGCTGTACGCGGCATAGATGGTGATGTGAAGCTTAATAGAGCTCTGTGGGTGATGGCGGAAACCCTGCTGGAGCAGTTGTAACGGGGATAATTCGACTGTCTGCAGCACTGGTATTGTTACCACCTCGTTAACTATGGACACTGTAGTGGTCAACAAAAATTGGCCACGGCTTTAGAGTTTTCCCAATACAATCGCTCTGACTCATTGGGCGTTAATCCACCGTTATAATGGTGGGGTCTGAGCTGGCTGTAATAACCAATGATATAATTCGTTATTACTTTGCTTGCTTCGCTAAAATTAACGTAGCCACTTTTCGGTACCCACTCTGATTTCAGGCTGCGGAAAAAGCGTTCCATCGGACTATTATCCCAGCAATTTCCACGCCGACTCATGCTTTGTTTGATTCGATACCGCCACAGTAAGCATCTGAATTCTCTACTGGTATAGTGGCTCCCCTGATCAGAATGATACATCACCCCCGCGGGTTTACCCCGAACCTCCCAGGCCATCGTCAATGCTTTTCCCGTCAGCGCTGAGTCTGGAGAAAACGACATGGCCCAGCCTATTGGCTTGCGGGAAAATAAATCCAGCACCACCGCCAGATAAGCCCAGCGTTTACCCGTCCAGATATATGTTACATCGCCGCACCAGACCTGGTTGGGCTCGGTCACCGCGAACTGACGATCCAGATGATTAGGAATATCGACACGTTCTTTCGTGGCCTTTTTGTACCGATGTTCCGGTTGTTGGCAACTGACGATATTCAGTTCTTTCATCAGCTTACTGGCTCGCCATCGGCTTAAGGGGACACCTTTTGCACTGACCATATCGGCAATGCTTCGGGCCCCTGCTGAGCCGTTACTGGCGTGGTGAACTTCGCGGATCAGCCCTAAAAGTGCAACGCGCTGCGCATCAGGTAACCGTGGGCGGTTGAACCAATACCGATAGCTGCTGCGATGTATCCCGAACACGTTGCAAACAGAGGCAACCGAAAACCGCGTCCTGAGTTTCTCAACTAACGAGAATTGTTCAGGGAGTCTGACATCAAGAGCGCGGTAGCCTTTTTTAAAATATCGTTTTCCATTTCAATACGTTGTAAACGTTTTTCAAGTTCACGGATGCGCAGTTGCTCAGGCGTAATGGGTGTCGCCTTGGGTGTTTTCCCCTGACGTTCTGCACGAAGCTGAGAGACCCAGCGTGTCATGGTGGAAAGACCGACATTCATGGCAGCAGCAGCGGCTACAACGGTGTAATGCTGGTCGATAACTAATTGGGCAGCTTCAAGTTTGAATTCCGGACTGAAATTACGTCTGTTACTTTTGGTCATTGTGTCACCCGTTTTGACGATGAGGCGATGATATCACCTCTATTCAGGTGGCCAAATTCAGTATTCCACTACATAACCACCCATCCGGGGAGGTGAATCCAAGTCAGGCAGACAAGGCCATTACCCAGCGACTGGTACAGGCGCTGAGGCTGGTGGCAATCCGGGTACCAGATCACCTGATTGTGGGCGGTAGACAGATATTCTCTTTCGCTGAGCATGGCTTACTGTAAGGCGCAACCATGAAGATTATCAGCAAGTCAGCAGCCATGGTGATACATCAACAACATCCCCAGTCGCGTATCTTTCGGTACTGCACCGGGAAGTATCAGTGGCACGGCAGCACCCGCTATTACACCGGCCTGGACGTTCAGGAAATCACCGGTGTACTGGCGGTTTTTGCTGAACGACGCCAGGACCGCAACGGACCCTATACCCGTCTGATGAGCATCACACTGAACTAATAGAGGAGCAAAGCCATGCACAACAATGATGCCACCGAATGGGGGCTTCGACGGGATATCACACCACGCTTTGGCGCAAGGCTGGTACAGGAAGGCCATCGTCTACATTTTCTGGCGGACCGGGCAGGATTCACCGGTATGTTCAGTGAGGTACAGGCCCTACAACTGGATGAAGCCTTCCCTCATTTTGTCGCACATCTGGAGCTGATGCTGCTCTCCTGTGAACTGAACCCCCGGTACGCGCACTGCATCACGCTGTACCGTAACGGGTTGACCTGTGAAGCCGATACGCTGGGCAGTCATGGGTATGTATATATCGCAATTTATCCCTCAAAATAGGTTAAAGACTGATCTTTAGCTTTATCCCTGCATCGTAATCCTTCAAACCTTTTCCTCCTTTATTAAGAGACTCCGCTCATGCAAACCTCAACTGTACCGGCCACGTTGCCGGTTTCGTCACGCCTGTCGCCCGTGCAGATCTGGCAGCAACTTTTAACGTATCTGCTGGAGCACCATTACGGCCTGACACTCAACGACACGCCATTCCATGAGGACGCGGCCATTCAGGAACATATTGAAGCGGGAATAACACTGGCTGATGCGGTGAATTTTCTGGTGGAACGCTATGAACTGGTACGCACCGACCGCAAGGGATTCACCTGGCAGGAGCAGACGCCATTCCTGACCGCTACCGATATTCTCAGAGCAAGGCGAGCTACCGGATTAATGAATACGTAAATTCTTCGAGCCTCATTCCTGATTTTTACCTCAGCACTTTCCACCCTTTTTATTCATCGCATAATGCGCCTGCCACTCCCGGCAGGCGTGTTTGCTTTTATGGACGATTGACGATGCAAACAGAACCCGATGTATTAACGGAACACAATGAGCTTATCTGTTCCACCAGCATTGAACGTATTGTTACAGGCCGCAATGCTGCGCTGGTACAGATTGAATCCCTCATCCGGCAACTTGATGACATCTCGACACTGACCCGCAGTCTTGGTGGTGGGATGGCAAAAGACTGGGGCATGCGACAAGACTTTCGATCGGGTTGCTGGTTAATGGAGAGAATGGCAACGGCCATGGACGTCATTACCCGCAATCTTGATCGCAGTATATGGCGAGATTTGATGAAAAAATCAGGAATGCTCAGCCTCATGGATGCCCAGGCCAGGGAGCAGTGGGACAGAAATCTTGAGGGCGATAATATTCCAGCGATCAGCGAAGCCAATATCCTCAGTACTTTTGAGCAGCTACATCTGAACAAAATGGACGTCTTTGAACGTGGCATTATCAATGTCTTTAAAGGGCTGTCGTGGGATTACAAAACCAATAGTCCCTGCAGCTTTGGTAAAAAGATCATCGTCAACAATCTGGTGACGCATAGCCGCTGGGGATTTAGTTTGAACTGGGGTTGGCGTAGGGATCAACTAGCGGATCTGGAGCGAATGCTATTTCTGCTGGATGGTAAATCGATACCCGACAATCGTGGCGATGTTACTACTCGATTGATGGAGCATATTCGGGATAACCCTTCGAAGGATGTTTACGAAGATGATTTCTTCAGTATCCGTTACTTTCAGAAAGGAACCGCGCACATCACTTTTAAGCGGTACGATCTGACAGAAAAGATGAATGATATTGTGGCGAAGCACTATCCGGGGATGCTGGCAGCGAGATGAAGAGGGCAGGGAGGCAATTCCTTACCTGACCCATTACCTGACCCGATTCGTATAAAACGAAAAAGGAGTCAGACGATTTCTCATCTAACTCCTTGTTTTATTTGGTGGCCCCTACTGGACTTGAACCAGTGACCAAGCGATTATGAGTCGCGTGCTCTAACCAACTGAGCTAAGGGGCCGTGGGGCGGGATTATACGGTAAGTTCCGGTTACAGGTCTACAGGTGATCGGTTTGTATGCGTGTTTTGTGTGCGATTCTAGCCTGTTGTCATTGCTGCCTTTTTTTGCGATAACTGCGGTAAATACGTCTCAGGGTTACATTATGATCACCGATATTATTGCTGACGATCTTACCGTGGTGTTTTGCGGGATTAATCCCGGCCTTTCTACTGCTCATCATGGTTTCCATTTTGCCAATGCCAACAACCGTTTCTGGAAGGTGATCCACCAGGCCGGTTTTACAGACTATTTACTTAAGCCGGAAGAGGAGCAGCATCTGCTCGATACTGCATGTGGCATCACCATGCTGGTTGAACGGCCAACGGTGGAAGCCACCGAGTTAGTGCGTGATGAGTTGCGAGAAGGCGGCGCAGCACTGACGGCGAAGATTGAGCGCTATCAGCCACGTGCGTTGGCGGTGCTAGGCAAGCAGGCATTCAGTAAGGCGTTTGGTATCAGTAAGGTTAACTGGGGGCGTCAGGCGCTGCAAATCGGTAAGACGCAAGTCTGGGTGCTGCCTAACCCCAGTGGGCTGAATCGGGCGACGCTCGATGAACTGGTGGCGTCTTATCGTGAGTTGTATGAGGCGCTCAACGCGTAGTGACAGCGATGTGAGATTGCAAAAAGCAAAAGCACGCGAAGGCATTCACCATCGCGGGCTTTTTAATGACAATTAATCGTTAACGACTAGTCGTCAAGGAAGCTGCGCAGTACTTCAGAGCGGCTTGGGTGGCGCAGTTTGCGCAGTGCCTTCGCTTCGATCTGACGAATACGTTCGCGGGTAACGTCGAACTGTTTGCCCACTTCTTCCAGCGTGTGGTCGGTATTCATGTCGATACCGAAACGCATACGCAGTACTTTCGCTTCACGCGCAGTCAGACCGGCCAGAACGTCGTGCGTTGCAGAACGCAGGCTTTCTGAAGTAGCAGAATCCAGTGGCAGCTCGAGGGTTGTATCCTCGATGAAATCGCCAAGATGCGAATCTTCATCGTCGCCGATTGGCGTTTCCATGGAGATAGGTTCTTTGGCAATTTTTAGCACTTTACGGATTTTGTCTTCCGGCATCAGCATACGCTCAGCCAGCTCTTCAGGCGTTGGCTCGCGGCCCATCTCTTGCAGCATCTGGCGCGAAATACGGTTGAGTTTATTGATCGTCTCAATCATATGCACCGGAATACGGATGGTACGCGCCTGGTCGGCGATGGAGCGGGTGATAGCCTGACGGATCCACCAGGTCGCATAAGTTGAGAACTTATAACCACGGCGATATTCAAACTTATCAACGGCTTTCATCAGGCCGATATTACCTTCCTGGATCAGGTCGAGGAACTGCAAGCCACGGTTGGTGTATTTCTTCGCGATAGAAATAACCAGACGTAAGTTTGCTTCAACCATCTCTTTCTTGGCGCGACGAGCCTTGGCTTCACCGATCGACATGCGACGGTTAATGTCTTTGACCTGCTCGATGGTCAGGCCGGTCTCTTCTTCGATCTGACGCAGTTTCATCAGGCCGCGTTGTACGTCGTCAGTGACTTCTTTCAGCTTCTCAGACCATGGTTTACCCATTGCCAGAGCCGCGTCGAACCAGGTCTGGCTGGTTTCGTTACTGGAGAACAAAGTGACGAAGTTTTTCTTCGGCATTTTGCACTGTTCAACGCACAGCTTCATGATCAAACGTTCCTGAGTACGGACGCGGTCCATCATGGAACGCATACTGTTAACCAGGAAGTCGAACTGTTTAGGCACCAAACGGAACTGCTTGAAGACGTCGGACAGTTTCAGAATTTCTTCTGCGGCGCTCTTATGGCTGCGGCCGTTTTTCTTGATGACGGCACGGGTCGCTTCATGCTGTTCACGCAGATCGGTGAACTTCTGGCGCGCCAGTTCCGGGTCGATGCTGTTGTCGTCTTCAGCGTCGTCGTCTTCATCTTCGTCGTCGTCGTTGTCGTTCTGCTCTTCGGTGGTCAGTTCAGAACCCACGTGAGTAGCCGTTGGCGCGATCTCTTCTTCTGCATTCGGATCAACGAAACCGGTGATCAGATCAGAAAGACGTGCTTCGCCTGCTTCAACGCGATCGTACTGTTCAAGCAGATAAGTAATTGCTTCAGGGTATTCGGCAACGGAACACTGCACCTGGTTGATACCATCTTCGATACGTTTGGCGATGTCGATTTCGCCTTCACGTGTCAGAAGTTCAACGGTACCCATTTCACGCATGTACATGCGAACCGGGTCAGTGGTGCGTCCGATTTCAGATTCAACGCTGGACAGTACCTGCGCGGCAGCTTCTGCTGCATCTTCGTCGGTATCAGGGCGGTTTTCGGCCAGCATTAAGTCATCGGCGTCAGGAGCTTCTTCAAGAACCTGGATGCCCATGTCATTAATCATCTGGATGATGTCTTCGATCTGGTCGGAGTCGACGATATCTTCCGGCAGATGGTCATTGACCTCAGCATAGGTCAGATAGCCTTGCTCCTTACCACGGGTGACAAGTAGCTTTAGCTGTGACTGCGGGTTTTGCTCCATAAGACGGTATCCACACTTCAGAGTATTTGGGTTGGTGTTGGTCAGCGAAACCGCCAACAATAACGTTTACCCGTTAGGGTATAGGGGCGTTTTCTTGTTGCCGCGGCCCACAAAGGCGGCATAGCGCGGGACGGTGTCCCACTTTTTATCGGCACTTAAGCCGTTTGTTCAGTAGCCCATGTACTCAGGCTTAATTTTTTTTCGCTAAAACCTGATTCAGTGAACTGACCTCGGTACGTTCTTCCGGGCTGAGTCCATGCGTTCGGGCTTTAGCGATTAATATTTCGAGCCGTTGCTCTAAAATCGAGTCATACAGGCTTGCGAGCGTGGCACGAAACTCTTCTTCGACCATATCCTCAACGATCATATGGTTCCATGTCGCCAGAGTTTCAAGCTGCTGGTAGAACTTATTGTCGCGGTACAACTCGAGCAATTGGCCCGTGGTCAGCCCCGGCTGGGCTAAGCAAGTGGTTACCAACTCGCTGAACAGATCCAGTCCCGGTTGCTTCGCTTGTTCCAATCCTTGCAGCGAGGGTATAAGTGTAGCCAGTTGTGGGTTTTGTACCAGTAACCCTATAAGTATACGCATGGTTGTGCGTTTTAGCTGGGGAGCATTGGGTACGACCTTGTCTCTCTTAGGGAGAACTTGCTCAATATCTAAAATCCCTAGTACTTTTCCCAACTGATCTCTTAATGAAAAATAGAGAGCTTGGCCGGGAACCTGACTAATTAACGGTGAAGCTAAAGCACTCAGTTTTGCTCTTCCGTCAGCACTACTCATATCAACTTGCGGCATCAGCGAATCGAACAAGAAGGTTGAGAGCGGCAGCGCCTGCTCCATCCGTTGTTCGAAAGCTGCTTTACCTTCTTTGCGTACCAGCGTGTCAGGGTCTTCGCCATCGGGTAAAAACATAAAACGTAGCTGACGGCCATCGTTCAGATACGGCAGAGCCGTTTCCAGTGCGCGCCAGGCCGCTTCGCGCCCGGCTCTGTCGCCGTCATAGCAACAGACCACGTTATCTGTGGCGCGGAACATCAGCTGAATGTGGTCGGCAGTGGTCGATGTCCCCAGAGAAGCAACGGCATAATCGATGCCAAATTGCGCCAGTGCGACGACGTCCATATACCCTTCGACAACTAATAATCGCAAAGGTGTCGGTTGTTTCAACTGCGCTTCATACAGGCCATATAACTGGCGGCCTTTATGGAAAATCTCGGTTTCCGGCGAGTTCAGGTATTTCGGCGTACCGTCGCCTAACACCCTGCCACCAAAGGCAATCACGCGGCCACGTTTGTCGCGGATCGGGAACATAACCCGTTCGCGGAAACGATCATAGCTGCGTCCGTTGTCATTGGTGACCAACATACCGGCGTCAATTAATGAGGCTTTGTCATCCGCATTTTTGCCAAAACGCTTGAGTGCGTTGTCCCAGCCCGGAGGGGCGAAACCGATGGCAAAATGGGTGATCACGTCTTCACTTAAGCCACGCTGAGAAAGATATTCTCTGGCAGGTGCACCGGCGGGTTGTTTAAGTGATTGCTGATAGAAGGCGGCAAGCGGCTCCATCAACTGGTAGAGGCTTTGACGCTGATGGCGCTCCATCTGGCTTGGACCTGTGCCTGCTTCGTACGGCACTTCCAGACCCTGCATTGTCGCCAGTTCCTCGATACTTTCGACAAACTCAAGTCTGTCGTAGTTCATCAGGAAGTCGACGGCATTGCCGTGCGCTCCACAGCCGAAACAATGATAAAATTGCTTATCGCTGTTTACGGTAAATGAGGGTGTTTTCTCATGGTGGAAAGGGCAACACGCGTGGTAATTCTTGCCTTGTTTCTTCAGCTTTACGCGAGCATCGATAAGATCCACGATGTCGACACGAGCCAGCAAGTCATTGATAAATACGCGCGGAATTCTCCCAGCCATAAGCCCCTTACTCACTAGCCTATAAACGAGAACAAGCCGCGCATTCCTTTCGGAAAGCACGGCATGCGTATGCAACTACTCATCGATTTGTGTGTTTCTGCGTGAGCAAAAACACACTGTGGGGTTGCCCCCGGAGATTAATACAGACGAGTGCGGCGTGCGTTTTCGCGAGCCAGTTTCTTGGCGTGGCGTTTTACTGCAGATGCTTTGGCGCGTTTACGTTCGGTAGTCGGTTTTTCATAGAACTCACGACGACGAACTTCTGCCAGAACACCCGCTTTTTCGCAGGAACGTTTGAAGCGACGCAGAGCTACGTCGAACGGCTCGTTTTCACGTACTTTAATTACAGGCATGTGCCTCTCACCTCGATAAAATCGGTTTGTTTGCTGGTTTGTACCAGCACATTTCAAAATGGTGCGGAATTTTACTCCAACTTGCGCCGCGTTGTAAAGCATAACGGCAAATTGAAGCTGCGCCTTCCAACCCATCTATTCCAAAAGTGCGCTCGCTTTTGCGTCGGCCGGCGATTATATACCAATCAACTTAAATTGCTCGACATTAATTGGCAAAGGTAAAGGATTTACTTAGCAGAAGCAGCGCCGTGCGGGCGTTGTATGGTAAACTGCGCACCGCAAGTTAGCGTGAAAACAAGATGGGAAAGGTGATGCGAGTACTGGGTATAGAAACGTCCTGCGATGAAACCGGAATTGCAGTCTATGACAGCGAAGCCGGTTTGTTAGCCAACCAACTGTATAGTCAGGTAAAACTGCATGCGGATTACGGCGGCGTCGTGCCTGAGCTGGCATCGCGCGACCACGTGCGTAAAACCATTCCCCTGATTCAGGCAGCGTTGAAAGAGGCCGGTCTGACCGCGCAGGACATCGACGGCGTAGCCTATACCGCAGGCCCGGGTTTGGTCGGCGCGCTGCTGGTCGGCGCGACCATCGGACGTTCACTGGCGTTTGCCTGGGGTGTACCTGCCGTACCGGTGCATCACATGGAAGGCCATCTGCTGGCTCCCATGCTGGAAGACAATCCGCCTGATTTTCCTTTCGTTGCGTTGCTGGTTTCCGGCGGGCATACGCAATTAATCAGCGTGACGGGGATCGGACAGTATGAACTGCTGGGGGAATCCGTGGATGACGCAGCAGGCGAAGCCTTCGACAAGACCGCAAAATTGCTGGGTCTGGACTACCCCGGTGGCCCGATGCTGTCGAAAATGGCGCAGCAAGGCACGGCAGGGCGCTTTACGTTCCCGCGGCCAATGACTGACCGTCCTGGTCTGGATTTCAGTTTTTCCGGCCTGAAAACGTTCGCGGCCAATACCGTTCGTGCCAATGACAGCGACCCGCAAACCCACGCGGATATCGCCCGTGCATTTGAGGATGCCGTGGTGGATACGCTGGCGATTAAGTGTAAACGCGCGCTGGATCACACCGGTTTTAAACGTCTGGTGATGGCCGGTGGCGTCAGTGCGAACCGTACCCTGCGGGCAAAACTCGCTGAGATGATGCAAAAACGCGGCGGCGCAGTATTTTATGCACGCCCTGAGTTCTGCACCGATAACGGCGCGATGATTGCCTATGCGGGAATGGTGCGGATGAAAACGGGAGCGACACAGGATTTAAGCGTCTCGGTGCGACCGCGCTGGCCGTTGGCCGAGCTTCCGCCGGTCTGATTTGGGGCTAAATTGCTGAATAAAAAAACGACCTTCAATGAGGTCGTTTTTTATGTCTGTCGTACGGGGCTATTTTTGGCTTTCGGCTTTTTTAGCGGCTTCCAGTGCGGCTTTTTTCGCGGCACGTTTCTCTTTCCACTTATCCCAGATCTTAGTTTCCTGCCGGCGCCATAAACGCTGAATGTTGTCGTGATGACGCAGTAAAATCAGGCATGAAAGCATGGCCACCGGGAAAGTAAATTGCGGTTTGAACCACCAGACATAGAAGGGCGCAATCAGCGCACTCACAATCGCCCCCAGCGATGAGTAGCCGCTCAGCAGTACCGTCAGCAGCCATGTCCCGGTCATCAGGCCGGTCAGGTCCCAGCCGATAGGCGCGATGGCACCAAACGCCGTGGCGACCCCTTTCCCGCCCTTAAAGCGGAAAAATACCGGGTAAATGTGTCCGACGCAGGCCGCGATGGCGGTCAGGCCAAGATACATCGGCGGAATGTTCAGGCTGTAGGCCAGCCAGACAGGCAGCATGCCTTTGAGTACATCGAAAATCAGTACCGCTGCGGCCGCAGTACGACCGCCAATCCGCAAAACGTTGGTCGCACCGGGGTTGCCGGAGCCTTGCGTTCGGGGATCGGGTAATCCGGCTACCCGGCAGACCAGAATTGCACTGGAAATCGAGCCGCAAAGGTAGGCGAAAATAATCATGCCAAGCGCGGTAGCACTCATAACGCAGTTCCGTCTAATAAGGGTCGTTTTAATCGCAACATCTATGGATAATACGCATTTTCCGCCGGAAGTGGTATCCGGCTGACCCAAAAACAGAGAAACGCGTGATGGATATCGTATTTATTGAGCAACTAAATGTAATCACTACCATTGGCGCTTATGAGTGGGAACAGACTATTCAGCAGAAGCTGGTGTTCGATATCGAAATGGCGTGGGATAACCGTCAGGCGGCCGCCAGCGACGATGTGAATGACTGTCTGAGCTATGCCGACGTCAGTGAAGCGGTGATCCAGCATGTGTCATCGCAGAATTTTGCGCTGGTCGAGCGCGTGGCCGAAGAGGTTGCGGCCCTGTTACTGGCGCGGTTTAACTCCCCGTGGGTGCGCATAAAACTGAGTAAACCGGGTGCGGTTGCGCAGGCATCCAACGTCGGCGTGATCATTGAGCGCGGCGTACGCGGCTGATTACGGTCTCTGAAAAATGCAGATTAAATGTAAATTTCAGAAACTGATTGTGCGAATGTTTGTCATAAAAAAGCGTTATAAAGGGCATGTTCGTCATGAACGACGCCATTTTAGCGGCACCTGCGTGATGCCGCTTTTTTATTGTCTGAATTTTGTCCTGTTATAAGGGCAAACAGACAGTTTTCACTTCTTATGCATTGAGGCATTTAAATGGTAGTTGAAAGCCATTCTTTACTGGTTGCGGTCATTTTAGGTGTGGTCGAAGGGTTGACCGAATTCTTGCCGGTGTCATCCACCGGACACATGATCATCGTCGGTAATTTGCTGGGCTTTACCGGTGATACCGCCAAATCTTTTGAAGTCATTATTCAGTTGGGTTCGATCATGGCCGTGGTGGTGATGTTCTGGCGCAGGCTGTTTGGCATGATTGGGCTGCATTTTGGTAAGCCGCCCAAGCACGAAGGAACCGGTACCCGCCGTCTGAATCTTATCCATATTCTGCTTGGAATGCTGCCCGCCACGGTGCTGGGGCTGCTTTTTCATGCGCAAATAAAAATTCTGTTTGAGCCGAAAAACGTCATGTATGCGCTGATCGTCGGTGGTATCTGGCTTATCGCCGCCGAATGGCTGAAGCCGAAAAAGCCCCGTGCTGAAGGTCTCGACGACATGACTTACCTTCAGGCTTTCATGATTGGCGTGTGCCAGTGCCTGGCGCTGTGGCCCGGTTTTTCCCGTTCAGGGGCGACTATCGGTGGGGGAATGTTGCTGGGTGTCAGCCGTTTTGCGGCGTCGGAGTTCTCTTTCCTGCTGGCGGTGCCGATGATGTTAGGGGCGACCGTTCTCGATCTCTACAAGAGCTACAGTTTCCTCTCACTGGCCGATTTACCGATGTTCGCCACCGGTTTTGTGACGGCGTTTATCGTGGCGCTGTTTGCTATCAAAGCGTTTCTGAGTGTTATTAAGCGCATCTCATTTGTGCCGTTCGCCATCTACCGCTTTATCGTGGCGATAGCCGTGTACGTTGTATTTATCGCATAACGCTGTCCCGTTGAAACGCTGACCGTAGAAATAAACAAGAAAAGCGCCCATCTGTGCAGATAGGCGCTTTTTTAATGGCAGAGAATCACTAGTTAAAGTTCAACGTCCTGAGTTTTCTTCCATTCGCTAATAGCCTGTATCCGGCGTTTTTTCAGCTCATCGCGGATAGCCGTTCCCTGTAAACCGGACTCCACCACTTCTTTGATCGAAATGGTCTGCGCCACGGCGTAAGCCTCGCGCAGATAGTCGCCTTGCGGGTACGGGTTTTGCTCAAAGCCGGTGCGGCCGCGGGCGTCTGCTTCGCTGGTCAAAATCATCTGCTCAAGACGCTGCGGCTTACGCCAGACGTCGATGGTGTCGAACAACTTAAGAATCGTTTCCGGGCGTAGTTTATTCACCGTGTGGATCAGGTCATGGAATTCGGCCACCAGTTTTGCCAGCTCGCGGATATGCGTCGGCACTTTTAAGCGCTGGCACACGTTCTCCACCAGTTTCACTCCGGCTGGCCCGTGGCCGTGATGGTGCGGCCAGTATTCGGGTTTGGTCAGCCCCTTGCCGAGGTCGTGGCACAGGGCCGAGAAGCGCACATCTACGTCAGGCGTCAGTTCAGCGGCAATTTTCAGCGTCATTAACGTATGGATGCCGGTGTCTATTTCCGGATGCCATTTCTCCGGTGCCGGGACGCCAAACAGCGCATCAAGTTCCGGGAACAACACCTTCAGCGCGCCGCAATCCCGCAGCACCTGGAAGAAAATCTGCGGATCCTGCGTCTGTAAGGCCTTTTCCGTCTCTTTCCACACGCGCTCCGGCGTCAGCGCTTCCAGCTCACCGCTGTCGGCCATCTGCTGCATAAGTTGCTGCGTTTGCGGAGCGACGTGAAAACCGAGATGCGCAAAGCGGGCGGCGAAGCGGGCGACGCGCAAGACGCGCAGCGGGTCTTCACCGAAGGCATCAGAGACGTGACGCAGAACGCGCTGTTCGATATCCCGCTGGCCGTGGTAGGGGTCAAACAGCTCCCCTTCGGCGCTTTTGGCAATGGCGTTGATGGTCAGGTCGCGGCGCATCAGATCTTGTTCGAGGGTGACGTCCGGCGCGGCATAGCAAGTAAAACCGTTGTAACCGGCACCGGATTTACGCTCGGTTCGTGCCAGCGCGTATTCATCGCGGCTGACCGGATGCAGAAATACCGGGAAATCTTTGCCGACCTGCTGATAACCCTGCGCCAGCATATATTCAGGGGTTGCGCCCACGACGACCCAGTCATGTTCAGTCACCGGCAGATTTAATAAACTGTCTCGGACTGCGCCGCCGACCAGATAGATCTTCATGGTTTATCTCAGCTCATCCAGCGGTCATTTTTTTTACGACGTGGGACGAGGTGCGGCAGGATAAGGCCGAGCAGCAGACCAACACCCGCGACGCCACCACCATACATAAACCACTGTAAAATAATGGTGCGTTGTTTGTCATCCAGCTGCACATTCACCGCGCTGACTTTCTTCTGCGCGACAATCAGCTGATTTTTCAAATCCTGATTTTCTTTCTTCAGACCATTAATAATACCGTCGCTGGAGGCCACTTTTTGCTGCATTTCGGCAGTACGCTGGTTCCAGCTGGAGTCGATATTGGTTAATTTATCTGTCAGCGTTTTGACCTGCTGTTCCAGATCGGGAACGCGGGTACGGATGCTGGGAATATTGCTCAACTGGTCAAGCGGGATCCAGGCCGTTTTGCCTTTTGAATCCACGATTTCACCATATTTGGTGCTGTCGTTGACGCTGCGCAGGGTGACCTGTTCACCGGCGTTCAGCGTCCCTACGATACGATATTGATTACCCGGACCGCTGTGGATATAGGTGATCAGATCGTCGGAAATGTAGCGCTTTTCATCAGCGTGAGCGCCCCAAGTGATGCTTAAGGTAAGCAAAGCGAGACCAATTAGGCGTAATTTCTGCATTTTTTCATCGTTTCTGAGTGAATTTATGGAACGCGATGTGTGAACCGACGTCATGAGCGGTTGATACTAAGGGCAACAGTTTGACGACGCAATGCATAAACAGGAATGGGAACTATCTTACTATCCCTTGATATGCGGCTTGCGCCCGGACCCTGTGTTAGAATTATGGCCTATTGCTAACTCCTTTTGTCGGCTTTATAACAGCCTTATGACATCCCGAACCGGTGTGAAACCCCAATGACCGTAGAAATAGAATTAAAATTTATCGCCACTGCCGCTGCCATCGTCGAACTGCCGGATCAACTGGCGCAATTTGACAGCGAGCATGCCGCACCGCAAAAACTGACCAACATTTATTACGAAACTGCTGATAACTGGATGCGCAGCCACGACATGGGCCTGCGTATTCGTGGTTTCGACGACCAGTATGAAATGACCATTAAAACCGCCGGCAGCGTGGTAGGGGGGCTGCATCAGCGCCCTGAATATAATGTTGAGCTGAAAAAGCCGACGTTGAAACTCAGCGCCTTCCCGAAAGACATCTGGCCGGAAGGCTGCAAAGTGGCCGCACTGCAAAAAGCCTTACTGCCGCTGTTCAGCACCACCTTCACGCGCGAGAAGTGGGTGATCACTTACCAGCAAAGCGAGATCGAACTTGGTCTTGATCAGGGCGAAGTGGTGGCCGGTGAGCTTTCTGAGCCGCTGTCTGAAATTGAACTCGAGCTGAAAAAAGGCAACACCGCCGATTTACTGGCGCTGGCGGCACTGATTGGCCAGAACGGCGGATTGCGCCAGGGCGGGCTGAGTAAAGCCGCACGCGGCTACCATCTGGCGAAAGGCAATCCGGTCCGCGAGCCGCGCCCGTTGCCAATCTTTAAGGCCGCGCCGAAGGCCACCGTCGAGCAGGCGATGGCTGATACCCTGGCGCTGGCGATGGATCACTGGCAGTACCATGAAGAATTGTGGGTGCGCGGTGATAAAACCGTGCGTCTGACCGTCTTGCAGGCGGTTGAAACCGTGCGCCAGATTCTGGTGATTTTCGGCGGACTGATCCCGCGCAAAGCCTCCACTGACCTGCGCGCATTGCTGACTGATTTAGTGCCGTTGCTGGAGAAGAAAGGTGCCGATGCTGAAGCCGTTTGCTACAGCGCACCCTATCTGCAATGTAAGTTGGCGCTCACATCCTGGCTGGTGATGCAGGCGTGGAAACCTTTCATTGATGAGAAAGCGCAGAAGAAACTCGACGGTTCCTTCAAGCGTTTCGCTGACATCATGCTGGGCCGCACCGCCGCTGAACTGAAGGAAGTCTTCGGTCAGCCGCTGGATGAAGACGGCTTCCGCGACCAGTTAGCGCGTCTGAAACGCCATATTATCTCCTTCCATATGTTAGCGGGCGCTTACCCCGAAGAGGCCAGTACGCCGTACATTAATGGCTGGCTGGAACTGCAACAGGCCATCGTTCAGCAGCAGCATGCCTGGGAAGATTCGGCCCGTCAGCACGCTGTCATGATGGATGCGTTCTGGCTCAACGGTAAAGTTGCCCGATAAGGCCAGACCCGATAAGGCCAGATTAAGAAAGCCCCGCTGTTTTTGGTTTATGGTTGAAGTTTAATTGAACAAGTAGCCTGAGTCTGACTCAGGCTTTTTTGCGAAAGGAACCCGATCTCATGTTGCCACTCTCCCCACCGCTGCAAAGTCAGGCCGCCAGCTTTATTTCACGCTGTCAGGAACATCCGCAAGAGCTGCCGGACATTGATAAAAACACTCTGGCCGTGGTTGCTGCCAGTGATTTTATCAGTGAAAACTTACTGGCTTTCCCGCAGTGGTGGCATGAGATCGTGCAGCATCCGCCGCAGGCGCAGGAGTGGCAACACTATGGCCGCTGGCTGAGCGAAGCGCTGGCAGACGTGAGTGATGAAGCCGGTTTAATGAAAGCGCTGCGCCTGTTCCGCAAGCGTATTCTGACGCGTATTGCCTGGTCGCAGGCCTTAATGACCAGCGAATGCGAAGAGACTTTGCATCAGCTCAGCGAACTGGCTGAAACGCTGATCGTCAGCGCCCGTGAATGGTTATACGGCGCCTGCTGCCGTGAGTTCGGTACGCCAGTCAACGCCGAAGGCGTGCCGCAAAAGCTCCTGATTCTGGGCATGGGAAAACTCGGCGGCGGTGAGCTTAATTTCTCGTCCGATATCGACCTGATTTTTGCTTATCCCGAAAACGGCCAGACGCAGGGCGGACGCCGACAGCTCGATAACGCGCAGTTCTTTACCCGACTCGGCCAGAGGCTGATCAAAGCGCTGGATCAGCCGACTATCGACGGCTTTGTCTATCGTGTGGACATGCGTCTGCGGCCGTTCGGCGACAGCGGCCCGCTGGTGATGAGCTTCCCCGCGCTGGAAGATTATTATCAGGAGCAGGGGCGCGACTGGGAGCGTTACGCGATGGTCAAGGCACGGCTGATGGGAGGCGCCGAAGACAGCAGCAGTCAGGAGTTGCGTAAGCTGCTGATGCCGTTTGTCTTTCGCCGCTACATCGACTTCAGCGTCATTCAGTCGCTGCGTAACATGAAAGGCATGATTGCCCGCGAAGTTCGCCGCCGTGGCCTGAAAGACAATATTAAACTCGGGGCGGGCGGTATCCGTGAAATTGAATTTATCGCTCAAGTATTTCAGCTGATCCGCGGCGGCCGTGAGCCGTCGTTACAGCAGCGTTCATTACTGCCGACCTTACAGGCCGTGGACGAACTGGGATTACTGCCGTCGGTGCAGGTACAACAACTGCGTGACAGCTATCTGTTCCTGCGTCGTCTGGAAAACCTGTTGCAGGCCATTGCCGACGAACAGACCCAGACCCTGCCGTCAGATGAACTTAATCAGGCGCGGCTGGCATGGGGGATGCAGTTCGCCAACTGGCCGACCCTGCTTGACGGGCTGAATGCCCACATGCACGCGGTGCGCGCCGTGTTTGACGATCTGATTGGCGACGACACGCCGGAGGCAGATGAAGATCCCCAGCACGCGCAGTTTAGCAGCCTGTGGAGTGACGCTCTGGATGATGCCGATATCGCCGGGTTGGTGCCGCAGTTGGCCCCGGAAGCGCAGAGCCACTTATTACGTTTGATTGCAGAATTTCGCCGCGACGTGGATAAGCGCACCATCGGACCGCGCGGCCGTGACCAGCTCGACCTGTTGATGCCCGGCCTGCTGGCGCAGGTCTGTGCGTATAAAAATGCCGACATTACCCTGCAGCGTCTGACCTTACTGCTGCTCAACATTGTTACCCGCACCACGTATATCGAACTGCTGGTGGAGTATCCGGGCGCACTGAAACAGCTGGTCCGGCTGTGTGCCGCCTCGCCGATGGTGGCAAACCAGCTGGCACGGCACCCGCTGCTGCTCGACGAACTGCTCGACTCCCGTACCCTTTACCAGCCGACGGAGCCTGACGCCTACCGCGACGAACTCCGCCAATTTTTACTGCGGGTTCCGGCCGATGACGAAGAACAACAGCTGGAGGCGCTGCGTCAGTTTAAACAGGCACAGCATCTGCGCATTGCCGCCGGTGATATTTCAGGCGCACTGCCCGTGATGAAAGTCAGCGACCATCTGACGTATCTGGCCGAAGCGATCCTCGAAGCGGTTATCCAGCAGGCGTGGGACCAGATGATCACCCGTTACGGCCAGCCAACTCACCTGCAACATCGCGAAGGGCGCGGTTTTGCGGTGGTCGGTTACGGCAAATTGGGCGGATGGGAACTGGGCTACAGCTCAGATCTGGATCTGGTCTTCCTGCTCGACTGCGCACCGGAAGTGATGACCGACGGCGTACGCAGTATCGATGGCCGCCAGTTTTATCTGCGTCTCGCCCAGCGGATCATGCATCTGTTCAGTACCCGCACTTCGTCGGGGATTTTGTACGAAGTGGACGCGCGTCTGCGTCCTTCCGGCGCGGCAGGAATGCTGGTCAGCACCATTGAGGCTTTTGCGGATTATCAACAAAACGAAGCCTGGACCTGGGAGCACCAGGCGCTGGTGCGTGCCCGCGTGGTCTACGGCGACCCGCAACTGACGCGGCAGTTCAACGCCACAAGGCGCGAGATTTTATGCCGCCAGCGTGACGCCGATGCGCTGCGCAAAGAAGTGCGCGAAATGCGCGAGAAAATGTATGCCCATCTGGGAAGTAAAAAACGTGACTCCTTTGATCTGAAAGCCGATCCGGGCGGCATCACCGACATTGAATTCATTGCACAATATCTGGTTCTGCGCTTTGCCCACGATGAGCCCGGCCTGACGCGCTGGTCGGACAATGTGCGTATTTTCGAACTGATGGCGCAGTACGACATCATGCCGGAAGAGGAAGCGCAGCGGCTGAAACATGCGTATGTCACGCTTCGCGATGAAATACATCATCTGGCGTTGCAGGAACACAGCGGCAAAGTGGACGCCGGTGCGTTTATGACGGAACGGGATCAGATCACCGCCAGCTGGAATTCCTGGCTCGGCGGATAGGATAAATCTCCGTTGTGACGGTTTTTTCGGGGAGGATAATGGCTTGTGATATTATCCCCGCACTATTTTTATGTCAGGTTTTACCTGTTTTGGAGTATGGGATGAAAGTGACTCTGCCTGATTTTCACCGTGCCGGTGTGCTGGTCGTGGGCGACGTAATGTTAGACCGTTACTGGTATGGCCCGACCAACCGTATTTCGCCGGAAGCGCCGGTACCGGTGGTGAAAGTCAACACCATTGAGGAGCGTCCTGGCGGTGCGGCCAACGTGGCGATGAATATCGCGTCCCTTGGGGCCGCATCGCGCCTGATCGGTCTGACCGGTGTTGATGATGCTGCCCGCGCGCTGGGCCAGCGTCTGGATGAAGTTAAGGTTCAGTGTGATTTCGTGGCGATACCGACTCACCCGACCATCACCAAACTGCGCGTGCTTTCACGCAACCAGCAGTTGATCCGCCTCGACTTCGAAGAAGGTTTTGAAGGTGTTGATCTCCAGCCAATGCTGCAAAAAATCGAACGGGCCCTGCCACAGAGCGGCGCTCTGGTGCTGTCGGACTACGCCAAAGGTGCGCTGACTGACGTTCAGCCGATGATCCAGCTGGCGAAAAAGGCCGGTGTGCCGGTGCTTATCGACCCTAAGGGTTCTGATTTTGAGCGTTATCGCGGTGCCACGCTGCTGACACCTAATCTGTCAGAATTTGAAGCCGTCGTCGGGCATTGTAAAAACGAAGGCGAACTGGTCGAGCGCGGCATGAAACTGGTGGCAGATTTCGAACTGTCGGCCCTGCTGGTGACCCGTTCAGAACACGGTATGACGTTGCTGCAACCGGGCAAAGAGCCGCTGCATCTGCCAACGCAGGCGCAGGAAGTGTATGACGTGACCGGTGCCGGTGACACGGTGATTGGCGTATTGGCGGCAGCGCTGGCGGCGGGGAACTCTCTGGAAGAGTCCTGTTTCCTGGCGAATGCGGCGGCCGGTGTCGTCGTGGGTAAACTCGGTACGTCGACGGTTTCTCCGGTTGAACTGGAAAATGCTATCGGCGGCCGCTCTGACGTCGGTTTTGGCATCATGACCGAAACTGAACTGAAAGCGGCAGTGGCGATGGCGCGTCAGCGTGGCGAAAAAGTGGTGATGACCAACGGCATCTTTGACATTTTGCATGCCGGGCACGTCTCCTATCTGGCGAACGCCCGCAAACTGGGTGACCGGTTGATCGTAGCGGTCAACAGCGATGCGTCCACTAAACGTCTGAAGGGCGAAACCCGTCCGGTCAATCAGTTGCAAAACCGCATGATTGTGCTGGGTGCGCTCGGCGCAGTGGATTGGGTAGTGGCATTTGAAGAAGATACGCCACAGCGCCTGATCGCCGGGATCCTTCCTGATCTGCTGGTCAAAGGCGGAGATTACAAACCAGAGCAAATTGCCGGTTGCGAAGAGGTCTGGGCCAACGGCGGAGAGGTGCGGGTGCTCAACTTCGAAGATGGGTTATCCACCACCAAGCTTATCAATCAGATCAAAGCGCAGGATTAGTCCTCTGCGGCGGTGACTGACTGTGAAACAGCGAAGGCCTGGCATTGTGCCGGGCCTTTCTTTTATTGATCAAATCCAGATATTGAGCAAACCCAGGTATTGATCAAACTCAGGGCAGAAGAGGCGTTTGTGAGCGGATTAAAACAGGAATTAGGACTGGCACAGGGCGTCGGGCTGCTATCGACCTCGCTACTGGGGACGGGCGTCTTCGCGGTGCCCGCACTGGCGGCCCAGCTGGCGCAATACGACAGTCTGTGGGCGTGGCCGGTGTTAATTCTGCTGGTCTTCCCGATTGCCATTGGCTTTGCAGCTTTAGGACGGCATTTTCCGAGTGCGGGCGGCGCGGCGCATTTTGTAGGCACTGCGTTCGGGCCACATATGGCGCGGGTCACCGGCTGGCTGTTTCTCTCGGTCATCCCGGTGGGTCTTCCGGCTGCCTTACATATTGCGGCGGGTTTCTGGCAGGCGGCTTTTGGCTGGAGCAGCGGAAGCCTGTTGCTGGTCCAGCTGGGTACGCTGTTTGCCATCTGGTTTCTCGGCACCCGCAGTGCGGGTTCAAGCGCCAACATTCAGACGCTGATTGCTTTTCTGGTGGTCGGGCTGGTGGCGGCTATCTGGTGGAAGGGTGGGATCACGCTCAGCCAGATCCCGTTGCCGAAAGTGGCAGATGTCTCTCCCTCATCCCTGTTTGATGCGCTGGCGGTGATGTTCTGGTGCTTTGTTGGTCTGGAGGCCTTTGCGCATCTGGCGACCGAATTTCGCCACCCTGAGCGCGATTTTCCACGCGCGCTGCTGATTGGCATGCTGGTGGCGGGCGCAGTCTATTGGGGTTGTACCGTGGCGGTGCTGAAATTCCATGCCTGGGGTGAAGGGCGCGAGGCGGCGGCGTCGCTGCCGGGCATCGTGGTGCAACTGTTTGGTCAGCATGCGCTGTGGGTGGCCTGCATCATCGGTTATCTGGCCTGTTTCGCCAGCGTGAATATCTACACGCAAAGCTTCGCGAGGCTGGTGTGGTCGCAGGCGCAGCTCAAGCCGCAAAGCCGTCTGGCAAAGCTTTCGGCCCAGCGCGTACCCGTTGCGGCGCTCAATGCCGTTGTCGGCAGCTGTGTGCTGTTTACACTGCTGATTTACTGGCTGCATCTGCCGCTCGACGCGCTGATTGTCTATGCCAATGGCATCTTCATTTTGATCTATCTGCTGTGTATGTTGGCGGGCTGGCGGTTACTGAAGGGGCGTTCGGGAATGATGGCATTACTGGGCAGCCTGCTATGCTGCCTGCTACTGGCGATGGTCGGCTGGAAGTCGTTGTATGCTTTGCTGATGTTGGCGATATTATGGCGCTGTCTGCCGAAGCCCCGAACGGTCGTACAGGCGGAATAACTGTCGTGTCGCCATGAAAAAAGGCCTGTGGAAACAGGCCTTTTACGTTCGCAAATCACCGGAAAGTGTTAAGCAGGATCCTGAGGTTTTTGCGCCGCAGTCAGTTTGCCTTCGAGCTCAGTCAGACGCTGTTCCATCGCCACCAGCTTCTCGCGGGTACGCAGCAATACCTGAGTCTGGACATCAAACTCTTCACGATTGACCAGATCCATGCGGCTGAACTGCGCCTGCAAAACCTGACGGATTTTCTTCTCGGCATCTTCACCAAATTCACGGATACCTTTCGGCATAGATTCATGAACCTGACGGGCAATTTGTTCAATTTTCTTCGGGTCAATCATGTGGGTTACCTTATTTCGCAGTAGGCGCTTATCCCTAGTGTAATCGCAGACGCGATTTCTATAAACCTTCCCGATGGCATTAATCGGTCATTCGACACATTGCTCCGGCCATTTAATGGCGTTATAGTTGACCTGCTTATTCTCAGGGCGGGGTGAAAGTCCCCACCGGCGGTAAACCACAGTCAGTACTGATGGAACTCATTTTCGTCTTTAGTGGAAGCCCGCGAGCGCTCAACCCTTCTGGGTTAGAGGTCAGCAGATCCGGTGTAATTCCGGGGCCGACGGTTAAAGTCCGGATGGGAGAGAGTAACGGTTCAAGCCGGGCAATATATCTTTGCCCGCTGCGTTATTTTTTATACCCGTCATACTTCAAGTTACAGGTGCGTTAACTGCGCTCGCTCACCCCAGTCACTTAGTCCGCTAAGCTCCTGGAATTCACGAGCTTGTTGCCTTCCTGAAACTCGAATTATTTAGGGTATACCACTGTAGTGCAACGAAGTCGCGCCACAGTGATACTCCTCAAGACGCCCTGATTCTGGTAATCCACATAAATTTTAATGAGGTTATTTTTACCATGAATCAGACCCTACTTTCCGAATTCGGTACGCCAGTTCAACGCGTTGAACGCGCACTTGATGCGTTGCGCAATGGCCGCGGTGTGATGGTACTGGATGACGAAGATCGTGAAAACGAAGGCGATTTAATCTTTGCCGCCGAAAATATGTCCGTTGAGCAGATGGCGCTGACTATTCGCCACGGCAGCGGCATTGTTTGCCTCACCATGAACGAAGACAGCCGTAAAAAGCTCGAATTGCCGATGATGGTCGAGAACAACTCCAGCCAGTTCCAGACGCCTTTCACTGTGACTATTGAAGCAGCCGAAGGGGTGACGACCGGCGTATCAGCTGCTGACCGTATCACCACCATCCGCGCCGCCATTAAAGATGGCGCGAAGCCTTCTGACCTGCACCGTCCGGGGCATATTTTCCCGCTGCGCGCACAGGCCGGCGGCGTACTGACCCGTGGGGGTCACACCGAAGCCTCCATTGATTTAGTGACGCTGGCGGGTCTTAAGCCTTTCGGCGTGCTGTGTGAACTGACCAACGACGACGGCAGCATGGCGCATGCGCCGCAAGCGATCGTGTTTGCCAAAAAACACGATATGCCGGTGCTGACCATCGAAGATCTGGTGGCCTACCGTCAGGCGCAGACACAACAAGCCAGCTGAGTTTCCTGCCTTCTTCTCTTAAAGGCCGCCTTGTGCGGTCTTTTTTGTGTCCGAAATAGTCAAATTTACTGAATAACTTCATCACCGTTATCCGGCTGTGTCGCGTCGTGAAAAAGAGTAACTTATTTTCATCGCGCAGAGTCTTCCGCCGGGAGCTTTGCCACTCTTTTCACTTTGCGGTAAGGAAAACGTTATGACTTCCCCTCGTATGCCCGCTCTGTTTTTAGGCCACGGTAGCCCGATGAACGTGCTTGAAGATAATACCTATACCCGTGCATGGCAGGCGTTGGGAGAAACCTTGCCGCGTCCGAAAGCCATTGTGGCTGTGTCTGCCCACTGGTTTACCCGTGGTACGGCGGTGACGGCGATGGAAAACCCGCGCACTATCCATGATTTCGGTGGTTTCCCGCAGGCGCTGTTCGACAAACGCTATCCGGCACCCGGTTCTCCGGCGCTGGCAAAACAGCTGCAGGAATTGCTCAGGCCGATCGATGTTGCTGCGGATACCAGCGAGTGGGGTTTTGACCACGGCACTTGGGGCGTACTGATCAAGATGTACCCGGACGCCGACATTCCTGTGGTACAGCTCAGTATTGACGGTACGCAGCCAGCGGAATATCACTATCAGATGGGTAAAAAACTGTCGGCCTTGCGCGATGACGGCGTGATGATTGTCGCCAGTGGCAACGTGGTACACAACTTGCGCATGGTGAAGTGGGAGGGGAATTCAGAGCCTTACCCTTGGGCGGCTTCATTTAATCAGTACGTGTTGGATAATCTGGACTGGAAGGGCGAGGCCAAAGACCATCCGCTGGTGAACTTCATGCAGCACGACGGTGCAGCGCTCTCTAACCCGTCCGTCGAGCACTATCTGCCGTTGCTGTATGTTTTAGGCGCGTGGGATGGTGAAGAGGCGATCACGACGCCAACCGACGGCATTGTGATGAGTTCGCTGAGTATGCTTTCAGTGCAGTTGGGGTAGTGTTCTTCGTGATAAAAAAACAAGGATAAAAAAACGGAGAGTGAAGTGATTCGCTCTCCGTTTTTTACGGGTCGATCCGAAAGATTAACCGACGATCACATGCGGGTAGAAACGTGACAGATCCTGCGTGATCAGCGCTTTGTCTTCACGCAGGCCGATGCCGCAAGGTTGATCATTGACCAGCCAGCTGCCGATCAGCGTATAGCTGTCGCCGAATTTTGGCAGGGGGTGGAACTGCTGGACGATCATGCCTTCTTCGCCGTAGGGGCCGTCAACGCTCGCTACTTCCTGCCCTTTCTCGATGATGCGGATATTGGCACCTTCGCGGGAGAACAGCGGTTTAATCACATAGTGATCCATTTCCGGATGGGCATCTTCTGCGAAATAAGACGGCAGCAGATTCGGGTGATCCGGAAACATTTTCCACAGCAGCGGCAGCAGCGCCTTATTCGACAAAATCGCTTTCCAGGCGGGTTCCAGCCAGCGTACGCCCGCATCTTCCAGCTTGGTGGAGAAGATTTCGCGGAACATAAACTCCCACGGATAGAGCTTAAACAGATTGCTGATCACCTGATCCTGCGGATCGGTAAACTGACCGCGTTCACCAAGGCCGATCTCTTCGATAAACAGAAACTCGCTGGCCAGTTCTGCTTCCAGTGCGCAATCTTGTAAATATTGCACCGTACCGCGATCTTCTTCGGTGTCTTCGCAGCAGGCAAAATGCAGCAATGAGAAGCCATGCTGGCTTTTCAGCTCGCTGAAACGCTCGATCAACTTTTCCTGCATACTGTTGAACTGGTCGGCATCCTGCGGCAATTTGCCCGCAGCGATTTGCTCTTCCAGCCACAACCATTGGAAAAAGGCGGCTTCATACAGCGACGTCGGGGTGTCTGCGTTGTTTTCCAACAACTTCGGCGGGTTAACGCCGTCGTAGGCCAGATCCAGACGGGAATAGAGCGACGGTTGCTGGGTTTTCCATGATGTGCGCACAAAGTCCCAGACATGTTTAGGGATCTGGAATTTGGCCATCAGAGCATCGTCACTAATGACTTTTTCCACCACTTTCAAACACATCTGGTGGATCTCAGCGGTGGCGTCTTCGATCTCTTCAATCTGGGCCAACGTGAACTGATAGTAGGCATCTTCACACCAGTAGGGTTCGCCATACATGGTGTGAAAATTGAAGCCAAATTCGGTGGCTTGTTCGCGCCAGTCCGGGCGCTCTGCGATCGCTAAACGTTTCATGACGGCCTCTTAGCCACCCATGCTGCGTGAAGGTGAACGTGTAGTAGAGGCTGAGCTGCGCTGCATAGTGTTCTGTTTTGCCACGCTCTCACCAAAGCCACCACGGGTAACTGTGCTGGTGGTTGCAGGTTTTGGCGCCATCGCGGTTTTCGGCACGGTCATGGTGCGTCCGCCTGCGGTCGCCGGGCCATAACTTTTACCGGTGGCATCAACAAATTTGCCGTTTGCCGGGCTGGCGGCATTTTTAGAGGTGAACAGCGGTTGCTGAGCAAAGCCCGCGCCGCCGCCCATCATACGGCCCATCATATAACCGGCCATCAGAGGCATCCAGAAGCTGCCGCTCTGCTGTGGCTGGGCTGCCATGCCTGCCTGTGCTGGGGTTTGCGTACACTGGCCTTCGCCGAACTCAGCCACACACTCTTCGCGGCTGGCATATTTTGGCGCGGTTTTTTCTGCTTCTTTTTTGGCTGCGTCATAAGCCGCGGTACATTGCGCGCTGTTAGACGGATTGGCTTTCGAGCAATCGTCTACGTTTTGGTACAGCGAGACGGTCTCATCGGTTTTTTCACAGCCAGAAAGCATAAACACGGCACTGACGGCGATAGCGACAGGGGTAATGCGGTAGCTACGCCAGGATTTCCGGAAGGTAGCCAGATTGATGTTTTGTGTCCGTTTCATCGTATATATCCCATGTGTAGGGCTTTTTTGCCCTTTCCCAGTAGTGCGTAAGAATAGGGTAAAGACGGTTAATGTTAAAGCAGTCAGGGTCAATTGTTACGAGACTTTACGAAAGGCTGTGATGCGGGCAAAAAAAAAGCAGCCCGGAAGGCTGCTTATGTTGAAAACGGCCATAACCCGATTAGTTCTGGAATGGATTACCGTTTTTCTTCGCGCTGCTGCTGGTGTTGCTGCTAGTGGTCGCCGGAGTACGGTTGACGACCGGAGAGCTCACTTTCTCAGCCTGCACGTTTTTCCTGACCGGAGCCGCAGTCGGGTTGTTACCGTAACCGTCTGCAGACGCATCCTGTTGTGGATTTTCAGGTGCTACGGCGTCTGGCGTAGTTGGGATCGCTTTACCTAACGCACCGTTCAACGCCATCAGATCATTTTCGTTCAACGTACCTAACGCAGATTTAATATTTAACTGGTTAATCAGGTAGTTATAACGTGCTGCTGACAGCTGTTGTTTGGCGTTGTACAGCGTTGTGGTCGCATCCAACACGTCAACGATGGTACGGGTACCGACCTGGTAACCGGCTTCCATTGCGTCTAATGAACTCTGTGCAGAAACAACGGCTTGTTTATACGCGTTGATGCTGCTGATAGACGCAGAAATATTGTTGAAGGAGGAACGCACAGTCTGCACAACAGAACGGTGCGCGCTCTCCAGCTGCTCGCTGGCGCCCACAAAGTTGTATTGCGCCTGTTTGACCTGAGAGTTCACCGAGCCGCCGGTATACAGTGGCAGGGAGAAGCTGATGCCGACTTTATTCTGTCCTGCATCGCTGTCCTGATAGCTTCCGGAACCGGTGTTAGAACCGTTGTACTTGGTGTTGCTCAAGCCGGTCGATGCCGTCAGGTCTACCGTTGGCATGTGGCCAGTTTGGTAGTAACGGATCTGCTCACGGGCCAAATCCTGGGACAGACGGGCAGAGAGCAAGTTCAGGTTGCGGCTTTCGGCTTCTTTCAACAGGCTGGCGACCGGTTGCGGGTTCTGCGTGTTGAAGCTGTCGATATTCAGTGAAGAGAGCTGCGGGTAGTAAACCCCGGTAACCTGACGCAAAGATTCCAGTGCGTTGTCGAGGTTATTACGTGCAGTCACTTCGTTAGCTAATACAGTGTCGTATTGTGAACGGGCGTTCTGCACGTCAGTAATAGCAACCAGACCCACGTTAAAACGTTGGGTTGTCTGGTCTAACTGACGGTAGATGGCCTGTTTCTGTGCTTCGGTGTAGGACAGGGAATCAATCGCGCTTAACACGTTGAAGTAAGCTGTCGCCGAATTCAGGATCAACGCCTGTTGGGCGGTCTGGAAAGTGACGTCCTGAATACCGGCCGTTTTTTCCTGCAGAGTCAGTGCACGCCATTTTGACATATCAAAAATGGTTTGGGTCAATTGCAGGGACGCACTGGTCACATTGCTGTTAATACCATTCGCATCACGATAGCCGTTGGTATAATCGTAATCCGCACCCAATCCGAGTTGCGGTAATAATGGGCTGCGCGATTCGTTGATTTTTTCGAATGCAGCATCACGGTCGGCGGCAGATTTGCGCAGATCCGGGTTACTTTCCCTGGCTTGCTGGTAGACCTGCATCAGGTTTTCAGCCTGGCTCATCGCACTAAAGCCGCCCAGGCTCAGTCCGATTAGAAGGGGGAGCAGTTTCTTCATTTGCATTCCTTGTTGTGCAGCAATGTTGTTATGGTGACGCTGTCAAAATACCAATAGACGCGGATTCTATCAGAGACTGGCGGAAGGACTGAGTGGCTTTACGTGCCTTACCGCCCAAATTAGTTTCAATCTACCACAAACGTGTCTGATTATTATTAGCGCATTTTCATCAAATTGACCTCAAATGACGATAATCTGTCTGTGTGAGGAAATAAGGGAGAAGCGAGATGTCTTCGATAAAAGGTTCACCAGTGACTTTCGGTCAGGATGATGTAGAAATTATTGCACGTGAGACGCGCTATAAAGGTTTTTTTTCTATTATCGCCTATCGGTTCCGTCATCGTCTGTTTAGCGGTGAAATGAGCGCAGAAGTGGTGCGTGAGGTTTTCGAGCGCGGCCACGCCGCCGTGTTATTACCTTATGATCCGCAGCGCGATGAAGTGGTGTTGATCGAACAAATCCGTATTCCATCTATTGATTCCAGTGATACCCCATGGCTTCTGGAAATGGTCGCCGGTATCATTGAGGAGGGCGAAACGGTAGAAGACGTTGCCCGGCGCGAAGCGCTGGAAGAAGCTAATATCGTTGTTGGACGCTGTAAACCCGCGCTGAGCTACCTCGCCAGCCCGGGCGGAACCAGCGAACGTCTGTCAATTATGGTGGGCGAAGTCGACGCAACAACGGCACAGGGAATTCACGGCCTGGCGGCTGAAAATGAGGACATCCGCGTGCATGTGGTGAGCCGTGAACAGGCTTACCGCTGGGTGGAGGAAGGAGTAATCGATAATGCCGCGTCAGTCATTGCTTTGCAGTGGCTGACCTTGCACCATGAATCCCTGAGAAAAGAGTGGTCCCACTAATGATTAAGCGCTATACCCCTGATTTTCCTGAAATGATGAGATTGTGTGAAACCAATTTCGCACAACTGCGCCGTTTAATGCCGCGTAATGATGAAGTCGGCGAAACGGCAACTTATCAGGTGAGTAGCGCAACGTACCGTCTTACGATTGTTGAGTCTACGCGTTACACCACTCTGGTTGAGATAAAGCAGACCGCGCCTGCGGTCAGCTACTGGAGCCTCCCGTCACTGACCGTGCGCCTGTATCACGACGCTATGGTTGCTGAAGTGTGTGCGAGTCAGCAGATCTTTCGCTTCAAAGCGCGCTATGATTATCCTAATAAAAAGTTGCATCAGCGCGATGAAAAGCATCAAATTAACCAGTTCCTTGCTGACTGGTTGCGTTATTGCCTTGCGCATGGAGCGATGGCCGTTCCGGTTTGTTAGACAGACTTCAACGACAAAGGACACAACTTGGAAAGCCTGTTTAAACTGTCTTTGGTGAATGGGGCCAACGTCAGAATTCTGCAAATTACAGATACTCATCTTTTCGCCGGTGAGAACGAAACGTTGTTGGGGGTAAACACCTTCCGCAGCTATCGCGCTGTGCTGGACGCAATAAAAGCCCAGAACCGCGAGGTCGATATCATCGCAGCGACCGGCGATTTGGCGCAGGATCAATCGCTTGAAGCCTACCGCCATTTTGCCCGGGGCATTAATGAACTGCCCGCGCCTTGTGTCTGGTTGCCCGGAAATCACGATTTCCAGCCCGCAATGGTTGATGCGCTGCTAGAGGCCGGTATTCATCCCTCCAAGCAAGTATTGCTCGGCGATAAGTGGCAGGTGCTGCTGCTCGACACGCAGGTGTTTGGTGTGCCCCACGGTCATGTCAGTGAATATCAGCTCGAATGGATGGAGCGCTGTCTGGATGAATATCCCGATCGCTTTACCCTGATCATGCTGCATCACCATCCGTTGCCGTCAGGCTGTACCTGGCTGGATCAGCACAGTTTACGCAATGCGCACATGCTGGCTAACGTGCTAACGCGCTATCCGAAGGTGAACACCTTGCTGTGCGGCCATATTCATCAGGAGCTGGATCTCGACTGGTACGGCAAACGCCTGTATGCCACGCCCTCGACCTGCGTTCAGTTCAAACCGCACTGTACCAATTTCACCATCGATACGGCCGCACCCGGCTGGCGATATCTCGATCTCTGCCCTGATGGCAGCGTGGAGACGCAGGTGTTCCGGCTGGACACCGATGAGTTCAGCCCGGATACCGATTCGGACGGTTACGAATGAGCACCTTACTTTATCTCCACGGTTTCAATAGTTCACCACAGTCGGCGAAGGCCACGTTGTTAAAAAGCTGGCTGGCGGAGCACCACCCGCATATTGAAATGGTGGTGCCGCAGTTGCCGCCTTTTCCCTCTGATGCTGCGGAGCAACTTGAATCGCTGGTGATGCAGAAATCGGGCCGCAAGCTGGGTATTGTGGGCTCGTCGCTGGGAGGCTATTACGCTACCTGGCTGTCTCAATGCTTCATGGTGCCCGCCGTGGTCGTCAACCCTGCCGTGCGGCCTTTTGAGCTGCTGATTGACTACCTTGGGCAGAACGAGAACCCCTACACCGGGCAGCAATATGTGTTAGAGTCACGCCACGTTTACGATCTGAAAGTGATGCAGGTCGAACGGCTGGAGTCGCCGGATTTACTGTGGTTACTTCAGCAAACGGGCGATGAAATCCTCGATTACCGTCAGGCCGTGGCGTATTACACCACCTGCCGACAGACGGTCGAACCTGAGGGAAATCATACTTTTGTCGGCTTCGAACGTCATTTTTCGTCGATTATTGATTTCCTGGGTCTGGCATCGGACTGAATCGTCAGGGTGAGCTCCCCCCGGATGACAGTCCGCCCCCAAGACAGCGCAGCGCCCGCCCAACGAATGTTTTCCAACCTATGAGCCCGAATATTCAACGATGAGCCAATCAACTTATAACGCGGATTCCATAGAGGTCCTCAGCGGTCTTGAACCGGTGCGTCGTCGCCCCGGCATGTACACCGACACCACGCGACCGAACCATCTCGGTCAGGAAGTGATCGACAATAGCGTCGATGAAGCATTAGCGGGTCATGCAAAACGCATTGAAGTTATCCTGCACGCCGATCAGTCTCTGGAAGTGATCGATGACGGTCGCGGCATGCCTGTGGATATTCACCCGGAAGAGGGTGTGCCCGCCGTTGAACTGATTTTCTGTCGCCTTCATGCGGGTGGCAAATTCTCCAATAAAAACTACCAATTCTCCGGCGGCCTTCACGGCGTGGGGATCTCCGTGGTCAACGCCCTCTCAACACGGGTTGAAGTGGCGGTAAAACGCGGTGGTGAAGTGTATGAAATGGCCTTTGAGAACGGTGATAAAGTGCAGGATCTGCACGTTACCGGCACCTGCGGTAAACGCAATACCGGCACCAGCGTCCATTTCTGGCCAGATGTCAGCTTCTTTGACAGCCCGCGTTTCTCGGTCAGCCGTCTCAGCCATCTGCTGAAAGCCAAGGCGGTTCTGTGCCCGGGCGTTGAGATCATTTTTAAAGACAAGGTAAACAACACCGAGCAGCGTTGGTGCTACGAAGATGGCCTGACTGACTACCTGATGGAAGCGGTCAACGGTCTGATCACCCTGCCGGAAAAAGCCTTTGTTGGCGCCTTTGCCGGTGATATTGAAGCGGTTGACTGGGCACTGCTGTGGTTGCCGGAAGGCGGCGAACTGCTGACCGAAAGCTACGTTAACCTTATCCCGACCATGCAGGGCGGTACGCACGTTAACGGCCTGCGTCAGGGGCTGCTTGATGCCATGCGCGAGTTCTGTGAATTCCGCAATATTCTGCCGCGCGGCGTGAAGCTGTCGGCGGAAGATATTTGGGAGCGCTGTGCCTACGTGCTCTCGGTAAAGATGCAGGATCCACAGTTTGCCGGTCAGACCAAAGAGCGTCTCTCTTCGCGTCAGTGCGCCGCGTTTGTCTCCGGCGTTGTGAAAGATGCCTTCAGCCTGTGGCTGAACCAGAACGTACAGGCTGCCGAACAGCTGGCCGAACTGTGCATTTCCAGCGCGCAGCGTCGGTTACGTGCCGCCAAGAAAGTGGTGCGTAAAAAGCTGACCAGCGGCCCGGCGTTGCCTGGCAAACTGGCTGACTGCACCTCGCAGGATCTGAACATGACCGAACTTTTCCTGGTGGAAGGGGACTCGGCAGGCGGCTCCGCCAAACAGGCGCGCGATCGTGAATATCAGGCGATCATGCCGCTCAAGGGGAAGATCTTAAATACCTGGGAAGTCTCTTCGGACGAAGTTCTGGCCTCGCAGGAGGTGCACGACATTTCTGTCGCGATCGGCATCGATCCTGACAGCGAAGACCTGACCCAGCTGCGTTACGGCAAGATCTGTATTCTTGCGGATGCGGACTCCGACGGTTTACACATCGCCACCTTGCTGTGCGCGCTGTTTGTCCGTCACTTCCGCTCTCTGGTGCGCGGTGGACACGTTTATGTCGCCATGCCGCCTTTGTACCGCATCGATCTGGGCAAAGAGGTGTTTTATGCCCTGGACGAGCAGGAAAAAGAGGGCGTACTGGATCAGCTGAAACGTAAAAAGGGCAAACCTAACGTCCAGCGCTTCAAAGGTCTGGGTGAGATGAACCCGCTGCAACTGCGCGAAACCACGCTGGATCCGAATACCCGTCGTCTGGTGCAGCTGACCATTGACGAAGAGAACATCGATCAGACTCTGCGCATGATGGATATGTTGCTGGCGAAAAAACGTTCTGAAGACCGCCGTAACTGGTTACAGGAAAAAGGCGATACTGCCGAACTGGACGTGTAAACCGTTTGGTTTCTGCAATAAAAAAAGCCGGACGCTTTGCAGCTCCGGCTTTTTGCTTTATGAAATGTCAGACTCTAGATCTCACATCCCACAATCATGCTTTCTCGATAATATGGATCACCACATCCAGCACATCGGCTTTGATGTTTTCGCGGTGCTTATCCATATGTGTCGCCTGCTGGTGCGCTTCAAGGTGCGCCAGGCTTTCCCAGTCTTCCAGCATGAAAATGGAGTCAGGGACGGTTTTGCGCCACGGGATCTGACCGTTGAAATCAACGTAGGGCTCATAGCGGTGGCAGCCTTTCTCTTCGAGAACGCTTGGCAACAGCGCGATGATTTTTTCCAGCACCGCGTCGCGGCGGCCCGGTTTAACTTTGATTTCGGCAATAACAGTGATCATAAAATCCTCTTGGTGCCTGTCAGAAAAACATAAATGCGAAGTGTAAACTTAAGCCTGACCAAACACATATTCAAGGTGTGCGCGGTAACGGGCAAAATCACGCTCAACGTTCGGTTGCTTCATTACATCGTTACACATGAAGGTCGGCAGGGTCTCAAGACCGATAAACTGGTTAGCTTTATGCTGCGGGAGGTATACGCCGTCAACGCCCACGCCGTGGAAGAATTGTTCTTTATCTTCGAAAGCTTCCAGCGGAGCATTCCAGGTGACAGAGAGCATGTAGCTCTTGCCCTGCAACAGGCCGCCTGAACCGTATTTATGGGATGCGTCTGAACGGGTACGGCCATCGCTGGCGTACAGTTTGCCGTGGCCTTCAGTGAAAACTTCATCGATATATTTTTTCAGGGTCCACGGCATACCCATCCACCAGCCGGGTTGCTGATAAATGATGGCGTCTGCCCAGAGATAACTTTCGATTTCGGCCTGAAGGTCATAACCCTCTTCAAGCACGGTGACACGCACGTCGTGACCGGCATCGCGCAGGAAGCTGGAGCCGACGTCAGTCAGGCTGTTGTTCAGCTCGCCTTTTGAGTGGGCGAAGGTTTTACCGGCGTTAATAATAAGGATATTGCTCATGCTGTAGGGCCTCGTTGATAATCTGTTGTCCAACAGTTTACTTAAAATGGCGAGGCGGAAAAATGTGATCTTGCGCACAAGACTATGGACAAAAATGCAATAAAGGGCCATCGCAATACAAATATTGAACAATTGTGAGTCACTTTTTAAACAACTGACCCTGATGGTCGCGGGCAGGATCACAGCAACTGTGACAGGAATGCGGCAGATGATGTACTATCGCGGGCATCATCGCCTCGCTGCGGGCATTGTTGCGCCCCTGCCAGTGTGAGCCTCCTTATTTTCCAGAACGATAACGCCACGGGTCTGAGGATTAATCAATGAGCGAAATAACTCATGACGGTACAGAGCGTTTAGCGCTGCACACGTTTACTGAGAACGCCTATCTCAACTATTCCATGTATGTGATCATGGACCGCGCGCTGCCGTTTATCGGCGACGGCCTCAAGCCTGTGCAACGCCGCATTATTTATGCGATGTCGGAACTCGGCCTGAGCAATAACGCCAAATTTAAGAAATCGGCCCGTACGGTCGGTGACGTACTGGGTAAATACCATCCGCACGGCGACAGCGCTTGTTATGAAGCCATGGTGCTGATGGCGCAGCCGTTCTCTTACCGTTACCCGCTGGTGGATGGTCAGGGAAACTGGGGTGCGCCGGATGATCCGAAATCCTTCGCCGCCATGCGTTATACCGAATCCCGCCTGTCGAAATATGCGGACGTGCTGCTACGCGAACTGGGCCAGGGTACGGTCAATTACGTGCCGAACTTCGACGGCACCATGCAGGAACCCAAAACCCTGCCCGCGCGTCTGCCGAATATTCTGCTGAACGGCACCACCGGTATTGCCGTAGGTATGGCGACGGATATTCCGCCGCATAACATCCGCGAAGTGGCAAACGCCGCGATTGCGCTGCTGGAAAAACCGGGCAGTACGCTGGAAGATTTACTGGAATTCGTGCAGGGGCCTGACTTCCCGACCGAAGCCGAAATCATTACTCCGCGTAACGAAATCCGTAAAATTTATGAGTCGGGTAAAGGCTCGGTGCGTATGCGCGCCGTGTGGCACAAAGAGGATGGCAGCGCGGTGATCACCGCCTTGCCGCATCAGGTGTCCGGAGCCAAAGTGCTGGAGCAGATCGCCAGCCAGATGCGTAATAAAAAGCTGCCGATGGTGGAAGATTTGCGTGATGAATCCGATCACGAAAACCCAACCCGTCTTGTGGTGGTACCGCGCTCTAACCGTGTCGATCTCGATCAGGTGATGAACCACCTGTTTGTGACCACCGATCTGGAACGCAGCTACCGCATCAACATGAACATGATTGGTCTGGATAACCGCCCGTCGGTGAAAGGGCTGGTGGAAATCCTGACCGAATGGCTGGCTTACCGCCGCGATACCGTGCGCCGCCGCCTGAATTTCCGCCTCGATAAAGTGCTCAAACGTCTGCATATCCTCGAAGGTTTACTGATTGCCTTCCTGAGTATCGACGAAGTCATTCATATCATCCGTACCGAAGACGAACCGAAACCGGTACTGATGGCACGCTTTGATCTGAGTGAAACCCAGGCCGAAGCCATCCTTGAGTTGAAATTGCGCCATTTGGCAAAACTCGAAGAGGTGAAAATCCGCGGTGAACAGGCTGAACTCGCCAAAGAGCGTGATCAGTTGCAGGCGCTGTTGGGTTCAGAACGTAAACTGAGCACGCTTATCCGTAAAGAGATTCAGGCTGACGTTGAAGCTTATGGCGACGACCGCCGTTCACCAATCACCGAACGCGCAGAAGCCAAAGCCATGAGTGAGCACGATTTTGTGCCCTCTGAGCCAGTGACTATCGTTCTGTCTGAAATGGGCTGGGTGCGCAGCGCCAAAGGCCACGATATTGACGCGACCGGTCTGAGCTATAAAGCCGGGGACAGCTTCCGGGCCGCCGCCAAAGGCAAGAGCAACCAGCCGGTGGTCTTCATTGACTCCACTGGTCGCAGCTACGCGCTGGATCCGATGACGCTGCCTTCAGCGCGCGGACAGGGCGAGCCGCTGACGGGTAAACTGACGCCACCGCCGGGCGCTACCATTGAGCAGGTGCTAATGGCACCGGACGATCAAAAACTGCTGATGGCCTCGGATGCCGGTTACGGTTTCGTCTGTACCTTCAACGATTTAGTTGCCCGTAACCGCGCCGGTAAAGCGATGATCACCTTGCCGGATAACGCTAAAGTTCTGCCGCCAATCGAACTGCACGGCGAGGACAACATGCTGCTGTCTATCACCGCTGCAGGCCGTATGTTGCTGTTCCCGGTTGCCGATCTGCCACAGTTGTCGAAAGGGAAAGGTAACAAAATTGTTTCAATTCCTTCCGCACAGGCGGCGTCAGGTGAAGACAAACTGGCCTGGCTGCTGGTGTTGCCACCGCAGACGTCACTGACCCTGTACGTTGGCAAACGTAAACTGACGCTGCGTCCGGAAGAGTTACAGAAATTCCGTGCAGAGCGTGGCCGCAAAGGAACGCTGTTACCACGTGGCCTGCAACGTATTGACCGCGTTGAAGCTGAGTCTCCGCTGCGTAAGTCAGCGGGTGACAGCGAAGAGTAACGCCATCGGGTCACCGGTCCCGACCGGATAATTCAGGGCACATTTGTGCCCTGAATGCCTTGTGAAAATCAGGCACTTCTGAAGTTGCAGCAGAGCGCAAAGATTTTACAAATGTATAAATAAAACCGTTGTGTAGCGCTGGCTGAGGCCTGAGAATAGCCCAGCGCGGAGGGAAGGAGACGGCGAGGTTTCCTGCTGGCTCCGGCGGTATGCTTAAGAGGATGTTATGTTATTTATTTTGCGTCTGATCATCGTCGTTATTTATTCGATTCTGTTGTCCTTTTTGGGCTGCATTTACTGCCTGTTCAGCCCGCGAAATCCAAAACATGTGGCGACTTTCGGCCATATGTTCGGACGTCTGGCACCGGTTCTGGGCATTACCGTCGAAAAGCGAATCCCGCCTGAAGCGGCGCACTACGGCAAATGTATCTACATTGCCAACCATCAGAACAACTATGACATGGTCACCGTGTCATCCGTGGTTCAACCAAGAACCGTGACCGTCGGCAAAAAAAGCCTGGCGTGGATCCCGTTCTTTGGCCAGCTCTACTGGCTGACCGGTAACCTGTTGATTGACCGTGACAACCGCGCCAAAGCGCATACCACCATTTCTCAGGTGGTGGATCACATCAATAAGAAGAACATCTCCATCTGGATGTTCCCGGAAGGGACGCGCAGCCGTGGCCGTGGCCTGATGCCGTTTAAAACCGGTGCCTTCCATGCGGCAATTTCTGCCGGTGTGCCTATCGTGCCGATTTGTGTGTCCAACACCAATGACAAAATCAAGCTGAACCGCTGGTCTAACGGGCTGGTCATCGTTGAAATGCTGCCGCCGATTGATACGTCGCAGTATGGCAAAGAGCGTTTGCGTGAGCTGTCCAATCATTGCCATCAAATCATGGCCGACAAGATTGCAGAACTGGACGCCGAAGTCGCCGCGCGCGAAGCCGCTGCGAAGGCCAAAAAGTAATCTTCCTTTTTCGCCCGCCGCCAATGATGGCCAGGGGCAATTTACACAGCTTTGATTTTGTTTTCATGGAGAAAATATGTCACTCAGTCGTCGCTCGTTTCTGCAAGCATCCGGATTGGCTCTGGCCGCGGGTGCATTGCCACTGAGGGCACAAGCGAGTGGATCGCAACCAGCATTGCCTGTTCCTCCATTGATTGAGTCCCGTCGCGGACAACCATTATTTCTGACTATGCAGTCGGCCCACTGGTCGTTCCTCGGTGGTAATAAAGCCCCGGTCTGGGGATTTAACGGCATGTATCTCGGGCCGACGGTGCGCGTCTACAGTGGCGATGACGTCAAACTGATTTACAGCAACCGTCTGTCTGAGCCGGTCTCGATGACCGTCAGCGGCCTGCAAGTTCCGGGAACGCTGGCCGGTGGCGGCGCACGCATGATCTCACCGGGCGTTGACTGGTCGCCGGTGCTGCCTATCCGTCAGCCTGCGGCCACCTGTTGGTATCACGCCAATACGCCGAACCGCATGGGGCCGCACGTCTATAACGGTCTGGCGGGGATGTGGCTGATTGAAGATCCGATCAGCAAGAATCTGCCGCTTCCCAACCACTACGGCGTGGATGACTTCCCGGTGATCATTCAGGACAAGCGTCTCGACAACTTCGGTGTACCGCAGTACGACACCCCGGCGTCTGGCGGCTTCTTTGGCGACACCATGTTGGTCAACGGCGTTCAGGGGCCGTTTGTCGAAGTCTCACGCGGTTGGGTACGCCTGCGCCTGCTCAATGCCTCTAACGCCCGCCGCTATCAGCTCAGCCTCACTGACGGACGTGCTTTCCACGTGGTGGGTTCCGATCTCGGCTTCTTGCCTGCACCTCTGACCGTTCAGCGTTTATCGCTGGCACCGGGCGAACGCCGCGAAGTGCTGATTGATATGTCGCAGGGCGACGACGTGTCGATCACTGCCGGCGAAGCCGCGAGCGTGATGGACCGCATTCGTGGCCTGTTCGAACCTTCGAGCATTCTGGTCTCCACGCTGGTGCTGACGTTGAGACCCACAGGCCTGTTGCCGCTGGTGACCGACAATCTGCCGATGCGCCTGCTGGCCGACCAAATCCTCAGCGGGAGCGTTTCCCGTACCCGTGAATTCCGGCTTGGCGACAGCCAGCCGGGCATCAACGGCTCTATCTGGGATATCAGCCGCATCGACTTCACGGCTCAGCAGGGCACATGGGAGCGCTGGAATGTGCGCGCCGACATGCCGCAGCCGTTCCACGTTCAGGGCGTCTCATTCCTGGTAAAAAGCGTCAACGGTGCCGCGCCGCTGGTGGAAGATGCCGGCTTCAAAGATACGGTGTGGGTCGATGGTGACGTCGAACTGCTGGTCTACCTGAATCAGCCATCCTACGATCATTTCCCGTTCCTTTATTACAGCGGAGCGCTGGAGATGGCCGACCGCGGCTCTACCGGACAGATGGTTATCACGCCGTCGGCTTAAATCCGGCACATAAAAAAACCCGCCTCGGCGGGTTTTTTGTTTTCAGGTAGTTCATAAAACAGTGCAGATCAGAACGTTTCCGGATTCGGCCCTAAGCGTTTACCAGCATCCAGTTTGGCGATTTCCGCCAACTCTTCCTTCTCAAGTTTGAAATCAAACACCTCGAAGTTTTCGCGGATGCGTTTTGGCGTCACGGATTTAGGAATCACGATCAGCCCGCTGTCCAGATGCCAGCGGATCACCACCTGCGCCGGAGTTTTGTCATATTTCTGGGCCAGTTTTTGGATCAGCGGCTGGTCGAATACCCCTTCGCCGCCTTGTGCCAGCGGACTCCAGGATTCGGTGGCGATGTTGTGCGTGGCGTTCCAGGCATGAAGCTGGCGCTGTTGCAGTAACGGGTGCAGCTCAATCTGGTTCACTACCGGGAAGATGCCGGTTTCATCTTTCAGTTTTTGCAGATGCGGTATATGGAAATTACACACACCGACGCTTTTCGCCAGCCCCTGTTCTTTCAGTTTTTGCAGCTGCTTCCAGGCTTCGACAAAATTGCCCTGATCGGCTTTTGGCCAGTGAATCAGATAGAGATCGACGTAGTCGAGACGTAACTTCTTCAGGCTGGTTTCCAGCGCATCGTGCGCGTTTAACTGGTCGTCATTCCACAGTTTGGTGGTAATGAACAACTCTTCGCGTGGAGTGTTGATGCCACTTAGCGCTTCGCCCACGCCTTCCTCATTTTTATAAATGGCGGCGGTATCAATGTGGCGATAACCGGTGTTGATAGCCGTCGTAACGGCGTTGCTCGCCTCTTCGTTACTGGCCTTCCATACGCCGAGTCCTAACTGAGGCATCTTGTTGCCATCGTGAAGTTTAATGATGGGTTGCGTTGCCATGAGTTTCTCCTTCAATCAATTGCGCTTACGTTCTAAGTCTGTTTAACGAAGCCGGGTTCCGCTGAGGGGCAGGATCCCGATCTTTCGTCTCATATCAGGCATGCATATCCAGGATCACGCGATAACGCGCCTTACCGTCATGTAAATGTTTTACTGCGTCGTTGATTTTGCTGAGCGGGAAGTGCTCGACCTGTGGCGTAATCTTATGGCGCGCGCAGAAGGCCAGCATATCGGCCAGTCGCGACGGCGAACCGGTCGGTGAACCGGAAATTTCGGCCTGTTTGCTGATAAGTGCCATCACGTGTACCGGTACGGCCTCGGGCACTACGCCCACAAAGTGCAGACGGCCTTTCGGGGCCAGTGCGCCGATAATGGCATCCCAGTCCAGCGAGGCGTTGGCGGTGACCATAATGAAATCGAGCTGCCCGGCGATTTTCTTCAGGTCTTTGCTGTCGCGGGTGGCGACGACGCGGTGAGCCCCGAGCGACAACGCTTCGTCACGCTTGGCTTCTGATGAGGTAAACGCAGTGACTTCGCAGCCCCACGCATTTAGAAAGCGTACGGCCATGTGACCCAGACCGCCGATGCCTACCACGCCCACGCGGTGAGTTGGCAGGACGCCAAACTGCAGCAGCGGGTTAAACACCGTGATGCCGCCGCAGAACAGCGGGCCAGCACTGGTGCTGTCGACGCCTTCCGGGAGCGGAATGGCCCAGGCCCAGTGGCTGCGAATTTTATCGGCGAACCCGCCGTGGCGGCCCACAATCGTAGCTTCGACTTCATGGCAGAGATGCTGATCGCCCGAAATACACGGGTGGCAATGCATACAGCTGCCACGGTTCCAGCCCACGCCCACGGTCTGACCAACTTTCAGCCCTTTGTTGCGCGCGTGGTCACCTATTTTTACGATTTTCCCCACCACTTCATGGCCGGGAACGAAAGGATATTGGGTAATGCCCCAGTCATTATTAAGCATCGATAAGTCAGAATGGCAGACGCCGCAGTAATCAATCGCGACTTCGATTTCTTCATCGCCTATCGGACCTGCGTCGAAAGGAAAGGACTCCAGAGGCTGATGCGGACCGGCAGCGGCCCAGGCTTTAAAGGTATTTTCTGCAGCGGTTGGTGTAGACATGCAATCTCTCCAATGGCGTAAATAGCGTAATGATTCCTTAAAGCCTAGCAGCTAACAGCATTACTGCCGATTTCTGCCACGACCTTCAATCCTCACCACACTAACAATATCCGCGCGCAATAATCATGCTCATTCCTGCCTAAGACTTGCCTGTTTCTGCCGGAGACTGTAGAAAAGGGCGCGCTCATGGCAGAATCAATGCCGGATCATTGAGAGTAAAGGAAGTGCAGAATGGAACATGTTGAGAGTCTTTGCGCCAACCTGGCGGCGCAGGTTGCGCGGTTGAGCGGTGATAAGTTGCTCAGCCATTCCATCGTGCCTCAGGTGTCACTGATGTACACCAAACGCCATCACCCGCGCACGCCGGTGCTGTATAACCCCGGCCTGGTGATCCTCTTTCAGGGCAGCAAGATTGGTTATCTGGGTAAGCGTACTTTCTCCTATGATCCGAAAAACTACCTGATGCTCACGGTGCCGCTGCCGTTTGAGTGCGAAACCTTTGCCAGCGCTGAGCAGCCTCTGGCCGGTATTCAGATCAGCATTAATACCGTCATGTTGCAGGATCTGCTGCTGGATATGGAAGAGGCCGGTTTTACCGGGCAGAAGGACCAATCCTCTGGCATCAGCTCAGGCGTGCTGGATGAAGATATCCTGTGCGCCGCCGAACGCCTGCTGGACGTGATGGAGAGGCCGCTGCGTGCCAAAGTCCTCGGCCCGCAAATCATCCGCGAGATCTTGTTTCTGGTGCTCACCAGTGACAACGGTGGTGCGCTACAGGCGCTCGTCAACCGCCACACGCACTTCAGCCAGATTGCCAAAGCGCTGCGCCGCATTGAGAGCCAGTACGCCGACAACCTCAGCGTGGAGCTGCTGGCCAGTGAAGTGAACATGAGTGTGTCTGCGTTTCATCATAATTTTAAAGCGGTGACCAGCACCTCACCGCTGCAATACCTGAAGACCTACCGGTTGCATAAAGCGCGCATGATGATGATGTACGACGGGCTGAAAGCCAGCTCTGCGGCCTTGCGGGTCGGGTATGAGAGCGCTTCGCAGTTCAGCCGCGAATTTAAGCGCTACTTTGGCGTGACGCCAAGTGATGAGATGGCACGGGCGCGGGAAGGCCATTCGCTGACGCTGGCGGATACCCTGATTCGATAACAGCTATAAAAAACCCGCTATTCAGCGGGTTTTGTTTTGATCTCACCGGTGCAGACCGGTCTGCGGCATTTTCGTTTTTTCCAGACCACCAGCAGCGCGCCCACCAATCCCACCACCAGCAGCAACACCGGCAGGATCATCAGCCCGGCCATCACCTGATCTTCATGGCGTTTGACGATCGGAATATGGCTGAGGGCGAAGCCCAGTGAAATCACCACGCCTACCCACAGCAGTGCGCTCAGCCAGTTAAACAGCTGGAAGCGGGCGTTATTCAGCCCCGAAATACCGGCCATGGTAGGCAGCAAAGTGCGCACAAAGGCCAGAAAACGGCCAATCAACAACGCCATTAAGCCGTGCTGAATAAACATCTGATGGGCGCGTTGATGGTATTGCGCCGGAAGCTGCAATAGCCAGCCTTTCACCAGTTTGGTATGCCCTAACCAGCGGCCCTGAATGTAGCTCAGCCAGCAACCAAGGCTGGCGGCAATCACCAGAATGATCAGCGTCGGGATGAAGCTCATGACGCCTTTGGCGATCAAGGCTCCCGTCAGTAATAACAGGCTGTCACCCGGCAGGAAAGAGGCGGGGAGCAGGCCATTTTCGAGGAACAAGGTAATAAACAATACGGCATACACCACCCAGAGAACTTTTGGGTCGGCGAGGACGCTGAAGTCGTGCTGCCAGAGTGCATGAAGAATATCGGTAAGTACTGCCATAAACTGTCCTGTCAGGGTGCTGTTAAGAGCTGTCACGGGTTCAGTGTAACGCAGATCCTCCCTTTATGGGTTGATCTGAGGCCGGTGAACCCGGGCAGAAATATTCGTTTTTGTTATAAGAGTCTGGCTGTCTATGCAGCCAGGCTATATTTTATACTGACCGATTATGGACACTCTTCTGACGAAATATCGACAGAGACTGCGCCGATCTGCGCAGTCCGTCGCAATCATTGCGGGTTTGCTGCAATTCTGCCAAAGGCTGCGTCCAGATCCGCGATCAGATCCTCACAATGCTCCAGCCCGATATGCAGCCGTATCAGCGTACCCGTAAAATCGACGGTCTCGGCCGGGCGGATAGCCTGAATCTCTTCCGGCTGGTTTGCCAGTACCAATGACTCAAAGCCGCCCCACGAATACGCCATGCTGAAATTTTCGAAATGGTCGAGATACTCCGCCAACTGTGCTGAGGTCAGACGCTGTTTGAGCACGAAAGAGAACAGTCCGCAGCTGCCGGTGAAATCACGTTTCCAGAATTCATGGCCCTGGCTGCCGGGTAATGCCGGGTGATTGACCACTGCGACTTCCGGGCGAGCTTCGAGCCACTGTGCAACGCGGAGACTGCTCTCCTCATGCTGGCGCAGACGGATACCCAACGTACGCAGGCCACGGCTGGCGACGTACGCGGTATCGGCATCGACCATCTGGCCCATCAGATAAGAGTGTTCGCGCAATTTCTCCCAGCAGCGTTCGTTACTGACGGCGGTGCCGATCATTGCGTCCGAATGGCCGATGATATATTTGGTGCCGGCCTGAATTGAAATATCGATATCGAAATCCAGCGCCTTAAAAAGAATGCCTGCCGCCCAGGTGTTGTCGATCATGATAACGACATCAGGTGAAACGGCCCGCACGGAACGCACCATGGCGGGCAGGTCTGGCATCTCCATCGTGATGGAGCCCGGCGCTTCGAGGAATACCACTTTGGTATTGGGCTGCATCAGTGAACCGAGATCTTCGCCAATGGACGCCGGGAAATAGGTGGTGCTGACACCAAGCTTGCGCAGTACTTTTTCGGCGAAATCCTGCGTTGGCTCATAGGCTGACCCTGCCACCAGAATATGATCGCCGGTTGAAACAAACGACAGGATCGCATTGCTGACCGCTGCCGCACCGCACGGGTAAAGGGCACACCCTGCGCCCCCTTCCAGCTCGACCATCGCCTCCTGGAAAGAGAAGTGAGTCAGTGTACCGCGACGGCCATAAAACAGTTCGCCGTTGGCGCGGTTTTTGGTGGCGTGTTTTTTCTCTGCGACGCTGTTAAATACCAGTGACGAAGCCCGTTGGATCACGGCGTTTACCGAGCCCTGGGTGAACTTCTTGTCACGTCCGGCGCTGACCAGCGTGGTTTCAATATGCTTTGAGGCGTGTGTTTTTTTTGCAGCCATGATGTCCGTTTCACCCTGTTAATGATGTTTGCACCCGCGCCTTGCGGCACGGGTTTTTTTCTTTAACTTAACATGATGATTCGGGGCGGGGCAGGTTTTGGCGCGTGGATGAGAAAATTTCAGGCGCTTTGCGCCCGCGGTTTATCCCGTATAAACCCCGAACAGTTTGGGCAGAGTGAGTGAAATCGCCGGCACATAGGTCACCAGCATCAGCACGGCGAACAGCACGCAGTAGAACGGCAGCATGGCTTTCACCACTTTCTCAATACTCTGTTTACTGACCGCACTCGCAACGAACAGCACGGATCCAACCGGCGGCGTGATTAACCCGATCCCGAGATTCACCAACATGATCATGCCGAAATGCACCGGATCAATACCGAGGGAGAGGATGACCGGCAGCAGCACCGGTGTGAGGATCAAAATGATCGGCGCCATGTCCATCAGCGTACCGATGATCAGCAGCATGATATTGATCCACATAAGAATGACGTATTTGTTATCAGAGATACTGGTGAAAAACTCGGTAATGCGCATCGGCAGCTGCATATAGGTCATCACCGCGCCAAAGCTCGCCGCGAAGCCAATCAGGATCATCACGATGCTGACGGTTTTCACCGTGCGGAACATCAGTTTTGGCAGCTCTGACCATTTATAGTCGCGGTAGATAAACATGGTGACGAAGAACGACCACAGGCAGGCGATAGCCGCTGATTCGGTGGCGGTGAAGACGCCGCTGAGAATGCCCCCCATGATGATCACCACCGTCATCAGCCCCCAAAGGGTGTCGGCGAAGATTTTCAGCGCCTGCTTAAATGGCACGCGTTCGCCTTTCGGATAGCCGCGTTTATGGGCGAACACCACGCACATCACCATTAATGTCAGGCTGAGCAGCAGGCCGGGCAGGATCCCGGCGATAAACAGCGCCGCGATCGATACGGTACCGCCGGTCGCCAGCGAGTAGATCACCGAGTTGTGGCTGGGCGGGGTCAAAATGGCCTGTACCGAACCGCTCGCGGTCACGGCGGCGGCGAAGTCACGCGGATAACCTTTTTTCTCCATCTCGGGGATCATCACTGAGCCGATAGACGCAGTATCCGCGACCGACGAGCCGGAAATTGCGCCGAAAAAGGTGGAGGCTACGATGTTCACCAGCGATAAACCGCCGCGGATAAAACCGACGAAGATATAGGCAAAACTCACCAGCCGCCGGGCGATCCCCCCTTCAGCCATAATGGCACCAGCCAGAATAAAGAACGGGATCGCCAGCAGTGAAAACTTGTTTACGCCATTGGTCAGTTGGATCATTAGCGCTTCCAGCGGCAGATCGATCCACAGCGCGCCTGCCACGGCGCTCAGGCCAACGGCGTACGCCACCGGCACGCCGATAGCAAGCATCACTCCCAGCGTTAACAGCAAAATTAAGGCATCCATTACGTATGCTCCAGAAAAGGGCCCTCAGGCGTCTGAATTACCCAGCCGGACCACCGGGCGGTGGGCCTGCGGGCCTGCAAGGATTTGCTCAAGGATAAACAGCACGGTCAGCGCCGAACCCAGCGGCAGCGGCAGATACGTTTGCCCGGCAGTCAGCAGCGGGAATTCCGCCACCGGCTGTTGCCACAGTTCGCTGCACAACAGCAGGCTGTACCAAAAAATGAACAGGCTGATGGCCAGCATCATCAGGTCGGCGAGCAGGGCGGAAAATTTTTTCAGCGCAGGTGGCAGACGGTCTGTGACCATCGCGACCATGATGTGTGAACCTGAACGGTAGGCCACGGCGGCGCCGATAAAGGTAAAAGCCACCATGCACATGATTGCCATCGGCTCCGGCCAGGAGAGGGCGCTGTTCATGACGTAGCGGGCGAAGATCCCGACAGGGATCACTGCCACCATTAACAGCAGGGCAATCCCCGCCAGCCACATGGCGAAAAGATAAAGCAAGTCCATCAGACGTTGATAAACGTGGAGCATGAAACCCCCGAAAGTGCGCGAAAAGTCAGGCAGCCACAAAGGCCGCCTCACATCAGGTTATTGAACGTCGGCAATTTGCTGCATCAGGACTTCGTGACCTTTACCGAACTCATCGCGTACCGGTTGGGTGGCTTTGAAATACACCTCGCGGTCGATTTCATAAAACTTCACGCCGCCAGCCTGCATTTTTGCCAGCGATTCGTCGTTGTAGGTTTTCCACAGCTGGCGCTGCTCGTCTTGTGCCTCTTTTGCCAGTTTCAGCATCAGTTGCTGATCGTCTTTTGACAGCTTGTCCCATTTCACTTTTGAATAGAGGAACAGCTCAGGGATGATGAAGTGGCGGCTGTAGGTGTAGTTTTTCACCACCGGCAGGTAGTTGTGGGCGACGAACGTCGGCGGATTGTTTTCCGTGCCATCAATGACGCCGGTCTGCATTCCGCTGAACACTTCACTCACGCCCATCGCCACCGGATTGGCCCCCATGGCTTTCAACGTCGCCAGCGCAATGGGGCTGCCCTGTACGCGGATTTTCATCCCTTTTAAATCTTCCGGTTTAACTACGGGTTGTTTGGTGATCAGGTTGCGGGTACCCCCATCCATCCAGCCGAGGAAGACCAGACGGGATTTCGGGTCATTAGTGATCTTGTCGCCAATCTCTTTGCCGATGCTGCCGTCGAGTACCTTGTGCATATGGTCTTCGTCACGAAAGACATAGGGCAGGGTAAAGACGTTGATCTCCGGCAGAATTGACGCCACCGGTGTCATCGACACACGGATGATATCCAGCGCACCGATCTGCGCCTGCTCTATCTCCTGCTTTTCATCCCCCAGAACGCCGCCGGGGAAGGTTTTTATCTCCAGCCTGCCGTCAGTGTGTTGTTTCAGTTTTTCACCCATGTGCTGCACGGCCACCACGTTCGGGTAACCCTGCGGATGAACATCGGCTGCTTTGATGGTCTGCGCCAGCAGGCTGTGGCTGAACAGTAGGGTCGCGGAACTCAGGCAAAGGCTGAGAAGTGCTTGCTGCATTTTCATCAGTTTGTCTCCAGGGTACGTCGTCGTTAAGGAAAATAGTCATTAAAGAAAATAGAAAAACAGGGGAAACGCGTGACATGCTCAAAGGCTGCCGGTGTCCGGTCTGTGCCTTCCTCAGCAACATACCCGATTAGGAGTGCGGGTTTTTTGCGCGTTATCACAAACTGTAAACAGTTTTGAAATGATATTACTTAATATTTAAAACATTGTTTTAATGTTACTAATGGCTGTCAGATGATTGATTTACGTGTCATTTTCTTCTAAAAATGTGAACTGGGTGGGGTTGCGGGATTTGTATGTAAACCGGGTAAAGCTTGTTTCCGGTCAATGACAGAGGCGTTGGCAGCAGGGATAATGTAAATAATAATGAGAACCACTATCAATTCGAGCTTTTTGTTTGATATGATTTGGCGCTATTAAACCCCCGTACACATTGATTCTGGCTGGAGGCGACGCGTGAAAACTGCTCGCAATAAGATGAAAGAGATGGCGTCAATTTTGATGTCATTAGTTTTGGTGGCAGGTCTTGGCGGCAGCGCAATCGCGGCTCCGTCTTCGCCAGCAGCTGAAGCTGTAACGCAAACCGCGCAACCGGCAGCCAGCACCAACGATACACCAGCGGCAGTGACGCCGATCAGTTCTTCTGCTGCGCCGGTTGAAGAAACCGCCGCGTTACCGGTGATTCCTAAAGATCTCTCCGTCCTCGGTATGTATCACCACGCTGATGTGGTGGTGAAAACCGTGATGATTGGCCTGTTGCTGGCCTCCGTCGTCACCTGGACATTGCTGTTTAGCAAAGGGGCCGAAGTGTGGAGCGGCAAACGTCGCCTGCGCCGTGAGTTCGCTGCGCTGGAAAGCGTTCGCACGCTGGACGAAGCCACCGAGCAGGCTGAAAGCTTTGACGCCAACAGCATCAGCAGCCAGATGCTGCGTGATGCACGTAACGAACTCGAACTGTCAGCCGGTTCCACCGATAACGGCGGCATCAAAGATCGTACCGGTTTTCGTCTGGAGCGCCGCGTCAGCGCCGCCGGTCGCCATATGGGCCGTGGCAACGGTATTCTCGCCACCATCGGTGCTATCTCCCCGTTCGTCGGCCTGTTCGGCACCGTCTGGGGCATCATGAACAGTTTCATCGGTATTGCGCAGACACAAACCACTAACCTGGCCGTTGTCGCACCGGGTATCGCCGAAGCATTGCTGGCAACGGCCGTGGGCCTGGTTGCTGCGATCCCGGCGGTTGTGATTTACAACATCTTCGCCCGTACCATCGGCTCTTACCGCCATCAGGTGGGGGATGTGGCAGCGCAAATTTTACTGTTGCAGGGCCGTGATCTGGATTTAGCTGCCAGCGCAGGTGAAACGCCGCGTCCGCAGGCAGACCGCCAGCTACGCGTAGGGTAATAAATCATGGCCATACGTTTAAACGACGATCTCGACGAAAGCGGTGAAATGCATGACATCAATGTCACGCCTTTCATCGACGTGATGCTGGTGCTGCTGATCATCTTCATGGTGGCTGCACCGCTGGCGACGGTCGATGTGCGGGTAGATCTCCCCGCTTCGACCGCTAAACCGCAGCCTCGCCCGGAAAAACCGGTGTTCCTGACGGTGAAGGCCGACAAGCAACTCTATCTGGGCGACAGCGTCGTTAACCGCGATGACCTGACCTCACAGCTTGACCAGCGCACGCAGGGCAACAAGCAGAGCACCATCTTCTTCCAGGCAGACAAGTCGGTGGATTATGCAACGCTGATGAATGTGATGGACACTCTGCGTAAAGCGGGTTATCTGAAAGTCGGATTAGTCGGTGCAGAGCAAACCGGTGCGGCTTCCCAGTAAGATTTCTGCTTTTTAACGTTGGAATAAAAAAACGGCCCGAGATGAAAATCCGGGCCGTTTTTATTGGCGTCACGTTGCTGATCAGGCGCTCGCGTGGGCGGCCGCTTTCTTAATCAGTTCATCCGACGGGCGCTGGCCCGTGTACAATACGAACTGCTCAACCGCCTGCAGTGCTGCCACTTCATAACCGGTGATCACCTGTTTGTTCTGTTTGATGCCATAGCGAATCAGCGGTGTTTCTCCCGCAGATGCCACGACGTCAAACACGACGGAGGCACGGTCAATGACTGCCGGTTCGAAGGCCAGTGTCTCAGCTTCCTGGCCACCGGCCATGCCGATAGGGGTAACGTTTACCAGCATATCCACGGCTAAATCACCGACTTCACTTCTCCACTCGTAGCCGTATTCCGCAGCCAGCGCACGGCCTGTTTGCTCGTTACGGGCAATGATATAACCCTTTTTGAAACCGGCATCACGAATCGCGGCCACCACCGCTTTACCCATACCGCCGCTGCCGCGCAGGGCGAATACCGCGTCACGCGGAACCTGATATTGGTCCAGCAGTTTTGCCACGGCAATGTAGTCGGTGTTGTAGGCGCGGAGCACACCGTCGTCATTCACGATGGTGTTGACCGACTGGATGGCGGTGGCGGAAGGGTCGAGTTCATCGAGAAACGGAATGCAGACCTCTTTGAACGGCATCGATACCGCGCAGCCGCGGATACCTAACGCCCGCACACCTTTCACGGCCGCTTCGATATCTTGGGTGGAGAAGGCTTTGTAGATGAAATTCAGATCCAACGCCTGATACAAATAGTTATGGAAACGGGTGCCGAAGTTGCCGGGACGCCCCGACAGTGACATACACAGTTGGGTGTCTTTGTTGATTTCTATAGGCATAAATTTTCCTTATCCGTGATGTTTTAAGCGCATTAAGCCAACCTTAGCCAAAGGCTTTGCCCACCGCTACCCTTAATTGTGCTGTTATACTGACAGGATAACGCCTTCAGGAGGTGGACATGAATTTAGATCTTTTCGATCACCCTGATTTTCATCCGCACTGGCGCGAAGAGCTGGCCCCCGGTGCGGTGGTGCTGCGCGGCGGGGCGCTGAAAGATGACTCGGCGCTTCTGGCGCAGATCGATCGTATAGCCGGTTTGGTGCCTTTCCAGTACCGCGCCACACCGGGCGGTTATGCGATGTCGGTCGCCATGACCAACTGCGGAGAGGTTGGCTGGGTGACGGACCGTCAGGGATATCGCTATCAGACCACCTCGCCTGAGAACCAACAACCGTGGCCCGCGATGCCTGCACTGTTTTACGCCCTCGCGGCAGAGGCTGCCGAACAGGCCGGTTTTGCCGGTTTCCAGCCAGATGCTTGTCTCATCAACCGCTATCAGCCGGGGGCAAAAATGTCGCTGCATCAGGATAAAGACGAGCACGATTTCGGCGCGCCGATTGTCTCTGTCTCGCTTGGCCTGCCTGCGGTATTCCAGTTTGGCGGCATGGAACGCAGTGATGCCACCTTGCGTGTCACGCTGACCCACGGCGATATCGTGGTGTGGGGCGGCCCATCGCGGCTGCGTTATCATGGTATTTTACCCCTCAAAGCGGGCGAACATCCGCTGACGGGGCAGTACCGTTTCAATCTGACCTTCAGAAAGGCGGGTAGTCTGACCTGATCGGCGGTAAAGCGCAGGACTTTGGGCGCGAACTGCTTTAAACTGCGCGCTGCAAAATTTGACATGTTGAACGATTAATTAGGCGGTAATAGCGATGAACGGGACAATCACAACCTGGTTTGAAGATAAAGGTTTCGGTTTTATCAAAGATGAAAACGGCGATAACCGTTATTTCCATGTGATTAAAGTCGCCAACCCAGAGCTTATCAAGAAAGACGCCGTGGTGACTTTCGAGCCGACCACCAACAATAAAGGCCTGTCGGCGTTTGCCGTAAAAGTCGAGCCAGAGAGCCGCTACATTTTCATTGCCGGTGAACGCATCAAAATTACCAGCATCAAGTCTTTCCTCGCTTACAGCGAAGAAGTACCTGCGGAATCTCAGATTAACAAAGAGAACGCCGTGCTGTCGGTCGGCCTGCTGATGAATCGTATCCGTCCGAAGGAAGAAGAAGAGAAGAAAGCGGAGACGCGCACGCTGAAAAAGCTGGCGGTCACCACCTTCCAGAACACTACGTTCATCTTCTCCGAAGACGAAATCGACGTTGACGACACCATGAAGATCCTCAAAGCGCTGTAATATGCGCGTCCACCGGTGCGGCAGTTTTCGCTGACTGCACCGCACCGGTCTGTTTTCCCGCCTAATTAATATGTCACCGTGACCAGCACCGTATCGCTGTAATTTCCGGCCGGAGGATTGGCCTGGCTGGCGTTAACCGTGGCCGTATAGCCGATAGACTGCGACGCGCCTGTTCCCGTCATCGACGTGTCCGTTGTTGCTGTCCACACCGACGCATCCCCCTTAAAGATCTGATACTGCAAATAACTGGTCACACTATTATTGGTGGCCGACATCTGGCGGAACTGTCCGCTGCTAGGGTTACTGCTGGTCAGGTTAACACCGTAAGTTGCGCCCAGAGTGCAACGCACGCTCAGCGAATTGGACGTCACCGACGCAAAGCCGCTCGGGAAGGCGGCCGAGCCAAAACTGACGTTCGGCGCGCTGTCGATATAGCAAAAATTGGTCACTGTCAGGCTGACGGCAATCACGGTGGTCGCGGTTCCGTCGGTGTACACGCATAACCCCAGCGCACCGACGAAACAGATATGGTAGGCCCAGTTAATCGTAATGTTATCGGTATAGAGCCCGGCCTTCAGATTGCCCCCCGTCGCCGTTTTCAGGTACAACGGCATACTGCCGTCACTGGCATTGAATAGCCCGAGCAGGCCGAGCAACGTGGTGCTGCTCCAGGTGGTGGATGACCCGACGTTAACCGGCGTGGCGCACGCGCTGTCTTTACAGATGATATAAGGCAGATATTCACTGTTGGCGGCATTAAATAGCTGCGCCGTGGTGCCCGAGGCATTGGTGGTGGAGGCGATGGTCGCGGTGACGGTATTGGTGGCAAGCAGTGAAAGCAGACTTCCGGAACAGGTAAAGCCGCTGGTGGCGGTGACCTGCTGGGGTGTACTGGCGACGGTAAAGGACGTCACCGACCCAAAACTCCCGGTCCCTGAAGTACTGGTACAGGCTGCCTGAGCCCCCTGTAATCCGGCCCAAAGCAGCAGCACCGCCATCAGCCCGCGTGACGCCATTCTTAACAGTTTCATTTTCTCTCTCCTGACGCCGCGCCCGGCTGGCAAACCAGCGGGCCGATCTGCTCAATGCTGTGATGAGTGCTGTTCAGGTCAAAACCAATCCGGCATACCGCATTGTCCTCCTGACGGATACTCAACATGTTGTGAGGTTGCAGATTGGTGAAGTACACCAGCCCGTCGTAGCCCACTACGGTAGTTTGCTGGCTGTTCTGTTCGGTGACCAGCGTGCCGAGTTTGAGCGGCTGGCCCTGCGTATCATTAAGTTTGATGCTGGCGGAAAGCACTTTTTTAACCGGGAAATCCACCACCACACCGCTGCCTTCGCGCACGGACACGCTCTCCGACACCCGGTTTGCCACGACGTCGGCGGGCAGCGGCAGAGTATCGATGTCCACCTTGGCCGGATAATAGGAGCTGACGTTGGGGATCAGCAGATGGCCGTTGTTATCGGTCTTGCCGAGTTTCTGATTTTCATACATGACAGGCACTCCGGCGTAGTTGCCGGTATCGACCACGATGAAGGCATCGTTAATCTTGTCCGACAGAAAAAAGTCATTCGCCATAAACACTACTGAACCGCTGAGATCGGCCCAGTTGGTGTACTCGCCGGTCTGCCCGTAGACCCCGCCCTGAATCGTGGTATAACGCGATCTCCAGGTGGCATCGGCCTGCTGATACGGGTCACTGCCACCGGTGTAGGCCAGATTCCAGCCCAACCCGCCGTCGGTTGGCGTGGTTTTGCTGGCACCAATCTGCTCCTGATAATTTCCGGCGCTGTTGCGCTGTACGCCGGCGTTGACGCTGACGCCTGCGTCCAGAGGAATGATGAATTGCAGTTGCGCACTGTAGCCGTTTTCGCTGAGCGTCTTATTGAGCGATAAAAACATACTGCTCTGGCCCCACAACGAGCGGCTGTAGGAGAGGTTCACCAACCGGGTATGGCTCTGATCGTAGGCTTCAACATCGTAATAGCCAATGCCGATGGTGCCGTTCGAGGTTCCAAACGGCGAGGTGCTGAAGGTCACCTGATCGGCCCGACGGCTGAGGCGGGTATCGCTGGTGTAGGAGGTTAAATCCTGATAGCCCGGCGTGCGCGACGAACGCAGCGCCGAGAGGCTGAAGCGGTTGGAATAGTAGGAATAACCCACCGTGTACTGGCTGCCATTTTTGTCCTGAGTCTCGCTGTCGTGGTCCGACTGATTGCCATTCTGATTGTTGTTATCAGGCAGGCCGTTGGTCGGATTATTGGGAAAATTATTGATGTCATTATTATTGTTGCCGTTGGTATCAAACTCGCCGCTGGTCACCGGCGCATGGTTGGCCTGGCTCTGGCTGCCCGACACGCTGAAAGTGCCCCAGTGGCCGACGGCGATATCCGCGCCGATACCGCCGAGCGCCAGCCCCTGCGTCGCCTCGCCGTGGCTGGAAAGTGTCAGATAATTGGTGATGCCGTAGCGATAAATGCCGCTGAACGCAGCATCAGAGTAATCGGCACTGTTGACGCCATAATTTTGCCGCACCGCGCCGAGCGACAGGTCAAAGTCGGTCAGGCCTTGTCGCAGCAGGGTGTTCGAGACGTAAAACGGCACGCTGGTGGAAACCTGTCGCCCGAGGGCGTCGGTAGTAACCACCGTTGCCTCGCCGGCACCGTTGATGTAAGGCACATTGGTGAGGGTGAACGGCCCGGAGTTCAGGTTATTACTGCTGGCCTTATAGCCGTTAAGGAACAGATCCACCGTGGTTGGCACCGCTGCCGTGCCGCTGTATTGCAGCAGCGGATAGGTCACCAGATCCGGGCGCACGCCGAAATTACGGCTGATGCGTAAACCGCCCATGCGCGCCGAGTTGCTCCAGGTCAGGGAGTTACTGACAAAATCCCCCATCTGATAGCTGACCAGATCTTTTTCATCGGTGTAGCGCCAGAAGGTGTCATAGCGGATATAGCCGTCCTGCGAGGTACTGTCGCCGTCCCCCGGCGCACTCTCCATGTTGTAACGCCAGGTGCCGGTGTTGGTCAGAATGCCGACGCTGCTGAACAGGCGTTGCTCCATCCAGGTCGCAAGCGAACGCTGCCCGTCGTGCGGGTCGGAATAGTAAGAGTCATAGTTGAACAACAGGCCGGTGCTGCTCTGCGCCGGGGTATATCCCATCAGATTATCACTGCTGACATTCTGTTTGGGCAGCCAGTCATCCGGTACCTGTAAGATCAGCTGCTGGGTGGCGGCGACATAGTTAGCTTTGACCTGCGGCAGGGTGGCGATGTTAACCAGCCCCTGCTGCTGGCCGTTGAGGTGCACATGGTTTTTCGCCAGCACCCCGGCTTCGACCCAGTAGGCATTATTGCGATACACCACCGGCACGACCTGATTGTCGCTCTGGCCGTTCACGACAATCGACAAATAAAAGGTCGCGTCAGTCATCACTGGTGCTGCACGCGGTGCCTCCGGCAGAGCGCCATACTCTGCGCCCTGCGTCAGCCACGGCACCGCCAGCAGGCTCAGACTTCCCGCATAAATCAGCCCCTGATATCCCCTGGCACGGGTTCGAAGAAAAGCGCGCCTCCTCGGGGTACAACGTCGGGTTTGCATGCGCTGCGGCTCCTGCCTTTATTCGCCGCGGGGGATCACAATCGGTTGAGTATTATCAGCAATTTGCGCATTGAGCTGGCTACCCGGCAGCACGCCCGCCGGAACCGGCCAGCGCATCTCCTGTCCCGGCAGGACATAACCCATAAAGCCCGAGATCATAGTCTTTACACCTTTTTTGGCATCACCGGTATTGGACCAGAACACGTTGCTCAGGCGGGCGTGCACCACGCCGGAATTGCGCACTTTCAGGAAGGACTTACCGCCTGCGCTGTCGATGCTCCAGTGCAGCACCGGTCTGGTGGCTGTCGCGCTGTCGCGTTTAATGTCGGTGCGCTCGCTGGTCCAGACTCCCTCGCCATCCAGAAACAGCGGCAGCAGATAACGCATCTGCAACTGCAGGCCGACCACGGCTTTATCCTGTCCCTGAGGGGGCGCAGTCAGCGGTGAAGGGATCTCATCGATGATGATGCGGAAGGCTTTTTCCGTGTGAGCGGGCACCGGCGTATTGCGGATCAGGCGGATTAACTGACGCTGGCCGGGAAGTACGGTGGCGAACGGCGGGCTGGCGACCACGTCGGTCTGGTCGGCATAGCGCTCGTTAAAGTCTTGCTGCTTCCAGGCCAGTACCCGCACCTGCAAGGACACCGGTGCGGCCCCGCGGTTTTCCAGCCAGAGGGCCGAACCGTTCTGGTCTGACTCGATAATCTGGTACACCGGCCAGACCAGCACCGAACTGGCGGCCCAGCCCGGCACAGCACTGAATAACAGACCAAGGGAAAACAGATGTAAAACCGTGCGTATAAAAGTCTGATACATAGTTCATATCCTGATGATTCAATAAGTTAATGTGACAGTGACTGTATCGGTATAGGTTCCCGCTGAGGGTAAATTGGTCACTGCAAATAGGCGTGCATAAACCGGATAGGTTTGCGTGGTGGCCGGAAAGCTGCTGACCGTCATCGCCAGCGCGCCGTTTCCCCATACTTTGCTGCGCGCTGAATCCTGATAAAGCTGATAGGCCAGCGTCTGTGTGGCCGCTGAGGTGTTAACCATGTAGCGCTGCGTGGCGCTGCCGCCGTGTGTGCCGTAATCCATAGAGATCGTCGGCGTTGCGCCGGGGGTGCAGGTCACCACTACGCTGCCCGCGCCGGTGGTGCTGACCATATCGAGATTGCTCGGGACAGAGGCTATTGAGCCAAAATTGATAGTACCGAGATTGGTGATCGGGCTGGTGACTGAGCTGCCAAAGGCACAGCCGTTGACGATGGTGGCGCTGACGGTGAAATTCTGTGTGGCGGTCCCCGCATAACTTACGGAGCAAAACAGCAGTGGCAGGGTAAGAAGAGTGATCAGGCACCGCTCTGGCATCGTGTTTCTCCCCACTACCAGCTGACGGTAACGTTCACCGTATCCTGATAAACACCGGCTGCCGGTGTGGTTTGTGACGGAACACGGGCATACACCGTATGCCATTGATCGGCACCGTTACCGACGTCGCTCAGACCGGTGGTGTTATCCCAGACCGTGGTGCGGGTCGCGTTGGTATAGAGGTTATAAAGGACTTTCAGCGTGGCATTGGTGGTATTGGCCATACTGCGCGCGGTGACGCTGCCGCTGCTGCCGCCATCCATCAGAATTTTATAGCTCAGGCCGTTGACGCAGTTGACGCGAATTGATCCCGCCAGCTGGGCGCTGGTGGTATTAATCACACTGGTGGTAGAGGCGTAATTACCGAAATTGATCGTACCGAAGGTGGTACTGCCAGAGGTGGTCGTGCCTGCGGTACAGGCAGGCAGCAGGGTCGCGGTAACCCCCAGCGTGGCGGCGTGACTGACAGGAACCGCGGTCAGAACAAGCAGCATACTGAGGGCTGATAAAAGCAGCAGCACCTTGGCGTCCATGGTATTTCCTCCTGAATAATCGTGAATTCAGGGCCGCAAACGGCCCTGACATATTCAGGTGCTACCAGGCAAGCGTGGCGACAACGGTGTCATTATAAGTGCCCGCTGCGGGGCTGGTATTGGTCTGATCGGCAGGCAATACGCGACCATAAATCGGGAAGTTTTGCGGCGTCGTGCCCGCCGTTAAAGACACCGGGGTATTGATGGCGATTTCCGAGGTGCGTGCGGCGTTGGAATAGAGGCGGTAAAGGATGCTGTTGCCGCTGGAGGTCATGGTGCGGGTAGCACCGCTGGGCGCCAGTCCGCCGTTAAGGGAGAGCGTGGGGCTAAGGCCGGTGCTGCATGTGATGGTAACCGCATTGGTGCCGTCGGCGCCAAATACTGTCCCGTTAATCACGCTGGTTAAATCGGCATAGTTACCGAAGTTCAGTGTACCCCACTGGTTGGTGCCGCCGGTGGCCGTGCCGTTACCGACAGTACAACCGGTGCTGATGGTTAACTGTACGCCGACCTGACCGGTCAGGGTGCCTGCTGCGTGAGCGCCAGCTGAAAGTGTCAGCAGAGCTGCGGAAAATAAGGTGAGAAAGGATTGTTTTTTTGCGTCCATGATGACTCCCAATGACAACGTTTAAGGCTGTTTATTCATGCAACCAACGGTGCATGTGGAAATCCTCTGGTGGTCATACTCTAAAAAAGGCTAAATGATAAAAAAGGTCGCAGGTCATGCAGCAATGACGTTGTCTGTTTCCCGCTTCTGAGGGGAATTATCACGGACATTGTCAGTCTCAGTCTTTTAAGTATCCCGTTTTCTTTTCAGTAACAGCATCATGAGACTTTGAGACATAGTTAAATATAAGTTAATAAATTTAACTTAAGGAGAACTATTTGGCACTTTTGGCAAAAGGCCCAATAACTCCAACAAATGTAATTTGACGGTTTTTAAACCTTAAAAATCACAATTTTCAGTATTTAAATCCTAAACAGAGTGGGCGTTTGAGTTAAATGGCTAACCATTTAGCCAGCGTTCACAAGGAGTGAAAAATGGATCTGAACACCGTTTTGCAACAATTACGTCAGGCAGGGAAAACCGAACAGGCCCGTGTGGAATGGATCTCTCTCGCCGCAATGCATCCGCAACATGCACAGGTGCAATATGAAACCGCCTGCATTCACGACTCGATGGGCCTTGAGTCTCAGGCTGTTCCCTACTATCTGGCGGCGATTAATCTCGGTTTAGCGCCGGACGATCTGCGCGGGGCTTATCTGGGGCTGGGCAGTACGTACCGCACGCTGGGGCAGTTTGAGGAGTCGAAACAGATTTTCGAACGCGGCATGGAGGCATTTCCTGAAGCCCTTGAGCTACGCGTATTTCTGGCGATGACGCTCTACAACCAGGCCGATCATCACGCCGCCATGTCCTTACTGCTGGACGTGATTGCCGATACCAGCGCCGATAAAGAGATCCAAAGTTATCAGCGGGCGATAAGACTTTATGCGCAGGACCTGGATCGCCAATGGTAATACTCTTCATACTTCGAACTGCAGATGCGTTGGCTTCACTCGTTCACCCCGGTCACATAGTTATCTATGCTCCCGGGGATTCGCTCACTTGCCGCCTTCCTGCAGCCCGAATTATTTTGAGTATTAAGCCTCTCTTTTATAAAAAGCCAAGAAGCGGTGTTTTCGATGCCCTATTTCTCTGACAGCCAGCTGGCTGATATCAACCTGCTGGCCGAATTTCTGGCGCTGGATCAAACCGCTGGCGCGACGCCCAACCAGATGGCGCGCAGTGAGCCGCAGCTGTTGATCCTGCTCGGTAACGCTATTTTGCCGGTGGCCGAACGGGCCTTTACCGCGCTCTCACGCGGCGCGGTGGAGAAAATCCTGATTGCCGGTGGCATTGGCCACTCCACTGACCTGCTCTATCAGGCGGTAAAAGGTCATGCGGATTATCACGTGATTGCGACCGCAGGGCGCAGCGAAGCGGCTGTCCTGCATGATATCGCCGTGCAGTTTTTTGCTATCGCGCCGGAACAGCTGTTGCTTGAAACACAATCCACCAACTGTGGCGACAATGCCACACAGGCCCGGCGGGTGCTGGAGCAGGCAGGAGAACCGGCAGCGCGCATCGTGCTGACACAAGATCCGCTAATGCAGCGCCGCAGCGACGCCAGCTTTCGCAAAGTCTGGGAGGATCGCCCTGAAGTGCAGTTTATCAACTGGCCGACTTTCACCCCTCAGGTTGAAAGGCGCGCCGACGGGTTAGTTTACCGTGGGGAAACGGACGCCAGCCTGTGGTCGTGGCCCCGTTTTGCCTCGCTGTTACTGGGTGAGATCCCCCGCCTGCGCAACACGCCACAGGGGTACGGGCCGCTCGGGAAAGGCTTTATTGCGGCGGTAGATATCCCGCCGCAAATCGAAGAAGCCTATGCCCGTATTCTACCGTTGCTGAGTGCCGATCACGGCGACAGATCTTTCTGAACCGCCGCCGTGCCCGGTGCTGTCTCTTTTCCTGCCATGGCAAACAGCACCACCACTGCCGAGGCGAGGGTGACAGCCACCAGACACAGCAACAGATGGTGCAGCGAAGCGGCATAAATTTGTTGCAACTGCGCCACGCTGGCGTCGGGCAGCAGGCGCTGCGCCTGCTGTAAATCACCGGTCGCCAGACGCTGACTGGCCTGTGCGACGTTCGTGCCGGAAAAATGCGCCGCCAGTCCGCCGTGCATAAAGGCTGCCAGCAGTGCGCCGACGGTCGCCAGCGAAATCCCTTCACCTGCCACGCGCGTGGTACTGAAAATACCGGTCGCCATCCCTGCGCGTTCCTTCGGTACCACGCTGACCGATAATCCATCCATCAGACCCCAGGGCAGGCCGGTGCCCAGCCCAATCAGCAGCATCGGCAAGATCATCTGGGGCAGATTCTGTGCGCTCACCGCCACGCTCAGCCACCATAAACCCAGCGCCGCCAGCACTAAACCCGAAGTGCAGAGTACTCCTGCACTGATCCAGCGGGTCAGCCATGCGGCCATCAGCGGCACGGCCAGCATCGGGAGTGACAGCGCCATCATCATCAGTCCGGCCTGTTGCTCGCTCAGACCCGCGATGCCGATAAACTGCATCGGTAAAATCACCAGCAGCACCACAAAACAGAAACCGGTCGCCAGTGGTAAAGCCTGCACGCCGATAAAGCGCGGGAAGCGAAACAGCGACAGATCCAGCATCGGGTGCTTCACGCGCAGCTCTACCGTCACAAACAGCGCCAGCAGCAGCGCCGCACCGCCGAGCATCGCCAGAACCTGCGGGCTTTGCAGGCCGTACTGCGGAATATCCATCAGCGCCCAGGTCAGCAGCGCCAGCATGGCGGTGAAGCTCAGGGTGCCCGGCCAGTCGATGCCCGCCGCGTCAGGGTTGCGCGACTCCTGCATCCGCCATGCACCGGTCAGCAACGAGAGCAGGGCGATCACGGTGGAAGAGAGAAACACCGAACGCCAGCCGAAATGCTCAATCAGTAGCCCCGCAACAAAAGGCCCGAACGCCAGCCCGACGCCAAAACTGGTGCCGAGCAGGCTGAACGCGCGGGTGCGTGCGGGGCCATCAAACTCCTGCGCCAGTGCTGCCGAGCCGCCTGCCAGCGCGGCGGCGGCCAAAATGCCCTGCGCGCCGCGCAGTAAATCGATCGCCAGCAGGCTGGTGCTGAAACTTTGCAGCAGCGAAAGCAGACCAAAACCCGCCACGCCACAGATGAAGACTTTTTTACGGCCAAACTCATCGGCCAGCGCACCGGCGGCCATCAGAAAGCAGCCGAACGTGAGCATAAAGGCGTTGGTTATCCAGCTCAGCGCCTGCGCGCTGCCGCCGAGTTCGCGGGCGATTGCCGGGGTTGCGACGGCGCCGCTGACAAAATTCAGCGGCATAATCATTCCCGCAAGGCAGATGGTGAACAGCACGCTGAGCTGGCCTGTCGCATGAGACGCAGAGTGAAATTTAGGTTGAGTCATGGTCGTATCCATAAAACAGGAAAGTGGCAGTGATGATAAAATGTCTGTAATTTGGCCGAAACAGGCTTACAGTCCGGATATTGCGGACAAAATGGCTCGCATGGCCAATGGGAACAGGGCGGGGCGCATCATGGAAAATCTGAACGGTATGCTGGCGTTTGTGCGGGCCGCGCAGCATCACAGCTTTGCGGCGGCGGGCGAGCGCATGGGGATCTCCGCCTCGGCGGTGGGTAAAAGCGTGGCGCGGCTGGAGGAAAAACTCGGCGTGCGGTTGTTTAACCGCAGCACGCGGCGCATCAGCCTGACCGATGAAGGCCAGCTGTTTTTCGAACGTTGCCAGCAAATTGTGGCGCAGATGGAAGAGGCCGAGCAGGAGCTGTCGCGGGTATCGGCCGAGCCGCGCGGCAAGCTGCGGGTCAGTATGCCGGCCATTGGTTACCGCATGTTGTTGCCGCATCTGGCCGAATTTATGCGCAGTTATCCGCAGGTCGAACTGGAGCTGGATTTCAGCGACCGCATGGTGGACCTGATTGCCGAAGGAATCGATGTGGCGGTGCGCAGCGGTGACCTGCCGACGTCGCAGCTGATGTCGCGACGGCTCGGGCCTTTTCATTTTGCGATTGTCGGCAGCCCGGCCTATTTTACCAGCAACCCGCCACCGCAGACGCCCACAGATCTCGAGCATCACGCCTGCCTGCGTTACCGCTTTCCGGGCAACGGGCAGTTTCAGCCCTGGGCTGTCAGCAGTGACCAGCCGCTGAATTTACCGGTGGCGCTGAGCAGTAATAATCTTGAAGCGCTGTTGCAGGCGGTACATCAGGGAGTCGGGTTGGCGTATGTTCCTGAGTTTCTGGTGCGCGGGGCGTTGAAAACGGGGGAGCTGGTGGCCGTACTGGCGGACCACCTTGACGATACCGGAAAATTCTCCGTCATCTGGCCGAGCAGCCGTCATATGCTGCCCAAGGTGCGGGTATTTATTGATTTTCTGACGGAAAAACAGGTGCTGGGCCAGTGACGGAAAGCCGCGGCAGGCCAGTGATTTTCTGAGCTGCCACGGCATGATGACCGAGTTTATACCGGGACGTAAAACTGGAAGCGTGCCCCTTTGCCCGGCTGGTCCAGCAGCTGAATATCTCCGCCGTGCAGTTGCAGAATGCGCCGTACAATCATCAGCCCCAGCCCGCCTGCGCGGTGTTTGTTAGTGCTGAGGATAGACGGACGCACAAACAGATTGGCGCGCAGCTCCGGTGCTACGCCCGGCCCGCTGTCGTTGAGTTCTACCATCACCTGCTGCTTCTCTTTCCACAGACGGATGCTGATATTTCCCCCCTCCGGCGTGTGACGAATGGCGTTATCCAGCAGATTGGTGAGCACGCGTTCAATCATGCCGAGATCGGCATTGACCAGCGGGATCCCCGGTGTGATTTCGGCAGTCAGTTTCTGATGACGCGCTTCTGCGGCCAGTTCAAATTTCTGAAAGACATCATTGACCAGTTCGCACAGGGAGAACGGCTCTTTCTGCGGCTTCACCACGCCATATTCCAGCCGCGCCAGTTCGAACAGCTCCTGCGCCAGACGGCCGACTTTGCGGCTCTGGGCCAGAGCAATGCTGAGATAACGCTGCCGCTCGTCGGCGCTCAGATGTTCGGCTTTCATCGACAGCGTTTCCAGATAACCGTGAAGCGAAGTCAGCGGAGTACGCAGGTCGTGGGAAATATTGGCGATAAACTCACGCCGTTGCTGGTCCTGCGCCATCAGACTCTGCCACTGCTGATCGATACGTTTGGCCATGCCGACAAACGCCTGCTGTAACTGGGCCACTTCATCGCGCGGCTGACCGTCAGGCACCGGGCTTTTCGCCAGTGTCTGAATCGCCTCCATGCCGCCGCTGTCGAGGTTGGCGATTTGTGCCGTCAGTTTACGTACCGGGCGCGTCACCCAGCGGAACGCCAGCGCCCCGGCCAGCAGGCCAAACAGCACCACCATGCCCATTGAGCGCAGCGCCATATAAATCGCCGACTGGTATTGCGCCTTACTGGCGAGCGCCGTGTAGTCATCACCCAGCAGCACGATATACACGTAGCCTTTGACCACGCCATCGGCTTTCAGCGGCGCAGCGCTGAACACCTGCCGCGCATCCGGCGCACGCGGATTGTCTCCGTAGACCGGCATCCGCGCGCCGCCAAGCAGCGCCTGCACCGGGGCTAAATCCACCCGCTGACGCTGCAATTTGCCTGCCGGTGCTGCGTTGCCGACAATATTGCCGTCCTTGTCGAGCAGGTAAACTTCAACGCTCGGATTCACCGCCATCAGCTGATTAAACAATGTTTTCACTGCATCAGGGTCCAGCCCGTTTTGGCTCAGCAGCGGATTATTGGCCGCGATTTGCGTCGCCAGATTGGCCGATAGCCGCTGGATCACCGCCTGGCTGTACTGGTTGCTGGAGCGAACCTGCATATAGCCGGAAAGCAGGCTACAGGCGACCAGCAGCAGAATAAACACCAGCGTCAGCCTTTGAGAAAGCGTCAGTTTTTTCATCATTTACCCCTGAGCGTCTTCCGCTGACGACATAAATTTATAGCCCATTCCCCACACGGTCAGAATACGTTCCGGTTCGGCCGGGTTAGTTTCAATCTTGATGCGCAGCCGGTTGATGTGGGTGTTCACCGTATGTTCATAGCCTTCATGCTGATAGCCCCATACCTGATTAAGCAGACTGAGGCGCGAAAACACCTTGCCGGGGTTTTTAGCGAAGAAGTAGAGCAGGTCGAATTCACGCGGCGTGAGATCAACCGGCTGCTGATTCAGCACCACTTCCCGCGCAATAGGGTCAATCACCAGCCCGGCGAAACTCAGAGTACCGGCATCCATTTTCATGTTGCGGCTCATGGCTTCCTGACGGCGAAACAGCGCTTTGACGCGCGCCACCAGTTCCAGCATAGAGAAAGGTTTCGCCAGATAGTCATCGGCCCCCAGTTCCAGCCCAAGCACACGGTGCACTTCGCTCGAACGTGCGCTGATGATGATGATCGGCGTGTAGCGCGTCATGTTGCGCGCACGGCGGCAAATTTCCAGCCCGTCGATACCCGGCAGCATGAGGTCGAGGATCAGCGCGTCCCAGCCGCCTTTCTCCAGCTGCGCGACACCCAGATTGCCGTCACCGGCATGGGTTATCTCGAAACCTTCGTCGCGCAGATGCAGGCTCAGCAGCTCGGCGATATGGCTGTCATCTTCCACGATCAAAATCTTTTTTGGCTTATCCATTCGGTTTTTCCATCACGTGCTGCGTCTGTATCAGAGGAGCGGTATTGCCTGCAGTCTACACAAGCGCCTTAACCAGAGTTATCACATTTTATTTAACTTTACGTGAGGTCTTGGGGAACAAATCCGCTCAATACTCGCTTCATCGACAGGGCAGATGCAGAGACATAACCATGACGCTACACACAGACTTCTCACCGCAGAGTGAACCGCAAAAAAGCAAAGCCAAACCGGAGATTGTCCATCCGCTGTGGCTGCGCCTGACCCACTGGCTGAATGCGCTGGCGGTGCTGATTATGGTCACCAGCGGCTGGCAGATTTATAACGCATCGCCGCTGTTTGATTTTAGCTTTTCCCGCAGCCTGACCCTTGGCGGCTGGCTCGGAGGCGGCATCCAATGGCACTTCGCCGGGATGTGGCTGTTTGGCTTCAACGGTCTGTTTTATCTGCTGATGAACATTGTCACCGGCCGGATGAAACGTAAATTCTGGCCGCTGACGCCGCGTGGCATCCTGCGTGATTTGGGCGCTGCCCTGCGCGGCAAACTGGCCCATGGCGATCTGCGTCACTACAACATGGTGCAACGTGCGGCCTACGTCTTCGTGATGTTCGACGGCATCATTCTGGTGCTCTCCGGATTGGTGGTGTGGAAGTCAGTACAGTTTCCGCTGCTGCGCGAACTGCTGGGAGGATTTGATACTGCCCGCTATGTGCACTTTCTGGCGATGGCCTCGCTGGTCGGGTTTGTCGCCCTGCATCTGGTGATGGTGGCGCTGGTGCCGAAAACCCTGCTGGCTATGCTGCGCGGACGCTAAGGAACAGCCATGAAGAACCTTATTAAAAAAAGTATCGGTCAGATTTTCAGTTCGTCAGACAGTGAAGCCATCGTGCAGGAAGCGCAGAAGCAGATTATCCGCCATCTTGACGCGCCGTCACGCCGCCGTTTTTTGCAACAGGGGCTGACGCTCGGCGGCATGGCGATGCTGACCGGCTGCGATATCAGCGATAACGACAGCGTAGAAAAAGCGCTGGTGAAAGTCTCCGGTTTTAACGACCGCGTGCAGGGCTGGCTGTTTGGCTCCACGCGGCTGGCGACGGTGTATGCCGAGTCGATGATCACCCGGCCATTCCCGTTTAACGCGTTTTATGCCGAGGATGAAGCACCGGAGGTCAACGGCAACGATTACCGCCTGAAGATCGCCGGGCTGGCGCTGGATAAGCGCGAATGGTCGCTGGCGACGCTCTATCAGATGGCGCAGGTCAGTCAGGTCACCCGTCATATTTGTGTCGAAGGCTGGAGCGCGATTGGCAAGTGGGGGGGCGTGCCGTTCGGTGATTTTCTGCGCCTGATTGGTGCCGATCTCACGGCCGAATACGTCAGCTTTAAGTGTGCTGACCAGTACTACACCAGCATCGACATGGCGACGGCGTTACACCCGCAAACCCTGCTGGCGCTGACTTATGACGGGCAAATCCTGCCGCGTAAATACGGTTTCCCGATGAAACTGCGTATGCCGACCAAGCTCGGCTACAAGAATCCGAAGCATATCGAAGTGATTGAAATTACCAATAAGTACACCGGGGGTTACTGGGAGGATCAGGGTTACAACTGGTTCGGCGGAAGTTAAGTAAGGGGCTATTTTATTTGCCATTTTGAATCCGGGCAGTGCTCACAATCCTCACGTACTGTATGTACGCTCCGGTTGTTCCGCGCTGGCCGTCTCCAAACTGGCTGCAACAATAACGCCCCTGGCTCAATGAGATTTTTTACCGGCACAACTGTGCAACCTACTTTAAATTAAGGAAATACCATGAAAAAACTGATGGCTGTAATGATGTTCTCTGCTGCAATGATGGGTTTCGCTGGCGTGACTCAGGCGGCGGATTCTATGTCAAAAGACTCGATGGGCAAGATGTCCCATGACTGCATGAAGAAAGACAGTATGGGTAAAGATCAGATGGGTAAAGACTGTATGTCGAAAGATAAAATGTCTAAAGACCAGATGAAAAAAGACAGCATGAGCAAAGACACGATGTCGAAAGATGCTATGAAAAAAGATGCGATGAGCCAGTAATCGCTTACGGGTGACGTTCTCCTGTGTCTGAACGCTTCATCACGGCCCGCCAAATTCTGGCGGGCTTTTGCCACTGCTATTTAAATGAATGCCTGTCCAGCCACGGCCCAAACACCTCCAGCGCTTCATCGAGATTGGCCCGTCCGAACCCGATACGCAGATAATCCTCTGAAACCGGGGTCAGTTCCGACGCGTAGGTCACAGACGGAATCACCATTACGCCCGTTTCTTCCACCAGCCGCGTGGCAAAAGCTTCAGCCCCTTCAGGGCCTTTATAGCGGGCAAACGCCAGCACCCCGGCCTTCGGCAAAGTCAATTCGAAGGTTTGCGGGAAGCGCGCCAGAAAATCGGTGAGCAGTAGCAGATTGCGGCGTGAACGCTGCATCACCCGTTCGAGGATGGGGGCGCGGGCATTAAGCGCCAGGGTGGTCAGTATCTCGCCGGGAATGGAGTTACAGATCGACAGATACTGCTTCATACGTTCGAGTTTCAGCAGCCAGGCGCTGTCCTGACAGGCAACCCAGCCGATGCGCAGCCCCGGCAAGCCGTAGGCTTTCGACGTGACGTTCAGCGAGATGCCGCGCTCGTAAATATCGGCCAGCTGCGGCAAGCGGTCAGCAGGGTTGAATTCCGTCAGCCGGTAAACTTCGTCAGAGAATATCCACACGCCGCGCTCGCGGCACATTGACACCAGCTCATCCAGCTGCTGATGGCTTATCAGTGCGCCGGTCGGGTTGTGCGGGAAGTTAATCACCAGCACTTTGGTATTGGATTGCAGCGCCGCACGGACTTTCCCGACATCCAGCGCCCAGCTGTTTTCAGCTTCCAGCGCCACGCCAGTGACGTCGCAGCGCGACATCGGTACGCTTTCCAGCGACTGATAATTGGGCGTGATGACAACGGCGTGATCGCCTGCGTCCAGCAGCGCAAGAAAACTGGCGTAAATCGCTTCGTCGGCACCGGCAAAACTGATGATCTGCCCGGTGCTGATGTGGTCATAAGTCCCGGCAATCGCCTCCAGCAACTCCGGCGTTCCGCGCAGCGGCGGATAGTCGAGCATCGCCTGCATAAACGGCTGACGGTGTTCAGCGCCGGCCAGTTCAAACAGCGTATCGATGTTCATCGATTCCGGATAGGAAGACGACAGCGGAAAGCGCACCGCGTGTTCCAGTTTCGATAAATAGGAAATTAATCGGAAATCTTGTGGAAAGGACATGGCGTACCCGTGGCTTATTTAGAAAGTTTCAGAAAGCGATTAACGGCGATAACCCTGACCAAAGCGGCGTTCGAGGCGGCTTTGGAACAGTTCCAGCACAATAGACATAATCCAGTATATCGCGGCGGCGGTGGCCAGCATTTCCATATAACGGTAGGTGCTGCGCCCGTAAGATTGCGCCAGAAAATTCAATTCCCACAGGCCCATCAGCGACACCAGCGACGAATCCTTCAGCATGGAAATAAACATCGAACCGGCGGGAGGAATGATGATGCGCAGCGCCTGCGGAGCCGTAACGTGTACCGCCACCGTCCATGACGAGAGCCCAAGCGCCATCGCCGCCTCTTTTTGGCCGCGTGGCACCGACAATACGCCGCTGCGGATGGTTTCTGCCAGATACGCGCCGTAATTAAGCGACAGCGCAATAATGCCCGAACTCAGCGCGCCGAGCACAATACCGGCCTGCGGCAGCGCCAGATAGATGATCAGCACCTGTACCAGCAGCGGTGTACCGCGAAAAAGCGAGGCATAAAACGTGGCACAACCGAAGGCCAGCGCATTGTCAGACATGCGGCCTAATGCGGTGATAAGACCAATTAACAGGCAGAAAAACATCGAACAGGCGGTGATCAGGATGGTCAGCGCCGCGCCCTGAATAAAACCGTCCGGCGACAGGCGCAGACCCAGCAGGAACGGCAGTTTCTGCTCAATAAGATCCCATTGCAGGCCCATTTTGCCGAACAACCCCAGCACTAAACTGAGCAGAATCAGCCAGGTCAGCGCAGTTTTTATCTTAAACGCGCGCGGACTGTTGAATATGCCGGTATCTGCAGGCGGTAAAGCACTGGATTCCGGCATAGCAGTTTTGACTTCAGGAAGCTGCTCCATCCGTTACGGCGCCTCTTTGGTGACGTCTTCGCCCAGCCAGTGTTGGGAGATTTTCGCTAAAGTCCCGTCATCACGCAGGGATTTGATGGTATCGGCAACTTTCTTGTCCCACTCAGCATCGCCCTTATCGGTGGCGACCCAGTTCGGTTCAGCGTACAGCTCGGTGACAATTTTAAACACCGGATTGCGCTTGATGCGCGCGTTGGCGGTGGCTAAGTCAGAGACGATGGCATCGAGGCGTACACCGGGGCCAAGGGCCAGATTCTGGAACGCCACTTCTTCGTCGCTCGGGATGGCCTGCACGTTATCAAACGGGAAGTCGATGGGTTTGGTGCCGGGGATCACCAGCGTCTTTTGCAGATAAGTTTCATAACTTGAGCCAATACCAATGCCGACTTTTTTGTTGCTGAGATCGGCGGCAGACTTGATGCGGTTATCGTTCTTGTTCACCACCAGTACCGCAGGCGAACTGTAATACGGCGTCACGAAGTCGAGCACTTTGGCGCGTTCAACGTTCGGGGTCATCGAGCAGATACAGGTGTCCCAGCGCCCGCGCCAGTTGCCGCCGATAATGGTTTCCCAGCCCGGCGCAGTGACTTCCAGCTTCACGCCCATCCGCTGTGCCACGGCTTTCGCCACGTCGACATCAAAACCGGCCAGCTGGTTGTTGTCATCGATAAAGCCAAACGGCGGGTAGTCATTAACAATGACATTATGCAGCACACCGGTTTTCGTCACGCGATCCAGCGTGGCACCGGCATGGGAAGCGGCTGAGAACAAGGTGGTCGCAAGCAGGGTAAAAGCAAGAACGGGTGTGCGCATGGGCGGAGCTTTCCTTACATAACCTGAGTGAATGAATTCGCAATAGAAATTCAGATTACGTTTTGGACGTATAGATGTCCAGTACTGGAAATGACTATGCTTATAGCGGAAACAGGCGGGAAGGAATGGCAGCCATCTGTTTGATGCCCCGGCACCGGCCAGACAGGCCAGCACCGGGGTAATAAAGACGGTTTACTCACGGATTATGGCTATTTCGCCTGATCTTTACTGCCCTGAATCAGTTTGCGGGCCGCAGCTATTGCGTCGTTATCCGGCGTTTTAGGTTTGGCTTTGTTGAGGGCGGTGCTGAGGCCAGAACGGCCCCACAGGTCAAAACTGTCATCATCTTTCAGATGGTCAAATACGGAAGGCGCAGCGTCAGGTTTCTTAGCCATGGGAGTCAGTTATCTCGGTGTTGGAATTTTTCCTAAGCTTAGCCGTTTCTGCTTTTCAGACCAAGAAAGAAAGCTTTTAGCCAAAATTCATATTTATTCAGACAAAAAACGCTGATTCGAGGGACGGGCATCGAACCACTGCAAGATTTGACGGTTGAAGTCATCGGGGGCTTTGCTGGCAGAGGCTGCCGCCAGTGTAGCCAGCGAATATTGTGCAAAAACCTGGCGCATGGCCTGTTCGGCTTCGAGCATTACTTTATGGATCCCGCAGGTTCCTTCGGTGGCCCATTTCGGTGCCTGCTGATTGAACACGGCGCAGCGCTCGCGGATCTCTTTGCATTCAAACAGGCCTTTGGGGCCATCGATGGCATCAATCACATCCTTTACTGAGATAGATTCAGCAGGGCGCGCCAGACTGAAGCCACCGCGTGCGCCCTCGGTCGAATGAACCAGACCCGACTTTTTCAGCTTAGTGAAGATCTTTGCCAGAAAATCCACCGGGACGCCCTGCAGATCGGCCATATCGCGCACGTTAGCGTCTTTGATGCCTTCCGGGTGGCTGATATACAGAAGACAATGCAATGCATATTCCACCCCAGAACTTACGAACGCCATACTTCCTTCCTCTGCCAAGATAACTGAACGGTTGAGATTCTATAGCAGAATGAATGAAGAGTCCCACGGTATGGCCACAGGCTTATTTGTCCATCTGTACCAGGTTTTTCTGATTATCATCAGTGATGAAAATGGCTAAAAGTTTGGCCGGTTTGGTTTTACTGGCATTTTCACTGATGCGGTGGTGCGCCCCTGGCTGTTCTGTCCAGCTTTCGCCCGCGTGGTAAGTTTTCACTTTTCCGTCATCGACCTGACTGGTTATTTCACCTTCCAGCACGTAGGCGACTACAAAGGCTTCGCCGTGACGGTGCGCGGCGGTGGTGCCGCCCGGTGCATAGTCCACGACCAGTGCGGTCATTTTTTTACCCGGCACATTCGCCAGCGGATAGGCAAAGGCCTGACTGATGCTTTGCGTTGCAGGGGCCGGAGCCGGTGCGGCGTGAGCAGCAAAAGCAGACGAGATCAGGGCAGACAGAAGAAGTAAGGATTTCAGTTTCATGGGGTTCTCCGGTTTCAGGCGTATTGAATCTGTTGGTTCAGGCCATATTCGATGGCCCACTGCGCAGCAAGGTGTGACAGGTCAGCATGGGCGCGGACCAGCGCTGCATCGCGCTCTTCGGCTGCCGTAAACTGGAGCGGCTGGGCATCTACAAACTGCGGCGCATCAACGCCAATAAAGGCGAACGAGGCTTTGAGCACCGGCGTCATCGCATCCATCCAGCTGTACTGCGTGCCTTCGCGTAAATCAGCGCCGCGGGTGGTAATAAAGATCACTTTTTTATCGCCGAGTTTGCCCGCCGTGGTGCCGTCAGGCAGCAGATCGTAGGTAATACCGGTGCGGGTAATGGTGTCGATAAAGGTTTTGAAGGTGGAAGGGATTGTCCAGTTGTACATCGGCATTGCGCAAACCAGGGCATCGGCTTCCAGCACGCGCTGACACATGGCATCTGACGGCGCTAATACGTCACGCATCTGCGCAGTGCGCTGATCGACAGGCGTATAGGTGGCCTGAGCGAACTCAGCCGAAACGTGTGGCTGGATATCGGCGGTGACGTCCAGATAATCCACCTCGATGTCTACGCCGCCTTTCTTTAACTGCTCGAGAAAGAAACGGCCCAGCGCGCGGGAATTAGACCACTGGTGAAATTTAGAGCTCGCATCGATATGTAAAATCTTCATGGTGTACTTGTCCGTTTTTATTGATGTCTTCATTATAATCTCAACTACGACTGTTTTTGTCGTAGTTAAAATATGCGTTAAAACGAACTTGTTCAAGCGTTTTTGCCCATCTTGCGCAAATGCGTTGTTCGGGGGCCTGGCCAGAACGCGGTAAACACCGCGCAGAAGGGGGAAGGTCTTGCAGAAGGCTTTGGGGGATGTTCTTTTTTTAATACTGGCAGGCACACATTTCTGAATGTGCCTGCCATAAAATCCGCTAAATCCGCTTAGTTATCCCCGTCTTTAGCGAAGCGTTTTCTCACCACCACAAAGAATAATGGCACCAGGAAAATAGCCAGTAAGGTGGCTGAGAGCATACCGCCCATCACGCCTGTACCGACGGCATTTTGCGCGCCGGACCCTGCCCCGGTACTGATAACCAGGGGTAATACGCCCAGAATAAAGGCCAGTGACGTCATCAGTATTGGGCGCAAACGCATCCTGACGGCTTCCAGTGTGGATTCGATCAAGCCTTTGCCTTCTATGTCCATCAGGTCTTTGGCGAATTCAACGATCAGGATGGCATTTTTAGCCGATAAACCAATGGTGGTTAACAAGCCGACCTGGAAATAAACATCGTTGTTCATGCCGCGGAATGTGGCTGCCAGAAGGGCACCTATAACGCCGAGCGGAACAACCAGCATGACCGAGAAGGGGATTGACCAGCTTTCGTACAATGCCGCCAGACACAGGAACACGATGATCAGTGAAATCGCATAAAGGGCAGGAGCCTGATTCCCCGACAAACGCTCCTGATACGACATGCCGGTCCAGTCGTAGCCAATGCCCGCAGGCAGTTTGGACGCCATATGTTCGAGCATTGTCATGGCTTCACCGGTACTTTTCCCTGCGGAGGCTTCCCCGAGGATTTCCATCGAAGGCAAGCCGTTGTAGCGTTCCAGGCGGGGAGAACCGTAAATCCAGTGCGCGCTGGAGAACGCAGAGAAGGGCACCATTTTTCCATCACTGCTGCGGACAAACCAATTATCGACGTCTTTAGGCAGCATACGATAAGGGGCATCCGCCTGAACATACACTTTCTTCACGCGCCCGTGATCGATGAAGTCATTCACATATGTTCCGCCTAAAGCAGTACCAATGGTGTCATTAATATCAGACAGCGATATACCCAGCGCCTGGGCTTTTTCCTGATCAACATCGAGTTTGAACTGCGGCGTATCCTCCAGTCCGTTCGGGCGAACGCGCGTCAGCAATTCGGGATGCTCGGCCACCATGCCCAGCAACTGATTTCTGGCCTTGGTCAGCTTGTCATGTCCAAGGTTAGCCTGATCAATTAATTCAAAGTCAAAACCTGTGGCCGTTCCCAGCTCAATAATGGCGGGCAGGTTGAACGGGAATACCAGACCGTCTTTGATCTGCGTAAAGGCTTTGGTCGCCCGCCCGACGATGGCTGCCACGCCGTTTTCTTTCCCCGAGCGCTCAGACCACGGTTTCAGGCTGATAAATGCCAGACCTGAGTTCTGCCCGGAGCCACTGTAGCTGAACCCGTTGACGGTAAAGACGGAATCCACATTGGCGTGTTCTTTGGTCAGATAATATTGCGTAACCTGATCCAAAACCTGCTGAGTGCGGGCCTGCGTAGCACCCGCAGGGAGCTGTACCATGGTCATGAAGACGCCCTGATCTTCCTCAGGAAGAAATGACGTGGGCAGGCGCAGGAAGAGGACGGCCATTCCGACGACAATCAATCCGTAGATCAGCAGGTAGCGGCCGGTGTTATTGAGGATATTCGCAACGCTGTTGGTGTAGTGATGACTGCTTTGATCAAACTTACGATTAAACCAGCCGAAGAAGCCTTTGCTCTTTCCATGTTCCCCGGCTGCGACCGGTTTTAAAATCGTGGCGCAGAGGGCGGGGGTCAGGATCAATGCGACCAATACAGACAGGGCCATGGCCGAAACAATGGTGATGGAGAACTGACGGTAAATAGCCCCGGTCGAACCGCCAAAGAAGGCCATCGGGATGAACACGGCGGAGAGCACCATCGCGATGCCGACCAGCGCGCCCTGGATCTGCTCCATCGATTTTTTGGTCGCCTCTTTTGGCGGCAATCCCTCTTCCGCCATCACGCGTTCCACGTTCTCAACGACCACAATGGCATCGTCAACCAGCAGCCCTATCGCCAGAACCATGCCGAACATCGTCAGAGTATTGATCGAGTAACCAAAGGCCGAAAGAACGGCAAACGTCCCCAACAATACGACAGGAACGGCAATCGTCGGGATGAGAGTGGCGCGGATATTTTGCAGGAAAAGGTACATCACCAAAAATACGAGCACGATGGCTTCAAACAGGGTTTTGACCACTTCGTGAATCGAAATTTTCACGAAAGGCGTCGTGTCATACGGATAGACGACTTTCATGCCTTGCGGGAAGTAGGGCTGGAGATCGGTCAGTCTCTTTTTAATCGCGGCGGCCGTGTCGAGGGCATTCGCGCCCGTAGCCAGTTTAATCCCTAAACCGGCAGCAGCCTGACCGTTGATTTTAGAGACAATATTGTAGTTTTCACCCCCGAGTTCAATGCGAGCCACATCCTTCAGACGCACCTGGGAACCGTCTTTATTGACCTTGAGAAGGATGTTGGAAAACTCAACCGGATCTTTTAGCCGCGTTTGCGCAATGATCGACGCATTAAGCTGCTGATTGGGCACCGACGGGGTTCCCCCCAGCTGTCCTGCGGCCACCTGATTATTCTGGATCTTGAGTTGGTTAACGATATCAACCGGCGTCAGCTGATATTTATTCATGGCATCGGCATTTAACCAGATACGCATGGAATATTGCGCACCAAATAGCTGTACGTCGCCTACGCCATTTGTTCGGCTGATCGGGTCTTTAATATCTGACGCGACATAGTCAGAAATATCATCCTGAGTGAGTTTTGGATTATCGGAAATAAAACCAGCAACCAGTAAAAAGCTGCTGCTGGATTTTTCTACACTGATCCCTTGTTGCTGAACTTCTGAAGGTAATAAAGGCATCGCCAGTTGTAATTTATTCTGGACTTGTACCTGCGCAATATCCGGATTAGTCCCCGAATTAAACGTCAAGGTAATAGTAACGCCACCCGCAGAATCACTGGTTGAGGACATATACATCAGATTATCGATACCGTTCATATTCTGTTCGATAATCTGAGTGACTGTGTCCTGCACGGTTTGTGCATCTGCTCCCGGATAGGTAGCCGTGATCGCAACCGCTGGCGGCGCGATAGTAGGGTACTGCGCAACGGGGAGTTTCAAAATCGCCAGTCCCCCGGCCAGCATCAATATAATTGCCAGTACCCAGGCAAATATTGGGCGCTCAATGAAAAACTTTACCATTTTAGAGGATTACCTTGTTCGCTGATGATGTGCCATGAGGTTTACTGCGCGTCAGGCATCAGTTGATCGGGATTCACTTCCTGTGCGTTAACGACGACGCCCGCTTTAGCGACCTGTAATCCGCTGACAATCACCTTGTCACCTTCTTTCAACCCCGAGGTTATCAACCACTTATCACCCACAGCTTTTGCCGCCGTCACATTGCGAACTTCAACTTTATGTTCGGTATTGACCAGCATCACCGTGGCATCACCACGCGGATTGCGTGTCACCCCTTGCTGGGGAACAAGCATCGCGGCATTTTGTACGCCTTCATCAATGCGTGCCCGCACGAACATTCCCGGTAACAGATCATGATGAGGATTGGGGAACAGGGCGCGTAACGTTATGGAGCCGGTGCTTTCATCAACGGTAATGTCAGAGAATTCGAGATGGCCCTGCAGCGGATACATCTGCCCATTTTCTAAAATGAGATTCACGTCAGTCGTGTGTTGATTTTTTTGCAGGCTACCCTGAGAGATAGCCTGTTTCAGGTTCAGAAAATCGTTACTCGATTGCGTAACATCCACATAAATAGGGTCAATTTGCTGAACTGTCGCGAGATCAGAAGCCTGCTCTGTTGTCACCAGCGCACCTTCTGTTACTGATGATTTGCCAATACGGCCGCCGATAGCTGAGCTGACTTTGGTATACGCCAGATTAATCCGCGCCGTTTCAACCGCGGCATTTGCCGCTGTCACTGTGGCGTCAGCCTGCCGGGCGTTAGCGACGGCGGTATCGTAATCTTGTTGGCTGACATAGTTCGTGGCTACCAGAGGCTTATAGCGCCGGACGGTAAGGTGGGCAATAACGGCGGCGGCTTTAGCTTTTGCCTGGTCGCCTAATGCACTGTCATAGCTGGCCTGATAAGTGGCGGGGTCAATCTGATACAACGATTGACCCGCCAGCACGTCACTCCCCTCAATGAAGTTACGCTTCAAAATGATGCCGCTGACCTGAGGTCTCACTTCCGATATGCGAAATGCTGAGGTGCGCCCAGGCAAATCAGTGGTCACCGAGAGAGGAGCTGTTTTTACTGTGATCACACTCACTTGTGGTGTGGGTTTGCCGGGCTTCTGGTTGCTGTTTCCATCACATCCGGTCATTGTCAGACTCAGGGACAAGGCGATCATTGATGGAATGAAAGCCAGAGCTAAATGTTTCTTCATTATTATTCCTTAACAACCCACATCTGACCAAACCAGCAGAGAGGTCCAGTAAAAATAGTTTTCCATTCTTTCCGGGGAAAATGGCAATAGCTATCCTGCAGAATTAATCTGCAGGAAAATAAAGCTGCGCCGGAAAGAGTGTTGAAATGTGATTATCACGTCGACACGTCGTGCATTAATTACCATGTTTTCTTTATATCTGGAACGCCCATTAAAAGACCAAAGTAATGCTTCCAATAAAGGCGGTTCAATATATTGAAATATTGATATTGAGAATAATAATTATCCCGGCATTTTATTATCCAAATCTCATTGCAAATTTATTAGCCTGATTCTTTCTTCCGCCGCGGTTTACGTACCGCGACAAAAAAGACAGGGACTAAAAAGATAGCCAGCAAAGTGGCGGAAACCATTCCTCCCATGACCCCGGTTCCGACGGCGTTTTGCGCACCGGAGCCCGCACCGGTACTGATAACCAGAGGCAGCACGCCTAAAATAAAGGCTAATGACGTCATCAGAATAGGCCGCAAGCGCATACGAACGGCTTCGAGTGTGGCATCAATCAAATCCCTGCCTTCTTTATCCATCAGATCTTTGGCGAACTCGACAATCAGAATGGCGTTTTTGGCCGACAGGCCAATGGTCGTTAACAAACCTACCTGAAAATAAACATCGTTATTGAGTCCTCTCATTGTCGCTGCCAGCAACGCGCCGACCACCCCGAGGGGAACGACCAGCATGACGGAGAAAGGAATAGACCAGCTCTCATAGAGCGCAGCCAAAGATAAAAAGACGACCAGCAGCGAGATGGCGTACAGGGCAGGGGCCTGATTACCGGATAACCGTTCCTGATAAGACATGCCGGTCCAGTCATAGCCAATACCTGCGGGAAGTTTTGACGCGAAACTTTCCAGCATGTTCATCGCTTCGCCGGTACTTCTTCCCGGTGTCGCTTCCCCCAGGATCTCCATGGAAGGCAGGCCGTTATAGCGTTCCAGACGGGGTGAGCCGTAAATCCAATGCGCGCTGGAAAATGCCGAGAAAGGCACCATTTGCCCCTGCTCTCCGCGGATATACCACGAGTTGATGTCATCGGGTAACATGCGGTAAGGCGTATCCGCCTGCACGTAGACTTTTTTCACCCGCCCGTGGTCGAGAAAATCATTCACATAGGTGCTGCCAAGCGCAGTCGCGATGGTCTGGTTGATATCCGACACGTCCACACCCAGCGCCAGCGCCTTTTCCTGATCGATATCCAGTTTAAATTGTGGCATATCTTCCAGCCCGTTAGGACGAACCCGCACCAGAACATCAGGATGTTTGGCCACCATACCCAGCAGCTGATTTCTCGCCTGCGTTAATTTCACGTGTCCTAAATTGGCCTGATCAATCAATTCGAAATCGAACCCGGTTGCCGTGCCGAGTTCAGTAATTGCGGGCAGGTTGAAGGCAAAGACCCGCGCGTCCCTGATGCGTGAAAATGCCTGAGTGGCGCGGCTCACAATCGCGGTGACTTCATTTTTCTTTCCTGGGCGCTGATCCCAGGGTTTCAGCCGTACAAAGGCTAAACCGTTGTTTTGGCCCTTACCGCTGAAGCTAAAGCCGTTGACGGTAAAGACCGATTCCACATTGGCGCTTTCGTGGGTGAGATAATAATGGGTGATCGCATCCATGACTTTCTCTGTTCTGGCCTGCGTTGCCCCCGCAGGCAGCGTAACCATGGTCAGGAACACCCCCTGATCTTCTTCGGGAAGGAATGACGTGGGAAGGCGAACAAAGAGTATGCACATACCGACGACAATCACGCCGTAGATGAGTAAATATCGGCCGGTGTGGTTGATAATTCCGGCAACGCTGGCCGTGTAGTGCTGGGTGCTTTGGTTGAATTTTTTGTTAAACCAGCCAAAGAATCCCTTTGTGGTTCCGTGATCGCCTTTGGGAATGGCTTTGAGCAGAGTTGCGCAGAGCGCCGGAGTCAGGATCAACGCGACGAGTACGGATAACGCCATCGCGGAAACAATCGTAATGGAGAATTGCCGGTAGATAACGCCGGTTGAGCCGCCAAAAAACGCCATCGGGATGAATACTGCAGACAGCACCATGGCGATGCCGACCAGCGCGCCTTGTATTTGCTCCATCGATTTTTTGGTGGCTTCTTTCGGTGATAACCCGTCTTCAGACATCACGCGTTCGACGTTTTCTACGACAACAATGGCGTCATCGACCAGTAGTCCGATGGCCAGCACCATCCCAAACATCGTCAGGGTATTTATCGAGTAACCGAAGGCAGAAAGGACGGCAAACGTCCCCAATAGCACAACCGGCACCGCGATCGTTGGGATAAGCGTGGCGCGAAAATTTTGCAAAAACAGATACATCACCATGAAGACTAAAATAATGGCTTCAAACAGCGTTTGTACCACCTGCTGAATGGAAATTTTTATGAAAGGCGTCGTATCGTAGGTATAAACAATCGCCAACCCTTTTGGGAAATAGGGTTTGAGTTTCTCCATTTCGGTTTGCACGGCTTTGGCTGTATCCAGTGCGTTCGCGCCGGTTGCCAGCTTGATCCCTAACCCTGCGGCGGGCTTGCCATTATAGCGGGCAATGATGTTGTAGTTCTCTCCACCCAGTTCGATTCTTGCTACGTCCTTAAGCAGAACCCGGGCTCCGTCGGGCATGACTTTAAGCTGAATTCGGGAGAACTCTGCCGGATCTTTGAGCCGGGTCTGAGCGATGATCGACACGTTCAGCTGTTGATTTGGAATAGCCGGCACGCCACCAAGTTGTCCTGCGGCGATTTGATTGTTCTGGATTTTCAACTGGTTCACGACATCCAGTGTCGTCAGTTGGTATTTATTCAGCTGGTTGGGATCGAGCCAGATACGCATGGAATACTGCGCACCAAATAGCTGCGTATCGCCCACGCCTTCGGTACGGCTGATCGGATCTTTGATATTTGAGGAAATGTAATCTGCAATATCATCCTGCGACATACTGTTATCGGTAGAGATAAAACCCGCCACCATCAGGAAGCTGCTGCTGGATTTTTTGACACTAATACCTTGCTGTTGCACTTCCTGAGGCAACAGTGGCATGGCAAGTTGTAATTTATTCTGCACCTGTACCTGAGCGATATCCGGATCGGTGCCTGAATCAAACGTCAGTGTCACAGTCACACTGCCTGAAGAGTCGCTAGTTGATGACATATACATCAGGCTGTCGAGGCCGTTCATATTTTGTTCTATAACCTGTGTCACAGTATCTTGTACTGTTTGCGCATCGGCCCCCGGGTAACTGGCCGAAATGGCGATGGCCGGGGGAGCAATGGTTGGATATTGCGCCACCGGGAGCTTGAGAATGGCCAATCCTCCTGCAAGCATCAAAATAATAGCAAGCACCCAGGCAAAAATTGGACGCTCAATAAAAAACTTAACCATCTTTACGCACTACCTTATATTTTAGGGTAATTCTGCGGTCACCTTCTGCATGATAGAGAGACCATTACCAGTTGCAGTGAGTAAATCACAACTATACAGCGTGAAAAAGATACGATAAGGGTGTTAAAAAAGACTTTTTAGCTAACTCTTTGTAAGAGTGCGGATAATTTTAATTGTGTAAGAAAAACAGGGTTAGCACCGCATAAAGGCGTTTAAATCATTCTTTGATTATTATATTAATGCGTGAATTACTTTAAAAAATAGACGTGTCATTTATGTCAAGAAATACAAAATCAGAAGCATTTAAAACGAGAATGCATCTGTTAGATGTTGCAATAAATGAATTTTCATTACGGGGTTATACTGCTACCACGCTGATGGATATTGCCGGAATGGCAGGTGTCACCCGAGGTGCAATATATTGGCATTTTGACAGCAAAACTGAGTTGTTCAATGAAATATGGCTGCGTGAACAGCCGATTTTCCAGCAGATAAACCAGAATGGCATGGGTACTCTGGTTGATAACCCACTTTATGCATTAAAAAATCTGCTGATTAATGGCCTGAAATTAATTGCGGCCGATCCAAAACAGCGAAACCTGATGAATATCATTTTTCACAAATGTGAGTTCAGTTGTTCGATGTTAAGTAGTCAGGATATCCGGCAAAGGATCTACATTAATCCGCCACGGTTAGCCTATTTACTCGAGAAGTGCAAAAGTAAAAATCAGCTACCTGCTGCTCTTAACGTCGAAAAAAGTGTCAATGTTATTCGTGCATACTTTTCAGGAATTATAGGGAACTGGCTGGTCTATCCGGGTGTCTTTAATTTGTACAGAGATGCCGGGCAGATCGTATCCCAGCTCATTTATATGCTGAATTATAACGAGAGTGAGAATGAGAGCGAGGAATCTATATCAGTATATGAAAGCTAGCGGGGGGGCGCTGAGCTCCCCGCTTAGAAAGCAGGGAGCTCAGTCAGAGTATTAGTACATTGACTGCTGTTTCATCATAGTCTGCAACTGTTGCTTCTGTTCTTTGGTCAGAACCTGGCTGACTTTGAAAATGTATTCAGCACGGTCATAGCGTGCCTGTGCCTGAATATTACTGATATCCGCAAGCTGTTGTTTCGCAGCCTGTTCATCCCACTTTCCAGATTTAATCATATCCAGGATTAAATCTTTTTTAACGTCATCCACTTTAATATTCTCAAGATTTTTCTGCGTGCTCTGCTGTAAAACTTGAATCTGTTGCTTCTGTGCATCAGTGAGGTGGAGCTTTTGTGCTAAATATTCGCTTTGCGAAGAAGGGGACGGTGCCGTTGGAGATGTTGCTGCAAACGAGGCACCAGCGAACATCAGACAGGTCGTTGTAATAATAGTCTTAGCGAATTTGTTCATGATTTTCTCTTTAGTATGGAGTCAGTTATTTACAATAAAAATTTTAGGTTAACGCCTCACTGTAGATACTGAATATAGTATTCATCGGGTGTGACTTTGACTGCTTTTATCACCCTTCAAATATCACAGGCAGGTGTTTGCAGTGGGATTTTAATAACTTCACTGTGGAAGTGGTAGTCCTTTAAAGGATGGTTTTTTTATAAAAAAGGAGCACATTGAGTGCTCCGTGGTTGTCGTTCTTAATCAGACTAAATTTTAGAACTGATATACCATGCCCAGGGCTACGATGTTATCGGTAGAAATACCGTTGTCTTCGTAGAAGCTGTCATTGCCATCGAGCAGGTTGATTTTGTAATCTACGTAGGTAGACATATTTTTGTTGAAGTAGTAGGTCGTCCCCAGCGAGATATATTTAACCAGATCTTTGTCACCGCCAGCACCCACAGTGCCATGGTCGTTACTTTGAGTTGCATTCAGATCTTTACCCTTCGATTGCAGATAAGAAATTTCTGGACGCAGACCAAAATCAAACTGGTATTGGGCCGTTGCTTCAATATTTTGTGTTTTATTAGCGACGCCATCGCCATCACCATAGGCGGTCATGTTGCGGGTTTCAGAGTACATGGTAGCCAGATAGACATTATTGGCATCATATTTCAGACCGGCAGTCCAGGCATCAGCCTTCTCAGCATTGTTGTTGGTGCCGTCGCCGCCAGTTGATTGCTGTTCGTTTGTACGATCAGAAGACGAGTAGGCCGCACCGGCGCTTACGCCCCAGCCAATATCATAGGTACTGGATAAGCCCCAGCCATCACCGTTTTGGCTACGTGCGTCACGGCCATTGTTCGTCCCTTCGAAACCGCTGCCTTCTTTATTATTGTCTCCGTCGTTTGCTCCCTGATACTGAGCTGCGACATTCAGGCCATTAACCAGGCCGAAAAACCCGGAGTTACGGTAAGTCGCCACACCATTAGCGCGGCCTGTCATAAAGTTGTCGGCGGTCGTGTAGCTATCACCACCAAATTCTGGCAATACGTCCGTCCAGGCTTCAACATCATACAAGACGCCATAGTTACGGCCATAATCGACTGAACCATATTGGCCCATACTAAGACCGGCAAAGCCCAAACGGGTGAAGTTATTATCAGCACCACTGGATTCTGTATTGTTTGCCTGGACGTTATATTCCCATTGACCATAACCCGTCATCACATCGTTAATCTGTGTTTCGCCTTTGAAGCCAACACGCACATAAGTCTGATCGCCATCTTTATTGCTATCATCAGAGAAGTAATGAAGTGCATCGACTTTGCCGTAAAGGTCAAGTTTGTTGCCGTCTTTGTTATAGACTTCCGCAGCATGAGCAGTAACAGAGAGGAGTAATGCGGGAATCAGCAGCGATAGGGCTGTTTTTTTCATGATTTATACCTTTACCGTAAGTTAAATGTAGGTTCATTTGGTGAGGTGGATTAGCTTTACGGCGATTATTATTAAGGAATAAGTTCAGATAAAATATTTTTTTGTAGGGTGTTTTAGTGGACGTTTTTTGTGATTGGGAAAAGTGTTAATTTATTTTAATATGGGTGGATTTCCCATCTGTATCTCCCTTCTTTTACCTCCTCATACTCGTGGTCAATCGCAGTTCTTGCCTTTTTAAAAATCATCAAAACGATCCGCGTAGTGATAACTGTAATCATTTTTATTCACGGGTGATTTATTTCCTGTCGTTTGATAATGATATTTTATGTAAGGAGTGATGCGATTCTGTTTCATTCTGTTTTTGTCAATGGCTTGAGATGGTCGGTCAATAGGATAAATAGTAGTTTCTTTTGTTTTCATGTGATTACATAAAAGTCTTTTATTGGGATTTTAAAAGTACAAAATATCAATGATACTGATTTTGGTAAGAGAGTTTTATGATTTATAGTAATGGGTTAGGTTGTTATGGCGAAAGTGATACCGATATGAAAATACAATCAATAGATAGTCTTTGGGTTAGTATGAGTAACGATTTACATATTCAACCATACGATAAGGATGCTGTTTTACCCTTTACTAATCAATCAGGGCAACCTGTATGTTATTGGCTCCATTGCGGATGCGCATCACTCATCAGAATGGATGACGGGGTAAGGACACTTCCAGTTACCAATAAAACATGCTTTGGAATATTTAGTGGGGCAATATTTCGTGAGCGTTATGCTCTGGTTGTTGATGTGGATTCTGTTATCTCCTGTCAATCTGTGAAGACGGCTATTGAATCAGTGTCAAGCAACAATATGTGGGACGCGCTTGTTGACTTACATATCAATAAAATTGATGAATACAGCCATTATTATGACGCATTGTCTAAACGTAGTACTTATCAGGAAATCTGTTTTCACATTAACCTGATGATGGATTTACCTGACCATATCCGTAATCAGATAAAATTAACAGATTTTATCTGGGAGCGAACGTCCATGAGTCGAAGCAACATGATGCAAGTCATAGGTCAATTGAAAAATAAAAAATACATTATAGTAGAAAAGGGTCTTCTACGCTCTGTTTTCTCTTTGCCTGAGAAAAAATTTTGGTGAGATGACATTATGACATATATATTTAGTGATGATGATTTTAGTGAGTTTATTACCCACCCGGACAAGCCCATTGTCTTGCTGGAAGCAATCTATAATAAGCTGGAACCGTGCGGTGAAGAATTCACGATAAATAAAGATGAAATGATTGAATTTTTTAATAGTGATGGTAAACCCTGTTTTACGTTCATAACGGGTGGGCGATTTTCTATCTATAGGAAACACGATGACTTATTGATGCACTCTTCGTCATCCCCTTCTTTATTTGGGGTTGTTGAATATTTTCAGCCAAGGAATGCACACTTTATTTTAGCTGATACCCAGTGTACGGGGATTAAAGTGAGTGCTGACCTGGCGAGTAAAATTTTTACTAAACATGAGCTATGGGATGTAGTTTGCAAGATTCAAACCTATTTCATCCAGGTATTACAAACCCGTGACTTTCAGTTAGTTGGCGTAAATGCGTATTTGATCATAAAAAATAAGCTCTTTGAACTGTTACAAGAGCCAGAAGAAGTTCGTCTAAGGCAAAGTGTGCTTCTGTATATACAACTACGGTCCAAGCTATCGAAAAGTGTGGTGTCAAAGATTTTGGCTGCATTGAGAGAAGGAGACTATATTTGTATGAACAGAGGGAAGTTAGTTTCGATTAAATATTTACCTAAAGACTACTGAGTATGTTGCATTGAATTTTTAATCGCCGTTCTTGTACTGGCCAGAAATATTAATGAGTTTGATGGATGAATTATATGATTATTTTAAATAATAAAAATGAGTATGTTGAGTGGATTCTATGCAAAGGTTTTTTCGCATTAGATATCCTGGATAATGAAGAGATCAACGATTTAATATTGGAAATGGCACCACCAGACTATCCTTGTATTGTTGTTTGTGCGGACACGACCGACATATCAGGTACTGACCCCTATAGAGTAAACTACGTAACGAAATCGGATGTGATCGTATGGGGGATGTCCTTGGAATACATTAAGTATACACTCTGTATTTCCGTATATCGGGGGGTATCTTTAAGGTATTCAGCCTCTTCGTTGTGATTGATAAATAAGTATTTAAAGAAACCAGCCCTTAGGCTGGTTTCTTTAAATAGGGTACCGGACTCGGACAAAGGCGCGGAGCACCTTTGAACAGCGCTTGCGCTGGCCCCGAAGGGGTGAGTCTCAGTATGAGACGAATAATCGAACGGAGTTCGATGTAGAGTCCGTACCACGGAAAGCAAAAAACCAGCCCTTAGGCTGGTTTCTTTAAATAGGGTGCCCGGACTCGGACAAAGGCGCGGAGCACCTTTGAACAGCGCTTGCGCTGGCCCCGAAGGGGTGAGTCTCAGTATGAGACGAATAATCGAACGGAGTTCGATGTAGAGTCCGTACCACGGAAAGCAAAAAAACAGCCCTTAGGCTGGTTTCTTTAAATATGGTGCCCGGACTCGGAATCGAACCAAGGACACAGGGATTTTCAATCCCTTGCTCTACCGACTGAGCTATCCGGGCAACGGGCCGCATTAAACCGTATTGGCTGTGCGTCGTCAATGGCTTTTTTCTCTAAGCGCGGGTCGGACGGTCTGAATGGTGTTTTTTAGCACAACGTCCGGACAAAGATCCTGCGGGCGTCTGACAGCCATAAAACGTTCGAAGAAACAGTGACTAATGAGTCGGTTAAAAAAGGTGCATTTTGTGAGGAAAATGGCGGCGTGGCGGGCTTGTACCGGTGGGAGAATGATGCCATTATTGCGCCGATTTATTGACTGAGATGTTTCCTTTTTCTCGCGACAGCTCAAGAGGGTTGCGGCATGACTGGTTTGTCACATCGCGCATTTTGTAAGCGCAAAACATGGCTGATGATCTTCTCCGGGTGCTGTGAACTCCGCATTTCCTGTTTTTCTCCCTTTGTACTTCCCTCCATGCGGTAAGGCTACCTTGCTCGCTGTTAGGCATGATTAAAAACAGAGCCTTCTCTGATTTTACTGATGTCTATCAGACGTGGCTGGGCCTGATCCCCGACTCGTTTCCCCTTTGCCTGCGGGCATTGTGCTTTCGCGCCTGATATCTCGCTCACGCCAGCGTCACTTTGCCGGGCCGGATCTGCGCGCTTTTATTTTACGACGTACGAACCTGCTCATTGCCGTGCTAACTGGCACACCCTCTTACTTAACCGTTTGAGAGTCTTAATGAAACTTTTAAAAATTGCAGCAAGTGCCTCCGTGGCCCCTTACCTTGAATCTCACCGCATAGTGGTGGATCTGCGTCGCGCCGACTATGCCGACGTGGCCGCCATTATTATCTCCGTGGGCGATTTAAACAGTGGCCGGCTGGCAGAGATAGACGCGCTGGGGTTTGGTATTCCGGCGTTTGTTGCAGTGCAGGGGGCCGAGCAGATTTCCCCGGATTATCTGTCCGTGCTAAAAGGCGTGATCACGCTGTCTGATGCCAATCAGGCCTTCTATGCCGCACAGATTGAGTCCGCCGCGCAGACCTATGAAGAAGCGCTGTTCCCACCCTTTTTCGACACGCTGAAAAAATATGTCGAGATGGAAAATTCGACCTTCGCCTGCCCCGGACATCAGGGCGGTGAGTTTTTCCGTCGCCACCCGGCGGGGCGTCAGTTTTATGATTTCTTCGGCCCGAATATTTTTCGCGCTGATATGTGTAATGCGGACGTCAAACTGGGCGATTTGCTGATCCACGAGGGGTCGGCGAAAGATGCGCAGAAGTACGCTGCCAAAGTCTTCAGCGCAGATAAAACCTATTTCGTTCTGAACGGCACGTCGGCCGCCAATAAAGTGGTAACCAACGCGTTGCTGACCCGCGACGACCTGGTGCTGTTTGACCGTAATAACCATAAATCTAACCACCACGGCGCGCTGTTGCAGGCCGGTGCCACCCCGGTTTATCTGGAAACCGCCCGCAACCCGTTTGGCTTTATTGGCGGTATCGACGCTGACTGCTTTGACGAAGAGTATCTGCGCCAGCAGATCAAACGTGTCGCGCCGGAACGTGCCGGAGAAAAGCGCCCGTTCCGGCTGGCGATTATTCAGCTCGGCACGTATGACGGCACGATTTATAACGCGCGTCAGGTGGTGGATAAAATCGGCCACCTGTGTGATTACATCCTGTTTGACTCTGCGTGGGTCGGCTATGAGCAGTTCATCCCGATGATGCAGCAGTGCTCGCCGCTGTTGCTGGATCTGAATGAAAACGATCCGGGCATTATTGTCACCCAGTCGGTTCACAAGCAGCAGGCAGGGTTCTCGCAGACTTCGCAGATCCACAAAAAAGATAACCATATCAAAGGTCAGAAGCGTCATTGCAGCCATAAAAAACTGAACAACGCCTTTATGATGCACGCCTCAACCAGCCCGTTTTATCCACTGTTTGCCTCGCTGGACGTCAATGCGCGCATTCACGCGGGCGGCAGCGGCAGGCACATGTGGATGGAGTGCGTGAAGCTCGGTATTGAAGCGCGCAAAATGTTGCTCGACCAGTGTTCGATGATCCTGCCGTTTGTACCGCCGGTAGTCGATGGCACGCCATGGCAGAATCACAGCACCGAAAAGATGGCTAACGATGTCCGTTTCTTCGACTTCGTGCCGGGTGAGCGCTGGCATGCCTTTGAAGGCTATGCGGATAAGCAGTATTTCGTCGATCCCTGTAAATTGCTGCTGACGACTCCGGGTATTGATGCGGGCAGCGGCAAATATACCGAGTTTGGTATTCCGGCGACGATCCTTGCCAACTTCCTGCGTGAGAATGGCATTGTGCCGGAAAAATGCGATCTCAACTCGATTCTGTTCCTGCTGACACCCGCAGAGACACCGGCCAAGATGCAGTTGCTGATTGAAGAGATCGCCCGCTTTGAGCGTTACATCGAAGAAGATGCGCCGCTCAGCGAAGTCCTGCCTACGGTGTACCGTAAAAACGAGGACCGCTACCGTCATTACACCATCCGCCAGCTGTGCCAGGAGATGCACAATCTGTACGTCAGTTTTGACGTTAAAGAGTTGCAGAAAGAGATGTTCCGCGAGAAGAGCTTCCCGCAGGTGGCGATGAACGCGCAGGATGCCCACAGTGAGTTTATTCGCGATAACGTTGAGCTGGTTGCCATTGGCGAAGCCGAAGGGCGTATCGCTGCCGAAGGCGCACTGCCTTACCCGCCAGGCGTGCTGTGCGTAGTTCCCGGTGAAATATGGGGCGGAGCGGTTCAGCGCTACTTTATGGCGCTGGAAGAGGGTATCAACCTGTTGCCGGGCTTCTCACCGGAGCTACAAGGCGTTTACGTTGAGAAAAAAAACGTCGGCTGGAAACGTATTATGGGTTATGTGATCGCAGAGTAACCCGGTGATTTTTCTGCATGATGCATAAAAACGGAGGCCATTGGCCTCCGTTTTTATTGCTGTAACTCCGCACTGGATTAGTCGATGCGGCGATAGCTCTTCTGCGTATTGTTCACTTTATACAGATAACGGCGTGACTCACCGGACGGATGTTTGGTGGTGAGCGTGGTGTAAACGTCGCCTGGCGCCATATTGTTGATGATATTAAACGCCTGAGTTTTATTGCTGTTGAACACGCGTAATACACTCCCCGCGCCGCCGTTGTAGGCAGTGATCACTGCATAACGTTTGGACGTCGGGTTATTGATATTCCCGAGGTAAACGTTCTGTAACATCGCCAGATACGCGGTACCTGTGTTGATGTTGTTTTGCGGATCAAACAGATAGCTGCGGCTTGGTTTGCCCCATTTACCTTCTGATTTAAACACGTCAACGCCCGCAGTATGCTGCACGACCTGCATCAGACCCAGCGCATCGGCATTACTCACCGCATAGGGGTTAAAGGCGGACTCGGTCTGCATAATTGCCAGTATCAGTGACTGGTCCACGCCATATTTGGCTGAGGCCTCGCGCACCATTGGCAGATATTTATGCGCACGTTTGTTCAGGTGGTTTGGCACCATCTGAATCGTAACGGAATAGATGATGTGCAGCCCCGACTGGCGGCGCTGCAACTTATTCTGTACCAGATAATCAGCGAAACTGGCAGCGCGGCCCTGCCAGCGGATAGGCTGGCCGGTGTTGTCCAGCACCTGACCATAGAGCATCGGCTCTTTACTGATCTGGATGTCATTGGCGTCCGAATAAAGGTCAACGTTGCCCGGGTCTTCACCGACCAGCAACGTGCTGATGATGGCCTGACGCAGGTTCGCCGCCGGATCGGTACCGGCAATGGTTTCGATGGTGATGGTACCCGCATCAAAGTTGATATGGCTGCGGGTATAGTATTGATCGCTGTATTTTACGTAGTCTTTCGGCCCGGCGATCAGGACTTCATTCAGCCCCCAGATGTTCTCGATATTGTGGGCAAACTGGCCCATCAGAATATCGAAGCCGTTGGTATCTTTGACGTAAGCTTCATTAAACGAGTCTTTCTTGCTGCCGGAACAGGAGATCAACATCGGCGCGATAACCAGCAAAGCTAAAATTTTCTTCATCTTTGAACCATTTCTGGTGAAAGAAGCAGGCCCCCGAAAGCGCCTGCCTTAAATGTATATTTTGAGGAATGCTTAGAGATAATTAGCTGGAAGGCGGCGTATAGCCTTCGATGTGCACGTCCTGCCCCTCAAACAGGAAATTCACCATCTCCTGCTCCAGCAATTTACGGTCTTCCGGATTCATCATGCTGAGCTTTTTCTCGTTGATCAGCATGGTCTGCTTGCTCATCCACTGCGACCAGGCTTCTTTCGAAATCTCATTAAAGATACGTTTGCCAATCTCGCCCGGATAAAGCTGGAAGTCCTGACCTTCCGCATCACGCTTTAAAAAAGTGCAAAAAATCGTTCTGCTCATACTGATTCCTTATTTAGCTAGCTGGCTGGAGTGCTCTTTTGCCAGTTGAGAAAGTAAACGTTCAACCGGCGCGGCCAGCCCGACGGATTGTGGTTGCGCTAAGTTATACCAGAGACCCGCACCTTCATCCATGCAACCTGATATTGAGCGCAGATTTAGCCACATCGGGACGATATCCAGATGGAAATGGCTGAAAGTGTGACGAAAAGCCGTCTGCTGTTGCAACTGATCAAGGGTAACGCCATATTTTTTGACGCCGCTTTCCAGCTCATCCTCGCTCGCAAACTGCGGGAAGCAGAATAAGCCGCCCCACAGCCCGACTGGCGGACGTTGCTCCAGCCAGACGCCGTCATCGTGCTGAATCATCAGCATATACGCGGTTCTTTCCGGCAAGGTTTTCTTCGGTTTTTTACCCGGATATTTCGCCCAGCTATTATGCGCGTAAGCTTCGCAGCGGGTGTTCAGCGGGCAGAGCTCACATTTGGGTTTGGAACGGGTGCAAACCATTGCCCCCAGATCCATCATCGCCTGATTAAACTGTTCGACGCCTTTCGCCGGGGTGACCTCTTCGGCGATTTGCCACAGGCGGTTTTCAACCTTCTTCTCGCCCGGCCAGCCATCTACGGCGTAGCAGCGCGAGAGTACGCGTTTCACGTTGCCGTCGAGAATCGGGTGATGCTGGCCTAATGAGAGCGACAGCACCGCACCGGCGGTAGAACGGCCAATGCCCGGGAGGGCGTTAACGGCGTCAAAGTTGGTCGGAAATACGCCACCATGATCAGCGGCAATGGTCTGCGCCGCTTTATGCAGATTGCGCGCGCGGGCGTAATAACCGAGCCCGGTCCACAGGTGCAGGACTTCATCCTGCGGGGCGACCGCCAGATCGTTGACCGTTGGAAAACGTGCTATAAAGCGTTCAAAATAGGGAATGACGGTCGCAACCTGCGTTTGTTGCAACATCACCTCTGAGAGCCATACTTTGTAGGGCGTTTTTTCGAGCTGCCACGGCAGCGTTTTACGGCCATAGCGTTGGTACCAGTCCAGCACCAGAGGCGCGAAGTTCTGTATCATAGGTGAGTGGCAAATCCGGCAGGGTGAAAAGTCAGGGCGGGATCACATCACAGACGCCGGAGGGTGTAAACCGGAAGTTTCCGACCTGTTTATAGCCGCAAGGCTTGCTTATCGGGCAGAGGTTTGGATAATGCGCCATTCGCTGATTTGTTGCCTAACCGCTACTGCCCAACCGCGCACTGCTGAGAACAGCATTGCCCTATAGAGTGAAAGCCCTATGAAAAACGACGTCGTTTCCCCGGAGTTCGATGAGAGCGGTCGCGTTATGCGCCGTATCCGCAGTTTTGTTCGCCGTCAGGGCCGCCTGACCAAAGGTCAGCAACATGCGCTCGACACTCTCTGGCCGGTGATGGGCGTTGAATATGAGGCACAGCCGCTGGATATCGACGCGCTGTTTGGCCGCGCAGCTCCTGTCGTGCTGGAAATCGGTTTTGGCATGGGTACCTCGCTGGTGACCATGGCCGCACAAAAGCCCGATCAAAATTTCATCGGTATAGAAGTGCACTCACCTGGCGTCGGTGCCTGTCTGGCAACCGCACAGGAAGAGGGCGTCAGCAATCTGCGCGTGATGTGTCACGATGCGGTCGAAGTGCTGGAAAAAATGATTCCGGATGGCTCGCTGGACATGGTGCAGCTATTCTTTCCTGACCCGTGGCACAAAGCGCGTCATAATAAGCGCCGCATCGTTCAACCGGCCTTCGTTGAACTGCTGCGCAGCAAATTGAAAGTGGGCGGCGTATTCCATATGGCAACCGACTGGGAGCCTTACGCCGAACATATGCTTGAGGTGATGACCAGCCTTGAAAACTGGACTAACCTGTCGCAGGAAAATAATTATGTACCGCGCCCTGAATCGCGGCCGGTCACCAAGTTCGAAATGCGTGGCCAGCGTTTAGGCCACGGCGTATGGGATCTGATGTTTGAGAGGAAGCAATAATGGCCAAGAATCGTAGTCGTCGTTTACGTAAGAAGTTACACATTGCCGAGTTCCAGGAACTGGGCTTTTCGGTAAAATGGCGTTTCGCGGAAGGCACCCCGGTTGAAACTATCGACGAGCAACTGGACGCGTTCATCGAAGGCGCGATCGAGCCGAACAAACTGGCTTTCGATGGCAGCGGCTATCTGCAGTGGGAAGGTTTAATCTGCCTGCAGGACATCGGTCATTGCACCGACGAGCACCGTGCTCTGGTTAAAAAATGGTTGGAAGACCATAAGATGGAAGACGTTGAAGTCTCCGATCTTTTCGATATCTGGTGGGATTAAATCTGCCGTCATCCTTCGAGACGCCTTGATGCAGCTCGAATGATTTAGACAGATCCTGCGGAATCGCTAAAAAATAAAAGGTGCCTTCTTGGCACCTTTGTTACATCTGGAGTTGCGACGTTGGCTACTGAATTAGATAACCGCTTACTCGAAGAGATTCTGGCGCAGGTGCGCCCGCTGATTGGCCGTGGCAAAGTCGCGGGCTATATTCCGGCGCTGGCCGATGTCAGCCCTGACAATCTGGGCATTGCAGTACATACCACCTCCGGTGAGACCTTCAGCGCCGGCGATGCCGATACCCGTTTTTCCATTCAGTCCATCTCCAAAGTGCTCAGCCTGACGCTGGCCTTGACCCGTTATCAGGAGAGTGAAATCTGGCAGCGTGTCGGCAAAGAGCCGTCGGGCCAGCCCTTTAACTCACTGGTACAGCTCGAACTGGAGCAGGGCAAACCACGTAACCCGTTTATCAACCCCGGCGCCCTGGTGGTGTGCGATTTATTGCAAACCCGCCTGACGGCCCCCAAGCAAAGAATGCTGGAAGTGGTGCGTCAACTGGCCGGACAGCCAGATATCAACTACGATCGGCACGTAGCACGTTCAGAGTTCGAGCATTCTGACCGTAATGCGGCCATCGCGTATTTAATGAAATCTTTCGGTAATTTCGACAACGACGTCATCACCGTTCTCCACACCTATTTTCATTATTGTGCGCTGCGCATGAGCTGTGCGGAACTCGCGCGCACCTTCGTCTATCTGGCGAATAAAGGCCAGCCGCTGGGCGCTGAAGATGCACTGATTGAACCGCGTCAGGCGCGCCAGATCAACGCGCTGATGGTCACCAGTGGGATGTATGACGGTGCCGGCGAGTTCGCCTACCGCGTGGGAATGCCGGGGAAATCCGGCGTGGGTGGTGGCATCATTGCCATCGTACCGGGCGAGATGTGCATCGCTGTCTGGTCACCTGAACTTGATGCCGCAGGGAACTCTTTGGCCGGAACCGCTGCCTTAGAAAAACTGGCGCAACGAATTGGCCGTTCAATATTTTAATTGTTTGCTGTCTGAAGGGAGAGAACATGGAATTCAAAACGGGATCGAAACTGGGCCTCGCGGCACTGCTGGCAATGACCGCGTGGAGTGCGCAGGCAGATTACCAGTGCAATGTGAACCCGCAGGAGGACGTGGTGATCACGCCACAGAATGTTCAGGTGATAGGGGCTAACAGTAGCTTGCAGATCACCCCAAACGGTGATGTGTCACAGAACGGTAAAGAGCTTACCCTGAGCGCCAAACAGCGTCAGGAAGCGATTGATTATCAGGCCTCGCTGCGCCGTGACCTGCCGTGGATTGACCAGGGTGCCACCGCGCATCTGGAGAAAGGCCGCGTGGCGATGGACAAAGTGATCGCCCAGCAGCTCGGCAGTGAGAGCAACGTGCGTAACCGCCTGACGACGCTGGACACTCAGCTCAAGCAGCAGATGAACCGCATTATCGAACATCGCACCGACGGTTTGACTTTCCATCACCAGGCAGTAGAGCAGGTGAAACAGGACGGGCGCCGTATTCTGGAACAAAGTATGGGTGGCGTCATGCAAGACAGTCTGAATGAGATGAGTGTCAAGCAGGCAGCCAGCGGTAGTAACCCGCTACAGGCAGTGATGGGCAATCTGGGCGGGCTGCAACAGGCCGTGCAGAACGAGTGGAGCAAACAGGAGCAGGATTTCAAAAAATTCGGCGACGACGTATGTAACCGCGTGAAAGCGCTCGATACACAACATAAAACGTTGCTGGCTGATCTTAAATAAATTCGCCCTGCGTAACGCATAAAAAAAGGGGCCCTGTTCGCAGGGCCCCTTTTCCGTTATTTTTTTGTCTACTCGTCGAGAAACAGTTCCAGCAGCGAGTTCAGGAACAGTTTGCCATGCTGCGTGATCTGCCAGTGTGAATCCGTTTCCAGCAGATAGTTTTTCGCGATGGCTTCATCAAGCTGAGCGCGGATGACGCTTTCGTCCAGACCGGTGTAAACCGCAAACTCTTCACGTGGCGCTGCTTCCAGTAACCGGAAACGGTTCATAAAGAATTCGAACGGCAGTTCGCTGGTCGCCACGTCATGCTGCTTATCCATGTAACGGCCCTGCATATAGCCGCGCGGATGTTTGGTTTTCACCGTCCGCAGGATCTGCCCGTCGGGCTGAGTCAGTTTGCCGTGGGCGCCGCACCCAATACCCAGGTAATCGCCAAAACGCCAGTAGTTGAGATTGTGCTGACACTGATAGCCCGGTTTGGCATAGGCCGAAGTTTCGTATTGCTGATAACCGGCAGCGGTCAGCAACTGGTCACCCTGCTCGAAAATATCCCACAGCGCATCGTCATCCGGCAGTTTTGGCGGGCGGGAGGCGTACATCGTGTTGGGTTCGATGGTCAGCTGATACCACGACAGATGTGGCGGATTGAGCGCAATGGCCTGACGCAAATCATCCAGCGCCTCTGCCAGCGTCTGATCCGGTAAGCCGTGCATTAAATCAAGATTAAAACTGCGCAGATTCAGGTCGGTCGCCAGATGTGCGGCGCGCCTGGCTTCATCCGGGCCGTGAATGCGCCCCAGACGCTCCAGTTTCTGCGCACTGAAACTTTGCACGCCAATAGAGATGCGGTTCACACCGGCGCGCTGGTAAGCGCTGAAGCGGTCTGCTTCGACCGTACCCGGATTGGCTTCCATCGTAATTTCAGCGTCCGCCGCCAGCGGCAGACGGGCGCGCACGCCGTCAAGCAGGTTTTGCATCGCTGCTGCGCTCAGTAAACTGGGTGTTCCGCCGCCGATGAAAATCGTCTTCACATCACGGCCAGCGGTCAGGTGCAAATCAGCATCCAGATCGGCCAGCAGATGCGCCACATAGTCGTCGTGCGGCACTTCGCCTTTCAGCGCGTGTGAATTGAAGTCGCAGTACGGGCATTTCTGCACGCACCACGGAATGTGGATGTAAAGACTCAGCGGCGGTAACTTACGCATTATTAAGTGATTTCTCTTTCATAGCGTCTAACAGCAATTTCAGTGCCTGGCCGCGGTGAGACACCGCGCTTTTCTCTTCGCGCGTCAGTTCAGCTGCGGATTTCCCCAGTGCGGGAACGTGGAATATCGGATCATAACCGAAGCCGCCTTTACCCGCTTCAGTAAACAGAATTTCGCCATCCCAACTGCCGTGGCACACCAGCGGCGTTGGATCTTCGGCATGACGCATATAGACCAGCACGCAATGGAATTGCGCGCTGCGCTGGCCTTGCGGAACGTCTTTTAGCGTCACCAGCAGCTTGTCGAGGTTCTGCTGGTCGCTGGCATCAACGCCGGCGTAGCGGGCGGAGTAGATCCCCGGCGCGCCGCCAAGAACGTCAACGGCCAGACCGGAGTCATCGGCAATCGCAGGCAGGCCGGTGATGGCAGCGGCATGGCGTGCTTTCAGAATGGCGTTTTCAATAAACGTCAGGCCGGTCTCTTCGGCGGAGTCCACGCCCAGTTCAGTTTGTGCGACCACATCCAGACCGAAATCAGCCAGCAGATGGGCGAGTTCGCGCACTTTACCGGGATTACCGGTAGCTAAAACGACTTTTTGCATAAAATAACGTCCTGAAGACCATCTGGAATGAATTTATTCAGCGAGCAGTATCGCGACCTCAGCCGGGATATTTTGCGGATTCGTAATGCGGACTTGTTTATGGCGGCCCAGCTCGCCCTTTTCAATGCAGATCTGACTTTTGGCGACTTTAAACTGTTTGGCGAGATATTTCATCAGATGCGAATTGGCCTGGCCGTCTACCGGCGGGGCGGTGATGGCGACTTTAAGTTCGTCGCCATGCAATCCCACCAGACTGTCGCGGCTGGCTTTGGGCTGGATCACCAGCCGCAGTACCAGCGCGTCAGCCTGCCAGAAAGCCGGACTCAGAGCAGGAACCACAGCTCACCCAGCATGTCCATGCCCAGATAATTCAGCATATACAGGATAAGGATCACGATCATCGCCGAAAAGTCGATACCGCCCATCGCAGGCAGAAAACGACGGATAGGCGACATCAGCGGCTCAGTCAGCTGCATCAGAACATAATCCATTGGCCCGCGCCCCTGACTGACCCAGCTCATCAGAGAACGGATAATAATCAGCCAGAACACCAGATACCCGGCGGACTTCACCAGCGAAATCAGGCCGAACAGCAGGTTGTACGGGCTGAGCGAGATTCCCCCGCCCTGAATCAACAGCAGCAGCGGATATTTGACCGTCATCAGCAGGAAAGCCAGCAGCAGCGAGGCGCTGTCAATCGGCCCCAGCGGCGGAATAATCCGGCGTAATGGCCCGATAATCGGCTGAGTAATTTTCACCACAAACTGCGAGAACGGATTGTAAAAATCAGTGCGCGCCCACTGCATCCAGATGCGCAGCAGTAAAACCATGACGTAGAGGTCAATCAGTGTCTTGACCAGGAAAGTCAGCGTTAACATATATCCCCTTTGCCCTCCATCTTTAGAACTGGCTCTGCGTTGGCTTCGCGCGTCCACCCCAGTGACTTACTGATGTAAGTTTCCGGGGATTCTCTCGGTTGCCGCCTTGCTCCAACTCACATGATTTTGAGCATGAATGTTTTATTAATTGTTCTAAATTAGAACTGTTTTTCCATTTCCTGCGCGCGGGTAATGGCGGCCTGCATGGCTTCGGAGACAATTTCCGGTAACTTCTGCTGGTTAAAAACTTTAAGCGCTTCAAACGTCGTGCCACCTTTGGAGGTTACGTTCTCACGCAGTTGTGACAATGGCGTGTCCGGGCTGGCGGCCACCAGCGCCGTTGCACCGCTGGCGGCCTGTTCTACCAGCATACGCGCCGTTTCGGCACTGAATCCTAAACGTTCGGCTTCGGCTTGCATAGCTTCCATAAACAGGAAGAAATAGGCCGGTGCACTGCCTGCGGCGGCAATAATATGGTTGATGCCCTCTTCGGTATCAACCCAGCACACTTTGCCGACGGCAGTCATTAAATCACTGCTGTAGTCTCTGTCCTGCGGGCCCACCTCTTCTGGCGCATACAGACCGCTCATGCCTTTACCCACCAGTGACGGAGTATTGGGCATGATGCGCACGATATTGAGCTTCTCACCAAGCAGGGAACGGAAACGCGCCACGCTAATGCCTGCGGCAATCGACAGTACCAGTTTGCCGCTGAAATCCACCTCTTTTTGCAGTGATTTACATACGTCGGCCATCAGCTGTGGTTTCACGGCCATGACAACGACGTCGGCTTCCTGCGCACAGGCCACATTGTCATCGCTGCTTTGCACGCCATATTTTGACGCCAGTGGATCACGGTTCTTGCCTGAAGGGGCGCAGACGCTGATCAATTTTGCCGGATAGCCGCTTTCAACCAGACCAGAAATAATGGCACCTGCCATGTTACCGGCGCCGATAAAACATAATTTGCGATGTTGCATGGTGCTCCTTCGTTAAATTTAAGCTGTCTGAATTGGAGGATGAACGCGCTTAAGCGTAGTCGCGTGCACCAAATATCGCGGTGCCAATACGCACCATGGTACTGCCTGCTGCGATGGCAGCGGGCATATCGTCGGTCATGCCCATCGACAACGTGTCGAGCTGCGGATATCGCGCCCTGAGCGTGTCAAAGGCGCTGCGCATCTGGATGAAAACGGCCAGCTGACGCTCATAATCATGCTCGACGGCCGGGATAGCCATCAGGCCGCGCAGGGTAAGGCGCGGCATCTGGCTTATCTGATCGGCCAGCGCATCAACATCACTCAGTGCAATGCCTGATTTACTGGCTTCATCGCTGATATTTACCTGGATCAGCACCTGCAAAGGCGGCCGGTTTTCCGGGCGCTGCTCGTTCAGGCGCTGGGCGATTTTCAGGCGGTCAACTGTATGGCACCAGTCAAAATTCTCTGCCACCAGACGGCTTTTATTCGATTGCAGCGGGCCGATAAAGTGCCAGGTCAGTGCGGGCTGATGCCCGGCAAAGTGCACAATCTTCTCCACGCCTTCCTGCACATAGTTTTCACCGAACGCCAGCTGACCGGCCGCGATCGCTTCTTCGACAGCGCTCGCAGGTTTGGTTTTACTGACTGCAAGCAGCGTAATTTCTTCCAGAGGCCGCTCGCAGCGCTGTGCAGCGGCTGCGATTTGCTCGCGAACATCCTGTAAGTTCTTACCAATAGTGTGTGACTGACTAAGGCTCATAGGGACTCGGGAGATTTTAAAATGGATATCGATGAATTTGTGGAGCTTAGTGTAAAGCAAAATGCCTCCGATCTGCACCTTTGTGCCGGGCATCAGCCGATGTTGCGAAGCCAGGGAGAATTAAGGCCGCTGGAAAATACGACGAAAATCACGCCGGAAAATATGCAGTGGCTGAGTGACACCTGGCTTGAGCCCTCGCAGCACAGTGAATTGCAGCGTAAAGGCCAGACGGACGGTGCCATCACGCTCGCAAACGGCTTACGTTTACGGGTGAACTTCTTCCGGCAACTGCACGGGCTTTCTGCCGCGCTGCGCCGTGTGCCGCAACGCTGTCCGCAGCTCGAGCAGCTTCACGCGCCGCCGGTCGTGGCATCCCTGACGGAATACGAAGACGGACTGATTCTGGTTACGGGGGCGACCGGCAGTGGCAAATCCACCACGCTGGCTGCAATGATCGACCATCTTAACCGCACCTGCGCCCGGCATATTATTACGCTGGAGGATCCGATTGAATTTATTCACAGCAGCCAGCGCTGCCTGATTCAGCAACGGGAACTGGGGAAACATACGCACTCCTTCAGCGATGCCGTTCGCGGTGCGCTGCGCGAAGATCCGGACGTTTTACTGCTCGGCGAACTGCGCGACGCCGACAGTATCCGGCTGGCGCTGACCGCGGCGGAAACCGGGCATCTGGTGCTGGCGACGCTGCATACCCGTAACGCCACGCAGGCGGTTGACAGGCTGGTGGACGTATTCCCGGCAGAGGAGAAAGGTTTTGTTCGCGCGCAACTGGCGGGCAGCCTGCGCGGTATTGTTGCGCAGAAATTGATATCGGGAAGAGAAGGGGAGCGGGTAGCGCTGTTTGAGGTACTCACTTCAACGCCAGCGGTGGGGAATTTGATCCGCGAAGGCAAGACGCATCAGTTGGCGGATATTTTGCAAACCGGCTCGCAGGCCGGTATGCAAACCTTTGAACAGAGCCGGTTACAGCGCATTGCCAGCGGGCTTACCCCCGACCTCACTGCGGCGCTGGCTGACTCCACTGTTTCTCAAACCAACTTTCCAGAATGATCACCGCAGAAGCGGCATCCACACTGCCTTTATCCAGCGCGCGGAACCCGCCGCGATCAAACAGATCAGCGCGGGCTTCGACGGTGCTCAGGCGTTCGTCATGGAGCTCAACCTGCACGCCAAAACGACCATGCAGACGATTGGCAAACTTTCGTGCGCGGGCAGTCAGGGGCTGTTCGGTGCCGTCCATGTTCAGTGGCAGGCCAACGACCACCACGTCCGGCAACCACTCTTTGAGCAGTTTTTCGATCTTCTGCCAGTCCGGCGTGCCGTCCTGTGCTTTGAATGACGTCAGCGGGCGGGCAGTGCCGGTGACTTCCTGGCCGATAGCCAGCCCGATGCTTTTGGTGCCGAAGTCAAAGGCGAATACAGTGCGGTTTGCCATTATGCATGACCTGCGTGAGTGGCGAGTTGGCTGACATCGATACCGATCATTTTTGCGGCCTCGCGCCAGCGGTCAGCGACCGGAGTGCGGAACAGAATATCGCTGCTGGCTTCGATGGTCAGCCAGGCGTTATCCAGTAACTCTTTTTCCAACTGGCCCTGTTCCCAGGCAGCATAACCGAGCGCAACCAGCACATTTTTAGGCTGTTCGGCGGTACCGAGTGTTTCCAGCACGTCTTTAGAGGTGGTGATCATGGTGGTGTCTGAAATCTGAATACTCGAACCAAAGCCGCTGCGTGGCGTATGCAAAATAAAACCACGATCATCTGCCAGCGGGCCGCCGGAAAACACCGGACGATCAAGGCGGATAGCCGGGTCGCGAGGCGTTGGCGAGATCTCCAGTTTATCGAGCACGTTTTCAACGGTGAAGTCTTCGACCAGTTTATTAATCACCAGGCCCATTGCGCCGTCTTCATTATGTTCGCAGACATAAATGACCGAACGCTTGAACATGGGTTCATCCAGTCCGGGCATAGCAATAAGAAAGTGATGTTGTAAGTTCATGGTATGTAGAATGTTTAGCCTCAGTGAATAAAGACAGCGTAATGAAAATACGCTGTCTTGCTGCGTGTACGGCTTAGCGTGTTGCCAGACGTTTTTCGATAGCATCCATCAGCATGCCGGTGACGGAAATCGGGAATGCGGCTTCGATTTCACGCGCACAGGTCGGGCTGGTGACGTTAATTTCAGTCAGGCGGTCGCCAATGATATCCAGACCAACAAAAATCAGCCCTTTTTCTTTTAACACTGGCGCGACTTTACGGGCAATGGCCCAGTCACTTTCGGTCAGCGGACGTGCTTCACCACGGCCACCGGCGGCCAGATTACCACGGGTTTCGCCCTGCGCCGGAATGCGTGCCAGGCAGTACGGAACCGGCTCACCGTCGACGACCAGAACGCGTTTGTCACCATCTTTGATCGCGGGCAGATAATTCTGCGCCATACAGAAACGGGTACCGTGTTCGGTCAGCGTTTCAATGACCACAGAGACGTTCGCGTCTTCCGGTTTCAGGCGAAAAATGGATGCGCCACCCATGCCGTCCAGCGGCTTGAGGATCACATCGGTGTGCTCTTTATGAAACGCTTTCAGCTGCGCGGCATTGCGGGTTACCAGTGTATCGGGCGTCAGTTCCGGGAACCAGGCGGTGAACAGCTTCTCGTTACAGTCACGCAGACTCTGAGGCTTGTTGACGATCAGCGTGCCTTTTTCTTCGGCGCGTTCAAGAATGTAAGTGGCGTAAATGAATTCTGTATCAAACGGCGGATCTTTACGCATCAGGATCACGTCCAGCTCCTGCAGCGCAATGTCCTGCTCGGTGCCAAATTCGTACCAGCCGTCGTAATCTTGTTTAACACTTAGTTTACGGGTGGTTGCACGGCCTTCACCGCCGCGCAGATACAGAGAATTCATCTCCATATAATGCAGTTCATAACCACGGCTTTGCGCTTCCAGTAACATAGCGAAACTGGTGTCTTTTTTGATGTTAATGGACGAGATAGGGTCCATTACGATGCCAAGCTTGATCATTTGGTCTCCTCTTAACCCAGATCGCCGAAACGAACCTGTAAGGCCGTTATCGCGGTGAGTGCTGTGGTTTCTGTACGCAGAACACGGGGTCCCAGCAGGATATCAGTAAATCCATAGCCGGAGGTCATTGCAATTTCGTCGGCAGATAAACCGCCTTCAGGGCCGATGAGCAGGCGAACGTGGTTCACCGGCAGCGGCAGGGTATTAATGCTGTGGCTGGCGCGCGGATGCAGGTTCAGCTTCAGGCTATCATCCTGCTCGGCGCACCAGGCTTCGAGCTGCATCGCGGTGCGGATTTCCGGAATACGGTTACGGCCACACTGTTCGCAGGCGGCAATGGCAATTTTCTGCCACTGCTGCAATTTCTTCTCCAGACGTTCGCCGTCAAGCTTGACGCCGCAACGCTCTGAAAACAAAGGCGTGATGGTATTCGCGCCCAGCTCGATAGATTTCTGAATCGTGAATTCCATCTTCTCGCCGCGTGAAATCACCTGACCCAGATGCAGATTCAGCGGGGATTCGTTGTCGGTCAATACGCCTTCACTCAGGCTGACGCGCACACTTTTCTTATCAACCTGCGTAATGCTGGCTTCGAAGACCTGATTACTGCCGTCAAATAACTGAATCATCTGGCCAGGCTGCATCCGCAGAACGCGTCCGACGTGGTTGGCGGCATCTTCGCTGAGCACAATGTTGCTCTGGGCGGTCAGGGGTTCCGGATGATAAATGCGGGGTATGCGCATGTGAGGCTGCTGTCCTTAAAGTGTTGAAGTGGGCTATTTTGGCAAGTGTTGCCAGCCCTGTCGCTGACTATTGTGCTCTATAGTAGGTTAGCTTTTTCGTTTCGCACAAGCCTGCAAAACGTAAGGGTTGTGATTTCCCTGTACGTTGGCGATGCGGTTGTCGCGCTCACATTCCCAACCTGTCACCGGATACTGGCGGTCCCACGCGGTGAAAAGCTGTGTCTGCTGGCGGGATAAATTCAGCTGATAGCGGTCACGCATATAGAAATAGGTGCGGGCAATTGCACCGCGTGCACGGGCCGGTGGCTCGGCGGATTTGGCTTTAAAATCGACTTTCATCTCGCAGAGTCCGTACTGGCCTTCGCCGCCATTCCACTGGCTGTACATGAAGTTATTGCGGTCACCATTCACCTCGCCAATCGCTGGCTGAAGATTATGCAGGTCGGTTTCCAACTGACGATAATCGGCGTTTTTCGCACAATTTTTTCGCCCGCCATCCTGCCAGCACTGCATCTGGTGGCCAAACTGCCATGCGGGAACCACATGTTCCCATTCGATCCGGCTGGCGCGCTGTTCGCTTTTACGCACCGCGTAGCCACAGGACTTCAAATCCGGCGTGCCTTTTTTACCCTGCCAGCGGATGTCGCAACCGCAGTAAAACGTCTGTGCACCCTGATTGATTTTGACGGCGGCAGCTTTGGCCTGACTGAAATTATTGATGTCTTTGCCGGACTGGCTGAATGCGCTGACCGGGGCGAGCGCCGCGATAAACAGAAAGGCTGAAAGCGTTTTACGAAACATGTTTCTGAATGACCTGATGTGAAAGGTCGGAAGGGTAACGGATGCGACGCGGTGTGACAATGAGACATTGCTGCTATTTAGTGATTGAAAAATCAGCAGTTAGTGGTGCCTTTGACATTGAAACGTAACAACTCACCGCAATGGCGGCAGCGATATTCAGCCTCTTTTCGCATCACACGGTTGTGACGGCGCACGGTGAGCTGATGGTCCTGACAGGCGCACAAATAGGGATAGGTTTTGCTTTGCACTGAGGCGGTTTCGAATTTGTGGGTGCGGCTGGCACTGACACCCAACACATGTTCCATCACCCAGCGCCACTCTTTGCCATGCGGTGCGGCGTTACGGCCAAAACGGCGGTAGACCAGCAGATGCGCCAGTTCGTGCGGGACAACTTCATCGACAAAAGAGTGCTGGTTTTCGACTAACAAGACGGGGTTGAGCCGGATTTGCCAGTGTTGCAGGTAGGCGCTGCCCGCGCTGGTGCCGCGTTGCTGATAGCTGATTTCCGGTTCGGGATAATCCGTACCGAAATGCGCATTGGCCAGCTGGAGTTTTTCCCGCAGACAGCGCATGACGGCTTGTTGCAGGGCGATGGGGAGTCGGGGGTTTTTCATCAGGCGAAGAATAAATCGGGGCGGGGGGAGATGCAATAACTGGGGACGTTTTATCGCCCCCAGTGGGTACTGACAAACTGGCTAAATTTACTTACCGATATCGCGCAGCGGCTCACCTTTCATCAGGTTGCGTTCGATGTGTTCCAGAGAAACGTTTTTCGTTTCAGGGATCAACGCAATGGTGATGAAGATGAATACCACGTTCAGTGCGGCGTAGACCCAGAAGGTGTTGGCGTTGCCGAGGGTGTCGAGCATGGTCAGGAAGGTTGCACCGACAATCATGTTGGCGATCCAGTTAGTGGCTGTCGAGACGGTGATACCAAAGTCACGGCCGCGCAGTGGCTGAATTTCAGAACACAGCACCCAAATTAGCGGACCGGCGCTCATGGCAAAACCAACGATGAACATCAGCAGCATGGCGATGGAGAAGTACTTCGCCGCGTCAGATTCCACACCGATGTGCAGCATGGTTCCCAGCACACCCATACCGACCGCCATAACCAGGAAGCCCAGTTTCAGCGTAGGTTTACGGCCCCAACGGTCAACCAGACCGATGGCAATGAAGGTCGCCAGTACGTTAACGACACCGACGATCACCGTGCCCCACATCTGCTGAGAAGTGCTGGCAAACCCGGCGATACCGAAGATTTTTGGCGCGTAATACATGATGACGTTCATACCGGTGAACTGCTGCATCACCTGTAACAGGATGCCGAGGTACACCGCACGGCGGAAGTTTTTGTTGCTGGTAAACAGACCCCAGCCACTCTGTTTAATCTTCAGGCTTTCGCGGATTTCATCCAGCTCGCTTTTTGCCTGCGCAGTGGAATCACGCAGTTTTTCCAGCACGCGGCGGGCTTTATCATCGTTGCCCCGTGCAGCCAGCCAGCGCGGGCTATCAGGTAGGAAGAACACGCCAATCAGCAGCAGCAGTGCAGGCAGGGTGATCACGCCCAGCATCCAGCGCCATGCACCGGTGTAACTGAAACCGGTATCCGATAAATAGGCAGCCAGAATACCGATAGTGATCATCAGCTGGTACATGGAGATCATGCTGCCGCGGATTTTCTCCGGCGCGATTTCCGACAGATAAACTGGCGCGGTATAAGACGCGATACCGACAGCCAGACCCAATAATACGCGGGCGACAATCAGCACTTCGGTGTTAGGGGCGAAGGCTGAACAGAGTGAGCCCACCACAAACAGCACCGCGCCAATCATCAGGCTGTATTTTCGGCCGAGACGGAAGTTGAGCCAGCCACTGCCGATAGCACCGACGGCGGCACCAAACATCATCGAGCTGACCACCCACTCCTGCTGATGGCTGGTTATCTGGAATTCATGACTGATGAAAGGAAGGGCACCAGCAATAACACCGATATCTAGACCGAACAGCAGGCCTGCCAGTGCGGCGAGAAAACAGACAAAGAAAGTGACGCTTTTATTCGAGCGTTTCTTTTTGCCATACGTTGAGTTACTCATCCTGCCTCCAAAAGATAGCATTAATGCTTAGCTTGTTATGTTATTTGCCCTTGCCCTGTCTGAAAGTGCGCCAGATCACAGAGTTGTAATCGCTTACACTTATTGATTCAACGGCGGGTCAGCGGTGAGAAGCTTTTACGAGGTGAAGCGTCGGGGAATGGGATTACCGGTCAGAGTAATACTGATTTTTTGACTTATATCAATCAAATATTGAGTTATTCCATGGAAACATTGCTTTAATCTATTCATTGTTAAGGAATTATTATTTGTAACCGCTTTCACTTATTCTCGTCACCTGTCTAAGTATAGTTGTTAAAACGCAGGCAATAAAAAACCCCGCCAAAATGGCAGGGTTCTTTTAAACACTGACTGCGCTGAAATTACAGGCCTGCAGCGTCACGCAGCTGTTCGGCACGGTCGGTTTTTTCCCAAGGGAAATGTTCACGACCAAAGTGACCGTAAGCAGCGGTTTCTTTGTAGATTGGATGCAGTAAATCCATCATCTGAATCAGACCGTAAGGACGCAGATCGAAGAACTCGCGTACCAGCAGGGTCAGTTGCTCGTTGGAGATTTTACCGGTACCGAAGGTTTCCACCATGATAGAGGTCGGTTCTGCCACACCGATAGCGTAAGAGACCTGGATCTCACAACGGTCAGCCAGGCCGGCTGCCACGATGTTTTTCGCCACGTAACGCGCCGCGTAGGCCGCAGAGCGGTCAACTTTAGACGGATCTTTACCGGAGAACGCGCCGCCACCGTGACGGGCCATGCCGCCGTAGGTATCGACGATGATTTTACGGCCGGTCAGACCACAGTCGCCCATTGGTCCGCCGATAACAAAACGGCCAGTCGGGTTGATGTGGTATTTGGTCCCGGCGTTCAGCCATTCTGCTGGCAATACAGGTTTGATGATCTCTTCCATCACCGCTTCCTGCAAATCTTTCAGCGCAATGTCTTCTGAGTGCTGAGTCGACAGTACCACGGCGTCGATACCGACGATTTTGCCTTCGTCATACTGGAAGGTGACCTGGCTTTTCGCATCAGGACGCAACCATGGCAGGGTGCCCGCTTTACGGACTTCGGCCTGACGCTGCACCAGGCGGTGTGCGTAAGTGATGGGTGCTGGCATCAGAACGTCGGTTTCGTTGGTGGCATAACCAAACATCAGACCCTGGTCGCCCGCGCCTTGTTCCAGCGGGTCAGAGCGGTCAACGCCCTGATTGATGTCAGGAGACTGCTTACCAATGGCGCTCAGTACGGCGCAGGAATTGGCATCGAAGCCCATCTGAGAATTAACGTAGCCAATCTCACGGATGGTCTGACGGGTGATTTCTTCTACGTCGACCCAGGCGCTGGTGGTGATTTCACCCCCGACGAGGACCATGCCGGTTTTAACATAAGTTTCACATGCAACACGTGCTTTCGGGTCTTGTTCTAAAATTGCGTCCAGGACGGCATCGGAAATCTGGTCAGCAATTTTATCTGGATGTCCTTCTGAAACAGATTCGGACGTGAAGAGGTGTTTAGCCATTATGTTCTCTACCTTCATACAACGGGTTAGATATCACTGCATAGCACTGGGGAGGCTGGCAGATGAAGAGCGGAGCTCGCCATTGTCGCAATGCATCCTGCATGTCCCCATAAGGCAAAGCCTTGAAGCAGTTTGACAGTTAATCCACATAGACGGATTAACATCTGGACGGCTATTTTAGGATAGCAGACGTGGCGAAAGCCAGTCATTTTTGTGATGAACATGGCGTTATTGTGCGGCTTTACAGTGATATTCACGCATGGAAACAATCTGCGGCGCATTTTCATTTTGCAATTACAGCGGGTTGCCGGTATAAACGCCGCGCGCTCTGTTATTTCATTCTGCGGCGTATTCCAGTGATTACTGTTCTCTCAGCTCGAATGCCCGCGGGTGATGCGTGGCACGTGTGGAGGTGGTTAGGTTAATGACCCACTTTTTACCGCTTGTTACATTTCAACAGCCACCCCGGCAGACATTGTTTATCGATGCTGCACGCCTTTCTGAAAAATTTCTGTCATCAATCCGATGTTATAAACAGCAGGTCTGTCGAACGGCCCTGTTTATGCTGTCTGGCTATAGACAGCTCAGTCAGAGACATCTGAGCGCTACTCAGCCACATCGGGCCGGTTAACAGCCGCTTTCCCCGTAAAACTGATGTAGCCTGCAACCTTAGGGGCGTTATTCCTATTGGTTTCTCCTGACCCGTTCCCCGGAGTCTAATGATGAATTCTATAATCATATGAGTGGAAAACAGTTTGCGAACCATGGCGCACAGGGTTTTATCCTGTCTGAAAGCCTGCCGTTCGGGTTGTTTTCACCTGTTGTAACTGCGATAGAGGCTGGCCATGTTGTCAGTGTAGAAAGAGGATTTACCTATGTCTGATGACATCCATTCCCACCGTCCGTCACATGCGGGCGATTCTGTTTCTTTGCGCTCCATGCAGGAGGTTGCCGTGAACGATCGTGATGCCAGCAAAATGCTGCGTACTTACAACGTTGCCTATTGGGGTAACAATTATTATGACGTCAACGAACTGGGCCACATCAGCGTTTGCCCGGATCCTGACGTCCCCTCGGCCCGTGTGGATCTGGCGCAACTGGTGAAAGACATGCGCGAGCAGGACGGTCAGCGTCTGCCGGCACTGTTCTGTTTCCCACAAATTTTGCAGCACCGTCTACGTTCGATTAACGCCGCCTTTAAGCGTGCGCGTGATTCGTTCGGTTATGAAGGCGACTACTTCCTGGTCTATCCGATTAAGGTCAACCAGCACCGCCGCGTAATTGAATCGCTGGTCGAATCTGGCGAACCGCTGGGTCTGGAAGCCGGTTCAAAAGCAGAACTGATGGCGGTACTGGCACATGCCGGTATGACCCGCTCGGTGATCGTCTGTAACGGCTATAAAGACCGTGAATACATCCGTCTGGCACTGATCGGTGAGAAGCTTGGTCACAAGGTTTATCTGGTTATCGAGAAGATGACGGAGATTAAACTGGTGCTGGAAGAGGCCGAACGCCTGAATGTTACCCCGCGTCTGGGCGTGCGTGCACGTCTGTCATCTCAGGGCTCAGGCAAGTGGCAGTCAAGCGGTGGCGAAAAATCCAAGTTTGGTCTGGCGGCCTCGCAGGTTCTGCAACTGGTGGAAATGCTGCGCGAAGCCAACCGTCTGGAAAGCTTGCAACTGCTGCATTTCCATCTCGGTTCCCAGCTCTCCAACATCCGTGATATCTCAACCGGCGTGCGTGAATCTGCGCGTTTCTACGTTGAGCTGCACAAGCTGGGCGTCAATATTCAGTGCTTCGACGTCGGCGGCGGTTTAGGTGTGGATTATGAAGGCACTCGTTCGCAGTCTGACTGCTCGGTCAACTATGGCCTTAACGAATACGCCAACAATGTGATCTGGGGGATCGGCGATGCCTGTAATGAGCACGGCCTGCCGCATCCGACGGTGATCACCGAGTCCGGCCGCGCCGTGACTGCGCACCACACCGTGCTGGTGTCTAACATCATCGGCGTTGAACGTAACGAATTCCGTGACCCTATCGCGCCGGAAGACGATGCACCGCGCGCGCTTGGCAGCATGTGGGACACCTGGAATGAGATGCATGACCCGCAAAGCCGTCGTTCACTGCGCGAATGGCTGCACGACAGCCAGATGGATCTGCACGACGTTCACAGCCAGTATGCGCACGGTATTCTGGATCTGACTCAGCGCGCTTGGGCGGAAGATATTTACCTGAACATCTGCAATATGATTCAGGGTCAGCTGGATCCAAGCAACCGCGCGCACCGTCCGATCATCGACGAATTGCAGGAGCGCATGGCGGACAAACTGTACGTCAACTTCTCGCTGTTCCAGTCAATGCCGGATGCATGGGGTATCGATCAGCTGTTCCCGGTTCTGCCGCTGGAAGGGCTGGATAAACCGCCGGTTGGCCGCGCTGTATTGCTGGACATTACCTGCGACTCCGACGGCACTATCGATCACTACATCGACGGTGACGGCGTGGCAACGACGATGCCAATGCCTCCATATGATCCGGAAGATCCGCCAGTGCTGGGCTTCTTCATGGTAGGTGCGTATCAGGAAATTCTCGGTAACATGCACAACCTGTTTGGCGATACCGCCGCGGTTGATGTGTTCGTCTTCCCTGATGGCAGCATCGAAGTGCAGCAATCCGACGAAGGCGACACCGTCGCCGATATGCTGGAGTACGTGCAGTTGGATCCGAATGTTCTGCTGGCCCGTTTCCGCGATCAGGTAAAAGAAACCGATCTGGATGCAGATCTGCAGGCGCAGTTCGTCGAAGAGTTTGAGTCCGGACTGTACGGTTACACGTATCTGGAAGAAGACGAGTAAGCTGATCGCCGATTTATTTATAAAGTGTTTATCTATCAATATCATTGCGGCGTAGAAACGCCGCAATATACTTTTCGAAGAGGTCTTTTATGAGCAAATTAGTGAGCACTTTAGGCAATGAGCCTGATAACTCTCTGGTTTCTAACGCATTTGGTTTTCTGCGTTTCCCGCTGAACTTCCAGCCATATGACTCAGATGCTGACTGGGTGATCACCGGTATTCCTTTCGATATGGCAACGTCTGGCCGTTCAGGCGCACGCCTCGGTCCTGCTGCTATCCGTCAGGTGTCTGTGAATCTGGCGTGGGAAGGTCAGCGCTGGCCGTGGGATTTCGACCTGCGTGACCGCCTGAAAGTGATCGACTGCGGCGACGTCGTCTTCAACTTTGGTGATGCGCAGGATCTGACAGACAAACTGCAGCAGCATGCTGAGAAAGTGCTGGCGTCCGGTAAGCGTATGCTCTCTTTCGGCGGCGATCACTTTGTGACGTTGCCCCTGCTGCGCGCCCATGCCAAACACTTCGGTAAGATGGCGCTGGTGCATTTCGATGCGCACACCGACACCTATTCCAACGGCAGCAAATTCGACCACGGCACCATGTTCTTCCATGCGCCGAACGAAGGCCTGATCGATCCGAACCACTCCGTGCAGATTGGTATCCGTACCGAATTCGACAAAAATCTGGGCTTCACCGTTCTGGATGCCGCGCAGGTTAATGACCGCACCGTGGATGACATTCTGGCGCAGGTTAAACAGATAGTCGGCGATCTGCCGGTTTATCTGAGCTTCGATATCGACTGTCTGGATCCGGCCCATGCACCGGGTACCGGCACACCTGTGATTGGTGGTCTGACGTCAGATCGCGCCCTTAAACTGGTGCGCGGCCTGAAAGATCTGGATCTGGATATTGTCGGCATGGACATCGTTGAGATTGCGCCGGCTTACGACCAGTCAGAAATCACCGCACTGGCGGCGGCCACGCTGGCGCTGGAAATGCTGCACGTCCAGGCTTACAAAAAAGGCTGATTGTCGCGCCGATGATTATTATGTAAAAAAAGGCACTTTATCGTGCCTTTTTTCTTTTAATTGTAAATCTATTTACAATTAAAAATGAAAACTCTCCTCAGGACAGATTTAAAAGAGACATCCGTAATAATTCCTTGCAAATAACAGACGGTAGCACTGTTTCATAATTCCTTTCAGCCATTCATCATTTATTCTGCGCGCCTCGCGTAATTCCCGTTCTTCACAGCTTGCTGGATATTTGTTGGGTGAATAATTAAATTGAAACCAATTCGTAAATTTTATAAACATAAAATGATCTGCCCCGTTATTTTATTGCCTTTGTTTTTTTCCCTTGGTGGATGCGCGCTGGTACACAACGAAAAACCTGCGCTGGCACAAACTGACATCGCGAAATTACGTATTGCGCAAATTCCGCAGGCGGCTTTACAGCAATGGCCGGGTTCAAACTGGTGGCACCAATATCAAAATCCCCAATTAAATCAGTTGGTCGAGCAGGCATTGAAGGATTCACCTTCCGTTGCGGTTGTGCAGCAGCGTATCGTGCTGGCAAAGGCGCAGACCGAAATGGCAAAAGCGCAGGGTGGTGCGCAAATTGATTTTGGCGCGGACGTCGAGCGGCAGAAAATGTCCGGAGAAGGGGTCATGGGGCCTTTTGCCGTGGATGATCCGGCTGCGGGGACTACGGGTCCCTGGTACACCAACGGGACCTTTGGCTTACAGGGCAGCTATGAACTCGATTTATGGGGAAAAAACCGTGACCAGATTCAGGCCTCATTAGGTGTTTATCAGGCTAAGCAGGCCGAGCTTGCGCAGACACAGCTGATGGTCTCCTCGGCAGTGACCGAACTGTATTGGGACATCCAGACGGTGATGGCGTTGCAAAACGTTTTGCAACAGGTGCAGGAGCAGCAGCAGCGTATTGTTGATACCGACGCAACACTATACAAACAGGGGATCCTCTCCTCACTGGATGATGCCGCGACGAAAATTACGCTGGCCAAACTGGCGCAGAATATCGATGCCAATAATGGTGAGTTACGCACGCTGCAGGCTACTTTAGGGGCGATGATGGGGCTGAAGCAGTCGTTGCCCTCTATCAAGCCCGTGCCTCTGCCTGAAACTACAGGCGCACTGCCTCCGGCTATCAATTATGAACTGCTGGCTCGTCGCCCCGACTTACAGGCCGCCCACTGGTACATTGAGGCTTCACTCAGTCAGGTGGACGCCGCAAAGGCCGCATTCTATCCCAGCATTAACCTGATGGGGTTCCTGCAATATGATGCGCTGCACCTGAGCGATTTGTTCCGCAGTTCGGCGCAGCAGATGGGCGCTATTGCGGGTCTGACTCTGCCGATATTCGACAGCGGCCGGTTAAATGCCAATCTGGATATCGTACAGGCGAACAGCAGTCTGACTATCGCTTCGTATAATAAAGCCATTGTGGGTGCCGTGACTGACGTGGTGAAAAGCGCCAGTCAGATTCAGATGCTGGCGCAACAAAACTTGCATCAGCAAGAGGTCGTCGGGGGGGAACAGCATATTTTGGATCTGACGCAGCAGCGTTTCGCCGCCGGGCTTATCAGTGAGAATCAGGTATCAAAGGCCAAACTTCCTCTCTTACAAGAACAGGCGAATTTATTGATTCTGAAAAATAAGGCTATTAATGCCGATATCAGTCTTATTACTTCTCTGGGTGGCGGATACCGTGCTACGAAAAATGAAAATATTCGTTAATGTTAATATAAAGTCTTAAGTTATAAAAAAGGCGCGATATATTCGCGCCTTTTTTATTTCACTTTCATTAACGCCTAAATTACTTTCCGGCGGCAATACGTTCGCGAATATGTTTAGCGCGGGCTTCGGAGGACGGGTGATCGTCAAACCAGCCAATGCTGCTGCCTTTATCCAGCGTGGCCAGTTTCTCGAAGCTGGTGGCCAGACCGGTGGGGTCGATGCCGCGTTTTTTCAGCAGATCGAAGGAGTAGTCATCGGCCTCAGATTCCTGCTTTTGCGAGAATTGGGCGTTCACATATTTCTCACCAAGATCTGCCAGCTGTGACTGGGACAGAGTGGCGCTGATACCGCCGAGTGAAGAGGCAGCCGAACGTGCGGCCGTGGCACCGTAGGCGACCTGCATGGCTTTACGGGTATGCCCTAACGCCACGTGGCCCATTTCATGGCCCAGTACGCCTTCGACTTCGTTATCGTTCATCATGTCCATCAGCCCGCTATAAACGCGGATACAACCGTTCGCCATCGCCCACGCGTTGACGTCTTTGGTGATATACACCTTATAGTTGGCCGGCTGTCCGTTAATGTTGTCGCCGAGGGCTGCGGAGATCTTTTTCAAACGCTGGGCGTATTCGCTGCTGTCCGGAGCAATTTGTGCTTTTTTGTCCATCTCTTCGCATGACTGCACGCTGAGCGTTTTGACATCGGCATCTGACAGCGTTGCTGCCTGATAAGCTTGTGCACCCGATTGCATCAGGGTATCAGTATTGAGATTGGCACAGCCGGACAGCAGAGCGGCAATGCTCAGACTTACCAGAGCAGGAGTAAATTTCATCAGTTTCGTTCCCAAAAGTAAAAAGCCAAAGCAGAGAGAAATGCCGTAAAAAGGCAGTAAACGTAAGGATAGCGTTAAGGTAGGTTTTTTTCGTCTGCCGATCTATAGTTGATATCCTAAAAATTGCACTGATTTAAAAGCGAATTTTGTGAACTTCATCACGCGCACTAATAGAGTTTGCCGTTTTAATGCCTAGTCTGAGAAAATGACTTTCTTGACTGCTTTTTTAATCCGACCTGGAGTAGAACATGTCCTCTCGTAAAGAGCTTGCGAACGCTATCCGTGCACTGAGTATGGACGCCGTGCAGAAAGCGAAATCCGGCCACCCTGGCGCCCCTATGGGCATGGCAGATATTGCCGAAGTCCTGTGGCGTGACTACCTGAACCATAACCCGACGAACCCACACTGGGCTGACCGCGACCGCTTCGTGCTGTCCAATGGTCATGGTTCAATGCTGATCTACAGCCTGTTACACCTCACGGGTTATGATCTGCCGATGAGCGAACTGGCTAACTTCCGTCAACTGCACTCTAAAACCCCAGGCCATCCGGAATACGGCTACACCCCTGGCGTTGAAACCACCACGGGCCCACTGGGTCAGGGCATCGCTAACGCTGTGGGTTTTGCTATCGCAGAACGCACGCTGGCTGCGCAGTTCAACCAGCCAGGTCATGACGTGGTCAACCACCACACCTACGCCTTCATGGGCGACGGTTGTATGATGGAAGGTATCTCCCACGAAGTCTGCTCACTGGCAGGCACCATGAAACTCGGCAAACTGACCGCGTTTTATGATGACAACGGGATCTCCATCGACGGTCATGTAGAAGGTTGGTTCACCGATGACACCGCAGCACGCTTCGAAGCTTACGGCTGGCACGTTGTGCGCGGCGTGGATGGCCACGATGCCGATTCAATCAAAGCGGCAATCGAAGAGTCTCATAAAGTTACCGACAAACCTTCCCTGCTGATGTGCAAAACCGTGATCGGTTTTGGTTCACCAAACAAAGCCGGTTCTCACGATGCGCACGGCGCACCTCTGGGCGACGCAGAAGTGGCAGCAACCCGCAAACAGCTGGGTTGGAACTATCCTCCGTTTGAAATTCCACAGGACATCTATGCCCAGTGGGATGCTAAAGAAGCCGGTAAGGCTAAAGAAGCCGCTTGGGATCAGAAGTTCGCCGCTTATGAAAAAGCGCATCCTGAGCTGGCAAAAGAGTTCAAACGCCGCGTCAACGGCGAGCTGCCTGCTAACTGGCAAGCGGATGCACAGAAATTCATCGAAGAGCTGCAGGCAAATCCTGCCAACATCGCCAGCCGTAAAGCGTCACAAAATGCGCTGGAAGCATTCGGTAAAGTGTTGCCAGAATTCCTCGGCGGCTCCGCTGACCTCGCGCCAAGCAACCTGACCATGTGGTCTGGTTCGAAGTCACTGGGCGATGATTTAGCCGGTAACTATATTCATTACGGCGTGCGCGAATTCGGTATGACCGCGATCACCAACGGTATCGCCCTGCACGGTGGTTTCTTGCCGTATTCTGCGACCTTCCTGATGTTCGTGGAATATGCCCGTAACGCCGTCCGTATGGCTGCGCTGATGAAAATCCGCAACGTCTTCGTGTATACCCATGACTCTATTGGTCTGGGTGAAGATGGCCCGACGCACCAGCCGGTTGAGCAAATGGCCAGCCTGCGCGTTACGCCAAACATGAGCACCTGGCGTCCGGGTGATCAGGTTGAATCTGCTGTGGCATGGAAATACGCTATCGAGCGTAATGACGGCCCGGTTACCCTGATCTTCTCCCGTCAGAATCTGACCCAGCAGCCGCGTACTGCCGAGCAACTGGCAAACATCGCGCGCGGTGGTTATGTGCTGAAAGATTGCGCCGGTACGCCGGAAGTGATCCTGATCGCCACCGGTTCTGAAGTCGGTATCACCGTGGAAGCGGCAGATAAGCTGGCTGCTGCGGGTACGAAAGTACGCGTGGTGTCCATGCCTTCTACCGATGCGTTCGACAAACAGGACGCGGCATACCGTGAATCTGTATTACCGAAAGCCGTTTCTGCGCGTGTTGCGGTTGAAGCCGGTATCGCTGACTACTGGTACAAATACGTAGGCCTGAATGGTGCTGTCGTTGGCATGACCAGCTTCGGCGAGTCAGCTCCGGCGGAAGAGCTGTTCAAAGAGTTCGGCTTCACCGTTGAAAATGTGGTGGCGCAAGCTCAGGCGCTGTTGAAGTAAGTTTGACGCTTCACTAGCAAAAGGCATCCTTCGGGGTGCCTTTTTTATATCCCCATTTTATGACCTGCCTTCCAGTTTCACCCTAAATGACGCAGGTCAAACTGCAAAATCGCCACCTCAGCTACACTCGCCTTGATGAAAACCTGTTTACTGCTGCCAGCCGGATGAAAAAAGGCGGAGGCAAACGTGAAGTGGAAGTGTAAAGGCGATAACAGTGTGGTGTTTCTGTTGGTTTTTTCAGCGTTCGATCGCAGAATTGCTATCCAAACCGGCGAATTATTCCTTTTGCGCACACTTTGGTTTATGCTCAGCTGAACCGTTTCAGTAGCAAGATAAGTGCTTAACATCGCCACTGGGTTGTTAACGTGACGATATGAGAAGAGAAAATTACGTCTCAGGGTGTCAGAAACGTTGTTGAGAATGATTCACCGTTACTGCGCACTGCATTACTATAGGGGTTACTGCCAAAAGGTAACCACCGTGTAACAGGGAGAAGTATGCCAATACGTATAGCAATTAATGGCTTTGGTCGCATAGGCCGTAGCGTATTGCGCGCGTTATACGAATCCGGACGTCGGGCGGAGATCAGTGTCGTTGCTATCAACGAACTGGCCAGCCCTGAAGGTATGGCACACCTGTTAAAGTATGACTCCAGCCACGGGCGTTTCCCGTGGGACGTGCGTCAGGAAGGGGACGTGTTGTATGTCGGTGATGACAGCATCCGTTTACTGCATCAGCCAGATGCTTCCCAACTGCCCTGGGGCGAACTCAGTGTTGATGTGGTTCTCGACTGCACCGGTGTTTATGGCAGCCGCGAAGATGGCGAAACGCAGCTCGCAGCAGGAGCTAAAAAAATCCTGTTCGCGCATCCCGGAGGTCATGACCTCGACGCCACCGTTGTCTACGGCGTGAACCACGACCTGCTCGAACGCCAGCACCGCATTGTTTCCAACGCTTCCTGCACCACCAATTGCATCATTCCTATTATTAAGCTGCTGGACGACGCCTATGGCATCGAATCTGGCACGGTAACGACCATCCATGCGTCGATGAACGACCAGCCGGTGATTGACTCCTACCATGCGGATTTACGCCGAACGCGCGCCGCGAGTCAGTCGATTATTCCGGTCGACACCAAACTTGCCGCGGGCATCACGCGCATCATGCCAAAATTCTGCGATCGCTTTGAAGCCATCTCAGTGCGCGTGCCAACCATCAACGTCACGGCGATAGATTTAAGTGTTTTTGTCGGGGGATGTGTGACGGTAGATGAGGTCAACCAGCTGCTGCAAAAGGCCGCAAATGGCGCTTTTCGTGGTATTGTTGACTATACCGAACTACCATTAGTCTCGACAGATTTTAACCACGATCCCCACAGTGCCATCGTTGATGGCACGCAAACGCGGGTAAGTGGACAGCACCTGATTAAGACGCTGGTCTGGTGCGATAACGAGTGGGGTTTTGCCAACAGAATGTTGGATACAACATTGGCAATGTCCGCTAGCGGTTTCTAGTACGGCACTTCCTGCTCACGGCGGGAATGGCCCTCAAGCAACTTTAAAGAGAATCAACGAGAGGATTCACCATGTCTGTAATTAAGATGAGCGATCTGGATTTAGCGGGTAAACGCGTACTGATCCGTGCGGACCTTAACGTGCCGGTTAAAGATGGCAAAGTGACATCTGATGCACGTATTCGCGCGTCATTGCCAACCATCGAAATTGCCCTGAAACAAGGCGCACGCGTGATGGTTACCTCGCATCTGGGTCGTCCGACTGAAGGCGAGTACAACGAAGAGTTTTCTCTGCTGCCAGTTGTTAACTACCTGAAAGAGCATCTGAAATCCCCTGTACGTCTGGCTAAAGATTACCTCGACGGCGTTGATGTTGCTGAGGGCGAACTGGTTGTTCTGGAAAACGTTCGCTTTAACAAAGGCGAAAAGAAAGACGACGAAGCGCTGTCTAAGAAATATGCTGCACTGTGTGACATCTACGTGATGGACGCCTTCGGTACCGCGCACCGCGCGCAGGCTTCTACCCACGGCGTAGGTAAATTTGCTCCTATCGCCTGTGCCGGTCCGCTGCTGTCTGCAGAACTGGAAGCACTGGGCAAAGCGCTGAACAACCCGGCTCGTCCGATGGTTGCTATCGTAGGCGGCTCTAAAGTTTCTACCAAACTGACCGTACTGGACTCCCTGTCTAAGATCGCTGATAAGCTGATCGTTGGCGGTGGTATCGCGAACACCTTCGTGGCTGCCCAAGGCAACAACGTCGGTAAATCCCTGTACGAAGCAAGCTTGGTTGATGAAGCCAAACGCCTGCTGACTATTTGCGATATCCCTGTTCCGACAGATGTTCGCGTCGCGACTGAGTTCTCTGAGACCGCAACGGCGACCGTGAAGTCTGTTAAAGACATCAAAGACGAAGAACAAATTCTCGACATGGGCGACGAGTCTGCTTACCGCCTGGCTGAGATCATCAAAAACGCGAAAACCATCCTGTGGAATGGCCCGGTTGGCGTGTTCGAGTTCCCTAACTTCCGTAAAGGAACCGAGATTGTGGCGCAAGCCATTGCTGACAGCGAAGGCTTCTCTATCGCAGGCGGCGGCGACACCCTGGCAGCAATCGACCTGTTCGGTATTGCTGACAAAATTAACTACATCTCTACTGGCGGCGGCGCATTCCTTGAGTTCGTTGAAGGTAAAGAACTGCCAGCGGTTGTGATGCTGGAAGAGCGTGCTAAGAAGTAATGAACCTGACAGGGCAGCATAAAACTGCCCTGTCTTCTATCTCGCGCGAGGGGCTGCTCAGTGGAACTCAGGCGAAATAGCAAACCGATTCAAATCCATCTACGGCCGACGATACAGGACAAAGAACCATGTCTAAAATTTTTGATTTCGTAAAACCAGGCGTCATTACTGGTGATGATGTGCAGAAAGTTTTCGCTATTGCTAAAGAAAACAACTTTGCACTGCCAGCAGTTAACTGTGTAGGTACCGACTCTATCAACGCCGTTCTTGAAGCAGCTGCGAAAGTCCGTGCACCGGTTATTGTTCAGTTCTCCAACGGCGGCGCTGCGTTCATCGCGGGTAAAGGCCTGAAGACTACCCAACCGCAAGAAGCGGCAATCCTGGGTGCTATCTCTGGCGCGCATCACGTGCATCAGATGGCTGAACATTACGGCGTGCCAGTCATTCTGCACACCGACCATTGCGCCAAGAAATTGCTGCCATGGATCGACGGTCTGCTGGACGCGGGCGAAAAACATTTCGCTAAAACCGGTAAGCCACTGTTCTCTTCACATATGATCGACCTGTCTGAAGAATCTCTGGAAGAAAACATCGAAATTTGCGGCAAGTACTTAGCTCGCATGGCAAAACTCGATATGACTCTGGAAATCGAACTGGGTTGCACCGGCGGTGAAGAAGATGGCGTAGACAACAGCCATATGGACGCATCAGCACTGTACACCCAACCACAAGATGTTGATTACGCTTACGAAAAACTGAACGCAATCAGCCCGCGTTTCACTATCGCTGCATCATTTGGTAACGTGCACGGCGTGTACAAGCCAGGCAACGTTAAACTGACTCCAACGATCCTGCGTGATTCTCAGGAATACGTTTGCAAGAAACACAACCTGCCACACAACGCGCTGAACTTCGTGTTCCACGGCGGTTCTGGTTCTACAGCAGCTGAAATCAAAGAGTCCGTAGGTTACGGTGTTATCAAAATGAACATTGATACCGATACCCAATGGGCTAACTGGGAAGGTATCCTGCACTTCTACCAGAAAAACGAAGCTTATCTGCAAGGCCAGCTGGGTAACCCGGAAGGCGCAGACAAGCCGAACAAGAAATTCTACGATCCACGCGTATGGTTGCGTGCTGCCCAGGCGTCCATGGTGACTCGTCTGGAACTGGCATTCAAAGAACTGAACGCAGTAGATCGTCTGTAATTTCCTTCATCTGGCCTCAGGGTCAGATCGTGGAAATTACCACTTAGGGGCTTCGGCCCCTTTTTTAATGCCTATAATGCAGGAATGATACCACGCACACTGCGGGAGAAGAGTTATGCGCCTTGCCCTGATTGCTCTGTTAGCCTTGTCGCCGTTCGTTCATGCCGCTGACGCCGTTGTGGATTGCAAAAACGCCAATACCCAGACGGATATGAACATTTGTGCCAGTCAGGATTTTAAACGCAGCGATACGTTGCTTAATCAATCTTATAAACAAAAGATGGCGCAGCTTTCGCCTGAGCAGCAAACCCAATTCAAAACAGCGCAGCGTAACTGGATTGCCTTCCGGGACAGTGACTGCGAATTCCAGTCCTCCGGCGTCAAAGGCGGTTCGGTCTGGCCAATGATTTACTCGGGCTGTTTGCAGCAAAAAACCGAACAGCGTACCAAAGAAATCAACGCCTTTATGCATTGCGAAGAGGGTGACCTGAGCTGCCCGTGATCACTCCATCCAGCCTGAGAAAGCGCAATGAAGCCTAAATCCGTCACCCTTGATGACGTTGCATGTCACGCCGGGGTCTCTTACCAGACCGTTTCCCGCGTGCTGAATCAGGCAGCGCATGTGTCACAGAAAACCCGCGATAAGGTCGAACAGGCCATGCTGGCGCTCAATTATGTGCCGAACCGTGTCGCGCAACAGCTGGCGGGTAAGCGCAGCTATACGCTGGGTCTTGCGACCACGGAACTGGCGCTTCATGCGCCGTCACAAATTGCCTCCTCGATAAAAACCCGCGCCAGCCAGCTGGGTTTTAACGTGGTTATCTCGATGATTGATACCCTGAGCCTGACTGCCTGCCGCGCCGCGGTCAGTGAGCTTATCGCCCAGCGAGTGGACGGCGTATTAATCAATGTGCCGCTGGAAGCCGAAGAAGCACAATCTATCGTAGAATTCTGCGGACAACTGCCGGTGATGTTTCTCGACGTCTCGCCTGATGCGCTGGTATGCAAAACATTGTTTGATCCCCATGGCGGCGCGAAGCTGGGGGTTGAGCACCTGCTGCAACTGGGCCATCAGCAGATTGCGCTGATCACCGGTCCGCTGGCTTCAGTTTCAGCCCGGCTGCGTTATCAGGGCTGGCTGGGCGAGTTGTCGCAGCAGCAAATTACGCCCTGCGCCACGCACCACGGTGACTGGAGCGCCGCGTCGGGCTATCAGCTGGCGTTATCCCTGTTAAATCACTCACCGCGTCCTACGGCGATTCTGGTGGCCAATGATCAGATGGCACTCGGCGTGCTGCGGGCGGTGCATGAATATGGCCTGCGGGTGCCGGAGCAGATTTCCGTGGTGGGCTACGATGACACCGAAGACAGCGCCTATTTCCAGCCGCCGCTGACCACCATCAAACAGGATTTTCGCCTGCTGGGTGTTGAGAGCGTGAGCCGGCTGGTAGAAGCGCTGGGGCCGCACGCTGGTCAGCAACAAGACTCCCTGTTTTTGCCAACGTTGCTGGTGGTGCGTAATACCACCGCACAGGTAGGACCCTCTTAAGCTATTCCCTGCGCGAAATGTGATCCGTCCCTCTTTCCCTGCCTCTCTGACTTTACTTCAGAGGAATATCGCCGCATGTTGATCATAATTGTGAGCGCATAACATTTTTGAATAAGGCAGCATAATGAACCCTGAAACCGGCAACGGATCTTCTTCACTGGCTACGGTGCTGGCGCGTCGTGACTGGGAAAATATCGCATCGACTCAGCATAACCGTTTACCGGCGCACCCGCCGTTTCAGAGCTGGCGCGGTCAGGATGCGGCCCGCGTCGGGCGGGATCCGGCGAGTATTGTGAGCCTTAACGGTGACTGGACGTTCAGCTATTTCAGCCAGCCGGAAAAAGTCCCGGAAGCTTGGCTGCACAACGATCTGCCGCAGGCTGAGCGCTTACCTGTCCCCGCAAACTGGCAGCTGGCAGGCTTCGACGCCCCGATTTATACCAACGTGCAGTACCCCATTGCGGTCAACCCGCCGTTTGTTCCCACCGAAAACCCGACCGGCTGTTATTCGCTCACCTTTTCTGTCGGCAGCGACTGGCTGGCCAGCGGCCAGACACGGGTTATCTTCGACGGCGTTAACTCGGCCCTTTATCTGTGGTGTAACGGTCAGTGGATCGGCTATTCGCAGGACAGCCGTCTGCCGGCCGAGTTCGATCTCAGCGGTGCCCTGCAACCGGGCGAAAACTGTCTGGCGGTGATGGTGCTGCGCTGGTGCGACGGCAGCTATCTGGAAGATCAGGACATGTGGCGTATGAGCGGAATTTTCCGCGACGTCACGTTGTTGCATAAACCTGCCGAACAAATCACGGATTATCAGGTACGTACCCACCTGTTCCATGGCTTCACGCAGGCTGAGCTGGAAGTGCAGGTCAGCGCTGCCGTGCCGCAGGAAACTGCCGCTGAGTATCAGGTGCGCGTTCAGCTCTGGCAGGGCGACAACGCAATCGCAGAACATACGCAGCCGCTCGGCAGCGAAATCATTGATGAACGCGGCAATGCGTTCGACAAAACCACCGTGCGTCTACCGGTCAGTCAGCCTACGTTATGGAGCGCCGAGCAACCTGCGTTGTACCGCGCGGTCATTTCCCTGATTTCACCCGCCGGGGACTTAATCGAAGCCGAAGCCTGCGATATCGGCTTCCGGGAAGTGGAGATCAGTGGCGGGCTGCTGAAAGTGAACGGCAAGCCGGTGCTGATCCGCGGTACCAACCGGCATGAGCACCATCCGGAAAACGGTCAGGTAATGGACGAAGCGACCATGCGCCGCGACATTATACTGATGAAACAGCACAACTTTAATGCCGTACGCTGTTCGCATTACCCGAATCACCCGCTGTGGTACAGGCTTTGTGACGAATACGGACTGTACGTGGTGGATGAAGCCAATATTGAAACCCACGGTATGCAGCCGATGGGACGCTTGTCGGATGACCCAGGCTGGTTCAGCGCTTACAGTGAGCGTGTGACCCGCATGGTACAGCGCGACCGCAACCACGCCTGCATTATCCTCTGGTCGCTGGGTAATGAATCCGGTCACGGTGCCACGCATGACGCGCTCTATCGTTGGATCAAAACCAACGATCCGACCCGTCCGGTGCAGTACGAAGGCGGCGGGGCCAATACGGCAGCGACCGATATTATTTGCCCGATGTATGCCCGCGTCGATCAGGATCAGCCTTTCCCGTCGGTCCCTAAATGGTCGATCAAAAAGTGGATCAGTATGCCGGATGAAACGCGTCCGCTGATCCTGTGCGAATACGCCCACGCGATGGGCAACAGCTTTGGTGGTTTTGATAAATACTGGAAGGCCTTCCGCCAGTTCCCGCGCCTGCAGGGAGGCTTCGTCTGGGACTGGGTCGATCAAAGCCTGACCCGTACGGACGCTGACGGCGTCAGTTACCAGGCCTACGGCGGCGATTTCGGCGACACACCGAACGATCGTCAATTCTGTATGAACGGGCTGGTTTTCGCCGATCGTACGCCGCATCCGTCACTGTTTGAGGCTCAGCGCGCCCAGCAGTTTTTCCAGTTTGACATGATCAGTATCGATCCGCTGCGCGTCGAGGTTCGCAGCGAATTCCTGTTCCGCCACAGCGATAACGAACAGCTGCACTGGCGCGTTGAGTTGGAGGGTAAAACGATCGCCAAAGGAGAGGTGGTGCTCAATATTGCACCGGGCGGCAAACAGATCGTTGAACTGGGTTCGCCTCCTGCGGCTGCCGGGGCCGGTGAGCTTTGGCTGAACGTGGCCGTTCATCAGCCGCAGGCGACCGAATGGTCCGCAGCGTACCACCGCAGCGCCTGGGATCAATGGCAACTGCCGCGCGGGTTATCCCTGCCACAAAACCGATCTGAATCTGGCGAAACCCCCACGCTTTCAGAGCAGGGCGACCGGATTGATATCCGTCACGGCGTTCAGCGTTGGCACTTCAGCCGTCAGAGCGGATTACTGGAGCAGTGGTTTGATGATGACCAGCCTCAGCTGCTGACGGCGCTGCGCGATCAGTTTATCCGCGCGCCGCTGGACAACGACATCGGTGTCAGCGAAGTGACGCGCATCGACCCGAATGCCTGGGCAGAGCGCTGGAAAGCCGCTGGCATGTACCAGCTGGAAACGCAGACACTGAGCGTAGAAGCCGATGCGCTGCGTCACGGCGTGTTACTCACCACCCATCATGCCTTTATGCATCAGGGTGAGGTGCTGCTGACCAGCCGCAAAACCTATCTGTTTAACCGTCAGGGAGAAATGCAACTGGACGTGACGGTCGATGTTGCCGCCAGTCTGCCCGCACCGGCACGCATCGGCCTGACCTGTCAGTGGGCACAGAACGCGCCGCAGGTGAACTGGCTGGGGCTGGGGCCGCACGAGAACTACCCGGATCGCTGTCTGGCGGCGCAATTTGGCCGCTGGGATCGCCCACTTGAGCAAATGTACACCCCGTACGTCTTCCCGACTGAAAATGGCCTGCGCGGCGGCACCCGCGAGCTGAACTACGGCGCATGGCAACTGAGCGGTCAGTTCCATTTCGGCCTGAGCCGCTTCAGCCTGCAGCAACTGATGGAGACCTCCCACCGCCATCTGCTGCGCGAAGAACCGGGGACCTGGCTGAACATCGATGGCTTCCATATGGGCGTCGGCGGTGATGACTCCTGGAGCCCCAGCGTCAGCCCGGATTTCCTGCTTAGCGCCGGTCATTATGTCTATTCAATAACATGGAAACGGGGCTGAGAAAGTAAGACGTTTCTCGTAAACGCCTAATTTGACGGTACTCTTTCACGTCAAAGTGGCATGAAACAGGATTGTTAGTTACCCTTAAAGACTTAAAGAGGCCGCATGAAGCGGGTTTTCGTGGCGGCTTTTTCTGACTGCCCGGGTGGGTGAATTTTTAGGGGTGTTTCGAATGGAAGATTTGAACGTTGTAGGCAGTATCAATAGTGCCGGTAACTGGCTGGTGCGAAATCAGGAATTACTGCTGCATTATGCCGTAAACGTAGTCGCTGCCATTTTCATTTTGATCGTAGGCCTGATCGTTGCCCGCGTCTTGTCAGGTGCAGTAAGCCGCGTGATGAAACTGCGTGGCATTGACCTGACGGTTTCCGATTTCCTGGCGGCTATGGTGCGTTACGCGGTTATCGCGTTCACGTTGATTGCCGTGCTGGGCCGGATTGGCGTGCAGACCACGTCGGTGATTGCCGTTATCGGTGCCGCCGGTTTGGCCGTCGGTTTAGCTTTGCAAGGTTCACTGTCGAACTTTGCCGCGGGCGTACTGCTGGTGATCTTCCGTCCGTTCCGGGCTGGTGAATATGTCGATTTAGGCGGCGTGGCCGGAACCGTCACGCAGGTGCAGATCTTCTCCACCACGCTGCGTACCGTTGACGATAAAGTGATTGTGGTGCCGAACGGTAAAATCATTGCCGGTAACATCATCAACACCTCGCGTGAACCGAACCGCCGTACTGAAATCATGGTAGGTGTGGGTTACGACTCCGATATCGACCTGGTGAAAAAGGTGTTGGGTGACATTATTGCCGCCGACAAACGTATTCAGCATGAGAAGGGCGTCACCGTTCGTCTGAACGAAATGGCGGCTTCGACGCTGAATTTTGTCGTACGTGTCTGGACCACCAATGGCGATGCGCAGGAAGTGAACTGGGATCTGCTGGAAGCGTTCAAACGCGCGCTGGATAAAAACAATATCAATATTGCTTATCCGCAGATGGATGTTCACCTGTATCGCGTTGCCGATGCGGCGACCAGCCAGCAGGAAGAGCAGCGCTCTATCGAGCAGAAAGGCGTGGCGGAATAACGCGGCCATTGCTGAAAAAATCACAGGCGCCTGCGGGCGTCTTTTTCATGTCTGAAGCCAGTGGAACCGGCAATTAGTAATGCTTATGTAGGATTAGAATTATCAATTTCCGCTAATGCAAAAGGTCGCATACACTGCGCGTCATTCACCTTTTGAACCCATTAAGGAAACGACGTGCTGGCAATATTTCTGCAAGGACTGGCGATGAGCGCCGCGATGATTTTACCCATTGGCCCCCAAAATGCTTTCGTAATGAATCAGGGGATCCGCAAACAGTATCACTTGATGATCGCCACCCTTTGCGCGGTCAGCGACGCCGCACTGATTTGTGCCGGTATTTTTGGCGGCAGCGCGCTGCTCAGCCAGTCGCCGATGCTATTGGCTATTGTCAGCTGGGGCGGCGTGGCCTTCCTGTTGTGGTACGGCTGGGGCGCGTTTCGTACCGCTTTCAGTAAAAACCCTGAGCTGGCACAGGCGGAAGTGGCGAAGCAGAGCCGCTGGAAAATCGTGGTCAGTATGCTGGCCGTCACCTGGCTCAACCCTCATGTCTACCTCGATACCTTCGTGGTGCTCGGTAGCTTAGGTGGAAGTCTGAGCAGTGACGAGCGCTCGTGGTTTGCGCTCGGTGCGGTGTCGGCGTCGGCGCTGTGGTTCTTTGGTCTGGCTATCCTCGCCGCGATGCTTTCGCCGTGGCTCAATACCGGCAGAGTGCAGCGCATCATTAACTTCGTAGTCGGTGCCATTATGTGGGGCATCGCCGTACAGCTTGCTCGGCAAACCGGCCTTTTTTAAGATTTTGTCACTAATCTTAGTTTCTGCAGCCATCGGATATGCTACGGTTTTGCGGTTAATGAATGTAATGCCATATCTGGAATGATTAAAGGAGGCACTGTGAAATTGAAAGCATTGGCTATGGCCGCGATGTTGGGATTAGGGACGTTACCTGCTGCACTTCAGGCTGCTGAAGTTCCTGCGGGTCCGCATGTGGTCACTTCCGGGACTGCCAGCGTTGATGCAACGCCGGACATTGCGACGCTGGCGATTGAAGTCAATGTCTCTGCCAAGGATGCCGCGTCAGCCAAGAAACAGGCTGACCAGCGTGTGGCCGAGTACTTCGCCTTCCTGCAAAAAAACGGCATTGAGAAGAAAGACATCAACGCCGCTAACCTGCGCACTCAGCCGGAATATAACTACCTGAAAGACGGCAGCAGCGTTCTGAAAGGCTACCGCGCCGTGCGTGAAGTTCAGGTAACGCTGCGTCAGCTGGATAAACTCAATGACCTGCTGGACGGCGCATTAAGCTCCGGCCTGAATGAGATCCGTGCCGTTGAACTGGGTGTTGCTAACCCGGACAGCTTCCGCGATCAGGCGCGTCAGAAAGCCATCGACAACGCGACACAACAGGCAAAAGCACTGGCAGAAGGTTTCCACGCCAAGCTGGGGCCGGTTTACAGCATCCGTTATCACGTGGCGAACTACCAGCCAATGCCGGTCGCGCGCATGTATAAAACGGCCGAAGCCGCAGGCCAGAGTGATGCGGCTCAGACCTACGAGCAGCAGAGCATTCACTTTGATGATCAGGTGGATGTGGTGTTCGAAATCCAGCGCTAATACCTTTCATACTTTAAGTCGCCTGGAGGCGCCTCGAAGTATTTTGGGTATACTCATGCGTAAGGAAAATAAAACCCGCCCCGGCGGGTTTTTTACTATCTGCTTTGGATCAGTCCTGATCGGCGGAAAGTGACACCGCTTTTTGCGCCTCCAGTACGCGCAACCTTTCCGTGAGCGCCTGATGGATTGACGCGTAAGCCGTGCTGCCGAGCGCAAGGCGCAAAGGGGGGTTCGCGGCATCTGCTGCAGTAATCATCGCATCGACCGTTTTTACTGCGTCGCCCTTAATGGCGAAATCGCCGGAAGCAACACCGCGGCGCACTTCACCGGCCGGGGTCTCTTCGTAGCATGGCATCGGTGTTGCGTGGTCCAGTCCGCCGGCAAAATTCGTTCCGGTCGGGCCTGGCTCGATAAGCAGAAAATCAATGCCGAAAGGCGCCACTTCCTGAGCCACCGATTCCACAAAGCCTTCAATACCCCACTTGCTGGCATGATAGAGACTGAAATTCGGGTAGGCGATCTGCCCGCCCTCGGAGGAAACCTGCACAATGCGCCCGCCGCCCTGGGCCCGCAGATGCGGTAAAGCGGCGCGGATAAACTGAATCGACCCCACCAGGTTCGTGGCGATCTGCCTGTCTATTTGCTCGTCACTGACTTCTTCGCCTGCGCCGAACAGACCATAACCCGCATTACTGACCACAATATCAATCCGCCGCATCCGGGAGAACGCGTCCGCTAAGGCCGTTCTGATGGCCTGAGTATCGGTCACGTCGAGCGTGATGACATGTAAACGCTCGCCGTGCTTTTCGAGCAGTTCGTCCAGCGCGCCTTGTTTGCGCAGCGTTGCCACCACCCGGTCACCGCGTTCCAACAGGCGTTGCGTAAGAAGGCGGCCAAGGCCGGTGGAGGTGCCGGTGATAAACCATGTTTTTGTCATGTTGCCTGTCCTCATAAGAGTGAGACGTTGGACGTCAGGCATTAAGCATAGGTCAGTGCTATTGTTGTGTTAATACCCAATAAACTGCATGAACAGGTGAAAATAAAACACCAATGAATAAACCTACCCTGGCCGAATTAAGAGCTTTTATGGCAGTGGCCGAGCATCGTAGTTTCCGCCGGGCCGCTGATCTGCTGGGCGTTACGCGATCCTCACTCAGTCATACCGTGCGCGGATTGGAGGATCGTCTTAGCGCACGTCTGCTTCACCGGACGACGCGCAGCGTATCACTCACCGAGGCAGGTGACCGTCTGCTCAAACGGCTCGCGCCCCTGATGACTGACCTTGCTGCTGTGCTCGGGGATGTGGCCGGAGAGCAGGGACGGCCAATGGGGGAACTGCGGATCAACGGCAGCGAGGGCGCTATCCGTCTGTTGCTGCGCGATATCGTGCCGGAGTTCATGGCCCGTTACCCTGACGTGTCGCTGGATCTGGTGGCGGAAGGGCGGCTGGTGGATATTGTCGAGCAGGGATTTGATGCGGGGATCAGGCTCGGCGAGGCGGTGCCGCAGGACATGATAGCCATCCGCGTGAGTGCAGATATACGCTTTCTGGCCGTGGCTTCCCCTGATTATCTGGTGGCTCATCCGGCCCCTGAAACGCCGGACGAGCTGGTCAGACACCAGTGTTTGCGCCAAAGGCTGCCCAGTGGAAAACGTTACCGCTGGGAGTTTCGCCGGCGCGGTCAGGAAGTGGCTGTCGACGTGCCGGGAACGCTGACGCTGGATAATTTGCAACTGATGCTGGAGGCGGCCTCAGACGGGCTGGGCATTGCTTATCTGCCAGAAACCTATGTGCATACGGCGCTGAATGAAGGGCGTCTGGTGGCGGTGCTGGAGGCGTGGTGCCCGCTGATCCCGGGGCTGTTTCTCTACTTTTCAGGAAGTCGTCATGTGCCCGCGAGCCTGAGGGCGTTTATTGATATCGTCCGGGAGAAGAGTGGGTGAAATTTCCTCCATTCCTACCCGCCGGACGAAAAGGGAACTCAATCAGTCCTGACGCAGCACCTGACGGCCATGTGCCAGCAGCGCATCCGTCACTTTACGCATCATGCGGCTTTCCGGCGCGAAGCGGTGCCAGAACAGCATCCGGCGCTGGAACAGGCCTGGCGTGAGGTCGATCAGTTCGCCGCTTTCCAGCTCTTTCTCGATTTGCAGATGTGGGATCATGCAGCACGTGGTGCCCTGACGGGCCAGTTGCACAAAGGCTTCCGACGAGTTAACGATATGGCACGGGACGCTACCCGGCGACAGATCAAAGTTCTGCTGCAGAAAAGCCTGATGCATATCATCAAGATGGTCGAAAGCCACCGCAGGCGCTTTCAGCAGCGCCGAGCGGGTGACACCGTTCGGGAAATAGCGGTCGGCAAAAGGTTTCGAGCCGACAAACAGATAGTCTAGTGCGCCCAGTTGGTCCACCAGACAGCTTGGCAGCGGTTGCGGCTGAATACTCACCGCGCCGACTACTTCGCCGCGACGCAGGCGTTCCTGCGTACGGGTTTCATCTTCCACCTGCAAATTAAGGCGGATAGGGGAATCAACCAGCACCGATTTCAGCGCGGGCAGCAGCCAGGTTGCCAGACTGTCGGCGTTGACCGCCAGCGACAGCAGCAGCGGCGTGTCATTGCTGTCAGTGCCACTGTCGTTGCCCAGCCACTCCTCTTCCAGCAATTCCACCTGATGCAACAGCGCCAGCAATTTCTGCCCCTGTTCTGTCGGGCGTGGCGGCACAGTACGGACCAGCAAGGGTTGGCCAAATAAATTTTCGAGCTGCTTAATTCGTTGAGATACCGCCGATTGAGTGATGCAAAGTTTCTGCGCAGCACGTTCAAAACCGCGCTCGCGGATCACTGCGTCCAGGGCTTGTAGCGTTCTATAGTCTGGGCGTTTCATCGGAGTTCTGTCCCCTGAATTTAATTTATCCAAATACTATGCCATAGATTGAGCACTTTAGTGGCGGACAAAATCTTCCCCGTCATCAGGTGGGTGAGATGATAAGTGTGAACTCAGACATATCCAAAAGACCCAATTTGCAGGGACATGCTTTATAATCACTGGCATTGTTATCTTCACGAAACCACCCAGTTACCAAACAGAGAAGCCATGATGACTCAGGAAGAATTAAAGAAAGCTGTCGGTTGGGCCGCTTTGGATTACGTTACCCCCGGCACTATTGTGGGTGTTGGCACCGGCTCCACCGCCGCCCATTTCATTGATGCACTGGGTTCGATCAAACATCAGATTGAAGGTGCAGTCTCGAGTTCTGATGCCTCTACCGCCAAACTGAAAAGCCTGGGTATTCATGTTTTTGACAGCAACGAAGTCGATCAGCTCGACGTTTATGTTGATGGCGCCGATGAAATCAACAGTCAGATGCAGATGATCAAAGGTGGCGGCGCGGCACTGACCCGCGAAAAAATCATCGCGGCTATCAGTAAAAAATTCATCTGTATCGTTGATGCTTCCAAGCAGGTTGACGTATTGGGTAAATTCCCGCTGCCGGTGGAAGTGATCCCGATGGCGCGTTCTTACGTGGCGCGTGAGCTGGTGAAGCTCGGCGGCCTGCCGGAATACCGCCAGAATGTCCTGACCGATAACGGCAATATCATTCTGGATGTGCATAATTTGTCGATTCTCGATGCCATCGCGCTGGAAAATAAGATCAACGGCATTGCTGGTGTGGTAACCGTCGGTTTATTCGCTAACCGTGGCGCGGATGTCGCACTGGTGGGCACGGCCGACGGTGTGAAAACCGTCACCCTGAAATAACCCCGGCCCAGGCGGTTTCAGCCTCACGGGAGATAAGCAGAAGATCTGGCTGCGTAGATTCTGACGCAGCCAGTCTGTGCGCTGTCATAACGCAATGTTATGAAGATGATAATTTTCCCACTGAATCATCTTTTCTTCGCAAGCCTGAATTTGGTGACTTATGTCACATTTCTTCCCCATACCTCGGTAACATCCGGCTCGAATTTTCTTACCCAGCATTAAATTCTAAAAAGCCATGCAGTGGCTGAGCCTTCTGCTGTCCGGCAGGCAATCGTTTGTATTGATGATGGCGAATATTTTGTTATGTTGACTGTGTTGCTGCTGAAAAACAGCCACGTCAGCCGTAAGAAGTCGTCGGTCGCACACATCGTCAGTCAGAAAAAATAGGGTCGGGAAATGGCAAAAGTATCACTTGAGAAAGACAAGATTAAGTTTTTGTTAGTGGAAGGCGTCCACCAAAGTGCGGTTGATTCACTCCGCGCCGCGGGTTACACCAATATTGAATTTCACAAAGGTGCTTTAGACACAGAATCGCTGAAAGAATCGATTCGTGATGCGCACTTTGTTGGACTCCGATCGCGTACCCAATTGACGAAAGATGTGTTTGACGTGGCTGAAAAGCTGATTGCCGTCGGTTGCTTTTGTATCGGCACCAATCAGGTTGATCTGGATGCTGCTACCCGCCGCGGGATCCCGGTATTCAACGCGCCGTTCTCCAATACCCGTTCCGTGGCCGAAATGGTGCTCGGCGAAATGTTGCTGATGATGCGCGGCATTCCGTCCGCCAATGCCAAGGCCCACCGTGGCGTGTGGCATAAATTGGCCGTCGGCTCGTTCGAAGCACGCGGCAAACGTCTGGGGATCATCGGTTACGGCCACATTGGCACGCAGCTCGGTATTCTGGCGGAAGGTCTGGGAATGCAGGTGTTCTATTACGACATCGAAAGCAAATTGCCGCTGGGTAACGCACAACCGATTGGCAGCCTGAATGAATTGCTGAAAACCAGCGACGTGATAACGCTGCACGTGCCTGAAACTGCCAATACCAAAGATATGATCGGCGCTGATCAGCTAGCACTGATGAAACCTGGCTCGTTGCTGATCAACGCCTCACGCGGCACGGTGATTGATATTCCGGCGCTGTGCGATGCGCTGCGCAGCAAGCATATTTCCGGCGCGGCTATCGATGTGTTCCCGGAAGAGCCCGCCACTAACAGTGACCCGTTCCTGTCACCGTTGTGCGAGTTTGATAACGTGATCCTGACGCCACACATCGGAGGTTCCACGATGGAAGCGCAGGAAGGTATCGGTCTGGAAGTGGCAGGTAAACTGGCGAAATACTCTGACAACGGTTCAACCCTGTCAGCAGTTAACTTCCCGGAAGCCTCGCTGCCAGCACATGGCACCAACGCCAGCCGTCTGCTGCATATCCACGAAAACCGTCCGGGTGTGCTGACCAGCATTAACCAGATTTTCGCCGAGAAGGGTATCAACATTTCTGCACAGTATTTGCAGACCAGCCCGCAAATCGGTTATGTGGTTATTGATGCCGAAACCGACGTTGCCACGCTGACAACTGCATTGCAGCTGATGAAGGCCATACCGGGAACTATCCGCGCGCGTCTTCTTTACTGATAAGTCTGCACCAATAATTAAGGCGCCAGTAGGTGCAATGAAATGAACCCCGAAAGTTGGTTATCCAACAAGTAGGGGTTTTTCGTTTCTGTGGGGATAAAACAGTATCGGGCAGAAGGTGAGCGGCAGCTAACGCTTCAAATATTCAGAAGTAAGGACATGGTGATAACGCCGCAGAGGAGCAGGGCGCTCATGGTGAATTCGAACAGGTATCGGCGCAGCATCATCCATCAATACCTCATGATAAAAACTGGAGAAAAAAACACCCGGCAAGCCGGGTGTTCAATAATCAGTCTTGATATCGGTGAAGAGATACCCTCACTAAGACATCTTACTTATGCTGCTGGCGTGGCTTTTGCAGCTGGTGCAGCTTTTTTAGCATGTTTTACGTGTTTCTTAGCAGCCTGGGCTTTCTGAGCTACCGGAGCCGTTTTCTTAGCGTGTTTCACGTGTTTTTTAGCAGCCTGGGCTTTCTGAGCTACAGGTGCCGCTTTCTTAGCATGCTTCACGTGTTTTTTAGCCGCTTGTGCTTTCTGTGCAGCGGGTGCTGCTTTCTTAGCGTGTTTTTTGTGTTTCTTGGCAGCCTGCGCTTTCTGAGCAGGTTTCTTGTGTGCTTTCTTAACTACGTGCTTAGCAGGTGCTTTTGCAGCTGGAGCAGCAGTCGTTGATGCTGCAGGTGCTGGAGCAGCGGTAGTTTCAGCAGCGAAAGCAACAGAAGACAGACCCATTGCAGCGGCGACAACCAGAGCTAATACTTTTTTCATGTTTAATTCCTCAAAATTCTTGGTTTGTATGTGTACCCCACTGCGGGGCCGTTGAGAGAATAATAGGCGTGTCGAACTCGGTTGTCCGTGAGTGATTGGTGTCGGCGTGTAACGGTACGTACAAACCAATAAACCGCTATAAATCATTGTGTTGTAATTTTCTAGTCATTTTGGCAACGAGGGAAACAGTGAATTAGTTACAACATACATAACGTTTTACATACCTATGTGTTCTTCAAGCCGTTTTTATTTGCAGAGTTTCTACAGGCAGTACACACCCGACTCGCCTCTGTTTATTACCTGATCATTACCACGTCCAAATTTTGCCGGGGGTGATCACCTCCGGCAGCGGCACATCCCACTCTTCCACTGGCAAGTCACTAACCTGCTGGCAATCGTGCGCCAGCCCAATCGGGTAAGGTCCACCGTGCTGCCAGTTTTCCAGCGTGCGGTCATAGAAGCCGCCGCCCATTCCCAGGCGCTGGCCGTGCTGATCAAAAGCGACCAGCGGTGTCAGAATTATATCCAGCTGTGAAAGAGGGACAATCTGCGTGACGTCGAGTTGTGGCTCGAGGATTTTGAGCCGGTTGCGGATAAGCGATGTGTGTGGCGTATAGCGCAGAAAAAGCAGATGACCGGAGTTGAAAGGGTGCAGTACCGGCAGACAGAGTTGTTTGCCGTCTCGCCACAGGCGTGCGATCAGCGGTGTGGTATCAAGTTCACCATCAAAAGAGAGAAATACTGAGATCGTTGAAGCGGACTGAATAGGCGGGTGTGCGGCAACACGTTCTGCGGCCTGTTGGGCAAAAAGCTGTTGTTGTTCAGGGCTGAGGTTTTTTCTACGCTGACGGACTTCGTTTCGAAGGGTTTGTCTGAGTGAGGCGTGTTGAGGAGTGTGCAACATAGATACAGAACCAAAAGGGATTGTACCGGGAAGGAAGGGGAATCTCCGAGATGCCGTCGCAGGCTGTAACCCTTGAACCCATGGTTCAAGGTGAACGTGCTGTCGCAGTCTTTAGGCTTCTCGGACGGACCGAGCATGCGCACCGATTACGGATCATCACATTCTGTTGGTACTAATTATCGGCTCAGGGGACGGGCCCGCTGGCGAACATCTCAGAGAAATTTTTTACTCGTTGCTGACTGCCTGTGACAAGCAAATCAACCCCTTAAGTTATTCGAAAGGTGTCCCTTCACGTTCAGAGATCTTACCTTGTTCGAGCAGAGCCTGCTCGATGGTCTGTTGCAGCATCCGAATACGTTGTTCCATATTCGACGCATAGTCACGGGTTTTCAACCGTTCCTGAGCAAGTTCGTGACACACATTCAATGCCGCGATAAAAACTAACTGCTCTGTATTGGTGACTCTAGTGCGAACTTTCAGATCTTGCAACCGCTGATTAAGATCTTCAGCAGCCATGTTTAATGCTTCTTGTTGTTCTGGCGGACAATTCACTCGTAACGAGCGGCCAAAAATTTGAATATCTACCGGTTGTGCAGACATGCCACCTTCCTGCCTTCTTTGAACGCCGCCCCAACCTGACCGCTGTGTCTCGACACAGGACGTTGGAAGCGACCTCACTATAACTATCTCAATACCAGGTTACAACCCCATGACGAACTGATTGCTGGATGTTTGTCCAGTGCATTTGCCGGCCAAAGTAAGGCTCAACAACTGCCGTTCGCTGGTCTGCTAATCTGGTACTACGACTGACCTTGGTGGTAGCATAACACGAACTTAACCGACCAACGATGGCGAATACGCATGTCTATTGATAATACTTATCCTACTTATGATTCGTTGGATCACGCGCTGAAACAACAATCGGTCGCCCTGACGGCGGCAGAAATGCACGGGCTTATCAGCGGCCTGCTGTGTGGGGGCAACCGCGACGGCAGCTGGCTGACGCTGGTTCATGACCTGACGAATGAAGGCATGGCATTCCCGCATACGCTGGCGGATCTCTTGCAGCAATTGCGTAAAATCACCGCTGATACACTGGAAGATGACAGCTTTGAATTCAAAATGCTGATGCCTGATGATGAAAAGCCGGTCTTCGAACGTGCCGATGCGCTGGCCGGATGGGTCAACCATTTCCTGCTCGGCCTGGGCATGATGCAGCCAAAACTCGCCAAAGTGAAAGGCGAAGTGGGCGAAGCAATTGATGACCTGCGCAGCATCGCACAGCTTGGCTATGAAGAAGACGAAGATCAGGAACAGCTGGCGGCATCACTCGAAGAAGTGGTCGAATACGTCCGGGTGGCGGCGATCCTGTGCTTTGGCGAATTCAGCCACAGTCACCCACTGGCGCCGGAAAATCCCCAAACGCTACACTAAATTTTGTATGAATTACGGTTTTCATGAATGATGTTATAACAATGAATTAAAGCGATTTCAGGAGAAGGTGAGATGACTTTGCACGAATACCAGAATCGTCGTCAGGCGCTGTTAGCCAAGATGGCACCGGGCAGCGCCGCGATTATTTTCGCTGCACCCGAAGCAACACGTAATGCCGACAGTGAATATCCTTACCGTCAAAGCAGCGACTTCTGGTATCTCACCGGTTTTAATGAGCCGGAAGCTGTGCTGATTCTGGTAAAAAGTGACGAAAATCATAATCACAGCGTGCTCTTCAACCGCGTACGCGACCTCACGGCGGAGATCTGGTTTGGTCGCCGCTTGGGTCAGGATGCGGCGCCGGTAAAATTAGGTATCGACAAAGCCCTGCCGTTTGACGACATCAACGACCAGCTGCACCTTTTGCTGAACGGCCTTGACGTGGTGTACCACGCACAGGGTTATTACGCCTATGCCGACGAGATCGTTAACCGCGCCATGCAAACCCTGCGCAACGGTTTTAAAAAGAACCTGTCGGCACCGGCCACGATGACTGACTGGCGCCCGATTGTGCATGAAATGCGTCTGTTCAAGTCACCGGAAGAAATTGCCGTGATGCGCCGTGCGGGTGAAATCACTGCGAAAGCCCATACCCGCGCGATGGAAAAATGCCGCGCCGGTTTGTTCGAATACCATCTCGAAGGCGAAATTCACCACGAATTCAACCGTCATGGCGCGCGTTATCCTTCCTATAACACCATTGTTGGCAGCGGTGAAAACGGCTGTATTTTGCATTACACCGAAAATGAATCCGAACTGCGCGACGGCGACTTAGTGCTGATCGACGCAGGCTGTGAATATCAGGGCTACGCCGGTGATATCACCCGTACCTTCCCGGTGAGTGGCAAATTCAGCAAAGCGCAGCGCGAAATCTACGACATCGTGCTGGCATCGGAATACAAAGCGCTGGAAATCCTCGGCCCCGGCAGCAGTATGCAGGCGGCGACTGAAGGTGCCGTGCGCGTGATGATCGCAGGGTTGGTGAAGCTGGGTATCCTCAGTGGCGACGTCGAGACCCTGTTCAGCGAACAGGCGCACCGTCCGTTCTTCATGCATGGGCTGTCGCACTGGCTCGGGATGGACGTGCATGACGTCGGCCACTACGGCAGCGTTGACCGCAGCCGTACGCTTGAACCGGGCATGGTGATCACCGTAGAGCCGGGCCTGTACATCGCGCCAGACGCTGACGTACCTGAAGCCTACCGCGGTATTGGTATCCGCATCGAAGACGACATTCTGATCACCGCCGACGGCATCGAGATCTTCACCGGCGACGTCGTGAAAGAAGCCGATGACATTGAAGCGCTGATGGCGGCGGCACGGAAATAATATGAGCATCATTATTGTTGGTGGCGGAATGACCGGTGCCACGCTGGCGCTGGCCGTTTCCGCGCTGACGAAAGGCCGGCTGCCGGTGCATCTGATTGAAGCATCCCAACCGGCTGGCGAGACGCATCCTGGTTTCGACGCCCGTTCTATCGCGCTGGCACAGGGCACCTGCCAGCAGCTGGCGCGCATCGGGTTGTGGTCGGCACTGGCGGATATCGCCACGCCTATCAGCGATATTCATGTCAGCGATCGCGGTCATGCCGCTTTTGTTAATCTCAACGCCGTGCATTATGGCGTTGAGGCGCTGGGGCAGGTGGTTGAACTGCACGGCGTCGGCCAGCGTCTGTTTAAGCAGCTCGCCGGGGCGGCGGGCGTTACACTGCACTGCCCGGCAAAAGTGATAGACGTCATCCGTTCGCAGGACGATGCCACCGTTACCCTCGACAACGGCCAGCAGCTTACGGCACAGGTGTTGGTAGCGGCCGACGGCACCCATTCCCAGCTGGCGAAAGCCTGCAATATTACCTGGCAGCAGGAAGATTATGCACAGGTGGCGGTGATCGCCAATATTGCCACCAGTGAACCGCACCGCGGCCGTGCTTTTGAGCGCTTTACGGCGCACGGCCCGCTGGCGCTGTTGCCGATGTCCAAAGGGCGCAGTTCGCTGGTCTGGTGCCATCCGCGTGATGCCAAAGCGCAGATCGATGGCTGGAGCGAAGAACAATTTCTCGCCGAACTGCAAACGGCATTCGGCTGGCGGTTGGGCAAAATGCAGCAGGCAGGAACGCGGTTCAGTTATCCCCTGCAATTAAAAACGGCCAATAATCATATCAGCCACCGTCTGGCGCTGGTCGGCAATGCCGCTCAGACCCTGCATCCGATCGCTGGGCAGGGCTTTAACCTCGGTTTGCGCGACGTCATGACGCTGGCCGAAACGCTGGCTGCCGCACATCATTCGGGTCAGGACGTCGGCAGTTACTCTGTGCTCAGCGGTTATCAGCAGCGCCGCCAGCCAGACCAGCAGGCGACAGTCGGCGTGACCGACGGTCTGATCCACCTTTTTGCCAACCGCTATGCTCCGCTGATGCTCGGACGCAATCTGGGCCTGCTGGCCATGGAAGGCATTACGCCCTTGCGCGATGCTTTCACCCGTCGCACGCTCGGTTGGGTTAGTCGTTAAGCCCGGCTTGACGCTTTACAGGAAAAATTATGCAATCTTTTGATGTGGTTATCGCCGGTGGCGGCATGGTGGGTTTGGCGCTGGCCTGTGGATTACAGGGCAGCGGGCTGCGCGTTGCGGTGCTGGAAAGCCAGCAGCCGGATCTCGATTCGCCATTGCCGGAACAGCCGGGCCTGCGCGTATCGGCGATCAACGCCGCCAGCGAGCGTCTGCTTAAGCACATCGGCGCGTGGGACAACATCATTGCACAGCGTGCCAACGCCTATCAGGGGATGGAAGTCTGGGACCGGGACAGCTTCGGCAAAATCGCCTTCCGTGGTGAAGAGTACGGTTTCAGCCATCTCGGCCATATCATTGAAAATCAGGTTATTCATCGCGCCCTGTGGCAGAAAGCGGAGCACTCTTCTGACATCACCCTGCTTGCGCCCGCGACCCTCAAAAACGTGGCGTGGGGCGAAAATGACGCCTTTATTACCCTTAACGATGACCGCCAACTCAGCGCGCGTCTGGTGGTTGGTGCGGACGGCGCACAGTCGTGGCTGCGTCAGCATGCTGATATTCCGCTGACCTTCTGGGACTACCGCCATCACGCGCTGGTCGCGACGATCCGCACTGCCGAACCGCATCAGTCGGTGGCGCGTCAGGTCTTCCATGGTGACGGTATTCTGGCGTTTTTGCCGCTGGCGGACAGCCATCTCTGTTCCATCGTCTGGTCGGTCTCGCCGGATGAAGCGCAGCGTCTGGCAGCTTTGCCGGAAGAAGAATTCAATAAAATCCTTGCCAGCACTTTTGACCTGCGCCTTGGCGTATGTCAGGTGGAAAGTGCGCGCCAGACCTTCCCGCTGACCGGCCGCTATGCGCGCAGCTTTGCAGCACAACGGCTGGCATTAGTGGGCGACGCGGCCCATACCGTACATCCGCTGGCCGGGCAGGGCGTCAATTTAGGTTTTATGGATGCCGCCGAACTAGCGTCTGAAATCAAACGTCTGCAGCGCGAAGGCAAAGATTTTGGCCAGCATATGTATCTGCGCCGCTACGAGCGCCGCCGCAAGCACAGTGCCGCGCTGATGCTGGCGGGGATGCAGGGCTTCCGTGAGCTGTTTAACGGCGATAATCCGGCGAAGAAATTGCTGCGTGATATCGGCCTGACGCTGGCGGACTCCCTGCCGGGCGTGAAGCCAAAACTGGTCCGTCAGGCCATGGGCCTGAATGATTTACCGGAATGGTTGCAGGAAGATGTGCTTCGATTGAAATAATCTAATTCCAGTGATAATTTTCCATTACTTTTAATAATGCGTAGCCGGATGGCTCATTCTGCAAATGGTGAGAAATCTGGCCTCTGCGTTATATAACGTCGATATTTTTGTAGTTCATTTGTAGATTTTGCGCCACAAACCCCATTTTTCCAGTCAAAAACTCTGCACAATCCCCCTCTGACATTCCTGACTTTCCCGCGCTCTGCATATTTTATCTTATGGTTAGCCGGCGTGTTCAGTGATAAGTTCAGGGAAGGGTATCGTTTGCGCCAGCGCGTAGAAAGCTCAAGTGTGGGTGGTATTTAACGCGGTGTGCCGTTTGGCTAATGAGGGATTAAATGGTTCAGCAGACTCAGCTTTATGAACAACACGTTGCGTGCGGTGCGCGTATGGTCGATTTCCACGGCTGGATGATGCCGTTGCACTACGGTTCACAGCTGGATGAGCATCACGCCGTGCGTCAGGACGCCGGTATGTTTGACGTCTCCCACATGACCATTGTCGATTTGCACGGTGCCCGTACCCGTGAATTCCTGCGCTACCTGGTGGCCAATGACGTCGCCAAACTCACCGTTCCGGGTAAAGCGCTGTATACCGGTATGCTCGATGCGTCCGGCGGCGTGATTGATGACCTCATTATCTACTTCCTCACTGAAGACTATTTCCGCCTGGTGGTGAACTCCGCCACCCGCGACAAAGATCTGGCATGGATTTCGCAACATGCACAAGACTACAACGTTGAACTGACCGTCCGTGACGATCTGGCGCTGATCGCCGTTCAGGGACCGCAGGCCAAAGAGAAAGCCGAAACCCTGTTGACCGACGTGCAAAAAGCCGCTGTAGCGGGTATGAAGCCGTTCTTTGGCGTGCAGGCCGGAGATCTGTTTATCGCCACCACTGGCTATACCGGTGAAGCGGGTTATGAAATCGGCCTGCCGCAGGAACAGGCGGCTGATTTCTGGCAGAAACTACTGGCGGCAGGCGTAAAACCTGCCGGTCTGGGCGCACGCGATACGCTGCGTCTCGAAGCCGGGATGAATTTATACGGCCAGGAGATGGACGAAGGCGTTTCCCCGCTGGCCGCAAACATGGGCTGGACCATCGCCTGGGCACCGGAAGATCGTGACTTTATTGGCCGTGCTGCGCTGGAAAAACAGCGTGAGCAGGGGACTGAACAGTTGGTCGGCTTGATCATGACTGAAAAAGGCGTATTACGTAATGAACTGCCGGTGCGTTTCACCGATGCCGCAGGCAATTCTCAGGAAGGTATTATTACCAGCGGTTCATTCTCGCCGACGTTGGGTTACAGCATCGCACTGGCCCGCGTTCCGGCCGGAATTGGCGAACACGCCGTGGTGCAGATCCGTAACCGCGAAATGCCGGTGAAAGTCACCAAGCCCGGTTTCGTGCGTAACGGTAAGCCGCTGATTCAGTAAATAATTCATCATTTGTTTAAACCTATTTGGAGATTTTTTCATGAGCAATGTCCCGGCAGAATTAAAATACGCCGCATCACACGAGTGGGTGCGTTCAGAAGGTAATGGGGTTTATACCGTGGGTATCTCCGAACACGCGCAGGAATTACTGGGCGATATGGTGTTTGTTGACCTGCCGGAAATTGGCCGCGTGGTCACCGCCGGTGAAGACTGCGCCGTGGCGGAATCAGTGAAAGCCGCTTCTGACATCTATGCGCCAATCAGCGGTGAAATCATTGCCGTCAATAGCGAACTGGAAGGTTCACCTGAGCTGGTCAACAGCGCGCCGTATGGCGACGGTTTCCTGTTCCAGATTAAAGCCTCCGACGAAAGCGAAATCGCTAAATTGCTGGACGCCGATGCGTACTTAGCCTCTACCGAAGACTAATGTTGTACCCGCCCCGTAGCCCGTTTACGGGGCGCCATACAGTGCCGTAGCGTTGTCAGTATCCCCCGACACCTCCATGCAGATTTCAGGAATGCGTAGCAAATGACTCAGACTCTCAGCCAACTCGAAAACAGCGAAGCCTTTATCGGCCGTCACATTGGTCCGTCTTCTCAGCAGCAGCAACAGATGCTGGAAACGGTCGGTGCTGACTCGTTAAATGCGTTGATCCAGCAAATCGTGCCGGTGGATATCCAGCTGCCGGGGCCTCCGGCCGTCGGCGATGCGGTCACTGAACATCAGGCGCTGGCCGAGCTGAAAGCCATTGCCAGCCAGAACCAGCGCTACAAATCCTATATCGGTATGGGATATACCTCGGTGCTAATGCCACCGGTGATCCAGCGCAACATGCTGGAAAATCCGGGCTGGTACACCGCCTATACGCCTTATCAGCCAGAAGTGTCACAGGGCCGTCTGGAAGCGCTGCTGAACTTCCAGCAGTTGACCCTCGACCTGACCGGTCTGGACTTAGCCTCTGCCTCGCTGCTCGATGAAGCGACCGCAGCGGCCGAAGCCATGGCGCTGGCAAAACGCGCCAGCAAACTGAAGAATGCCAATCGCTTCTTCGTGGCTGACGACGTACATCCGCAAACGCTTGACGTTGTTCGTACCCGTGCGGAAACCTTCGGTTTCGATATCATTGTCGATAAAGCCGAAAAAGTGCTCGATCTGGAAGGCGTGTTTGGCGTGCTGCTGCAACAGGTCGGCACCACCGGTGAGGTTCACGACTACCGCGCACTGCTGGCGGAGCTGAAATCTCGCAAGATTATTACCAGCGTGGCCGCCGATATTATGGCGTTAGTGCTGCTGACCGCACCGGGTGCGCAGGGCGCTGATGTGGTCTTTGGTTCCGCGCAGCGCTTTGGCGTGCCGATGGGCTACGGTGGTCCGCACGCGGCCTTCTTCGCCTGTATTGATGAATTCAAACGCTCCATGCCGGGCCGCATTATCGGGGTTTCCCGCGACGCGGCAGGCAACACCGCGCTGCGTATGGCGATGCAGACCCGCGAGCAACATATCCGCCGTGAGAAAGCCAACTCGAACATTTGTACCTCGCAGGTTTTACTGGCCAACATTGCCAGCCTGTATGCGGTATTCCACGGCCCTGAAGGCCTCAAGCGCATCGCCTCCCGCATTCACCGCCTGACCGACATTCTGGCCGCTGGCCTGAAAAAAGGCGGCCTGACCTTGCGCCACAACAGCTGGTTCGACACCCTGACCGTGGAAGTTAAAGACAAAGCCGCCGTGCTGGAACGCGCGCTGAGCTTTGGCCTGAACCTGCGTACTGACATTCACGGCGCCGTCGGTATCACGCTGGATGAATCCACCTCGCGTGAAGACGTGCAGATCCTGTTCGCTGCCCTGCTGGGTGACGACAACGGTCTGGATATTCATCAACTGGACCGCGCCGTCAGCACCGACAACGCCTCAATCCCGGCGGCGATGCTGCGTGTGGACCCAATCCTGACTCATCCGGTGTTCAATCAGTACCACAGCGAAACCGAGATGATGCGTTACATGCACCGTTTGGAGAAAAAGGATCTGGCGCTGAATCAGGCGATGATCCCTCTCGGTTCCTGCACCATGAAACTGAACGCCGCCGCTGAGATGATCCCAATCACCTGGCCTGAATTCTCCGATCTGCACCCGTTCTGCCCGATTGAACAGGCGGGTGGTTATCAGCAGATGATCGGTCAGCTCTCCCAGTGGCTGGTACAGCTGACCGGTTATGACGCGGTTTGCATGCAGCCAAACTCAGGCGCGCAGGGTGAATACGCCGGTCTGCTGGCTATCCGCCGTTATCATGAAAGCCGCAATGAAAGCAGCCGTCACATCTGTCTGATCCCAAGTTCTGCGCACGGTACCAACCCGGCATCGGCGCAAATGGCCAGCATGACCGTCGTGGTTGTCGCCTGTGATAAACAGGGCAACATCGACTTAAGCGACCTGCGTGAGAAAGCAGCGCAGGCCGGTGATGCGCTGTCGTGCATCATGGTGACCTACCCGTCCACCCACGGCGTGTACGAAGAAACCATCCGCGAAGTGTGCCAGATCGTCCATCAGTACGGCGGGCAGGTTTATCTCGATGGCGCTAACATGAACGCACAGGTGGGGATCACCACGCCGGGCTACATCGGCGCGGACGTTTCGCACCTTAACCTGCATAAAACTTTCTGTATCCCACACGGCGGTGGCGGTCCGGGTATGGGCCCAATTGGCGTGAAAGCACATCTGGCACCGTTTGTTCCGGGCCACAGCGTGGTGCAAATTGACGGCGTGCTGACACAGAATGGTGCAGTTTCTGCGGCACCTTTCGGCAGTGCTTCGATTCTGCCAATCAGCTGGATGTATATCCGCATGATGGGGGCTGAAGGTCTGAAACAGGCCAGTCAGGTAGCGATCCTGAACGCCAACTACATCGCAACCCGTCTGAAAGATGCTTACCCGGTGCTCTACACCGGCCGTGATGGCCGCGTAGCGCACGAATGTATTCTTGATATCCGTCCGCTGAAAGAAGCCACCGGTATCAGCGAGATGGATATCGCCAAGCGTCTGATCGACTTCGGTTTCCATGCCCCGACCATGTCCTTCCCGGTTGCGGGTACGCTGATGGTTGAGCCAACGGAATCTGAAAGCAAAGTCGAAATCGATCGCTTTGTCGATGCACTGCTGGCAATCCGTGCTGAAATTGACCGCGTTGCCAAAGGCGAATGGCCTCTGGAAGACAACCCGCTGGTTAACGCACCGCACGTACAGGGCGAGCTGGTCAGCGAGTGGTCACACCCGTACACCCGCGAACTGGCGGTCTTCCCGGCAGGCAGTGATAACAAATACTGGCCAGCGGTGAAGCGTCTTGATGACGTGTACGGAGACAGGAATTTATTCTGTTCGTGTGTACCGATGAGTGATTACGAGTAATACCCGTTGTTTAGCTGAGGCCGCAGCCAATAGCGGCTTTTTAAAACCGAAATGGTGAAAGTTTCGGTTTTTCAATAACTGCTTTCACATGGCTTTTCGCGGCGAAACCGACAAAGAGAGGAAAGTGCTTTTCCTCTCTTTGATCTCTCCTCGCTTTTTTCACTCCGCGCTATCGCTGAATCGGGATGGCCGTGTTTCAGTCACCGCAGTTACAGCCGCAAAATGCCGCCGCTTAGACGGTTCCCTCGGTTCGGGCTCGGACCAACTCGCATACACCCGCTCGTCGTTTCTCGCCGCTCCCTCGGCGTCATTTTTGAATGCGGCCTCGACATTTTGAAGGTCAACACCATGCAGGTTTTGATTTTGAATTTAAAGAAGCTTCGGCCGCGTTCAAAAATGCCGCCGAAGGAGAGGTGCAAAACCGCGCGTCTGTTTGCGCGGGTTGAAACCCGAACTGAGGGGACCGCAACGCGGCGGGATTTTGCGGCTATAACCTCGGTACCTGAAACACGGCCATTGTGACCAGCGCAGCTGCTGTTGTTTATAGCGCGGGGGTCTCGGGGGGACGCGCGCGGCCCCCCGAGCCGGTGTGGGCCGGCGCCCACGAC
>CAUQMS010000006.1:0-203509 GCA_963519305.1 uncultured Enterobacterales bacterium
GTGTGGTGATCTGATCCTGACTTCGGCCAAAAGTTCGATTTATTCAACAAAGCCGCTTCTCATTAGAAGTCGGGCAGAAGTTTAGCCTGAATCAGCCGGGTAATGGTTTCTATATTGAACCTCAGGTACAGCTCTCCTATAGTCATCAAAAGAGTGCCCGTATGACTTCGGATAACGGACTGAATATCGATTTAGATGGTTACGATTCTAAATTAGCCCGTACCAGCGCCATTGTAGGTTATGAACTGAATTCTGGTGCTACGGTGGTGAATGCGTATCTGAAGACTGGCTATGTGCATGAGTTTGATGGTGATGTCAATTATCACTTGAACGGTTCTAACGAACAGCACACTTTTAAAGGTGGTTGGTGGAATAATGGTATTGGCGTTAGCGCTCAGATCAACAAGCAGCACACACTGTATATAGATGTTGATAGTGCGGCCGGTAACAAATTCGATCAGAGACAGATTAATGGCGGTTATCGTTTTAGTTTCTAAGGACTAAATTGATAAGTGCAAGCTTTAAATGGGCGTTGGTTTGTAACCTGCGCCACTCTTCTTTACGTGGGGTCAGTTTGAATAACGCGACTTTTTGTCATTGTTCATTTTGCCTTAGTTCGACGGGTACAAAATGCATCGAACCGATTATACCCGTATTTATACCCGAGAAAAAATGGGCTGTAGTGGGTTTTCGGGGGACTGAATGGGACGTTACTTTAGTTTTAATTAATGATTTATATGGGTTTTTTACTTGGTGGGATGTGCTGGAATGTCGTATTGGTGTCCCCTACAGGAATCGAACCTGTAACTAGCCCTTAGGAGGGGCTTGTTATATCCGTTTAACTAAGGAGACACGGACGGTGTTGAAACCGCCCGCGTAGTATACTCGTTTTTGTCACAATAATAAGATGTTAGCCGGTCGTTTGGTTGTTTGGTCGCCAGTTAGAGGGCTTTATTATCGCTTTTTTGTGACTTCTTCGCGTTTTGTTTGCTCTTCGCCTTGTTCTGGTTGCTCATGTCATTGCGGATCTGCGCGTGGCTTATCAGCGCGAAAATGAAAGTACCGCCGATGATATTCCCGGCGAGCGTCGGCAGGGCGAAGGGCCAGAAGAATTCGTACCAGGGGATAACCCCCGTGAATACCAGATACAAGATCTCTACCGAACCGACCACAATATGGGTCAGATCTGCGATAGCGACCAGATAAGTCATCAGCATGATCACCCAGATTTTTGCCGTACCCGCCGACGGCAGCATCCAGACCATGGTGGCAATCAGCCAGCCGGAAATAATGCCGCTGACAAACATCGCGGTTGGGGTTTTCTCCATGACTTTTAAGCTGATGACGCGGAAGGCGGAATCGGTATCGGCATCAAAGAAGGGCACCAGATGAAACGCCAGTGCCGCACAGGCGCAGCCAATCAGGTTACCTGCCAGCACCACGCCCCATAACCGCAGCAGAATAAGGTGATTTTTCAGCGTAGGTTTATGCATCACTGGCAGGACGGCAGTGACGGTGTTTTCGGTAAACAGCTGCTGACGCGCCATGATCACGATGATAAAACCTGCGGTATAACCGATGTTCTCAATAAAGAAGCGCTCCGGCGTGTCGGGAAGGCGGGCGTGCAGGATCCCTTTGACCATTAATGAGGCGCTGATCGACAGCCCCGCCGCAATCGCCGACCACATCAGCGCCAACCCGTCACGCTCCAGCTCCTTCTCACCCTCAAGGCGGATCTGCTCATGAATAGCCGCCGCGGGCGAGGGCAGATTCTCTTCATCCACTTCAATCTCAGTTCCCTGCGTGTGCTCTTCGCTGTCGACATCAACGCCGGACGTTTTGTGTTTATTTTCCTGCTTCATAAGCCGTTCCCGCTCTGGTCTGATAAAGGTTGCCGTTTAAGCATAGATGAGGCACCACGCAGACGCTGCTGGAACTGTCTGCATCTTCCCAATAAGTAACAAGATTTTTACTTCTGTACCGCGTGGAACATATTCCCGCAATTATGCTGCATTTTAACGGTTTGGCGGCAGTAAACTCTGAACCGCAGGCTGCGACGCGCGGGATGCTTATGATATGATGCGCACTGATGAAATTTACGGGATGCCCCCATGTTTAAAGCCCTTAACCTCAGTTGTGTTCGCGATGAGCGGACCCTGTTTAGTGGCTTAAGTTTCACCATCAAACCTGGTGAAATGGTGCAAGTTGAAGGACAGAACGGGGCGGGTAAAACCAGCCTATTGCGGATTCTGGCCGGGCTGTCGTCGCCGGATGCCGGCGAAGTCCGCTGGCAGGGCGAAAATACCCGCCGTCAGCGCGATGTTTTTCAACAGCAATTACTGTTTCTTGGCCATCAGCCAGGCATCAAATCTGTTCTGACCGCGTATGAAAATCTGGCTTTCTATCAGTCCGTTGACGGTAAAACCGACGCCGACGCCATTTATCAGGCGCTGGAAAATGTCGGTTTACTGGGCTATGAAGATGTCACGGTGGCGCAGATGTCTGCCGGGCAGCAACGGCGCGTGGCGCTGGCGCGCCTGTGGCTGACCCGCGCCACACTGTGGATCCTTGATGAGCCGCTGACCGCCATCGACAAGCAGGGCGTGGCGACGCTGATTGCGCTGTTTGAAACGCACGCCAGCCGTGGCGGCATGGTGTTGCTGACCACGCATCAGGATTTACAGGGCATGAACCGCGACGTGCGCAAACTCCGTCTGACAAGTGAGCCTCATGTTTATTAAAATCCTGCGCCGCGAGTTGAAAATTGCCTTTCGTAACAGTGCGGAAATTATAAATCCGCTGTGGTTTTTTATTATCGTGATCACACTGTTTCCGCTGGGTCTGGGGCCTGAACCGCAGCTGCTGGCGCGCATTGCCCCTGGCATTGTCTGGGTAGCGGCACTGCTAGCCTCGCTGCTGTCGCTGGAAAGACTGTTTCGTGATGACTATCTGGATGGCACGCTGGAACAGTTGCTGTTACTGCCTGCGCCGTTGTCACTCACGGTGCTGGGGAAAGTCTGTGCTCACTGGGTCGTGACCGGTTTACCGTTGCTGATCCTATCGCCTGTGATCGCCATGCTGCTCTCGCTGGACTTTGCCACCTGGAAAGCGGTGGCGCTGACATTACTGCTGGGCACGCCGACGCTGAGCTTTATCGGTGCGATTGGCGTGGCGCTGACCGTGGGGCTGCGTAAAGGCGGGGTGTTACTCAGCCTGCTGGTGCTGCCGCTCTATATTCCGGTGCTGATTTTTGCCACCGGGGCGATAGATGCTGCGTCGATGAGTATGCCGATTGGCGGCTATCTGGCCATCCTCGGAGCGATGCTGGCAGGGAGCGCGACTTTGGCGCCTTTTGCCACGGCGGCCGCGCTGAGAGTCAGCGTTCACTAAAATATTTACCTGTCGTTACAAAACGGCAGAAAAAGCGCAACCTTTGACTAACATCACACTTCCCTATAGGGAACAATAGAGCGATGCCCATAAGTGCGGATGATCTGACATCAGACCGCGCAAGAGCCCACTGAGGTTTCACGGCATACCACACAGTGTAATTTTAGAGTGAGCAACGATAACAATGTGGAAATGGTTACATCAACTCGCGCGGCCTGAACGGCTTTACCATGTCTGCGGCCGCTTTATCCCGTGGCTCGGCATCATCGGTATTGCCTGTCTGCTGATTGGCTGGGTCTGGGGCTTCGGTTATGCGCCGCCGGATTACCAACAGGGTAACAGCTACCGCATCATGTATATTCACGTCCCGGCGGCTATCTGGTCGATGGGGATCTACAGCGCAATGGCGATTGCGGCCTTTATCGGGCTGGTCTGGCAGATGAAAATGTCCGATCTGGCGTTGGCGGCCATGGCGCCGGTCGGCGCGGTCTTCACCTTTATTGCACTGGTCACCGGTTCCGCCTGGGGTAAACCGATGTGGGGTACCTGGTGGGTATGGGATGCGCGGCTGACGTCGGAACTGGTATTGCTGTTTCTCTATCTCGGCGCGATTGCGCTCTATAACGCTTTCGAAGACCGCCGTCTGGCGGGGCGTGCGGCGAGTATTCTGGTACTGGTCGGTGTGGTAAATATTCCCATCATTCACTATTCGGTGGAGTGGTGGAATACGCTGCATCAGGGTTCGACCAATATGCAGCAATCTATCGACCCGAGTATGCGTTATCCGCTGCGCTGGGCCATCTTCGGCTACCTGTTCTTCTTTATCACCCTGACGCTAATGCGTCTGCGAAACCTGATCTTGCATCAGGAGCGCCTGCGTCCGTGGGTGGCTGCATTGGTTAATAAGGAGCACCGCTGATGAACGCCGCATTTTCCAGCTGGCAGGCCTTTTTTAACATGGGCGGCTACGCTTTCTATGTCTGGCTGTCTGTTGCCGCTACCCTGATCTCCCTCATTGCGCTGGTGGCGCATACGTTCTGGCAGCGCAGGCATATTCTTGCCGATGTGCGCCGTCGCCAGGCACGCGAAAAACGCATTATACAGTCAAATATTGAGGCGAAAAAACGCCAGGGCGCAGCGGGTGAGAAAAGCCCTGCGCCAGTGAAACCGGACCTGTCCGGGGAGAAGTCATTGTGAATCCACGTCGTAAAAAACGCCTCTCGCTGGCACTGGTGGTGCTGGTCGGGCTGGGGCTGAGCATTTCGCTGGTGATGTACGCGCTGCGCTCGAATATTGATCTGTTCTATACGCCCAGTGAGATCTTGCAGGGGAAAGGGGAAAACCACGAGATGCCTTTCGTCGGTCAGCGCCTGCGCATTGGTGGCATGGTGATGCCCGGTTCCGTGAAGCGTGATCCGAAAAGTCTACAGGTCAGTTTCAAAATATACGATGCGCGCGGGGCGATTGCCGTCACCTACAACGGCATTCTGCCGGATCTGTTCCGTGAAGGGCAGGGCGTGGTCGCACAGGGTGTGATGCAGGCCGACAACGTGGTCGATGCCAAACAAGTTCTGGCAAAACACGATGAAAAATATGTACCGCCGGAAGTGGAAGAAGCCATGAAAGACAATCACAAAGGGCCAGCGGAGAATTACGTTGGTAACACCAAAGGAAGCGACCACTCATGATGCCGGAACTGGGAACCTTTTCACTCTGTCTGGCTTTAGGTCTGGCAATTTTGCTGAGTATTTACCCGCAATGGGGCGCCGCGCGGCAGGATAGCCGCATGATGGCGATGGCCCGCCCGCTCTCCTACGGCATGTTCGCGACCATTACGCTGGCCTTTATTATTCTGGTTCACGCGTTCGTCGTGAACGATTTTACCGTGGCCTATGTCGCCAACAACTCTAACACGCTTTTGCCGGTCTACTACCGCATGGCAGCCACCTGGGGCGCGCACGAAGGCTCCCTGCTGCTATGGGTGCTGCTGCTAAGCTGCTGGACGCTGGCCGTCGCGCTCTTTAGCCGTCAGATGCCGCAGGATGCCGTGGCCCGCGTTCTGGCGGTGATGGGGATGATCACCGCCGGATTCCTGGTGTTTATTCTGCTGACGTCCAACCCGTTTATCCGCACCTTGCCGGGCTTCCCGGTGGACGGCAGTGACCTGAACCCTGTGTTGCAGGATATCGGGCTGATTTTCCATCCGCCGCTGCTTTATATGGGTTACGTCGGTTTCTCCGTAGCCTTTGCTTTTGCGATTGCCTCGCTGATGGCCGGACGGCTTGATACCGCCTGGGCGCGCTGGTCGCGTCCGTGGACGCAGGCCGCCTGGGTCTTTCTGACCATCGGCATTGTGCTGGGTTCCGCCTGGGCTTATTACGAACTGGGCTGGGGCGGCTGGTGGTTCTGGGATCCGGTCGAAAACGCCTCCTTTATGCCGTGGCTGGCGGGTACGGCGCTGATCCACTCGCTGGCGGTGACCGAAAAACGCGGGACTTTCAAGGCCTGGACCGTATTGCTGGCGATCACCTGTTTCTCGCTCTGCCTGCTGGGGACTTTCCTGGTGCGCTCCGGCGTACTGGTGTCGGTGCACTCGTTCGCCTCAGATCCGGCGCGCGGCATGTTTATCCTCGCCTATCTGGTGATTGTTATCGGCGGTTCGCTGCTGCTGTATGCCATCAAAGGTAATTCGGTGCGCGCGCCGAGCCGCCATGAACTGCATTCGCGCGAAAGTTATCTGCTCGGCAACAACGTGTTGCTGATTGCCGCGATGCTGGTGGTGCTGCTCGGTACGCTGCTGCCGCTGATCCACAAGCAGCTCGGCATGGGCAGTATTTCCATCGGCGAACCTTTCTTTAATACGATGTTTACCTGGCTGATGGCACCGCTGGCGCTGCTGCTGGGCATTGGCCCGCTGGTGCGCTGGCGTCGTGATGAGCCAAGCAAACTGTGGCGCCGGTTGGGCGTCGCGCTGGTGGTGACGCTGCTGCTGTCGATTCTGCTGCCGTGGCTGTTGCAGGACAAAATCATCGGCATGACCGTGGTTGGCCTGCTGATGTCAGTGTGGGTGATTGTGCTGACGTTGATGGAACTACATGAACGTGCCACGCACCGGCATACCTTCTGGCGCGGCCTGACGCATCTGTCGCGCAGCCACTGGGGCATGGTGCTCGGCCATCTCGGCGTGGCGGTGACGGTGATTGGTATTGCCTTCAGCCAGAATTACAGCGTCGAACGCGACGTGCGTATGAAAGCCGGCGACAGCGTAGATATTCACGATTACCACTTTGTCTTTCGCGACATGCGCGACATTCAGGGCTCAAACTATTCGGGTGGCGAAGCCAATATCGACGTGACGCGTAACGGTAAATTGGTGACCACGCTGCACGCGGAAAAACGCTACTACAGCGTGGCGCACACCATGATGACTGAAGCGGCCATCGACGGAAATCTGGCGCGCGATCTCTATGCGGCGCTGGGCGAAGAGATGGACGACGGCTCGTGGGCGGTGCGTCTGTATTACAAACCTTTCGTACGCTGGATCTGGTTGGGCGGCATCTTTATGGCGGTCGGCGGCATCTTCTGTATTCTCGATCCGCGTTACCGCATGAGTAAAAAGCTCAAGAAACAGGGCAAAACGGAGAGCGAAGAAGCATGAACCGCAAACTCCTCTTTATTCCGTTAGTGCTGTTTCTGGCGCTGGCCGCCGCGTTGCTGGTGCAGCTGACCCGCAACGCCAACGGCGATGACCCGACGCTGCTCGAATCCGCGCTGATTGGCAAACCGGTACCGGTGTTCAAACTGGAATCTTTGTCTGAGCCGGGCAAAACCTATGATCAATCAGTGCTGCGCGACGGTAAACCTATTCTGCTTAATGTCTGGGCGACTTGGTGTCCGACCTGCCGTGCGGAGCATGAATATTTGAACACGCTGGCGGCCAAAGGTATCCGCGTGGTTGGCCTTAATTACAAAGACGACCGTCAGAAAGCCGTGAACTGGCTCAATACGCTGGGTAATCCTTACGCGCTGAGCCTGTATGACGGCGACGGTATGCTGGGGCTGGATCTTGGCGTATATGGCGCGCCGGAGACTTTCCTCATCGACGGGCAGGGCATCATCCGCTACCGCCATGCCGGTGATATGAATGATAAAGTGTGGCAAAAGGAAGTCCTGCCGCTGTACAAAAAGTATGGCGGTGATGCATGAAGATTTTCCCGTCCCTGACTGCCCTTTTACTCGGAGGGTGCCTGAGCTTTGGCGCCTTCGCCGCGATTGATACCTATCAGTTCACGTCGGATGCGCAGGAGCAGCAATATCGTCAGATAACCGAACAGCTGCGCTGCCCGAAATGCCAGAACACCAGCATTGCAGCGTCAGATTCGATTATTGCTGCTGACATGCGCACCAAGGTTTATCAGCTGCTCAATGAAGGGCAGACGCGTGATCAAATCGTGCAATATATGGTGGCGCGCTACGGCAACTTTGTGACCTATGAACCGCCGGTGACGCCATCGACCCTCATTCTGTGGCTCGGGCCGCTGCTGTTTGTGCTGATTGGTGCGACGGTGATTGTCATGCGCTCGCGGCGTCAGGGCGGCAGCGTCAGGGCTAAAAGTACGGCAAGCGTCGTGGCAGAAACCGAGATTTCACATTCAGAACTCTTAATAAAAGAACAACAGCGCCTGGCGCAGTTACTTACTGATGTAACGAAGAAAGAGAGCGGCGGGAAAGGATCATGAGTATTTTTTGGTTGATCATTGTGGTGATGTTGATTATCGCCGTGGCACTGTTTGTGGTACCGGCGTTGCGTGGCGAACGGGCTGAGCACACATCACGCGACGCGCTGAACAAAGCCTTTTATCAACATCGCCTGAGCGAACTTGAGCAGGACGAAGATCAGGGTGTTGTTGACGAGCGTCCGCAGCATATTCGCGAGTTGCAGGAAAATCTGCTGAGCGATATTCCCGAAGAGCAACAACGTGCCGCGCAGCCGATAGGCCGCTGGACGCTGGTGCCGGGCGTACTGCTGCTGGTACTGGTGTCGCTGGGCTTCTATTTATATACCGGCGGCCTCGGGCAGGTAAGTGCATGGAATCAAGTCATGGAGCGCATGCCGGATCTGCGCCACCGCGTGGCCGACGAGCATTCTCAGCCACTGACTATGATGGACGTGCAGGATTTAGGGCTGGGGCTGCGTACCGATTTGCAACGTGACCCGACGAATGCCAAAGACTGGATGATGTTAGGCCGCGTCGGCATGGCGCTGAATAATGCCAGCACCGCGACGCAGGCGTTCGCGCATGCCTATCAGCTTTCGCCCAACGATATGGACGTTAAGCTCGGATATGCCGAAGTGTTAACCCGCTCAGCGGAACCGCAAGATAACATTAGCGGCGGCAAACTGTTACGCAGTATGCTGGAGCAAAATCAGGGCAATTTACGCGTATTGAGCCTGTTGGCCTACAATGAATTTGAGCAGGGACATTATCCGCAAGCGATAGGCGCCTGGGAGTTGATGTTGAAAATTCTGCCAGCCGGTGACAAGCGTGGCGATATGGTGCGGGCGAGTATTGAGCAGGCCAAAGCCAGATCAGGGAAGGATACCGTGAAGTTAGCCATTAACGTTGCCCTGTCCGCTGAGGCCGCGAAGCATCTTCCAGAGAATGGCACGGTATTTATTTCGGTCACCGATGGCAGCAGCCCGGTGCCGGTTGCGGTGAAAAAATTGCCGCTGAGCCGTTTCCCGCTGGCGATGACCATGGACGACAGCAGTGCCATGATGCCTGAAAGATTGCTTTCTTCATTGCATCAGTTAAAAGTACGCGCTCGAATTTCACAAAACGGTTTGGCCACGCCATCTAAAGGTGACTGGTACGGTGACAGTCCGCTGACTGATTTTTCCGGCAATGGACAGGTCAGCATTGAGATCAATCAGCAGGTTCCCTGAAAGCGGAACCGAAGAAAAATAGGGAGATAGCCATGAACTTACGCCTGACTGGGCTGGCGTTTGCGACCGCATTATTGATAGGGTGTGCCGGGACATCATCGGACAGCGAACCGCAGGGGCGTTCTGATCCGCTCGAAGGTTTTAACCGCACAATGTTTGATTTCAACTACAACATCATGGACCCGTATGTACTGCGTCCGGTTGCTGTAGCCTGGAAAAACTATGTGCCGATGCCTGCGCGTAATGGGATGACCAACTTCTTCGATAATCTGGACGAACCGGCAAGCATGGTCAACGCCTTCGCACAGGGTGACCCGTACAGGGCGATGATCCACTTCAACCGTTTCTTCCTCAATACCTTGTTAGGGATGGGCGGTCTGATTGACGTGGCTTCCATGGCCAACCCTAAACTGGCCAAAGAAGAGAAACGCGGCTTTGGTACCACCCTTGCGCACTATGGCGTGGGTTATGGTCCTTACGTTCAGCTTCCGGCTTACGGCAGTTTCACGCTGCGTGATGAAGGTGGCGACACGGTGGATTACCTCTATCCGATGCTCAGTTACCTGACCTTCTGGATGTCGGCCGGTAAATTTGTGCTGGAAGGCGTGGAAACTCGTGCTGAATTGCTCGATTCCGATCAAATCCTGCGCAACTCTTCCGACCCTTACCTGATGGTGCGTGAAGCTTACTTCCAGCGTCACGACTTCCTGGCAAGCGGCGGCAAACTGACGCCACAGAATAACCCGAACGCCGCGGCGATTCAGGGGGATCTGGACAGTATCGACTCGGCGAACTAACCAAACCGGTCAGTTTTGCACAGCTAATAAAAAAGCGCCTCGCGGCGCTTTTTTTGTCTCTTTCTTTGTGTCTGAATCGCGGTTATCAGAAGGTGTAGTTGAAGTTCGCGCCGTACAGCATCGCCGTACCCTTGGCCTGGAACTCATAATTTGGCACACCCGGAGAGGCGTTTTCGCTGATATTGACCGTCTGACCATGCATGTAGGAAACACCCACATCCACGGACGCATCTTTGTTAAACGCATAAGTGGTACCGGCGCTCACCCAGAAACGGTCCTGATCCGGAATGGATATGGTGCGGTTGTCGGCAGGAACCGGGCTGTCATCAAAGGCAATACCGGTGCGGAAGGTCCAGTTATCATCGTAATAATAGGTGGTACCCAGCGCGATACGGTAAGCATCCTGATAGCCTTCATGCTTCTCAAACAGCGTCTGACCATCGTTGCCAGTGGCTTTCAGTTGCTGGAATTCGCTCCAGCTGGTATACGCCAGGCTGTAGTGAATTGCCCATTTCGGCGCCACTTTGTTATAGCCTGACACTTCCCACATTTCTGGCAGATTCAGGGTCAGTGAGCCAGGAATAGTGTTGCCGCCCGTACCGCCGAGCTGCGCAGGAATGCCGTTTTTGTACTCGCCGTCGAAGTCGATATTTATTTTGGAACGGTAGGTGAAGCCGTAACGGTTATTGTCGTCCACTTCATATAGGATACCGGCGTTCCAGCCATAGCCCCACTCATGCCCCTTGAGGTCGGCCACTTCGGTACTTGGGCTGATTAAACCGCCGGAACTGATAGGACCCAATTCACCGGCATTACGGGTGATTTTTGCGTTGGCGTATACCGCATCAAAACCGACACCGACGCTGAAATGCTGGTTGACGCGATAGGCTGCGCTCAGGTTGGTGTTAACGGTGGTCAGATCGGTTTCGCCCCCCAGAGGACCGGCGGCGTAGTCATCGTTAAACTCCGTTGCCAGACCGTAGTTGGAAGTGGCAGAGGCACCAATCGCCCACTGGTCGTTCAACGGCATAATGAAGTGAATGTTCGGGATCCACTGGTTCGGCGCGATATTGTCCGCATCCGTACTGTTCCCCGTGAGAGGTGAACGGCCAGTAATATTAACGTCCGGGTCAACGTAAACTGCCCCGGCTGAGAAAGACGGGCGGGAGAACATGGTCATGGTAGCTGGGTTACGGCTGCCGGATGCTGCGGAATCAGCAATGGCGCCTTCACCTGAAAACGAACGACCAAGACCGGCTGCGGTGTACTCATTTAACTGAAAACCGGCCGCATACACATTTGATGAAACAATTGCCACTGCAGCTGCCAGAGCTGATCTTTTAAACAGGTTTTTCTGGTTCATGACCAAAACCTCAATTTTATGTTTTTTATCAAACAATGTTACATCAAGTAACAATGAGCGCAGGATTGTAGGGTTCGTTCTCAGTCTGACAAATCAGACCAGTGAGCGAAGTATAGGTCCGACCTGTACGTATGTTGCAATCATGTTTCTTATATATTTCCAGTTTGATGTTAGAAATTAGATCCGCTTAACAAAAAACAAACAGTTTGAGGTGAACTAAATAACGTTTAAGAGGGATGTCAGAGATGAATTTAACGAGTCATTATTATTTCTGTGATATTAGTCACTTAAAAGTCACACAAAAAGTAAGTGCTAGGCGCAAAGCTCTGGCGGGCGTAAAATAGGGGCTGAAAATAACTTCTTTAATGACAAATAAGGCCGACTCGCGAACGCGGTGATTTGGGCCAGGAGAACACTATGTCTGACGTAACTCTCTCTTCAAAATCCACGCAGCCACTGCATTCCATTAACAAATGCGGCGCGGAAGAAACCGCAGCCTGCTGCTGTGTGGATGTCGGCACCATTATGGATAACACCGATTGCGTCGCTTCTTACAGCCATGTATTTGCCAACGAAGCGCAGGCAAAAGAGATGCTGAACAGCCTGACCGAAAAAGCCCGCAGTGTGGAATCTGAACCTTGCGTGATTGAAAGCCGCATGGAAAAAGTAGACGGTGGCATTGAGCTGAATATTGACTTCACCTTCTCCTGCCAGGCCGAAACGATGATTTTCCAGTTAGCATTAAGGTAATTACTCTTTTCCGGATAAAAGCGTGGATCCCTAAAACCGTGACCTTTACAGGTCGCGGTTTTTTTTTGCTGCTGCTCTCACTTCGTTACGTTAGGCTTTGCCAAATGTAAACATATGGTTAAAACTAAACTATCAGGTCAGACCTCTTAATCCGGAGCCACTATGAACAAGGTTATCCCGCTGGTGACACGCGAAGGCGATCGCATTGCGATCGTAGACGGCTTGCGTACACCTTTCGCCAAACAAGCGACGGCCTATCACGGCATTCCCGCGGTGGATTTAGGCAAGATGGTAGTGAGCGAACTATTGGCAAAGAGCGGTATCGACCCGAAAATCATCGACCAGTTAGTGTTTGGTCAGGTGGTGCAGATGCCCGAAGCGCCAAACATTGCCCGTGAAATCGTGCTGGGAACCGGCATGAGTGTCTCAACCGATGCCTACAGTGTGTCACGCGCCTGCGCCACCAGTTTTCAGGCGGTGGCTAACGTGGCGGAAAGCATTATCAGTGGCACTATTGGCGTGGGGATTGCAGGCGGTGCGGACTCTTCGTCGGTACTGCCGATTGGCGTGAGTAAACGTCTGGCCCGCACACTGGTGGATGTCAACAAGGCTCGTACGCTCTCTCAGCGTCTGGCGTTGTTCAGCAAGCTGAAATTCCGTGATCTGCTGCCGGTGCCGCCTGCGGTCGCCGAATACTCGACCGGGCTTAGGATGGGAGACACTGCTGAGCAGATGGCGAAATCCCATGGTATAACGCGCCAGCAGCAAGATGAACTGGCACACCGTTCGCATTCGCTGGCAGCGAAGGCCTGGGAAAATGGTTATCTGGATGCGCAGGTCATGACCGCACAGGTTCCGCCCTACCGCGAAGCGCTGCAAAAAGACAATAACATCCGTATGAATTCTGAACTGGGCCAGTATGCCAAACTGCGGCCCGCTTTTGACCGCCGTCACGGTACGGTGACGGCAGCCACCAGTACTCCGCTGACTGACGGCGCCGCCGCCGTGCTGATGATGAGTGAATCGCGGGCGCGGGAACTGGGTTTACGCCCTCTGGGATACCTGAAAAGTTTTGCGTTTGCGGCTATCGATGTCTGGGAAGATATGTTGCTCGGCCCGGCGTACGCCACTCCACTGGCGCTCGAAAGAGCGGGGCTGACGCTTGGTGATCTGGACTTAATAGACATGCATGAGGCTTTCGCGGCGCAAACGCTGGCTAACGTCAAAATGTTTGCCAGTGAGACTTTTGCTCGGGAGAAGCTCGGCCGGGCTCAGGCTATCGGTGAAATCGACTGGGATAAGTTCAACGTATTGGGCGGTTCGCTGGCCTACGGGCACCCTTTTGCCGCCACGGGCGCGCGCATGATAACGCAGACTCTGCATGAACTTCGCCGTCGTGGCGGGCGGTTCGGCTTAACTACCGCCTGCGCGGCAGGAGGATTAGGCGCAGCCATGATCCTGGAGGCAGCAGAATGAGTGACGAGATCATTGGCGTTGAAACCGCTATCACTTCGGCGTTTACGCTGGCGTTTACCGACCAGCATGTCGGTATCATTACCATCGACGTTCCCGGTGAAAAGGTAAATACCTTAAAAGCTGAATTCGTTGAACAAATCTGTGCCATTTTGCAAAAAGCCCAGCAGTACCCGCAACTGAAGGGACTGGTGCTTATTTCCGGTAAACCGGACTCTTTTATTGCCGGTGCTGATATCACCATGATTAGCGGATGCAAAACGGCGGCGCAGGCCAGCAGTTTGGCGCAAAAAGGCCAGTCAGTGATGTCGCATATTTCGGCCATGTCGGTGCCGGTGGTGGCCGCCATTCACGGTGCCTGTCTGGGCGGGGGGCTGGAACTGGCGCTGGCCTGTCATGCCCGCATCTGTTCTCTGGACGACAAAACCCAGCTCGGCCTGCCGGAAGTGCAGCTCGGATTACTGCCGGGCTCCGGCGGCACGCAACGCTTACCTCGCCTGATCGGTGCGCCGAAAGCGCTGGATATGATGCTCACCGGCCGCAGTATTCGCGCGAAACAGGCGCAAAGAATGGGGCTGGTGGATGACGCCGTTCCGCAGGCGATATTACTGCAAACGGCGCTGGAACGCGTGGCGCAGGGACGCAAAGCCCGCGCTCAACTGCCGTGGCAGGCGCGGCTGGTGGGGGGGCCGCTCGGCAAGGCCATCCTGTTCCATTTCGTGCGTAAACAGACCCGCGCGAAAACGCACGGCAACTATCCCGCAACTGAAAAAATTATCGACGTGGTGAGAAACGGTCTGGATCACGGCCGCGCCAGTGGTTATCAGGCTGAAGCAAAAGCCTTTGGCGAACTGGTGATGACGCCGCAATCGGCGGCGTTGCGTGGTTTGTTCTTTGCGTCCACTTCGCTAAAAAAAGAGCGCGGTGCCGGGGCAGAACCGCTGCCATTGAAGCGTATTGGTATTCTGGGCGGTGGCCTGATGGGCGGGGGAATTGCGAACGTGACCGCCACGCGGGCCGGTTTGCCCGTGCGTATAAAGGATATTAATCAGGAAGGGATCCGACATGCGTTGAAATACAGCTGGGATCTGCTGGAAAAACGGGTACGCCGCGGACGACTGAAACGTACCGAGCAGCAACGGCAGATGATGCTGATCTCCGGGACGACCGATCACAGCGGGTTTGAGCGGGTAGATCTGGTGATTGAAGCCGTCTTCGAAGATCTGTCGCTGAAACAGCAGATGGTTAGCGAAATTGAGCAATATGCTTCACCGCACACTATTTTCGCTTCAAACACCTCTTCTCTGCCGATACATGCGATTGCGGCCAATGCTGCCAGACCTGAACAGGTCATCGGCCTGCACTTTTTCAGCCCGGTAGATAAAATGCCGCTGGTTGAGGTGATCCCTCACGCAGGGACCAGCGAACAGACGATTTCTACCACCGTTGCACTGGCGAAAAAACAGGGTAAAACCGCCATTGTGGTCGGTGACAGTGCCGGGTTCTACGTTAACCGCATTTTGGCTCCTTATATTAATGAAGCGACACGATGTTTGCTCGAAGGTGAACCGATAGAGCATATCGACCAAGCGCTGGTAAATTTTGGCTTCCCGGTAGGCCCGTTGCAGCTGCTGGACGAAGTAGGAATCGACGTTGGCACTAAAATCATTCCCATTCTGGTGGAGGCCCTGGGCCCGCGCTTTGCCGCTCCCCCTGCGCTCGATGCAGTGCTGAAGGATGATCGTAAGGGACGCAAAAACGGCAAAGGATTTTATCTCTATGCGCAAAAAGGGCGCCTGGCGAAGAAGAAACAGGCCGATCCGGCCATCTACCGTTTACTGAACGTCACACCGAAGCAGCAGCAGGGCGAAGAACAGATCGCCCGCCGCTGCGTGATGATCATGCTCAACGAAGCCGTGCGCTGTCTGGATGAACAGGTGGTGCACAGCGCCCGCGATGGCGATATCGGTGCGGTATTTGGGATTGGTTTCCCGCCATTCCTCGGCGGCCCGTTCCGTTACATTGACCAATTGGGCGCGGCGGCGGTGGTACAAACGCTGCAAGGTCTGCAACAGCATTACGGCGAGCATTTCGCGCCCTGCGCCGGATTACTCAAACGCGCCCAGGATGGTAGCCGTTTTTACGAATAATCCTCTCTCACGATATAAAAGCTCATCATCCTGTGACTCACGTCACGGTGTGAAGGGCTTTTTCGCGGGAGTCTGGAACATAAAATGCTTTCCAGCATAATGCATCGATGTGGGATTCATTTTTTGTTGCTGTAAAAGCGGCGGGTTGTAAAACCGGCAAGCGTTTGAAAAATCGTCACTCTGTTTAATAAATAAGCAAAGTGGTTTACAAGCGGTATGGGTTGATGTAAAAAACAGCGTTTTCTTTACGTGAACTTTCAGGCAAAATGCCCGCCCGCCATTTAAGAGACGGCGCGTCAGGTAGCTGTGGTACATGCGGTTGTCCGGCAGGCTTTCCCCTGAAAGCATGGGACAGAGGGTGATACAGCACGCGAGGCGTTTCTGTATAGCGCTATTTTTGTTAACAAAAGCGGTGCAATATGCAAGTTGTAATTATGCGTCACGGTGAGGCAGCTCTTGAAGCCGCCAGCGATTCAGCCAGACCTTTGACTGATTGTGGATGTGACGAAACGGTACATATGGCGGCGTGGCTGAAAGCCCGTCCGGTGAATATTCAGCGCGTTCTGGTCAGCCCGTATTTGCGTGCGCAGCAGACGCTGGAAAAGATACGTCAGACGCTGACGTTACCCGCAGAGAGTGAAGTTCTGAAAGAACTGACTCCGGGCGGGGATCCTGCCGCAGTGGCGCACGAGCTGGAGGCGCTGGCGCTGGAAGGTATCACTGGCGTGCTGGTAGTATCGCACTTGCCGCTGGTGGGCTATCTGGTGGCAGAGCTCTGCCCGGGGGTCTGCCCGCCAATGTTTGCGACCTCAGGTATCGCAAGCGTTGAGCTGGATGCTAAAACTGGCAAAGGTACGCTTGAATGGCAGTTCAGCCCTTGTCAGGTCATGGCCAAGGTCTGATTGCGGTAGAGGTGACTGGCTTGACAGAATAGGCCACTGACCGGATACCGATGAAGAAAAGGCACAGCTTGCTGTGCCTTTTTGCTTTTTATTTTTGCTTCTTATTTTCAAATAATGGCAAACGAGATTATTGAAGTTTGTCATCGAGTTCGATCAGCACCAGCAGCGAGGCGGTTCCTCCCAGCTCTTTGGGGGCCTGATGAAATGCCAGCACATCCGGGTGTTGCGCCAGCCAAAGCGGCGTCTGTTGTTTGAGAATATGTTTGCCGTGTCCGTGCATCACGCAGGCACAATGCACATGCTCACGGCGACAAGCAGCAATCAGTGCGCCCAGTTCCTGTTTGGCTTCGCGCTGTGTCAGCCCGTGCAAATCCAGAAACAGTTCCGGCGAGTAATCCCCGCGCCGCAGCTTCTTCAGTTCAAAATGGCTGACGTCCGGCCGGATATGACGCACCGGGCCCTCTTCCTGCAGCATCGGCTGAAATTCATCTGAGAAGTAGTAGCTGGCGTCCACCTGCTCCTGCAATAGCTTTTTCGGCGACATTGCCGTCACCTTTTTACGCAACGGGCGGTGGGTGATGGTGTCGTTTTGCAGGCGCTTGGTGCCTGGCACGGCTTCGCGAAAGAGGGTCTTTTCCTCCGGGCTCAGCGCATGTTTTTTCTTCATGGATTCGTCATCATTCTTAGGTCATTTCAACAGTGTACCTGCGTAAGTCGCCTCGTAGAAAGTAAACTCCAACTTATATTCTCCAGCACTTCTCGTAAGAACGGCCTATAGCTGCTGATTTGTGGCGGGCTTCATGGCAAACTATGCGCAAAATCATGCACTGTAAATCCAGGGTGCACTGTAAACCCATGGTTAAACGCCTGTTACAAGAGTGCGTACCGTCAGGAGAGAAAATTGGACAAAATATTCGTCGATGAAGCGGTCAGTGAGCTTCACACCATCCAGGATATGATTCGCTGGACTGTCAGTCGCCTGAACGCTGCAAATGTGTATTACGGTCATGGTACCGATAACCCGTGGGATGAGGCTGTACAGCTGGTCCTGCCAAGCGTGTTTCTGCCGCTGGACATTCCTGAAGATATGCATAATGCCCGCCTGACATCCAGCGAGCGCCATCGCATTGTCGAGCGCGTGATCCGCCGTGTAAACGAGCGTGTTCCCGTTGCGTACCTCACCAATAAGGCCTGGTTCTGCGGTATGGAGTTCTACGTTGATGAGCGCGTTCTGGTTCCGCGTTCGCCGATTGGTGAGCTCATCAACAACCGCTTCTCCGGGATTCTGCGCGACAAACCGCAGCACATTCTCGACATGTGTACCGGCAGCGGTTGTATTGCTATTGCCTGCGCCTACGCTTATCCGGAAACCGAAGTGGACGCCGTGGATATCTCCCCCGATGCCCTGGCGGTTGCCGAGCAAAATATCGAAGCACACGGTATCGAACACTGGGTCACGCCGATCCGCTCGGATCTGTTCCGCGATCTGCCGCCATTACAGTACGACCTGATTGTGACCAATCCACCGTATGTCGATGAAGATGACATGTCAGACTTGCCGCAGGAGTACCGCCATGAACCTGAACTGGGTCTGGCTTCCGGCAGCGACGGCCTGAAACTGACGCGCCGCATTCTCTCCTGCGCGCCGGACTACCTGACCGAAGACGGTGTGCTGATTTGTGAAGTGGGGAACAGCATGGTACATCTGATTGATCAATACCCTGAGATCCCGTTCACCTGGCTGGAGTTTGAAAACGGCGGTGACGGCGTCTTTATGCTGACTAAACAGCAGCTGGTTGAACATGCCGATCACTTTAAAATGTTCCGCGATTGATCCGGACATCACTTAACCATTCACTCAACATTTAAGGAGCCGTGATGGCAGGGAACAGTATTGGGCAGTTTTTCCGCGTCACCACTTTTGGCGAATCCCACGGTGTGGCACTGGGCTGTATCATTGACGGCGTGCCGCCGGGCATTCCGCTGACCGAAGCCGACCTGCAACAGGATCTCGACCGCCGCCGTCCCGGCACCTCGCGCTACACTACGCAGCGCCGTGAGGCCGATGAGGTGAAAATACTCTCCGGCGTTTTCGAAGGGGTGACCACCGGTACCAGTATCGGTCTGGTGATTCAAAACACCGACCAGCGTTCGCAGGATTACAGTGCCATCAAAGATGTGTTCCGTCCGGGCCATGCCGATTACACCTACGAGCAGAAATATGGTGTGCGTGACTATCGCGGCGGAGGCCGTTCTTCCGCCCGTGAAACCGCCATGCGCGTGGCAGCCGGAGCGGTCGCAAAGAAATATCTGGCGCAGAAATTTGGTGTGACAGTGCGCGGTTATATGTCCCAGATGGGCGATATCACCTGTGAACTGAAAGACTGGGATCTGGTAGAAACCAACCCGTTCTTCTGCCCTGATGAAAGTAAGCTGGAAGCGCTGGATGAACTGATGCGCGCTCTGAAAAAAGAAGGCGATTCGATTGGTGCCAAAATCACCGTCGTGGCCGATCACGTGCCTGTCGGTCTGGGTGAGCCGGTGTTTGACCGTCTGGATGCCGATCTGGCCCATGCGCTGATGAGCATCAATGCAGTAAAAGGTGTGGAAATTGGCGACGGCTTTGCCGTGGTTAACAAGCGTGGCAGCGAAAACCGCGATGAAATCACCCCTCAGGGTTTTGAAAGTAACCATGCGGGCGGCATTCTCGGCGGTATCAGCAGCGGTCAGCCGGTGATTGCTCACCTTGCGCTGAAACCGACCTCCAGCATTACCGTGCCGGGCCGTACCATCAATCGCGAAGGCGAACAGGTGGAGATGATCACCAAAGGTCGCCATGACCCTTGCGTGGGTATCCGTGCGGTGCCGATTGCCGAAGCGATGATGGCGATTGTGCTGATGGATCACCTACTGCGTCAGCGCGCACAAAACGGCGATGTGCATTCAGACGTTCCACGCTGGTAAATCCCGGATGAAATCTGCACTGATGACAGTCAACGTATTCAAAAAAGCCTGCGCCGGTCTTCTGGCGCTGGCGTTTTGCGCGCCCGCCGTGGCCGCTACGCCGTGGCAAAAAATCACTCAGCCAATTGCGGGTTCTCCTCAGGCCATTGGCGGATTTGCCAACGGCTGCCAGATAGGCGCGCATCCGTTACCGCTTAACTCACCGGACTATCAGGTGATGCGCACAGACCAGCGGCGTTATTTCGGTCAGCCCGATCTGCTGGCTTTCATCAAGCGTCTGGGGATCCAGGCCAATGATAAAGGCCTGGGGACGATGCTGATTGGGGATATGGCCATGCCTGCCGGTGGGCGTTTCAGCAGCGGCCACGCCAGCCATCAGTCGGGTCTGGACGTCGATATCTGGCTGCAACTGCCGCGTCAGCGCTGGAGCGAGCAGATGCTGCTCAAACCTCAGCCTATCGATCTGGTGAATGCCGACGGTAGGACGGTGAACCCGCGTCAATGGCAGCCGCGTATCGAAACGCTGATCAAACTGGCCGCACAGGACAGTGACGTCACACGTATTTTCGTCAATGCGGCCATCAAGCAGCAACTTTGTGCGGATGCGGGCAGTGACCGCGAGTGGCTGCATAAAGTACGCCCGTGGTTTGGTCACCGCGCGCACATGCACGTGCGTTTGCGCTGTCCGGCTGGCAGTCTGGAATGCCTCGATCAGGCGCCACCTCCGCCGGGTGATGGTTGCGGTGCGGAACTGCAAAGCTGGTTCCTGCCGCCGAAACCGGGTAGCGGAACGCCAGTGAAAAAAGAGCCGCCACCGTTGCCGAAAACCTGTCAGGCACTGCTGGATAAACACGTTCTTTAACCAGACGTAGATAATTCTTCGCCACGTATAGCGGGACTGAAAGAAAAATGGATTGGTTGATTGTTGCCCCCTGGGTAGTAGGCGTTCTGTTTTTAGTGGCTGTCGTGGCGGGATTTATTGACTCTATTGCCGGCGGTGGCGGGCTTATCAGCCTGCCTGCACTGCTGGCGGCGGGGATCCCACCGGCTCAGGCAATTGCCACCAATAAGCTTTCAGCGGTTGGCGGTTCGTTTTCAGCAAGCCTGTACTTTGTGCGCCGTGGGGTCGTTAACCTTAACGAACAGAAATTGAATATTGCCTGTACGTTTATCGGTGCGGTGCTGGGGGCGATTTTAATCCAGCGTTTGCAGGCCGACATGCTGCGGCAGATATTGCCGCTGCTGATTATCTGTATCGGGCTCTATTTTCTGCTGACGCCAAGGCTGGGGGAAAGTGACCGTCAGCGCCGTCTGTCAGCTTTGCCCTATGCGCTGATTGGCGGGGGTTGTGTCGGTTTTTACGACGGATTTTTCGGTCCCGGTGCGGGGTCTTTCTACGCCCTCGGATTCGTGACGCTGTGCGGCTTTAATCTCGCTAAAGCCACTGCTCACGCCAAAGTGCTGAACTTCACCTCCAACTTTGGTGGCTTGCTGTTCTTCATCATGGGCGGAAAAGTGGTGTGGGTCGTCGGTTTTGTGATGATGGCGGGGCAGTTTATTGGTGCAAGGCTGGGTGCCCGTATGGTGCTCAGCAAAGGGCAAAAAATGATCCGCCCGATGGTGGTGATTGTGTCGGTCGTCATGAGTTGTAAGCTGATATATGATAACCACGGCGCTGAAATCCACCAGTGGATCACCCTGCATACTTGACGCCGCAGCGTTCAAATCTGCTTATGGCAGATTTGTTGCAGACCCGAATCACTGATTCACGTCATAAAAGCCATGATAGGAACAGGGTTATATTGTCGCCCCTGAATTTACTTACTGAGTTTCACTGCCACTATGTCAGATTCGACCGCAACACATAATTATCATCAATTGATCGAGATTTTTGATTCCTGTTTCTTTGAGGAATTCAACGTGCGCTTGGTGAAAGGCGACGATGAACCTATTTATTTGCCGGCCGACGAGCAGGAAAACTTCAACCGCATCGTATTCGCTCACGGTTATTATGCCAGCGGAATGCATGAAATTTCCCACTGGTGCGTAGCCGGGGCGGAACGCCACAAACTGGTCGATTTCGGTTACTGGTATTGTCCGGACGGACGTGATGCTCAGACACAGAGTGAATTCGAGAAAGTTGAGATCAAACCTCAGTCCTATGAGTGGCTGTTTTGCGCTGCTGCCGGTTTTGACTTTAACGTCAGCTGCGACAATCTCAGCGGCGACTGTGAGCCGGACCGGGTTGGTTTCCAGAACAAAGTGCGGGAAGAAGTGTTAAAAATGTTGCGCGAAGGCATCCCGCCACGCCCGGCACGCTTTATAAAAGCGTTACAATCGTTTTACAATACCGCTCCACTGACGGCTGAGGATTTCCCTGCACTCCAGCCGCTTGAATGAATTTCAGAATAAAGAAGAATAGAGGATGAGTGATGATCGCAGAATTTGAAACGCGGATTTTGACGCTGATCGACGACATGGTTGAAAGCGCCAGCGATGATGAACTGTTTGCCAGTGGCTATCTGCGAGGCCATCTGACTGTGGCAGTTGCTGATGCTGAAGAGCAGGGCGAGCACAGCGCCGAAAGCCTGAAAGCCCTGGTGCAGCAAGGTCTGGACAAAGCCATTCAGGCAGGGGAACTTTCACCACGCGACCAGGTTCTGGTACTGGGTATGTGGGAAACGCTGTATCAGGCCTCACTGCCAGAAGAGTCTGAAGATAAGTAACCGCGTAGCGTTATTTTGAAAACATTATCCTATTCTGAAATGACAAAGGGCCTTACGGCCCTTTGTCATTTCAGACTTCTTCCTGAACCACCGGTTTACCTTTAATCAATTTGCGGATCCACATACGGTTCGGGTTCAGCGCCGCCAGCGTTTCGCTGTCGAGTGGCATTGGCTCACCGGCGATTTGCGCCGCCAGCACTTCAGCGGCCAGCGGGGCAGAGCTTAGGCCGCGTGACCCCAGTGCGCCCAGCAGGAAAAGATTGCGGTGGCAGGGGGCGTCCGCCACCGGCTGACCGCGTTTCACGGCGATATCCAGTTTCTTATATTCGGCCAGCATAGCATCGTAATCTGCCACAGCACCGGCCATCGGCAGATGATCGCGGGTTGCGCAGCGAACGCCGTTACGCGCTTCACCTGCGCTGACGTCCACCTCTTTGGGCCAGTCAACGCTTGGCAGACAATCAATCAGACGCTGACGGTTTTGCTGCTGGTCGTCTTCCCGATACACCGTGCATTTATCTGCCCGGTGATAACTCGCCCCGATGCAGTGATGCTGATTTAGCGGATTCTCCGGCGTCATGTAGCCGTCGTAGCACAGCACCTGTTTGAGTTTTTGCAGCGTAGGGGTGGTGGGAATGTGGGAAACCTGACCGCTGACAGCGTAAACCGGTAACTTTTCGCTCTGCCGGAAGTCGTTGATATCGGCGCCGTTGGCCAGTACTACCGTGTCGTGCTGCACTGAGTGCCCGTCGCTAAAATTCATCTTCCAGCGGCTCGTTTCGGCCAACGCCAGTTCGGTGACCCGCTGATTGAAATGGACGGTTAACCCTTGCGTTGCGGCCAGTTTAATAAGCTCTGCGGTAAGATCGGCCGGACACAACCAGCCGCCGAGGGGGTAGGTAATACCGCCGTTACCGCATGCCAGTCCGCAGGCGTCGGTCAGTTCCTGTTGCGACAACCCGATTGCCAGACTGGAAGGCCACTCGCCTTCGAGGATCTTGTCGATTTTCCCCTGACTTTTTTCGTCATACCCAAGCTGGCTGACACCGCACCAGTCATGATCAAACGGCACGCCCTGAGTGGCAACCGCCTGATACTGGCGTCTGGCAAAGGTGAATGCATGAGCGAAAAAACGCTCCAGTACATCATTTCTGCCATTGAGTAGCGGATAAACCGCCCCCTGGCGGTTGCCCGATGCGCCTCTGGCTGGTTGTTCGTCGGCGCAATAAAGTGTGACGGCATAATTCCGTCGCAGCAGCGCCAGTGCTAATACCGCACTGGCGACGCCGCCGCCAACAATGCCGATGTCCGTGGTTTTATCAGCGGCGGGGCGGCGATACCAGGGGGCCGGATGGGGTAAATTCAGCAGATTATTCATCTCGCCGCTGAGCACGTGCTTTTTCTCACCGAACCCTTTCACTTTCCTGACGTCAAACCCTGCGTCCTGTAAACCGCGGCGCACAAAACCGGCCACCGTAAAGGTCGCCAGTGTGCCCTGCGCCCTCGACAGGCGGGCCATATTGGTGAATACGTCTGCCGTCCACATATCTGGGTTTTTCGAGGGGGCAAAACCGTCTAAGAACCAGGCATCGATCTGCTGGTTCATGCTGCTGTCGCACGCCGGAAGCAGGGTGGTGACATCACCAAACCACAGGTCCAGCGTTACGCGCCCGCCATCAAACAGCAGGCGGTGGCAACCGGCAAATGGCAGCGGCCATTGTTCGGTCAGTTTTGTGGCATAACCGGCCAGTTCCGGCCAGCGTGCCAGAGCCGAGGTCAGGTCCGACGCCGAGAGCGGGAATTTCTCGAAGCTGATGAAATGCAGGCGTTTCAGCTTGGCGTCAGGCGCCTGCTGAAGGAAGGCATCGAATGCCTGCCATAGGGTGAGAAAGTTTAAACCGGTGCCAAATCCCGTCTCGGCGACAATGCATAACGGGCGCGGATGCGTGGCAAACCGCGCTGGAAAACCGTTGCCATTAAGGAAAACATGGCGTGTTTCCAGCAAGCCGTTCTGATTGGAAAAGTAGACGTCATCAAAATGTCGGGAAACAGGTGTACCCTGTTCGTTCCAACTTAATTCGGCGGGCTGGATAGGGGAATGGCTCACGTGAAACTCTCTCAGTTCAAGGCGATGCCGAAGTTTAACGGCGTGTTTGACCTCGCGCAAATTTACTGCGATTTACACAAGGAATTGCTGATCGGACTTGTTCGGCGTACAACTGTACGCTAGAGTGCGTCACGAAATCCCGAATAGTTAGTTAATAGTACAAGAGGTATTAAATGAAACGTGCAGTCATTACTGGCCTGGGTATTATCTCGAGCATTGGTAACAATAAGCAGGAAGTTCTGACCTCTCTGCAGCAAGGGAAATCTGGTATCACCTTCTCGAAAGAGTTGAAAGATGCCAAAATGCGCAGTCACGTCTGGGGCAATGTTAAACTGGACACCACTGGACTGATCGACCGCAAGATTGTGCGTTTCATGAGCGATGCTTCCATCTACGCTTATCTCTCCATGCAGCAGGCGATCGAAGACTCAGGTCTGACGCCAGAAATGGTTTCTAACGACCGCACTGGCCTGATTGCAGGTTCCGGTGGCGGCTCTCCGCGTAACCAGGTTGCGGGTTCCGACGGTATGCGTGACAAAGGCCTGAAAGGCGTTGGTCCGTACATGGTCACGAAAGCGATGGCGTCCGGTGTGTCTGCCTGCCTGGCGACCCCGTTCAAAATTCGCGGTGTTAACTATTCCATCAGTTCTGCCTGTGCGACCTCTGCTCACTGCATCGGTAACGCGCTAGAAATGATCCAGTTGGGCAAGCAGGACGTGGTCTTTGCTGGCGGCGGCGAAGAGCTGTGCTGGGAAATGGCCTGTGAATTCGATGCCATGGGCGCGCTGTCTACCAAGTACAATGATACCCCGGAAAAAGCATCCCGTACTTATGACCAGCAACGTGACGGTTTCGTCATCGCTGGCGGCGGCGGTATGGTTGTTGTCGAAGAGCTGGAACATGCTCTGGCCCGTGGCGCGCACATCTATGCTGAAATCGTAGGCTACGGCGCAACGTCTGACGGTGCTGATATGGTGGCTCCATCCGGTGAAGGCGCAGTGCGTTGCATGAGAATGGCCATGAACGGCGTAGATACCCCAATTGATTACGTTAACGTCCATGGTACTTCTACACCGGTCGGCGATGTGAAAGAGCTGGGTGCCATCCGTGAAGTGTTCGGCGACAAAACGCCAGCACTCTCTTCAACGAAAGCCATGACCGGTCACTCCCTGGGGGCCGCCGGTGTGCAGGAAGCGATTTACACCCTGCTGATGGCTGAACACGGTTTTATCGCGCCAAGCATTAACATCGAAAACCTCGACGAGCAGGCTGAAGGTATGGATATCATCACCAAGCCAACTCAGCGCGAACTGACAACCGTTATGTCCAACAGCTTCGGCTTCGGCGGCACTAACGCCACGCTGGTCATGCGTAAGCTGAAAAACGACAAGTAATTCTGATTCACGTCGTTACGTGTCCTGTCATTTCATAAAAATAAAAAACCCGCTTCTGGCGGGTTTTTTTATATTTATGATTTGCAGTTTCTGTCATATTTCAATGATTCAGGTACAATTTCGCCACTTCTTTTCCCCATTTTGTTGACATGATGCTCTCACTCCGACAAATCAATCATCGGCATCTGCACTTCCCGGCATGGCTCGGGATTGCGGCGATCCTGATGTTGTTTATCGCACCGGTGGTTTCTAAATCACTGGTGACTGAGGGAGTGCTGCATTCTATGATGCCGGGTATGGCGATGGCCGGAATGGATATGTCAGTGATGGATATGTCCGCAGATGAGATGCCTGCGCCCCATAGTACAGAGAAGGGCGCTCATGTGGGCAGTCACCACGCGACGCCATCCCATAATATGGGGTCGATGATGCCCGGCGAAATGAGCGATGCTGCCTGTGGCTACTGCGTGCTGCTGGTGCATCTTCCCCTGCTGCATATGCTCGTGCTGGCACTGCTGTGGTCGGCGGATATTCAGGGCGATGTCGCTCCCTCATCTGTAGCCGCGCATTTTGTTCCTCCGGTCTTTTATTCCGACGCCCAACCCCGCGCTCCCCCTGTTTCTCAATAGCCTGCTGTTTTGTTTCCCTAAAACATCGCTAAAACGGCGCCTTTCTGGTGTAGCCGTTGCGCACCTGCTATCTAAAATTCAGGAATATTGACCGATGAGCCACTCTGCCTATACCCAAAAAATGACAGCCCAAAAACTGACGGCCAAAGCCGCCTTTCTCGCGTTAGTTAAGCGTATCCATTTTTATATCGGTCTGTTTATCGGCCCGTTTATCTTTGTTGCGGCCCTCACCGGCACCTTATATGTGCTGACGCCGCAACTGGAAAATCATCTTTATGCGCATGAGCTGTTCACCTCTTCGGTGGGCGAAGTACAGCCGTTGTCCCGCCAGATTGAAGCGGCACAGGCCGTCTCCCGCGCAGAGGCAAAAATCTATGCGGTTCGCCCTTCGCCTGCTGTGGGGGAAACTACCCGCGTTATGTTCTCTGACCCGGAGCTTGGTGCTTCTAAAAGCCGCGCTGTGTTTGTCGATCCGGTCACCCTCAGGGTTCAGGGCGAGCTGACGGTGTACGGCACCAGCGGAATTTTACCCTTCAGAACCTGGCTCGATGATCTGCACCGCGGGTTGTTGTTGGGAGACGTGGGCCGTAACTACAGCGAACTGGCAGCGTCATGGCTGTGGGTTGCGGCGCTCGGCGGCATCGTATTGTGGGTCACCGGTCGTCAGACAGTACGGGGTAACCGAAAGTTAAAGGGCGTCGCCGCAAAACAACAGCGCAGCCGCCGTTGGCACAGCTGGCTGGGGGTGGCGCTGATCGCCGGGCTGCTTTTTTTCTCTGCCACCGGCCTGACATGGTCACAGTGGGCAGGGGATAATATCAACCTGCTGCGTGCCAAAATGGGATGGATGACGCCGTCGGTTTCAACCGCTCTGGCAGGCGGTGCGCAAGCTGAACCGGTGAGTGAGCACGCCGACCATCAGGCCTTTGGTCACAACAGTATGAGTATGGCTGACATGCCAGATATGCCGGGAATGGATGCGGATAACATGCCGGTACAGAGCGCACCTGGCACCGCGCCGGTGTTACCGACGACGTTTGACCGGGTCGTCAGTGCCGCTCGTCATGCCGGAATTGATGCAGCTAAAATTGAGATCCGCCCTGCTTACCGCTCAGATAAAGCCTGGACTGTCACAGAAGTGGACCGCAGCTGGCCAACGCGGGTTGATGCAGTTTCGGTAGATCCGCAGACACTGACTATCCTTGATCACACCCGTTTTGCTGATTTCCCGCTGCTGGCTAAACTGACCCGATGGGGAGTGGATGCGCATATGGGCATACTTTTTGGTCTCTGGAACCAGATTATCCTCGCCGTGTTCGGGTTGGGTTTATGTCTGATGATCGGCTGGGGATACCGTCTTTGGTGGTTGCGCCGCCCGCAAATAAACAGCATGACTAATCCGGCAGTGACGCTGATGCAAACCTGGCGGCTGGTCCCGTTTGGCCTGCAATGTCCGATCCTGCTGGTGGTCATCGGGTTATCGCTCTCATTACCGCTGATGGGAATCAGTTTGTTGCTCTTTCTGATCATTGATGTATGGCGCTGGATGCAACACAAACACGTTCTGCAACCGGCTTCAACGGGGAATTAATCCTATATTGTCAGCGGCTAGCTGTGCCATGCCGCTGATGACTTCCTATTATATTGGCTTACAGAAATCATTCTTCGCCATCAGGGGATGGTTCATTTAATATCCATATAAATCATCTGCTTATTTTTATTTTATTTCTCATTTCATTGAATATTATTCACCACTCCCTGCCGCTTTAAGAAAAATCTACTAGGCTTAGTGAAGCACTATATTTGTCCGCAGTTATTATTGGTTTTTATTCACTATTTCCCTTGGAAATTAATGTATTACTTTTTGTCGGGGTAGGGTCATGGCTATAGAATCAGACGCACATAAAGTGGGATTAATCCCGGTCACCCTGATGGTGTCCGGGAATATTATGGGGTCGGGGGTATTTCTGTTGCCCGCCAACCTTGCATCAACCGGTGGCGTAGCCATTTATGGTTGGCTGGTGACGATCATTGGCGCACTCGCGCTGTCGATGGTTTACGCTAAAATGTCTTCTCTGGATGACAGCGCCGGCGGTTCTTACGCCTATGCGCGCAGGGCCTTTGGCCCTTATCTCGGTTATCAAACTAACCTGCTCTACTGGCTGGCCTGCTGGGTCGGTAATATTGCCATGGTGGTTATTGGCGTCGGGTATCTCAGTTACTTCTTCCCTATATTAAAAGAGCCGCTGGTGCTGACATTCACCTGCGTGGCGGTGTTATGGCTGTTTGTTATTCTTAACATCGTCGGGGCGAAGATGATCACCCGCGTTCAGGCGGTGGCAACCGTACTGGCGCTGATCCCGATTCTGGCTATCGCAATCTTTGGCTGGTTCTGGTTTAAAACTGATACCTATATGGAAGCCTGGAACGTCAGCGGGAAAAGCACTTTTGGCGCCATTCAAAGTACGCTGAGCGTAACGCTGTGGTCGTTTATCGGCGTAGAGAGTGCGTCAGTAGCCGCTGCCGTGGTGAAAAATCCAAAACGTAATGTGCCGATTGCCACTATCGGGGGGGTGTTGATCGCCGCCGTCTGCTATGTACTGTCTACGACGGCCATTATGGGGATGATCCCGAACGCAGCGCTGCGGTTGTCGACCTCACCCTTTGGTGATGCCGCCCGTATGGCGATGGGGAATACCGCTGGGGCTATTGTAACCTTCTGTGCCGCTGCCGGTTGTCTTGGTTCGTTAGGCGGCTGGACATTACTTGCCAGCCAGACGGCCAAAGCCGCCGCAGATGATGGTCTCTTCCCGCCGATTTTTGCCAAAGTTAATAAAGAAGGGGTGCCGGTTAAAGGATTGATTGTCCTGGGCATTCTGATGACTATTTTCCAGATCTCCACCATTTCCCCTGACGCCACGGCGCAATTCGCACTGGTGTCGTCCGTCTCAGTTATCTTTACGCTCGTGCCTTACCTCTATACCTGTGCTGCCCTGATGTTGGTAGGGCACGGACATCTGGGTAACCGCGCCGGGATGTACAGCTTCATTACACTTATCGCCTTTGTCTATTGTGTATGGGCCGTAGTCGGTTCCGGTGCAGAAGAGGTGATGTGGTCATTCATTGCTCTGATGGTGATAACTGCCATGTACAGCTTCAACTATAACCGTCGTCATAAAAACCCGTACCCGCTTGGCAAAAAGCTTGAGCTGGACTGACAGGTTTTGGCCGCCAGCCGGGCGTTATCCGTCATTGTTTTGATGACAGCCCCGGAGTTAATCGGCGGCCCACAATGATATTCACGATGAAAAGGAGAGGGTAATGATCGATTTAAGTCGTCATAAAAAACGTAAAGTCCTTGTGGTTGACAGTAATATCATGGACGTCAATACCGCTAACGGACGCGCCGTTCGTGAGCTCATCGAAGCGCTGGAAGATAACAATCTGTCGGTGATCCCTGCAGTCACCTTCGACGATGGCGTAGCAACGATCACTTCTGATGCTTCTATTTGCTGCGTCTTTGTTGACTGGACATCCGGCGGTAATGACGATGCTTCCCACAGTCAGGCATTTGCATTGTTGCAGGAGATCCGCCGCCGCAATAAAAGCGTGCCGGTGCTGCTGATGGCCGAACACTCCTGTATTGATACCTTGACGCTTGATACCATGAAAATGGTCAATGAATTCGTCTGGATGCATGAAGACACCGCCGAATTTATTGCTGCCCGTTCTGTTGCACTGATCGACAAGTATTACGATCAACTGCTGCCGCCTTTTACCAAAGCACTGTTCAATTACACCAAATATTCGCCAGAATATTCATGGGCGGCCCCTGGTCATCAGGGCGGCGTTGCCTTTACCAAAACGGCCGTCGGCCGCGAATTCCTCGACTTCTTCGGTGAAAATTTATTCCGTACCGATACGGGTATTGAACGTGGTGCGCTGGGGTCGTTGCTTGACCACAGCGGCCCCATTAAAGAGTCCGAAACTTATGCCGCCCGCGTCTTCGGATCGCATCAAAGCTATTCGGTGCTGAACGGGACGTCCGGCTCTAACCGCGCCATTATGGCGGCAGTGATCGGTGATGGTCAGTTTGCACTCTGTGACCGCAACTGCCATAAATCAATTGAGCAGGGCTTGGTGATGACTGGTGGAGTGCCGGTCTTCTTCATTCCTACCCGTAACCGTTTTGGCATTATCGGACCGATCCCTAAATCTCAATTTATGCCGGAATCTATCCAGCAGAAAATTGATGAGCATCCACTCAAGCATCTGGCCACAGACCCTAAACCAGTTTATGCCGTGGTGACCAACTGTACCTATGACGGCATGTGCTACAACGCCAAACAGGCGCAGGATCTGCTGGCAAAAAGCGTTGACCAGATTCACTTTGACGAAGCCTGGTATGCATATGCGCGTTTCAATCCGTTCTACCGCGATCGTTATGCGATGCGCGGTAATCCGGCCGATCACGACCCTGAAGGCCCGACCGTTTTCGCCACCCACTCCACCCATAAACTCCTGGCCGCATTGTCGCAGGCCTCCTATATTCATATCCGTAACGGCAAAAAGCCGGTTGAGCATTCACGCTTCAACGAGTCCTATATGTTGCAGGCCACCACGTCTCCGCTGTACGCGATTATTGCGGCCAACGAAGTCGGTGCCGCCATGATGGATGGCAAGCAGGGAGAGTCGCTGACGCAGGAAGTGATCAATGAAGCGGTGGATTTCCGACTGGCTCTGGCGAAAGTCCATGCGGCCTTTGCCGCTCAGGGCGAATGGTTCTTCTCGCCGTGGAATGCGCCGGATGTGGTTGATGTGAAAACCGGTAAAAAAATTCCGTTCATTAATGCCTCAAAAGAGCAGTTGACGACTGATCCGAATTGCTGGGTACTGAAGCCGGGTGAAAGCTGGCACGGTTTTGACCAGCTTGACGATGACTGGTGCATGCTGGACCCGATCAAAGCCGGTATTTTATCACCAGGCATGGGTGATGATGGCAGTATGCTGGAAAATGGTATTCCGGCAGCGATGGTCACGGCCTTCCTGTCACAGCACGGTATCGTTCCGTCACGTACCACTGACTTTATGGTGCTCTGTCTGTTCTCCGTCGGCGTGACCAAAGGCAAGTGGGGCACGCTTATCAACGTGCTGCTGGAGTTCAAACAGCACTATGATGAAAACAGCCCGCTGGCGCAGTGCCTGCCAACTCTTTACTCCACCAATACCGCGCGTTATGCCGGGATGGGGCTTAAAGATTTGTGCGACGAAATGTTCGAATACATGAAAACCAGCCAGATGGACAAGTTGCAGTCAGAGGCCTTCGGAAAAATCCCTACGCCGGTCAAACTGCCACGTGCCGCATTCCAGGACCATATGGCCGGACGCTGCGAACAACTCACACTGGATAAACTGGCCGGTCGCGTTTCGGCTGTTGGGGTAATTCCTTATCCACCGGGCATTCCTATCGTGATGCCGGGCGAAAGCTTTGGTACTAAAAATGACCCTTGGCTCAGCTACATTCGCAGCATTGCGCAATGGGGCGAGAAATTCCCCGGCTTCGAGAAAGAGCTTGAAGGCGCGGAGTTCAAAGACGGTCAGTACCATATCTGGGTGCTGAAAGAGTAACGGCGAGTCTACTCAACACGTTTTCTCCTGCAAGGGAAAAAACCAGTGAATAAAAGGATTGCGAGATGTCTCGCAAACCGATGGCGGGGCCCTGACAGGGCCTCGTTTTTTTTGCGAGGCGTCGCGGAGATTTAACTTTTGCACTGGTAGAGTGCGGAGGCTTGGGTTAACGTCAGCGCATCCGATAATCGGCTCTTCACGGCAGACATCATCATGAGAACCCCTGTGTTAAACACGCTGTTGAAACCCTTCTTACACGACCGTTTTCTGCATGTCCTGCTTTTGCTGGGGGTTGGGCTAAGCCTGTTTCAGCCGGAAAAAATCATCCAGTTCCCCCAGTTTGTGGACTGGTCAACGATCGTAACGCTCATCGGCCTGCTGATGCTTACCAAAGGTGTAGAGGTGAGTGGTTACTTTGATTTTGTTGGCCGTAAGATGATCAACACCATCAGCCATGAACGTTATCTGGCGCTATTTCTGGTCTGCGCAGCTGCGCTGTTATCGACGTTTATGACCAATGACGTCGCACTGTTTATTGTTATTCCCCTGACCATTACGCTGAAGAAACTCTCCACTTTACCGGTCACCCGGTTGATCATTTTCGAGGCGCTGGCCGTAAATGCAGGTTCATTACTGACACCTATCGGCAATCCGCAAAATATCCTGTTATGGAACAAGTCAGGGCTGTCGTTTATCGCGTTTATCACGCAAATGGCCCCGCTTGCGCTGGTGAGTCTGCTGGTATTGCTGGTGGTGACCTGGCTAAGTTTTCCTGCAAGAACCTTAAAGCGGCTGGAGAATAACCAAGGCTATCCTTATAAGAGAAAGCTGCTGTTTAGTTGCCTCGTGATGTATGTCGTGTTTATCGGCTGCGTGGATCTCGGCATGGCGGTATACGGCTTGCTGGCCGTATTATTTTGCTTTCTTTTACTGGCCCGGAACGTGCTGCTGCGCATCGACTGGCCGCTGATTATGGTGTTTATCGCCATGTTTATTGATGTGCGGCTGATCGTCGGGTTGGGTGCTGTTCAGGGAGCAGTTGAGCAAATAGCTCATCTCTCTTCGCTGGGGGTATATGTATTAGGGATCGGGCTATCGCAGGTAATAAGCAACGTACCGGCGACCATCCTGATGATTCACTATGTTCCTGCCAATGCGCTGCTGGCCTACGCCGTCAATGCCGGGGGCTTTGGTTTAGCCATAGGGTCTCTCGCCAACCTGATTGCCTTACGTATGGCTAACGACCGCAAGATTTGGCTGACATTCCACTATTATTCTTTTCCCTTTTTAGCCCTGAGCAGCCTCGCGGGTTGGGGTTTACTGAAGCTGCTATAAACAGAAACCGGAAGTGGCGGCGGTCAGCCTGAGTGTCATGGGGTTATGCGTGCAAGCCTGTCCACTGCGGTGGTGATTTCTCCTGGCGTCAGCGCCGAGAATCCAAGCAGCCATCCGTCGCGGGTGCTGGCTGACGTATCGGGTTCGGGTAACCAGAGCGGCGACAGGCGGGGCGTCATCACGCCAAGCGCGGACGCCTGCTGGCTGAATTTTTCCTCTGACCCGGCCGGCAAACGCGCGGCGAGTTGCAGCCCGCCGGCAGCAGGCTGCGGCGTTAACCAGCCCGAGAGTTTGTTGTTTATCTGTGTGAGCAGATGATCCCTGCGGCTCTGATAGAGCTGGCGTGAAAAACGCAGGTGTGCGGCGAAGTGGCCGTTGTGAATAAACTCAGCCGTGACGGCCTGCATAACTTGCGAAGAGTGACCATCATAGACGGTACGCATAGTCACCATCGGTGCCACCAATGCCGGAGGCAGAACGGCGTAGGCCAGCCGCAGGGAAGGAAACAGGACCTTGGAAAAGGTGCCGAGATAAATTACCCGCTGATGTTTATCCAGGCCCTGCATCGCCGGCAAAGGGCGACCGTCGTAATGCAGTTCGCTGTCATAGTCATCTTCGATGATCCAGGACTGTTGCTGGCGGGCATAGTCCAGTAATTCAAGGCGGCGTGGCAGGCTGAGGCTCACGCCGGAAGGGTAGTGGTGTGATGGTGTCAGGTATATCAGCTTCGGTGATGGTTTGGTGTGGTCGGGTTTTAAACCCTGCTCATCGACTTCCACTGCGCAGAGCCGGGCTCCCGCGCTGGCAAAAGCATTGCGGGCGCCGGAGTAGCCTGGTTGCTCCAGCCAGACGTTATCTCCGGCGTCGAGCAGCAGCGTTGCCAGCAACTGTAACGCCTGCTGCGAACTGGTTATGATGACGATCTGCTCAGGGCAGCAACGCACGCCGCGCGACTGTTGTAGGTAGCTACAAACGGCTTCACGCAACGGGGTGAACCCTTGCGGATCGCCGTAGCCGAGCAGTTTTTCCCCGTTAGTGCGCAGCTGTTTGTTGGTCAGCTGTTTCCATATTTTTAACGGGAAAACCCGCAGGTCTGGGCTGCCTGCGGCAAAGGCAACCGGCTCTAAAGGGTCATGACAGCCACCCGTGGCAACAATTTGCGTTCCGCGCTGAGAAAGTCTGACCGGGCCAGATTGCAAGGCAGGACGCTTTTTATCTGTCACTGGCTGGGGGATATCGCGGCTGACGAATGTGCCTTTCCCGGTCTGGCGCAGCAGATAGCCTTCGGATTCCACCTGGGAATAAGCTGCCTCAGCGGTGATACGTGAAATCTTCAGTTCAACAGCCAGCTGACGCGAAGAGGGCAGGCGTTGCCCTGAGGACAATGCACCCTGCATGATGGACTGCCGCAAAGCGGCGCAGAGCTGGTCGCGCAGGCTTTGGCCTCCCTCGGCCGGGTTTTCAAACAGAATAAGCGGAGCTACCGAAGCCGGGTTCGTTGCCATGATTGGTCTTATGGTTATGCCGTAATTGGTAGTAATCATAAGGCCAAAATGACCGATGATAATGCTGTTTTCTGCAGGTGATGTTCATCCTGTAGCGGGAAATACCGTTTTATTCATTATGAGAGAGAAAAAAATGAATTCATTGTCCAGCGTTTTGGCTTTCGCACCACCGTCACCCGCCGTCAGTGAGGCTTATTTGCTGGCGAAACTCAGTTTTTACACAGATTCCGCAGACGTGGCAGACGATTTGAAAAATCGTCTTGCGGGCATTGTGGTGATTGATACCCGCGCTGAAGCCCATTATCTGCGTGGGCATATTCCCGGTGCCGTGAGTTTCCCTCACCGTTTAATGAGCGAAGAAACCACCCGGCATTTAGACCGCAATATGGTGTATGTCACCTATTGCGACGGCATCGGTTGTAACGGTTCAACGCAGGGGGCGTATAAATTGGCTAAGTTAGGTTTTCGGGTGAAAGAACTGATCGGCGGGCTGGATTTCTGGATCCGTGACCAGCATCCGCTGGCCGAAGGGGAAGCGATCGGCACGTATCCTGCCGATCTTAATATTGAGGATTGCGGCTGTAACTAAGCCATCACGTGCTCAGAACAGCAGCCACAGCAGCACCACGACTACAACCAAAGCGATAAACGCCAAAGGCTTGCCGCCCAAAGATTGCATCGAGGGTGGCAGCATCGCCATCAAAGGATTCATGATCGGTTGGGGTACAGTGCGTGAGACGCTGGTGAAGTCGTCATCCATTTTCTCAGGGCGCGGCGTACGATCAACCCGCTGGCTGAACAGTACACCCACCAGATCGTTCAACTGGGCGATGTTGAGCGGCGTAGCAGGTGTGGCGTTGAAGCGGGATTCAACATACTCGGTGAGCTGATGAACTTCCTGCGCGGTGGCGGGTTGTTTGAGCACGCTCAGTAAGGTGGTCAGCGTCGGCGTTGCAGTCGGCTGGCTGAGTGCGGCTTTGACCTGCATAAACTGGCTTAACAGCTGGAAATGGCGGGCGGGAATAGGCTCGCCTACTTTCACGCCAACCAGATTAAACAGTTCCTGCCACAGTTTCACCGGCGCTTCGCCGGTCGCAGCGCTGAGTTTAGTCACCAGCTGTTGCAGGTTATTGTGCTCGGCAGGCAGCAAGGCCCGGTCGGTAATGGTCGTTTGCTGCGGCTGAGGAATGGCCATCTCGCGGGTTTGCACCAGCAGGAATACCTGCTGCAGCTGTTCATGGCTCAGCTGGCTTAACACGGTATGACCAAAATTCTGGCGAATGAAGTCGCTGACGGCCTGACGGTTATTGCCTTGGGGCAGCAGTTCGGTCAGTTGTTGCAGGAGCTGACGGGTGGAGTGCCCCTCCTGAGCCTGACTCAGTTTGCCCTGCAATACGGTTTCGGCGCGGGAGAAAATCCCGGCGGTCAGCTCGGCGCCGTGCGGCAGTGCCAGTTCATGGCGCAGCCCGGCCCAGATCTCGGCGGATTTCATCGGCGTCAGCGCCATTAATTTGACGATAAGCTTTTCCAGTGTCGTGCGCTGTGCGGGCGTTAACGGCTGGTTTTCACCCGGGCCGGCAGGGACTGTCTGGCCATTCGGCTGTGTCCTGTCGCCGCCGATCGGCGTACCTGGGCCACTCAAAGGTTGCATATCACCAGTCCTTCGCTCTAGTTAAAACGGCGCAAAGCGCAGAAGCGCCACATCATACCTGCAAACTTGCTCAATCGACACCGTGAATAGTCCGCTGAACCCCTATTCTTACGCTTATTTTTTTTAGATTTTGTCAGGTGGCACGTGAAAGCAATAAAAGGCGGGAAAATGTCATCCTGCCCGCAGGATTGCGGGCAGCGACTGGGTGCTTAAGCAGCCGGATCTTTTTTGGCCGTTTTCGCTTTATTACCAAACAGCGGGCGGCGTAAACGTTGGGCGAGGATCACCCCGACAAGCGTTACTCCGCCGCCAATCAGGTGGTAGCTGTGTAGCTGCTCATGCAGGAATAGGACTGCAATAACGGCGGTGAAAATCGGCGACAGATTCATGAAAATGGAGGTTTTATTGGCACCCAGACGAATAACTCCCTGAATCCACAGGAAAGGCGCAATGATCGATGCCGGGATCCCAGCGAAAAGCACCAGTGGAATATTGTTCGCATTCAGTTCTACATTCGATGCCAGCAGGAAGTTTGGCAGCAGCAGCAGCACGCCAAACAGAATCTGTACATACAAAGCCTGCCAGTTCGGCAGAGAAATGGCCCAGCGTTTGGTCAGCACGCCGTAAAGGGCGTAGGAGGCCGACGCGGCAAACATCATCAATTCGCCGCGGCCGATACCGTGTTGCAACAGCTGCGCCGGATCCCCTGCGCTGACCAGCCAGACAAGCCCGGCCAGTGAAAGCAGGCCGCCTAGGGCAATACCTACCGTCGGAACGACGCTAAGCACGACCAGGCTAATGATCACCGTCAGCAGCGGGATCAGCGAATTGAGAATGCCCATAAACAGCGCACTGACGCTGTGTGCCGCGTAGTACGCCAGACTTTGATAAAGCACCATACCCAGCAGTCCGAGGATCAGGAGCTTCCACCAATACTGTTTAACTGCGTTGAGATTACGCAGCACGCCGGGCAGGACGAAAGGCGTTAGCGTCAGCAGGGCGAGCAACCAGCGGTAGAAGGAGATGGCCGCCGGGTCGATAGCCGTGGCTGAAACTTTGCTGACGACCGCATTGAGCGACCAGATCAGCACGGCCAGAAGGGGGAAGAGAGCATTCATAAAATTTTTCCGGAACGTCTGTGAATAAATCGTTTAGCTAGTGTACGATTGTCTTGTTTGTTATATATAACGATAATCAGACAATACTCTACGCGATTCAGACAACATGGTTTTGCGCTGATGGCGCACCCAGGAACTCACTGCCAGTGATATCGACAAAACGTTTTTATCCGCCACTCCCAGAAAAAAAACCGACTACGCTGCTTTTTCGCGGTGAAACGCTCCTCGCCAATTCGGAGTATATCCTGCATTCGCATCCCTGGAGTCAGATCATCTGCGTGAAGTCCGGGGTGATGGAGATGGACGTCGCCGGACAGCGCTATCTGGCGCCGCGGGAATTTGCGGTCTGGTTGCCAGCTGGTACGGAACACTCCAGTTATAACCGGAAAACCTCCCATTTCTGTGCAATAGATATTGCACTCGAGCTGGATGTCGGGCTGCCGCCTAACCCGTGTCTGCTGACCTTAACCCCGATTTTTAATGCGATTGCTGATGACTGCTTTGCCCGCAATCTGGCCGAGCCAGCCACTGAAAGCGACATGCGTATGGCGCGGGTGCTGATCGATCAGATAGCGCTGGCACAGCGACAGGACACCTATCTGCCGACGTCGCAAAGTAAGTTACTGGCACCGGTACTGACCGCGCTGGAGAAAAATCCGGCGGATAACACCTCGCTGGCGCAGTGGGCGGCGCGGGTCTATACCACCGAGCGAACCTTATCCCGCCGCTGCCAGCAGGATCTGAGCATGGGTTTTGCTGAATGGCGGCAACGGCTGCGTTTCCTGCATGCCATTTCTCTGCTGGAGCAGGGGAAAACGGTTCAGGATGTGGCGCTCGAGGTCGGTTACAGCTCGTCGTCGGCTTTTATTGCCATGTTCCAGCAAATTTCCGGGACCACGCCTCAACGTTTCCGTAATGAAAGGTAAGGCTGATGCGCCGGCATTGGGATCTGTCGCTATTCGTGGCAAAATCAGGGTCCTCTTTATTTTCTGTTCTTTCCATGGCACAGCCTGCCGGAGACACACGTGAAAATCCTGGTTGATGAAAATATGCCGTATGCCGTCGAGCTGTTCAGCCGACTGGGCACCGTTCAGGCCGTTCCCGGCCGTCCGATTCCGCAAGATGCGCTCAATGATGCCGACGCGCTGATGGTGCGTTCCGTCACCAAAGTGAACGAGAGTTTGCTGGCCGGTAAGCCGGTGAAATTTGTCGGCACTGCGACGGCGGGAACCGATCACGTGGATGACGCCTGGCTACAGCAGCAGGGGATTGGTTTTTCTGCGGCACCGGGCTGTAATGCCATCGCGGTAGTCGAATACGTTTTCTCTGCGCTGCTGATCATCGCCCAGCGCGATGGTTTCCAGTTGCGGGATAAAACCGTGGGTATTATCGGCGTCGGCAATGTCGGTTCGCGGCTCAATGACCGTCTGCGGGCGCTGGGCGTACGCACGTTGTTATGCGATCCACCCCGCGCTGAAAGTGGTGATGAGGATGATTTCTCCCCGCTGGAGCAGTTGGTGGCCGAAGCCGATGTGCTGACTTTCCACACACCGCTTAACATGTCCGGGCCATACGCTACCCATCATCTGGTGGATGCCGGTTTGCTGGCGCGCCTGCCTGCGGACCGCATTTTGATTAACGCCTGTCGCGGCGAAGTGGTGGATAACGCCGCACTGCTCGATGCCCTGAATGGACAGAAAAAGCTGACCGCCGTACTGGACGTGTGGGAACCCGAACCCGATCTGTCGCTGGCGCTGCTGGCGAAAGTTGCTATCGGTACCGCGCATATCGCTGGTTACAGCCTGGAAGGGAAAGCGCGTGGCACCACGCAGGTGTTCGAAGCATTCAGCCAGTTTATCGGTGAGCCGCAAAAAGTGCCGCTGGAGGAGCTGCTGCCAGCGCCGGAGTTCCCGGTAGTCAGCTTCTCAGGAGAACTGACCGAAGCCAGACTGCTGAGACTTATTCACTTAGTGTATGATGTGCGCCGCGATGATGCGCCGCTGCGTCGTGTGGCCGGTCAGCCGGGGGAATTTGACAAGCTGCGCAAGTTCTATGAAGAACGGCGCGAGTGGTCATCCCTGCGGGTGATTTGTGATAACACGGCCACCGTCGAACTACTGAATAAACTCGGCTTCACGGCGGTTCAGGGCTGATGCCTTAACGCGGCCTTAAGTTTTTATGCTTAAGGTGGCTTCGCGACTGTTTTGCGAAAGGGCGGTAATTTGCGCCCCTTTGTATTTTGTACGACTCATTTCTGGAGAATACCAACATGTCTGATGGCTGGAATATCGCGCTGCTCGGCGCTACGGGCGCAGTAGGTGATGCGTTACTGGAGCTGCTGTCTGAACGTCAGTTCCCGGTTGGTGAACTCTTCCCTCTGGCGAGCGAACGCAGCGCCGGTCAGACCATCCGCTATAACGGAAAAAGCGTGCGCGTGCAAAATGCCGCCGAATTTGACTGGTCTCAGGTTCAGCTGGCGTTTTTTGTCGCAGGGTCCGACGCGTCGGCACAGTTTGCTGAAGAAGCGGCAAATCAGGGTTGTCTGGTTATCGACAGCAGCGGCCTGTTCGCCATGGAACATGACATCCCGCTGGTGGTTCCTGGTGTCAACCCGGACGCTCTGGCCCATTACCGCAACCGCAATATCGTGGCGGTAGCCGACAGCCTGACCAGCCAGTTACTGACGGCGATTAAACCGCTGACGGAACAGGCTGGTTTGGCCCGTCTTCACGTCACCTCGCTGCTGTCGGTTTCCGCGCTGGGTAAAGTGGCTGTGGATGACCTGGCCGGGCAAAGCGCCCGCTTGCTTAACGGCATTCCGGCCGAAGAGGGCGGTCTTTTTAGCAAGCAGTTAGCCTTCAACCTGTTACCTCTGCTCAATGACGAAGAGGGCAGCGTGCGCCAGGAGCGTCGTCTGGTGGATCAGGTGCGTAAAGTGCTGCAAAACGACGGCCTGCCAATCTCCGTCAGTTGCGTGCAGTCGCCGGTGTTTTACGGCCACGCACAGGTGGTGCATATGGAAGGCCTGCGCCCGCTCTCTGCTGAAGAAGCGCGCACTGAACTTGAGCGTATTGATGATATCAACCTCAGCGAAGAAGATGATTTCCCGACCCAGGTCAGCGATGCCTCCGGCAATGCCAATCTGAGCATTGGCTGCCTGCGTAACGATTACGGTATTCCTGAAATACTGCAGTTCTGGTCGGTCGCGGATAACGTTCGCTTCGGCGGTGCCTTGATGGCGGTTGAAACAGCTGAGAAACTGATTGGGGAGTATTGGTACTAATGTCTGAAGAGTTAACCCCTGAACGGCAAGCGCCGCTGGACGCTCCTGTGGCTGCGCGCATTGCGTTAGGGATTGAATATGATGGCAGTGCTTATTATGGCTGGCAGCGGCAGCCTGAAGCAGCCAGCGTGCAGGCCTGTCTGGAAAAAGCGCTGAGCCGTGTGGCTGATGCGCCTATTTCTGTTTTCTGTGCCGGGCGTACTGACGCGGGCGTGAGCGCGACCGGTCAGGTGGTGCATTTCGAAACGCCGGTGCTTCGTAGAGAAGCGGCCTGGACAATGGGCGTGAATACTTATCTGCCGAAAAATATTTCGGTTCGCTGGATGAGTGAAGTGGCGGAGGATTTCCACGCCCGTTTCAGCGCCACTGCACGCCGTTATCGCTATATTATTTACAACCACCGTTTCCGCGCCGCCATTTTGCAGAGCGGTATCACGCATGTGCATTTGCCGCTGGACGTCGACAAAATGCAGCGCGCAGGTCAGGCGTTGCTGGGTGAGAACGACTTTACGTCGTTTCGCGCCTCACAATGCCAGTCCCTTACACCGTGGCGCTACATGATTCACCTTAACGTCAGCCGACATGGTAACTATGTGGTAGTGGACGTGAAGGCCAACGCGTTTGTTCATCATATGGTGCGCAATATTGTCGGCAGTCTGATTGAGGTGGGTTCAGGCGCGCAGTCTGAAAACTGGATGGCCGAGTTGTTGGCTGCCAAAGACCGCAATCTGGCCGCCGCGACGGCGAAAGCAGAAGGGCTGTATCTGGTTTCGGTGGATTACCCGGAGAAATTTGGGCTGCCGAAATTGAATATGGGCCCGCTGTTTTTAGCGGACTGATTTTGCTGCATACATTGTTTACGCTGCTTGTTTAACGTTGCGCATCGGCGCTTAAAAAAGGCGATTCACTAAATGGATTTCATCCACTTTATCATTGATTTTATTCTCCACATTGATGTGCATCTGGCTGAACTGGTGGCGCAATACGGTGCCTGGGTTTACGGTATCCTGTTCCTGATCCTGTTTTGCGAAACGGGGCTGGTGGTCACGCCGTTCCTGCCGGGAGATTCCCTGCTGTTTGTGGCCGGTGCACTGGCCGCGCTGCCGGGCAATGATCTGAACGTACATTTGATGGTGTCCCTGATGGCCGTTGCCGCTATTGTAGGTGACGCGCTCAACTACACCATCGGCCGCCTGTTTGGTGAACGTCTGTTCAGGAATCCGAATTCGAAGATTTTCCGTCGCAGTTATTTGGACCAGACGCACAAGTTTTACGAGAAACATGGCGGCAAAACGATTATTCTTGCGCGCTTCGTGCCGATAGTGCGTACCTTTGCGCCTTTCGTCGCCGGTATGGGGCACATGTCCTACCGCCACTTTGCTGCGTATAACGTGATTGGTGCGCTGGTTTGGGTGCTGTTATTTACCTATGCTGGCTACCTTTTTGGCAACGTACCGATTGTGCAGAACAATCTGAAATTGCTGATCGTGGCGATCATCGTCCTGTCGATTCTGCCGGGTGTGGTTGAAATCTGGCGGCACAAGCGTGCTGCGGCGAAGGAAAAGCGTCAGCAAGGCTAGCCTCAGGGCAGCAAAGCTGGGAAATATAAAGAGATTAAACCAGAGGGTTCGACCAGTTTTTTATCCACAGCGTCGGGCCGTTATGGTTTAATGAGCGACATTTATGGTCTGTTCCTGCGAACAACCCTTCTGTTACGCGTCTGTTTTGCCATCTGGCATCAGAGCGGGCGGACGTTTTGGGTAGGTTTCAGGGGACTTGTTACAGCATGAACAGCGGACTGGCTTCGGCCGGGTTCAAACAGAAAGGTCATCGATGAGCTGGATTGAACGAATTCTTAATAAGAGCAACGTCTCGCAAACCCGTAAGGCAAGCATTCCTGAGGGCGTCTGGACTAAATGTGACAGTTGCGGCCAGGTACTTTACCGCGCCGAGCTTGAACGCAATCTCATGGTTTGCCCGAAGTGCGACCATCATATGCGCATGTCTGCGCGGATGCGCCTCTTCACCTTTATGGATGAAGGTAGCGAGGTTGAATTAGGCAGCGAACTTGAGCCTAAAGACATTCTGAAGTTTAAAGACTCCAAAAAATACAAAGACCGTCTGGTTGCAGCACAAAAAGAAACCGACGAAAAAGACGCGATGGTTGTCATGAAAGGCACGCTTTACGGCATGCCTATCGTAGTGGCGGCCTTTGAATTTGCCTTCATGGGCGGTTCAATGGCGTCCGTTGTTGGTGCACGTTTTGTCCGTGCTGTTGAGCAGGCGATGGAAGATAACTGTCCGCTGGTCTGTTTCTCAGCCAGTGGCGGCGCCCGTATGCAGGAAGCGCTGATGTCGCTGATGCAAATGGCCAAAACCAGTGCTGCTCTGGCGAAATTGCAGGAGCGCGGTCTGCCGTACATCTCTGTGATGACCGACCCGACCATGGGCGGCGTTTCAGCCAGTCTGGCGATGCTGGGCGATATCAACGTCGCTGAGCCGAAAGCGCTGATCGGCTTTGCCGGTCCACGCGTTATCGAGCAAACCGTTCGTGAAAAACTGCCGCCGGGCTTCCAGCGTAGTGAGTTCCTGATTGAAAAGGGCGCGATTGACATGATTGTCCGTCGTCCTGATTTGCGTCCAAAACTGGGTAGCGTGCTGTCGAAGCTGACCGGTCGCCCTGAACCGAAAGTGGTTGACGTTCAGGCAGCAGTCAGCGGCAACGCCGCTGATAATCATCAGGATGCCTGATTGACCAGGTAAAAGCCGGTCAATCATAAATGGACGGCGTTCCTGTACCGCGAACGTCGTCCAGCCTGCATACCGCGCTTTTATCCTGACTGTCGCATCTGACGAAGGGGCATTGCCTGTTATGCAAAATCAAGTTATTCCTCAAGCCACGTCGCCTTTGTCTGCGTGGCTTTATTATCTCGAACATCTCCATTCTCAGGCGATAGAGCTCGGCCTCGATCGCGTCAAAGCGGTAGCCAGCAAATTGAATCTGCTGCAGCCTGCGCCTTTCGTCTTTACGGTCGCCGGTACTAACGGCAAGGGCACCACCTGCCGTACGCTGGAAGCGATTCTTATCGCCGCCGGGCTGCGAGTTGGGGTTTACAGTTCGCCGCATCTGGTGCGTTACACCGAACGTGTGCGCATTCAGGGGGAGGAGCTGCCGGAAGAGGCACATTGCCAATCTTTTGCTACGCTTGAAGCCGGACGCGGGGAGATCTCCCTGACCTATTTCGAATACGGAACCCTGTCGGCCCTGAAGCTGTTTAAAGATGCCAAACTTGACGTTGTGATCCTCGAAGTGGGCCTCGGCGGGAGGCTTGATGCCACCAATATCGTCGATGCCAATGTCGCCGTGGTGACCAGCATTGCGCTCGACCACACCGACTGGCTCGGCCCTGACCGCGAAAGTATCGGGCGTGAGAAAGCGGGCGTGTTCCGTGGTAACCGACCGGCGATTGTCGGTGAGCCGGATATGCCGCAGTCAATTGCCGATGTGGCCGCTGAAAAAGGCGCTGACTTATACCGCCTGGGTGACAGCTGGAACTACCGTGTTGCGGGTGACCGCTGGCGCTGGGAAGCGAAGGAGGGCGGCGTGCTGGATGATTTATCTGTTCCCAACGTTCCGCTGCCTAACGCCGCCACGGCGCTGGCCGCACTGCACTTCTCCACGCTGGACATTCCCGAAGCCGCTATCCGCAGTGGTTTACAACAGGCGCAACTGCCGGGCCGTTTCCAGACCGTGAGCGAGTCACCCAGACTTATTCTGGACGTTGCGCATAACCCCCATGCCGCCAGCTATCTGGCCGGGCGTCTGCGTGAATTGCCACGCAACGGCGGAAAAGTGCGCGCCGTGGTGGGAATGCTGCATGATAAAGACATTGCAGGCACGCTGGCCTGTCTGGCGCCTGTGATTGATCAATGGTACTGCGCACCGCTTGAAGGCCCGCGCGGTGCCAGCGTAGAAGAACTGGCCGTGCATCTGGCGCAAGCGCATCAGTTCGCGGACGTCGTTTCGGCCTGGCAACAGGCCATGCAGGATGCTGATAGTCAGGATATTGTGATTGTCTGCGGATCATTTCATACCGTAGCGCACGTGATGGCTGCTTTAGACGCGGGGAAAGCCAGTGGCTAGTAAGTTTCAAAATCGTCTGGTCGGCACCATCATTCTGGTCGCGCTGGGCGTGATCATTCTGCCGGGTTTACTCGACGGGAAGAAAAAGCATTATGAGGATGAGTTTGCGTCGATCCCGTTAGTGCCAAAACCGGGTGATACACAGGAACAGGACGTGGTGCCGCCGGTATCACAGTCGCTGCCTGCTCAGCCACCGGAAGGGGCGGGGGAAGCGGTGCATGGTCGGGGCAATACAGTGACGCAGCCAGCGAATTCCGGGCAGGAACTGCCGGATGACAGCGACGCGCAGCCTGTGACACCGGTACCGCCAGTCACGACCCGTCCTGAACAACAAAAACAGGTTCAGCCAGCGCGTCCGGCACCGACAAAGCCTAAGGTCATTGAACCTAAGCCGATGGTCGAAGCGAAACCGGTCGAAAAAACGAAGCCGGTTCAGCCTAAACCTGTTGCACCAAAACCGGTTGAACAGCCGAAAGTGACTGAACAACCGAAAGCCGTTGAACCGCCGAAAGTGGAAAGCAAACCGCAGGCGGAAGAAAAAGCGCCTGCCGGGCAGTCTTACGTTGTACAGCTGGGCGCACTGAAAAATGCGTCGAAAGCCAACGAGATTGTCGCCAGTCTGCGTTTGTCCGGTTTCCGTGCGTATACCGTTCCAAGTACGCCGGTGCAGGGGCAGATCACCCGCGTTTTCGTGGGGCCTGATGCGTCGAAACAGAAACTGGAATCGTCACTGCCGCAGTTGAACCAGATCAGCGGGTTGAGCGGGCAGGTACGAAGCTATAGCGCAGGGCATTAAAAGCCCTGCATCATTGACGCTGTTGCGGCGTTCGCTGCAACGCCAATGATTTTGGGCTTGGCCCAAAGTTAAAATAGGGTGAGGGCACGCGTTTTGTGCCCTTTTTCTATAAGAGCAGTTTGTCAGGATCTTATAGGTTTCTGCGGTGATTGAGGTTTTTTTCATCGCGATTATTAATTTGTTCGGCTGGCAGATTTCCGCTACGCAAACGTTTTCTTTTTCTGTTAGAATTCGCCGCGAAATGGATGTTTGGGCCGTCTTTACTGGTTTACACACTGGAATCGTTAATGGTCTGGATTGATTACGTCATTATTGCGGTTATCGGGTTTTCTGCTTTAGTCAGCCTGATCCGGGGTTTTGTCCGCGAGGCCTTATCACTGGTAACCTGGGCTTGTGCCTTCTTTGTTGCCAGCCATTATTACCCGTACCTCGCTATCTATTTCACACGTTTCGAAGATGAGTTGGTTCGAAACGGGATCGCAATTGGCATCTTGTTCATCGCGACGTTGATCGTAGGTGCCATTGTCAACTATGTGATTAGCTCTCTGGTTGAGCGAACCGGGTTGTCCGGTACTGACAGGGTGTTGGGGGTGTGCTTCGGCGCACTGCGCGGGGTACTGATTGTCTCCGCGATACTGTTCTTCCTGGACACCTTTACCGGCTTTTCACAAAGTGAGGACTGGAAACAGTCTCAGTTGATCCCGCAGTTCAGTTACATCATCAGGTGGTTCTTTGACTACCTGCAGAGCACGTCGAGTTTCTTGCCAAAACATCTCTAGTTTTGGCAGCGCTGATTGAGGAAAAGACAACATGTGCGGTATTGTCGGTATCGCCGGTTTCACGCCGGTAAACCAGTCGATTTATGACGCGTTAACGGTGTTACAACACCGTGGGCAGGATGCCGCAGGCATCGTCACCATTGATGCCAATAACAATTTCCGTTTACGGAAAGCGAATGGCCTGGTGAGAGATGTGTTTGAAGCACGCCATATGCAACGTTTGCAGGGCAACATGGGTATTGGCCATGTTCGTTACCCTACGGCTGGCAGTTCCAGCGCTTCCGAAGCTCAACCTTTTTACGTCAACTCTCCGTTCGGCATCACTCTTGCCCATAACGGTAACCTGACCAACGCCCACGAACTGAGAAGTAATCTGTTCGAAGGCCAGCGTCGCCACGTTAACACCACCTCCGATTCCGAAATTCTGCTCAATATTCTGGCCAGTGAACTTGACCGTTTCCAGCACTACCCGCTGGAAGCTGACAACGTATTCGCGGCTGTCGCCGCCATGAACCTGAAGATCCGCGGCGCTTATGCCTGTGTGGCGATGATCATCGGCCACGGTATGCTGGCGTTCCGCGACCCGCACGGCATCCGCCCGCTGGTTATCGGTAAACGCACGCTGGAAGGCGGCCGTAATGAGTACATGGTGGCTTCAGAGAGCGTTGCGCTCGACACCCTGGGCTTTGAGTTCCTGCGTGACGTCGCACCGGGCGAAGCGGTGTATATCACCGAAAAAGGCCAGCTGTTTACCCGCATGTGTGCTGAAAATCCTCAGTACAATCCGTGCCTGTTCGAATACGTCTATTTCGCGCGCCCTGACTCCTTTATCGACAAAATTTCGGTCTACAGCGCCCGCGTGCGCATGGGCCAGAAACTGGGTGCGAAAATTGCCCGCGACTGGGAAGACCTGGATATCGACGTGGTGATCCCTATTCCGGAAACCTCGTGTGATATCGCGCTGGAAATCGCCCGTATCCTCGACAAGCCTTATCGTCAGGGTTTTGTGAAAAACCGTTACGTGGGTCGTACCTTTATTATGCCCGGTCAGGTTGAACGCCGTAAGTCAGTACGCCGTAAGCTGAACGCCAACCGTGCTGAGTTTCGTGATAAAAACGTCTTGCTGGTGGATGACTCCATCGTGCGCGGCACCACCTCGCAGCAAATCGTTGAGATGGCCCGTGAAGCGGGTGCAAGACGCGTTTATCTGGCGTCGGCGGCGCCGGAAATTCGCTTCCCGAACGTTTACGGTATCGACATGCCGAGCGCCAATGAGCTGATTGCTCATGGCCGTGAAGTCAGTGAAATCACCCAGATGATCGGCGCCGATGCGCTGATCTTCCAGGACCTCAGTGACCTGATTGCTGCGGTGAAAGAGGACAATATGGATATCGAGCAGTTTGAATGCTCGGTATTTGATGGCGTCTATGTCACCAAAGACGTTGACCAGAATTACCTCGAGTATCTCGAATCCCTGCGCAACGATGACGCTCAGGCGTTACGCGGCCAGCAGGAAGCCGAAAATCTCGAAATGCATAACGAAGGCTGATTTTTAACCACGCCTTTTACGGCGCGTACTGTCCGGTGAACTGACCGGGCGGGCGCGCCTTTTTTATGGGCTACATTCCCTCTTATCCCAGCGCCGCGCAGGCTTGCTTATCCCCCGGCATTGCGGCAAAGTCATCAAAATGACTTTTTGTCAGTCAAAGCGCCATTCAGGTGCAACTCTTCAGAGGCAGTTTTTCATGAAACGACTTATTGTCGGCATTTCCGGCGCAAGCGGCGCGATTTATGGCGTACGGTTACTCGAGGTGCTACAAGGCGTTGCCGATATCGAAACCCATCTGGTGATGAGCAATGCTGCCCGCCAGACGCTGACGCTGGAAACCGACCTGACGCTGCGCGATGTCCAGCAACTGGCCGACGTGGTGCATGACTCGCGCGATATCGCCGCCAGTATCTCTTCCGGCTCGTTTAAAACAGCAGGAATGGTGATTTTACCCTGTTCAGTTAAAACCCTCTCCGGCATCGTCAACAGCTATACCGACGGTTTGCTGACCCGCGCCGCCGACGTGGTACTCAAAGAGAGCCGCCGTCTGGTGCTCTGCGTGCGTGAAACTCCGCTGCATCTGGGCCACTTGCGCCTGATGACTCAGGCCGCCGAGCTGGGTGCGGTGATCATGCCTCCCGTTCCTGCATTTTATCATCGCCCGACCTGCGTTGATGACATCATCAATCAGACCGTAAACCGGGTGATCGACCAGTTCGATATCGCGTTGCCTGAAGACTTGTTTGTTCGATGGCAGGGCGGCCGCTAGCTGCGTTTCACCAATTCATTGCATATTTTAAACAAATTGATAGCAATGCACCAAAAACGAACATTGCCCGTTTCATTTTGGTGCATTGTTATTGCACTCTGTTCCTGCGGTTTATACATCCCGCTGATTTGCAGCATGATCTTGCTGAAATTTTAATCGCAACGGGTGGACGATGGCCGGTTAACCTGACCGGAACAAAATCGGCATGAAAACTGCATAGTGAAACTAAGGGGAACGCAAACTCCCGTTAGCTGCACCGGTACTATCAATAATAAAAACATGTTCAGACACAACAGAAATGACCAATCACAACAGACGATTCATGACTGAGGGTAATGTATGAAAAAGTTGTTCAAGGTTCTTCCGCTGGTTCTCGCTTTAGCCAGTGTCAGCAGCGCCTTTGCCGCCGCCCCTAAAGACATTAAGATCGGTACCGATCCGACTTACGCCCCTTTTGAATCGAAAGACTCCAGCGGCAAGCTGGTCGGTTTTGATATCGATCTGGCGACTGAAATGTGTAAACGCGCTGAAATCAAATGTACTTTTGTAGAAAGTGATTTTGATGCGTTGATCCCGTCGCTGAAAGCCAAGAAAATTGATGCCATTATTTCGTCTCTGTCCATTACAGAAAAACGTCAGCTGGAGATTGATTTCACTGACAAACTCTATGCCGCCAACGCCCGTCTGATCGCGCCAAAAGGCACCAAGATTGTTCCTACACTTGACGCGCTGAAAGGCAAAAATGTCGGCGTGTTACAGGGTTCCACTCAGGAAGCCTATGCCAACGCAATGTGGCAACCAAAAGGGATCAACGTGGTGGCTTACCAGAACCAGGACTTGATCTACGCTGATCTCGCTTCCGGTCGTCTGGATGCCGCGTTTCAGGATGAAGTGGCAGGTAGCGAAGGCTTCCTGAAACAGGCGCCGGGTAAAGACTATGTGTTTGCCGGTCCGTCAGTGAAAGATGACAAATTCTTTGGTGTGGGTACCGGTATGGGCCTGCGTAAAGATGACGGCGATCTGAAAGCGGCGCTGAACAAAGCCTTTGCTTCAATGCGTAAAGATGGCACTTACGACAAGCTGGCGAAGAAATACTTCAACTTTGACGTTTACGGCGGCTAATCACTTACGCTATGACGTCTGCGGCTTGCCGGGAAACTGGCGGGCCGCATTAAGTCACTTCCGTGCACAATCAGTTTCATACTGTTTTAAAAAAACACCTGCGGCAGGTGATACGACGTTGGTCAAAGACAGGAACACAGCATGTTATATGGGTATTCCCAGGTTATTATTCAGGGCACATTGGTCACGCTGGAACTGGCAATCTCTTCGGTTCTGCTGGCGGTGATAATTGGTTTAATAGGTGCAGGCGGTAAACTCTCGAAAAACCGTCTGATTTCAGGATTTTTCGGCTGCTATACGACATTGATTCGCGGCGTGCCAGACTTAGTGCTGATGCTGCTGATTTTCTACGGTCTGCAGATTGTGCTTAACAGCGTGACAGAATCGCTGGGCATGGCGCAGATTGATATCGATCCGCTCGGCGCCGGTATTATTACGCTCGGTTTTATCTACGGCGCGTATTTTACCGAAACCTTCCGTGGCGCCTTTATGGCGGTTCCCCGCGGGCAAATTGAAGCGGCCACGGCGTTTGGTTTCAGCAGTGCGCAAATCTTCCGCCGCATTCTGTTTCCGGCCATGATGCGCTTTGCCTTACCGGGCATTGGCAACAACTGGCAGGTTATCCTCAAAGCGACGGCGCTGGTGTCTCTGCTCGGCCTCAATGACGTGGTAAAAGCGACGGTGCTGGCGGGTAAAGGTACTTATCAGCCGTTTTACTTCGCCATCGTGGCGGGTGTGATTTATCTGGTGTTTACCACGGTTTCCAATGGGGTGCTGTTATGGCTCGAACGCCGTTATTCGCTGGGCGTGAAGAGGGCTGAGCTATGATTGAGATCCTACAACAGTACGGCATGTCGCTGCTCTACAGCGACGGCTACCGTTTTACCGGCCTGGCCGTCACGCTGTGGCTGTTAATCAGCTCCGTGGTCATGGGTGGGTTGCTGGCGGTACCGATGGCGGTAGGGCGCGTGTCGCCGAACAAATTCATCCGTCTGCCTATCTGGCTGTATACCTACGTGTTTCGCGGTACGCCGCTCTATGTACAGCTGCTGGTCTTTTATTCCGGTATGTACAGTCTTGAGATCGTGCGCGGCACTGATTTCCTCAACGCGTTTTTCCGCAGCGGCCTGAACTGTACGATCCTCGCGCTGACGCTCAACACCTGTGCCTACACCACCGAGATTTTTGCCGGTGCGATCCGCGCGGTGCCACATGGCGAAATTGAAGCGGCGAACGCGTATGGCTTCTCACGTTTTAAACTGTATACCTGCATTATTTTACCTTCGGCGCTGCGTACAGCCTTACCGGCCTACAGCAACGAAGTGATCCTGATGCTGCACTCCACGGCGCTGGCGTTTACCGCTACCGTACCGGACGTGCTGAAAATCGCCCGTGACATTAACTCGGCCACCTATCAGCCGTTTTATGCTTTTGGCATCGCGGCGGTGATCTACTTATGTATCTCCTTTGTATTGATTGGCCTGTTCCGCATGGCTGAAAAGCGCTGGCTGGCGCATGTGAAACCTCAGACTCACTAAAAAGCATTCTTTTTATGGACATAACTTTTTGCGGAATAACATTATGCCAGAAAACAAATTAGCGGTTCTCGACCTGCACAAACGCTACGGCGATCATGAAGTCCTCAAAGGCGTGTCGCTCTCCGCCAACGCCGGGGATGTGATCAGCATTATCGGATCATCGGGTTCCGGGAAGAGTACCTTCCTGCGCTGCATTAACTTCCTTGAGAAACCGAGCGAAGGGTCGATCAGCGTCAATAATCAGGATATCCGTATGGTGCGCGACACCGACGGCCAGCTGAAAGTGTTCGACAAAAAACAGCTGCAACTGCTGCGTACCAAACTGACTATGGTCTTCCAGCATTTCAATTTATGGAGCCACATGACGGTGCTGGAAAACGTCATGGAAGCGCCGGTGCAGGTGCTGGGGCTGAGCAAGGCGGAAGCGCGTGAACGTGCGGTGAAGTATCTCGACAAAGTCGGGATCGACTCCCGTGCGCAGGGTAAATATCCGGTGAATCTTTCCGGCGGGCAGCAGCAGCGCGTCTCCATTGCCCGTGCACTGGCGATGGAGCCGGAAGTGTTACTGTTCGACGAACCGACCTCCGCGCTCGACCCTGAGCTGGTAGGTGAAGTGTTGCGTATCATGCAGAAGCTGGCGGAAGAGGGGAAAACCATGGTAGTGGTGACGCATGAAATGGAGTTTGCCCGCCATGTCTCCAGCCACGTTATCTTCCTGCATCAGGGCGTGATTGAAGAGCAGGGCAATCCGGCCGATGTTTTTGGCAGCCCTAAATCCGCGCGCTTGCAGCAGTTCCTCTCGGGTGCGCTGAAGTAAGAAAGAAGAAATCAGTCAGGCATTAAAAAAAACCGCCCATGCAGGCGGTTTTTTTATCCTGGGAAATCAGTCTTTCGCGGCCAGCAGGCAGAGTTGAACCGTCAGTTCGTAGGATTTTACAAAAGAGCTGACCGGCAGGAATTCATACTTCGAATGGAAGTTATGCGCGCCGGTAAAGTAGTTTGGCGTCAGCAGACCTTTGGCCGAGAGCGCGGCGCCATCAGTCCCTCCGCGCATCGGGATCACTTTTGGCTCGACGCCAATCTCATTTAGCCCGGCAAAAATCAGATCAATGGCGCGTTTATCTTCGCCAATCGCGCTGCTGATATTGCTGTACGTATCGCTTATCTCAACAGCCACTTTTGCCGTCGGGTATTTGGCGGCAATCTGTTTTGCAACATCTTCAATTTTCTGTTTGCGCGCTGCGAAGCTGGCACTGTCGAAATCGCGGATGGAGGCGTGCAGTTTTGCCCCCTGCTGGGTGGCATTCATGCCATTAAACCAGACGTAGCCTTCGCGGCCCTCGGTATTTTCCGGCGTTTGGGCGCGGTCAAATTCGCTCATGAAATCGTGCGCCATCAGCATCGGGTTGACCAGCACGCCTTTGGCCGACATCGGGTGCGCGGTCACGCCGGTAAAGGTGATTTCCGCTGCGGCGGCATTAAAGTTTTCGTACACCACCTCGCCCAGTTCGCAGCAGTCGATGGTATAGGCAAAATCGACGTCAAAACGTTTGAGGTCCAGCGCTTTGGCGCCGCGCAGGCCGATCTCTTCGTCCGGCACAAAGGCCACCACGATGTCGCCATACCGCTGATCGTCACGCAGGTTTTCCAGCAATGTCATCACCACCGTCACGGCAGCTTTGTTGTCTGCACCGAGCACGCTGGTACCATCGCTGAAAATAATCTCTTCGCCTTTGTAGGGCAGAATTTCCGGGCGCTCGGACGGGCGCAGCCAGATATCTTTCTCAGCATTGAGGCAGACGTCATCACCGGTGAACGTCAGGGTTTGCGGATGAATATCCGGACTCAGACCGACGTCGACGGTATCAATGTGGGTGATAAAACCGATGCGCGGACCGCCCTGTTTGGTGCCGGGTTTCACGGCAGTGACAGTCGCATGTTCATCAATCTGAATGTTTTGCAAGCCCAGTGTTTTCAGTTCATCCGCCAGCAGTTTTGCCAAAGTGTGTTGTCCCGGCGTGCTTGGCAGCGTCGTGGCATGCGCATCACTTTGCGTGGTGACGGCGAGATAACGAAAGAAACGATCGGAAAGCTGTTTTGCGATATTTGTCGACATCTTTACCCCTAAGTTTGCACACATATAAGACTTTCATATATAACAGAGTATTACAAAGCGTTGCACGAATGTTAATCTGTTTTTGCTTTTGGTACCGCGATCGGTAGCACGATCATTAAAGCTTTTAATCACTTGTGACAGGGAAAATGATGAAACAGAAAATATTAAAAATAAGCACGGGATTGATGGCGCTGGCGATGGCAGGCGGCGTTTCCGCCAAGACGCTGGTCTACTGCTCCGAAGGCTCACCGGAACAATTTAACCCGCAGCTTTATACCTCAGGCACCTCCGTGGATGCGAGCGCGGCACCGATTTACAACCGTCTGGTTGATTTCAAAACCGGCACCACCGAACTGGTGCCGAGCCTGGCCGAAAGCTGGGACGTCAGCCCGGACGGCAAAACCTACACTTTCCATCTGCGCAAAGGGGTGAAATTCCAGAGCAGCAAGCTGTTCACGCCAACCCGTGACTTCAATGCTGACGACGTGATTTTCTCCTTCATGCGCCAGAAAGACGAAAATAACCCTTATCACAAAGTGTCGGGCGGCACGTATCTGAACTTTGACAGCCTGAAAATGGGTGACCTGATCGGCAGTATCGATAAAGTGGACGACAACACCGTGCGCTTCAATCTGACCCGCCCGGAAGCGCCATTTGTTGCCGATCTGGCCTGGTATTTTGCGTCTATCCTCTCGGCAGAATATGCTGATCAGATGCTCAAAGCCGGTACGCCAGAAAAAGTCGACATGAACCCGATCGGCACCGGTCCGTTCGAGCTGGTGCAGTACCAGAAAGACACGCGTCTGCTGTTCAAAGCTTTCCCTGAATACTGGCAGGGAAAATCGAAAATCGACCGTCTGGTTTATACCATCACGCCGGATGCCTCGATGCGCCTCGCCAAGCTGGAGAAGAACGAGTGCCAGGTGATGCCGTTCCCGAACCCGGCTGACCTCGACCGTATGCGCGCCAATAAAGACATCAATCTGATGAGCAAGTCTGGCCTCAATACCGGTTTCCTTTCGTTTAATACCCAGAAGCCACCGCTGGATAACGTGAAAGTGCGTCAGGCGCTGAGCATGGCGATCAACAAACCGCAGATTATCGAAGCCGTATTTCGTGGCACCGGCACAGTAGCCAAAACCCTGCTGCCGACCGGCGTCTGGAGCTACAACGATAAAGTGGCGGATTACGAATATTCACCAGAAAAAGCCAAAGCCCTGCTGGCTGAAGCGGGAATGCCAAACGGTTTTGATATCGATCTGTGGGCGATGCCGGTTCAGCGTCCATACAACCCGAATGCGCGCCGTATGGCGGAGATGATCCAGTCCGACTGGGCGAAGATTGGCGTGAAAGCGCACATCGTCAGCTACGAATGGGGCGAGTATCAGACCCGCGTGCGTAATGGTGAACATATGGCAGCCCTGATGGGCTGGACCACCGCCAACGGTGACCCGGACAACTTCTTCGGCCCGCTGTTTACCTGTAACGCGGCCAAAGGCGGTTCAAACTCAGCCAAATGGTGTTACCCGCCGTTTGACAAGTTAATCACCGAAGCCAAAGAAACCACCGATCACGAAAAACGCGTCGCGCTTTACGAAGAAGCCCAACAGGTGATGCACGATCAGGCACCGGCGGTGTTTATCGCGCACTCAACCATTTTCGAGCCAGTACGCAAAGAAGTGACCGGCTACGAGATTGACCCGTTCGGGAAGCACATTTTCTATCAGGCAGATATCAAGGAGTGATGGAAGGGGGCGGCGGGTTGCGGTCCTAACCCGCCAAAACCTTGGGTTGCCACCCAAACCGGCCAGGAAGGCGCGTAGGCGCGCGGCTCCCTTGGTCGGTGTGGGCCGACGCCCACGACCTTGAAGTTGAATTTGAATTTAAAAAATTAATTTGAAATTAAAAAGTTTCCCCCGGGCTTTTCAAAGCCCCGCTGTCCTCTCCTTCTGTGTATACCCTCATTGCCTGCTTCGGCATCACGATGCCCGCCTTCTGGAAGTGGATCTTCACCAAACGATCCAGCGCGTACTGTACGTTCCACTGTTCCAGCGGTTTGGTGCGGATCAGCACGCGGACGGTAAATGACTGGTCGGCGAGGGCCACGACACCCTGATAAATCGGCTCGCCGAGCAGGGAGCCGTTGATGGCTTCATCCTCTTTGAGCGCGTCGACCGCTTGTTCCAGAACCGAATTGACCTCATCAACATCCTCCTCGCGGCTGACGCTGTAACTGGCGCGGTAAACGCCGAATTCACGCTCGTAGTTCGACAGCGTGGTGATCGATGAGTAGGGGACGATGTGATAAACGCCATAAATATCGCGCAGGCCAATTGAGCGGATGGTCATGCGTTCCACCGTTCCGCTGATGCCCATCACGGTGACATATTCGCCGGTATTCATGCCATTTTCGAACTGAATAAACACGCCGGTAATAACGTCTTTGACCAGCGTCTGCGCGCCGAAACTGATGGCTAAACCGAGCGCACCGGCACCAGCCAGCAGCGGGGCAATGTTCAGTCCAACCTGCGAGAGCATGATCATAATGGTGATGGTGCAAATCACGATCGCCAGCACGTTGCGAAACAGCGTCAGTAAGGTGCGTTCGCGGGCACTCGGGCGGCTGCCGTTGCTGAGTTCCAGCGCCAGACGATGCTCGATAATACTGGCGAGCAGGGTCCAGGAGACGATGGCGAAGAAAAGGATAAACAAAATGTGCGTCAGCCCGCCGACCACCTGAGAGCCGGTTTCGGTCATAAACCATTTATTCAGATTGAAAATCTGCCAGGCATCCAGCAGCGACAATGTGACGGCCACCACCACCAGAACGCGGAGGATCTTCAGCCCGCCCGGAATATAGGAGTTGATGCGTTTTTGCAGCAGCGGGTAACGGCGGTTGATGTCATCGGGCAGGGTGATGCGCTTTAAAATCCAGCGCGACAACAGACCGGAGATCACGGCACCTAAGCCAATCACCACCAGACTTTTCAGCGTGGCGGCCATCATAAAGGTCAGGCTTCCTGCAAAATCAAACTGCGAGAGGAAGAACAGCACCACGAAATAGCTGACCGCCAGGATGTGCCAGACATGTCCCAGTGCGCGCAGGATAATGCTGAAAAATGCCATCGAGCGTTCGGCTAACAGATTGAACTCGTGATGGATTTTCCTGCGGTTATGCAGGATAAGCCAGCTGGCGTAGAGCGTCAGCGCCAGCATTACCACGAAGTTCACAATCGCGGCGGTCTGATAATTGACCTGTGTCGCGACAATCGGCACGGCGACCATCAGCCCATAACCAATCAGCCCGCTGACCCAGGCCAGACGAGTATTCCAGTAACGCGCGGTCTGATCGCTGAGCGGAAAGGGGCGCAGATAATCGAAATTGGGCGCGAAGATCAGCCGCAGCACCGCTTTGAAGAACTCGATGACCGCAAATGCGCTGAGGAACAACGCCTGCTGGCGGGCGATCAGCGCGCTGCCGCCGTTCACATACTGGGTAAACAGATTTCCGGCCGCGACGGTCAGCAGCAGAATCCCGACATCGATAACAAAGGCGCTGAGAATGCTGGCCGGAAGCTGGTACCAGTGGGCTTCTTTCAGGCGGGCGTGATGCCCCCAGCGGCCCAGACGTTTATACAGCGGGCTGATCAGAAAGCGCACCAGATGGAACAGTGCGAAGGTCACCAGCACGGTCAGCAGGAAGTAGGTCAGCGCGTGGAAGAAGCGTTCGGCGTTGAACGCGCGCTGCGGGCCGGAATCAATGGTGCGCTTAAGCTTTTGCACTTTCTGCATCACCAGCGACACGTAGCTCTGACTGGAGTCCACCAGGTTGTCGATAAGCGACAGCTGTTCGGATTTCTCCTCCGTGGCGTCAGGAGCGGGCTTGTGCGGATTGCTGGCTGGTGTTTTTGCAGCTTCGCGCAGATGGGCAATCAGCTCGGCGCGGGATTTATCGTCCTGCAAAATATCAGCCAACGCGCTGTATGAAGCCTGCTGTTTAGCCGTATCGCCGGAAGGGGGAGCCGCAGGCGTCGCGGCGTGGGATGCGCCGCTGAACAGGCTCAGCATCAGAATTAGAATCAGAAAGGGCAGGACAAGTAATACCGGTTTTCTGTGTCGTGGTAATAACGCGTTCCAGTCGTTATTCGGCATTTTTCCTCACTTTTAGAGCGGCGGTTAATCGGTCATTCTCAAACTTTGTAGCGACAGTGTAGGGAATTTATGACGGAAATGGGAAAAAGGGGCCAAAAAAAACGGACATCCGAAGATGTCCGTTTTTTTATCACCGAGGTTCACACCCGGTCTGGCGGCTCAGGAAACGTGTTGCAGGAACTCGCGCAGGCGTTCGCTTGGCGGGTTAGCAATCAGTTCGGCTGGCGGGCCATCTTCGGCGATACGGCCTTTATCGATGAAGATCAGGCGCGAGGCCACTTTCTCGGCAAAGCCCACTTCATGGGTCACGATAACCATCGTCATGCCTTCGTCGGCCAGTTGCTTCATGACCGTCAGCACTTCGTGACGCAGCTCAGGATCCAGCGCCGAGGTCGGCTCATCAAACAGCATCAGTTTCGGTTTAACCGCCAGCGCACGGGCAATCGCCACACGCTGCTGTTGGCCACCGGAAAGCTCAGACGGATAGTGGTGTGCACGCTCCGACAGACCCACTTTTGCCAGCAACTCTTTTGCCTGTTTATGGGCTTCTTCTTTCTTCGCACCACGTACGCGGATCGGGCCGAAGGCCACGTTTTCCAGCGCCGTCATGTGCGGGAACAGATAGAACTGCTGGAACACCATGCCCGCTTCCTGGCGGATCAGGCGCTCGTCCACTTTCGGGTCATTCACTTTCAGACCATCAACGATCAGCTCGCCGGAAGTGATCTCCTCCAGCTTGTTGATGCAGCGCAGCAGCGTGGATTTACCCGAGCCTGATGGCCCGATAATCACCACCACTTCACCCTGAGAAATATTCAGATCGATGTCGTGGAGCACCTGGGTTTTGCCAAAGTGTTTTGAGACGTTCTTGAATTCAATCATATAATTTTCAGTCTGCGTTCGAGGCGGCGCAGAACAAAGCTCAGTGCCAGCGTGATAATCAGATAAATAACGGCGACCGCACTCCAGATCTCCATGGCGCGGAAGTTACCGGCGATGATCTCCTGGCCCTGACGGGTCAGTTCCGCCACGCCAATAACGATAAACAGCGAGGTGTCCTTAATGCTGACGATCCACTGGTTACCCAGCGGTGGCAGCATGCGGCGCAGCGCCAGCGGTGCGATGATATAACGCAGCGTATCACGGCGCGACAGACCCAGCGCCAGACCCGCTTCACGGAATCCGTTATGAATCGACAAGACGGCACCACGGGTAATTTCTGCGATGTATGCACCGGAGTTGATGATGATCGTCACAACGGCGGCGGTGAACGGGTCAATGCGCAGGCCGGGAACCATCATTGGCAGGGCGAAGTAGATAAACATCACCTGCACGACAATCGGGGTACCGCGAATAAGCTCAATAAATACCAGTGCAATGTGGCTGCTTACCCAGCCGCCAAACGCGCGGGCAAAACCCGCAATCACACCAATAATCAGGCCGCCGACCAGACCGAGGATCGAAATCCACAGGGTTAGCTTGGCGCCTTCGAGCAGGATAGGCAGAGCGGGCCAAATAACGCTCCAGTCAAACTGCATGCATTCTCTCCTGGTAAAACAAATTTCAAACGCCCGTCCGCTGAATTAAAACGGATGGGCGTTCAGTACGAAGGGTTTTACTTAGGTTCAGTATCAAACCATTTTTTGTAGATCTTCGCGTAAGTACCATTCTCTTTGATGGTTTTCAGCGCGGCGTTGGCCTTCACACGCAGATCGCTGCCTTGTGGGAAGGCGATACCGTATTGCTGGCCAGCCAGAGAGTCGCCAACCGCTTTGAACTGACCGTTACCGGCCGTTTTGATGAAGTACAGAATGTTTGGCGTATCGTGCATTACCGCGTCAGCGCGGCCAGTGCCGAGTTCCATATAGGCGCTGTCGATATTCGGGAACTGACGAAGGTCTTTGGTTTTCACGTTGGCTTTCATGTAATCCACGGAGCTGGTGCCGCTTTTCACTGCCACAGTTTTGCCTTGCAGATCGGCGACGCTTTTAATTGCATCGTTATCTTTCTTAACCATGATCATCAGGCCGCTGTTGTAGTAGCCGTCAGAGAAGTCGATCGCTTTTTTACGCTCAGGGGTAATGGTGATACCCGCCAGCGCCAGGTCGATGTTATGGGTTTGCAGGGCAGGGATGATGCCGCCGAAATCCATAGGTTTCAGTTCGTAAGAGACTTTCATCTCTTTAGCAATGGCGTCCCATAAGTCGATATCAAAACCGACGTAGTTATCACCTTGTTTAAACTCAAAAGGTACAAATGCAGTGTCGGTAGCTACGATTAATTTTTTTTCTGCGGCGTGGGAGCTAACGGCAAAGGCCAGCGTCAGTGCGGCCAGGGAAACTTTCAACAGTGACTTCATCAGTTAATTTCCTTTGTACATAATAGAGGAGCTGCGTAGTGTTACATTCGATTTTAAGCAATAAATATGCCAAGAATCAAGTTTCATGAAATTCAACAAGTTATATTTTGCTGAACCGATAAAGCAGGATAATTTGCATGGATTGCACTGTAGTGGTGCGATGTAACAAATTGACATGACTCGTGATGGTGCAACGCTTTATCATTAACCAAATATCGCCTTTTAAACAATCGCTAATTAACAATCACGCTGCGTTATTGCAATCCCACTCTAACTTTTGCATGTAAGGCCTGAAACACGTGCTTAAAAATGAAGCAGACCGGCAGGGTTAAGCCCTGTGCCGGGTCGGGGAATCGCGTTGGCTTGAACCATTTTGGTGCAGAGGCGGCGTTTTTGCGCCGTTCGAAAGTGATCAGCGCAGCTGACTGTCTTTACTGCCGCGCCGGTTATAACCCGCACTGTTTTGTTGCTTCTTATCGAGTGCGGTTTGGCAACGAATACAATATTGCACACCCGGCAGTGCTTCCCGTCTTGCTTCAGGAATGGGCTCGCCGCATTCGTGGCAGAATTCAGCACTCTCACCCCGGCCTAATGCTTCTCTGGCGCGCTGAACGGCGTCTTCTACTGTCGAATCAATCTGATCCTGAACGGCGCCATCATGCGCCCATCCGCTAGCCATAAATCCTCCTCAATGATGTCGGCTTTCAGCCCTGATTTACATCCTGCTCCGGGAATTTCTTTGTCTGGACTTCGTCCCTTAATGGTAGTCGAAAATGCGCCATTTTGTGACGATCAGGCAGGAATAGGCTTTTTATTGAGGGCATCGTCGGACTGCATAAATCCTGCAAAATGGTGAGAAAACTCCTAAAAAATTTGTGTTATTTTGTTTCGTATGTTAAATAATCGATTCATAAAATGAATGTTTGCTAGCAAGTATTTCTTTGGATTAATAACTCTCAGAATTATTTCTCTGTTAACTATTTTTCGTTGGCCCCGGATCCCGGGAACATGCTGACGCGTTGTGCATGGTTAAATGCCGGTTAACGTAATCATTCCAGCGGCCGGTGAGCAGGTCCGAATTTTCTGATATTTGACGCTTCAATTTTCAGGGTGCTTTTCAGTAAGGCATTACATTAAAAAGCGGGAGGAAACCCGCAAATATAACCAATGATGAAAAACATGTTTATTGAAAAAATGAAATCGGCCTGGCCGGGCGAGACGTTGAACCGCGCGCGCGACACTTACCTCAACCTGCATACCGTGCAGCGTCATTTAGGTAAGATACTGATCCTCATCCCCATGCTGTTGCTGATCGTCTATCTGGTGGTTTTCAGCCAGCCGCGTTACCTCAGTGAATCCAAAGTTGCCATTAAACGCGCCAGTGACATCGACGGCAGCAGCCTGAACGTCGGTCTGTTATTGGGTGCGGCTAACCCGAGCTCTGCTGAAGATGCGCTTTATCTGAAGGAGTACATCAACTCCCCAGATATGCTGGATATTCTTGATAAACAGCTCGATTTTCGTCAGGCCTTTGGCGACAGCGGCTGGGATTTTTTCTACCATCTTCCTGGTAACGCCACCCGCGAACAGTTTCTTAACTACTATCGTGACCGTATTTCCGTGGCCTACGATGACAAAACGGGCTTGCTGACGATTGGAACACAGGGCTTTTCCCCGGAGTTCTCGCAGCAATTTAACCGCGCCGTGCTGAAGGAGTCCGAGCGGTTTATCAACGAACTCTCCCACCGTATTGCCCGCGACCAGTTGCAGTTCGCCGAAAACGAAATGCAGTCCGCCCGCGTACGGCTGAACACCAGCAAAACCGAACTCCTGACCTACCAGAACAGCAATAACGTTCTCGACCCCGAAGCACAGGCGATGGCTGCCACCACGCTGGTGAATACGCTGGTCGGGCAGAAAATTCAGATGGAAGCTGAACTGCGCAACTTGCTGACCTATCTGCGCGAAGATGCCCCGCAGGTTGTCAGCGCTCAGAACGCCATCAAATCGCTTTCCGCTCAAATTGATAACGAAAAAAGTAAAATCACTGCCCCCGACGGCCACAAGCTGAACCGCATGGCAGTGGATTTCGAAGAGATCAAAGCGAAGGTGCAGTTCGATACCGATATCTACAAGCTAACCCTGACGTCCATTGAGAAAACCCGCGTTGAAGCCGCGCGAAAACTCAAAGTGCTGTCGGTGATCAGCTCCCCGCAACTGCCGCAGGAATCCCGTTTCCCGAGCAGTCTGTACCTGATTGCCAGCTGGTTGCTGGTGTGCTGTTTACTTTTCGGTACCGTCAAATTGCTGCTGGCCGTGATTGACGACCATAAAGACTGACGCCGTTTTAACGCCATTTTTTCAGCCTGTGGCGTCAACCCGCAGGCAGTGACACAGAGTCCGTTATGAAATTATTGAAATCTGTTCTTCTGATCCTTGCCGTCCACGCGACACAGGCTTATGCCGTCGATATCAACGCCGATCCGAACATGACCGGTGCCGCGCCATTGCCGTCGATACTGACCGGTCAGACCCAACAAAGTTATACCGACAGTCAGTTTGACGATACACCGCGCGCGCCAGTCCCTTCGACTATGAGCCGTATGTTTGGCGCGCAGCTCTTTACCTCCGTTTCCGCCGCCGAAAGCGGCTCAAGCATCGGTTTCAACCCGAACTACGTGGTGAGCCTGGGTGATCAGATTCAGGTACGGTTATGGGGCGCGTTCAATTTTGAAGGTACGCTGAGTGTGGATCCGAAAGGCAATATCTTCCTGCCGAACGTGGGCCCGCTGAAAGTCGCCGGGATCCCCAACAGTCAGATCAACAGCGTCGTGACCACCAAGGTCAAACAGGTTTATCAGTCTAACGTCAACGTTTACGCGTCCTTATTGCAGGCGCAGCCGGTCAAAGTCTTTGTCACCGGCTACGTGACCAACCCCGGCCTGTATGGCGGCGTGGCGTCTGACTCGCTGCTCTCTTATCTGAGCAAAGCGGGCGGCGTGGACACCGAGCGCGGCAGCTATGTGGACATCACCGTTAAACGTGGCAATAAAGTACGTTCGCAAATCAACCTGTATGACTTTTTGCTTAACGGTAACCTGAGCCTGTCGCAGTTCTCTGACGGTGACACTATCGTGGTTGGCCCACGCCAACACACCTTCAGCGTTGATGGCGAAGTCTTCAACAGCTACGACTTTGAGTTCCGCAACAGCACCATTCCCGTCAGCGAAGCGCTGAGCTGGGCACGTCCGAAACCGGGTGCCACGCACATGACCATCATCCGCCAGCAGGGCAGCATGAAACGCAGCGAATACTATCCGCTGAGTTCGGCGCCGGGGCGTTCATTGCAAGATGGTGACAAACTGATTGTCAGCACTGACCGCTACGCCGGGACCATTCAGGTACGGGTAGAAGGCGCTCACTCCGGTGAGCACGCCATCGTGCTGCCTTACGGCGCGACGATGAAACAGGTGTTGCCAAAAATCCGCACCAACAGCATGTCGCAAATTAATGCCATCCAACTTTTCCGCCGTTCGGTCGCCATCCGCCAGAAAGAGATGCTAGACCTGACGCTGCAAAAACTCGAAGAAGCCTCACTCTCCGCCCAGTCTTCTACCTCGGAAGAAGCGCGCCTGCGTATGCAGGAAGCCCAGCTCATCAGCCGCTTCGTCAACAAGGCCCGCAGCGTGGTGCCAAAAGGCCAGGTGGTACTGAACGAAAGCAATCTGGATCAGGTGATTCTGGAAGATGGCGATGTGATCAACATTCCTGAGAAGACCTCGCTGGTGATGATCCACGGCGAAGTACTGTTCCCGAATGCGGTGAGCTGGCAGAAAGGCCTCAGCCCGGATGACTACATCAAGATGGTGGGCGGCTATACGCAAAAAGCCGGTAACACCAAAGTTATTCTGATTAAACAGAACGGCGAAGCGCTGAATGCCGAAGATATCAAAACCCTGCAACCGGGTGACGAGCTGATGGTGCTGCCGAAGTTTGAGTCGAAGAACATCGAAGTCACACGCGGTATCTCGACCATTCTTTACCAGCTGGCCGTGGCCGCGAAAGTGGTACTGACTATCTGATGATTGGCATCTTCTCGGCGGGGATTAACCGCATCGCACATCTGGAAAACTTTCTGGCGCAACCCTGTCGCAAGCTCTCAACGCTGCGACCGGTGCCGCCGGAGGTGACGTCAGTGGCGGTGTGGGGTCATCGTCCGACAGGGGAGAAAGCCGTCGTGCTGGCACAGGCTGCCGGTCTGCCGGTTATCCGTCTCGAAGATGGCTTTATCCGTTCGCTGGGACTTGGCGTGTCAGGTTGCCCGCCATTGTCGATGGTGGTGGATACTCAGGGTATCTATTACGACGCCAGCGGCGTCAGCACACTGGAAACGCTGATCTGTGACCGCAGCGGTAACCGGCCGTTTTACCAGGATGCAGAGCAGGCGATGCAGCTTATCGTCGATGCCGATCTGTCGAAATACAATCTGGCTCCGGCCTTCAGCGGTACGCCGCCGATTGGCGAGGCCGTGCTGGTGGTCGATCAGACCTTCGGCGACATGGCGGTAAAGTACGGCAACGCCGGTCCCGCCGATTTCGCCGCGATGCTCAGCACCGCACTGGATGAAAACCCGCAGGCCGAAGTGTGGGTCAAAATCCACCCAGACGTTTTGCTGGGGAAAAAGTCCGGTTACTTCAACGATGCCGTAGCGCTGGCCGCTAAAGATCCGCGCGTAAAACTGCTGGCCGAAAATGTCAGCCCGCAGTCGTTGTTACGTCACGTCAGCCGCGTTTACGCGGTTACGTCGCAATACGGATTCGAAGCCCTGCTGGCTGGAAAACCGGTCACCGTGTTTGGTCAGCCGTGGTATGCCGGTTGGGGGCTGACGGACGACCGTCACCCGCAGGCTGTGCAGCTGGCCGCGCGGCGCGGTTCGGCCAGCCTGGTTGATCTCTTCAGCGCCGCCTATCTGCGTTACAGCCGCTATATTGACCCGTGCAGCGGCCAGCCGGGTACCTTACTGGATGTGATCCACGGCGTGCTGATGCAGAAAAACCATCAGCAGCAGCGCGAAGGCAAACTCTGGGCACCGGGCCTGACGATTTGGAAACGCAGCATTTTGCTCTCATTTCTAAAAACGTCGCGCAATCAGGTGAACTTCAGCGAGCGCGCTCGCGCGAATACCGCCTGCATCGTCTGGGGTGTGAAAGGCGAACAGCGCTGGAAAGCCAAAGCGCAGGCGCAAAACCTGCCGCAGTGGCGAATGGAAGATGGTTTCTTACGCTCCTCCGGATTGGGTTCAGACCTGCACCCGCCGCTGTCACTGGTGCTGGATAAAAGCGGGATTTACTACGACGCCACCCGGCCCAGTGATCTGGAGTCACTGCTGAGCAGCAGCCAGCTGACCGTACTTCAGGCTGCACGGGCGGCAACGCTGCGCCAGCGGCTGGTGTGCGCCAAACTCAGCAAATATAACCTCGGGGCCGCATTCAGCCTGCCCGCAGAGGCCGCCGGTAAACGCGTCATTCTGGTGCCGGGGCAGGTAGAAGACGACGCCTCGATTCTGACCGGCACGGTGGGTATCCGCACCAACAGCGACCTGCTGCGTACGGTGCGTGAACGTAACCCCGATGCCTTCATCATTTATAAGCCGCATCCGGATGTACTGGTCGGTAACCGTCAGGGAAACATACCTGCCGCCGACGTGGCCCGCTGGGCGAACAGTCAGGCGCTCGACGCTGACATCATCCAGTGCATTCAGGCCGCAGACGAGCTGCACACGCTGACCTCGCTGTCCGGTTTCGAAGCGCTGCTGCACGGCAAAACCGTGTTTTGTTATGGCCTGCCGTTTTACGCCGGATGGGGGCTGACGCAGGATGAACATACGTGTCCGCGCCGCAACCGCGCGCTGACGCTCGAGGATCTGGTGTATCAGACGCTGATCGCCTATCCGACTTATATCGATCCCCTTCGCCGTGAAGCGATCACCGCCGAACGTGCTTTAGCTGTACTGGCCGCCATGCCGCGTGCCGAAATGAAATTCACAAAAAGAAAAGCGGGAAGAATCATCCGCCATTACCGAAAGCTGCTCATGCTGATCAGAGTCAAAATAGACTCACAAATCAGATAACTAAATAATGATGATGCGTTGGTGAATATGGACAGTCACGCCCTGAAAGTTTTGCTCTCTGGAAAAAAATACCTGCTGCTGCAAGGCCCGATGGGACCTTTCTTCAGCGATACCGCACAGTGGCTGGAGTCTCTGGGCCGCGAAGCGGTGAACGTCGTATTCAACGGTGGTGACAAGTTTTATTGCCGCAAGCGTGACTACCTGACGTTCACTCAAACGCCCAAAGAGTTCCCGACCTGGCTGAAAGAGACCTGTCAGGAGTATGACTTCGACACCATCTTGTGTTTTGGCGACTGCCGCCCGCTGCATCAGGTGGCAAAACGCTGGGCGCAGGCTAAAGGCGTGCGCTTTCTGGCGTTTGAAGAGGGTTATCTGCGCCCGCACTTTATTACTCTCGAAGAGGGCGGGGTGAATGCGTTTTCTGCCCTGCCGCGTAACCCGGAATTCTACCGTCAGCTTCCTGACAGCCAGCCCGCTGAAGCCAAAAAACTCACGCCATGTTTCAGCCAGCGCGTGCGCCGCTGCATGGGCTACTATCTTGCAGGCTGGCGTTATCGCCATGAGTTCCCGGCTTACCGCCACCACAAATCCTTCTCGCCGGTGTATGAAGCGCGATGCTGGGTACGTGCCGCGGTGCGTAAACAGTGGTATCGTTTCCTGCAACGCAACGTATTGCCCGAGCTACAGACCACCCTCGATCAGCGCTACCACCTGGCGATTTTACAGGTCTATAACGACAGCCAGATCCGCAACCACAGCCCGTATCAGGATGTGCGCGATTACATTAACGACGTCATGTACTCCTTCTCGAAGAAGGCGGCGAGTGATCAGCATCTGGTGATCAAGCACCACCCGATGGACCGCGGCCACCGCCTGTATGGCCCGCTGATCCGCAAGCTCGGCAAGCAGTACAACATCATCGACCGGGTAAAATATGTGCATGACCTGCCGATGCCGGAGTTGCTCAACCACGCCAAAACGGTGATCACCATTAACAGCACGGCGGGTATTTCGGCGCTGATTCACAACAAGCCGCTGAAAGTGATGGGCAGTGCGATGTATGACATGAAAGGGCTGACCTTCCAGGGGCATCTCAATCAGTTCTGGCAGTCAGACTTCCAACCGGATATGAAACTGTTCAAAAAATTCCGCCTCTATATGCTGAAAAATACCCAGATTAATGCGGTGTATTATGGTGATAATCAGTATCAGAATTTAAGACATAACCGTGAATTAATATTAAACCCAAAAGATGTTCGTATTTAAATGAGTTATGGCGCGGTCATTTTCTAAATGCGATTTGTAGACTAATAATTAAAGATGAAAATTTTAGGTGAAAAATGATTGAATCTAACGAAGTGCATCCACTTTATAATGAAATTAAAAATGAATATCTAAGTCTATGTGCTTCTGAATACAGTGCTCAGGATTTGGATTTTTTGATAAGTAAAAATCTTGATGTGCCTGTTAAACTTGCGGCAATTGGCTTTGTTTACATTGAATTATACCCTAGCTTATGCAGAGGTTATCTGACTGCATATGATTCACTTCATAGTCTTGGATTCGATGGTTTATCTCTCGATATTATAAACCAGTATAGAGTAGAAAACTCTTGGCATCCATTAGTTATATCGAGGTTAATTAGACGGTTGTGTAGCCATTATGATTTCAAAGCAACATACGATTTATTAATTAGCATGCCAAAAGAGTGTCATGTGGATTTTATAGCTGTTCCTGATATGGTTTCTTATATCAACAAGATTTGTTTGTTTTTTAAATGCAACATTCTACTAGATAAGTTTAATGTCAAACCCAATGATGTATTGAAAAAAGAAATAAATGATTATAATATTTTCATAGAGGAGAACAGGCATTCAACTTTAGCTGACCTAGAACTCATGGTTAATGAAGGGAAGTATCTTGATGCGGAAATGTTATTTATTTTCTTGGAGAAAAAAGGGGGAAGGGGGCGAGATTTTTATGAGAAAGCCACGGAACCTATGCCGAATGAACTTGATATATCACCTCGTGTAAGATATTTTCGCCTAGAAGCAGGTAAGAAATATATTGAACCGTCATTTATATTGAAAATGGCCTATTCGTATATGTACTCGGATGAGGTTCAGCTCGCATTAAATAACATACGAAAAACTTTATATATAGGTCAGATTAGCGACGACTTATTAAGACTTGCTTTTAAGGTATTTAGCCTAAAAAACATTGATATAGAGATGGCGTTAGGGCTTGCGATTCAGAGTCATAGTGATGTTAGACTCGAAACAATCACTTTTATTATAACTTCCTTATATCATAGGAAGTTAAGAGAAGGTAATCTTTTAGACGCATCAGTCTTTTTGTCATCCTTTAAGAAGTATGTTGATGAAAAATCATTTTATATTAAAGGGAAATCATCTCTTAATATGAGATGTCTTGATGAAATACAGGTCGGGGTCTGTATATCTGGTCAGATGAGAGGGGTACAGGACAATGCAAAAAACATACACTCATGTTTTAAGAAGGTAAATAATGTTGATTACGTTATTGATACCTGGGACCAAGGAAGTTTTGCAAACATCAGATTTAACCGAGTTAATAGATTTATAGGCCAAGAGCTCTATAATTTGCTTCCGGTAGAGTTAAGGATGCCTGTTGGATTTGGTAAGGCTTTGCCAAAAGCAACTGCACGCTTGATTCAACCAATGTTATATAAAGTCGATAAAGATTTTTTGATTAAATATTTCCCTAATGCCTTCTTCAATATTGATAATGAGAGTGAGTTTGAATTTAAAGCGCTAAAGCACTTCAATAATCTAAAACACAGAGGGAATCTTAATCAAGCTAAAATGTATTATAAAATATATAAAGCTAATGAGTTGTTAAGTGCCGCTGAAGAAATTAAAAACAAAAAATATGACGTAATTGTGAGAATAAGGCCAGATTTAAATATTGTCATTGATAATATTGCCAATTATATAAATGCTGCATATAGAAATGAAAATATTATTTTCATAAATTATTCTACAGCAGTAGGTTTTGGCGACCAATTCGCAATTGGCTCAAGAAAGGCCATGAATATTTATTCATCTGTTTGGAAAATAGTATCAGAGAGTAATAATTTCACATATAGTCAGTTATTCGACGCTAACGTTAATAAGTTTGTAGGTGAAGCACTACTAGCGAATCATCTGCTGTATCAAGGACTAAGAGTCATAATAATCAGGCCCTCAGCAGTTAGATTAGTAGATCCTTTAGCAATAAATGTTATAGGTGATATAAGTAAAGAGCTTGCAACAGATATTGAAACATCAAATTTCAAAGAAGAACTAAATGATTTTATGTCTCACTATCATGACATGCTGTTCAATAAAGAATTATTTAAATAATTAAGAGGAACTATATTATGAAAAAACTTATATTTGATATTGACATGACATTAACCAAGGGGAAAGGGGTCATAGGTTATGAAGATGCTATCGTAAATCAAGATGTTGTTGAGAAACTCGTTGAATATAGGAATAACGGTTTTTCCATTGTATTAAGTACTAGTAGAAATATGAATTCATATTCAGACAATATTGGTAAAATAAATAAAAACACGCTACCAGTAATTTTGAAGTGGTTAGAAGAAAATAAAATACCATATGACGAGATTTATGTAGGGAAGCCTTGGTGTGGTCATTTTGGATTTTATGTTGATGACAAGTCGATAAGGCCAAGTGAATTTTTAAAATATTCTTATGAAGAAATTATAGAGTTATTGGGAAATGAAATATGATAATTATTCTTTCTGCAAAATATGTGGAGCAAGACCTTGCTGTTGAATTCGGTGAAGTACCACCTGTTTTCTTGCCTGTTGGAAATAAGCCACTTTATACATATCAGATCGAGAGTATACGAAAGAATAACCCCAATGAGGAAATATGTATTACACTACCACATGATTATCAATTAAAAGACTGGGATAAAAATCAGTTTGAAAAAATGTCAGTAAGTGTTTTGAGAGTTGAAAGGGACTTTTCACTTGGACAGTCGATTGCTTATTGTCTTTCGGCATTTGATAAATGTGAAGAGGACGGCGTTGTTATATATTATGGAGACACATTACTTCGTAATGGTTTAAATGAATGCTTTATAAAAAAAGATATAGTTTATACTTCTGAAACTGAATATAATTATTCTTGGTTAAGAGTCGAAAATGGTTATGATGGCCAAAATGAAAGTATTTTTTGTGGTGTATTGAGTATATCTAAGCCTTCCTTCTTGATTAGAAGTTTGATTAGTAATAATTTTGATTTTGAAAAAAGTTTAAAAAACTATAATAGCATTTATTCCATGTGCCATTCTACACGCGATGATTGGCTTGACTTCGGTCATTTAAATACATTTTATGATTCTAAAACTATAGTAACAACTGAGAGAGCATTTAACAGTTTATCAATAAATAAAAATTACGTTCAAAAAACATCATTTAAAAAAAACAAGCTAATTGCAGAGGCAAATTGGTTTCTAAACACTCCTGAGCCAATGGTGCATTATACACCAAGGATCATCAGTTATGGAGAGAGTGAGCAGTCTTACACTTATAAGTTAGACTATTTATATAATCCAACTCTTACTGAGATTTTTGTCTTTGGGAATCATTCGAAAATGGTTTGGGGGACGATTTTAAATTCGTGCTTCTCGTTTATTCAAGAGTGTCAGAAAATAGTTTCCAGCCAAAAAATAGATTTTTATGATGCATTAATCAAAAAAAATTGCCAAAGACTTGAGAATTTTGTCAAAGATAACCCAAGATTTGGTGGGAAGATTTACGATGAAAAAGGAAATTCATTCGAGTTAAATCACATTCTTGATAAATGTCACAATTTAATTTCAAAAAAATCAATTACTTCATTTGTTCACGGGGATTTTTGTTTTAGTAATATTCTTTATGATTTCAAAAAAAATGATATTAAAGTTATTGATCCACGTGGAATAGATTTTAATGATAATATTTCAATCTATGGTGATATTCGTTATGATCTGGCTAAAATATTACATTCAGCTATTGGGAAATATGATCTAATCGTTTCTGACCGTTTTGAAATAATAGATAATGGTGTTTATATAGAACTCATTCTTGCCGATAATATTATCGATCTTCGAGAAATCATAAAGTATCATTTCAAAAAAACAGATTTTGAATTCGACTATGATGAAATTCTTGCCATAACAGTAACATTATTCATATCGATGTTACCGTTGCATTATGACAAACCTAAGCGTCAGATTGCATTTATAGCTACAGCAATTAAATTATTTAAGGAGATATAAAAGAGTGATTATTATTCCAATGGCAGGGGCGAGCAGCCGTTTTTTTAAAGAAGGCTACGACAAACCTAAATATCAGTTAATTGCGAATGGAAGCACTTTATTCGAATGGTCAGTAAAAACATTTGAAAAATATTTTGAAAGCGAACATTTTCTTTTCATCTGTAGAGATATTTATGAAACTCCTGAATTTATCAAAGAGAAATTAGATGTGCTTGGTGTTGTTAATTATTCAATATTTGTTTTAGAAAGAGAAACATTAGGGCAAGCAGAAACAGTATACGCGGCATTAGAGTTAGTTTCGCCTAGTGAAAGTCTCTTAATATTTAACATCGACACATGGCGTCATAATTTTGTTTTTGGCGAAAGGTCATTGGATGGATACCTTGAGGTTTTTAAAGGGGAGGGAGACCATTGGTCATTTGTTCTACCTGGAGATGAGCCTAACATAGTTAAAGCGACTACTGAGAAAGTCAGAGTTTCAGAATTATGTTCAAATGGAATTTATTTTTTTAGAAATAAAGATATTTACTCAACTGCATATTTTGATATGCGCAAGGAGTGTCAGTCAGAGTTGTATATTGCTCCAATGTACAATTACATTATTAATAGAGGAGGGGATGTTAAATACAAACTTGTTGAATATGGTGACCATACGTTCATGGGAACGCCTAAAGAGTATGACGATTTCGCAAGGCGAGGAAAACCTTCGCTTAAATAGAATGTTTATTGAGCGAAAAATCGCATATACAACTTGAAAATATATTCTTTAGATTTAATTGTTAATATATTTTCTAGTTGTATTGTTGGTTTTTAAAAAAAGAATGTTAGATATTAAAATAATACAAAACTAAATTTTAACGCCGTAGATACAGAAGGATAAAGCCGCCTAAAATATAAAGGCGGCTTTTTATTACGCTATAATATTTCTCAAGTAACGATTGCCAATTTTTTTAATTATTGGGTTTTTAGTGTCATTGAAGAACATATGCGGTTTATTAAGGAATTTATTTTTCTTTTTATTTGATAGCAGAGCCATCATCAACCAATATATTATTTTAGATGTGCTTTTAAACTGAGGTGGATTACTTACTTTTTGTGGTGAAATCTTTGTTATGCTGTCTGATGCACCATTATCTTTTTTTGTTTGATTAGTAACACTTGTTTTCAGTATAACTTCTTGCCCTTGCTTCCATACACAATGTTTACTTATTGCATTAAGTTCAGGAAGTATTGTTTTATATTCAGTGCCACCGTATGCGTCTTCGAACATAACACCGGATAATATTGAAGCATCTCTTGGGTGTGGATTGGTAAAGTACGAATCAAGAACGCGCAAAGACTTATTAGGTTCAATATCGAGTTGTACCAAACGTTGATCTAATATTTTCGATATTTGATTGATAAAGTCCATTGCCCCTAAATGAACCTGATGCACTACATCTTCACGCTTTTCCTCTATAGGTGAACGAGGCATGAATACTGGATATAGTTGACCATTCCAATCTCGACTCATTCGAACAAAAGAGGTATCAGTGCTGCTAAATAATGTTTCGTATAAAGGTACATGACGGCAAAAATTATGGTAGGTATCATGCCTGTCTATAAATTCTGCTAAATACCCTCTGATTGGTAAATCATTCTTAGATACGCGTTTAAGCGCCTGCCGGAACGTTATGAGATAATATCCGCCAATTGTAATTTTCGAACCAGAGAGTTTATGCAGAGATTCTTGCATTGTCCCAGCATATCCAATATCTACAATGGCAGTCTTGTTATCGCTGAAGATATTTCTCTCTTTTAGATATTCCAGGTAATTTTCTCTTTCTAAACTTGCTGATAATAAAAGGATTTCTTTTATATCAATGAAGAGGTTTTGTAACTTTGGAACATCATCAGCAGTTAATTTGCTGAGAGTAGAATAGCCATGCAATGAAAGTGTTTCTGTCGGTATATCAGAAATTGAAACGCCAAAGCGGTATTTAAGGAGGTGCTCTAAGGAAACTCGGTGTGCAAAATCAACGTGCAGAAGATCAATGATGTCGGTTAAAGTCTCTACTTTTGCTAAATTTACTGCCCTACGAGAGCAGAGTAAATATTCCGATTTTGGTGCGTTGGGGTATAGTGTTGCGAGAATATCGTATGCTGCTTTCATTATTTTCCCGTCTCGCGACAGGAAGTAGAGTTTTTTCACACCATCCTTGATAGAGCACTCAATTAGCCACTTTGTGTAACCTAAAAGTAATGGGCCAAATCCGTAATAGCCAAGCTTGATAGGTGAACCGCCAAAGAGTGTATTAGCTCTGTGTGGTAAATAAGGATTGTCATGCAATTTGTTACCTACGACGGCTAAAACCATACTCCAATCGAGAGAGTGACGGTTTTCATCTCTAGCCCAAGGCGTCTTGAAATTAGAATTAGAGGTGAAAACATCTGATGATTTAATCAGATGAAACGGTTTAATACCTCTTGATTTGGCTTTTTTTACATCTGCGTCAACATTATCACCTACATGCAAAATTGAGTTAGGTGAAATTTTCAATTGTTCTAAAACCACATCAAACAAAGCACCACTATGTTTTTTTACTTTATATGTACTTGATACGAAAATGCGTTCGTATCCAGAATATCCGTTTTTATTCAAAAGTTCTTCGATGAAAGCTTCCGGCAAGTACATGTCTGAAATTATTATTATTCTTTTATTTAAGCTTTTTGCTTCTAAAAATGCCTTATAACCTGAGATTCTAGGGTAAAGTAAGTCTTTCTCAGCTTTCATTTCTGCATGCATGAGTTTTTCAGATTTTTCATCATCAATATCAAGCAATTGAGATAAAATAGAGTAAATTTCATTTATTGTTATTTCGCCTTCACCTCTCGCAATAGCTGCTTCGAAGGCTTGTTTTTCAGCTTCACGTCTTTTTGATTTAAAATCTAGAGATGGAATTCCTGTAATGTCGCGGGCTTCATCTTCAATGAATTTATAAAGATCTGACGGCGATTTGAAAGGACGATAGAGAAGTGTATCGAAAACATCAAAAGAAATAACATCATGTTTAATTATTTGATTTGAGAGTTCATTGCAATGGTCTATTGAAGACTCATTTCTTACCGAATTGAAAAATCCAAGTGCTTCTAAAAGGTTAGACTCACGTCGTAGATTTATAAGTTCTTCTGCGACTGGTTGGGAGGACCATTCAGAAAATTCACCTTTTTCTGCGAATTTATTCAACCATAGTGCATACTCAGGGCTTGCTATAAAATCTAGAGAAATATGCTTATGGCGAAGAGTATCTAAAATTAACTCATCCCGTTCAAAAATATTTTTATTATTTGTCTGTTCTACTAATTGAGCCAATGTGGTTGCAGTGGAAAAATGTGTTAAGTGACTTTGGCCGAGTGTTAGAAGTGGTTTTTTCCAGAATGCTGCCTGATAACCAACTGAGGATGAAACCGTTATTACTGCATCGACAAGTGGGGTAATGAATTGAGAAACCCAAGGTAAATTGTCTGTTTCTTTACGATAGATAAAATTAGAAAATCTATTTCTCAGGTAATTTATTCCCGGTTCTGTAAGAACTTCACTTTGAGTGTCTTTCGATTTATAGTTAGTAACTAACAAGGCATGATCTAGTGGTAATTCGGAAAGTAAGTCAATCAGAATATCAAATTGAGTTTTATTTTCGCTAATTACACTATTGATCATGAAATAGTTATCAATCTGTAATGGAAGTAAAATGACCCTTTTAAAACTGGAACGAATTTCGTTAACTATGTCTTCTACCGGAGATACAGTAGTCAAAAATTGACTTTCTTTCTGCCTCAATTCCTGTAATGCACATTTATTTTCATGGATAAGATTTGTGCTTTTAGGTGGTAATGTACTTTCTAAAATACCAGTGTCTACAGATATCAAATTTGCAAATGGTGGTCTCGAAAAGAAACCTGGCATTTGGTATATGATTTTAGAGTCTGGGAAAATTTCTTTAAGATATTTTGTTGGGCTTTCCCATACGATTATAATATCCGGGATGAATTTTTCAGGTAATGCATTTCTTAATATGTTGGTTATATATGCAATTTCACCATGGTTATAATTTTCTTTGAAATGTCTTTGGGAACGAGAGTAATAACTTTCTCCGGCCATCCATTCAATAGGGTCTACAACGGCAAAAGTCCCAGTTTTCTGGTTTTGAAACTCTTCGAGACTTTTATTAGCTACAGGAGTGCTAACTAAAGTAACAACATTGTCACCAGCAGATAGTAGAGTTTTAATTTGTGGCAGGAGAGAATTTCGTAAAGTAGCAAATCTAAATAAAGGATTTCCAAATTCTATTGCTGGTTCTAAAAAGAATAAAACATTCATAATAATACCAATGATTAGTGTTAGTTAGTTTGAAAATTATTTTCGAATGGGATTTTGAGACTAAATAATTAAGTTTTAGAAAAGTATAAAACCTAAAGACCTTCATCCACCTTATAAACCGCTATCGCATCATCCACAGATTCAAAATACTTCACCTGATTATCCCGCCCTATAAACAGCGCCACATCGCAGAACTCTTTCAGCGAGCCCAGGCTGTGGGACACCATCAAAAAACTGGCTTCTTCGTGGCGGGCTTTGAACAGGTCAGCGCATTTTTGCTTGAACTTAGCATCGCCGACGGCGGTGACTTCATCGACTAAGTAATAGTCGAACTTAAACGCCATGCTCAGGCCAAAGCCGAGGCGGGATTTCATGCCGGATGAATAGGTCTTGATGGGCATATCGAAGTATTTACCCAGCTCGGCAAATTCTTCGACGAAAGCGACTTTTTCCCGCAGTTCGGCGTGAGTCGCATACAGGCGTGCGACGAATTTAACGTTCTCGCGTCCGGTCAGGCTGCCCTGAAAACCACCCGCCAGACCGACCGGCCAGGAGAGGGTTTTATCGGTAATAATTTTTCCGCTGTCCGGGCGGTCAATCCCGCCAATCACCCGCAGCAGGGTAGATTTACCCGCGCCGTTACGGCCAATCAGCGCCACGCTTTTATTGGAAGGAAGCTCTACGTGCAGATCTTTGAAGACATAGTGGCGACCGGCCGGCGTGCGGTATGACTTGGTGAGGTTTTCAATTCTGATCATGAGGTCAGCATCGCCTCTTCACGGCTACGATAGAGTGCCAGCCCAGCAAACAAGGTCGCCAGTGCGCAAAGTGCCAGATAAGCCAGGCTGACTCCGTCACTGCTATAACCGGGGACGACGGCTGCGCGGCTTAACTCCACAACGTGCACAATCGGGTTCCATAACAGATACGGCCAGTACTCTTTCGGGATCGTGTGCAGCGAAAACATAATGCAGGAGATGAAGTACAACGGTTTCAGCAGGATAGGCAGGAACTTCTCAGTTTCCGGGAAGGTTTTACCTACCACCATAAAGATCAGTCCCACCCCGAATGAGAAGATAACCAACAGCACCCAGACCAGTACCAGCGAGACCAGTTTCACTACTTCAAACTCTTCCCCCGCCAGACCAACTATCGCCATCAGCAGCACATAGACCACCGCATAAATCAGCGCTTCTAAAATGGCACGGGCAATAATGGTGTCGATGGGTTTGACCGGCCGGTAGTTGAACAGCCCCTGATTGGCTTCAATGGCGCCAATCGACCGGTTACTTATGTTGCTAAAAACGAAGTAGGGAACGATTCCATTGATCAAAAAGACCGGAAATGAGATATCCGGCATGGTGCGGTGCATGATGAAACCGAAAATCGTCAGCAAAATCAGCATGTGAGCTAGCGGCTCGAGCGCAGCCCACAGGTACCCGAGGCGGAATTTTCCAAAACGGGTTTTAATTTCTCTTAAAAATAAAGCCTTAACTGCGGCTTTTTGTACTTCAAAACCACTGCGCGCCATCTGTTGTATTCCAGGAATTTACGGGTTTTTTCCACGCTACCGCCCCTGGTTTACAGCAACCAATACGCTGAGAATCAGAGACACATTGTGCAAAGAAAGCGGCAAAAAGCTGACCGCGGGTGAGATGAGACTCATCCTTAAGCTATTTGTGTTTACGTTTATGCGAGGGCACAGGCGTGAAGCTGAACATGAACCAGTGTGGCGAAAGCGAGTTCAGCCAATGGTGTCGTTATGCTGAGGAGAAGGACCGTAAACGGCTTCAAAGCATGTCGAATATGATCAGAGCCTTAACAAATATGTCAACACGTTACAGGTTTAAACAGAATGCTGTAAAATTGCTTTGGTCTATTAATTTGCCTTTAATCATTCATAGAGACTATTGATTAGGAGTTTTCTTAATCTAGTGTATTTTTTGATAGCATTAACAAGGAGTTGGATTTAATACAAATAAGCATTTTTGACATGAATTTAGTTTCTTACGCGATTGCTACATATGTGACTATTCAAATTGATAATCAGATCGTCTGTCAGACGGTTCCTGCAAGCTCTTGAGATGTTTCTTATGCGGGGCGAGGAATGAAAACGATGCGCAATTTATCGAGAAGAAATAAAAACGAGCCAGCGACATTTATCGCTGGCCCGCAGGGTAGGGATGGGAACGGCTGAATCCAGATTATTCGATATTGGATTCAATGAACCACAGGAATTTATCCAGATCGCGCGAAGCGGCGGTCAGGATATCTGCGGTGTCTTCATCTTCTACCGTGGTGATCGCCTTACGTGTTTCGTTAGCGGTCACGGCATAACGTTCAGCCAGTGCTTTCAGGTGTTCCTGCACGGTATGAATGTTGGTCGGGTAGCTTTTCAGCGGGGTCTGGTCATTCACGACCTGTACGGTACCCAGCGCTACGCCGCCTAACTGCACCACGCGTTCTGCCATGGTGTCCTGATGATCGGTGATGGCGGTACGGAAGCCGTCCAGCATTTCATGGACACCGATGAAGTTTGCGCCGCGCATGTTCCAGTGTGCCTGTTTGGTGATCAGTGACAGATCAATAAACTGCGCCACCAGACGGTTCAGTACTTTGATGGTGTCGAGCTTGACACTTTCTTCCACGTCATTGCGGGTGTAGATAAGCTCAGAAGATTTCGTTTTTACCAGTTTAGCGGTGCTCATATTGATATCCTCTTCAGTGAGTAGTAGTGAGTGCACAACCCTGTGGCATTTTTAGCTGTCACTCTATGTCGATTAACCATATGTTGATAAACAAGACTGGAATAAGTATAGCAACCTTTTTCCAGTCTGCCGGAAATTTCCGGCTATCGATGAGATAGATAAAACCTAATAACCCTGAAATGTGTGTGAAAGGTTATTGTTCCTTCATTAAAGGTAAGGTTTTTCTCTATATTAATTGTCCTGATTCACTCAATTAATCTACGTTCTAAATACAGTAAGTCTGGCAGCAGTTGATTTCAACCCTTGTGAATGAATTTTGATTTATCATTATGATTTTTAAGTAAATTAAATTTGTATTCTTTTGCGGTTGTTAAATGTAAATATTTATCATTCACGTTTTAATGAAATATTTTTGCAATAATAGAGATGTGGGAAATGACTCTTCAGAAAGATTTGTTAACACGGATTTTAAGACGATTCTGCTTCGTAGTAATAACGTCAGGTAACAAAGAAGCATCCTGATGATAATAATTCACGATGTTTCTATGCGTGTCCTGACGTTTATATCTCTGACGTTTATGTACCATGGTCTTAATGGCGGGCACTCTTACGGGCGATCATAAACAGACGCGGGAAAGCCAGCAGCACGCTGCGGTCAGCGCGTGGCCGATAAACCTGTTCAAGTTCATACTGGTATTGAATGAGGAAAGCCTCCTGCTGCGCGTCATCCAGCGGTGCGAGGAACGGGCGTAAGCCGGTGGCGCTTAGCCAGTCGACAATCGCCTTAGCCGATGGCATGACGTGGTAATAGGTGGTGCGCCAGATATCCACCAGTGCGCCCTGACCGGCCAGCAGATCGTAATACTCTTCTGTGGTCAGCAGCTGTTTACGTGAATTATCGATGCTGCCAGTCAGCGTTTTCCACGGTCCGCTGTCGGCGACTTTTTGCATTAACTGGTGCGAAGGCTGGTCGAGATTGTCCGGCATCTGGACCGCCAGAATGCCCTCGGGGGCCAGTTGTTGCATCAGGTGGGGAAGAAGTTGCTCATGACCGGTCACCCATTGCAGCGAGGCGTTACCGTAAATGATGTCCTGCTGCTGTTGCGGCTGCCACTCGCGGATATCCGCCAGCTCAAAGCGGCACGACGGCAGGCGGTCGCGCGCCTGTTCCAGCATGGCCTGCGAGGTATCAATACCGGTAAGCAGTGCGTCCGGATAGGCATGGTGCAGCAACTCGGTGCTGTTGCCGGGGCCACAGCCCAGATCGCTGATAAATTTGGCATTCGGGTGGAGCACCCTGGCCAGCAATTCTGCCGCAGGGCGGGTACGTTCGGCTTCGAACTGACGATAAAGATCCGGATTCCAGTCTTTCATGACATGTCCTTACAACGGTGCCTGAGACAAATCACTGCACGCGATGCGCAGTGATCAATGCCCATAATCCTAGACCGACTTGCGCCGGCTGGCGAATCTCATCTTTGCGAAAGAATGTCAGAAAATGTTTGGCTTCTATAACGTAATCGCACCGCTGTAAAGCACCGCGCCGGTTGGCTGTCCGGTCGGTGAGCCCCCGTGCGGTTCAAGGCTGATTGCCAGCGTTGAACCCGGATCAGGCATTCTGGCCGCCAGCGACAACCGGGTCGGCGAGGCATCGCTTAACAATCCCAGCGAACGCGGTTTGCCGCCTGCCGGAATGGTCCAGAGTTCAAGACTGCGGTCTTTCGCGATTTCACGCGTATGCAGCGGTGTCAGCATCAGGCTGTTAGCGCTTTTATCCACGCTGACCACCCACTGTCCGGCATCGGCACTGTTATTGGCTAAAATCGCCACCGGCGTGATGGCTGAAGGCTGCACCAGCAGACGCGGTACCAGCAGCAGCGCCGCGAGTCCTGCCGCCAGCGCCCAGCCGAGATAACCGCGCCACGGCGTTTTCGCCGCAGGCATGGCAGGCTGGCGTTCAGGCACCGGACCGAGCTGCAACTGAATTCTTTTCCACACCGAAGCGGGGGGCGTTACCGGAGTGAGTGAGTTATCGAGCTGAGTAAATGCTTCCTGCCAGCGGGCCACTTCGGCCTGCAACGCCGGGTCACTTTGCATCCGTTGTTCAAACTGTCGTTTGGCTGCGCCGCGTAAAGTTCCCAGCGCATATTCCGCCGACAGAGCGGCATGATATTCCCGTCTGTTTTTCATAGGCCCACGCAGCTCTTTAAGTGCTCCAGGGCGCGACGGATCCAACTTTTGATCGTGCCAAGAGGTTGTTGTAAGTGGTCTGAGACTTCGCCGTGCGAAAGTCCCTGATAGTACGCCAGCACCAGACTTTGCCGCTGTTCCGCCGGTAAATGCGCCAGACAGTCGGCCAGCACTTTGGCGTCGCCGTCCTGTTGCAGTTGCCGCAGGGGCTCGTCGTTATCGGCACACAGGTTCTCCTGCATACTGTCGTCGAGTTCGGTCAGCTGGTTGTCACTGCCACGCATCCAGTCAATCGAACGGTTGCGTACAATGTGCGTCAGCCAGGTCATCGGCGAACTGAGCGACGGGTCATAGGAGGTGGCCCGGTTCCAGGCGGTGATAAAGCTGTCGTGCAACACTTCTTCTGCCCAGGCGTGACGTCGCAACATACGCAGGGCAACAGCAAAAAGGCGCGGTGACGTCAGGCGGTACAGTTTTTCGAATGCCTGACGATCACCGCCAGCCATGGCATGCATCAGGTCACGCAACGGATCCGTGGCCGGATCCGACACTGTTTTTGTTATTGAATTGTCATGCATTCGCCAACCCCAAAACCTCAAGTGTGCAGCGCTAACACAGGCAGCACTGCACCCAGTATAGACGGTTTTATTTAGGCATCAGGACGGTATCAATGACGTCGATCACACCGTTTTTCTGTTGCACATCATAGGTGCTGATGTTCGCCACATCACCTTTGGCATCTTTGAGCTGGATATTGTGCGGGCCATTACCAATCAACCACAGTGCCTGACCGTTAACGGTTTTCAGTTCGGCTTTACCACCACCCTGTTTGATCAGTTTTTCCAGATCTTTCATCTCATATTTCCCGGCCACTACGTGGTAGGTCAGGATGCTGGTCAGCGTGGCTTTATTTTCTGGTTTCACCAGATTAGCCACAGTACCTGCTGGCAACTTACCGAAAGCGGCATCAGTGGGGGCGAAGACGGTAAATGGACCTTTGCTTTGCAGGGTATCGACCAGACCGGCCGCTTTTACCGCGGCAACCAGCGTGGTGTGATCTTTAGAATTCACGGCGTTTTCAACAATATTTTTGGACGGGTACATCGCTGCACCCCCCACCATGGTGGTGTCGGACATCATTGCAGCCATTGACGCGGTGCTGAACAGAATCGAAGCACAGATTGCGGTACGGATAAGCGTTTTCATGATGTGATCCTTTTGGATTGAATGGGTAAGGTCTTGCCTCACATCAATACATACGAATCAGGGGGCGGTTTTGGATGCAGGAAAATGCAGATTTTTTCGAATTTCTATAAAAATATTCTTAATGTTATGATTTTAAATGATTATTTTAGGGTCGAAAACCACGCGCAGCGGCGTGGTTTTCTGAAAAACGCAGAGATTACTGCCCGGAAGGCGTATTCCCCGGCACGTCCACTGTGTTGAGTGTGGCTTTTCTCTGAATCGTCAGGGTGGAGCCCGCTGAGGCCGCGATAATCGCCGCCAGTGCCAGCCACTGCATCCCGTTCAGGTATTCGCCGAGGAAGATAATGCCAGACATTGCCGCCATCGCCGGTTCCATGCTCATCAGCGTGCCGAAGGTTTTAGCCGGTAAGCGCGTCATGGCGACCATCTCAAGAGAGTAGGGCACCGCCGACGTCAGCAGGGCAATCAGTAAACCCAGCGGCAAAATTGACAGGGTGAAAATCGAGGTATGTGCCTGAAAGGCCCCAATCGGGAAAAACACCAGCGCGCCAATCAGCGAGCCTATCGCCGCCGTACCGGGCCCGTAACTGCTACCCGCACGCTGACCTGCCAGAATATAGATAGCCCAGCAGGCACCGGCAAACAACGCCAGACAGGCCCCTTTCGGGTCGATGCTGTCCGTGTCATGGCCGAGAGGCAGCAGGAACCAGAGTCCGACCACCGCCAGAATCACCCACAGAAAATCCACCGGGCGGCGCGAGGAGAACATCGCCACCGCCAGCGGGCCGGTAAACTCCAGCGCGACGCCTACGCCGAGCGGTATGGTCTGGATAGCCAGATAGAAGCTGTAGTTCATGCTGCCAAGCGCCAGCCCGTAGATCAGCAGTGCGCGCAGGTTGCCGCCGCGCACTTTCATCCGCCAGGGCCGGAACCATGCCAGCAGCAGCAGGGAGCCAATTCCCAGACGCAGCGCCGTGACGCCTTGTGGGCCGACCACCGGAAACAGGGTTTTAGCCAGCGACGCGCCCCCCTGCAAAGAAAGCATGGCGATCAACAGCAACAGCACAGCGATAAGCGGTGATGCTGTTTTCGATAACACGGGCAGCGCAGGGGCTTCGGGGTACGGAGTATCAGCAAGGCTCTTGTCTATAGACGAATCGCCTGTTGCTGCATTTTTGTCTGACTTGGTCATCCTTTGCGCCTTAAATGTGATCCCGGTCCGGGGAATTCTTGTTTTGCAGGTGAAATGTAAAAATGATGTTTACGCGATGACCCAGTGTAGAGTGAAAAGCAGGGCGGAAAAATCCATAAAAAAAGTTTTTTTTAGAAAGTGAATTCGCAAAAAAGAGCGGTTTTGAGGTCAAAAAGTGCCCAAAACTTTAGGAATTATCTGCTAAACGAAAAAAGTTCAATAAGTTTCGCTTATACTTTTATGGTCAAAAAACCATTTAAAATTAATGGCATACATCCTTCTGGAAACTTCCTGTTACACCATATAACGCTTTGGACACTCGATATCAGGCAGAGTTTCACACTGCTTTTTGTTATATTTTCGTGGTGAAGGTTACTTTGTTTCCCATTTGAGGTGGATGTTATGAAAAAAATTGCATGTCTTTCCGCATTAGCTTGCGTAGTAGCTCTGGGCGCTTCCAGCGCATTCGCTGACACCAGCACCGTAACTGCAGGTTACGCGCAAGGTGATATGCAAGGCGTTGTTAACAAAGCAAACGGCTTCAACCTGAAATATCGTTTCGAGCAAGACAGCAACCCACTGGGTGTGATTGGCTCTTTCACTTACATCGAGAAAAGTGATTCTGCAGCTGACAACGGCTACGACAAATCACAATACTACGGCATCACTGCGGGTCCTGCATACCGTCTGAATGACTGGGCTTCCATCTACGGTGTAGTGGGTGTGGGTTACGGTAAATTCCAGAATAGCAGCGACACCAGCTCTACCGTTCTGCGTGACAAGTCTGACACCAGCGATTACGGCTTCTCTTACGGTGCTGGTCTGCAGTTCAACCCAATTGAAAACGTTGCTCTGGACTTCTCTTACGAGCAGTCTCGCATCCGTAGCGTTGACGTTGGCACTTGGATCGCTGGCGTGGGTTACCGCTTCTAATTATTCGGAAACTGTAGCGCTTCGCCGCTGCCTTTCTTTAGAAAAGAGAGTTCCGAAAATAAAAACCGCCTCAAGGGGCGGTTTTTTTATGGGCTTTTTTCAGGCGTTGTTTGATATCAAATCCCGCTATACCAGTTGTAACCCTGATCCTCCCAGTAGCCGCCGGGATACTCATTGGTGACGAAAATGGCGCCGATGTGTTTGGCGTTCTTGAAGCCGAGTTTGGTGGGCATGCGTAAACGCAGCGGGTAGCCGAAGTCCGGCGGCAAAGGTTTTCCGCCGAAATCCAGCGCCAGAATGGTTTGCGGATGCAGTGCGGTCGCCATATCAATGCTCGAGTAATAACGGTCATCGCATTTGAAACCGACATATTTTGCATTCAGGTCAGCGCCGATATGCTGAAGGAAAATCTTCAGCGGTACGCCGCTCCACTGGCCGATAGCGCTCCAGCCTTCGATGCAAATTAGCCGGGTGATCTGGCTTTCCTGCGGCAGGCGCTGCAACTGCTCCAGTGTCCAGGATGCCTTTTTCTGCACCAGCCCGGAGACTTCCAGCCGGTAGTTAGGAATATCCATCTCCGGCACGTTATATTCCGGATAATACGCATTAAAGCGAAACGGCATGGTGATTTGATCCGCACGGTAGGTCTGCGCCAGCTTCTGCCCGCCAAACAGCCAGCCCTGTACCCGGTCGTTCCAGCGCGACATGGCCCACAGCACTTTGTCGACCTCGTCGCCGTCCTGCAAATTACAGCCCGTCAGCATAGAAACTGCCCCCAGCGTCAGGCCTGAGCGCAGCAGCAGTCGCCGCTGAATGTTCACCAGCTGTTTACGCTGATCCGGTTCAACGAGAATCTTTGGCCGGTTGGCTTTGTCACTCATCAGCTTTCTCCTTTACAGGCTGCTTTTTGCCGCCGGTGATCATGGCGATAAAGGTTTTCGGTACCAGCACCACCATCAGGACGTGGATCACTACGAACAGCACCACGCCGCTCATGGCAAAGAAATGGACATAACGGGCGATGTCGAAACCGCCGAACAGCCACACCAGCCCGCTGAACTGCACCGGTTTCCAGATAGACAGCCCTGACAGCACCAGCAGTGCGCCAAGCAGCAGCACCCCGACATACATCACTTTCTGCACGGCGTTATATTCACCGAGCTTGTGCGGCAGTGTAAAAGTCAGCGCCTGCACCAGGTCGCGCCAGATGGATTTTGGCGTAAACGGAAAAAAATCACGTTTAAAATGGCCACTGAACAGGCCCCATGTCAGGTAGATCAGCGCATTGGCCGCCAGCAGCCACATCACCGCCAGATGCCAGGCAATATTGCCGCCGAGCCAGCCGCCGACCGTGCTGGCCTGCGGGAACGTAAGAAAACTGAACAACGGATCGGCGTTATAAATTCCCCAGCCACTCATCACCATACCGATCATGGCGAGCAGGTTTATCCAGTGACAGAGGCGAACCGGCCACGGATGAATTTTTCTTTTGCGCGGAGGCTTGCGGGGCATGACATTCACAGAGGGTTGATGGCTCACGAGGTCTCTCCTGCGTGGTCAGACAGAGGCAAATGAGAAAACAAAACGGCGCGAAAGAGGGAGGTCCGCGCCGTGATGCTTACTTCATTTTAAACGACTACTTTTTAAAACGACCGCTTTCGCCGGCATATTGTCAGACACAGGCCACCGGCGAAAAAGGGTTACATCGGTGGCGCGATGCCGTCTTTACCGGCAGCGATGCCGCGGGCGGACAGTTGGCCTTTGTCATCTTTGGTCGCGAACAACACGATTTTCACGCCAGGTTTGAGCAGGCTGCGATCGCCCGGTGCCAGCAGTACGACAGGGACATCGTCAGGCACAACCACGGTTTTCTCGGCGTCATGGTATTTCACGGTCAGGGTGCGGCCATTGCTGTTAACCAGCTTGCCTACGGTGCCGTTGGTCATGGTATTGATTTTGCCGTCAGCGGATTCAAACGGGTTAAAACCTTCACCGCTGCCGCGCAGGCTTGGCGCGAAGACGTGGACTTCCAGCGCTTTCAGCGTGCCGTCAGCTTGCGGAACGGCGGCGGTGCCGATGAAGCTGTCGGCTTTGATGTCGGAAATCTGACCTTTGCTTACGCTGTTGATTTTGGTCTGGTCGGTCAGTTTGACGTCCAGTTTCTCGCCCTGACGGGTGGTCACCTGGATGGATGAATCATTAACTGAATCGATGGTTCCGCGGGTCGGTTTGATCACATTGTCGGCGGCGAATGCACCGCTGCACATCAGCAGGGAACTCAACAATAAGCCAGCAAGGCGCGTTGATTTCATCATTTTAACTCTCCATATTTTGCAGGTCGATCAAGGCTGTGGCGTTTCCACCACGCGATGGGGTAGATCATTGTTGTCGTGTAAGAATGGACGATAAACCGGAACCCTGAGATGACAACTTGATGACAAAATTGTCATCAAACATGATCGACGAAACTGATAAGCTTCCTGTATCGAATGATTGGATGATGAGTTGCGCGCATGCGGATACTGGTTATTGAAGATGACATCAGCACCGGCGACTACCTGAAAAAGGGGTTGGGCGAGGCGGGGTATCGCGTGGATCTGGCGCGTAACGGCGCCGACGGCCTGTTCCTGGCGCTGGAGGAGGGCTATGACGCCGTGATCCTCGACGTCATGTTGCCCGGTCTTGATGGCTGGCAGGTGATGGAAGTGCTGCGCAAAAAAAGTGACGTGCCGGTACTGTTCCTTACCGCGCGGGACGAAGTGCAGGACCGCATTCACGGACTGGAACTCGGCGCTGACGACTATCTGATCAAACCTTTCTCGTTCACGGAGCTGGTGTTGCGGATCCGTACGTTGCTGCGCCGCCCGACGGCCCGCGAGGCGGATACCTATTCGCTGGCGGACCTGTATCTGGACGTGCTGCGCCGCCGCGTTACGCGGCAGGATCAGGTGATCGCACTCACCAATAAAGAATTTATGCTGCTGCACTTACTGATGCGTCGTGAAGGCGAAGTGCTGTCGCGTACCATGATTGCTTCACAGGTATGGGATATGAATTTCGACAGCGATACCAACGTGGTTGACGTGGCGGTCAAACGTCTGCGCGCCAAAATCGACCGGGCATTTGAGGTCAAACTGATCCACACCGTGCGCGGCATCGGCTACGTTTGTGAAGTGCGCGCATGAGCCTCTCCGCCGCTGCCACGTCCCGGCCAAAACTCGCCATGTCGCTGACCCTGCGCGCAACGCTGCTTTTTGCGCTGATCGCCGCTCTGGTGGTCAGCGCCGTCGGTTTCTATCTCTACTATTCGATGGAAAAAGAACTTATCCGCCGTGCCGATTATCAGGTGACCGGACGGGTGCAATATTTCCGTCATCTGCTGAGTAATGATTTCCCGCTGTCACAGCTGAGCCGCAGCCCTGAGCTGTTTGAAAATATGCTTGGCAACGAGCGGGATATCCTGCAATTCCGGCTGGAAAACCAGCCGCCGATCATCAACGTCAACCCGTCGCGCCTGCCTTTGCCGGACGTTAAACCGGTCGCCGATGGCCGTGAATTAACGCTTGATACCGTGCACCACCTTTCAGCCCCCGACGGCACGCCGGTGCGCTTTACCTCCGCCGCGGTGCGTATGCAGGATGGCCGCACGGTGGACATTGCTGCCGCGCATTTCATGACCGGTGAAGCGCAGATGCTGGTGGCGTTCCGCCTGGAGATCATCGGCGCGGTGGTTTTCGCCTACATTCTGATTGCCGTACTGGGCTTTGGCGTGATCCGCCGCGGACTGCGGCCGCTGCGTAAAATGGCACAGGAAGCGGCGCAAATTCACCCGACCAGCCTCTCAACGCGCCTGAGTTCTGAAGATGCGCCGCAGGAGTTGCAGCAGCTTATCCACTCTTTCAACGCCATGCTCGACCGTCTGGCCGAAGGCTATGAGCGTCTGACCCAATTTTCCGCCGATCTGGCCCATGAGATCCGCACGCCGGTGGGCGCGCTGATGGGCCATTGTCAGGTGGCGCTCTATCAGCCGCGCAGCACCGAAGAGTACGAAACGCTGCTGGCAAATAATATGGAGGAGCTGGAGCGGATTTCGCGCATGGTGGAAAACATTCTGTTTCTGGCCCGCGCGTCCCATGCCCGTTCGGTGCTCAATATCACTCCGCTGGCGCTGGCTTCAGAAACCACCCGCGTGGCTGATTATTTTGAAGGGCTGGCTGAAGAGCGCGGTATGCAGTTGGTGTGTAAAGGTGAGGGCACGTTGTACGCCGATGCCATTTTATTCCAGCGGGCGCTGAGCAATCTGGTGGCAAATGCCATTCGATATGGCGATGAAAATACGCAGATTTGCGTGCAGGTGGAGCAGGGCGGGCAGGCTACGCGGGTTCATGTGAACAGCACCGGTGCGCCGATCCCCGACGGCAAGCGCGAAAAACTGTTCGACCGCTTCTACCGCGCGGATGCCTCGCGCAGCGAAGGCGGCAGCTCTAACGGATTAGGGCTCTCTATCGTGCAGGCCATCATGGCGCTGCATCAGGGCAGCGTGACGGTGCAGAGTCTTGCACAGGGGCAAACCCGCTTTACGTTGCACTTCCCCGCGATACATGAAGAGAAGATCCTCAGGGTTTCTCAATAATTTCTAAATGAACTTCAAAAAAATGTAAGAAAGTCACGTTTTTAGGTTCTTGAAATATAAATGTTTCGTCAGTCCCGTTACATTATTACATTGACTGAAATGATTGAAACTGAAACAAACGCACCGGTTGCTGGTCAGACTAAGTTATCGACGTGTATTCTGGCGCCAGTTTTTGACACTTCGACACGCGCGCGCAGTACAACGCACACTGACTTTTAAAAAGAGCTTCATTCACTGATGCAAAAATTACGCTTACTTTCGCAACAGAAAATTTCTTTATTTATTGCGCTTTACCTGGGGATCCTGCTTAACCTTCCGATTTTCTTCCGTCGTTTTGGCCAGTTGCATTATGACAACCTGTTGTCCATTACGGTAGAAATGCTCGCATCGTTCGCTCTGGTCTACTTCCTGACATTACTGATCTCCTTCACCGGGAAAACCGTTTTCCGCCTGCTGCTCAGTCTGATTGTCATTTCGTCAGCCGCGGCCAGCTACTACATGATCCTGTTCAACGTGGATATCGGTTACGGCATTCTGGCGGCTGCGCTGGCGTCGGACTCTATCGATCTGTCTAAAGAGTCCATCGGTACGCATTTTGTGGGCTGGACACTGCTGTTCAGCCTGCTGCCGCTGTTGCTGCTGTGGGGCAGTAAAATGCCCGGCGCGGCGCTGAAAGAGAGCACTCCGAAAGGCTTGCTGAAAAAAGTCGTGCTGCTGGTGGCTGCCGGACTGGTGTGCTATGTGCCGCTGCAACTGATGGGCAAAGTGCAGGACAAACACGATCTGGTGAATAACCGCATGATGGCCAGCTACGGCGGCGTGGTAGCGGGAACTTATTCGCCTTCCAACTGGCTCTCCGCGCTCGGGCTGTTTGCCTACAGCTCTTACAGCAAAGCGGAAGACACCAAAAACCTGTTCGATCCGGCCAAACATTTCACCTATACCCCGCCGAAAGATGTTAAAGATCTCTACGTGGTATTCGTGATTGGTGAGAGCGCGCGCCGCGACCACATGGGCATTTACGGTTATGACCGCGACAACACGCCGTACCTGAGCAAAGAGAAAAACCTGGCTGCCCTGCAGGGCTACTCCTGCGACACTGCCACTAAACTTTCACTGCGCTGTATGTTCGTGCGTGAAGGCGGGGCGTCTGAAGCGCCGCAGCGCACGCTCAAAGAAGCCAACGTCTTCTCCGTGCTGAAAAGTAACGGCTGGAGTTCAGAGCTTTACTCCATGCAGAGCGAAGCCTGGTTCTACAACAAAACCCGCGCCGATGACTACTCCCTGCGCGAGAACATCGCCTCAGAGAAGCGTAATGCCGGCAAACCGGTAGATGACATGCTGCTGGTGGATGAGATGAAAGATTCGATGGCCAATCACCCCGATGGCAAACACCTGATCATTTTGCACACCAAAGGCTCGCACTATCTCTACTCTGACCGCTACCCGCGTTCATTCGCCAGATATCAGCCGGAGTGCATGGGCATTGATGATTCCTGTTCGACTCAGGAGATGGTCAACGCCTACGATAACTCGCTGCTTTATACTGATTACTTCCTTGAGCAGGTGTTTAACCAGCTGCGCGATAAGAACGCCATCGTGTTTTATGCCTCGGATCACGGCGAGTCAATTTCCAAAAGTATGCACTTCCATGGCACGCCGCGTGACCATGCGCCGCCGGAACAGCGCGCGGTGCCGATCATGGTCTGGGCGTCAGACAAATTCCTGTCGGACGACCAGAATCGCGCCGGTTTCCAGCAGTTGCAAAAACTGGCCGCCGGTAAAAAACCGGTGTTCCACGAAAAGCTGTTTGACTCGATTCTGGGCTGTATCGGCTACACCTCGCCAAACGGCGGGATCGTCGAGCAGCGCAACTGGTGCCATGTGCCTGCCAGCCAGTAATTTCACGCCGTAAACAAAAAGCGACGCCGCCGTTTCTTCTCAAATAGATGAAACGGCGGCGTTTTTTATGAACGTTATGTCAGGGGCAGCCCTGACGGGTAAACGCAGTCAGCGCTGCGGCATCAGGTAAGGCGGTCATGGCACCTTTTGCCGTGGTCGCCAGTGCACCGCAGCTTATGGCCTGACGGATAATGGCCTGCCACTGCTCCTCTGAATACCCTGCTTCCCCTTGTGCCGCCAGCCCTGCCAGCAAACCGGCCACAAACGCATCGCCTGCGCCGGTGGTATCCACCGCTTTCACCGTCGGGGCCGGATAGTGCAGCAACGAGGCATCTTTTTGCTGATATACCAGCACGCCCCCTTTGCCCTGCGTCACCAGCAGCAACGATGGGTTGTAGTGCTGACACAGGCGGATAATTCCTTCTGAAATCAGCGTCTCACCGGTCAGATACACCAGCTCATCCTCAGAAACTTTCACAATATCAGCCAGCGACAGTGCCTGATGCAGACATTCGCGCAGCTGCGTGTCGTCCGGCCACACATCATGGCGGATATTCGGATCAAAACTCACTTTGCCGCCTGCGCTTTTCATCTGAGCCATCGCCAGAAAAGCCGAAGCGCGTGACGGTTCGGCAGAGAGCGAAATCGAGCAAAGGTGAAGAAACTGGCCAGCGCTGAAAGCCGGAATATCGGCCGGTTGCAGGAACAGATCGGCACTCGGGCGCACCATAAACGTGAAAGAGCGTTCGCCGCTGGCATCGTTTTCCACCACTACCGTCGACGTGCGGTGAAAAGGATCGCGGTGCATAAAGTCGGTATTTACCGCTTCATCGTGCAGCGTCTGGCATAAAAAACGCCCGAAAGGATCCTCTCCCACGCGGCCAATAAATGCGCTGTCGCCACCCAAGCGGCTGATGCCCACCGCCACGTTGGCAGGTGCGCCGCCCGGACATTTCAGCAACTGGTTATCCCCTGCGGGGATCAGATCCACGACGGCATCCCCCATGACCCAAACCCGATTTCTCATCATCAATCCCTGTGTTAATTTTCCGTCGGATAAAATAGAAGAACCGGTTTAGCATGGCAAGCGTATTTGATGAAAGGTGAAGAAACGCTATTTGCCAGAAGGATCACATTTACAGAACAAAACGGGTAAATATCGTTGCCTGATGGAGCCTTGAGTGATTATGGTGTTCAGGAAAACCAGTTTAGCAATTTAGCAAGCTGGTATTTTCACATAATAACGACATCGCTTCTGGGATATAAAAATAATGATGAAACCACGCTATCTGTCTGTTGCTATTGGACTTATTCTTTCAGGGGCCGCTCAGGGTACAGAACCATCTGCCAGCGCCATCGAAGCACGTTTCGATGCACTGGAAAAGCGTCTGCAACTGGCTGAAAGCCGCGCGGCCAAAGCAGAGGCCCGCGCCACGGATGCGGAACGGCAGGTGAAAAGGCTGGAAACACGCACCGCCAGCAACGAGCAGAAAACCCTCGAAGTGGCGAAACATGCCGAGAGCACAGAAAAACAGACCGCTGACATAGCTAAACGCACCGAAGTGTTAGCTAACCATAGCCAAATCAAAGAGAGTGACGGCAGCGGTTTTGAGTTCCACGGCTATGCCCGTTCAGGCATCATCATGAATGACTCCGGTACCTCAACCGAAAGCGGGCCTTACGTCACGCCAGCCGGTCAAACCGGCGGCGCGGTAGGGCGTCTGGGTAACGAAAATAACACCTACGTTGAGCTGAATCTGGAGCATAAACAGCAACTGGCCAGCGGGGCCACCACCCGTTACAAAGTGATGCTGGCTGATGGTCAGCGCAGCTATAACGATTGGACCGGTGAAACCAGCGACCTCAACGTGCGTCAGGCCTTTGTGGAACTTGGATCGCTGCCGACCTTTAGCGGGGCAGTCAAAGATTCCACGCTGTGGGCCGGTAAGCGTTTCGACCGCGACAACTTTGATATTCACTGGCTGGATTCCGACGTAATTTTCCTTGCCGGGACCGGCGGCGGTATTTATGACGTGAAGTGGAGTGAGAACCTGAAAAGTAATTTCTCGCTCTACGGGCGTAACTTTGACGATCTCGATGACGGCAATAATCACGACGACACGCGCATTGAAAACTACATCTTCACCGCCAACAACTATGCGGGTCCATTCCAGTGGATGGTCAGCGGTTTACGCGCCAGGAATAATCAGGATCGCGAAAACAGCGGGAGTTACGTCAACAGCCATGCTGCCGATACCGGCTTCCACTCCATGCTGGCGTACCACGGCGACAGCTTCTACGGCCTGCGCGACGGTACCTCTAAAACCGCACTGTTATACGGCCACGGTTTAGGGGCTGAAGTGAAGGCGCTGGGGGCCGACGGCCATCTGACCGACGACGCCAGTACTTTACGTCTGGCGACTTATGGCATCACGCCGCTGAGTAAAAACTGGAACATTGCTCCGGCCATTCTGGCCCAGCAGAGCAAAGACCGTTATGTCTCAGGCGATGACTATAAATGGCTGACTTTCAACACCCGTCTGATTCAGGAGATCACCGAAAACTTCGCGCTGGCCTACGAGGGCAGCTACCAATATATGGATCTCGACCCTCAGGGCTATAAAGACAACAACAAAGTGAAAGGCGGTTTTTATAAGCTGACGTTCGCCCCGACGTTCAAAGTGGGGGATATCAGCGATATTCTCAGCCGTCCTGAAATACGCCTCTTCGCCAGTTACATGGACTGGAGCAAAGAGCTGGATAATTACTCCTCCAGCGACGCTTTCGGTACGGATGGTTTTACCTCCGGCGGGCAGTGGAACTTCGGTATCCAGATGGAAACCTGGTTCTGACCCGGCAGGATTTTGCGTCACCAGGACGCGCCTGAATTAATCAGGCGCTGTCGTTCAGGGTAATAAAAGGAATGCTATGAATATCAACGCAATTGCCAGTGAACTGCTGCCGTTATTGGGCGGAAAAGAGAATATTGCCAGCGCCGCGCACTGCGCCACGCGTCTGCGTCTGGTGCTGGTCGATGACAGCGTGATCGACAAAAGTGCCATTGAGAAAGTAGAAGGCGTAAAAGGCTGCTTCAGCAATGCCGGGCAGATTCAGATTATCTTCGGCACCGGGCTGGTAAACAAAGTCCATGCCGAATTCATAAAAGTGGCGGGCATCAGCGAATCGAGCAAATCTGAAGCGGCCAATATTGCGGCGCAAAAGCTGAACCCGTTCCAGCGTCTGGCGCGCATGTTGTCGAATATCTTCGTGCCGATCATTCCGGCCATTGTGGCGTCCGGTTTACTGATGGGCCTGCTGGGGATGGTCAAAACCTACGGCTGGGCTAATGCGGACAGCGCGATTTTTATCATGCTCGACATGTTCAGTTCGGCGGCGTTTATCATTTTGCCGATCCTGATTGGCTTCACGGCGGCCCGCGAATTTGGCGGTAACCCGTATCTGGGCGCTACGCTCGGCGGCATCCTCACCCATCCCGCGCTGACCAACGCTTGGGGCGTGGCGGGCGGATTCCACACCATGAACTTCTTCGGTCTGGATATCGCCATGATTGGCTATCAGGGCACGGTGTTCCCGGTGCTGCTGGCGGTGTGGTTTATGAGTTTCATTGAGCAGCGCCTGCGAAAAATTATCCCCGATGCGCTGGACTTGATCCTCACGCCGTTCTTCACCGTGGTGATTTCCGGTTTTATCGCGCTGCTGATCATTGGGCCAGCGGGGCGCGCGCTGGGTGATGGCATCTCCTTTGTGCTCAGTACCTTGATCACTCACGCGGGATGGGTGGCGGGCCTGCTGTTTGGTGGATTGTATTCGGTGATTGTGATCACCGGTGTTCACCACAGTTTTCATGCGATTGAAGCCGGGCTGCTGGGGAATCCAAATATCGGTGTTAATTTCCTGTTGCCGATCTGGTCGATGGCTAACGTGGCGCAGGGCGGTGCCTGTCTGGCGGTATACTTCAAAACCCGCGACGCCAAAATTAAAGCGATTGCCGTACCGTCAGCTTTCTCTGCCATGTTGGGCATTACCGAGGCGGCGATCTTCGGGATTAACCTGCGCTTTATGAAACCTTTCCTGGCCGCACTGGCCGGTGGCGCACTCGGTGGCGCATGGGTGGTGGCGATGCACGTCAATATGACCGCCGTTGGGTTGACCGGTATTCCGGGGCTGGCGATTGTGCAGGCAAGTTCCATGCTCAGCTACCTGATTGGTCTGGCGATTGCCTTTGGCAGCGCATTCTTTATCTCACTGCTGCTGAAATACAAAACGGAGAGCGAATAATGCCGGAAGCCTCTTTACTCAAACAGGCGCTGCGCAACCTGATGTCAGGACAGGCGCAGGCCAGCGCTGACCCGCACCGCCCGGCGTGGCATCTCGCGCCGCCGGTGGGTTTGCTCAATGACCCGAACGGATTTATTCAGCATAACGGCCGTTTTCATCTGTTCTATCAATGGAATCCGCTGGCCTGCGCGCACGGGGCAAAATTCTGGGGCCACTGGAGCTCGGCGGATTTAGTCCACTGGCGGCACGAACCGGTGGCGCTGGTGCCGTCCGAAGCGTATGAGTCCCACGGCTGCTACTCGGGCTCAGCGGTGTCTGACAACGGCACGCTGACGCTGGTCTATACCGGCAACGTCAAATACCCCGACGGTACGCGCACGGCTTTCCAGTGTCTGGCGCGTGAAAAAGTGCGTGGAGGGTTTGATAGCGGAGAGTTTGATAGCGGAGAGTTTGATAGCGGAGAGTTTGATAAAAGCGGGCCGGTGCTGCCTCTGCCTGAAGGTTACACCGGACACGTCCGTGACCCGAAAGTCTGGCAGCATGACGGTCTGTGGTACATGGTGCTTGGCGCGCAGGATCTTAACGAGCAGGGCAAAGTTCTGCTGCTGCGCTCGGCGGAGTTAATCCGCTGGGCAATCGTGGGTGAAATGGCGGGCTCCGGTCTGAACGGGTTGGGGGAGTTTGGCTACATGTGGGAGTGCCCGGATCTGTTTGCGCTGGGTGGCACCGACGTGCTGATCTGCTGCCCGCAGGGACTGGCGGCGCAAGGTGAGCGGTATCTGAATACGTTTCAGGCCGGGTATTTTACCGGCCAGCTGGATTATCAAACTGGCGCTTTCCCGCACGGCGAGTTCACCGAACTGGATGCAGGTTTTGAATTCTACGCGCCACAGACCATGCTCAGCGACGACGGACGGCGGCTGCTGTTTGGCTGGATGGGAATTCCTGATGGCGACGAATTGTATCAGCCGACGGTGCAGCAGGGCTGGATCCACACCATGACCTGTCCGCGTGAACTGACGATGCGCGACGGTAAAATGGTTCAGCAACCGGCCCGCGAGCTACAGCAATTGCGCGGCGGCGAACAGAATTGGCAGGGCATAGCGGAAGACGCGCCGCACTGGGATATCTCACAGGCGGAGCTGCTGATTCAGACCGGTAAACCTTTCGGAGCGCATCTCGGCGGGGCGCTTACGCTGCAATGGGATGGTGAACGGCTCACGCTTTCGCGGTGTAATCTGCGCAGCGGGGAAAGGGAACATCGCTACTGGCGCGGCGAACTGCGGGAGTTACGCCTGCTGTGCGACCATTCCAGCGTGGAAATTTTTATCAATCAGGGAGAAGCGGTGATGTCGTCACGCTATTTCCCGGCTCAGCCCGCACATATTCGCTTCACGGGTCAGGAGAGCATTGCGCTGCGCTACTGGTCGTTGTCGGATTGCGTGATAGAATAAAACTCTTTCCGGACAATAGAATATGGCGCAGTGAAAAAAAGCAAACGCATCACTATCAGCGGTATTGCAGAACTGGCTGGCGTGTCGAAATCGACTGCCAGCCAGGTACTTAACGGGCACAGCAAAAAATTTCGCATCTCGGATGCTACCCGCGATCGCGTCCTGGCCGTGGCGGCTGAACACCATTATCAACCGAGCATTCATGCCCGTTCGCTAAATGTCACGCGCAGCTATACGCTGGGGCTGGTGGTGCCGGAGATGACCAATTACGGTTTTGCGGCCTGCTCCAACGAACTTGAAAACCTGTGCCGTGAAAACGGTATGCAGCTGTTGATCGCCTGTACGGATGAAAATACCAGTCAGGAAATGATGGTGGTCAACAACCTGATTCAACGTCAGGTTGATGGCCTGATCGTCGCCTCCAGCATGCTCAATGACGCGGAATATCTGAAAATCAGCCAGCAACTGCCGGTGGTACTTTTCGACCGTCATATCAGTGATACCCAACTGCCGCTGGTGGTCTGCGAAGCCATCGAGTCTTCGGCTGCGCTGGTCGAAAAGGTCGCGAAACATCAGCAGGAGGAGTTCTACTTCCTCGGCGGGCAACCGCGCATTTCCCCGACGCGCGACCGTCTGGCGGGCTATCAGCTCGGGCTGGAACGCGCCGGAGTCAGCCTCAAACCAGAATGGATCCTCTACGGCAATTACCATCCTGGTTCCGGCTATGAAATGTTCGCTAATCTTTGCGCACGTCTCGGACGGCCACCGAAGGCGCTGTTTGTCGCCTCCTGCGGGCTGATGGAAGGGGTGTTGCGCTACATGAGCCAGCACAAGCTGCTGGAAAGCGATATCCACCTGTGCAGCTTCGATGACCACTACCTGTATGACTCTCTCTCGGTAAAAATTGATACCGTCGCACAGGACTGCCGCGCGCTGGCGATCCACTGTTTTGAGATGGTCACCGGCCTGATTAACGAACAGCAACCGGCACAGAATCAGTGCTATCTTTCTCCGCAACTGCACTGGCGTCACGCCGATACCCTGAGTGAGTCCTGATTTAATGCATACACTTCGAATTATTGTCAGCGTGCTGACGGTTATCATGACGCTGCTGACCCTGTTGCCGCTGTCGAAAAATCAGCGCTGGTGGGTGCGGGTGTGGGATTTCCCCCGGCTGCAAATGGCAACGCTGTCGCTGCTTTTCCTGCTGACGGAGTTGTGGATTTTGCCGCTCGGCGGGCCGCTGGCAACGCTTATCGTGCTGCTGTCGCTGGCCTGTATGCTCTATCAGGCGTGGTGGATTTTGCCTTATACGCGCCTGTATCGGGTGCAGGTCAAAAAGACGATCCCTAACGGTCAACCGCGCCTGAAAATCATTAACTGCAACGTGCTGATGACCAATCGTAAATCGGCCCGTCTGCTGGAAATTGTGAAAGAACAGCGCCCGGATATTCTCGTCCTGCTGGAAACCGATCAGTGGTGGGAAGACCAGATGGCGCCCATCGAAGCGGATTATCCTCACAGCCTGAAATGCCCGCTCGACAATCTGTACGGGATGCACGTCTATTCGCGCCTGCCGATTTTCAACGGCAAAATCCAGTTTCTGGTGGCCGATGGCATTCCGTCGATGCACTTTCGCGTCGAGCTGACCTCCGGCGATCACGTGGTCCTGCACTGTCTGCATCCGATGCCGCCAAGCCCGACTGAAGATGACGAATCGACCAACCGCGATGGCGAACTGGTGGCCGTCGGCCACACCGCCGCGCGTGCGACCTATCCGACCATCGTCACCGGCGACCTCAACGACGTAGCATGGTCACGCACCACGCGGCTGTTTATGAAGATCAGCGGTCTGCTCGATCCACGCCGTGGCCGCGGTATGTACAACACTTTCCACGCGAGTTTTCCGTTCCTGCGCTGGCCGCTGGACCACGTATTCCACAGCAAAGAGTTCACCCTGATTGACCTGCAACGCCTGCCGCCAATGGGCTCCGACCATTTCCCGATCATGGTGGAACTGGCGCTGACCCCGCAGGAAGGCAGTACGCAGGAGACGCTGGAAATCGACAGCGAAGATATTGAGGAAGCCGAGGAAAAGCTGGTAAATGCCGGAGTGAAGATTAACGACGTCCACCGGGCGGAATTAGCCGGCGCATAACACCGTCAGCCAGAAAAGAAAAACCCGCTTGCGCGGGTTTTTTTATGCCTGTGATCTCTTACTCAGGAAACGTCAGCGTATTACCCGGCGCTTCGCGGTTGAGATGCAGGAAGTTCAGGTGACGCTCGTACTGATCGAGAATGTCGTTGATCACCTGATGCTTGGTGAAGTCCATCAAATCGTTACCCTGCGTGCCTTCCAGCAGGAAGGTTTCCAGACGGTAATAATGTGATTTACCCGAGCGTGCGCGGTAGGTAAAGCCCGGCACTGCGTAGCGCACCGGCCAGATCTGATAGACAAAGTTCTGCTCTTCACCCAGCGACACAATCAGCTCGAGGTGATTAAGTTTCTCGTCCTCCACCGGCTCATGCTCGTTGAACTCCACTTTGGCCCCGCGCAGTTTCAGCTCCTGCGCTACGTCGAGCATCGCCGGGCGACACACCAGATCCATCATACGCTGGGTATGCGTGGTGCCCGGATAGTTCATCACGCGCGACAGCCGCTGTTTCCAGTTCAGCACCGCGTCACCGCCCGCAGCGGGCATCGGTGCCAGCGATTGCAGCGTACTGGCGCGGCGGAAGTCCTCGAGGCGCAGGGATTTGTACAATCCGGCCATGATGAAGAAAATCACGAAACTGAACGGCAGCCCCATGATCACCGTGGCGTTTTGCAGCGCAGACACTCCGTCGGTCATCAGCATCCCGAGCGTCAGAACCCCGATAGTGACCGACCAGAAAATCCGCAGCCAGTTTGGCGCATCATTGTTGATATCCGCCAGTTTCGAGGTGAAGTTACCCAGCACCAGCGAACCGGAATCTGCCGAGGTGACATAAAACAGCAGGCCGGTGATGGTGGCGACCGAGGCACTCAGTGTAAAGCCAGGATACTGCGCCAGCAGGCTGTAAACCCCGCGTTCAGGATGGGCAATCACTTCGTTGGCAAAATCGAGATTGCCGTGAATGATCTGGTAAAGCGCGCTGTTACCGAAAATCGACAGCCACAGCAGGGTGAAGACGAACGGAATGATCAGCGTCCCCAGCACGAACTGACGGATGGTGCGCCCGCGTGAAATACGCGCCAGGAACAGGCCGACAAACGGCGACCAGGCAACCCACCAGGCCCAGAAGAACAGGGTCCAGCTGTTCATCCATTCGGTCGGACGGTCAAAGGCAAAGGTGTTGAGCGTCATGCCCATAAAGCGGTTGATGTAGTCGCCGATGTTCAGCACCAGCGCATTAAGCAGGAACTCGGTATTGCCGAAGAACAGCAGAAACAGGATCAGCCCCAGCGCCAGCAGCACATTCAGCTCTGACAAAATACGGATGCCTTTATTTACCCCGGAAGTAACGGAGATCGTCGCCATCACCACCGAGAGCAAAATCAGCGATGCCTGCACCGTCAGGTTTTCCGGGATCTGGAACAGCACCTTCAGACCGTAATTGAGCTGTACGACGCCGATACCGAGCGTCGTAGCGATGCCAAAAATGGTCCCGACGACGGCGGCAATATCCACCGTGTGGCCGATTGGGCCATAAATACGTTTGCCGAAAATCGGGTAGAGCGCTGAGCGGATGGTCAGCGGCAGATTATAGCGGTAGCTGAAGTAGGCCAGCGCGATGCCCATCAGGGCGTACATTGCCCAGCCAGTCAGACCGTAGTGGAACAGCGTCCAGGTCATTGCCTGGCGGGCGGCTTCCAGCGTCTGGCCCTGGCCTTCCGGTGGCAGCATATATTGCGTCACCGGTTCGGCGACGGAGAAGAACATCAAATCGATGCCAATCCCGGCGGCGAACAACATAGCAGCCCAACTCATCATGCTGAATTCGGGTTTGGATTGTTCAGGGCCGAGTTTGATCGAGCCGAAGCGCGAACAGGCAATGAACACTACAAACACGATGTACAGCGTAGCAGCCAGCATGTAATACCAGCCAAAAGTAGCAGACACCCAGTTGAGTGATCGGCTGAGCCATTTTCCCGACAGATCGGTGTAGAAAATAGACATCAGCGTGAACGCCAGAATCAACCCGGCGGAAGTGAAAAACACCACTTTGTTGAGTTCGTCACGTGGTTTATCGGACAGTTTGTCAGTCTTATCGACAGCAGCCATCGTATCCCCTGTTATATGAATTATTAACTTAATTTCAATCAATTAGAGCAAATGCCAACGCAATTAGCATACAAATTACTAACGTATTGGTAATAAAATATATGCATTTTTGATTGAACGTTCAATCAAAAAAAAGTTAAATAGAGTCAGCAACAAGGTTAAAAACGTCTGGAATTACCGTTAAAAAACGCAATAAAAACGGTTTCCGGAAGGCCTATTTTTCAGGAGTCGGACCCATGCCCAAAGTAGGAATGCAGCCCATCAGACGGCAGCAATTGATTGAGGCAACACTGGCGGCAGTCAACGAAGTGGGGATGCATGAAGCCTCCATTTCGCAAATTGCCCGCCGCGCTGGCGTCTCCAACGGCATCATCAGTCACTACTTTCGTGACAAGAATGGATTGCTGGAAGCCACTATGCGTTATCTGCTCAGTCATCTGGGGGAGGGGGTTCAGGAACGGCTGTCACGGCTCGACGACAACGCCCCGACGGCGCGGTTACATGCCATCGCCGAAGCGAATTTCGACGACAGTCAGACCAACAGCGCGGCGATGAAAACCTGGCTGGCCTTCTGGGCCAGCAGTATGCATCACCCGCAGCTGCACCGCCTGCAACAGGTGAACAGCCGCCGGCTCTATTCAAATTTATGTTCTGAGTTCAGGCAGTTTCTGCCTAAAGAAGCGGCGCGTTTAGCTGCCAAGGGCATGGCCGGACTGATTGACGGCCTGTGGTTACGGGCCGCGCTCAGCGGCAAAGCTTTCAACCGCGATGAGGCGTTACAAATTACCTATCGCTTTATTGAGTCACAAATTTCGCAGCCACGCCCGGCTGCCTGAATTCAGACCGCACTGACCGAGGAGAACAGCATATGTCACGCTACGGCACCCAAAAACTGTATATCGATGGACGCTATCAGGAAAGCACCGGCAACGAGACGTTTGATGCCATCAACCCGGCCAATGGCGAAGTGATTGCCACGTTGCCAAACGCCACTGCCGAAGACGTGGATTTAGCCGTCAGCGCTGCGCGTCAAGGCCAGAAGGTCTGGGCGGCAATGACCGCCATGCAGCGCTCGCGCATTTTGCGCCGCGCAGTCGATATTCTGCGTGAACGCAACGACGAACTGGCCATCATAGAAACGGCAGACACCGGCAAGCCCCTCTCTGAAACGATGGCGGTCGATATTGTCACCGGCGCGGACGTGCTGGAATATTACGCGGGGCTGATTCCGGCACTCGAAGGCCAGCAAATCCCGCTGCGCGACTCTGCATTTGTCTACACCCGCCGCGAACCGCTGGGCGTCGTGGCCGGTATCGGCGCGTGGAACTACCCGATTCAGATTGCCCTGTGGAAATCTGCACCTGCGCTGGCGGCCGGTAACGCCATGATCTTCAAACCGAGCGAAGTCACCTCGCTGACCGCACTGAAACTGGCTGAGATTTACACTGAAGCCGGTGTGCCGGATGGTGTCTTCAGCGTGGTCACCGGCAGCGGTGCCCGTGTCGGGCAGGCTCTGACTGACCATCCGCACATCGCTAAAATCTCCTTCACCGGCGGTGTGACCACCGGCAAGAAAGTGATGGCCAGCGCGTCAGCCTCAACCCTGAAAGAGGTTACGATGGAGCTCGGTGGTAAATCTCCGCTGATTATTTTCCCGGACGCCAATCTGGATAAAGCCGCTGATATTGCCATGATGGCGAACTTCTACAGCTCTGGTCAGGTTTGTACCAACGGCACCCGGGTGTTCGTTCCCGCCGCGCTGAAAGGTGAATTTGAAGCCAAAATCCTTGAACGCGTGCAGCGCATCCGCCTGGGTGACCCGACCGACGAAAGCGTTAACTTCGGCCCGCTGGTAAGCTTTGCACACATGGAATCCGTGCTTCGCTACATCGAAAGGGGCAAGAACGAAGGGGCCCGCCTGCTGGCCGGGGGCGAGCGCATGATCACCGGCGAGTATGCTAAAGGCGCTTATGTTGCCCCGACGGTCTTTACCGATTGCCGCGATGACATGACCATCGTGCGCGAAGAGATCTTCGGGCCGGTGATGAGTATTCTGACTTACGAGAGCGAAGACGAAGTGGTGCGCCGCGCCAACAATACCGAATACGGTCTGGCCGCCGGGCTGGTGACGCAGGACCTGAACACCGCACACCGCGTTATACATCAGCTGGAAGCAGGCATTTGCTGGATCAACACCTGGGGCGAATCTGACGCCGCCATGCCGGTCGGGGGCTATAAGCACTCCGGCGTCGGCCGCGAGAACGGCATCAGCACCCTCGGGCATTACACACAAGTTAAATCCGTGCAGGTTGAGCTGGGCGAATTCAGTTCGGTCTTTTAATCCGCCTTCCGCATAGGAGAAATCAATGGATTACGATTACATCATTATTGGTGCCGGTTCTGCCGGCAACGTATTAGCGACCCGTTTAACCGAAGACAGCGACGTCAGCGTACTGCTGCTCGAGGCTGGCGGCCCGGATTACCGGATGGATTTCCGCACCCAGATGCCTGCGGCATTGGCCTTCCCGTTGCAGGGAAAACGCTATAACTGGGCGTATGAAACCGACCCTGAACCGTACATGAATAACCGCCGCATGGAATGCGGGCGCGGCAAAGGGCTGGGCGGTTCGTCACTGATCAACGGCATGTGCTACATCCGCGGCAACGCGATGGACTTCGACAACTGGGCCACCGCACCGGGTCTGGAAGACTGGAGTTATCTCGACTGCCTGCCGTATTTCCGCAAAGCTGAAACCCGTGATATCGGCCCGAATGATTTCCACGGCGGCGATGGTCCGGTGAGCGTTGCGACGCCAAAGAACGGTAACAATCCGCTGTTCCACGCGATGGTAGAAGCAGGCGTGCAGGCCGGTTATCCGCGCACCGAAGACCTTAACGGTTATCAGCAGGAAGGTTTCGGCCCGATGGATCGCACGGTAACACCGAAAGGGCGACGCGCCAGCACCGCCCGTGGCTATCTGGATCAGGCCAAACCGCGCGCTAATCTTACCATTGTGACGCACGCGCTGACCGACAAAATCCTGTTCGAAGGGAAACGCGCCGTAGGTGTCAGCTATTTTAAAGGTGACGAATACAACGCTAAAACTGCCAGCGCCAAACGCGAAGTTCTGCTGTGCAGCGGCGCGATTGCGTCACCGCAGATTTTACAGCGCTCCGGTGTCGGACCGGCCACCCTGCTCCAGGGTCTGGATATTCCGCTGGTCCATGACCTGCCGGGTGTCGGCGAAAACTTGCAGGACCATCTGGAGATGTATCTTCAGTACAGCTGTACCCAGCCGGTGTCGCTTTATCCGGCGCTTAAATGGTTCAATCAGCCGAAAATCGGTGCCGAATGGCTGTTCAATGGCACCGGCGTCGGTGCAAGCAACCAGTTTGAAGCGGGCGGGTTTATCCGCAGCCGTGAAGAGTTTGCGTGGCCGAATATTCAGTACCACTTCCTGCCGGTCGCCATTAATTACAATGGCAGCAATGCGGTGAATGAGCACGGATTCCAGGCCCACGTGGGTTCGATGCGTTCCCCAAGCCGTGGCCGCGTGCAGGTGAAATCGAAAGATCCGCGTCAGCATCCGAGCATCCTGTTTAATTACATGTCGAGTGAGCAGGACTGGCATGAGTTCCGCGATGCTATCCGCATCACCCGTGAAATCATGGCGCAACCTGCGCTGGACCCGTATCGCGGGCGTGAAATCAGCCCCGGCGCAGATGTGCAAACCGACGAACAGCTTGATGCTTTTATCCGCGAGCACGGCGAAACCGCCTTCCACCCGTCCTGTTCATGCAAGATGGGCAGTGATGACATGGCAGTAGTGGACGGGCAGGGCCGCGTACACGGGATGCAGGGTTTGCGCGTTGTAGACGCCTCGATCATGCCGCAAATTATTACCGGTAACCTGAACGCGACCACTATTATGATCGCCGAAAAAATTGCTGATAAAATACGCGGACGTGAAGCGTTACCGAAAAGTACGGCAGAATATTATGTGGCGGGTCACGCTCCCGCCAGAATGGAACGGGTAAATCATCGAAATGATGAATAGCCTGATGGCTTTTGGCTACTTAGCCTGATAAAAGGGATGATCTTCGGATTATCCTTTTTTTTGGCCCTGTTTTCGCGGGCCTGACGGCAGGAGCCTTACCCTTTATGACTGATTTATCGAAAGATATCGTTTGGCAGGATTTACACCACAGCAAGCTCAGCGCAACGCAGCTGTACGCCATTCTGGCCCTGCGCAGCGAGGTGTTTGTGGTTGAGCAAACTTGTGTTTATCAGGATCTCGATGGCCGTGATCTCATTGGCGACAACCGCCATCTGATTGGCTGGCAAAATGGTGTGCCGGTGGCCTATCTGCGCATCCTCAATCTGGATGGTGATGTCGCGATTGGCCGCGTGATCATCGCCCCGGCAGCCCGGGGTCTGAAACTGGGTTATCAGCTGATGGAAAGAGCGCTCGCTTCCTGTAAAAAACACTGGCCCGACGCGCAGGTGATTCTTTCCGCGCAGGCGCACTTACAGAAGTTCTACGGGAGTTTAGGGTTTGTGGCCTACACGGAGATTTATGATGAAGACGGGATCCCGCATATAAGCATGCGGTTGGAGGCTATTTAAGATCTTGGGCTGCCGCCCAAGCCTGCTTTTAAATCTTCAAATTCAAATTCAAATTCAAATTCAAATTTAAATTCAAGCACAAGTTCGTGGGCTCGCCGCCCACACGGGCCCAAAGGAGGTTTAAACGAACCTCCTTTGGAATCCTGCGTTTTTAAACTGCGCGCTATCGCTAAATCGGGATGGCCGTGTTTCAGTTACCGCAGTTACAGCCGCAAACTCCGCCGCTGCGCGGTTCTCTCGTTTCGGGTTCGGACCAGCTCGAAAAAACACTCTCGCCGTTTCTCACCGCTCACTCGACGTCGTTTTGAACGCGGCCTCAACATTTTGAAAGACAAATACCGTGTTGGTTTTGAATTTAAAGAAGCTTCGGCCGCATTCAAAAATGGCGCTGAGCAAGAGGTGGAAAACCGCGAGTCTTTTTTCGCGGGTTGTAACCCGCAGCGAAGGCACCGCAACGCGGCGACATTTTGCGGCTATAACGGAAATACCTGAAACATGACCACCCTGATTCAGCGATAGCGCGCAGTTTAAAAACGCAGGGGTCCAGGGGAGGCGCGTTTACGCCTCCCCTGGTCGGTGTGGGCCGACGCCCACGACCTTGAATTGGAATTTAAAGATTTAAAGATTTAAAGATTTAAAGATTGAAAGGCCAGTTTGGGTGGCAACCCAAGGGTTCAGCAATGCCCCATTGCTCACCTCTCCCAGTAGGCGGGCTCGCCAAATTTCTCCAACAGAAAATCAATCACTGCCCGGACTTTGATCGAGGGCTTTTTACCGTTCGGGTAAACGGCTGAGATGGTCTGGGCCTCCAGCGAGGTGGAAACCTGATACGTTTCCAGCACGCTGACCAGGCGGCCAGCATGTAAGGCATCGCCTATCAGCCAGGTGGGGAACACCACCAACCCTAAGCCGTCGATGGCGGCCTGTGTCAGGGTTTCCGCATTGTTGCTGGTCAGCACGCCCCGCAGGGTGTACGGCTCCCAGGTTTCATGGGGCTGGCGGAAGAACCAGCGCTGGGAGCCCGCAAAACCTTTAAATACCAGACAGCTGTGCTGCGCCAGTTCTGTTGGAGATGAGGGGATCCCGGCGCGGGCCAGATAGGCCGGGCTGGCTGCCAGCGTAAAGTGCTGATACCCGAGCGTGCGGGACTGCAGGCTGGAGTCGGCCATGACGCCGATGCGGATCAGCAGGTCGGTAGCATCATGCAACGGGTCGATAAAATCATCGGTCTGCATCAGCTCAATTTGTAATTTAGGGTAGCGGGCGCACAGTTCATGCAGCCAGGGCGCTAGATGGCGCTGGCCGAAAACCACCGGCGCATTGATGCGCACCAGCCCGCCCGGTTCCAGATCCTGCTCCTGTAACCCACGCATCGCTTGCTCCAGTTGATCCAGAACCTGACGGGCATGATGGGCAAGCAACAGGCCTGATTCTGTCGGGCTGACGGCACGAGTGTTGCGGTAGAGAAGTTGCGTCTGCAATGCCTGCTCCATCTGCTGGACCACCCGTGAAATGGAGGAGGGCGACATCGCCTCGCGGCGCGCAACTTCGGAAAAACTCCCCTGATCCACCACGGCGACAAACAGCCGCAGTGACCTGAAATTGAGCTGACTAAAATCTTCCATCAGTGCGTATCCCGCAAAAGTGTTTTCATGATTATCCTGTTTTTCGCAATGAAGTGCCACGCTATAGTCCGCTTCTTTTTTCGGGTAATAACAGGAATACAATGAATCTGCTTTTAATTCCGCTGGTGGTGCTGGCGGGCATGGGGCTCTCGCTTGAGGCCGGGCTGATTGGTCCGCTGGGCACTGAAGTCGGTCATCTGTGGGCAACGCTGAGTATTTTTGGCGTGGGCTCCGTACTGACGGGGTTGCTGGTGTTGTTCTTCAGCCCGCGCCATGCTCCGGCATTTACACAGCTACCCGGCTGGCAACTGCTGGGCGGGGTTCTGGGGCCGGTTTACGTGATTGTCCTGACGCTGGCGACGCCGCTGATTGGCATCGGGCTGACGATGATCGCTATCCTCTCCGGGCAGGTCGCCAAAAGTCTGCTGATTGACCATTTTGGCTGGTTTGGCAGCCCGGCGAAAAAAGTCGGCGGTGAACGTTTGCTGGCGCTGCTGTTTATTGTCGCTGCGCTTATTTTGATTGCCTGGAGCTGAACATGACCGAACTGATAATGATTATTCTGGCCGTGATTGCCGGAGCCGCGCTAAGTATGCAGGCAGCGGTTAACGGTAAACTGGGCGAAAGAGTGGGCGTGCTGAAAAGTGCATTTCTGACGTTCAGCGTCGGGGCAGCTATCACTGCTGTGCTGATTTTGTTCATTCAGACACCGCAGGCGGCTACTTTGCTGACCGTGCCAAAGTGGCAACTGATGGGCGCGCTGTTTGGCGTGCCGTACATCATCATTATGGTCACGGCCGTGCCACGTATTGGAACTGCGGCGGCGACGGTGGCGGTTATTCTCGGGCAGTTGTCGATGGGAATGATGATTGATAATTTCGGCTGGTTGCAAAACCCGACGATCGCTCTTTCATGGCAACGTATGGCGGCAGTTCCCTGCCTTGCAATTGCGTTATGGCTGATTTACCGCAGCAACCGACGCGCATCATAAACACTTCGTTCTAAACCGAGTTACGCGTCAGGCTGTCAGGGTCAGGCGCGGATCAAACACCATTGCTTCTGTCTCTATCGTCTCAAGCAGGGCGGCGAAATCGGCATGTAGCGGATTCATAATCGCGTTGAATTCGCTCGGTACAATCACCGAAGGTACTCTTAATCCGACGCTTTCCCCGTCCAGTAGCCACTCTTCTCCCAGACTCTGCGTGCTGTCCGGCGGCGACGGATCTTTCCAGTCGGCACTGAGTGTCGAGGCGTCAAGCACTGGCAGCATCTCTTCCGGAACCTCAATGCTCAGCAGGGTATAGGCCTGCAGCAGCACGCTGTTTTGCAGATGCACCATGATTTCCAGTATCGCCAGTGAAATGCTGGTGGCGAGATAGACCACCGGCTTACCCGGCGGATTCCACCGTCCGCCATACAGCTGCGCGCCGGAACCTGACCAGGCTGTCGCCAGATGTTTGGTTTTCACTATGCGATAGAGCTTCACCCAAAGACCCCGTATTCCAGGCGGCCAATCAGACGGTTCACTTCCAGCGCACCCGCTTCAGAGGTCAGCATCTCGACCGGCGCAATGCCGCCGAGCGCGGGAGCAGGGCGACGTATCCAGTCGAGCGCTGCGCTGCGGTCACCTTCGAATAAATCGGTAGCGGCATCCACTATGCGGATCAGACGCGCGACGCGTTCGCTTTCGTCCATTTTCAGCAGACCATTTTCCGCTTTCCGGCGGGCAAAGCTGCGTTCGTTAATTCCCATAATTTCCAGTAAAGCCATCTTTGACCATCCCAGTTCAGCGTTCAGGAGATGAATGCTATCAACTGAAAAGCCTTTTTGTATGGCATTGATCAAACTCATTCCTCCGCTTGCGGGAAGCCCCGCAGATTGCCAGAGGCGCATTGCAGGAACGTGTGAGTTTTTGGAATGCAGATCCGAAATTTTAGGTTGCATAATGAGCTCCTTCGTCAGGCTAATTGTCATCATCATACCACGACAATTGTCCGTTGTGCATATTTTGCGCAATCGATTTTTTCTTCGACATAAAAACCGCCATAACCGCAATACGTGAATACATTGTGACAACCATCACACAAAGTATGTATCCGAATGAAACAGAAATTGACAAACATTGACCAAATCTATTTATTAGCTAACAAAAGTTGAATCCGATCTGCTGCGACTGGAAATTGCTCATTTTTTGTATTATGGCGTCGCAATCGGTTGTCGGTCACAGTTTCAGATTCTCTCTTATGCGTAGTGATGTGGCACGCCAATTACGGTTTTAAACAGGCGGTGTTCCTGAGCAGAGATTCAGGCGCCGGATGTTTCGTAAAAAATTGTCTCCTTCTGGCAGGGAGTTGCTTCCTAACCCGCTTCTGGTAAACAAATGAACAATAAAATTATTGCAGCTGGCGCACTTTTAGCTTTGTCTTACAGCGCGACTGCGCTGGCTGATGACACCAAGGGTGAATTCGTTTCCGACTGGTGGCATCAGAGCGTTAACGTCGTAGGCAGCGCCGATACCCGTTTCGGACCCACGATTCGTAACGACGTTTATCTCGAATATGAAGCCTTTGCACACAAAGACTGGTTCGATTTCTACGGCTATATTGATATTCCAAAAACTTTCGGCGCGGGTAACGGCAACGACACCGGTATCTGGGATAAGAACGGTTCTCCGATGTTTATGGAAATCGAACCGCGCTTCTCTATCGACAAGCTGACCAATACTGATCTGAGCTTCGGCCCGTTCAAAGAGTGGTACTTCGCGAACAACTATATTTACGATATGGGTCCGGACAGCGATAACCGCCAGAACACCTGGTTCATGGGTCTGGGTACTGACATTGATACCCATCTGCCAATGAGCCTCTCCCTGAACGTGTATGCTAAATACCAGTGGGAAAACTACGGCGCAGCAAATGAAAACAGCTGGGACGGCTACCGTTTCAAAGTGAAATACTTCGTGCCATTGACCCAACTGTGGGGCGGTAACCTGAGCTACATCGGTTTCACCAACTTCGACTGGGGCTCCGATCTGGGTAACGACGATTTCAACGACGTTAACGGCCGTAAAGCTCGTTCAAGCAACTCCGTGGCATCCAGCCACATCCTTGCGCTGAACTACACGCACTGGCACTACTCGTTCGTAGCGCGTTACTTCCACAACGGTGGCCAGTGGCAAGACGGTGCTGAGCTGAACTTCGGCAACGGTAACTTCGACGTGAAATCTACCGGCTGGGGCTACTATGGCGTGATTGGTTACAGCTTCTAATCCCACCTGTAGAGTCCAATCATTAAAACCCGGCAATGCCGGGTTTTTTTATGACGCTATTTCTTCGCCTCAATCGCCACGACCACTTCATTGCCATTTTCGGCTTTCAGGGTGAAATCGACGGCTTCTCCTTCCTTAATATTCTTCAGCAATGCGGGGTCAGCAACGTTGAATCCCATGGTCATGGCAGGCCAGCTAATGGCCGGGATCGGACCATGTTGCAGCGTCACCATGCCCGCGGCGGTATCGATTTTTTTCACCACACCGCTGGCTGTTGCGGTATCACTTTTTGCCGGAGTGTCGGCCATTTGCATTCCTGCCATATTGCCGGACATGCTGGTGTCTGCGGCCATTACCGGCGCGGCGGCTGAAAACAGCACGGAGAGAGCAATAAGGTTGATGAGTTTAGACATGATATTTCCTTCACTTGTTGAGGTCATGAGAACGTGAAGCCTGCAAAGAGGCTGAGGGTTTACATACAGAGAGTTGGCGTTCGGCGAGCAAACGCCAGAGCGCGGGAATGATAAACATCGACAGCAGCGGGGCGCTTATCATGCCGCCGACCATCGGCGCAGCGATGCGGCTCATCACTTCTGACCCGGTGCCGCTGCTGAGTAAAATCGGTACCAGCCCGGCCAGAATCACCGCCACCGTCATGGCTTTCGGCCTGACGCGTAAGATGGCCCCTTCACGAATAACGATATCCATTTCTGCCGGTGTCAGCGGCAGGTTATGGGGGTTATGTGTCGTCATGGCCTGTCGCAGATAGACCAGCATGATCACGCCGAACTCTGCCGATACACCGGCCAGCGCGATAAAACCAATGCCTGAGGCAATCGACAGGTTGTAGCCAAGCAGATAGAGCAGCCAGATACCGCCGACCATGGCGAAGGGCAGTGTCAGCATGATCAGCGCCGCTTCCTCTACCCGGCGAAAGAGCAGATAGAGCAGGAAGAAGATGATCGCAAGCGTCGCCGGAACCACCAGTTTCAGCCGCTCCACCGCATGTTGCAGGTATTCAAACTGCCCGGCGTATTCGATGCTGACGCCAGGCGCGAGATGCAGTTGCTGATTTACCGCCAGACGCAGTGCCTCAACGACACTGGCAATATCGCCGTTGCTGGCATCGATATAAACCAGCCCCGACAGGCGCGCGTTTTCAGTTTTGATCATTGGCGGACCTTCGGTGACTTCCAGCGTTGCGACACTACCCAGGGTGATCTGCTGCCCGGACGGCGTATAAACCGGCAGGTTGCGCAGTCCGTCGAGGGAGTCACGGGTTTCACGCGGATAGCGCAGGTTGATGGGATAACGCGCCAGCCCCTCGACGGTTTCGCCGATATTTGCTCCGCCAATGGCTGAAGAGACTATTGCCTGTACGTCAGCAATATTCAGCCCGTAACGGCTGGCCGCCGGCCGGTCAATGTCCACGTTAATATAGTGTCCGCCGGTTAAGCGCTCCGCTAATGCTGAGCTGACGCCGGGCACCGTTTTGGCTATTTTTTCGATGGCCTGTGCCGTATCGTCGATGACGTCAAGCGTGGGGCCGGAGATCTTCACACCAACCGGGCTTTTAATCCCGGTCGCCAGCATGTCGATGCGGTTGCGGATCGGCGGTACCCAGATGTTGGCTAAACCCGGTACTTTCACCACGCTGTCGAGCTCTTTCACCAGTTTTTCCGGTGTCATTCCGTGGCGCCACTGGTCGCGGGGTTTGAACTGAATGGTGGTTTCAAACATTTCGACCGGTGCCGGATCGGTGGCACTTTCAGCCCGTCCGGCTTTGCCAAAGACGCTTTGCACTTCAGGCACGGTTTTGATTAAGCGGTCAGTTTGCTGTAATAGCTCGGCGGCCTTCGATACCGAAAGACCCGGCAGGGCAGACGGCATATAGAGCAGGTCACCTTCGTCAATCGCAGGCATGAATTCCGAACCGATACGGCTGAGCGGCCAGAGCGTAGTCAGCAGAACCAGAACCGCCAGCAGCATGGTCAGCTTCGGGCGGGTCAGTACCCAGTCGAGCATGGGCCGGTAGACTTTCGTCAGACCGCGGTTAATCGGGTTGCGGCGCTCATCGGGGATTCTCCCGCGTATCCAGTAGCCCATCAGCACCGGGATCAGCGTCACCGACAGCAGGGCCGCACCGGCCATAGCGTAGGTCTTGGTGAAAGCCAGCGGGCCAAACAGTTTGCCCTCCTGCGATTCGAGCGTGAAGACCGGGATAAACGACAGTGTGATCACCAGCAAACTGAAGAACAGCGCGGGGCCGACTTCGGTTGCTGCCTGCGTGATCACCTCCCAATGCGCCTGCCCCTCGAGCTTCCCGCCGGGATGTCCGCTCGTCCAATGCTCTATTTTTTTATGCGCATTTTCGATCATCACAATCGCCGCATCGACCATCGCCCCGATGGCAATGGCAATTCCGGCCAGCGACATCATGTTGGCGTTGATCCCCTGAATGCGCATCAGAATAAAGGCGATCATGATGCCGAGCGGCAGGGAGATGATAGCCACCAGCGCAGAGCGGAAATGCCACAGGAATAGCGCACAGACCACCAGCACCACCACAAACTCCTCGATAAGTTTATGGCTGAGGTTATCGATGGAACGGTCAATCAGTTTGCTGCGGTCGTACACCGGTACGATCTCCACGCCGTCGGGCAGGCTGCGCTGTAACTCGTGCAGTTTCTGTTTCACGCTGGCAATCGTCGTACGGGCATTTTCGCCGGAACGCAGAATAATCACGCCGCCGGCGGTTTCTCCCTGACCGTTGAGCTCCGCCACGCCCTGACGCAGTTCCGGGCCAATTTGCACCGTCGCAACGTCGGCTAAGGTAACCGCAATGCCGTTTACCACGCCGAGCGGGATCAGCCGGAAGTCATTAAGGGTTTTCAGGTAGCCGGACGCCCTGACCATATAATCCGTTTCGGCCAGTTCCACTACCGACCCACCGGCCTCCTGATTGGCCTGCTGTACAGCGGCGATCACCGTTTGCTGGGGCAGACGGTAAGCCGCCATTTTCACCGGATCGAGCACAATCTGATACTGCTTTACCATGCCGCCAATACTGGCGACTTCCGCCACATTCGGCAGACTTTTCAGTTCGAAGCGCAGAAACCAGTCCTGTAAACTGCGTAACTGGCTGAGATCGTGCTTGCCGGTTTTATCCACCAGTGCGTACTCATAAATCCAGCCGACGCCGGTGGCATCCGGCCCCAGCGCGGGTTTGGCACTGGCCGGTAAACGCGACTGTACCTGACTGAGATATTCCAGCACCCGTGAACGCGCCCAGTACAGGTTGGTGCCCTCTTTAAAGATGACGTAGACAAAAGAGTCGCCGAAGAAGGAGTACCCGCGCACGGTTTGTGCGCCGGGCACCGAGAGCATGGTGGTAGTCAGCGGATAAGTGACCTGATTTTCAACCAGCTGCGGTGCCTGACCGGGATAGCTGGTTCTGACGATCACCTGAACATCTGACAGGTCGGGCAGGGCATCGACCGGCGTCGTGTTGATGGCCCAGATACCGGCGGCGGCGATAAACAGCGTCGCCATCAGCACCAGCACGCGGTTGGCGACCGACCAGCGAATCAATAGCGCAATCATGGCTGACTCCCTGCGTTCCTGGCGCTGTCCATTCTGCCGAGAACGCCTTGCAGACTGGCTTCTGAATCAATCAGAAACTGACCGGAAGCGACCACCTGCTGGCCCTCTTTCAGGCCGGAGAGGATCGCGGTCTTACCGGCAGACTCCGGCCCGAGGATGACCTCAACCGGGGAAAAGTGCTGATTACCGTCGCTGACGATCACGACATTGCGCAGTCCTGTACGGATCACCGCCTCGCCCGGCACGGTGAGATATTTCGTCTCAGCGTTGCTGTGTAACGTGACATTAGCAAACATACCGGGCCTGAACTGCTGCTGAGGATTCGCCAGTTCAACCCTGACCTTCAGCGTACGGCTGGCGGCGTCGGCCACCGGCAAGATGGCGCTGACGTTGCCGATAAACGTTTTACCGGGGTAAGCCGGAAAGGTGATCTGTGCCGGCTGACCTGACGCCACCCTGGCACCCTGTGATTCAGGCACGGCGACGTCGAGCCAAACCGAAGCGATCCCGTTGAGTGTCACCAGCGTATTGCCGCTGGAAACCACCATGCCCTGACGAATGTCGAGAGACTGAATCACCCCTGCGACAGGTGCCGTCAGGGTCACCACCGGTTGCGGTTTACCGCTGCGCGTGACTTCACTTATCAGCGAAGAAGGCATACCCAGCAGTAACAGACGCTGTTTTGCCGCGCGGGTCAGGGCGCTGTCGCCGGTGCTGCGCATCGCCAGATACTCGGCCTGCGCACCCGCCCAGTCAGGCATCAGCAGATCCACCAGCGGAGCACCGGCCCTGACGATATCGCCCGCCGCCAGCGGATAACTGCGCTGCACAAAGCCGTTGCTGCGCGCCTGCACAATCGCCACATCACGGTCATTGAGCACCACGTTAGCGAGCGCATTAACGGTGGTATCAACGTGGCCGGAGGTGACGTTCACCAGCCGGAACGCCAGGTTTTGTACAACGCCGGAGTCAATCCGCACGCTGCTACCCGCGGTTTTTTCGTCGGCATATTTGGGTACCAGCTGCATGTCCATAAAGGGTGATTTTCCCGGCTTATCAAAATGCTGGGCCGGTGCCATCGGGTCATACCAGTACAGGGGTTTATTTTCAGCCGGTGCGGCGTCTCTGGCGGACACTGTATGCGTCCCGGCAGCCTGCGTTTTGCCATACCAGTAACCGGCGGCACTGCCCGTTGCAAGACCCGCAGCAATGCAGACCAAAGACATGGCCGCCAGCGGGAAAGATTTGCGTTTCATGGTTGAACTCCTGCAAAGGTGTAATAGAGGCTGGCAGCCAGTTGTGCGCGCTGGCTTTGTAGTCCGGCTTTACGCAGCTGCTGCTCAAGCACGGCGCTGCGGGCGTTAATCAGGGCTGTGCCCTCGCCGGTGCCACGCGAATAACTGGCGTTCAAAAGCGTGACCTTTTGCCGAGCCAGCGGCAGCCAGCTCTGGTCGATGCGTTCAATCTGGCGGGTAAGGGTGGCGTAATCGGCGAGATCGTTATTGAGCTGATTAGTTTGCTGACGCAGAGCAGCATCCCGCAGTTCACCCACTTGTGTCAGGTCGAGGGTTTTGGCGGCAATAACCGGGTCCTGACGGCTGGCGGCAAACACCGGCAGGCCGACGGTAAATTGCACAGACACCATGTTGCCGAATTGCGGATCACGCCGCTGGTAGTCCAGTTCGACGCTCCAGTCAGGGATTTTCTCTGCCTGTGCTGCGCGCAATTGCGCCCGCGCTTTTTCCGCTTCGCTGTTATAAGCCTGAATTTTTGGGGTTTTATGCAGGATTTTAAGATAGGTTGCGCCATCGACCGGTAAGTCAGGTGCATTGCCCGCCAGCGGCTGTTGCGCGTCAGCGCCGATATAACGGCTGAGATTCGCCGTGGCGCTGCGCAGTTCGCGCTGAAGCTGGTCTTCACGATCGGCCAGTTCGGCCTGTTTTTCATCCGCATTCAGCGAATCAGCCAGCGGGGTACGCCCTGATACGATCTGGGCCCGTAAGGTTTTCCCCAGCAAGCCATTCTCCTGCTCCAGCTGATGCAACAGCCCAAGCTGTTGCTCAAGATAATAGCGGCTAAGCCAGGCCACGGCGGTACCCTGCGCCACATCAGTTTGCAAAATACGGTGTTGTGAACCGGCCTGCCCGACCAGCGCGTTTGCCACGTCCTCACGGGCATCGCGCTTGGCTGAATTGGGAAATTCCTGCATCAGGCCGATTTTCTCCATGGTCATCGACTCTTCGGTCAGTGAGTTCGCCATGGGACCGGAGACCGGGAAGTTGTCGAGCCCGGCGACGAGTTTCGGGTCAGGTAATGTGCCAGCGGGAATGGCGGCCGCCTGCGCAGAGTGAATGCCGGTCTGGCTGGCGGATAATTCGGGTGATTGCTGCAATGCGCTGCTTACCGCGTAGCTGAACGTCAGCGGCGCGGCGAAGGCGACAGAAGGTATTCCTGCGAGCAAAAGTTGCACAGGGAAATAGAACGATTTAAAGGACATCGTATTGATTCCATGAAAGTAACGGCACGCCAAAAGGCATACCTTTTCCCGCCAGCCACAGGCTGAACGGCGTTAGCTATCGATAAGAATCAGATGAACCGGGGAGGGCGCCACTGGCCTTCAAGGGCCGGAGAAAACGGAGTTTCAGGTGTCGGCAACGCGTTGTCGTGATAAGGGGAAGATAACTTCAGAGGAACGAAAGAGGTCAGGATGGTGCTGAGATTACAGTTGGCGCCAAACTTACAGCTTTGCCCGCCCTGCTGCTTACCCTTCGACGACATGTCACTTTTTTGCGTCATGCAGTCATCAGGGGCGTCAGTCATTGCGGACATGCCCGGCATTGCAGCTTCTGTGCTGGAAGTCATTTCCGTCATCGTGGAACACTGGGCAATCAAATTCACCGACGCCAGCCCTAAAGAAGGCAGCGTGATGCTAAGAATGAGCAGGATCAACAGGCGGATTTTTTTCATGGGCGGCAGTGTAATGCAAAGCGACAGGACATGCATCCGTTCAAAAATAACAAAAAGTTACCGATACGATGAGGTTTGCCTGAAAAACAACCACCCCAACAGGCGATCTCCTTGCGCCGTTGTGGCATAATGCGCGCCAAATCACATTCCTAATTAAGAGCGAGCGTTGTGTTAAGTACTTACAACATCACCATGCAATTCGGCAGCAAGCCGTTATTCGAAAATATTAACGTGAAATTTGGCGGCGGTAACCGTTACGGTCTGATCGGCGCTAACGGTTGCGGCAAATCCACTTTCATGAAAATCCTCGGTGGCGACTTAGTGCCGTCCGGCGGCAACGTGGTACTCGACCCGAACGAGCGTCTGGGTAAACTGCGCCAGGATCAGTTCGCCTTCGAACAGTTCACCGTGCTGGACACCGTGATCATGGGCCACAACGAACTGTGGGCCGTGAAAGAAGAGCGCGACCGCATTTACGCGATGGCGGAAATGAGCGAAGCAGACGGCTATAAAGTGGCCGATCTGGAAGTCGAATACGGCGAAATGGATGGTTACAGTGCGGAGTCACGCGCTGGCGAACTGCTGCTCGGCGTGGGTATTCCCGTTGAACAACATTACGGCCTGATGAGCGAAATCGCGCCGGGCTTTAAACTGCGCGTATTGCTGGCGCAGGCGCTGTTCTCTGATCCGGAAATTCTGCTGCTCGACGAACCTACGAACAACCTGGACATCGATACCATTCGTTGGCTGGAGCAGGTGCTGAACGAACGTAACAGCACCATGATCATCATTTCGCATGACCGTCACTTCCTGAACATGGTCTGTACGCACATGGCGGATCTGGACTACGGCGAACTGCGCGTGTATCCGGGCAACTATGACGAATACATGACGGCGGCCACGCAGGCCCGTGAACTTCTGAGCGCCAATAACGCTAAGAAAAAAGCGCAGATTGCTGAACTGCAATCCTTCGTCAGCCGCTTTAGCGCCAACGCCTCCAAATCTAAACAGGCGACCTCCCGTGCCCGTCAGATTGACAAAATTCAGCTCGACGAAATCAAAGCGTCCAGCCGTCAGAACCCTTACATGCGTTTTGAGCAGGACAAGAAACTGTTCCGTAATGCGCTGGAAGTGGAAAAAATCACCAAAGGTTTTGATAACGGCCCGCTGTTTAAAAACCTTGGACTGATGCTAGAAGTCGGTGAGAAAATTGCCATTCTGGGCGCCAACGGTATCGGTAAAACCACCTTGCTGAAAACGCTGGTGGGTGAGCATGAGCCGGAAAGCGGTTCGGTGAAATGGTCTGAAAACGCCAAAATCGGTTACTACGCGCAGGATCACGAATATGAATTCGATGACTCCCTGAACGTATTCGACTGGATGAGCCAGTGGAAGTCTGAGAAAGACGACGAACAGGCTGTACGCGGCATTTTAGGCCGTCTGCTGTTCGGTCAGGACGACATCAAGAAGAAAGTGAAAGTACTTTCCGGTGGTGAGAAAGGCCGTATGCTGTTCGGGAAACTGATGATGCAGCGTCCAAACATCCTGATTATGGATGAACCCACCAACCACCTTGATATGGAATCTATCGAGTCCCTGAACATGGCGTTGGAAATGTACGAAGGCACGCTGATCTTTGTCTCTCACGACCGTGAATTCGTGAGCTCACTGGCGACCCGTATCATCGAAATGACGCCGACCAAAGTCATCGACTTCTCCGGTAACTACGAAGACTATCTGCGTAGCCAGGGTATAAATAGTTAATCATTGCTGGTGCCAGACAAAAAAACCGCCAAATAATCTGGCGGTTTTTTTATGTCTGTAATCGACAGAACTACTGGCTACCACACACCTCACAGCCCGCACTCTTCATCAATTTCATTTCCCGAAACTGCATCGTCATCGCATCAAACATCAGCAAACGGCTGCGCAGAACTTGCCCGAAATCCGTCAGGAGTTTGATGGCTTCCATGGCCTGCAAACTGCCGATGGTGCCGACCAGCGGCGCCATCACACCGGCCTCGACGCAGGTCAGGGCGTTCTCACCAAACAGGCGGCTGAGGCAGCGGTAGCAAGGTTCGTCGGGCTGATAGGTGAAGACGCTGAGCTGGCCCTCCATGCGGATGGCTGCGCCGGAAACCAGCGGCGTTTTCGATGCAAAACAGGCACGGTTAAGTTGGTCGCGGGTGGCGACGTTGTCAGTGCAGTCCAGCACTATGTCGCCCTGGCTGATAACGGCGGCGAGGGCCGGGTCATCCAATTGGCTGCTAATTTGCGTGATGGCTACATGAGGATTAATCGCTTCCAGCGCCAGCTGCGCTGAGGCCACTTTGCTCATGCCGATGCGGGCGTCGGTATGCAGCGTCTGGCGCTGCAAATTCGACAGCGAGACCGTATCGAAATCCAGCAGCGTCAGCGCGCCGATCCCGGCCGCCGCCAGATATTGCGCTGCTGCGCAGCCCAGACCGCCTAGCCCGACAATCAGCGCGTGGCTGGCTTTCAGTTTTTCCTGCCCGTCGAAATCGAAACCCTTCAGGACGATCTGGCGGTTATAGCGCAGAGTTTCAGCGTCGGTCAGTTCCGGCAGCGTTGTCATATTCAGCCCCGCAGCAGTGCGTTAAACGGTTCGACGTCCACCCGTTCGCCGACGGCTACGCGGTCACGTTCGCGCTCCAGCACCACAAAACAGTTGGCCTGGCTGAACGAACTGAAGACGTGCGAGCCCTGATGACCGGTGGTGCGAACTTCCAGTTCACCGCTGGCATTGGTGCTGAAAATACCGCGCTGGAAATCCAGACGCCCCGGCGATTTATTAAATGGCGTAGTCGCTTTGGCTTTCAGACGCGGCGGCATCGTCCATGACGTATGACCGCTCAGCCCGGCGATAAACGGCTGCACCAGCTGATAGAAGGTGAGGGCAGCGGAAACCGGGTTACCCGGCAGGCCGCAGAACCAGGCTTTTTTCAGCTTGCCGAAAGCGAAAGGTTTACCCGGTTTAATCGCCAGTTTCCAGAAACCAATTTCGCCCAACTCATCGAGCATTTTCTTGGTGTAATCCGCTTCACCGACCGAAACACCGCCGCTGGAGATCACCAGATCGGCAAAGTCATTGGCCTGTTCAAAGGCTGCACGCAGCGCCTGCGGGTCGTCGCGGATGATGCCTAAATCCAGCACTGTACAACCGATCTGCTCGAGCATCAGGCGCACAGCAAAACGGTTGGTGTCATAAATCTGCCCTTCCTGCAGCGGCGTACCGACCGGTTGCAGTTCGTCTCCAGTGGAGAAAATGGCCACTTTCAGCGGCTTGTACACGTCAACGTGTTCCACGCCGAGCGAGGCCAGCAGCGGCAATTCGGCAGCGCCCAGACGCACGCCTTGCGCCAGCACACTGTCACCCTGTTTGATGTCATCACCGATCAGACGAATGTTCTGACCTGGCCGCACACTGGCGGTTAAACGCACGCCCGCGTCAGTCACTTCGGTCTGTTCCTGCATGATCACCGCATCCGCGCCCGGAGGCACAGGTGCGCCGGTCATGATGCGGATACAGCTTCCGGCTGGCCATTCACCGTGGAAAGGCACACCGGCAAAGGCTTTACCGGCGACGGGAAAAACAGCGCCGTCGCGCAGGTCGGTTGTGCGCAGGGCGTAACCGTCCATCGCCGAATTATCAAACGGTGGCACAAACACCGGTGAACGCACTGGCGCGGCGGTGATGCGCCCGGCGGCGGCGGCCAGCGGCACGGATTCGACATCTTCTTCTGTTTTAGCAGGTGTATGGGCGCGCATTTTGTCCAGCGCGTCCTGCAGTGAGATCAAACCAGCGGTATTGAATTCCATCTTAAATTCCTTGTGGTGCCCTCCGCACCAGACGGCAGCGGAGCGTGGCAAAAAGCATCCGGCTATTATGTCAGAGTAAAGAGTGGCTGAGAAATCACGCGAGCCAAAAACCTCCCGGTGCCAAAAAGCCGCAGCTTTTTTCTAAAAATTGAGATCGATCCCAAAATTAAGCTGAAAAGCTGCGTATGATTACCGCTAGTTGTGTGACTTGGTTCACAAATAAATGTCGATCGCCAACGGGAGTTGCATTGTGATGAAACGAAACCGCCATCAAGCCATTCTCCGGTTGGTGGACCAGCATGAAGTGGTACAGGTGAGTGAACTGGCGCAGTGGCTGGAAGTCAGCATGGAAACCATCCGCCGTGATCTCAGCGAAATGCAGGATCAGGGGCTGATTTTACGCCGCCATGGCCGCGCCCGCCGCCTGATTCAGCAACCCGTCACCGGCTGGATGAACAGTTTGCAGCGCGCTCCGCAGCTGTAAAACTGTAACACTGCCCAAATTTAAGAACGCAAAAGGGAAGACATCGCTGTCTTCCCTTTTTTCATGCCAAATTTCTCTTAGCCGTGCGCAGGCTGCTGCTCAAACTCTTCGGCTTTGCTGTTTACGCAGGCCAGAATCAGCGCCACCAGCAGGAATACGTAGGAGACCGTAACTTTGTGATTACCAGCGTAGATCGGATGTAAGCAAGAAAGTAATTGCCGCTACCATTTCAGCCATGTCATAGCGCACTTGCATTGTGATGGGAATATGGGAATCTTCGACAGTAAATCGCTCAATCCAGCCTATCGACTGCTTCATTATAACCCTTGGTGGAATACTATTTTCTGGCTCACCAAAGTTTTCATGCATCCACTGTCGAGACATGCTTTTCTGAAACGGTGTAGGAAGCTCATTGGGAAACGTCCAATCCTTCAAAGTATCGTGCTGAATACTCAATGTAATCTCTTTTAGTACTCGACCGTCGCGTCTGAAAGCTAAAAACACCCCTTCTTTCGCCATATCAAGACTAACTGTTGGTGAGCCTGATGCTCCCTTAGGTTCGCCCTTGTAGGTAATCAAACCGGAATCAACCAATTCTTTATAGTTTTTACCTAAACTGCGGATCAGTGCTTCAACATTTACGGTCATTGGTACAGTCCTTGCTCAGTATTCAGTTTGTGCATCTTAGTTCTGGCTGATTCAAGTTGCTCCTCAGTAGCTCTGTTCTCCTTGAGGGCTGGTTTTATCGCATCAAAATTCCTATCTAAAGCATCCCTCAGATTCTTAGCATCCCTTACTATCTGGTCTGGGGTATTACGCCCACCGTAAGTTTGGCTAATCTTTTGGTGAGTTTCTTTCGGTACAACAATTGCGGCAACTCGATCTGTCATTTTACTAATGAGCTTTTGATCAAGCCCTGGATACTCATCTGTTAAAAATTGTTCAACTGCGGCCCTTGAGGGCATATGGTCAGCCTCATACTTACCTTGTCGTGAACGCCCTTTGAAATCACTATAAAGCTCAACTTCCAGCAGTTCCACTGGGGATTTACTGAGATAGATATAGATCGGCGGATGTACATTCCCGGGGAAAACAAGAATGTAATCACGGAAGTCTTTTTCTTCAGGTACTGGCGTAGTGGTAATAGTAACGTCCTGAATATCGGGGTGCTCAAGCCCCGGAATGGTTACAGTACCTGCTTGTGGATTGTCATTGCCTGTATTCCAGCCATTCTGCGATCCCGGTGTGTTTGCTGGAGTCCATGTGATGAGTGGCTTATTGTTCTCCCCGTCATCCCAGAACTCATAACGACCATCCAGTCGCTTCTCTAGCATTCGTACCCGAACATGATCCCTGCCGCTATCTGCACTGGTGTGATAACCAACAGCTTTCAATCGTCCCGTTTCATCATCTGTTACCCAGTTATAACGCACTCGGGTTGGTACTGTTCCTTTGCTTGCCGCGACTTCCAATAGCTTTTGAGGGAGCAGTAGATCGCTACTCTCGCCTTTAAGCATTGACTTCAGCACAGCCCCCATCACAACGAACGGCAGGTTCATCTCCAGTGTTCCGTCCCATACTGAAGGGCCTGAGAGATGTTTCATCGTGTTAGTAAGTGCTTTGGCTGCATCCTGGTTGGCTTTTGCCGTAGCTCCGCCCGCACTAGCAGCCATTGCAGCTTCCGCAGTTCCTCCCATAACGACAGGTGGAATAGGAAGAGGCATTGCTTCAGCATCACTGAAGAAGAATCCCGTGACTTTATCGAACAATGATTTTTTCTTTGGCGGCTCTGGCGGCGGAGGCGTTAGGGTTTTCTTCCTGGCGGCCTGAGCGTGCTGAATGGGTTCTGAGGCAGGTTGTGACTGGTAGAAGCTCATCGTCCCGAAGTTTTCCAACGGCTCTTCGGCGGTTCCGGCGTCCGTATTACCTACTTCACGCAGACAAGATTTAGCAAAGACAGGAACAATTACAGGGGGAATAATGGGTGGCCTATTGTTTATAGGCCACGAAGCCGCTTCCCTTACAAGATCCCCAAAAGGATCGGCGGGACTGTCTTCTACCCAAATTGTAGTACTGCCGATAACCTGATTGTTCTTGCACTTGCACATTACTCTGTCACCAGTAGCAACGCAGAATGTATCTTCTACAAAATGAACAGCCGTGCCTGAAATCTGAAAATTCCCTTTGCACGTATCTTTTGGGCACCAGGCTAAATCGCCATTGAGGGCGATGTGTCGCTCTTCGATCATCGTGGATGATGCTGAACGAACTTCCCCACCACTAGTGGTTTTATCTCCTAGTCTCACCAGTGCCCTAGCCATATTCCCTCACATTTTATATTTATAACGTCCGTATCTGTATATTACTCAAAAGGTGACTAAACCTAAATTCGCGATTTATCAGACCGAGACGGTCACGCCCGTGGCGCTGCGTTTTCTGGCTGTACTGGAGAGTAAAAAAGTGCATAAAAAAACCGCCGGGGATAAGCCCGGCGGCTGTTTTCAAGCGTTACAACGCGCTTAGTGCGCGGAAACGTCGTGATTAATCTTTTCTGCTTTACTCTTAATTCCCGCAATAATTACCGCAATCACCAGCATCACGTAAGAGATGGTGGCGATATTCAGCGCCCAGAACAGGCCGAATTCGCGGTGAATAAAGGAGGAGAACGAAGCGAAAATCAGCGTACCCACGGAAGCGGTAGTCAGCAACGCAGAGGTCAGCGTTGGCGGTGATTTCTTCACCTGCAAACTGCCGTAGCTCATCAGGCCGGAGAACATCCCTGAGTTACAGAAACCGAAGACACCGACAGCAATCAGCACCAGCGAGGTGGACTCACTGTGGGTCACAATGCTCAGGCTGATAAAGCCAACCACTGCAGAGACCAGCAGGAAGGTGCGCAGTTTCACAAAGCGTACGGTGAACTGGTTCAGGAACAGGCCAATCGCTTTCACCGTCCAGTAGATAGTGATGTAGAACGCGGCGCGGTCAGCATCCAGCCCGAAATGTTCCAGCAACCAGCTAGGCATCCACAGGGTGAAGACCAGTTCACTGAACACGAAGGCAAACAGGGCGAAACAAAGCACATACGCGGCAATGCCCCACGGCTCTTTGGCCACGCGATCGCTTTTGGCGACTTTCTCCGGTTGCGGAACAGACGGGAATTTCTGCCCGACGCACAGCAGGATCATCAGCAGACTCAGGGTCCCCATGATGCCGTACATTGCCAGCCAGCTTGCGCCGTGCTTGAACAGGAAGCCGAGCACCAGGGAGAGGGTCATCCCGGACAGCGCGAAGAAGAAGTCGGTGAAGATCAGGTTGGCCGAACGTTTTTTCGGATCATCATTAATACGCACCACCAGATAGCTGCCGATAGACATCATCAGGCCCGCCGTTGCGCCAATCAGGAAGACGCCAATACCAAACAGCGTGATTGACGGCATCAGGAACAGGGCGATACAGGTCAGTACGGAAATGACCGAGCCGGTGATCAGCTGCTTGCCTAAATCGAATTTGCGCATCAGGATGCCACTGATCATGATCGGCAGGAACAGGCCGATGTTCATCAGTGAAAACATGAGGCCGATAAAGGCAGGGTCTTTATTAAATGCCGTCGCGACTGGCCCGATAACAATACCGAGAGTAGAAACCAGCCCGCCGGTAAAGAAGTAGCTCAGCCAGGAGATCACATTGATCCGCCGACGGTTATAAACAGTATCCATTGTTATTCCTAAAAGTACTCTTCATCCTGAAACTCGAATGATATTGAGTAAGTAAAAAGTAAATATTAAAAATCGTGGAAAGCCTTGCCAGAGATGCTTTACCCACGATTAGGACGTTTATTATTCCTGTTATTTAGACGTTTGTCTCGCGTGTTTATACCTTCCCCTTATTTAATTTTCCTAAATATTCTAAGCAATTAGCGGCTTTTTTCTGGTTATGCATTTCTGCTTTACATACTGTAGCGGGCTAAATATAGTCAAAAATAGACCTATCATCCTTCTATGCACATAGATACACCAACACAGGGTGCAGCGCTAATGAGTTCTTCTACTGATAATTCAGCAGCTTCCGTTTCGAACAAGAAGCGCCCGGTCATTGCTATCCACGGCGGCGCAGGGGCCATAACCCGTGCGGCCATGAGTGCTGAAAAAGAGCAACGATATCTACAGGCGCTGGAAGATATCGTCGCCAGCGGGCAGGCCATATTGGCCGCCGGTGGCAGTGCGCTTGACGCCGTGACCGAAGCGGTGCGCCTGCTGGAAGAGTGTCCGTTATTCAATGCCGGCAAAGGCGCGGTCTTTACCCATCAGGGCACCCACGAACTGGATGCCAGCATTATGGATGGCCGCACGCTCGACGCCGGTGCCATCAGCTGCGTAAACCATATCCGCAACCCCATTCTGACTGCGCGCAAAGTGCTGGAACTCAGCCCGCACGTGATGTTTACCGGTGCAGGCGCCGAGAATTTTGCCCGCGAGCACGGCCAGGAGATGGTCGGTGCTGACTACTTTCATACCGACGAACGTTTCGAGCAGTTACAACGCGCCAAAAGCAGCGAAAGTGGCGTAGTACTGGATCACGACGGTGCCGCGCTGGCCGCATCCGGCTCTGATGACCCGCTCGATGCCGATCGCAAATTTGGCACCGTCGGCGCAGTCGCCATCGACGCCCAGGGTAATCTCGCAGCGGCGACCTCCACGGGTGGAATGACCAACAAACAGGCCGGACGCGTCGGTGACTCGCCGATTATTGGCGCAGGCTGCTACGCCAGTAACCGCACGGTGGCGGTCTCCTGCACCGGCACCGGCGAAGTCTTTATGCGTACGCTGGCGGCTTATGATGTCGCCGCGCTGATAGATTACGCCGGGCTGACCCTGCAACAGGCCAGCGACAAAGTCGTCATGGAAAAACTGGTGGCGCTTGGTGGCTCCGGGGGCATGATTGCCATCGACCATCTGGGCAACGTAGCGCTGCCGTTCAACAGCGAGGGCATGTATCGCGGCGTCGGTTACGTTGACGAAGCCCCGCAGGTGGCGATTTACCAGTGAGCAGCTCTCCTTTAATAATTCCCGACAATCAGGTGCTGGCCGCGCGCAATCTCAGCGTGCGGTTTGAACACGAAGGTCAGGCGATCGAGGCCGTTCGCGGGCTGAGCTTTGAAGTGAACCGTGGCGAAACGCTGGCGATTGTCGGCGAGTCCGGCTCCGGCAAATCGGTCACTTCGCTGGCGCTGATGCGGCTGGTGGAGCAGGGCGGCGGCCAGATAACCCAGGGCGAAGTGCAGTTTCGGCGGCGTAACGGCGAAGTGGTGGATATCACCCGTGCGCCGCAGTCGGCCATGCGTTCGTTGCGCGGTGCTGATATGGCGATGATCTTCCAGGAGCCGATGACCTCGCTCAACCCGGTGTTTCCGGTCGGGGAACAGATTGCGGAGTCCATCCGCCTGCATCAGGGCAAAGATCACCGTACGGCGCGTGCTGAAGCATTGCGCATGCTGGATTTGGTCCGCATTCCCGAAGCGCGCAATATTCTCGACAGTTTTCCGCATCAGCTCTCCGGTGGCATGCGACAGCGGGTGATGATCGCCATGGCGCTGTCGTGCAAACCGGCATTACTGATTGCCGACGAACCAACCACTGCGCTGGATGTCACCATTCAGGCGCAGATCCTGCAACTGATCCGCGTGTTGCAAAAAGAGATGAACATGGGGGTGATATTTATCACCCACGATATGGGCGTGGTGGCCGAAATTGCCGACCGCGTGCTGGTGATGTACCAGGGCAATAAAGTAGAAGTGGGCGACGTTGGCACGGTTTTCAGCTCGCCGCAGCACGTCTACACCAAAGCGCTGCTGGCCGCCGTGCCGAAACTTGGTTCGATGACCGGCAAAGCCCTACCTGCGCGTTTCCCTTTGCTGGTCCATGACGGGAAGCATCACGACGAAACCCTGACCGGTTCCGCCAGCGATCTGACCCAAAACACGCTGACGCCCGGTGCGCAGCCAGTATTACAGGTGCGTGACCTGGTGACCCGTTTTGACCTGCGCAGCGGCATTCTCAACCGCGTGACGCGCCAGGTGCATGCAGTGGAAAAAGTCAGCTTTGACCTCTATCCCGGTGAAACGCTGGCGCTGGTGGGCGAGTCTGGCTGCGGTAAATCCACCACCGGGCGCTCCCTGTTGCGGCTGGTAGAAAGCCAGGGTGGCAGCATCACCTTTAATGGCCAGGTAATTACCGATCTCAAAGGCCCGGCGCTGCAACATTTGCGCCGTGACATACAATTTATCTTTCAGGACCCTTACGCCTCGCTCGACCCGCGTCTGACCGTCGGCTATTCGATTATGGAGCCGCTGCTGGTGCATAACGTCGCGCGCGGCAAAGAGGCAGAGGCCAGAGTCGCCTGGCTGCTGGAGAAAGTCGGTTTACTGCCGGAGCACGCCCAGCGTTATCCACACGAGTTTTCCGGCGGACAGCGGCAACGCATTTGCATCGCCCGTGCGCTGGCGCTCAATCCGAAAGTGGTGATCGCCGATGAATCTGTGTCGGCGCTGGATGTGTCGATTCAGGCGCAGATCGTCAATCTGCTGATGGATTTACAGCGCGAATTCGGCATCGCTTTCCTGTTTATCTCCCACGACATGGCGGTGGTGGAGCGTATCAGCCATCGCGTAGCGGTGATGTATCTCGGCCAGATTGTAGAGATCGGCCCGCGCCGTGCGGTGTTTGAGCATCCTCAACATGCCTATACGCGCAAGCTAATGGCCGCTGTACCGGTGGCAGACCCCGCTCATCGCCGCAAAGAGCAGACGCTGCTGGTGGATGACATTCCGAGCCCTATCCGCGCGTTACATGATGAACCTGTGGTATCGCCTTTGGTTCAGGTCGGCGCGGGGCATTTTGTGGCAAGGCATCTCGTGGGCGGTTTGTACTGATTTGAGTAGCGTTTTTGTGACTTTTAACGGGCAGTTTACTTTGGACAGAACAAGGAATAATCATGACTCAGACTAAGACAGGGCTGCGCACAGCCATCCTCGCTGTCGCCATTGCAGGAGGGCTGGCCTCCGGTTCCGCCTGGGCGGCAAAAGATGTCACCATCGCCGTAGGTTCGAACTTCACCTCGCTTGACCCGTATGACGCCAACGACACGCTGTCGCAGGCGGTAGCGAAATCCTTCTATCAGGGCCTGTTTGGCTTCGACAAGAACATCAAACTGGTTAACGTGCTGGCTGAAAGCTACACCGTCAGCAAAGATGGCCTGGTTTACACCATCAAACTGCATCCGGGCGTGAAGTTCTCCGACGGCACCGATTTCAACGCCGCTGCGGTAAAAGTGAACCTTGATCGCGCCAGCAATCCGGACAGCCACCTCAAGCGTTATAACCTGTTTAAAAACATCGATAAGACCGAAGTGGTTGACGCCAACACGGTGAAAATCACCCTGAAAACGCCATTCTCTGCCTTTATTAACAATCTGGCGCATCCGTCGGCGGTGATGATCTCTCCGGCCGCGCTGACCAAATACGGCAAAGATATCGGCTTCCACCCGGTGGGTACCGGTCCATACGTGCTGGACCAGTGGAACCAGACTGACTTTGTGAAAGTGAAGAAATTCGACGGGTATTGGAAAAAGGGTGAGCCGAAACTCGATACCATTACTTTCCGCCCGGTGGTCGATAACAACACCCGCGCCGCCATGCTGCAAACCGGCGAAGCAGATTTTGCCTTCCCGGTGCCTTACGAGCAGGCCGCCTTGCTGGAGAAAAACAGCAAACTGGATCTGGTGGCTGCACCTTCCATCCTGCACCGTTACATCAGCTTTAACGTGACGCAAAAACCGTTTGATAACCTGAAAGTACGCCAGGCCATCAACTACGCCATCAACAAAGATGCGTTGATCAAAGTGGCCTTCGCCGGTTACGCCGTGCCGTCCGAAGGCCCGCTGCCGCAGGGCATCGAATACGCCGCGAAATTCAAACCCTGGCCTTATGACCCGGCTAAAGCCAAAGAACTGCTGAAAGAAGCGGGTTACCCGAACGGTTTCACCACCACGCTGTGGTCATCACATAACAGCAGCACCGCGCAGAAAGTGATTCAGTTTGCTCAGCAGCAGCTGGCGCAGGTCGGCATTAAAGTGACCGTGACCGCCATGGACGCCGCACAGCGCGCCGCTCAGGTAGAAAACGTAGGTCAGAAAGAGTCCGGTCTGCGTATGTTCTACACCGGCTGGTCAGCGTCTACCGGCGAAGCGGACTGGGCGTTAACGCCGCTGTTCGCCACCCAGTCAGCGCCACCAAAACAGTTTAATACTGCGTTCTACAGCAACCCGCAGGTGGATAAAGATCTGGCTGATGCGCTGAAAACCACGGATAAAACCGAGAAAGCCAAACTGTATGAAGACGCACAGAACCGTATCTGGGCTGACGCACCTTGGGCCTTCCTGGTGACTGAACGCCTGGTGTCTGCCAACAACAAACGCCTGACCGGTTTCTACGTGATGCCGGACACGTCGTTTAACTTTGATAATGCTGACGTGAAATAAGCATCTCTGATTTCTCCAACGTTTCATTTCAGGGGAAGCACGGTGATGGGGTTCCCGCAGGGATGCCCCACGCCGTGTTAACCCCGCGTATCTCGGGTTAACCAATGAACGTATTTGATTTGCCATGCTGAATTACTTTCTAAAACGATTACTTGGCCTTATCCCGACGCTGCTGATTGTGGCGGTACTGGTGTTCCTGTTTGTTCATCTGCTGCCGGGCGACCCGGCGAGGCTGATGGCCGGGCAGGATGCTGATCAAAGCGTGGTCGAACTGGTGCGAAAAGATCTCGGTCTCGACAAACCGCTCTACCAGCAATTTTTCACCTTTTTTGCCAACGCATTGCAGGGCGACTTCGGCCACTCGATGGTCTCGAAGCGTCCGGTAATGGAGGAGATCGGCTCTCGTTTTCTGCCGACCCTGTGGCTAACACTGACCAGCATGGTGTGGTCGGTGATTTTTGGTCTGATAATTGGCGTAGTGTCCGCGGTATGGCGCAACCGCTGGCCCGACCGTCTGGGTATGGCGCTGGCCGTTTCAGGCATCTCTTTTCCGGCTTTCGCCCTTGGCATGTTGCTGATGCAGGTCTTCTCGGTGGAACTCGGCTGGTTGCCGACTATCGGCGCTGACAGCTGGCAACACTACATTCTGCCTTCTATTACCCTCGGCGCAGCGGTGGCCGCTATCATGGCACGCTTCACCCGGGCGTCCTTTGTCGAAGTGATGCAGGAAGATTACATGCGCACCGCGCGCGCCAAAGGGGTGCATGAGTTTTTTGTGGTGGTCAAACACGGCCTGCGCAATGCCATGATCCCGGTCGTGACCATGATGGGACTGCAATTTGGCTTCCTGCTGGGCGGCTCGATTGTAGTGGAAAAAGTCTTCAACTGGCCGGGGCTCGGACGGCTGCTGATTGATTCCGTCGAAATGCGTGACTACCCGGTGATCCAGGCTGAAGTGCTGCTGTTCTCGCTGGAATTCATCCTGATCAACCTGTTGGTGGACATGCTGTACGCGGTCATCAACCCTTCAATCCGATACAAGTGAGCAAGCGCATGAAAAACTGGCGGCGAAATGCCGTGCTGGCGTCGATGCCGGTAATGACCGCGGAGTCGGTACAAAAACAGACGGTGCGCACTCCGTGGAAAGCCTTCTGGCGCCGTTTTCGCAAGCAGCACATCGCGCTCGCGGCGGGCGTCTTTGTCTTGCTGATGATCGCCGTAGCGGCGCTTGCCCCGTGGCTGGTGCCCTTTGATGCCGAGAATTACTTTGATTACGACCGCCTCAATCAGGGGCCGTCACTGGTGCACTGGCTGGGGGTAGACTCTCTCGGGCGGGATATTTTCAGCCGTATCCTGATGGGTGCGCGGATATCGCTGGCGGCAGGGGTACTGTCCGTGGTGCTGGGTGGCGCAATTGGTACGGTGTTAGGGCTGATGGCCGGTTACTACGAAGGCTGGTGGGACCGCATCACCATGCGTATCTGCGACGTGCTGTTCGCTTTCCCCGGCATTCTGCTGGCCATCGCAGTGGTGGCGATAATGGGTAACGGCATGTCAAACGTGATCATCGCCGTGGCGATTTTCAGCGTACCGGCTTTCGCTCGTCTGGTTCGCGGCAACACGCTGGTGCTGAAACATCAGACCTATATTGAATCCGCGCGCAGTATCGGCGCATCCGACGCCACCATTTTGTTCCGTCATATCCTGCCCGGTACACTGTCTGCCATCGTGGTCTATTTCACCATGCGCATCGGTACCTCTATCATCACCGCCGCCAGCCTCTCCTTCCTCGGCATGGGCGCACAGCCCCCGACGCCAGAGTGGGGCGCGATGCTCAACGAAGCCCGCGCCGACATGGTAATGGCCCCCCACGTGGCGATTTTCCCGAGCCTGGCGATATTCCTGACGGTACTGGCGTTCAATCTGTTAGGTGATGGGCTCAGAGATGCATTGGATCCGAAGTTAAAGGGGTGAGTTTTGGGGGGCGGCCCAAATGCCGCTTTACATCTTTAAATTCAAATTCAAATTCAACACCTTGGGTTGCCACCCAAACTGGCCAAGAAGGCGCGTAGGCGCGCGCCCTCTTGACTCCCGCGCCTTTTAAAAACAGCAGCTACGCTGGTCACAATGGCCGTGTTTCAGCCATTTCTGTTATAGCCGCAAACTCCGCCGCTGCGCGGTACTCTCAGTTCGGGCTTCAACCCGCGTAAAAAACCACGCGTTTTTGCGCCTCTCCCTCGACGTCGTTTTGAATGCGGCCGAAACTTTTTTAAAGATAAACACCATGTTGGTTTGGAATTTAGACGTGGTCTTATGAATGGCAAAAAGTTATTGGTTTTGAACTCAAAAAAGCTTCGGCCGCATTCAAAAATGGCGCTGAGCAAGAGGTGGAAAACCGCGAGTCTTTTTTCGCGGGTTGTAACCCGCAGCGAAGGCACCGCAACGCGGCGACATTTTGCGGCTATAACAGAAGTCCCTGAAACACGGCCATCCCGATTCAGCGATAGCGCGCAGTTTAAAAACGCAGGATTCCAAAGGAGGTTCGTTTAAACCTCCTTTGGGCCAGTGTGGGCGGCGAGCCCACGACCTTGACCTTGAATTTAAAGATTTAAAAGCAGGTCAGGGCTGCCACCCAGCTTTCACCTTAACCGTGCAAATACTTTGCATGGAATTTGAGGTGATCCTCAATAAACGTCGCTATCGTGAAATAGCTGTGATCATAGCCCGGCTGCGCCCGCAGCTGTAACGGCCAGCCGCGTTGACGGGCGATCTCGGCCAGTTTCGAGGGTTGTAACTGATCGGCCAGAAACTGATCGCCATCACCTTGATCGACTAACATCGGGAACGGTTTTTGATCTTTCGGCAGGGCGCTCAGTAAATGGCAGCTGTCGTATTGCAGCCACTGGGTTTCATCATCACCGAGATAGGCGCTGAAGGCTTTGCGGCCCCACGGCACCTGACAGGGATTGACGATAGGCGCAAACGCCGACACCGAGCGAAAACGCTGCGGATTACGCAGTGCCAGCATCAGCGCGCCGTGGCCACCCATCGAGTGCCCGCAGATTGACTGTTTATCGCTGACGCTGAAATGCCCGGCAATCAGCGTGGGCAGTTCATCAATCACATAGTCATACATGCGGTAATGTTCGGCCCACGGCGAACGGGTGGCGTTGAGGTAGAAACCGGCACCCTGGCCGAGATCGTAACCTTCGTCGTTGGCGACGCCGTCACCGCGCGGGCTGGTGTCCGGCATGACTAACACCAGACCCAGTTCCGCGGCGATACGCTGCGCCCCGGCTTTCACCGTAAAGTTCTCGTCATTGCAGGTCAGCCCCGACAGCCAGTAAAGCACCGGCGGTGGATTATCATCGCGCGGTGGTGGCAGGTAAATGCTGAACGTCATGCTGCAATTTAGGCTGCCGGACGTATGGCGGTAGCGCTGCTGCCAGCCGCCAAACATCCGGTGTTCTTCGAGAAGTTCTATTGAGCTGCTCATCGCCAGGATTCCTTATTTATTAAAGTGAATAACTGTGCGAATTGACTTCCCTTCATGCATTAAATCAAAGGCTTCGTTGATCTGCTCAAGCGGCATGGTGTGGGTGATGAAGTCGTTGAGGGCGAACTCGCCATCCAGATAACGCTGTACGATGCCCGGCAGCTGCGAACGGCCTTTCACGCCGCCAAACGCAGAACCGCGCCATACGCGGCCGGTTACCAGCTGGAACGGACGGGTGGCGATCTCTTCACCGGCACCGGCCACGCCAATAATGACGGATTCGCCCCAGCCTTTGTGGCAGCACTCGAGTGCTGAACGCATCACGTTAACGTTACCGATGCATTCGAAGGAGAAGTCCACGCCGCCGTCGGTCATTTCGACGATCACGTCCTGAATCGGCTTATCGAAATCTTTCGGATTGATCAGATCGGTAGCACCGAGTTTACGTGCCAGATCGAACTTGCTGGTGTTGAGATCGATCCCGATGATGCGGCCCGCACCGGCCATTACTGCGCCGATAATCGCCGACAGGCCAATACCGCCAAGGCCGAAGATTGCCACGGTATCGCCTTTTTGTACTTTGGCGGTGTTCATCACTGCGCCCATGCCGGTGGTGACGCCACAACCCAGCAGGCAGACTTCTTCCAGCGGGGCTTCTTTATTGATTTTCGCCAGTGAAATCTCAGGCACTACGGTGTATTCGGAGAAAGTCGACGTGCCCATGTAGTGGAAAATCGGCTTGCCGTCTTTGAAGAAGCGGGTGGTGCCGTCTGGCATCAGCCCCTTGCCCTGGGTGGCGCGGATAGCCTGACACAGGTTGGTTTTACCGGATTTACAGAATTTGCACTCGCCGCATTCCGGGGTGTAGAGCGGAATGACGTGGTCACCCACGGCTACGCTGGTGACACCTTCGCCGACCGCTTCCACTACGCCGCCGCCTTCGTGGCCGAGGATCGCGGGGAAGACGCCCTCAGGGTCTTTGCCGGACAGGGTGTAGGCATCGGTATGACACACGCCGGTTGCCACGATACGCACCAGGACTTCGCCTTTTTGCGGTGGCATCAGATCTACTTCTTCAATAGACAGCGGTTGGTTAGGACCCCAGGCAACAGCCGCGCGGGTTTTAATCATTTTCATATCGGTGCTCATGGTAGTGCTCCTGAATTCATCACCGGGTGGTTTTCACCGGCAATCGGGTGTTTAAGCAACGGCACCACGCCGTCGTTGTGTACGATAATCAGCTCTTTTAGCGCCCGCACGTTCGGGCTGAATGCGTCGCGCCGCCAGATAAGCCAGGTGGCGGTATCGGCAAACTCATCGGGAATTTCATTGACCTGCACGCGCTCGTGGCCGGGCAACTGTTCGAGCACGCTGCGCGGCACCATGGCTATGCCTGCGCCGCTGGCGACACAGGCAACCATCGAGTGATAGGACTGAATTTCCATGGTGTTGGTGACCGGCAGGCCGGTGTGTTTGATCCACGCCTGTAAACGCGAGCGGTAAGAGCAGCTCGGGCGGAAGGCAAAGACGGTATGGCCGGGACGGCCTGGCGGATTTTGCAGCGGTGCTTCGCCGAGCGGGGAGATAACCACCATGCGCTCGCGGAAGGCGATGCAACCGTTGATGTCGTCAAAGTCTATCGGGCCGTCGACCAGTGCCGCAGCCAGTCGGCCTGAGCGTACGCCGTCGATGGTTTCGCCAGAGGTCGCGGTGGTCAGCGACAGCGCCACCTGCGGATAATGCTGATGATACGCCGCCAGCAGGGCAGGCAGACGCGTCGCCGCGGTGCTCTCCATCGAACCCAGCGCAAAGCTCCCGGCCGGTTCACCGGCATGGGTAATGCTCATCGCTTCATCGCTCAGCGCCAGAATGCGCTGGGCATAATTAAGGAAGTTGTGACCCATGGCAGACAGGCGGATGCGTTGTTTTTCACGGATGAACAGATCGGTGCCGAGCTCCAGCTCAAGCTGGCGCAGACGGGTGGTCAGGTTCGACGGCACGCGGTGCAGCTGCTCGGCGGCACGGGCCAGCGATCCGGTTTCGGCCACACTGCAAAACATCCGCAGTTGGGTAAGGTCCATGATCTGCTCTCAGAAAGAAGGGTGGAAATAAGTATACATAAAATTATTGATTCTCAAAACGGAAAGAACTTGGTGATTATTATTCAGTTTTCGTGACTGACGCCGTCAGGCATGATGGCGGACAAGTTACTTTTACCTTTCTCGTAAGAAAGAGGGTGTTTCGATTTTACAATTTCATTATGTTTGTTCGGTGTTGCTAAATTGTAAATGATATAGGGCGGGGCAGAACGGTATGGCATTTCGTATTGCGTTAAGTGGTTTTCTGGCTTTTGTGGTAGCCATGGGCATCGGGCGGTTTGCCTTTACGCCGCAGGTGCCTTTAATGATAGCTGAACATCAGTTTAGCCTGACCGGTGCCGGGCTGGTGGCGGCGGTTAACTATCTTGGTTATCTGTGCGGGGCGTTTGACGCCATGCGCGCCACCCGTCATCTTGAGCGCCGCCTGTGGCTCGGCGTGTGGGGTGCGGTGGTGCTGACGCTGCTTTCCGCGGCGGTGAACGGTGAAGTGCTGCACAGCGTGATCCGCTTTATGATTGGCTGGACCAGCGGCTGGGCGATGGTATTGGTGTCAGCGTGGTGTAACGAACGGCTGATGCACTTTGGCCGCCCGGCCATGAGTGCAGCGGTGTTCGCCGGGCCGGGGGCGGGGATTTTCCTCAGCGGTATGCTGGCCGTCGGTATTCATAGCCTGCAACTGACGTCGGCCGGGGCGTGGAGTGTGTATGGCGTGCTGGCGCTGATTCTGATTGCGTTAATCAGCGTGAATTTGCCCCGCAAGGGCGACCTTCACCGCGCTCATGTTGCTACCGAACCGCTGAAAATGACGCCTGCGCTGAAACGCCTGGTGCTCTGCTACAGTCTGGCCGGATTTGGCTACATTCTGCCTGCGACATTTTTGTCGCAGATGGCGAATGCCCGTTTTCCTGACAGCCTGTTCGCGCAGTTTGTCTGGCCGGTGTTTGGCGGCGCGGCGGTGATCGGTATTGGTATCGGCATTCTGACCCGCCACCGTCTGACCAGTCACACGCGTCTGGCCCTGACATTATGGGCGCAGGGATTGGGTATATTGTGCGCTGAAGTGGTGCCGGGCGTGACCGGGCTGGTGCTTGGCGCGATGCTGGTCGGCGGCGGATTCCTCAGCGTAGTGCAACTGGCGCTGCAGTGTGGCCGCGAACTGGCACCCAATCACAGCCGTTATCTGGCCGGATTGCTGACTACCGGGTATGCCATCGGTCAGCTGTTCGGACCGGTTCTGTCCTCGATTTCCACCTCACTGACCCATCGCCTTGAACCGGCGCTGTATGTTGCCCTGATCGGCTTTGTTATCGCCGGTGCGCTGGTGGTTCGCCGCCCCGCAGAGCAGGCGGTTCTTTCCTAAGCCAAATTTCCCGGCAGCCTGTACTGACAGATTGCCGGGAATGATAACGTGCAGCTATTTCACCCATCATGAAACACAATCACTGGATTATGGATCCGCTCTCCACTACAGTAAGCCACCTCTTTTTGACGTGATCTGCGTCAAACTGACTACATTTGCAGGACCTGCCGGAGAGAGAATATGTCGACGTTGAGTAAAGAAGCCATCCTGGTGCATGAGGCCTTAATGGCCCGTGGTCTGGAAACCCCACTGCGCGAACCCTTGCCTATCGATAATGAAACGCGCAAGCAGCGGATCCAGGAACATATGACCGGCATCATGCAGTTGCTCAATCTTGATCTGGCCGATGACAGCCTGACTGAAACGCCGCGCCGCATCGCCAAGATGTATGTCGATGAGATCTTCTCCGGTCTGGATTACGCCAACTTCCCGAAAATCACCGTTATCGAGAATAAGATGAAGGTCGATGAAATGGTGACAGTGCGCGATATCACCCTGACCAGCACCTGCGAGCATCACTTCGTGACCATCGATGGCAAAGCCACCGTGGCCTATATTCCGAAAGATAAAGTCATTGGCTTGTCGAAAATCAACCGTATCGTGCAGTTCTTCTCACAGCGTCCGCAGGTGCAGGAACGTCTGACCCAGCAAATACTGCTGGCGTTGCAAACCCTGCTGGGTACCACCAACGTGGCCGTGTCGATTGACGCCGTTCACTACTGCGTAAAAGCCCGTGGTATCCGCGATGCAACCAGCGCCACCACCACCACGTCGCTCGGCGGCCTGTTTAAGTCCAGCCAGAATACCCGTCAGGAATTTCTGCGCACGGTAAGACATCCTTCGTAAATCCTGAAAGGAACGCCAGAAATGCGTCAACGCATTGCCACGCTGGACTTTGCCCGTGGCATCGCCATTTTCGGCATTTTACTGCTCAATATCAGCGCTTTTGGCCTGCCGAAAGCCGCTTATCTTAACCCTGCGTATGCGGGGCAGCCCTCACACAGCGATGCCCTGACCTGGGCGGTGCTTGACGCCGTGGCGCAGGGCAAATTCCTTATGATGTTTGCCATTCTTTTTGGCGGCGGTCTTTATCTGTTGTTGCCGCGCGGTAAACACTGGATACAGTCCCGGTTATCTCTGCTGGTGCTATGCGGCCTGCTGCACGCCACCTTTTTATGGGATGGCGATATTTTACTCTCCTATGGTCTTATCGGGCTGGTCAGCTGGCGCATGGTAAGGGAAGGGCGCAGCAGTCAGTCGCTGATCACGACCGGCATTATGCTCTATCTGATTGGCGTGGCAGTGCTGTTGATGCTCGGGTTTATCTCTACGCCCAAACCGGGGAGTTTCTGGTTGCCCGGTCCGGCGGAAATTCAGTATGAACAGTTCTGGAAACTTAAAGGTGGCCTCGAAGCTATCCGCAACCGTCTGGATCTGCTGTCATCCAGCCTGATTGCCATTGGCGTGCAGTATGGCTGGGAGCTGGCCGGCGCGATGTTGCTTGGGGCAGGGCTGATGCGCAGCACCTGGTTGCGCGGAGGCTTTAGTCTGCGCCACTACCGGCAGCTGGCTGCGCTACTGTTACCGCTTTCATTGCTTATTCAGATCCCGGCGATTTACCTGCAGTGGCATCTCGGCTGGGATTACCGCTGGAGTGGTTTTCTGTTGCAGGCTCCGCGTGAAATCGGCGGCCTGATGCAGGCTGTGGCCTATCTGGCGCTCTGTTATGGCTTCTGGCCACAGCTTTCACGGCTGCGTCTGGCGCACTGGATAGCTCAGGTAGGGCGAATGGCGCTTACCAATTACCTGTTACAGACGCTGGTTTGCATCACGTTCTTCAATATCCTTGGCTTCTTCCTGCACTTTGACAGGCTGCAACTGCTGGCGCTGGTGCCGCTGGTCTGGGCTGTCAATCTGCTGGTCACGCTGACCTGGCTGCGCTATTTCCGGCAGGGGCCGGTGGAGTGGCTGTGGCGCAAACTGACCATCAAAGCCTCCGGTGTTGAGCTAAAAATGCAGGAGTGATATTCATCAAAATGATGAATATGAGAGAAAGGTTGCAGAATTGTATGTAAACGTTTTCTTTCCTGTGACGAGATTCACGCAGGTGTTTTCACAAAGCGTTTAGGATAGCGGTCGTGCAGAGTTAGCCGATCGTTACACTAAAACAGGAAACACCATGATCACTGTACTGCGGTCTTTTTTGAGTTCCTTTCTCACCACCTGGGTGTTATCCCTGAGTTTTCCGCCCTATTCCTTTCGCTCCGACACCGCCCGTGTAACCTCTTTGTTGTCAGAACACGGAGCGACCTATGGTCACCATTCGTGATGTGGCCAAACTGGCTGGCGTCTCCGTCGCAACGGTTTCACGGGTTCTGAATAATCCGGCTATTGCCAGTAAAGAGGCGCGCGAGCAGGTGTTACAGGCCGTCGCCGCACTCGGTTACCGGCCGAATGCCAACGCGCAGGCGCTGGCGACACAGAGCAGCGATACCATTGGCGTAGTGGTGATGGACGTCTCCGATCCCTTCTTTGGCGCACTGGTCAAAGCCGTGGATATGGTGGCCCAGCGTCATCATAAATATGTGCTGATCGGCAACAGTTACCATGAGGCCGAGAAAGAGCGTCACGCCATAGAAGTGCTGATCCGCCAGCGCTGTAACGCGCTGATTGTGCATGCAAAAGCTCTGGGTGATGACGAACTTTCTCGCTTTCTGGATCAGGTGCCAGGCATGGTGCTGGTTAACCGCGTGATCCCCGGTTATGAGCACCGCTGCGTATCGCTTAATAACGTCGTGGGTGCCGAAATGGCGACGCGGCTGCTGCTGTCGCAGGGGCATCAGCGCATCGGTTACATCGGTTCTAATCACGGTATTGAAGACGAATTACAGCGCCATCAGGGTTATCTGGCCGCGATGACGCAGGACGCGTCAGCACCAATGACGCAGACACGTCAGCCGCCGCCGGAAAGCTGGCGTGCGCAGGGTTCGCCGGACCTGCAGGGCGGGGAAGCGGCGATGGTGGAGCTGTTGGGCCGCAACCTGCATCTGAGCGCGATTTTCGCCTACAACGACGCGATGGCCGCGGGGGCGCTGGCGGTGCTGAAAGAAAACGGTATCAATGTTCCACAGGATTTTTCACTGGTTGGATTCGACGATATCCCTATTGCACGCTACACCAGCCCGAAATTGACGACGGTTCGCTATCCGATTGTTTCTATGGCGACATTAGCCACTGAATTAGCGCTGAAAGGGGCCGCAAACCAGCTGGTGGCGGGGGTGTCGCACTGTTTCATGCCCACGCTGGTCAGGCGTCACTCCGTGGCACCCTGGCAAAATGTGGCACCGGTCACTTATTGATTAAATAACGCCGTGTAACCGTTTTCAATCTGTGAGAACTTTCACAGTTTATTAACATTGGCACCATTATGATTCATTCGTTTTCTACATGATTCAGTTTTGTCCGACCTACCGGACAGGTTTCACAGCGAGTCAGGAAGTCAGACGTCAAGGAAGGCAGGCACCGCAGGATTGTTGAGGCGCGGACGCACTGCTCCCGCATGGATTGCCGGTGCCACACTCTGTACACCCTACATAACCGGAGATACAAATGAATAAGAAGGTCTTCACCCTGGCTACTCTGGCTGCAAGTATGATGTTTGGCGCTGCCGCCCATGCTGCTGATACTAAAATCGGTGTCACTATTTACAAATATGATGACAACTTCATGTCTGTCGTGCGTAAAGCCATCGAGAAAGATGCGAAAGCGTCTCCTGGTGTGCAACTGCTGATGAATGACTCGCAAAACAGCCAGTCCACCCAGAATGATCAGGTAGACGTCATGCTGGCAAAAGGCGTTAAAGCACTGGCAATCAACCTGGTTGACCCGGCTGCGGCCCCTGTGATTATCGAGAAAGCCCGCGGCGCTGGCATTCCGGTTGTTTTCTATAACAAAGAGCCGTCCCGTAAAGATCTGGACAGCTATGACAAGGCTTACTACGTCGGTACCGACTCTAAAGAGTCTGGCATTATCCAGGGCGAACTGATTGCTAAGCATTGGAAAGCCACACCAGCCTGGGACCTGAACAAAGATGGCGTGATCCAGTACGTGCTGATCAAAGGCGAACCGGGCCACCCGGATGCTGAAGCGCGTACCAAGTACGTTGTCAGCACCCTTAATGGTAAAGAAGGCCTGAAAACTCAACAGCTGCAACTTGATACCGCCATGTGGGATACCGCACAGGCGAAAGACAAGATGGATGCCTGGTTGTCTGGTCCAAACGCTGACAAAATCGAAGTGGTTATCGCTAACAACGATGCGATGGCAATGGGTGCGGTAGAAGCACTGAAATCTCATAACAAATCCAGCATTCCGGTCTTCGGTGTGGATGCGTTGCCAGAAGCGCTGGCACTGGTGAAATCTGGCGCAATGGCCGGTACCGTGCTTAACGATGCTGACAATCAGGCGAAAGCGACCTTCGATCTGGCGAAAAACCTGGCTGACGGCAAACCTGCTGCCGATGGCACCAAATGGAAAATTGAAAACAAAGTGGTACGTATTCCTTACGTAGCCGTAGATCAATCTAACTTATCTAACTTTGTTAAATAATTCAGAGAATACGGACAGACAAGAAAATAGCTAAATATATAGCTAAGTAGTGGCATTAATAAGAAGTGAAAGTGAAATCTGATTTTATGAAGGGTTTCACAAATAGAGTTGAACGACGTTAATACCTGCTAACAGGACGTTATGTCGAAAACGCCGGTCAGTTTACTGACCGGCCGTTTTGACGATATCAGGAATTAATATCTCAGTTTTTTTATCTTTTGCCTGGTACAACTATGGCCGATATGAATAGCCCTGACAAAACATTGTCTGATAAAAACAGCGAGCAACCCCGCGAGTTTTTGCTGGAAATGAGTGGTATTAATAAATCATTTCCTGGCGTCAAGGCACTCGACAATGTGAATCTAAAAGTTCGCCCGCACTCTATTCATGCCCTGATGGGCGAGAATGGCGCGGGGAAATCCACGTTATTAAAATGCCTGTTTGGTATTTACAGCAAAGATTCCGGCACCATTTTATTTCAGGGGCAGGAAATTAATTTTAAAAGTTCGAAAGAGGCACTTGAACAGGGCGTGTCGATGGTTCATCAGGAATTAAACCTGGTGCTCCAGCGTACCGTCATGGACAACATGTGGCTCGGGCGTTACCCGACCAAAGGTTTCTTCGTCGATCAGGACAAGATGTATCGCGACACCAAAGCCATTTTTGACGAGCTGGACATTGATATCGATCCGCGCGAGAAAGTCGGCAAGCTGTCCGTTTCCCAGATGCAGATGATTGAAATTGCTAAAGCTTTCTCCTATAACGCGAAAATCGTGATTATGGATGAGCCGACGTCATCATTGACCGAAAAAGAGGTCAACCATCTGTTCACCATCATCCGCAAGCTGAAAGATCGTGGCTGCGGCATTGTGTATATCTCGCACAAGATGGAAGAAATTTTCCAGCTGTGTGATGAGATAACGATTTTGCGCGATGGTCAGTGGATTATTTCCCAGACGCTGGAAGGCCTCGACATGGATAAAATTATCTCCATGATGGTGGGCCGTTCCCTCAGCCAGCGTTTTCCGGATCGCCTGAATGTACCGGGAGAGGTCATTCTTGAAGTCCGAAATCTGACGTCGCTGCGCCAGCCTTCTATCCGTGATATCTCCTTTGATCTGCATAAAGGTGAGATTCTGGGGATTGCCGGTCTGGTCGGTGCCAAGCGTACTGACATTGTGGAAACCCTGTTTGGTATCCGCGAGAAAGTGGCTGGCACTATCAAACTGCACGGCAAGAAGATTAATAACCACAGCGCTAACGAAGCCATTAACCACGGCTTTGCCTTAGTGACCGAAGAGCGCCGTTCTACCGGTATTTATGCCTATCTGGACATTGGCTTTAACTCGCTGATTTCCAATATCCGTAATTACAAAAATAAAATGGGCCTGCTCGACGTTGGCCGCATGAAGAGCGATACCCAATGGGTTATCGATGCAATGCGGGTAAAAACGCCGGGGCACCGCACCAGTATTGGTTCGCTCTCCGGGGGAAATCAGCAAAAAGTGATTATCGGCCGCTGGCTATTAACTCAGCCGGAAATCTTAATGCTGGATGAACCAACACGCGGTATCGACGTGGGCGCGAAGTTCGAAATTTATCAGTTAATCACCGAGCTGGCGAAAAAAGAGAAAGGGATCATTATTATCTCTTCCGAAATGCCAGAGCTTCTGGGAATTACAGACAGAATATTGGTTATGAGCAATGGACAGGTTGCGGGAATTGTTGACACCAAAACAACTTCGCAGAATGAAATCTTACGCCTTGCATCCTTGCACCTCTAATTTTTAAGGGTTCTTATTATGAAAGCATTAAATAAGAAAAGTATGCTCACTTATTTAAAAGAGGGCGGGATTTATGTGGTGTTGCTGGTATTACTGGCAATTATTATTATCCAGGATCCAAGCTTCCTGAGTCTGATCAACTTAGGTAACATTCTTACCCAGTCCTCCGTGCGCGTTATTATTGCACTGGGCGTTGCGGGGCTGATTGTCACGCAGGGTACGGATCTGTCTGCCGGGCGTCAGGTCGGTCTGGCAGCGGTGGTTGCGGCCACCATGTTGCAGGCGATGGACAACGTGAACAAGGTCTTCCCGAATCTGGAAGTGGTACCTATTCCGCTGGTTATTCTGACGGTCTGTATTATTGGTGCGCTGATTGGCTTGCTCAACGGCATTATTATCGCCTACCTGAACGTGACGCCTTTCATTACCACGTTAGGTACCATGATTATCGTTTACGGCATTAACTCGCTGTATTACGACTATGTGGGCTCATCGCCGGTCGCCGGTTTCGACCCTGGTTTCTCACATTTCGCACAGGGCTTTATTCAGATTGGCGGCCTGAAGCTTTCATTCATTACCTTCTACGCGCTGATAGCCATTGGGTTCGTCTGGGTACTGTGGAATAAAACCCGCTTTGGTAAAAATATCTTCGCCATCGGCGGTAACCCTGAAGCGGCAAAAGTGTCCGGCGTTAACGTACCGTTAAACCTGATTATGATTTATGCCCTGTCAGGCGTGTTCTACGCCTTCGGCGGTTTGCTGGAAGCGGGGCGTATCGGCAGTGCCACCAACAACCTCGGCTTTATGTATGAACTTGACGCTATCGCAGCCTGTGTGGTCGGCGGTGTGTCGTTTGCGGGGGGCGTGGGTTCCGTCGCCGGTGTCGTAACCGGGGTACTGATCTTCACCGTTATCAACTACGGCTTGACGTACATCGGTGTGAATCCGTACTGGCAGTACATCATCAAGGGTTCGATCATTATCTTTGCCGTGGCGCTGGATTCCCTGAAATACGCGAAGAAAAAGTAATCGGATAAGCATTGTGAAGGATTGAGAGTACGTAAAAGGGCGCTTCGGCGCCCTTTTGCATTACAGAGATTAATGAGTGAAGGGACGTGACTGGGAGAATGGATTCCTGCCGGGCTCCGTTCGCGCGGGGGCGGGCGGAGGCGTGGCCTCTTCGGTGTCATCCTGTTCTGCATCGCTGGCGTCTTGTTCGGCTTTGATTCTGGCGGCTTCATCCGCGGCGGCCTTAGCAGCAGCTTTGTCGGCGTCAGCCTTCAGCTGCGCGGCTTTGGCAATGGCGGCTTTCTTCTCATCGGCCAGACGCTGCTGTAATACCAGCAGCTGCTCCGGCGTCACCGCAGGGTATCCCTGAGCATCATCGGGAATATGATGTACGGCCGGGATCGGAATAAGCGGGCCGAGGAAGCGCGGCTCACGTTTAAGAATATAGAGATCCGTCAGCGCGCCGAGGCGGGCAAAAATTTCGCGCACGCGCACGGTCATGATGTCTTTCGGTGACGGAACGGCAAAACACTGCGCCTGAATTCCCATATGCAGCGCAATATAAAGCGCACGCTCACAGTGGAAACGCTGGGTGATGATAATGAAGTCGTTGGTGTCGAATACTTTACGGGTGCGCACGATGGAGTCCAGCGTACGGAACCCGGCGTAGTCGAGCACGATATCACTGGCAGGAATGCCCGCCGCCATCAGGTCACGGCGCATGGTCATCGGTTCGTTATAACTTTGCTGGGCATTATCTCCGCTCAGCAAAAGGTATTTTACCTTGCCGCTGTTATAGGCATTGATTGCCCCCTGAATGCGGTAGAGGTAATACTGGTTCGGTACGCCGGTGCGGTAATATTTCGCTGTGCCGAGCACAACGCCGACCTGACGGTGAGGTAACTCCTGCACCTCATCATAGATATAATCTTTGGTTTTCCAGCTCATCCACCGGTCAAGCCCAATAGCCACAACCAGCATCAATACAACGATGCCGGTGAAGCCTACTATGAGCCTTTTAAACATGGAGATGCCCCGTGTGGAGTTGAACGCTGGAAATCAGGGCTTCAAGGCTACTTGACCTGCGTGAACCATGCAATAAGCACAAAGCCCGATCTTGGAGCATCGTAGGAATTTTCGGCAGTTTTCAGTCAATTACTTGAGATTTTGGAACCGCCGCCGTATTTTTTGCATAAAAAAGGGCCAGTGTCTGCAGACATTGGCCCTGATCAATATACTTAAAAACGCGCCCTAGTTAGAAAGAGGTGCGTTTGTAATCACGGTATTGAGGTGCCCAGAAGTTGTGTTCGATGGCTTTCGACAGCGCATCCTCCGAGGTCACCATTGCCACACCCTGCAACTGTGCGGCTTTACCCACTTCCATCGCGATGCATTTTGAGACGCCCTGAATATCATCCACATCCGGCAGCAGTGAACCCACGCCGTCGGTGGCCAGCGGTGAACATTCTGCCAGCGCACGGCTGGCGGCCATCAGCATCCCGTCGGTAACGCGGGTTGCGCCTGAAGCCACAACGGCCAGACCAATACCCGGGAAGATATAGGAGTTATTGCACTGGGCAATCGGGTAGACCTGACCTTTGTAATGCACCGGCGCGAACGGGCTGCCGGTCGCGACCAGCGCAGCACCGTCGGTCCAGTTGATGATATCAGCCGGTTGTGCTTCAACGCGTGAAGTCGGGTTGCTCAGTGGCATAACAATCGGGCGCGCGCAGTGCTTGTGCATCTCGCGGATCAGCTCTTCGGTAAACAGCCCCGGTTGTCCTGATACACCAATCAGCACGGTCGGTTTGGCATAGCGAACGACATCCAGCAGGGAGATGCTGTCGTTATTCAGCCCCCAGACGCTGAGATTGGCGCTTTTTTGCGTCAGTTTGCTTTGGAAATCGAGCAGGTTAGGCAGTTTGTCGGTCAGCAGGCCGAATCTGTCCACCATAAAGACGCGGGCGCGTGCTTCTTCTTCGCTCAGCCCTTCGGATTTCATCTGCGCAATGATCTGCTCAGCGATGCCGCAACCGGCAGAACCGGCACCGAGGAAGGTCACCGTCTGATCACGCAGGCGGCTGCCAGCGGCTTTACAGGCGGCAATCAGGCTGCCGAGCGTGACGGACGCCGTACCCTGAATATCATCGTTGAAACAGCACAGCTCGTCGCGATAGCGGGTCAGAAGCGGCATGGCGTTTTTCTGCGCGAAGTCCTCGAACTGCAACAGGACGTTAGGCCAGCGCACTTTAACGGCTTCGATGAACTGGTCAACAAAGGCGTAATACTCATCGCCGGTGATACGCGGGTGACGCCAGCCCATGTAGAGCGGGTCATTGAGCAGCTGCGGATTGTTGGTACCGGCGTCCAGCACGACAGGCAGGGTGTAAGCCGGGCTGATGCCGCCACAGGCGGTATAGAGCGACAGCTTACCAATCGGAATGCCCATTCCGCCGATGCCCTGATCGCCCAGGCCCAGAATGCGTTCGCCGTCGGTTACGACCACCACTTTAACGTGCTGTTTGGTGGCGTTCTGTAACATGTCGTCGATGTGCGCGCGGTTCGGATAAGAGATAAACAGACCGCGTGCGCGGCGGTAGATATCAGAGAAATGCTCGCAGGCTTCGCCCACGGTCGGGGTGTAGATCACCGGCATCATTTCACTGAGATGGGAGTCAATCAGGCGGTAAAACAGGGTTTCGTTGGTGTCCTGAATATTACGCAGATAGATGTGTTTATCGATATCGGTTTTGAAATCCTGAAACTGACGGTAGGCGCGTTCTGCTTGTTCTTCTATGGTTTCAACGGCTTCCGGCAACAGCCCATGCAAGTTGAAGTTGCTGCGCTCTTCCTCGGTGAAGGCACTGCCTTTGTTGAGCAGCGGGAATTCCAGCAGGATCGGACCAGCGTGCGGGATATACAGCGGGCGTTTACTCTCGTATTCAAGTTCCATGATTTTACTCTTCAGGCTCTCGGAGCGGGTGGCTGATTTCTTAGTATTCACTATGTTAGGAAGCTGATCCTAAGAGAATAAGTAAATATGTACAGTATTTGTTATCAGGCTATGACCAAAGGCCGGGAATTTGTGATTTATGTCGGATTTATGAAAGAAGGGTAACAATGGGAAAGAGGGATTTCAAATCAGGGCGCATTAACGGGCAGAGTTTAACCGCCCGTCAATGTTTCGAACAGAAGCTTACAGCGTCAGTGCGGTGAGCTCTTCGCAACCGAGTGCGGCCAGCGTGGAGCGGGTGGCGTCGCGCTGGCTGACCAGCGGCTGCGGGCGTTCGATCAATACGGCACGGCGGATTTTCAGGCAATCTTCACCGGACAGATTCAGCAGGATAAGTGCACCCTGTAGTGGTGGCAGGCTTGGATTGAAGGCGGCATTTTCAGCATAGCGTCCGGCGAATATCTTGCCGTTCTGGGTTTCCAGCGCAATACCGCTGTGCGACTGGCTGTAAGGGGCGTGGCTCTGATTACAGGCTTGCAGCGCCTGCTGACTGATGTCATCTGATTCTGCAATGCTGTAACCGTGATCAACCTTATCCATCAGCAGCGTAGTGATATCCAGGTCTTTCGGGCCAAACGAATAGGGCAGGTAGTCACCGAGCGTGGCGACGTCGCGGTTCGGCAGATGAATATTCAGCTCGGTGCCGCTGTTCAGTTCGTTCATAAACTGACGGCAGTGGCCGCATGGCGTGTAGTTGACGGTGATGGAAGCCAGTTTCGCTTCACCACGCAGCCAGGCATGGGTCACGGCGGACTGTTCGGCATGGACGGTTTGCTGCATGGAGACGCCGCTGAACTCCATATTGGCGCCAAAGTAGAGATTACCTGAAATCCCGCGGGCAACGGCACCGACGTGGAAATGTGAAATGGGTGTGATCGAACAGGCGGCGGCCAACGGCAGCAGCGCAAAGGCCAGTGCGTCATCATCCAGACCCGTTTGTGCGCGGACGTCCGCAACCTGAGCGGCGGTCAGCATAGCCGGGAAATCGTCACGGCTGAGCAACGGTTCGAGTGCGGTCTGAAGAGCAGCGGGCAGTGTGGCGAATGCGTCAGTGAAACGGGAGTGCATGAGGTGTGATCCTTGAGGATTTACGGGAAATCATTCTATGAGTGTTTTCTGGGTTTTTGTGTGATGTAGCTCTCTTTTTTTATGAAAATTGAATGCAGCGTTGCAAGGATGCGAGATGTCTCGCAAGTTTTAGGCGGCAGGGAAGCGTTTCAAAACAAAAAAGGCGACCCGAAGGTCGCCTTTTCAGCGTAGCGCATTTTATATCACCACGTCATCACCGCGGCTTAATTGCGTCGTTCAAACGCCAGTGCACGGCGCTCAATCAGACGCATCATCAGCGTCAGCAGACCGTTTACGCACAGATAGACCACGCCCGCTGCGCCAAACACCATCACGTCGTAGGTCCGGCCGTACATCAGCTGGCTGTGGCCCATGACATCCATCAGCGTAATGGTGTAGGCCAGTGAGGTACTTTTAAAGACCAGCACCACTTCGTTGGAATAGGACGACAGCGCACGTTTGAAGGCGAATGGCAGCAGAATGCGCAATGACTGCGCCTTCGACATGCCCAGCGCCTCACAGGACTGCCACTGGCCCGACGGAATGGCGCGCATCGCACCGGCAAACAGCTGCGTGGTGTACGCCGCACTGTTGAGCGCCAATGCAAACATCGCGCACAGCCACGGTTGTGACAACACTTCCCATAGCCACGGGATCTCACGAATTGAGGGAAACTGCCCTGGCCCGTAGTAAATAAGGAAGATTTGCACCAGCAGTGGCGTACCGGTAAAAAGCGTGATGTAACCCTTCACCATCTGGCTCAGCACCGGCACTTTCAGCGTGAGTATCACGGTGAAAATCAGCGCCAGCAGCAGGGCGACGATCAGCGCTGCAACGGTCAGGGTCAGGCTGGTGTGCAGCCCTTTCATGACTTCAGGTAAGTAATCCCACATCAGGAAGCACTCCGTTCAAAGCGCGTGGTCCGGAGTTCGATGCGTTTGATAACAAACTGGCTGAACAGGGTGACGACCAGATAAATTCCGCCGGCAATCATGTACCAGGTAAACGGCTCCTGAGTACGGGTAGCGATACTTTTGGTTTGCAGCATCAGGTCGTTCACGCTGATAAGCGACACCAACGCGGTGTCCTTAAGCAGGACCAGCCACTGATTGCTCAGGCCCGGCAATGCGTGACGCCACATTTGCGGCATGATCAGGCGAAAGAAAATCGCCGCTTTTTTCATGCCCAGCACCTGACCCGATTCCCACTGTCCCTGCGGCACCGCTTTCAGCGCGCCGCGCAGCGTCTGCGAAGCGTAGGCCGAATAAAGCAGTGACAGCGCAATCACCCCGCAGACAAACGGGCTGACTTCGAAGTTATCGATAGGCAGTTTCACCGGCAGCTGGAACAGACCGAAATTGATGTTGAAACCATCGGCCAGGACCACCAGCAACTGGGATGAGCCGAAATAGATAAACAGCACCACCAGAATTTCCGGCAGACCGCGCAGGATAGTGACCCACGCGGTTCCGAGCCAGCTAACGGGCTTCCACGGCGCGGATTCCCACACGGCAAAAATCATCGCCAGAAACAGGCCGAGGACCAGTGCACAAAGGGCAAGGCCGACGGTCATCCCGGCGGCGCTGGCTAAAGGTTGGAATTCATTCATTGATAGCAAAACTTATTGCTGGAACCATTTTGAATACAGGGTCTGGTAAGTGCCGTCTTGCTTCACTTTTGCCAGGGCTGCATTCATTTTAGTCAACAGTTCGGTATTGTTTTGACGAACAGCAATACCCAGGCCGGTACCGAAGTACGTTTTGTCGGTAATTTTTTCGCCAACGGCAGCCAGATTAGGGTTCTGCTTCAGCCACTCGTTCACCACGGCGGTGTCACCGAACACGGCGTCAAGACGGCCATTTTTCAGATCCAATACGGCATTCTGATAGCTGTCGTAAGGCACAGCAGTGATCTCAGGGTGTTTTTCCATCAAGAATTTCTGGTGAGTGGAACCGTTCTGCATCCCTACGCGCTTGCCTTTCAGGGCCGCGAGGTCAGCAAACTTACCTTTCTCAGCGATGAAAATGGCGGAGTTATCGTAGTAAGCATTGGTGAAGGAAACCTGCTTTTCACGGTCGGCTGTGATGTCCATACCAGAAATCACCGCGTCAAAACGACGGAATTTCAGACTTGGGATCAGGCTGTCAAACGCCTGATTGGTAAAGGTACAGTCTGCCTGCATCTCTTTACACATGGCGTTCGCCAGATCGACGTCAAAGCCCTGAATCTTATTGCTGGTGTCCACGAACTCGAACGGAGGATAAGAGGCTTCCATCGCGAAACGGATGGTTTCAGCCGCGCTGGCGGATAAACTGACGCTAGCCAGAACAGCAGCAATTAATAATTTTTTCATCGCAAACTCCGTAGTAACCATCAATGAGATCAATGTGACAGATAGCTGGCAAACTCTTTGGTTTGCGGCTGGGTAAAGCAGGTGGCATCACCCTGTTCAATGATGCGACCGTTTTCCATGTACACCACGCGGCTGGCGGTTTTACGCGCCACTTCCACTTCGTGGGTCACGATTACCTGCGTGATGCCGGTACCGGCCAGTTCGCGAATAATGCTGACGATCTGAGCCGTAATTTCCGGATCCAACGCCGCCGTCGGTTCATCAAACAGCAATACCTGAGGTTCCATCATCAGCGCACGGGCAATCGCCACACGCTGCTGTTGACCACCGGAAAGGTGCAGTGGGAACCGGCTGGCGTAGTCGGTCAGACGCAGACGGGTCAGCAGTTTTTCAGCACGCTTCATGGCGACATCCTTACTCAGACCCAACACGCGGATCGGGGCTTCCAGTAAGTTATCGAGCACCGTGCGGTGCGGCCATAAATTGTATTGCTGAAAAACCATGCCGACGTTTTGGCGCAGTTCACGCACCGCTTTTTCGTCTGGTTTTTTGGTGAAATCGAATGTGTTCCCGGCTATCTGCAAGGTGCCTGAACGCGGCATTTCCAGCAGGTTTAAGACCCGCAGCAGAGAACTTTTTCCCGCACCGCTTGGCCCGAGCAACACGAGTGTTTCTCCGGCAGGGCAGTCGAGCTGAATGTCGAACAGCGCCTGATGCACGCCGTAGAAGCAGTTGATGCTATTTAGTTGAATACTCATGCGCAAATAGTGAATAGCCATTGATGCCGCAGATGGTAACTTCCGTAGCATAGTTATGCAACGATCGCGGGTTAAAATTTATGAGTGAGGTGTCTGGTCGCAAAAGCATAGCACAACATGTTGTTACGCAATGGTTAACAGAAGAAAAGTCAGGCCCGGATCACGCGGGCCTGATAGCTGTTATGCAGACTTATTGCTTTTCCAGTACCTGACGCAGTGAGCCGCTGGGGGCGAAGTCGAGGTTCGCCATGTAACGCACGTCGTCGACGGCCCAGCAGTGGCCTTCACGTATCATCAGCACTTCATCTTTCCAGGTGGCTTTAGCGCCGTTGCCTTTCTGGTGCGACATCGTGACGCGCAGCGGGATGTTGCGGGCGTCGGTATTAGGAATGGTGGATGCGCTGTCTACGGACGCAGAGGTCGGTCCATCGAACAGGCTGGAGAAGACGTCACCATCGGTAGCACCCGGCTTTTCATTCGGGGTTGCGGCGATATCCACTTTATGTTCCGACTGGGCTTTTAACAGTTCGTTATACAAACCGGTGCTCAGGTAAGGGCGGTACTCGGCCAGTTGGCTGCTGTTGGGCAGGCCAGCGCCGCCTTTCTGAATGCGCAGGTCGTAAAATTTCTGCGCCACAGTGTCCGGGCCGCCGTCAACGCATGGCGCGGTACGCGTGCCAATGTCCTTAAATGCGGGGTCAACCGTGGTGCAGGCGCTCAGGGTCAGCACCAGGGGGATCGCGGCGGCAAGTGTTTTATATTTCATCGTATTCCTTACTGAAAGATTGAACGTTTTCACCATGACTTTCTTTATCATACAGTATAAAACCGATTTCAATTGCTGCATGGTGCGGTGTGAAATCAGCCGGATTGGCTTGCGCTATACTGGCTGGCAAACCGCGCTGAACTGCACGGAGCTTACGGACGGCAATTAATAAGGAATACTTATGCAAGATTTAACCATCGTCAGTCGCCTATGAGGCGCTTTCTGCTGCCCGCAGAGGTATTATTCTGCGGTTTACTGCTGGCAGGTTGTCAGTCATCGCCGCCATCAGCGGACCAACATCTTTCCTACCGGCTGGAAACCCAGAGACAAGCGCAGGGCGCGGACCAGCGCGTGCGTTTTCTGGTGATTCATTACACTGCTGAAGATTTCCACAACGCATTAAACACGCTTACTGATGAGCATGTCAGTGCGCATTATCTGATCCCGGCACATCCGCCGCTGGAAGAGGGTAAACCGGTGGCATGGCAGCTGGTGCCGGAATCTCTGCGCGCCTGGCACGCGGGGGCCAGCGGCTGGCGCGGACGCACGAATATTAATGACACGTCGGTAGGTATTGAGTTGGAAAACCGGGGCTACAGCGCGTATCTGCTTGGCAAAAAATTCTATCCGTACCCGCCTGCGCAAATCGATCTGCTGGCGTCGCTGAGTGAACAAATTGTTGCCCGCTATCAGATTGAGCCGCGCAATGTGGTCGGCCACAGCGATATCGCCCCGCAGCGTAAAGACGATCCGGGACCGCTGTTCCCGTGGCACGAACTGGCGAAGCGGGGGATTGGTGCATGGCCGGACGCACACCGGGTACAGGCGAATCTCGCGGGACGTGACCCGTATCAACCGGTAGATACGCAGACGTTGCTGGCGAAACTGGGGAAATACGGTTATCCGCTCACTGACAACATGACGGACAAACAGCAGCGCCGTGTGATTGCGGCGTTCCAGATGCATTTCAGACCGGATGACCACCGGGGTATCGCTGATGCTGAAAGCGACGCGATCATCAGCGCGCTGTTAACGCAATATCCCGATAAGAGCTGAGAAAGGGTTAGTCTCGCTTTGACCCGACGCCGTGCAGACCTTGCAGGCGTCCGTGGTCACGCAGCCAGTTTGCGGTGCGGATAATGCCCTGATCCAGTGACACCACGGGGCGATAGCCCAGTTCATCCTGCGCGCGCTGCGTATCGAGTGTGAGATCAAAATTGAGTTTGGCGACGCTGTAGTGCGTCAGTACCGGCTCTTTGTGCGAGCTTTTGCTCAACTTTTCCATGCCACGCGCCATCATGTCCAGCAGCGGGTAGGGCACCGAGCGGATGCGGTACTTCATCTCCAGTGCGTCCATCAGATGCTGCACCAGGGTGCGCAGCGGGCGCGGTTGCTGGTTGGTGATATTAAACGCGCGGCCGGATTCTGTCGTCTGCGTTTCCGACGCCAGCCACATAGCATGTACCACGTTTTCCACGTACGTCATATCCACCAGCGCCTCACCACCACGGGGGAGCATCAGCGTTCCACCGTATTTCAGCATCTGCAACAGACGCGGCAACAGCACGTTGTCGTGCGGGCCGAACACCCCCTGCGGGCGCAAAAGAGTGAAGTGAGTTTGTGGATTGGACAGCGCCAGCGTGGCGATCACCTGTTCAGCCGCCGCTTTGCTGCGGGCAAAGGAGTTGGCATAACGGTTCGGGCGGAAATCTTCTTTGATATTGCGGTGATGGTGGAAATCGAAGTAGACCGCCGGCGAGGACATATGCACAAAGCTACCGACGCCATAAGCTGTGGCCCACTCACCGAGGCGGCGTGTGGCGCGGACGTTAGCCAGTTCGAAATCCTGTTCGCTGCCCCAGGGAGCAATCATCCCGGAGCAGTGCCATACGGTGTCGACATCGGCCAGCAGGGCTTTTGCCTGAGCAGAAACCAGCGTGGTGAGATCGGCATGAATGAATTCAGCCCCCATTTTCTGCAACAGCGAACCCATGGCGGCATTGCGGCCTGTCGCCCTGACTTTAATGCCTTTATTGCGCAGAAACTCCACCGCGTTGCGGCCTAAACCGCTGCTAGCACCGGTGACCAATACCTTCATAAACTCGTCAATTCCAAAGAAAATCTCAGGGTGTATCAGGTCATTCTGACACCCCTCAGCAATAAGGGTGCCATTCTTTCGTGAAATTGTGCGGGTTGCAATGGGTAAGCGATGTCTGCTTGTCTGAAACTGTGCGACTGCGCGCGAAATAAGCCGTCGTCAGCGACCGCAGCGATCTTTTTGCCGCGCGAGGCTGGCAATGCTTTTCGCCATGCCGCGGAAAATAAACTGATGTGCAGGCATCATGCTGAACCAGTATAGCAAACCACTGAAACCGGCCGGATGCCACCAGGCGCGCACATCGATACTGCGGCTTTCACCGTGGTCGGTGATGGTGAAGGTTAATCGGCCGAGGCCCGGGGCTTTCATGCCAAATAGCAGAGAGAGTTCGCGCTGCGGCTTCAGCCCTATCACTTTCCAGCCATCAATTTTATCGCCGATTTTCAGCTGATCGCGATCAGGTCGGCCATAGGCCACGCGTCCGCCGATCACATCGTCGATCCGGGCCCGCAACTTCCACAGCGCGTTGGCGTAAAAATAGCCCTCCTTGCCGCCAAGCTGCTGGACGATTTGCCACAATGCCGCTTTCGAGGCTGAGGTTTCAAGGGTAAATCCGGCCTGCTTCGGATAATAACCATACCCAGGCCGCCAGCGGGCGCGGGCATCGGCGTCGTAATGCCAGTCGGTGGAGTCGAGGACCTGCTGCTCCTCTTGCGCCAGCGTTTGCCGGATGGCTTCATCCACCGGGATCAGCTCCTGAGGAATTAATGCCTGCAATTCGGCGCTGTCGGCCGGTAAATCATGATTCAACCCCTGGATCAGCGCTTTGGCCAGCGGCGTGGGCACCGAGGTGATCATGCTGATGAAATAGGTGGAGATCATGGCGGTAGGCAGCGGGATCGGGATCAACCAGCGGCGTTTACCGCTGATGGCGATAAAGCGTTCAAACAGGGTCTGATAGCTTATGTACTCGGGTCCAGCCGCGTCAAACTGGCGGTGTGCATCGGCAGGCATGGTAATAAGACCGCGGAGATAATTCAGCAGATTCTCCAGCGCCAGTGGCGAGGATTTAGAGCGTACCCAGCGCGGGGGCGTCAGGACGGCGAGGTTGTACACCATGTCGCGCATCACTTCGAACGCGGCAGAACCGGCACCAATGACAATCCCGGCGCGCAGCTCAGTGACAGGAATATCGCCCATGCGCAGTAAGTCGCCGGTCAGTTTGCGCGCCTGAAGGTGAGCCGAATGGCTCTCCTGCGGCTGCATCGATCCGAGATACACGATGTGTTTGATGGAGGAATCTTTCAGCGCCAGCAGGGTGTTTTGCGCTGCCTGCCGCTCTTTTTCCAGCAGATCGTCTTCTTCTGCCATCGCGTGAACCAGATAGACCAGGACGTCGGCGCCTTCGAAGGCTTCTTTCAGACTCTTACTCTGATAAACGTCAGCAAAGCAGCAGCGCACATTCGGCCACTTTTGCTGTTGCAGCCAGTCGAGGCGGCGGGCCGCGGCGGTAACCTGAAAGCCCTGTTGGCTTAAATGTGACGTCAGGTGTTGGCCAATATAACCGCTGGCGCCGAGCACCACTATTCGTCCACTAAATTCGCGTCCGTTAAATACCCGTCCGTTAAATATTGAAGCAGGCATCATCCATTTTGCTCATTGTAGGGAAAGAGGTGAAAACCAGCGGTGCATTCGAGTGCATTTTGCGCCCGAACCGGTCCGCCGGAATTCTTATCAGGCGTGATGTTGCAGGAAGTCCTGCCACAACGACACTACTTTCTGCAGGTCAGTGCGGCTAATGTCGATATGGGTGATGACGCGCGTCAGCGGACCGGCACTGATCAGCACGCCGCGTTCGCGCATCCACGGGCCCATTTTCGCGGCCAGTTCGGCACTCTGCCTGATATATAAAATGTTGGTCTGCGCACCGGGTTCAGCGATCTCTACGCCGATATCGTGCAGCTGTTGTTCCAGCCAGCGGGCGTTATCATGGTCTTCCTGCAGACGGGCGACGTTATTTTCAAGCGCATAAATACCTGCTGCTGCCAGAATACCCGCCTGACGCCACCCGCCTCCGGTCATTTTCCGCCAGCGGTTAGCACGGTGAATATACTCTTTGCTGCCGCACAGCAGCGAGCCGACCGGTGTCCCGAGCCCTTTTGACAGACAGATGGTCAGGGTATCGCAATATTGGGTAATGTCGCTCAGCGGGACATTCAGCGACACGGCGGCGTTCATGATGCGTGCGCCGTCAATGTGCAGCGCCAGCCCTTTTTCCCGCGTGAAGGCGAAGGCCTTTTGCAGGTAATCCAGTGGCAGGACTTTACCGCTGTGGGTGTTTTCCAGACTCAGCAATCGGGTACGGGCAAAGTGAATGTCGTCAGGTTTGATGGCGGCGGCGACTTTATCCAGCGCAAGGGTACCGTCGGCCTCCATATCCAGCGGCTGCGGCTGAATGCTGCCGAGCACGGCAGCACCGCCCGCTTCGTACATATAATTGTGGGCTTTTTGGCCGACAATATACTCCTCGCCGCGCTGACAGTGGGTCAACAGCGCCACCAGATTGGCCTGCGTGCCGGTGGGCAGGAACAGGCCCGCTTCTTTACCGGTCAGTGTTGCGGCCATCTCCTGTAAAGCATTGACAGTCGGGTCATCGCCGTACACATCATCACCCACTTCAGCGCGGGCCATGGCCTGACGCATGGCTTCACCAGGGCGCGTTACGGTATCACTGCGTAAATCGATCAACGTCATTTTCCTTGTGCATTTTGGAGGGAGAGTGCGAAAGCAAAAAGCAGGGCGCAGCCCTGCCTTCATCACTATAGCGCCAGCGGGCTTATCGCAGCCAGTTGGTTTTTGCCAGTTCCACCACTTCGTCGCCACGGCCGTTAATCACCGCGCGCAGCATATAGAGACTAAAGCCCTTGGCCTGTTCAAATTTGATTTGCGGCGGCATCGCCAGTTCGTCGGTGGCGGTCACAACATCCACCAGAACCGGCCCTTCATAAGCAAAAGCATCCTGCAACGCAGCATCGACGTCAGACGCTTTCTCCACGCGGATCCCTTTGATACCGGCGGCTTCTGCCATGGCGGCAAAGTTCGGGTTTTTCAGCTCGGTGCCGTCAGTCAGATAGCCACCGGCTTTCATTTCCATTGCCACAAAACCCAGCACGCTGTTGTTAAATATAATGATTTTTACCGGCAGTTTTTGCTGCGCCAGCGTCAGGAAATCCCCCATCAGCATGGTAAATCCGCCGTCGCCGCACATCGCCACCACCTGACGGTTGCGGTCAATGGCCTGCGCGCCCAGCGCCTGCGGCATGGCATTGGCCATCGAGCCGTGGTTGAAGGAACCAATCAGACGGCGTTTGCCGTTCATTTGCAGGTAGCGGCAGGCCCAGACGGTCGGGGTACCTACATCGCAGGTGAATACCGCATCGGCGGCGGCAAAACGGCTAATCTGTTGTGCCAGATACTGCGGGTGGATCGCCTGCTTGTCGTTGAGCGTCGCCAGTCCGTCGAGATCTTTACGCGTTTCGGCGTAATGTTTTAGCGCCTTGTCGAGGAATTTGCGATCGGTTTTCTCCTGCAACGTGGGCAGCAGGGCGCTCAGGGTGGATTTAATGTCACCGACCAGCGCCATATCGACCTGGCAATGCGCGCCGATGCTGCCCGGATTGATATCAACCTGAATGATGTTGGCATCGGTCGGGTAGAAAGCCCGGTACGGGAACTGGGTGCCGAGCAGGATCAGCGTGTCAGCATTCATCATGGCGTGGAAACCGGAGGAGAAACCAATCAGGCCGGTCATCCCTACGCTGTAGGGGTTATCCCATTCGATATGCTCTTTACCGCGCAGCGCATGGACCACCGGCGCTTTGAGGATTTCGGCCAGTTTCACTACTTCGTCATGCGCACCGGCGCAGCCGCTGCCGCACATCAGGGTAATATTTTTCGCGCCATTGAGCGCGGCAGCCAGTTTTTCCATTTCGGACGGGTTCGGCTGCACCACCGGCAACTGCGGCGGATACCATTTGGCGGTAGCCTCTTCTGGGGCGGGTTTCAGCGCCACGTCGCCCGGCAGCACAATCACCGAAACGCCACGGTTGAGAATGGCTTTGCGCATGGCAATGCCCAGCACCTGCGGAAGTTGCTCCGGATTGGTGATCATTTCGCAATAGTGGCTGCATTCGCGGAACAGTTCGGTGGGATGGGTTTCCTGAAAATAGCCGGTACCGATTTCGCTGGAGGGGATATGCGCGGCGATGGCCACGACGGGAACGTGGTTGCGGTGGCAGTCATACAGGCCGTTGATGAGATGCAGGTTGCCCGGTCCGCAGGAACCGGCGCATACCGCCAGTTCGCCTGTCAGCTGGGCTTCTGCACCGGCTGCAAACGCCGCCACCTCTTCGTGACGCGTGCCCATCCATTCGATGGTGCCCATTTTATTGAGACTGTCGCTCAGCCCGTTGAGTGAGTCGCCGGTGACGCCCCAAATCCTTTTGACGCCCGCCTGCTCAAGAGTTTTTGCCAGTAATGACGCTACGCTGTGTTTCATTTTTAGATCCTTTCCGTGTATTCAAAAAATAACTGCGTTAATCATAGTTCAATGATCACGGTGATGAATGCTCAGGTCTAAACCATACCTAAGTCGCGGCGCAAGGATGCTGTAGATTTGTAAAATAGCCCGCCATGACTGTAAAAAGTCATTAACGGGCAGCGGGGCAAAGCGGGGGTTAAGCCAGCGTGAGGTCGCCCTGTAGCTGGCAGCTACAGGCCAGTACATAGCCTTGTGCGATCTCTTCTGCGGTCAGCGTCATCTGGCTGGTGGTCTGATAATCGCCGGAAACAATGCGGGTCTTGCAACTGCCACAGACGCCCGCGCGGCAGGCGGCGGTCACCGGGATGTCGTATTGCTCCATGGCCGCGAGCAGCGTCGTGCCGACCGGAACGCGGTAGTTTTTCAGCGGCGTGAGACGGGTCAGAGTGAGCTGATGCTCTTCAGAAACCGACACTGCCACCGCCTGAAACTGCTCTGTGACGATATTTTCCGCTGCAACACCAAGCGCCAGCGCCCAGCTTTTGGCGAGCTGCATGTAAGGCGCGGGCCCGCAGATCATCACCCGGCGTGAAAGGACATCGGGTACCTGTGTTTGCAGGATATCCTGACTCAGCCGCCTGGCGATATGGCCGGGGCTGGCATCATTTTCGGCCAGAACAGTCAGGCGAAGTTGCGAATATTGAGCGGCCAGCCGTTGCCATTCGGCAGCAAAAATAATGTCCTGTGAAGTGCGTACGCTGTAAAACACCTGCACGCTTTGCAAAGGGTGATGAGCCAGCACGTCCCGTGCTATCGACATCACCGGTGTCACCCCGCAGCCAGCCGCCAGCAATAACAACGGCTGTTGGCTGTCGCAGGTGAATTCACCCTGCGCATCGCTGAGCCACAGGTAATCGCCCGGTTTTACCTGCTGCGTCAGCCAGCCGGAACCCACGCCGTTTTCAATATTTCGCACGGTCAGGGTGATAAAGCGGCTGACGCCCGGCGTGGACGAGAGCGTATAGGCGCGTTGCACATCGCCACCGTGGCCGGTATTGACCAGTGCAAACTGGCCGGGCTGGTACGGGTAAAGGACGTGGCTGAACAGCGAAATCGTCCAGACATCGGGCGTTTCGCGGCGAATGTCATGCACCTGCATCCGGTTCTGACACAGCAGCGTGGGTTGGTCGGCAAATAAAGGAAAATTCATCGCGTATTACTCCGGCAACATCATTTTCAAATCCTGCTCAACAGAGCTGATGGCCCGCAGGCCAAATTTTTCATTCAGCACGGCCAGCAGGTTGTCGGTCAGAAATGCCGGGGCCGTCGGGCCGGTGGCAATATTCTTCACGCCGAGCGAAAGCAGCGTCAGCAGGATCACGATAGCTTTTTGCTCGAACCAGGACAGCACCAGACTGAGCGGCAGATCGTTAACGCCGCAGCCGAGTTTCTCCGCGAGATTGACCGCCAGCATGATGGCAGAATAGGCGTCGTTGCACTGGCCGACGTCAAGCAGGCGCGGCAGCGGGCCTAGCGTGCCGAAGTCGAGTTTGTTGAAGCGGTATTTGCCACAGGCCAGCGTCATGATCAGGCAGTCTTCCGGCACGGCACGCGCGAGATCAGTGAAGTAGCTGCGTTCGCCGCGGCTGCCGTCACAGCCGCCTATCAGGAAGATGTGGCGCAGTTGTTTGGTCGCCACCAGATCAATCACCGTATCAGCGGCACCCAGCAGGGTTTCGCGGCCAAAGCCAACGGTAATTTCCTGCTCGATTTCGTTATACGGGAAGCCGGGTTGTTCCAGCGCCTGCGCGATCACCGGTGCGAAATCTTCCCCTTCGAGATGCTTCACGCCCGGCCAGCCGACGATGCTGCGGGTCCAGATGCGATCGCCGTAGTTGCCGACGTTAGGATCAATAATGCAGTTGGAGGTCATCACCACCGGGCCGGGGAATTTGGCGAATTCAATCTGCTGATTCTGCCAGCCGCTGCCGTAGTTACCGGCCAGATGCGGATATTTTTTCAGTAACGGATAACCGTGGGCGGGCAGCATTTCCCCGTGGGTATAAATATTGATGCCGAGACCTGCGGTTTGCTCGAGCAGCATTTGCAGATCTTTCAGGTCATGGCCGGAGATAAGGACTGCCTTGCCTGCGCGCGGGCGCACGTTTACCACGGTCGGCACCGGGTGGCCGTAGGCGTCGGTTTCACCTTTGTCGAGAATGGCCATCACATGGAAATTCATCTTGCCGATGTCCATCGCATTTTCCAGCAGGGTGTTCATGTCGGCAGGCTGAGTGCCGAGCCACGCCATCAGGCGGTGGTAATCGGCATAGATATTGGCATCGGACTGGCCGAGAACGTGCGCGTGTTCCATATAGGCTGCGGCCCCTTTCAGGCCATACAGACAGAGCAAGCGCAGACCGTGGATATCGTCACCGACGGCGGCTTTATCGTGGTTGAGCGCAAACTGCTGCGCCTGAATTTGTAACTCGCCGAGCGTTTCGCCCGCCAGTTCCAGCTGCGCCAGCGGGTGATCGACTGTGATAGCCGGGTCCATCAGGCGGCAGCGTGCTGCCAGCGATTCGCGGCAGGCAATGGCTTCACGGGCGTACTCCACAATGCGGTCTGAGTCGAAATTCACGTTAGTCAGGGTTGAGAAGAAGGCACGTGGCGCGAAGGCATCGATTTCAACATCAATGATGTCATAGCCACGGGCGGTCAAAGCCCAGGCCGAGAGGCCTTGCAATACCGCCACCAGCAAGTCCTGCAGGTCTGAGGTTTCAGCCGTTTTACCACACATGCCCTGCGCATACGCGCAGCCGCTTGCCGCCGGGGTACGGACCGTTTGTTCACATTGTACACAAAACATCATCAGTTCCTTTTATAAGTTGCATTTTAAATGCGTGTTTTAAAATAAGCCTAGAACTGACCGGGCAGGAATTGAAGCGCTTTTTGTTTTATGTGTGGGAGAGTTGATTTAACGCAAGTTTTGACAGGGACGAAACCGCCGGTCCGCAGACCGGCGGTGGGGGAGATCAGGCAGAGAAAAAGGCCATTAATACCGGTGCCAGCAGGCTAAGCAGGAAGCCGTGTACCACCGCTGGCGGGACCATGTCCAGACCGCCACTGCGCTGGAGAACCGGCAGGGTGAAGTCCATGGAGGTCGCGCCGCACAGGCCGAGTGCCGACGAACGACTGGTGCGCACTAACGTCGGGATCAACATGATGGCAATCAGCTCGCGGGCCAGATCGTTAAAGAAGGCGGCGCTGCCGATCACCGGCCCGAAGGAGTCTGTCAGCACGATACCGGACAGTGAGTACCAGCCGTAACCGGAGGCGATAGCCAGACCGGTTTTGAGCGGTAACCCGAGCATAAGGGCGGCTACGGCACCACCCGCCAGTGAACTCACGGCGACCACCGCCGCCACCAGCATACCGCGACGGTTAAGGATGATCTGGCGCAGCGTCATGCTGCTGTTTCGCAACTGCATACCGACCAGCACCAGCAGGAAAATCAGCGCAGCTTCACTGGCCTGCGAGGCGAACGTCAGCCAGTGCCATTGGGTCAGGCCGAGCAGGAAACCGGCGATCACCACGCCGCACAGCTTCAGCGAGTCCAGCGCCATATTCAGGCGTGACGGCAGGGATTCCTGCTTATGGGTGGTTTTCCACGGTTTACGGCGTTCAAGCAGCCATAAGGCCACCACGTTGACGATAAAAATGCACAGAAAGAAAGCGCCGGCATATTTAAATATCAGTACTAAATTGGTGCTGAGATTATCCAGAAACGCCAGGCTGATGCCCATAATGAACAGGATCACATACACCATCCAGCTCAGTAACCGATTGATAATATATAGAAGTGCGCTTTTTTTAACCGGAATGAGATAGCCGAAGATCAGCGGCAAAAGAATGATCAACAAACCTGAATACATGGGGTGAGTCCGTGTGTGATATGAATCCTGAATAGTCGGCCCACACGCTAACCAAAAGTTAACGAACTGTAAAGCCGCTTAAACACGCAGGCTATTGCCAGAGTGCTTGACCAGAATGCGTTTTTAACGCCATGCTTCTAACAGGTGGCCGCACAGGGGAGCGCTCTGATGTATCTGGAACATATCGACATTGCAGGATTTCGCGGTCTTAATCGGCTTTCACTGACGCTGACACAACCTACGCGACGTGGCGCATCGATCACCGGGCCAATCAACGACGAGAGCGTGTCGTCGGTTACCACCAATACGGTGCTGATTGGGGAAAACGCCTGGGGTAAATCCAGTTTGCTGGACGCCCTGACGCTGCTGCTCTCACCGCAGCCTGAACTTTACTGCTTTAAAGAAGAGGATTTCTATTTCCCGGCGGGTGAACAGCAGGAGAAAACTAAATATCTGCATGTCGTCTTCACCTTCTGCGAAAACCAGGCCGGACACCACACGTCACCCCGCTTTAATCCGCTCTCTCCGTTATGGGTGAAGTGCCCCGATAAGCTGACACGCATCTACTACCGGCTTGAGGGTGAACTGGACGATGACGGCAGCGTGTTGACGCTGCGCAGTTTTCTGTCTGCCAACGGTCAGGCGTTGAACCTGCAAACGATTGATCCGCTGGCGCAGGCGCTGATCACTCTCAATCCGGTTTTACGTCTGCGCGATGCGCGGTTTATCCGCCGTTTGCGCAGCGATACGCTGGCGCCGCGGCTGGCAAAAAACAATGAGCAGATGGCCCGTGAACTTGATGAGCTGACGCGGGGCCTGATCCATAAGCCGCAGAATCTGACCAACAGCGAATTGCGCAGCGGGCTGGCCGCCATGCAGCAACTGCTCGAACACTATTTTGCGGAACAGGGCACCACCAACAGTGTCTCATGGCAGCAGAAACGCCACGGCAGGGCGGAGAGCCGCCGGGCATGGCGTTCACTGGGGAATATCAACCGGATGATTGCCGAGCCTAACAGCCGCAGTATGCGGGTGATGCTGCTGGGGATGTTCTCTACGTTATTACAGGCAAAAGGCTCGGTGCTGTTACACCCTGATGCCCGCCCGCTGCTATTAATAGAAGACCCGGAAACCCGCCTGCATCCGATCATGCTGTCAGTGGCCTGGGGGCTGCTCGACCAGCTTCCTCTGCAACGCATCACGACAACCAATTCCGGCGAACTGCTCTCACTGGTGCCGGTCGAGCAAATTTGCCGGCTGGTGCGTGAATCGGGGCGGGTAGCGGCTTACAGCATCGGGCCGCAGGGTTTGAGTGCAGAAGACAGCCGCCGCATTGCTTTCCACATCCGGTTTAACCGCCCCTCATCGCTTTTCGCGCGCTGTTGGTTGCTGGTGGAAGGGGAAACGGAGGTATGGCTGCTCAATCAATTGGCGCGCCAGTGTGGTTATCATTTTGAGTCGGAAGGGATCAAAGTGATTGAGTTTGCGCAGTCTGGCCTGAAGCCGTTGTTGCGCTTTGCCAGGCAGATGGGGATTGAGTGGCACGTGCTGGTGGATGGCGACGAAGCGGGTAAAAAATACGCCGCGACGGTGATCAGCAACGTCGAAACTCATGATGATACGTTGCGCTATCGCCTGACGGCGCTGCCTTCACAGGACATCGAATACTTTCTTTACCGTGGCGGCTTTGAGGATGTGTATCGACGCCACGCGGCACTGCCGGAAAACGTCCCCATGTCACCGCGCAGGATCATCGACAAAGCGATCCACCGGACTTCAAAACCTGATCTTGCGATTGATGTTGCTCTGGCAGCGTCGCAGCGCGGTGTCAGCTCTGTGCCACCGCTGCTCAGGCAGATGTTCTCCCGCGTGGCATGGCTGGCACGCGGGCGGGCCGACTAGGCTGCGCTGGAGCGACGTTGCTCTGCGGGACCTGGTGAAAAAGCGTGACGGATTTGCGTTTCCAGTTCATCGAGTAACTGGTAGCGACGACGGTACTCTGACCGGCGCTTGCTGGCGATCTCTTCCAGCGGGCGGTGCGGGATCTGGCGCGGCAGGTGGAAGTAGCCGTCCTCGCCCAATGTTCCGTGCAGGGTTTCCCAGAAGCCGTCGTAGTCGGCAAAAACCATACCCTTACGCTTTTTATAGCGCGGGTGTTCATAGATATGCGTGTGGTTGCTGACTGCCACAATCTGCGCCATCCCGGTCAGTTCAGCGACCAGCATCACCGCTTCCATCACCAGTCGTTTCGGGAATAAACCGTGGCAGGCCTTGGTGGCTCTCTGGATTTCAGCATGTTCAACATGCGCTTTCGGCCCCTGAATCGCACCGACGAACAGCGTTGGCTGCCCGTTGTAGTTAATCAATGAGAACGTCACGGTGGCGACAGGTTCTCCGGATTCATTGGTGAACATTAAAGAGGTTTCACCCTCTTTGTCATAATGGGACACCGCATTGAGCTGCAGCGCAAAACGCTGGCCCTCCTTGCCTTCCAGCGTTGCGATGTTTAGCGGTTTTGCACTCAGTAGCGCATGGTTGATGGCCGGTGGTACTTGCGTAGCGAGATGTTCGTAATGGGCGATAATGTTGTTCAGCGCCGTCTCACGGCTGATATTCACCGCCTGATAAATACGGTGCAGCTTGCAGGGCAGGGTGGGCATGGCCTGCAAAATTTCATCGCACTGCGGATGCTGAGCCAGATAGTCCAACAGGTTTAGCGTCACACGCGGCGACCACAACGTACGCAGTAAAAACTTCAGGCGGTAGCTGGTGCGGTTCCACGTTTTGCCCGGCACCGATTGATGGGAAACCAGCGCAGACAGCAGCTGTAAACCAGAGCGTTTTTTGTCACCTGCGATAGGATAAATGAGAGTTGTCATTGCACTGTACCTGTTCATCACGGGCCTGCGGGCCGAATAGGACTATTTGAACAGGTGCTGAATAAACCGAATTACAACGGTGATTTGACGGCGGGGAAAGCTTTACAACTGTTTGGATTCTGTTTATTCGATATTACAAAATGTAAATTTCCGCGGCGGCGTACGCCATTTCAGCGCGAGCAAACCTGACAAATAAGTGCCTTTTTCAGTGCCGGGACTTGAAGCTCAGGCGTTTCTCCCCCATAAATAAAAATGCCAGTCAATGTTAGACCGGCATTTGGAAAAGAATCTGTAGTAAGAGGGTATGACAATAAGCGTTATGCAGCCGGTTCGGCGACCGCTTCACTTTCCACCGGAATGATGAGGCTGGCATGATTTCCCTTTGGCCCTTCATGAACATCGAAGCTGACCTGCTGTCCGGCTTTGAGGGTGCGATAACCCTCCATCTGGATCGTGGAATAGTGAGCAAAGATATCTTCGCCGCCATTTAAGGGGCAAATGAAACCAAAGCCCTTAGCATTATTGAACCATTTAACAGTACCCGTCTCCATGCTTCTACTTCCCTCTCATGACTGTGTGGTGAGTTGAAGAGATTAAGCCAGTAAGTGAGCACGAATGCCCGTACGTCACTGAATGCAGGCGTTTCTGACAGGGATTCAGCGCACGAAATTACACTCTAGTGGAATTGATCCGGACGTCAAGGGAACGGCATTTGTCGGCTCCGGGCAGATAACCAAACTTTGAAGCAGGTAACGCTATTGAAATAATTTGGTCATTATTTCAACGTTTATATTGATAGCAAAGAGCCGATAGCAAAGAGAGGTCTATGTGCTGCGGCATGATGGCGTAAGAGATGGTAAAATGAATGTTAAACGTCATGGCTGAAGACAAAGCACCGCGGTGTCAGTGTCTTTTTAAGTCAGAACTGATCTTCAGAGGGTGATGGACAGGCAATGGGTAAGAATCAAGACTGGCTGAATTTCGAACAATTAGCGGCGGACAAGCTAAAGGATGAGGTAAAACCGCCATCTATGTATAAAGTCATATTAAACAACGACGATTACACTCCAATGGAATTTGTGATTGACGTTCTGCAAAAGTTCTTTTCTTATGATATTGAACGTGCAACGCAACTGATGCTCCAGGTGCACTATAAAGGCAAAGCTATCTGTGGTGTTTACACTGCTGAAGTCGCTGAAACCAAAGTCGCACATGTGAATGAGTATGCCAGGGAGAATGAGCATCCGTTGCTGTGTACGGTGGAAAAAGCCTGATTAAGGCAATCTATTTGGGAGGTGCCTATGCTCAATCAAGAACTTGAACTCAGTCTCAACATGGCTTTCGCAAGAGCCCGTGAGCACCGGCATGAGTTTATGACCGTGGAGCACCTGCTGCTGGCGTTGCTTAGCAACCCTGCAGCCCGTGAAGCGCTTGAAGCTTGTACCGTTGACCTGGTCGCATTACGCCAGGAACTGGAAGCGTTCATCGAACAAACCACGCCCACCTTACCTGCCAGTGAAGAAGAGCGCGACACCCAGCCTACGCTGAGTTTCCAGCGTGTTCTGCAACGTGCGGTATTCCACGTGCAGTCTTCCGGCCGTAGTGAAGTGTCTGGCGCAAACGTGCTGGTCGCTATTTTCAGCGAACAGGAATCCCAGGCCGCGTATCTGCTGCGCAAACATGACGTCAGTCGCCTCGATGTGGTGAACTTTATCTCTCACGGTACGCGTAAAGACGAACCGGGCCAGACGCCAAACAATGCAGAAAACCCAGTTAACGAAGAGCAGTCGGCGGGGGAAGATCGTATGGAGAACTTCACCACTAATCTTAACCAGTTGGCGCGTGTAGGAGGAATCGACCCGCTGATTGGCCGTGACAAAGAACTTGAGCGTGCGATTCAGGTACTTTGCCGCCGTCGTAAAAATAACCCGCTGCTGGTGGGCGAGTCCGGTGTGGGTAAAACCGCCATTGCCGAAGGTCTGGCATGGAGAATCGAGCAGGGCGACGTGCCGGAAGTGATTGCCGACTGCACTCTCTATTCTCTGGATATCGGTTCACTGCTGGCGGGCACCAAATACCGCGGCGATTTCGAAAAACGTTTCAAATCGCTGCTTAAACAACTTGAGCAAGACAAGAACAGTATTCTGTTTATCGATGAAATCCATACCATCATCGGTGCAGGTGCGGCGTCTGGCGGGCAAGTGGATGCGGCAAACCTGATCAAACCGCTGCTTTCCAGCGGAAAAATCCGGGTGATCGGTTCTACGACCTATCAGGAGTTCAGCAATATCTTCGAAAAAGACCGTGCTCTGGCGCGTCGCTTCCAGAAGATTGATATCACTGAGCCATCTGTCGAAGAGACCGTGCAGATCATCAACGGCCTGAAAACCAAATATGAAGCACACCATGACGTGCGTTATACCGCTAAAGCGGTGCGTGCAGCAGTGGAGCTGTCGGTCAAATACATTAATGACCGCCACCTGCCGGACAAAGCTATCGACGTCATTGATGAAGCGGGCGCCCGCAGCCGGTTAATGCCGGTTAGCAAACGCAAGAAAACCGTTAACGTCAGCGACATTGAGAGCGTGGTTGCACGTATTGCCCGTATTCCGGAAAAAACCGTCTCTTCAACCGACCGGGATGTGCTGAAAAACCTCAGCGATCGTCTGAAAATGTTGGTGTTTGGGCAGGACCCGGCAATTGAAGCCTTGACCGAAGCGATCAAAATGAGCCGGGCCGGTTTGGGTCAGGATCACAAACCTGTCGGTTCCTTCCTGTTCGCCGGTCCGACCGGTGTGGGTAAAACCGAAGTGACGGTTCAGCTGGCAAAAGCGCTGGATATAGAACTGCTGCGCTTTGATATGTCCGAATATATGGAGCGTCACACCGTCAGCCGTTTGATCGGTGCACCTCCGGGCTATGTCGGCTTTGATCAGGGGGGGTTGCTGACCGATGCCGTGCTGAAACATCCGCATTCTGTCGTTCTGCTGGATGAAATCGAGAAAGCGCACCCTGACGTCTTTAACCTGCTGTTGCAGGTGATGGATAACGGTACGCTGACCGACAACAACGGCCGTAAAGCGGATTTCCGTAACGTGATTCTGGTGATGACCACCAACGCCGGCGTACGTGAAACCGAACGTAAATCGATTGGTCTGGTGCATCAGGATAACAGTCCGGATGCGATGGATGAGATCAAGAAAGTGTTTACGCCAGAGTTCCGTAACCGACTGGATAACGTGATCTGGTTCAACCATCTGTCCACAGAAGTGATTCAGCAGGTTGTCGATAAGTTCATCGTGGAGCTGCAGGCTCAGCTGGATGCGAAGGGCGTTTCGCTGGAAGTCAGCGACGAAGCACGCAACTGGTTGACGGTGAAAGGCTACGACAAGGCCATGGGCGCACGTCCAATGACCCGTGCCGTACAGGAGAACCTGAAGAAACCACTGGCTAACGAATTGCTGTTTGGTTCGCTGGTTGATGGCGGTTCAGTCTCCGTCGCCCTCGATAAGAGCGCTGACAAACTGACGTACCATTTCATGAGTGCGCAGAAGAAAAAAGCGGAAGGTGCCGTGCATTAAGCGGTCGCTGAAAGCGTAAAAGTGAAAAAGGCGATGATATCATCGCCTTTTTTTATGCCTGTACTTTAGCAGAACCGGTCAATGACAGGGAATGCTAAGCAGAGAAAAACCGAACAATTATCAAATTCCGGATACCACAAAACGCCCTTGCAACAGCAGGAAGGGCGAAAAGGGTATCCTCAGATATCGCCAGAAAAATCAGCGATGAGTAAACCGCTTATTAGCGGCTACGGAAGACAATGCGGCCTTTGCTCAGGTCGTACGGGGTCAGCTCTACAGTGACTTTGTCGCCCGTCAGGATGCGGATGTAGTTCTTACGCATTTTACCGGAGATATGTGCGGTTACCACGTGCCCGTTTTCCAATTCAACGCGGAACATGGTGTTCGGCAGCGTATCAAGAACGGTGCCCTGCATTTCAATATTGTCTTCTTTGGCCATCGAATCCTCTAGGTCTAACTACCATAGTTTTTAACCGGCAAGATAATGCCGAAAAACCCACATTATGTAAAGAAATATGGACCATGAGTGCATCTATTCCCTATCCATCGGGAGTGTCGGCAGGTCTTCATAACGTGGGGATAAGTCTTGGGGCAGCCAGCATTCCGGCGGTAATTGATGCTGTGAAAGCCGGGAAAGCAGCTGCAAAAATTGGCGGCGGGGGATCTCTTTCGCACCCAGCGACGCAGTGTGAGGGTTGAGCACCTGACAGTCAATCAGTTCTCCCCCATAGCGGGTAAAATGTTGACAAAAAATCATCACGGCGCATTTTGAGGCATTCAACTGACGGCTGAACATCGACTCACCGCAAAACAGACCGCCCACGCTCACACCATACATGCCGCCGATAAGTTCATCCCCTGACCAGACCTCCACGGAATGGGCGTGGCCTGCCTCGTACAGCTCCTGATAGCCACGTTTGACCAGCGGGCCAATCCAGGTGCCTTCATCACGCTGCTGAGAGCAGGCGTGAACCACGTCACCAAATGCACGGTTAAGCGTGAAGCTGTAGGGTTCCCGACGCATAAAACGGCGGAGGCTGCGGCTGACATGCCGTTCAGGGGGGAACAGCACGGCTCGGGGGTCCGGAGACCACCACAGAATCATTTCGCCGGGGTCAAACCACGGAAAAATACCCTGATGATAGGCCGAAAGCAGGCGACGCGGGGTTAAGTCCCCGCCCAGCGCCAGCAGGCCGTTAGGGTCCTGCAGAGCCGTTTCCGGATCCGGGAAGCTGACTGAATTCGCTTCAAGTTTAACGAGCCGCATAGTCACCTTTGCTCATCGTAAGCAAAAAAAGAGATTAACCCCGTGCGCGAAAACGCGCATAGCGACCTGCATGGTTAATCAGCGTCTGGTGATCGCCTTGTTCGACGATCTGTCCTTCTTCCATCACGCAAATCTTGTCCATGTTTTCGAGTCCGTACAGGCGGTGAGTAACCAGAACCAGCGTCTTGTCCTGACAGTGTTTGCTCAGCAACGCCAGAATGTGACGCTCGGTTTCGGCGTCGAGACCCTCTGTCGGCTCATCCAGCAGCCAGAGCGGGGCGTTATGCAATAAACCGCGCGCCAGTCCAAGACGACGCTGTTCGCCGCCAGAAAGCTGCCTGCCGCCTTCTCCGAGCCAGGCGTTGAGCCCTTCACCTTCGAGCAGCACATGCAAATCCACGGCCTCGAGCGCCGACGCCAGTTCTGCGTCGCTGCTGTGAGGTGACGCCATCCGCAAGTTTTCACGCAGTGTATTATTAAAAATATGCACACGCTGGCTGACGACGCTCATCATCTGACGCAGGCTGGATTCAGCATAGTCGGCCAGCGGCTTATCGTTGAGCTTGATGCTGCCACTGTCCGCATCCCATGCGCGGGTTACCAGTTGCAGCAAAGTGGATTTACCACAGCCGGTCTGACCGAGTAAAGCTACGTGCTCACCGGCCCTGATATTCAGCCCGATGCCTTTAAGCACCGGCAGCGGCTGTCCCGGATAGGTGAAGTTAAGATCTTCGATGTAAAGGTCGGCCTGATTCTGTGCCGAAGCACCCTGCATCGGGAAGGTCACCAAAGGTTGCTGTTCGATCACCTGACTGACGCGCTGGGCGCAAGCAATAACCTGCCCGAGATGCTGGAAAGCTGCGGCGACGGGGCCAAGCGCTTCAAAGGCAGCCAGCGGTGCGAAGACAAACAGGGCAATCAGTGCGCCGGGCTGCGCCAGAGTGGCGAATCCGCCAGCAGCCAGCCATAACATCAGTGTCACCGTCAGCCCCGCACAGGCAATAATCGTTGCCTGTGACAGTCCTGAGAGTTTTGCCTGCTGCTGCTGACGAGTCATCCATCGGCGCTCAATATCATCCAGCGTCTGGCGAAAACGTGCCTGCGCGCCAAATACCACCAACTCTGCCTGACCTTGTAACCACGCATTCAGCTGTGTGCGGTAAGCGCCGCGCAGGGTGGTCAGTTCGCGGCCGATTGGCTGGCCAGCGCGATAAAAAATCACAGGTAATAACAGCATCAGCGCCAGCATGATGGCACCGAGCGTCAGGGCCAGATTGAGATCCAGAAAGCTCAGGCCAAACGTGACGACTAAAATGATCACCAGCGCGCTGACCAGCGGGGAGATCACTCGCAGGTACAAGTGGTCAAGCGTATCAACGTCAGCCACCAGACGGTTCAGTAAATCTGCCTGACGAAAACGGGCAATGCCGCCCGGTGAGAGTGGCATGATTTTGGTAAACGTGAACACCCGCAGATGGGCCAGAACCCGAAACGTCGCATCGTGGCTCACCAGCCGCTCAGCGTAACGGCCTGCGGTGCGGAAAATGGCCGCACCGCGAACGCCCGCGGCAGGCAGCATGTAGTTGAACGTATATAAACCGGCCAGGCCGGCCACAGCCGATGCGGCAAGGAACCAGCCGGAAAGGGTCAGCAGCCCGATGCTGGCAAGCAGGGTGACAATCGCCAGAATGATACCCAATGACAACCGGAACCAGTGACGACGGTACAGCGCGAGGTAAGGCAGTAGAATTTTCATGGTTACAGCTCCTGACTGCGCTGGGCCAGCAAACGGGAGAACGCGCCGTCCTGACCGGCTAATTGCTGATAGCTGCCCTGTTCGATCAGCTGGCCTTTCCCCATCACCCATACCACATCGTAGTGTTCCGTATCTTCTAACTGATGCGTGACGAGAAGGGTGGTCTGTGACCTTGAAGCATCGGTCAGCGCCTGCATCACGCGTTTTTCGCTGTGTGCGTCCAGACTGGCGGTCGGTTCATCCAGCAGCAACAGCTGGCAGGGAGAGAGCAGGGCGCGGGCCACGGCGACACGCTGTGCCTGGCCGACAGACAGGCGGGCGGCGCTGTCACCCAGTTCGGTATCCAGACCTTGCGGCAACAGGGCTAAAAACTCACTGACATAGGCGCGTTCGATTGCCGTCCTGAGCTGCTCATCACTTGCATCAGGTTGGTTTAACAAGATGTTGGCGCGCAATGTTTGTTCAGGCAGGTGCGGATTTTGTCCCACCCAGCCAAGTTGCTGACGCCAGTCCTGGCGCCGGATGTCCCGTAATTCAAGCCCACCTGCCTGTAACGAACCCTGATAAGGCAAAAAGCCCAGCAGTGCGTTAAGCAGCGAGCTTTTTCCGGCCCCGCTCAGGCCGACAATGGCAACGCGGGTCCCTGCAGGTAAATCAAAATTGAGCGGTCCGGCCAGTTTTTTGCCATCCGGGGAGAGGATGACCAGATCTCTTGCAACCAGTGAAACCGGCGCTGTACTGCTCCAGGGTTGTGTGCCTTCGCCCTGAGTTTCCGCTTCTACTGTGAGGAATGTCAGCAGGCTCTCTGCGGCGCCCACGGCCTGTGCTTTGGCATGATAAAACGCGCCGAGGTCACGCAGTGGCTGGAAGAATTCCGGTGCGAGGATCAGCACCAGAAAACCGGCGAAAAGCGTGACCGGCGTGCCGTAGCTACCGAAATTCAATTCGCCCAGATAGGAGAAGCCAAAATAGACGGCGACAACGGCGATGGAGAGCGAAGCAAAAAATTCCAGCACGGCTGACGATAAAAACGCCAGACGCAGGACATCCATGGTTCTGGCACGAAAGTTCTCGGTTGAGCGGGTTATTTGGTCGGTTTCAGCCTGCGCGCGGTGGAACAGGCGTAGGGTGTCTAAGCCGCGCAGGCTGTCGAGGAAATTTCCGCTCAGGCGTGCGAGGGCGGTAAAGTTGCGGCGGTTGGCGTCCGCAGCTCCCATTCCAACGAGCGCCATAAAAATGGGGATCAGCGGCGCAGTGACCAGCAGGATCATGCCTGCCGCCCAGTTGATCGGGAAAATACTCACCAGAATCAACAGCGGGATGATCCCTGCCAGAGCGATTTGCGGCAGATAGCGTGCGTAGTAGTCCTGCATCTCCTCGATTTGTTCAAGAATAATGGTAGCCCAGCTTCCTGCCGGTTTACCCTGAATCCATGCCGGTCCGAGCTTCTCCAGCCGGTCGAGCACCAGTCTGCGAATCTCCTGACGGATGATTTTGCCGCAGATAAAACCAACCTGTTCGCGTAGCCAAGTCACGACGGCGCGCAGAATGAACGTCAGCGCCAGCAGCATAAAACTTTGCAGCAGGGCTTCGCGCGGCGTGTGTTGGATAATCAGGCTGTGGAGGAGTCCGGCCATGAGCCAGGCTTGAGCAAGGATCAACAAACCCGAAAGTAAACCAAGCATCATTGACAGGCGTATCCAGCCCTTAGCCCGTGAGCTTTGTTGCTTTAACCAGCGGATCAGTTCTTGTTGTCGTGTTTTATTCATCAGGCAATCAGTCTGCGCAGCAATACAGAAATCACTGTGGATATTTCTGCATAGGGTGACATGCGGGCCGGCGGGGAAATCAGAAGGATGCTGAAGAAGCCCGATCGCAGATCGCATGATCCAAAAAAGCGCCGCAGTGACGGCGCTATCAGCCGTTGTGTTCCGAGCTGAGTCGAAAGCCCGCTCATGTTACATGTTCAAAGTAAGACTGAAAACATTATCTATTTTTATAAAAAAATAAGGCGGCTATTCAGCCGCCTTATAGGTTATCGCGTGTACTGCCGTTGGGAATGATCAGACCGTGGCAGGTTTTACCAGACCGTCGAGATAACGTTCAGCATCCAGCGCGGCCATACAACCGGTACCGGCTGACGTAATCGCCTGACGGTAGATATGGTCCATCACATCGCCTGCGGCGAAGACGCCCGGAATGCTGGTCTGGGTTGCATTACCATGAATGCCTGACTGCACTTTGATATACCCATTTTCCAGCGCCAGCTGACCGTCAAAAATTGCGGTGTTCGGGCTGTGGCCGATAGCAATGAACACACCGGCAACGTCCAGCTTGCTCAGCTCATCGGTACGGGCATCGCGCAGACTTGCACCGGTAACGCCCATCGGGTCGCCCAGAACTTCGTCCAGCGTTTTATGGGTATGCAGAACAATGTTGCCGTTTTTGGCTTTTTCGTTCAGACGGTCAATCAGAATTTTTTCTGCACGGAAGCTGTCACGACGGTGGATCAAATGCACTTCTTCGGCGATGTTTGCCAGATAAAGCGCCTCTTCGACGGCGGTATTACCCCCACCGACTACGGCGACTTTCTGGTTGCGATAGAAGAAACCGTCACAGGTGGCACAGGCGGAAACGCCTTTGCCTTTGAACGCCTCTTCAGAGGGTAAGCCGATGTAACGCGCAGAAGCCCCGGTGGCGATGATTAACGCGTCGCAGGTGTATTCTTCGCTGTCGCCAAACAGACGGAATGGTCGGTTTTGTAAATCGACTTTATTGATATGGTCGAAAATGATTTCGGTATTAAATTTTGCCGCGTGCTCGTGCATACGATCCATCAGACCGGGGCCGGTCAAACCTTCAGGGTCACCCGGCCAGTTTTCTACTTCGGTCGTGGTGGTCAGCTGACCGCCTTTTTCCATGCCGGTGATCAGTACCGGATTCAGGTTGGCGCGGGCAGCATAAACCGCTGCGGTATAACCGGCAGGGCCTGAGCCTAAAATCAATAATTTACTGTGTTTAACCGTACTCATGAGCAATTCATCTCCGTGATGGGGACTAGCAATGAACCGATTGTAGGGAAAAGCGCGCCGTAAAAAAAGTAAACTCAGATGTTGTTAGCGATTTGTCTGATAGTTTTTGCTTTTAAATCCGCGTAGAACAGATCCGCTGCCCGCTGTTAAGGCGGGTAACTGATTGATGGGCAGAGGAATATGAGCCGGCTGGATGTTCATTTCGGGTTCGTATTTTTTCGGACATGTGCCTTTTTCGAGCTAAATCCTGGCTTCTTGCAGGGTTTATCGCGGAAAAGTCCGCTAATTGTTTTGTTATTGTTGGTCGCAGAAAGATAGCTAAAAAGGACGTCGTGTCTTTTCAATCTGGCACGTTCTTCTGATTTTGCTTCTTTTACTTTGACAATCCGCTGTGCATTTGCGAAAACATCTAGGGACGAAGAAATTAATCGCCTGCCTGTGACTTGAAATTACACGATCAGCTGCTACCTGACTCGTTCGGGATTATGCATCGCTGGTTTTTTCTTGCGCAGGATTTAGTGAAAACAGCTGGCAGTATGCAAGCTATTAATTTCACAGCGTTATTTTTTCTCGGTATCAGGTCACTGAACGCATTTTCTTTCGACAGGGGACGAATGCGTTCATACAGGGTGCTAAAACCTATAACAATCGGGTCTTCGCTTGGGACAAACCCTGACACATTGAAGTTGGCTAGGGTATGGCAGGTGCAGGGAAGGACAGCAGAGAGATAATAATAATGGTAGACAATAAAAAACGTCCGGGAAAAGATCTCGATCGTATTGACCGTAACATCCTCAACGAATTGCAAAAGGATGGCCGGATTTCAAACGTCGAGCTTTCCAAACGTGTGGGATTATCACCAACGCCGTGCCTGGAGCGCGTTCGTCGTTTAGAACGTCAGGGCTTCATCAACGGTTATACTGCGTTGCTCAATCCACATTATCTGGATGCGTCGCTGCTGGTGTTTGTTGAAATAACACTCAACCGTGGTGCACCGGATGTATTTGAGCAATTCAATGCTGCAGTACAAAAACTTGAAGATATTCAGGAGTGTCATTTGGTTTCCGGGGACTTCGACTATTTGTTGAAAACCCGCGTACCTGATATGTCCGCTTACCGTAAGTTGTTAGGAGAGACGTTACTTCGTCTGCCGGGCGTCAACGACACCCGCACCTATGTGGTGATGGAAGAAGTAAAACAAACTAACCGACTGGTCATTAAGACCCGGTAAAGGTTCAGGTGCAAAACCTTATAAAGTTAGCTACACTCCTGTGTATCTATACAGCTCTGGCGCCGAGGCCCGTTCTCGGCGCTGTTGCTTTTTCAGCCCACAGGAACCTGGAGAGCCTTTCTTGAGCCAGGAATATACAGAAGATAAAGACGTTACCTTGAAGAAACTGAGCAGTAGCCGCCGTGTATTGGAGGCTGTGCTGGTTGTGGTAGCCGTTTTCGCCGCGTACCTTATTGCGGCCTTGGTGAGTTTTAACCCGTCGGATCCAAGCTGGTCGCAAACCGCTTGGCATGGGCCTATCCATAATTGGGGTGGTGGTGTCGGGGCCTGGATGGCCGATACTTTATTCTTCGTTTTTGGCGTATTAGCTTACGCAATTCCACCTATCATGCTTAGCCTGTGCTGGGCGGCGTTTCGCCAGCGTGATAATCAGGATCATGTCGATTATTTTTCGTTATCGCTGCGCCTTATCGGGACGCTGGCGCTCATTCTCACGTCTTGTGGATTAGCCGCGTTTAACATCGATGACCTCTATTACTTCGCTTCCGGCGGTGTGATCGGCAGTTTGTTGGGTACGGCCATGACGCCGTGGTTTAACAATGTCGGTGCAACCATGGTGCTGCTTTGCGTCTGGGCAGCAGGTTTAACGCTGTTTACCGGCTGGTCCTGGCTGACCATTGCAGAGAAAATTGGCGGTGCGGTTCTGGGTGTGACCACCTTTATGACCAACCGTTCGCGCCGTGATGACGATGAAGAATATTACGACGACCGGCACGAACAGGACGTTCATGACGCGCAAGACGATCCGCTGCTTGATAGCGATTATGTCCCTTCTGAAGCGGCACGCGCGGTGGCAGCCACCACGGCAGCCGTCGCCATAACGCCAGCCCCGGCTGCCGCAGAAGACGATGTGCTGTTCTCTGCGCCGTCCCTGCATGAATCCGCTCCTCAGGATACGCCGATTCAGCCAGCAGAGATTGCACAGCCCGCCGCGCCTGTCCATATTCCTGCGCCGGATGCGACTATTGCACCTCCGCCGCCGTTATACAGTTTTGAAATTCCACAAGAAACACCAGCGCCACAGCAGCCTGCGCCGCATTCCGGATATGATCAGGATGAACCGCATTTGGGTAACTGGAGTGCAGCGGCCAATCCGGCCTCTGAGCGTTCGCCGTTTGATTTCAGCACCGCACAGCGTGACAGCAGCGATGTGAACAGCGTTGCGGCAACGGCGGCACTGGCAACCGGGCTTGCACAGGCCGGGCAGTCGGCGGTGGCAGCTACTAATACCTTTATGCCTGCGTTCAGCGCAGTCAGCGAGGGTAATTCGCAAATCAAAAAAGGTGTCGGACCTGAGTTACCTCGTCCGAATCCGGTGCGTATTCCAACGCGTCGCGAGCTGGCATCGTACGGCATCAAGCTGCCTTCCCAGCGAATGGCAGAGCAGCAGGAGCAGGAGAGTGCGCAGCAGCAGGCCGCTGACACTTCTGCCGATACCCTCAATAATGTTCAGAGCGATGACGATCAGGCCTTGCAGGAAGCGGCACTGCGTCAGCAGTTTGCCCAACAGCAAAGTCAGCGTTATGGCGAAGAACATCAGGCCACTGAGCAGGATGAAGAGGCTGCACTGGAGGAAGCGGCGTTGCGTCAGGCCTTTGCTGACCGTGAACAAAACCGCTATCAGCAGGACGCTGAGCAGCCGCTGGATTCCGTGCCTTATCAGGAACGCGCATTCTCGCCTGCGCCGGTTTCATCTCCTGCGTCAGAGGCCTTTGCCGCGGCGGCAATGAATATCAGTACACATGACGCTTTCACGTTCTCGCCGATGGCCGATTTGGTAGATGACTCGCCTTCAGAGCCGTTATTTACCCTCTCACCGCAAAAAGAAGAGGAGCCTGAGGTTCCGACTTTCGGCCAGTCAGTGCACCGTCCGACTCATGCGCCGGTCGAGCCTATTGTGCAGTATGAAGCGCCGCAGCAGTCACAGGCAGCGCATCAGCCAAATATGGATAGCCTTATCCACCCGTTCCTGATGCGCAATGAACAGCCGTTGGTGAAGCCAACGACACCGTTGCCGTCACTGGATTTGCTGACATCTCCACCGGTAGAGTCTGAACCGGTCGATGAGTTTGCTCTGGAACAGATGGGCAATTTGATTGAGGCCCGCCTCAACGACTACCGTATTAAAGCGGATGTTGTGGGCCGTCAGCCGGGGCCGGTGATCACCCGTTTTGAACTGGATCTGGCACCGGGTTTGAAAGCCGCACGTATTTCCAACCTCTCCCGCGACCTGGCCCGTTCTTTATCGGCGGTAGCGGTGCGTGTGGTCGAGGTGATACCGGGTAAACCTTATGTGGGTCTGGAATTACCTAACAAGAAGCGTCAGACCGTGTATCTGAGGGAAGTGCTGGATTGCGCTAAGTTTAAGGACAGTCCTTCACCATTGACGATTGTGCTGGGTAAAGATATTTCCGGTGAGCCGGTGATAGCCGATCTGGCCAAAATGCCACATTTACTGGTGGCCGGTACTACCGGTTCCGGTAAGTCTGTCGGCGTGAACGCCATGATCCTCAGTATGCTTTATAAGGCCACGCCGGAAGAAGTACGTTTCATCATGATCGACCCGAAAATGCTCGAGTTGTCCGTATATGAAGGTATTCCGCATCTGCTGACTGAAGTGGTTACCGATATGAAAGATGCGGCCAATGCGCTGCGCTGGTGTGTCGGCGAAATGGAACGCCGCTATAAACTGATGTCAGCACTTGGTGTGCGTAATCTTGCGGGCTATAACGAACGCGTGGAACAGGCGGAAGCGATGGGACGTCCAATTCCTGATCCGTTCTGGAAGCCGGGCGATGGCATGGCCGTGGAACCGCCGTTCCTTGGAAAAGAGCCGTTTATCGTGGTACTGGTCGACGAATTTGCTGACCTGATGATGACGGTGGGCAAAAAAGTCGAAGAGTTGATTGCCCGTCTGGCGCAGAAAGCCCGTGCGGCAGGTATTCACTTAGTCCTGGCGACTCAGCGTCCGTCGGTTGACGTTATCACCGGCCTGATAAAAGCCAACATTCCGACCCGAATTGCCTTTACGGTCTCGAGCAAAATTGACTCACGTACTATCCTCGATCAGGGTGGCGCGGAATCTCTGCTGGGTATGGGTGACATGCTTTATATGGCGCCTAACTCCTCGATTCCGGTGCGTGTGCACGGTGCCTTTGTTCGCGACCAGGAAGTGCATGCTGTCGTTCAGGACTGGAAAGCCCGCGGTCGGCCGAAATATATCGAAAGCATCATCTCCGGTGGTGAAGACGGTGAGGGCGGCGGTTTGGGACTCGACAGCGATGAAGAGCTGGATGCCCTGTTTGATCAGGCTGTGGCCTTCGTGGTTGATAAGCGCCGAGCTTCCATTTCTGGTGTACAGCGTCAGTTCCGTATCGGTTACAACCGCGCGGCACGTATCGTTGAGCAGATGGAAGCGCAGGGCATCGTCAGTGCGCCGGGCCATAATGGTAATCGCGAAGTGCTGGCTCCGCCGTCACATGAATAAATCTTTTCGAAATGAACGTCCCCAATCTTTCGGGCTGGACCAGGATGGTAACTGAAGGCCCTTTGGGAGCTTACACAAGTAAGTGACAGGGGGCTGAAAGCAACCGACATAGAAGCAGTTTGAAAGAGGGAGGATATTTGCAAAGATGCGTAAAACAAGTGTTTTTCAGATGATTGAGCTACCGCTGGCACGTTGCCTCGGATAGAGTTCGCACCCTACGTCTTTTGCCTGTGTGAAAGGCATCGTCTGAAGTTTATGGATTTCTGAGGCAAGTATAATAATGAAAAAATTGTTAGTAGTAGGCTGTTTACTGACTGCGTTTACTTCGGCTTCCGTGCTGGCTGATGCCAGCAGTGATCTTAAATCCCGTCTGGGTAAACTGAATACATTCCATGCCAGTTTCACCCAAACCGTCACCAGTGATGACGGCGCAGCCGTGCAGCAAGGTGAAGGCGAGCTGTGGGTTAAGCGTCCAAATCTGTTCAACTGGCATATGACCTCACCGGATGAAAGCATTCTGGTGTCTGACGGTAAAACTCTGTGGTTCTATAACCCATTTGTCGAGCAAGTCACGGCAACCTGGCTGAAAAATGCCACCGGTAACACGCCATTTATGCTGATCACCCGCAACGACAGCAGCGACTGGTCGAAATACAACATCAAACAGAAAGGCGATGATTTCGAATTAACGCCGAAAACGGCTGCCGGTAATCTGAAACAGTTTGCGATTAACGTTACGCCAACCGGTACTATCAAAAGCTTTACTGCGGTTGAGCAGGATGGTCAGAAAAGCGCATACAGCCTGAAAGGCCAGCAGAATTCGTCAGTTGATGATGCCAAATTCAAATTTACACCGCCGAAAGGTGTGACGGTGGACGACCAGCGTCAGTGAGGTTCCTTTGAGTAATCTGTCACTCGATTTTTCCCACAATGAGTTCCAGCCACTGGCCGCAAGAATGCGGCCAGTTTCTCTTGCGGAGTATATCGGCCAGCAGCATCTGCTGGCACCGGGTAAACCGCTGCCGCGGGCAATAGAAGCCGGTCAGCTGCACTCGATGATCCTCTGGGGACCGCCTGGGACGGGCAAAACGACGCTGGCAGAGTTGATCGGGCGTTATGCCAATGCGGATGTTGAGCGCATTTCGGCCGTGACGTCGGGTATTAAAGAGATCCGCGAAGCCATTGAGCGTGCACGGCAAAACCGTGATGCGGGCAGACGCACTATCCTGTTTGTGGATGAAGTGCATCGCTTCAACAAAAGTCAGCAGGATGCCTTTCTGCCGCACATCGAAGATGGCACCATCACGTTTATTGGCGCCACCACCGAAAATCCCTCTTTCGAACTCAATTCCGCCCTGCTTTCCCGTGCCCGCGTTTATTTGCTCAAATCTCTGACCGCTGAAGACATCAAGAAAGTGATCGACCAGGCACTGACCAATAAAGAGCGTGGTTACGCCGATCAAAAAATCGTGGTGCCGGATGAGACGCGGCGCATGCTGGGTGAACTGGTTAACGGTGACGCCCGTCGCGCGCTGAACAGTATTGAAATGATGGCCGATATGGCCGAAATCGATGCCAAAGGAGTCAGAACATTAACGCCGGAGTTACTCAAAGAGATCTCCGGTGAACGCAGCGCGCGTTTCGATAACAAAGGCGATCGCTATTACGATCTGATTTCTGCGTTGCATAAATCGGTACGAGGTTCTTCACCGGACGCAGCTCTATACTGGTATGCGCGGATTATCACCGCTGGCGGGGATCCGCTGTATGTCGCGCGCCGTCTGCTGGCGATTGCTTCAGAGGATGTCGGCAACGCCGATCCTCGTGGTATGCAGGTCGCCATCTCAGCCTGGGACTGCTTTACCCGTGTAGGCCCGGCAGAGGGTGAGCGGGCTATTGCACAGGCTATCGTTTATCTGGCCTGTGCGCCAAAAAGTAATGCCGTTTATAACGCTTTCAAAGCCGCCATGCGGGATGCCAGAGAGCAGACAGATTATGACGTTCCGGAACACCTGCGTAATGCGCCGACCAAACTCATGAAAGAGATGGGGCTTGGGGCGGAATATCGATATGCTCATGATGAGCCCAATGCTTATGCCGCCGGTGAGGACTATTTCCCGCCGCAAATGGCGAAAACTCAGTACTATTATCCATCATCCCGCGGGCTGGAAGGCAAGATCGGCGAAAAGCTGGCATGGCTGACTGAACAAGATCAAAATAGCCCGACAAAACGCTACCGCTAAATTTGCTCTTGCGGTAAGGTTACTTCTGATAACTCTTTGAGATGCTGCCTGTTCAGGCAGCATGCTTCATCTACTTCACAATCAAAACGACACGTACAGGATTAGCATGCTCGATCCCAATCTACTGCGTAATGAGCTAGACGCAGTTGCAGAAAAACTCGCTCGCAGAGGTTTTAAACTCGATGTGGAAACGCTGCGTTCCCAAGAAGAACGCCGCAAAGTCTTGCAGGTAGAAACGGAAACTCTCCAGGCTGAACGTAACGCACGATCGAAAACTATCGGTCAGGCTAAAGCCCGTGGCGAAGACATCGAACCCCTGCGTCAGGAAGTGAATACGCTGGGTGAGAGACTGGATGCGGCGAAGGCCGAGCTGGATGCGTTGCAAAATGAAATCCGCAACATTGCGTCTGCTATTCCGAACTTGCCGGATGACTCCGTTCCTGTCGGTAAAGACGAAAACGATAATAAGGAAGTCAGCCGTTGGGGTACGCCTCATCAGTATGATTTTGAGGTGCGTGATCACGTGTCACTGGGCGAAATGTCCGGTGGTCTGGATTTCGCCGCCGCCGTCAAACTGACCGGTTCACGTTTCGTGGTGATGAAAGGGCAGGTTGCCCGTATGCACCGTGCTTTGTCACAGTTCATGCTTGACCTGCACACCGGGCATCACGGCTATCTCGAAACATATGTACCGTATCTGGTTAACCACGACTCATTGTACGGTACCGGCCAGTTGCCAAAATTTGGTGAAGATTTATTCCACACCAAGCCGCTGGATGAAGAAGCTGACAGCAGCAACTATGCGTTGATCCCAACCTCAGAAGTGCCGCTGACTAACCTCGTGCGTGACGAAATTCTTGAAGAAGAGTCTCTGCCGCTGAAAATGACCGCCCATACGCCATGCTTCCGTTCTGAAGCAGGTTCTTATGGCCGTGATACCCGTGGTTTGATCCGTATGCACCAGTTCGACAAAGTCGAGATGGTACAAATCGTCCGCCCTGAAGATTCCATGCAGGCGCTGGAAGAATTGACTGGCCATGCTGAAAAAGTACTTCAGTTGCTGAACCTGCCATATCGTAAAATGTTGCTGTGTACTGGCGACATGGGCTTTGGTTCGACTAAAACCTACGATCTGGAAGTGTGGTTGCCTGCGCAGGATACTTATCGCGAAATCTCTTCATGTTCAAACATGGGTGATTTTCAGGCGCGCCGTATGCAGGCACGCTGTCGCAGCAAAACTGAGAAGAAACCGCGTCTGGTTCATACCCTGAACGGTTCCGGCCTGGCTGTAGGCCGCACTCTGGTGGCGGTGCTGGAAAACTACCAACAGGCAGACGGACGTATCGAAGTGCCGGCAGTCTTGCGCCCTTATATGGGTGGCTTAGAATATATCGGCTGAGACCGTTATATATTTTATAATATAGCGAAAAAGCGCCTGCGGGCGCTTTTTTTATGTGTGAAATAGTGCGCCACACGACGAATCTACCGATCTTCTTCCCTCAATCCCTCCTTTTTTGATAGCAAACAAAGTTTCCTACCCCCTGGTGAGTAATATCCATGCACTCTGAGTGGGTAAACATATACTCCAACTAACGTGCTGTCCCGGCCCGCTCAACTCTTCGTCAAGCCTTATGGTCATCGGTCTCATTATCGATGCAACAACGGCGGAGCAACTTAGCGGAGCGTAAAATGTCCGAAAACAAACCAGAAAACACCAAAGCAAGAAGTGGTATCAGCCGCCGCACATTAATGAAGACCTCGTCGCTGGCAGGATTAGCCATCGCTGCTGGCGGTATTTCTTTGCCTTTCAGCCGCAAAGCCCTGGCCGACGCAGTAACACCACAGCCTAAAAGCAGCGAAGAGAGCGTGGTATGGGGCGCCTGTTCCGTTAACTGTGGCAGCCGTTGCGCGTTACGTCTGCACGTTCGCGACAACGAAGTGTACTGGGTAGAAACGGACAATACAGGCCATGATGAATACGGCGATCATCAGGTGCGCGCCTGCCTGCGCGGGCGCTCAATCCGCCGGCGCATGAATCATCCTGAGCGGCTTAACTATCCGATGAAACGGGTCGGTAAACGCGGTGAAGGTAAATTCAAACGCATCAGCTGGGAAGAGGCTTTCGAAGAGATTGCCAATAATCTCAAGCGCATCGTCGCGAAATATGGCAATGAAGCGGTATATATCAATTACACCTCTGGCGTAGTGGGCGGCAATATTACCCGCTCTTCACCTTACGCCTCACTGGTTGCGCGTCTGATGAACTGCTACGGCGGATTCCTCAGCCATTACGGAACTTATAGCACCGCCCAAATCAGCTGCGCCATGCCTTGCAACAGCACCTCGGATATTGAAAACAGTAAGCTGGTCGTCCTGTTTGGTAATAACCCGGCGGAAACCCGCATGAGCGGCGGCGGGATAACCTATTACCTTGAGCAGGCCCGTGAACGCTCTAACGCCCGTATGATCGTGATTGACCCACGCTATACCGATACGGCGGCCGGGCGTGAGGATGAGTGGATCCCAATCCGGCCCGGCACTGACGCCGCGCTGGTCGCTGGTCTCGCGCATGTATTAATTACTGAGAATCTGGTTGATCAGCCCTTTCTGGATACCTACTGCGTTGGCTATGACGAAAAAACACAGCCAGCCGGAGCACCGGCAAACGGGCATTACAAAGCTTACATACTCGGGCAGGGTGACGATGCGACCGCCAAGACGCCGCAGTGGGCTTCGCATATCACCGGCATCCCGTCAGATCGCATCATTAAGCTGGCTCGTGAAATAGGTCAGGCAAAACCCGCCTGCATCTCACAAGGGTGGGGGCCGCAGCGTCAGGCCAACGGTGAGCTGACTTCACGGGCGATAGCCATGCTGCCCATTCTCACCGGGAATGTGGGCATTAATGGCGGCAACAGCGGCGCACGGGAGTCGACTTACACCATCACCATTGAACGTATGCCGGTGCTGACCAATCCAGTTGAAACGCAAATCTCCTGTTTCAGCTGGACCGACGCTGTCGTTCGCGGTCCGGAAATGACCGCTAAAAAAGACGGCGTGCGCGGTAAAGACAAGCTGGATGTGCCGATTAAGTTCATCTGGAATTACGCCGGTAACACCATCACCAACCAGCATTCTGATATCAACAAAACCCACGACATCCTGCAGGACGATTCACAGTGCGAGATGATCGTAGTGCTGGAAAACTTCATGACCGCTTCGGCGAAATATGCCGACATTCTGCTGCCTGACCTGATGACGACCGAGCAGGAAGATATTATCCCCAATGATTACGCCGGGAATATGGGGTATTTGATTTTCATCCAGCCAGCCACCACCGCCAAATTCGAGCGTAAAGGCATTTACGAAATGATGAGCGAAGTCGCCCGTCGTCTCGGACCTGACGTTTATCAGAAGTTCACCGAAAACCGCACCCAGCGGGAGTGGTTGCAGTACCTGTACGCCAAAATGCTGGTGAAAGACCCGACCCTGCCAACCTATGAAGCGCTGCGGCAGATGGGGATTTATAAGCGAAAAGATCCAAACGGTCATTTTGTTGCTTACAAAAAATTCCGTCAAGATCCGCAGGCTAATCCGCTCAAAACGCCGTCTGGAAAAATAGAAATTTACTCCACGGCGCTGGCTGAGATCGCGGCGCAATGGGAGCTCGAAAAAGACGAAACCATCAGCCCGCTGCCCGTTTACGCCTCAACATTTGAAGGCTGGGACGATCCTCTGCGAAGTCAGTACCCGTTGCAGATGTTTGGTTTCCACTACAAAGCCCGCACGCACTCTACCTACGGCAACATCGACATTTTACAGGCTGCCTGCCGCCAGGAAGTGTGGATCAATCCGCTGGACGCACAGAGCCGTGGTATTGCCAATGGCGACAAAGTGAAAGTATTTAACGATCGCGGTGAACTGCGCGTTGCGGCCAAGGTGACGCCGCGGATCATGCCTGGCGTGGTGGCGATGGGGCAGGGAGCCTGGCATCAGGCCAATATGAGCGGTGACCGCATCGACCACGGTGCTTGTATGAACACACTCACTACCCAACGCCCCTCTCCGCTGGCGAAAGGCAATCCCCAACATACCAATCTGATTCAGATAGAAAAAGTCTAGACGAGGCCGCGGACGCAAAGATCCGCTTCCCGCAAAAGTAGCCGTTTATTTTACCCTTCACCGTTTTTATGAGGGGATATTGAGGAGCTCGAGAATGTCGATTAAGAAACAAGGGAAATCAGCATCAGGAGAGGGGATCAGCCGCCGCATGCTGATGAAAAGCTCTGCTCTGGTTGGGCTGGCAGCGGCAGCGGGGGGCGTATCGCTGCCTTTTCGTCATGCACTGGCGACAGAAGCGCTATCAGCCAGTAAACCGGCCAATGAGAAAGTGGTCTGGAGTGCCTGTACGGTCAACTGCGGCAGTCGCTGTCCGCTGAGAATGCATGTTGTGGACGGCGAGATCCGGTATGTCGAAACCGATAATACCGGTGATGATAACTATGACGGTTTACATCAGGTCCGTGCCTGCCTGCGCGGCCGGTCCATGCGTCGTCGTGTCTACAATCCTGACCGTCTGAAATACCCGATGAAGCGCGTTGGCGCCCGTGGTGAAGGTAAATTTAAACGTATCAGCTGGGAAGAGGCTTTCGACACTCTTGCCGGCAGCATGAAAGATATCATCAGCAAATACGGTAACGAAGCCATCTACCTGAATTACGGCACCGGAACGCTGGGCGGGACCATGACCCGGTCATGGCCGCCGGGATCTACCCTGATTGCGCGCCTGATGAACTGCTGCGGCGGATATCTCAACCACTACGGAGACTACAGTTCTGCGCAAATCGCCGAAGGACTGAATTATACCTATGGCGGCTGGGCCGACGGCAACAGCCCGTCGGATATTGAGAACAGTAAACTGGTAGTACTGTTTGGCAATAACCCCGGTGAAACACGCATGAGCGGTGGCGGCGTGACGTATTACGTCGAACAGGCGCGGCAGAAATCCAATGCGCGCATGATCATTATCGACCCGCGTTATACCGATACAGGGGCTGGTCGTGAAGATGAATGGTTGCCGATCCGTCCCGGTACGGATGCAGCGCTGGCCGCTGCGCTGGCGCACGTCATGATCAGTGAAAATTTGGTGGATCAGCCATTCCTCGATAAATATTGCGTCGGGTATGACGAGAAAACCATGCCCGCGGATGCGCCTGAAAATGGCCACTACAAGGCTTACATTCTCGGTGCTGGCCACGATGGCATTGCCAAAACACCGGAGTGGGCAGCTAAAATCACTGGTATCTCGGCAGATAAAATCGTCAGACTTGGCCGGGAAATCGGTCAGGCAAAACCGGCCTTTATTTCGCAGGGGTGGGGGCCACAGCGCCATGCCAACGGTGAAATTGCCACCCGCGCGATTGCCATGCTGGCGATTCTGACCGGCAACGTGGGTATTAACGGCGGCAACTCAGGGGCGCGTGAAGGCTCTTACAGCCTGCCGTTCGTACGTATGCCCACCTTCGAGAATCCGGTTCAGACCAGTATTTCTATGTTCATGTGGACCGATGCGATTGTCCGCGCCACGGAAATGACCGCCACCAAAGACGGCGTGCGCGGGAAGGATAAACTGGATGTACCGATCAAGTTTATCTGGAACTATGCGGGTAACTGCCTGATTAACCAGCATTCTGATATCAACCGTACTCACGATATTCTTCAGGATGACAAGCAGTGCGAGATGATTGTGGTGATCGACAATCACATGACCTCTTCAGCGAAATATGCCGATATCGTCCTGCCTGACTGTACCGCTTCTGAGCAGATGGACTTCTGTCTGGATGCCTCCGCGGGCAACATGTCTTACGTCATTTTTGCCGATCAGGTCATTAAACCGCGCTTCGAGTGCAAAAATATTTATGAGATGACCAGCGAGCTGGCGAAACGCATGGGCGTGGAGCAGAAGTTCACCGAGGGCCGCACTCAGGAAGAGTGGATGCGCCATCTGTATCAACAATCCATGCTGGCGATCCCGGCACTGCCTGACTTCGATACTTTCCGCCAGCAGGGTATTTTCAAGCAGCGTGACCCGCAGGGGCATCATGTCGCCTACAAAGCTTTCCGTCAGGATCCTCAGGCGAATCCGCTGGAAACAGCCTCCGGTAAAATTGAAATCTACTCCGCTGAGTTGGCTGAAATTGCCGCGAAATGGCAGCTGGAAAAGGATGATGTGATTGATCCACTTCCGGTTTATGCCGCTGGCTTTGAAAACTATGATGACCCGCTTGCCAGCCGTTATCCGTTGCAAATGACAGGATTCCACTACAAAGCGCGCACTCACTCCACCTACGGCAATGTCGATGTCCTTAAGGCCGCGTGTCGTCAGGAAATGTGGATTAACCCGCTCGATGCCAGCGCCCGTGGCATTGCCAACGGCGATATGATCCGCATCTTTAACGATCGCGGTGAAGTGCATATCGCGGCCAAAGTCACACCGCGCATGATGCCTGGCGTCGTCGCGTTGGGAGAGGGGGCCTGGTACTCACCCGACAGCAACAAAATCGACCGTGCGGGCAGCATTAATGTCCTGACTTCTCAGCGGCCTTCCCCTCTGGCGAAAGGTAACCCTTCTCATACCAACCTTGTGCAAGTGGCGAAGGTTTAAAGGAATAACTTATGACAACCCAATATGGTTTTTATATTGATTCGAGCCGCTGCACTGGTTGTAAGACCTGCGAACTGGCGTGCAAAGACTTCAAAAATCTGACGCCCGACGTCAGTTTCCGCCGTATCTACGAATACGCCGGGGGGGACTGGCAACAGGATGGTGATAGCTGGCATCAGAACGTTTTTGCCTACTATCTCTCGATTGCCTGCAACCACTGTGAGGATCCGGCCTGCACCAAAGTGTGTCCGAGCGGGGCGATGCACAAACGCGATGATGGCTTTGTGGTAGTTAACGAAGATATCTGTATCGGCTGTCGTTATTGCCATATGGCCTGTCCGTATGGCGCGCCACAATATAACGTCGCGAAAGGCCATATGACCAAGTGTGACGGCTGCTATGAACGCGTCGCGGAGGGCAAGAAACCTATTTGTGTGGAGTCTTGTCCGCTACGTGCGCTGGATATGGCACCGATCGAAGAGCTACGGGCGAAATATGGCACGCTGGCGCAGGTTGCACCACTTCCAGGTGCGCAGTTCACTAAACCGAATATTGTCATTAAACCCAATGCGAATTGCCGTCCGGTAGGCGATACCACTGGATACCTGGCTAACCCGAAGGAGGTTTGAGATGGGAAACGGATGGCATGAATGGCCTTTAATGGTCTTTACCGTTCTTGGGCAATGCGTGGTGGGTGGTTTTATCGTTTTAGCGCTGGCGCTGCTGGGAAAGCGCAGCCAGGAAGAGACGCGCCGTATTCATATATCGATGTTTTTCCTGTGGGTGCTGATGGCGATTGCGTTTATCGCCTCTGTGTTGCATCTCGGTTCTCCGCTCCGGGCATTTAATTCACTGAACCGTCTGGGCGCCTCGCCGCTGAGCAATGAAATCGGCAGTGGTTCACTGTTCTTTGCGCTGGGCGGCATTTACTGGCTGCTGGCTGTGTTGAACAAAATGCCGCAGGCGCTGGGTAAAGTTTGGCTGGTTGTCACCATGATGGCGGGGATGGGCTTTGTCTATGCGATGTGTCGCGTGTATGAAATCGATACCGTGCCGACCTGGGATAACAGCTATACGGCCCTGAACTTTGGTCTGACGGTGCTGATTGGTGGCCCGCTGCTCGGCGCATTATTGTTGCGTATGGCCAATATCCAGGGCCGCGCACTGCGTCTGTTGCCTATGGTCAGCGTGGTTGCGCTGGCGGTTAGCATGGCAGCCGTCGTGATGCAGAGCGCCAGTCTGGCGTCTATCAACAGTTCAGTTCAGGCCGCTTCAACTTTGATTCCACAATACGGTGCACTGTCCGTATGGCGTCTGGTGCTGGTCGTGCTGGGACTCGGTTGCTGGATTTGCCCGCTGATACTGCGTAAACGTGCTGCACTGGCTTCACTGACCTTGGGCTTTGTGCTGGTGTTCGCCGGTGAGCTGATTGGCCGCGCCGTTTTCTACGGTCTGCATATGACTGTGGGTATGGCGATCGGCAGTTAATCTTATTCTATCCGCGCATTGTTTAGCCGCAATGCGCGCTTTCAGGACACGTTATTTATGTCAGCAGAAGCTATCGCCGCCACCGGCAAATTCTTAGGTTCACTCTTATATTTTCCACCAAACTCAGAGCAGGCACAGCCGCTTTTTCAATGGTTACAGACTCACGCGTGGATGCCCGAATGGCCCTACGGCGGGACCGAACGTTTGCAGCAGATTGCAGACAGCCTTGCCGGCAATGTTGCGTCTGGTGAGTCTGACGACGAGGCTTACCAGCGTCTGTTCGTCGGCCCTTATGCATTGCCAGCGCCTCCCTGGGGATCGGTTTATCTGGACCGCGAAAGTGTGTTGTTTGGCGACTCCACCTTGGAGTTACGTGACTGGATGCGTCTGCACGGTATTGAACTCCACAAGGTGCAGGCCGAGCCTGAAGATCACATCGGCTTGATGTTGATGATGTCTGCCTGGCTGGCCGAAAACTCTCCGGAACTCCTTGAGGAGTTTTTAGCTACGCATCTGTTCACGTGGGTTTTTCGTTATCTCGCACTGCTTGAACAGGGGGCAGAGCATCCTGTTTATCAGGGCATAGCCCGATTAACGAAGGTGACTCTGCAAGGGTGGCAGCAACAATGCGAACTTGCTGTCATTGAGCATGAGTTATACCGCTGATGAGTGACTCCCGCGATTCCGGTTATTACCGTGCCTGGATGAGTTCGCGTACAGTCAGCCGCCGCGGGCTCTTTCGCGGTTTTTTGGCACCGGGACAGCGTGCAATACAGAGCGGACTTGAGGGGGAGGTGTTACAACGGCGGGTCGCCCGTCCACCGCAGGCTGTTGCCGAGCCGCTGTTCTTACAAGCCTGCGATGGCTGTGGAGCCTGTCGCGATGCTTGTCCGGTGGGGATTATTGCACTGGATAATGGTAAAGCTCAGATGAACATAGAATTGGCCGAATGTGATTTTTGCGGTAAATGCACTGCGAGCTGTCAGAGCGGGGCGTTGGAGCTCACTCAGTCAATGGATACCGGCCTGCGCCCGGTGATTTCGGGGCAATGTCTGGGGCGGCTGGATGACCTGTGCCGGATGTGCGAAATTGCGTGCCCGCGCACGGCAATATTTTTTAATCAACATAATCAACCCGCCGTGGATAATGCGCAATGCAATGGTTGCGGGAAATGTAAACTCGTTTGTTATCATGGAGATATTAATTTGTCATTAATGAACGGGTGATATTGGTTATGCCCCTTGATGAGCGATTTAAATCATCCACCTGCAGTTCGTGCTTAAGCCGGTTTACGCCTGATTGACTTTTAATCCGCCAGTGGCATGATGCGCGCAATTTCTTCGCATTTGTGGTCGCCAACGCCCTATGTCCGCCTATTCTCGCCCGGTAATGTTATTACTCTGTGGGCTGCTATTACTGACGGTTTCAATTGCTGTGCTGAATACGCTGGTCCCCCTCTGGCTGAGCCACGAAATGCTGCCCACCTGGCAGGTAGGACTGGTCAGTTCATCCTATTACTCGGGGAATCTGGTAGGGACGTTGATCGCCGGTGTGTTGATCAAACGAATCGGGTTTAACCGCAGCTATTACCTTTCCTGCATCGTCTTTGCGGTCGCCACCGCCGGTCTGGCACTCTCTATGACATTCTGGAGCTGGATTGGCTGGCGCTTTGTCGCCGGTATGGGATGTGCGTTAATTTGGGTCGTGGTCGAGAGTGCATTACTGCGCAGCGGAACGGTTAAGAACCGTGGCCAGCTGCTCGCGGCCTACATGATTATTTATTATATCGGCACAGTATTCGGTCAACTGATGCTCGGTATGGTTTCTACCGAATTGTTCAATGTGCTGCCGTGGGTGACATCGCTGATTGTGATTGCCATGCTGCCGTTGCTTTTCACTCATATCACCAATCAGGACAGCCAACAGCCGCACATGAGCGTGTGGCCTATGCTCAAACGGCGCAGCGCGCGGCTGGGTATTAACGGCTGCGTCATTTCCGGCATTATTCTTGGGTCGCTATATGGCCTGATGCCGCTCTTCCTGAATCATCAGGGGATGAGTGATGCTGACGTGGGTTACTGGATGGCGCTGCTGGTCAGCTCCGGGATCATCGGTCAATGGCCGGTAGGGCGTCTTGCCGACCGTTACGGTCGTCTGATTGTTTTGCGGGTACAGGTATTTGTCGTGATTCTGGGCAGCATCGCGATGCTCAGCGGTTACGCCATGGCACCTACGCTGTTCATTCTTGGCTGTGCGGGTTTCACCCTTTATCCGGTCGCGATGTCCTGGGCGTGTGAGAAGGTCAATCCCGACGAGCTGGTGGCGATGAATCAGGCGTTGTTGATGAGTTACACCATCGGCAGTCTGGCAGGCCCGACAATGACCGCGATGCTGATGCAGAGTTATTCAGACCGCCTGCTGTTTGTGATGATTGCGGTCGTCGCGCTGGTTTATCTGGTGGTTCTGCTGCGTAAAGCGGACAAACACCAAAAACCGGTGGCAGCTGCCTGATATCACTTCAGTCATAATACCCTGAGCATTCCTGAAAAATAAAAAACGCCCGACAGTGAAAATTGTACGGGCGTTTTTTTATGGCGAAAGGTTTTAACGGGCAGATTTAATAAATAACTTTATGCCCGTAGCTCTCAAGAATACCTTTCACGCGATCCATGATCTCTTTGGTCGGCGGATTAACACCATCCAGACCGTACTCTTCACCCATCGCTGTCCATTTATGCTTGCCCAGCTCGTGATAAGGCAACAACTCAATTTTTTCGATGTTGGTCATGTCTTTAGTAAATTCACCCAGCAAGTGTGACGATTTATCATCGTCAGACCAGCCAGGTACTACAACATAGCGGATCCATGTGCGTTGATTACGTTTAGCCAGATAGCGGGCGAAATCCAGTGTACGGTGATTCGAAACGCCGACCAGATTCTGGTGGATATCATCGTTCATCTGTTTTAAGTCGAGCATTACTAGATCGGTAACATCGAGTAATTCATCAATGACCGGATCATAACGGCGGACAAAACCGTTGGTATCCAGACAAGTGTTGATCCCCTCTTTCTGACATGCACGGAACCAGTCGCGCACAAATTCAGCCTGCAGAATAGCCTCGCCACCGGATGCCGTGACGCCGCCGCCAGAAGCATTCATAAAGTGACGATAAGTCACCACTTCTTTCATCAGGTCTTCAACATTGATCTCTTTGCCACCGTGCGTATCCCATGTATCGCGGTTATGACAATACAGACAGCGCATCAGACAGCCCTGGAAGAAAACAATGAAACGTATACCTGGGCCATCTACCGTGCCACAGGATTCATATGAGTGGATGCGACCTTGAACTGACATTGCGGGTTTTTCTCCAATATTGACCAATAAGTTGCAGTCTAAAATGCGCCGATGCTGGCCTGGCAGAGATAAACTGGAAGGGAACCCTTATCGTTTTTGGGTATCCTCTTGTGGTTACCTGCTAATAATAACAGACAAACTGCAAGGTATGTGGCATTGCGGAACTGCTTTGCCAGAGATCCACCGGCGGGAGATGTCTGGCAAAACAGACTATTCGAGTGTGTCGATAGTCAACGTGGGAGATGAAATAAAGGCTCCACGGGTGTGGAGCCTTAGTCTTGGGCCAGCTTATTGCAGGCCTAAATTCTTACAGCGTTTTGGTGAACGTACGGGTGATCACGTCTTGCTGTTGTTCTTTGGTCAGCGAGTTGAAACGCACTGCATAACCTGAAACACGGATGGTAAGCTGCGGATATTTTTCCGGGTTTTCCATCGCGTCTAACAGCATTTCGCGGTTCATTACGTTGACGTTCAGATGCTGACCGCCTTCGATGTTGGCTTCATGGTGGAAGTAACCATCCATCAGGCCAGCAAGGTTAGCTTTACGAACGTCATCATCTTTACCCAGTGCATTTGGCACGATGGAGAAGGTGTAAGAGATACCGTCTTTCGCATAAGCAAATGGAAGTTTTGCAACGGAAGTCAGAGAGGCAACAGCACCTTTCTGGTCACGACCATGCATTGGGTTTGCACCTGGGCCAAATGGTGCGCCAGCACGACGACCATCTGGAGTGTTACCTGTTTTCTTACCGTAAACCACGTTAGAGGTAATAGTAAGAACAGACTGAGTTGCCACAGCGCCACGGTAAGTACGCAGTTTCTGAATTTTCTTCATGAAACGCTCTACCAGGTCACAGGCAATGTCATCTACGCGTGAATCGTTGTTACCAAACTGCGGATATTCACCTTCGATTTTGAAGTCAACCGCTAAGCCGTCTTCGTCACGAATGGTGCTGACTTTTGCATATTTGATAGCAGACAGGGAGTCAGCGGCAACAGATAGACCTGCGATACCACACGCCATAGTGCGGTAAACATCACGGTCATGCAGGGCCATCAATGCAGCTTCATAGCTGTATTTGTCGTGCATGTAGTGAATGATGTTCAGGGCAGTGACGTACTGTTTAGCCAGCCAGTCCATGAAGTGATCCATACGTTCCATGACTTTGTCATAGTCCAGTACGGCATCCATCATTGGCGCTTCTTTCGGGCCAACCTGGATTTTCATTTTTTCGTCAACGCCGCCGTTGATGGCATACAACATGGTTTTCGCCAGGTTGGCACGCGCGCCGAAGAACTGCATTTGTTTACCAACAATCATCGGGCTTACGCAGCAAGCAATCGCGTAGTCATCATTGTTGAAGTCAGGACGCATCAGGTCATCGTTTTCATACTGTACGGAGGAAGTATCGATAGACACTTTTGCTGCGTATTTTTTGAAGTTCAGTGGCAGTTTTTCTGACCACAAAATGGTCATGTTCGGCTCTGGTGAAGGCCCCATAGTGTAGAGGGTATTCAGGAAGCGGAAGCTGTTTTTGGTTACCAGAGTACGGCCATCAACGCCCATACCTGCCAGTGATTCTGTTGCCCAGATTGGGTCACCAGAGAACAGTTCATCATACTCAGGCGTACGCAGGAAACGTACCATACGCAGTTTCATAACCAGGTGGTCAATCAGTTCCTGAGCGGCTTCTTCAGTCAGTTTGCCAGCTTTGATATCACGATCGATGAACACGTCAAGGAAGGTAGATACGCGGCCGAAGGACATTGCAGCGCCGTTCTGAGATTTAACCGCAGCCAGATAGCCGAAGTAAGTCCACTGAACAGCTTCCTGAGCGGTATTAGCCGGTGCAGAAATGTCGCAGCCATATTTGGCAGCCATTTCTTTAATCTGGCCCAGAGCACGGTATTGCTCAGAAATCTCTTCGCGCAGCTGGATAGTCATTTCCAGATTAACGCCGTTTTCCAGATCGTTTTGCAGTGACAGGAATTGCTGATATTTGTCAGCCATCAGGAAATCAATACCGTACAGCGCAACGCGACGGTAGTCACCGATGATACGTCCACGGCCGTAGGCGTCTGGCAGACCCGTCAGAACACCGGATTTACGGCAGTTAAGGATGTCTTTGGTATAGACGTCGAATACACCCTGATTATGGGTTTTGCGGTATTCGGTGAAGACTTTTTTCAGCGCTGGATCCAGTTCACGGCCATAAACTTTACATGAACCTTCAACCATCTTGATGCCGCCGAACGGGATCAGGGCGCGTTTCAGAGGAGCATCAGTCTGCAGACCCACGATGGTTTCAAGGGACTTGTTGATGTAGCCCGCATCATGAGAGGTGATGGTTGCAGCAACGTCGGTATCAAAATCAACTGGAGCATGGGTGCTGTTTTCCAGTTTGATGCCTTCCATTACTTTATCCCACAGCGTAGAAGTCGCTTTGGTCGCACCGGCCAGGAAAGACTCGTCACCTTCATATGGGGTGTAGTTTTTCTGGATGAAGTCACGAACGTTAACTTCAGTCTGCCAGTCGCCAGCACTAAAACCTTGCCATGCGTTGGTCAATTTTTCATTGAGCTTGGACATTATGCACCTACCTTCTAATTTGGCTTTCTTTTAAAAATCGGTTTGTAAACCTGTCGTAACAAGCATTTCACAGAACTTAGTGAGGTTGCTCATCGCGGAGATAAATTACCCAGTACGTTAACCCTACCATCAGCCCACCACCGATGATGTTCCCGATAGTGACAGGGATCAGGTTGTCGATAATAAAGTTACTGATATTCAGTTCTGCAAATTGCGCAGGAGTCGTTCCAACCGCATGCCAGAACTCAGGAGATGCAAAGTTCTTGATGACGATACCGAGAGGAATCATAAACATGTTGGCGATGCTGTGCTCAAAACCGCTGGCAACAAACATGGCGACAGGCAGGATCATGGCGAACATTTTGTCCATCAGACTGCGGCCGGAGTAACTCATCCATACCGCCAGACAGACCATCAGGTTTGCAAGAATACCGAGACACACGGCTTCGATGAAAGTGTGATGCATTTTGTGGTCTGCGGTTTGTAAAACATTCAGACCCCACAAGCCATTATCGGTCATGTGTTCGCCGGAGAACCAGATTAGTGCGACAAAAAACAGAGCGCCAAAAAGGTTTCCGATGTAGACGTTGATCCAGTTACACGCCAACTGACCCCAGGTTATCCTGCCACTGGCCTTAGCAATAACGATGAGTACGGTAGAAGTGAAAAGGTCAGCACCACAAACGACGACCAACATCAGGCCGAGTGAGAAGCAGATCCCCCCAACCAGTTTTGCCAGACCAAAAGGAACGGCCGCAGTACCGGTGGTTGATGTAATATAGAAAACAAAAGCAATGGAAATAAAGACGCCAGCAGTGATCGCTAAATAAAAGGTTTTCAGCGGTTGTTTAGTGGCTTTATAAACACCGGCATCTTCAGCGACTTTCGCTGTAGCTGCGGGTAACAATAAATTGAAGGGGTTGTCAGCTTTCACAGTAACTCTCTCTTTAAGGGTTATCTACTGCACAACGAGATACTAGCAAAGCAGTATAACGTAAAAATTGACTTGGATCATAAGGGGGGATATTAGGGACGTTTCGGCCCTATACTAAAGGAGTAACAAGTCAGGTATGTCATTGAAAATAATAAAATAAAAACATTTTAAATTTTACAAATAAAGTTGAAAGAATCAACGATACATAATGACTTTATGTTAATTATTAGGATGCAATGTTATCAATTCAGGGTTAAATGCGCATAATATATTCACTGTTAATTAAACGTGCGTAAAATACGTGCGATAAAACGCTTATACATTAAACGACTGTGCGATGCGGCCGAATTACACGCCACTTTTGGCTGCGAGTCAAATTTCCTCAAGCATAAAAAAACCGGCAGCCAAAGCTACCGGTTGTAAGGTTTCAATACCGACTAAATGCGTGAAGTCAGACTTTAGACCAGTGGCGACGTTTTGCCACTTGCAGTTTTTCGTAAGCGGCGAGCAATCCCTGATGAGCAGGTAGTGCTCGCAGGTCGGTTTCTACGGCGAAAAGGCTGTGGAAACGCTCTTCGCCACTGATGGCGGCAGAAGCGCTATCGACGGCATCCTGACCGTACATTTTGACGAACGCGCCATAGTACTGTTCGGGAGAGCGATCTTCTTCCAACGCGAGTTGCAGTAACGTCTGCAGGCAACGGTAATAATTGTTACGTTCGTCGCTGTAGACGGAGGAGTTAAACTCATGCGCCCATTCAGCCCAGGTCAGCGCCTGATCCATATCGCCTCCAGCCAGAGCTAGCATGGACTTCAGTTCACCCACGCGCAGCGTGTACCAGCCATTGTCTTTACCGCTGGCGATACCCAGTAATTCACGTACGCGGGTAAAGTCATCCAGACCCTCTTCGTCTAGCTGGGTGATCATTTCCAGATAGGCCTCTTTCGGCAAATCGCTGCCCGGCAGTGCCAGCAGCTGTTCGCGCAGGTGAGCGCCCATGGTGTTATTGGCTAGCAGCAAATCTTCGGCCGGGTAAATATCAGACATACCCGGAACAATGATGCGGCAAGCGTAAACGTCCAGATGTTCGTAATCAGCGATGTAAACTTCGGCGTCTTCTTTATCAAAGATAGCCATCAGCGTGGCGAACTCTTGTTTCGTGGTGCCGCTGAAGCTCCAGTCAGCGAACGCAAAGTCGGCATCCTGCTTGAACATATCCCACGAAATCAAACCACTTGAATCGATGAAGTGAGTTTCGAGATTCGCGTGTTCGGCCACTTCTTCGTCGTCGAAGGTCGGTGCTGTGAATACGTCGAGATCTTTCAGGCTGCGGCCTTGCAGCAGTTCGGTGACGGTACGTTCAAGCGCCACGCCGAAATCAGGGTGCGCGCCGAAAGAGGCAAAACAGGTGCCATTGGCCGGGTTGAACAGCACGACGCAAATCACCGGATAGTTGCCGCCAAGTGACGCATCATAAGAAAGGATTGGGAAACCTTCTTCTTCCAATTTGGCAATCGCTTCCACCACGCCCGGATAACGCGCCAGAACGTCGGCTGGGATCTCCGGCAGGCTGATGGATTCAGCAATGATGCGGTTTTTCACGTAGCGCTCAAATACTTCTGACAGCCCCTGAACACGCGCTTCATTGGCGGTGTTACCGGCAGACATCCCGTTGGAGACATACAGATTTCCGATGATATTCATCGGAATATAGACTGTTTGCAGGTCAGACTGGCGGGTGAATGGCAGCGCGCAAATTCCGCGCTCCGGATTGCCTGATTGCAGATCCACCAGGTCGCCGCCGGTCAGCTCTTTATCTGCATCATAAAAATCGTGCAGACGCTCATCCAGGATCCCCGCGGGCAGGCTATTGTCAGTCGGGATAGGGAACCATTTCTCATTCGGGTAATGCACGAAATCGCCGTTGGCAATCTCTTTACCCAGATAGAAATCTGCAAAGAAATAGTTGGTCGACAAACGCTCAAAATACTCACCCAGCGCAGAAGCCAGCGCCGCTTTTTTACTGGCACCTTTGCCGTTGGTAAAGCACAGCGGGCAATCGCGATCGCGGATATGCACTGACCAGACATTCGGGATCGGGTTCAGCCAGGAAGCTTCCTCGATGTTGAAACCGAGGTCAGTGAGTTTTTGTTGAAAACGGGAAATTGAATCTTCCAGCGCCGCGTCTTTGCCAGTAATGAAGGTTTGTGTCATTGAGTTCACTTTTGAGCGTTCTAAAAACGCGCAATCATACGGGATTTTAGGCTACAGGCAACCGTTAACGCAGTGACAACAATGTGATCATGCTCCCGTTACGAATAACCATTGCAGACTGCTTGTCTCGAATGATAAAACCAGTAAATTGGTTATATCTTATGGTTGTCTCAGCGGAGTGGTGAGGGGAAATGACTCAGGTTTATAATTTTAGTGCTGGCCCGGCAATGATCCCGGCAGAAGTATTACGTCGTGCTGAACAAGAACTTTGTAACTGGCATGGGCTGGGAACGTCGGTAATGGAAATCAGCCACCGCAGTAAGGAGTTTATCCAGGTTGCCGAGGAGTCCGAGCAGGATATCCGTGATCTGATGAATATTCCCTCCAACTATAAAGTCCTGTTCTGCCATGGTGGCGCGCGCGCGCAATTTGCCGCCGTACCCATGAATTTACTGGGTAACAAAACCACTGCGGATTACATCGACGGCGGTTATTGGGCACACAGCGCAGTGAAAGAAGCGCAAAAGTACTGCACGCCGAATGTTATCGATGTAACCACCACCGTCGATGGCAAACGCGGCATCTTGCCGATGAGAGAGTGGGCTTTGAATGCCGATGCTGCTTATGTTCATTACTGCCCGAATGAAACCATTGATGGTGTCGCGATTGATGAAGTCCCTGACTTCGGCGACAAAGTTGTTATCGCTGACTACTCTTCCTCTATTTTGTCTCGCCCGGTAGATGTCAGCCGATTTGGCGTGATTTACGCGGGTGCGCAGAAAAATATCGGCCCTGCGGGCCTGACGCTGGTCATCGTCCGTGAAGATTTGCTCGGCAAAGCGCAGAAGGCGCTGCCTTCGATTCTCGATTACACGGTACTGGCTGAAAATGATTCGATGTTTAACACGCCGCCGACCTTTGCCTGGTATTTATCGGGGATGGTGTTTAAATGGCTGAAAGAGCAGGGCGGATTGCGTGAAATGGAAAAACGTAATCAGGCGAAAGCTGAACTGCTGTATGGCACCATTGATCGCAGTGATTTTTACCGTAACAACGTAGCAGCAGCCAACCGCTCGTGGATGAACGTGCCGTTCCAGATGGCCGATGCATCGCTGGACAAGCTTTTCCTGCAACAATCTTTTGATGCAGGTATGCATGCGCTGAAAGGCCACCGCGTTTCCGGCGGCATGCGTGCTTCGATTTATAATGCTATGCCGATTGAAGGCGTGAGAGCATTGACTGACTTTATGGCTGATTTCGAAAAACGCCACGGTTAATCTGTGCCAGAATGGCTGAATAAATGTGGTTAAAAAAATGACCCCGGCCGGAAATCCGGGGTCATTTTATGAAAAAAAGAAATGGAGAAAGCGTGGAATCCCTGACATTACAACCCGTTGCACTGGTTAACGGCACCATCAATTTACCTGGCTCAAAAAGTGTTTCTAACCGGGCACTTTTACTGGCTGCTTTTGCGCAGGGCACGACCCGCCTGAATAATCTGCTCGACAGCGATGACGTCACTCATATGTTGAATGCCCTTACCAAACTGGGTGTGACCTATCGTCTCTCGGCCGACCGTACGCATTGTGAAATCGAGGGTCTGGGCGGCATTTTCCAGCCATCAGCAGCTCTGGAGCTTTTCCTCGGCAATGCCGGTACGGCTATGCGCCCGCTGGCTGCGGCGCTTTGTCTTGGCACGCACAATGTGGTTTTGACGGGCGAACCGCGTATGAAAGAGCGTCCTATTGGCCATCTGGTAGATGCGCTGCGTCAGGGCGGTGCGGAAGTTGACTATCTTGAGCAGGAAAATTATCCGCCAGTGCGTTTGCGCGGTGGATTTAAAGGCGGCGAAGTTACCGTCGATGGCAGCGTCTCCAGCCAGTTTTTGACGGCGTTGCTGATGATGGCTCCGCTGGCCGGCGCGGACACCACCATCCGTATTAAAGGTGATCTGGTCTCTAAGCCTTACATTGATATTACGCTGAATTTGATGAAAATCTTTGGGGTGACGGTCAGTAACGATAATTATCAGCAGTTCCGCATCGGCGGGCAGCAGAGTTACGTGTCACCGGGTACCTATTTAGTCGAAGGCGATGCTTCTTCCGCCTCCTATTTCCTGGCTGCTGCCGCCATCAAGGGAGGAACAGTGCGCGTCACCGGCATTGGCAAAAACAGCATGCAGGGTGATATCCGTTTTGCTGACGTACTGGAAAAAATGGGCGCTAAAATCACCTGGGCTGAAGATTTTATCGAATGTACCCGTGGTGAACTGACCGGTATCGATATGGATATGAACCACATCCCTGACGCAGCAATGACCATCGCAACGGCCGCGCTGTTTGCTAAAGGGCCAACGACGTTGCGCAATATTTACAACTGGCGCGTCAAAGAGACTGACCGTCTGGCAGCGATGGCAACTGAATTGCGCAAAGTGGGCGCAACGGTTGAAGAGGGTGAGGATTACATCCGCGTTGAACCGCCGCAATCCCTGACATTTGCCGAAATTGGTACTTATAACGATCACCGGATGGCGATGTGCTTCTCGCTGGTGGCGCTGTCGGATACCCCGGTGACTATTTTGGATCCCAAGTGCACTGCCAAAACGTTCCCCGACTATTTTGAGCGACTCGCCGCTATCAGCACGCTGGCATAGTCTATAACTAAGACGGACATCGAAAGATGTCCGTTTTTTCTGTGCTTTATCGTCAGCAGTTTTATAGGTGTAGTCTGCTTTTTCGGCAACTGAACAACGTGGGGTAACAGTTGTGATAAAGGCAGCGTATAATAGCGCTCCTGAATTAGCCTTTCCGGGTTAATGATGAGGGTTTACCCCACCAAAGGAGACAGAAATGACGGCTTTAGCCCCGGTAATAACCGTTGATGGGCCAAGTGGCGCAGGTAAAGGCACGCTGTGTAAAGCGTTGGCAGAGGCCTTAGAATGGCGCTTGCTGGACTCCGGTGCCATCTACCGCGTTTTAGCACTGGCTGCTTTACATCATCAGGTTGATATTGTCTCTGAAGAGGCGTTGGTCCCGCTTGCCGCACACCTTGACGTTCGTTTTGTCGCTCAGGATGGGCAATTAAAAGTGATTTTAGAAGGTGAGGATGTCAGTAATGAAATCCGCACTGAAACGGTGGGCAATACGGCCTCTCAGGCTGCCGCTTTCCCCCGCGTTCGCGAAGCCTTGCTCCGTCGCCAGCGGGCTTTCCGTGAGGCACCAGGGCTTATTGCTGACGGGCGTGATATGGGCACTGTCGTTTTCCCTGATGCACCTGTAAAAATATTTTTGGATGCCAGCTCGGAAGAGCGTGCGAACAGAAGAATGCTACAGTTGCAGGAAAAAGGCTTTAGTGTTAACTTTGAACGTCTTTTAGCCGAGATAAAGGAACGGGATGACCGTGACCGTAATCGTGCTATAGCGCCTTTGGTTGCCGCTTCTGATGCGTTATTACTGGATTCAACCAGTATGTCGATTGATGAAGTTATCCAACGTGCGTTGGCTTATGCCACTGAAATTCTAGGATTGCCGCAAAAACAAACCCGGTGATCGAGCCTTATTTCTGGTGCTGAATACTCTTCAGTGCCAGTTTTGGCTATAGTTTTTTTTAACCTCGCCGCAAGGATCTGTAGCGGGGCATTTGAAACAACCCCATCCAGCAGGACGCCAGATGGACGTTAAACTTAAGAACTTAAAGATTAACAACATGACTGAATCTTTTGCTCAACTCTTTGAAGAATCCTTAAAAACAATCGAAACCCGTCCGGGTTCCATCGTTCGTGGCGTTGTTGTGTCTATCGACAAAGATATCGTACTGGTTGACGCCGGTCTGAAATCTGAGTCTGCCATTCCGGCAGAGCAGTTCA
>CAUQMS010000007.1:0-179814 GCA_963519305.1 uncultured Enterobacterales bacterium
TCTGGTTTCTGATACCAGCATACCCAGGTTCGAATCCTGGCACCCCAGCCACATTAGAAAGGCCCGCAATTTTGTTGCGGGCCTTTTGCTGTTTTGCATTTTACTCACACTTTCAGGCAGGCTAACTGACGGATCGGCGGTCAGCCTTCCGTCATTAAATTCCTAAAGCATATTTCAGCGCTTTGGTCTTCAGCGCGCCGGCCCTTTGCGCCGTCATCAGTGCCAGATTTCGCAGAACTTTCACTGGCGCTAAATCGTTGCTGAACGCCGTGTAAAACAGATCCATGCCGCTTTGCATCAGCAGGTTATCCAGACGACGCTGGCGCTGATAGCGTAACAGCACGCGTTCATCACTCCAGAATTCATCACGGTCGCGGGCTTTCACCAGGATATCCAGCAGAGCCTCAACGTCACGGTACCCGAGATTCACGCCCTGCCCCGCCAGCGGATTGATGGTATGCGCCGCGTCTCCCACCAGCGCCAGCCCCGGTAATACATACTTTTGCGCGTGCCTGCGCACCAGCGGGAAAGCACCAGCGGAGAGCGCCTTCACCTCACCAAGACGCGAAGGAAATGCTTTCATCACTTCGACACTCAGTTGCTGCATACTCAGCGATTGCAGGTACCGGATACGCTGCGGATTATCGTACCACACCAGTGACGCGTTATTGCCGGACAGCGGCAGGAAGGCGCGCGGCCCGGACGGGAAGAACTGCTGCCAGGTGGTGTCCTGATCCGGCGTTGAGGTTTCAACGTTAATCAGCATACAGTTCTGGCGATAATGCCAGCCGTCAACGCCAATCCCTGCCAGCTGACGCACCAATGAATTTGCTCCGTCCGCCGCCACCACCAGCTGCGCGCTGATGACTTCACCGGTCGTTAATTGTAAAGACCAGCTGTTATCTTCATGCGAAAGCAGGTGGCGCAATTTCGACGGGCAATAACGGGTGAGATTTGGTAAACCATCAAATTGTTCCCACAGCGCCAGCTGCAAAACGCGATTTTCCACCATGAAACCCAGTTCAGGCAGGCCCAGTGAAGCCGCATCGAAAATGACCTCAGAGCCTTCATTTTCCCAGGTTTCCAGCCGCCGGTAAGGCGTTGAACGCATCTTTTCAATGGCGGACCAGACGCCGAGCTTTTGCAGAAAACGCACTGACGCACAGCCGATGGCCGAGATACGTAAATCGACCGGTGCCGAGGCGTCAAATTCAGCCGGGCTTTCATTTTCAATCAGGGCCACGCTAAAACCATGCTGCGCCAGACCCAGCGCCGCCGCTGCGCCTACCATGCCGCCGCCAACCACGACCGCATCAAAGGATTTTTCAGAGTTGTTCATTTTCATCCGGCTTGATAATGGAAATCACTGCGCAAAGTGTACCGGATTTTTGCACCGGCATCAGGACCTAAGCTGCTACTGGTCACCATCTTTATGAGGGTTTACACTATGCTTGCTTAACGTCGCCTCCGCTCTGCCCCTGATGTTTCCGCGCAGAACGGACTCAAATTCCACGTTTCAGACCCGCATTGAGTAATGACAAGCCGATGACTAAAAAACTGCATATTAAAACCTGGGGCTGCCAGATGAATGAGTATGACTCATCCAAAATGGCCGACCTGCTCGAAAGTACGCATGGTTACCAGTTGACCGACGTCGCGGAAGATGCCGATATCCTGCTGTTAAATACCTGTTCTATTCGCGAAAAAGCTCAGGAAAAAGTGTTCAGTCTGCTCGGTCACTGGAAATTACTTAAAAAGAAAAACCCTGATGTCATCATTGGGGTCGGTGGCTGCGTGGCCTCGCAGGAAGGGGAGATGCTGCGCCAGCGTGCGCCCTGCGTCGATGTAGTTTTCGGCCCGCAAACGCTGCACCGCCTGCCTGAGATGATCAACCATGTACGTGGCACCAAAAGTCCTATCGTGGATATCAGCTTCCCTGAAATTGAGAAGTTTGACCGTCTGCCGGAACCCCGCGCCGATGGCCCGACGGCCTTTGTGTCGATCATGGAAGGCTGTAACAAATATTGCAGCTTCTGCGTCGTGCCTTACACCCGCGGTGAAGAAGTCAGCCGCCCGAGCGATGACGTACTGTTTGAGATAGCTCAGTTGGCCGCGCAGGGTGTACGTGAAGTCAACCTGCTGGGCCAGAACGTCAATGCTTACCGTGGGGCAACTTATGACGGTGGTATTTGCCGTTTTGCCGAGCTGTTACGTCTGGTGGCAGCCATCGACGGTATTGACCGCATCCGCTTCACCACCAGCCATCCCGTTGAGTTCACCGATGACATCATTGACGTCTATAAAGACACGCCTGAATTGGTGAATTTCCTGCATCTGCCGATCCAGAGCGGTTCTGACCGCATTCTTACGATGATGAAACGTCCGCACACGGTATTGGAATACAAAGCGATTATCCGCAAACTGCGCGCGGTACGCCCCAATATTCACATGAGTTCTGATTTCATCATTGGCTTCCCCGGCGAAACGAATGAAGACTTCGAAAAAACCATGAAGCTGATTGCTGAGATTAATTACGATGTGAGTTTCAGCTTCATCTACTCTTCCCGCCCCGGCACACCTGCGGCTGACATGGTGGATGACGTCACACTGGAAGAGAAGAAGCAGCGCTTACAGATTTTGCAGGACCGTATTACGCAGCAGGTGGTGCGTTTCAGCCGCGCCACGCTCGGTACCGTGCAGCGAATTCTGGTGGAAGGAACGTCGCGTAAAAGCGTGATGGAGCTGACTGGCCGTACCGAGTGTAACCGCGTGGTGAATTTCGAAGGCACGCCGGACATGATCGGTAAATTCGTGGATGTCGAGATTGTTGATGTCTACACCAACTCCCTGCGTGGTGTCATGGTGCGTACCGAAGAACAGATGGCAATGCGTCTGCATGAATCCCCGGAGTCTGTGATTGCCCGCACGCGCAAAGAGAATGACATTGGCGTCGGTATCTACCACCCCTGATACCGTCGTTCGACTTATTCCGTTCATCCGCAGGGCGCATTGGCGTCCTGCTTCTTTTTGCCGTTCGGCAGAAAAGTCATCAACGTGACCTTCAACACGGTTTAATTTTTCGAGACAGGCCGCATATTGTAAATAAGGTGTACCCGGTTCAACGGGTAACAAAGCATATTTTGCCAACGGCATGTATTATTAACCAAGGTATGGTGAGCTTGGCGTCGGGTTTTCACGAGGCGCGCAAGCAAAAATGTCAGGCACATGAACAGGTCCCGAGTGGCCCAGAGGATGAGTTTGAACGTTGTAACACAAGAGATTTTGCTGGAGCCCGAAGACAATCAGCGCTTGCTGAGCCTGTGTGGGCCGTTTGATGACAATATTAAACAACTTGAGCGCCGGTTGGGTGTCGAAATCAACCGTCGTGAAAACGCCTTTAAGCTGGTCGGTAAGAGTCTGCCGGTCAACGCCGCGATCAATATTCTGCGCAACTTATACGTGGATACTGCGCCAGTGCGCGGCGAAACGCAGGACATCGATCCTGAAGCCATTCATCTGGCCATTAAAGAAAGTCGTGTGCTTGAGCAGACCGCCGAAAGCGTGCCTGATTACGGAAAATCGGTGATCATCAAAACCAAACGCGGCATGGTTAAGCCCCGTACGCCAAATCAGGCGCAGTACATTGCCAATATTTTCGATCACGATATTACTTTTGGTATCGGCCCTGCCGGTACGGGTAAAACCTATCTGGCGGTCGCCGCCGCCGTCGATGCGCTGGAACGTCAGGAAGTGCGTCGCATTCTGCTGACCCGCCCTGCCGTGGAAGCCGGTGAGAAACTGGGCTTTCTGCCAGGCGATCTCAGCCAGAAGGTCGACCCCTATTTGCGTCCGCTGTATGATGCGCTGTTCGAAATGTTAGGTTTCGAAAAGGTCGAGAAGCTGATTGAGCGCAATGTGATTGAAGTTGCGCCACTGGCCTATATGCGCGGGCGTACGCTCAACGACGCTTTTATTATTTTGGATGAAAGCCAGAATACCTCGATTGAACAGATGAAAATGTTCCTGACCCGTATCGGCTTTAATTCAAAAGCAGTGATAACCGGCGACGTCACGCAAATCGACCTGCCGCGCCATCAGAAATCTGGCCTGCGTCATGCTATCGAAGTGCTCTCTTCTGTCGAAGAGCTCAGCTTTAACTTCTTCCACAGCGAAGACGTGGTCCGCCATCCGGTGGTAGCACGCATTGTGGTTGCTTATGAAGCCTGGGAAGAAGAAGACCAAAAACGCCGCGATGCCGTTACAGAGCAGCGCCGCCATGAATCCCATCAGCCGTCGTCCCAACAGGTTAGTCAATGAGTCAGGTTATTCTCGATTTACAAATTGCATGTGAAAACAATGAAGGTTTACCGGCTGAAAGTGATTTTCAGAAATGGCTGGATATCGTCCTGCCACAGTTTCAGGAAGAGTCAGAAGTCACCATCCGTATTGTTGATGATGCTGAAAGCCACGAACTGAATATGACCTATCGTGGTAAAGACAAATCCACCAACGTGTTATCCTTCCCGTTCGAAGCACCTCCGGGTATGGAGTTGCCGCTGCTGGGCGATCTGGTTATCTGCCGTCAGGTCGTTGAAAAAGAAGCTCAGGAGCAACAGAAAGCACTGCTGGCACATTGGGCGCATATGGTTGTTCATGGCAGTCTGCATCTGCTAGGGTATGACCATATCGTCGATGAAGAAGCCGATGAAATGGAGTCTATCGAGATCGACATTATGCAAAGTCTGGGTTACCCGGATCCGTATATTTTCATCGAAGATAACGAGAAAGACGACATTCGAGATTAGTCATAACGCCTCACCTGCCTGGCGGCGGGTGACCCGTTCTGCTGATTATTGTTTCCCTTACTATGAGTAAACTTAACCAAACGCCATGAGCGATGACCATTCACAAAATAGTGACAGCCCCAGTCCCAAGAAGGGCTTCTTTTCCCTTATTCTTAGCCAGTTGTTTCACGGTGAACCCAAAAACCGTGGCGATCTGGTTGAGCTGATCCGTGATTCCGAACAGAACGACCTGATCGATCCCGATACCCGTGACATGCTGGAAGGCGTGATGGATATCGCCGAGCAGCGTGTTCGCGACATCATGATCCCGCGTTCGCAAATGATCACGCTAAAACGTAATCAGCCGCTGGAAGAGTGTCTCGATGTCATCATCGAATCCGCACACTCCCGCTTCCCGGTGATCAGCGAGGATAAGGACCATATTGAAGGCATCCTGATGGCCAAGGATCTGCTGCCATTTATGCGCACAGCTTCCGAGCCATTCAGCATTGATAAAGTGCTGAGAACTGCCGTAGTGGTCCCTGAAAGCAAGCGTGTTGACCGCATGTTGAAGGAGTTCCGCTCGCAGCGTTACCATATGGCAATCGTCGTCGACGAGTTCGGCGGGGTTTCCGGTTTGGTGACTATCGAAGATATCCTTGAACTGATCGTCGGTGAAATTGATGACGAGTATGACGAAGCGGAAGATCTTGATATCCGCCAGCTAAGCCGTCACACCTACACCGTCCGCGCTCTGGCACCCATCGAAGATTTTAACGAAATCTTCCAGACTAACTATAGTGACGACGAAGTCGATACCATTGGTGGTCTGGTGATGCAGTCATTCGGCCATTTACCCGCGCGCGGTGAAACCATTGAAATCGACGGTTACCTGTTCAAAGTTGCGATGGCCGACAGCCGACGTATTATTCAGGTTCACGTAAAAATACCGGACGACGCGCCGCAACCGATACTGGAAGAATAATTACTCCATGGCAATTGCCTCTTTATACCAACGCCAGCGGGTTCGCGCCCTGCTGGCGCTCTTATTCGGTGCCTGTGGCACACTCTCCTTCTCACCTTACGATTACTGGCCAGCCGCCCTTGTCTCACTGTTCGGCTTACTGGCGCTGACGCTCGATCGTCGTCCCGGCCAGTCCGCCTGGATTGGCTTTTGCTGGGGCCTGGGGCTGTTCGGCAGCGGTGTCAACTGGGTGTATGTCAGTATCGCCACCTTTGGCGGTATGCCGGAAGCCATCAACCTGTTCTTAGTGGTGCTGCTGGCCTGCTATCTCTCCCTTTACACCATGGTATTTGCCGGTTTACTCAGCCGCCTGTGGCCAAAAACAACCTGGTGGAAACTGGCGCTGGCCGCGCCAGCCCTGTGGCAGGCCACGGAGTTTTTGCGTGGCTGGGTACTGACCGGCTTCCCATGGTTACAGTTTGGCTACAGCCAGATTGATGGCCCCCTCAAAGGTCTTGCGCCGATTGCCGGTGTAGACAGCATCACGCTGCTCATGACCTCCATCAGCGGCCTGCTGGTTTATGCCATGTATCAGCGTCGCAAAGTGCCAGCGGTAATTGCACTGGCATTGCTGCTGCTACCCTGGTCACTGCGTTATGTGCACTGGTATCAACCGCAGGAAGAAAAAAAGGTGGATGTGGCACTGGTGCAGGGCAACATTGAACAGTCGATGAAGTGGGACCCGAAATCGCTGACCAGCGCACTGCAAACCTACATGGACCTCAGCCGCCCCTATCTCGGTAAGGCCAAGATGATTATCTGGCCGGAATCTGCCATTTCAGATATCGAATCTGAACAGCAGCAGTTCCTGACCATGATGGATGACCTGTACAGGTCGAAAGGCTCACAGTTAGTGACCGGCATTATTGACGCACGCCGCACCAGCGAATATATGCACGTTTACAACAGCGCCATTGTGCTGGGAGGCGAAAAACAATACCGCTACCCGGACAGCAACCGCTTTGATAAATACCATCTGGTGCCGTTCGGCGAATTTGTTCCGCTGGAATCTATCCTGCGCCCGCTGGCCCCATTATTTGATTTACCGATGTCAGGACTGAGCCGTGGTGATTATATTCAGAAGCCGCTCCAGGTCAGTGGCATGAACCTGACCACCGCGATTTGCTATGAAATTGTCTTCGGTGAGCAGGTGCGGGATAATGTACGCCCTGATACTGATTTCCTGCTGACCATCTCCAACGACGCCTGGTTCGGTCACTCCATCGGGCCGTGGCAGCACTTCCAGATGGCACGGATGCGTGCACTGGAGCTCGGTCGCCCGCTGTTGCGCAGCACTAACAATGGTGTGACCGCCGCCGTGGATGCCAATGGCGAGATCATTGCCCAGATCCCGCAATTCACCCGTCAGGTGCTGAATGTGCAAGTCACCCCGACCACCGGCGTGACACCTTATGCCCGCTTCGGCTGGTGGCCCACCTGGTTTATCACCCTCGTGATGGCCGGTATTGCGCTAGCCCTTAACCGGCAGCGCAAGCCGAGATAATCCTGGCAAACTCCTGACAACGGGCGCTTAACGGCGCCCGTTTTTTTATGCCAAAAATTCAGCCGGTGGCACGCATCTTGCTACATCTAATTGAAAGTTATCTGTTTACTTATTTTTGCTGACATGATGCATCATTTTGGAACGCATCGTTTAAAAAACAGCCCCCAATGTGGTGCAGTGACGTTTTATTGCTTTGAATTGGTGCGCGTCTTGTCTCAAAAAAGAAACATTGTAGTTTCATTATCTTCACATTCAGCTATTTTCGAATCAGGTAAATTGAGTAGCAAGATACTTTACGACCTATAAGTGCTTCCTGATCCATCCGTTTGGATCCTTAATGACAGCAAAGGAGTTGGACCATGCAAATGCGCAAATTGGCGTTATCGGTACTGCTGGCAAGTCTGGCAGCAAGTAGCGTAGCCCATGCAGAAGACCTGACCGGTACCCTGAAAAAAATCAAAGATAACGGCGTTATCGTCGTTGGTCACCGTGAATCTTCTGTGCCATTTTCTTACTACAACAACGAACAAAAAGTGGTGGGCTACTCTCAGGACTACTCCAACGCCATCGTTGAAGCGGTGAAGAAAAAGCTGAATATGCCTAACCTGCAAGTGAAGATGATGCCAATCACTTCGCAAAACCGTATACCTTTACTGCAAAACGGGACTTACGATTTCGAGTGCGGTTCCACCACCAACAACCTGGAACGCCAGCAGCAAGCGGCTTTCTCTGACACCATTTTCGTCATCGGTACGCGTCTGCTGGTGAAAAAAGGCTCAGACATTAAAGATTTCGATAATCTGAAAGGCAAGACCGTGGTTGTCACCTCAGGCACTACCTCTGAAGTTCTGCTGAACAAATTAAACGAAGAGAAAAAACTGGATCTGCGCATCATCAGTGCGAAAGACCACGGTGACTCGTTCCGTACTCTGGAAACGGGGCGTGCCGTTGCCTTTATGATGGATGACGCCCTGCTGGCTGGCGAACGTGCGAAAGCCAAAAAACCGGATGACTGGGTGATTGTCGGCACACCGCAATCCAAAGAAGCTTACGGCTGCATGATGCGTAAAGACGACGCGGGCTTCAAAACGCTGGTCGATGACACTATTGTGAAAGCGCAGACCTCCGGCGAAGCGACCAAGTGGTTTGAAACCTGGTTCAAACAGCCAATTCCTCCGAAAAACCTGAACATGAACTTTGAACTGTCTGACGACATGAAAACCCTGTTCAAAGCACCAAACGACAAAGCACTGTAAAAAATACCCGACAGACAGGTATAACCAAGAGAAGTATCAAGTATAAGAGCTGGCCCACCAGCTCGTGATGATGGTCCGAAAGGGCAGAAAGACCGGATGCGGGGTGGTCGTTCCCCACCCCGCATTTTTCCGTCACTCACCCGTGTGTTGGTTACGTCATCACTCAAGGGGTAGTTTATTACCCGCGTTATGGAGTTCTTATGTCAATAGATTGGAACTGGGGCATTTTTTTGCAACAGGCCCCCTTTGGTAATACCACCTATCTGGGCTGGATTTGGAATGGATTTCAGGTCACCGTCGCGCTGTCGATTTGTGCCTGGATCATTGCTTTCTTCGTCGGCTCTCTGTTCGGTATCCTGCGTACCGTCCCCAACCGTTTTCTCTCCGGCATTGGTACCTGTTACGTTGAACTGTTCCGTAACGTACCTCTGATTGTGCAATTCTTTATCTGGTATCTGGTGGTGCCTGAATTGCTGCCGGAAAACATCGGCATGTGGTTTAAATCCGAGCTCGCACCGAACGTGCAGTTTTTCTCCTCATCCGTTATCTGCCTTGGCCTGTTTACCGCCGCCCGCGTCTGTGAGCAGGTGCGGGCCGCGATTCAGTCATTGCCAAGCGGACAGCGCAACGCCGGTCTGGCGATGGGGCTGACGCTGCCTCAGACCTACCGCTACGTGCTGCTGCCAAACGCTTACCGCGTGATCGTGCCGCCAATGACTTCTGAGATGGTTAACCTGGTGAAAAACTCGGCGATTGCCTCGACCATCGGTCTGGTTGATATGGCCGCACAAGCCGGGAAATTGCTGGATTATTCAGCTCACGCATATGAATCATTTACTGCCATTACCGTCGCCTACGTCATCATCAATGCGGTGATCATGCTGCTGATGCATTTTGTAGAACGTAAAGTCCGCCTGCCGGGCAACATGGGAGGTAAATAATCATGCATGATTTTGACTGGAGTTCGATTGGCCCTGGCTTGCCCTATTTATGGCAGGGGATGCTGATCACGCTGCAAATCACCGGTATCGCGATTGTGTTCGGTATTCTGTGGGGCACCTTGCTTGCCGTGATGCGCTTGTCCACATTCAAGCCCATCAGCTGGTTTGCTGCCGCGTATGTGAATTTATTCCGCGCCGTTCCGCTGGTCATGGTGCTGCTGTGGTTTTACCTGATTGTGCCAAGTTTCCTGCAAAAGGTACTGGGGCTGTCACCCAAAACCGATATCCGTCTGATTTCCGCCATGGTGGCCTTTGCGCTGTTTGAGGCGGCTTACTATTCCGAAATCATTCGTGCCGGGATCATCAGTATCGCAAGGGGGCAATCTTCCGCTGCGCTGGCGCTCGGCATGACACAGTGGCAGTCGATGAAACTGGTGATTTTACCGCAGGCGTTCCGCGCCATGGTGCCACTGCTGCTGACTCAGGCCATTGTCCTGTTCCAAGATACTTCACTGGTCTTCGTTCTCGGCCTCGCGGACTTCTTCCGCAGCGCCTCTAACATTGGCGACCGTGACGGTACACTGGTTGAGATGGTGCTGTTTGCTGGACTTATCTACTTTATTATCAGCCTTTCCGCTTCCTTGCTGGTGCGCTATTTGAAGAAAAGGACCGTTTCATGATTTCACTGAAAAATGTTTCTAAGTGGTATGGGCACTTCCAGGTGCTGACCGATTGCAGCACCGAAGTTAAAAAAGGTGAAGTTGTGGTGGTTTGCGGCCCGTCTGGGTCAGGTAAGTCAACGCTGATTAAAACCGTTAACGGCCTTGAACCGATTCAGAAAGGGGAAATTCTGGTTAACGGCACGCCGGTCAACAACAAGAAAACCAATCTGGCGCAGCTGCGTGCAAAAGTCGGTATGGTATTCCAGCATTTCGAATTGTTCCCGCATCTGTCAATTATTGAAAACCTGACGCTGGCGCAGGTGAAAGTGCTCAAGCGCGACAAAGCCGCCGCAAAAGATAAAGGGCTGAAACTGCTCGAACGTGTCGGGTTGTCCGCTCATGCCAATAAATTCCCCGGTCAGCTGTCAGGCGGACAGCAACAGCGTGTCGCTATCGCCCGTGCGTTGTGCATGGATCCGATCGCAATGCTGTTTGATGAACCGACCTCCGCGCTTGATCCGGAAATGATCAACGAAGTTCTGGACGTTATGGTAGAACTGGCCAACGAAGGCATGACCATGATGGTGGTGACTCACGAGATGGGCTTCGCGCGCAAAGTGGCTAACCGGGTGATTTTCATGGATGAAGGAAAAATTGTCGAAGATCGCAATAAAGACGACTTCTTCAATAATCCTGAATCTGACCGTGCCCGCGACTTCCTGGCGAAAATCCTTCACTGATTATCGTGATACGACATTCACGCACCGAATGCTAAAGCCGCCAATAACTGGCGGCTTTTGTTTTAATCAAGGCTCGAACGCTTTTCGGCTGAACTCCGTCCCGCCACATTCAGGACATTTTGAGAGAATCTCCGGCGTATAGACCGCAAGCGTAAAGTGGCATTTTTCACACACCAGATTCCCAAGGCCCACCACCTCGCCGCTATGGTAAATACCGTGGTGGTTTACGTCTTTAAAGACCTCTTTCCACTCCAGTTGGGTTTTGTCAGTCATATCAGCTAACTCTTTCCACAAGCTCTCTTTGATGATGCGCATAAAAACGCTGTCATCTTCGGTATCTTCAACCGGCGCCGCCTGTTGGTTGGCCGCATATTGACGAGAAAATTCGTGCAGATCACGACGTACCGAATAGGTTAACTGTTCAATTTGCAGATCGGTCAGCTTCCCTTCCCTTTCCAGCGTAGCGCGGGCATCCTGAACCAGGACATCGATATCACGTTCGCCGTTTTGCAAACGCTCAGTTAATGATGTCACTAACTGACGATAATACTGCGCAACATTGTTCATAAATTCCCCTCAGCAATACAACATTTAACCGACTTAACGCTTTCTGCTTCTCACTTTATTTTAGTCGTAAATCACTGATCCTGTACGGACAATATCCCGAGGTGCCTCGCACTTTAAGAATAATCACGCCCCATGAAGCAGAAAAGCCGCCTCACAGCGTGCTTGGTGTTGTTGCCTCAGGCGCTTATCAGCTATGCTATGCGGATCTTTTGATTAAAACTATTTGAGCTACAGGCGTAGCTGTTTTTCACTCACAGGACCACCGGCCGCCATGCAAGAGCAATACCGCCCAGAAGACATAGAGACACAGGTTCAGCTTCACTGGCAAGAGAAGCAGACCTTCAAAGTTACCGAGCAACCTGGAAAAGAGAAGTACTACTGTCTTTCCATGCTGCCCTATCCGTCAGGCCGCCTGCATATGGGCCACGTGCGTAACTACACCATTGGCGATGTGATCTCCCGCTACCAGCGTATGCTCGGCAAAAACGTTCTACAGCCGATTGGCTGGGACGCATTTGGTTTGCCGGCGGAAGGCGCCGCAGTGAAAAACAACACGGCCCCTGCGCCGTGGACTTACGAAAACATCGAATACATGAAGAACCAGCTGAAATTGCTGGGCTTCGGCTACGACTGGGATCGCGAACTGGCGACCTGTCGGCCTGATTACTATCGCTGGGAACAGTGGTTCTTCACTAAGCTGTACGAAAAAGGCATGGTTTATAAGAAGACCTCTGCGGTGAACTGGTGTCCGCATGACCTTACCGTTCTGGCAAACGAACAGGTGATCGACGGCTGCTGCTGGCGCTGTGACACAAAAGTTGAGCGCAAAGAGATCCCACAGTGGTTCATTAAAATCACTGCCTATGCCGATCAACTGCTTAACGATCTGGACACGCTGGAGAGCTGGCCTGAGCAGGTCAAAACCATGCAGCGTAACTGGATTGGCCGTTCCGAAGGTGTAGAGATCACCTTTGACGTCGAGAACAGCGAAGAGAAAGTGACCGTGTACACCACGCGTCCTGACACCTTCATGGGCGCGACTTACGTAGCTGTCGCAGCCGGACATCCGTTGTCCCTTCAGGCCGCTGCCACACAGCCTGCACTGGCTGATTTCATCGATGAATGCCGCAATACCAAAGTTGCCGAAGCTGAAATGGCAACGATGGAGAAAAAAGGGATGCCTACCGGCCTGTTTGCCATTCATCCGCTGACAGGCAAGAAAGTCCCCATTTGGGTCGCTAATTTTGTTCTGATGGAGTACGGCACAGGCGCAGTAATGGCCGTTCCGGCCCATGATCAGCGCGACTGGGAATTTGCTACCAAGTACAGCCTGCCAATCAATCCGGTCATTCTCAACGGCGATGGCACCGAAGCCGATGTCAGCTCAGAAGCGCTGCTGGAAAAAGGCACACTGTATAACTCCGGTGAATTTGATGGCCTGACGTATGAGCAAGGCTTCAACGCGATTGCTGACAAACTGGTCAGCCTCGGCGTTGGCCAGCGCAAAGTTAACTACCGTCTGCGCGACTGGGGGGTTTCCCGTCAGCGTTACTGGGGCGCGCCAATTCCAATGATCACCTTGGAAGATGGCACTGTTATCCCAACGCCAGAAGATCAACTGCCGGTTATCCTGCCGGAAGATGTAGTGATGGACGGCATTACCAGCCCAATCAAAGCCGATCCTGAGTGGGCAAAAACCACCGTGAACGGCATGCCGGGTCTGCGTGAAACAGATACCTTCGACACTTTTATGGAGTCTTCCTGGTACTACGCGCGCTACACCTGCCCACAATACGACGAAGGTATGCTGGACCCCGCGGCGGCAAACTACTGGTTGCCGGTTGACCAATACGTGGGCGGTATCGAACACGCTATCATGCACCTGATGTACTTCCGTTTCTTCCACAAGCTGATGCGCGATGCTGGTCTGGTGAATTCTGATGAGCCCGCCAAACGCCTGCTGTGTCAGGGGATGGTTCTGGCTGATGCCTTCTATTACACAGGCAACAGCGGAGAGCGCGTCTGGGTTTCCCCGGTCGATGCTACCGTCGAGCGTGATGAAAAAGGCCGTATCGTGAAAGCCAGCGACCCGCAAGGTCGTGAACTGGTTTACGCCGGTATGAGCAAGATGTCGAAGTCGAAAAACAACGGCATCGACCCGCAAATCATGGTCGAAAAGTACGGTGCAGATACCGTGCGTCTGTTCATGATGTTTGCTTCTCCGGCAGAAATGACGCTCGAATGGCAGGAATCCGGCGTTGAAGGCGCTAACCGCTTCCTGAAACGTGTCTGGAAACTGGCATTTGAACATTCAGAAAAAGGAACCACCGTTGCTCTGGACGTGGCTTCACTGACTGAAGTACAGAAAGATCTTCGTCGTGATCTGCACAAAACCATCGCAAAAGTCACCGATGACATCGGCCGTCGTCAGACCTTCAACACCGCCATCGCGGCCGTAATGGAACTGATGAACAAGCTGGGCCGGGCGCCGCAGGAAAGCGAACAAGATCGCGCCTTGTTGCAGGAAGCCCTGCTGGCGGTGGTGCGTATGCTTTATCCATTCACTCCACATATCTGCTTCAGTTTGTGGCAGACTCTGGGTGGCGCAGGCGACGTTGATACAGCACCATGGCCACAGGCTGACGAACAGGCCATGGTCGAAGACTCCAAGCTGGTCGTGGTTCAGGTCAACGGTAAAGTGCGCGGTAAAATCACTGTGCCAGCGGATTCTACCGAAGAATTTGTGCGTGAACGCGCTGCGCAGGAACACCTGGTCGCTAAATATCTGGATGGAGTTACTGTACGTAAAGTAATCTACGTTCCGGGCAAACTGCTCAACCTGGTTGTAGGTTGAGTCAAGGAGGAGTTGTGCGACATCGTATTGTGATGCTGTTACTGGGTGCGGCGGTTCTGATAACGTCCGGCTGTGGGTTCCACCTGCGTGGTGTAACCAACGTGCCTGACCAGATGAAAACCATCGTCCTCGACAGTTCCGACCCTTACGGGCCATTGACACGTAATATCCGTACGCAGCTGCGTCTTAACGGTGTAACCATTGTTGATGATCCGAAGCGCAAAGATATTCCGTCACTGCGTATTCTGGGCGAAAGCTCAGGGCAAAGTACGGCGTCAATCTTCCAGGACGGTAAAACCGCCGAATACCAGATGGATTTAGTGGTGACTGCTCAGGTGCTGTTGCCGGGTAAAGATCTCTATCCTCTGCAGGTAAAAGTGTTCCGTTCATTCTTCGACAACCCGTTAACGGCGCTGGCGAAAGATAACGAACAGGACATCATTCGTGAGGAGATGCGTCAGCAAGCAGCTCAGCAGTTGATCCGTAAACTTCTGACCGTGCGTGCCGCCGAAAAAGAAAAACAGGAAGCTGCTGCCGTTGATGCAACGCCTGTTGTCATTACGACCAAAACCTCAGCCAATGAGTTGGCCGTGGAAAACGGGACAAGCGTATCAGACAGCAAAACGGTGACGTCTAAACCGGCCAATCCGTTCGCTCAATGATTCGACTTTATCCTGAACAACTTGCTGCGCAGCTCCGTGAGGGGCTGCGCGCCTGTTATCTGTTATGCGGAAACGATCCGCTGCTGCTCCAGGAAAGTCAGGACAGCATCCGTAAAGCAGCCCAGGCTGCCGCCTTTGAAGAACACTATACTTTTACCCTTGATGCCCATACCGAATGGGATGCGATTTTCAGCATCTGTCAGGCATTAAGTCTGTTCGCCACCCGTCAAACTCTGCTGCTGATCCTGCCTGAAAACGGCCCGCCAGCCCCGATGGGCGAACAGCTGGTTAAGCTCACCACCTTGTTACATGAGGATATCCTGCTGGTCCTGCGTGGCACTAAACTGACCAAGGCTCAGGAAAATAGCGGCTGGTTTAAAGCACTGAGCGACCGTGGTGTGTTTGTCAGCTGCCAGACGCCGGAACAGGCGCAACTTCCCCGCTGGGTGGCCAAGCGCGCCAAAGAGTTATCGCTTGAACTTGATGAACCTGCGAACCAGCTGTTGTGCTATTGCTACGAAGGCAATTTGCTGGCGCTGGCGCAGTCACTTGAGCGCCTGTCACTGCTCTATCCTGACGGCAAACTCACCCTCCCGCGGGTTGAAGAAGCCGTTAACGATGCCGCCCACTTCACGCCTTTCCACTGGCTGGATGCGCTGTTAGCCGGTAAGAGCAAGCGCGCATGGCATATTTTGCGTCAGTTGCAGCAGGAAGACAGCGAACCGGTGATCCTGTTACGCACTCTGCAACGCGAATTACTGATGCTGCTCAATCTCAAACGTAAGATGGACAACACCCCGCTACGCTCCCTGTTTGACCAGTACAAAGTGTGGCAGAACCGGCGCACAATGGTGACGCAGGCACTGCAACGGCTGTCACTTCGCCAGTTACAACAGGCTGTTCATTTACTGACAAAGATGGAAATCACGCTCAAACAAGACTACGGTCAATCCATCTGGCCTGAGCTTGAAAGCCTTTCCATGCTGCTGTGCGGAAAACCTCTGCCTGAAAGCTTTATTGATACCCGCGACTTTTGAAGCAGAAAGGTCGCCACCGATACGTACTGACTCAGGAACGCACTGATGGCATTGAATACCCCTTCGGATCGCTCTTTGGTTGCCCTGTTTGGCGGCACTTTTGACCCTATCCATTTTGGTCATCTACGTCCGGTAGAGCAGTTAGCCAAAGAAACTTTGCTGGATCAGGTCATCTTGCTCCCCAACAATGTGCCACCGCATCGTCCTCAGCCGCAGGCATCGGCGCAGCAGCGGCTGAAAATGGTGGAACTGGCCGTACAAGATAACCCTCTGTTTTCAGTCGACTCACGGGAACTCGCCGTGCATAACCCGTCCTATACCATTGTGACACTTGAAACGTTACGTAAAGAACATGGCGCACAACGCCCGCTGGCGTTTATCATCGGCCAGGATTCATTGCTTTCATTGCACAAATGGCACCGCTGGGAAGAGTTACTGGATTTTTGTCATTTGCTGGTCATGGCGCGCCCCGGTTATTCAGAGCGTCTCGACACCCCGCAATTACAGCGCTGGTATGATAAACATCGGGCGACTGACCCGGCAGAACTGCGGCAGCGGCCTCACGGCATGATTTATCAGGCGAATACGCCTCTGCTGGATATTTCGGCGACGCAAATTCGCCAGCGTCTGCGGGAACGAAAAAGCTGTGCAACGCTCCTACCTGCCGCCGTTGAGCGCTATATCGATTCGCAGGGTCTGTACCTTGTATAGCTAACGCGTGGTATACTGCGCCGCTTAATTTCGGCTTGCGGCAGAGCTGTGACAATAACGAATGTAATTCATTGATTACCCGTCATTTTCAGCATTAATCCCGTATTCCGACCTACACTCTTTTTTGAAAGCCCTCTTCTGCACGCCGCGTCTGCGCCCCTGCAGCAGAAGGTTTTCATCAAGCAAACCCGTTTCAACATCCCCAGGGGGAACCTTTGCAAGGTAAAGCGCTCCAAGATTTTGTTATCGATAAAATCGATGACCTGAAAGCACAAGACATCATTGCCATTGATGTTATCGGTAAATCCAGTATTACTGACTGCATGATCATCTGCACCGGTACCTCCAGCCGCCACGTGATGTCTATCGCCGGGCATCTGGTTGAAGAAGTGAAAGCCGTTGGCCTCGACGCCATGGGCGTTAAAGGTATTAATGAAGCTGATTGGGTGGTCGTCGATCTGGGTGAAGTGATTGTTCACGTCATGCAGGAAGAGAGCCGCCAGTTGTACGAGCTTGAGAAACTCTGGGCTTAAGACGTGAAATTGCAACTCGTCGCTGTTGGTACGAAAATGCCCGACTGGGTTCAGACCGGATTTAACGATTATTTAAACCGTTTTCCGAAAGATATGCCCTTTGAACTGGTCGAAGTGACGGCCGGCAAGCGGGGCAAAAACGCGGATATCAAACGCATTCTTGAAAAAGAGGGCGAACAGATGTTGGCGGCTGTCGGGAAAGGCAATCGTATTGTGACCCTGGATATTCCGGGGACACCGTGGGAAACCCCACAGCTTGCCCAACAGCTGGAACGCTGGAAACAGGATGGCCGCAATGTCAGCCTGTTAATCGGGGGGCCTGAAGGGTTAGCACCGGCGTGTAAAGCCGCAGCAGAGCAGAGCTGGTCGCTCTCTCCGCTGACCTTGCCACACCCTCTGGTGCGGGTGCTGGTAGCGGAAAGTCTTTACCGCGCATGGAGTATTACCACAAATCATCCATACCACCGGGAATAACCGGCTGGTGAATGTCAGCAACATGAATTAAGTAGTGGGATGAAAATAGATCGTAACCCTTTTCGCGACTATACGGCTGAATCAGCCCTCTTTGTGCGCCGTGCACTGGTGGCGTTCGTCGGTATTCTGCTACTCAGCGGTGTTCTGGCATTCAATCTGTATAACTTACAGATTGTCCGCTTTCAGGATTACCAAACCCGTTCTAACGATAACCGCATCAAGCTGGTGCCTATCGCCCCCAGCCGCGGCATCATTTATGACCGCAATGGCACGCCGCTGGCGCTGAACCGCACCATTTATCAGCTCGAACTGATGCCGGAAAAAGTCGATAACCTGCAGGCGACGCTTGAAGGGCTCAAGCCGATTGTCGATTTAACCCCGGAAGATATCGATAATTTCCAGAAAGAGCGTAAACGTTCGCGCCGTTTCACTTCCATTGCCGTCAAAACTGCCCTGACTGAAGTTCAGGTCGCCCGTTTTGCCGTCAACCAGTTCAATTTCCCCGGCGTTGAAGTCAAAGGCTATCAGCGCCGTTATTATCCCTATGGTTCTGCCCTCACCCACGTGATTGGCTATGTGTCGAAAATCAACGACCGCGACGTCGAGCGTCTGGATAAAGACGGCATACTGGCGAACTATGCGGCGACGCATGACATTGGTAAGCTGGGCATTGAGCGTTATTACGAAGATACCCTGCACGGCAAAACCGGTTATGAAGAAGTTGAGGTCAACAACCGTGGCCGCGTGATCCGCCAGCTTCACGAAGAAGCCCCGCAGGCGGGTAAAGACATTTATCTGACCATCGATTTGCCGCTGCAAACCTATATAGAAGAGTTACTGACGGGCAGCCGCTCTGCGGTGGTGGTCTCCGACCCACGCGACGGCAGCATCCGGGCGCTGGTTTCCAACCCAAGCTATGATCCAAATCTCTTCGTTGACGGCATTTCGAGTAAAGATTACAGCACGCTGCTCGAAGATCCGAACAAGCCGCTGATCAATCGCGCCACGCAGGGTGTCTATCCCCCGGCCTCCACGGTAAAACCTTATATTGCTGTCTCAGCATTAACGGCAGGCGTTATCACGAAAAGTACGTCGCTGTTTGATCCGGGATGGTGGCAACTGCCCGGCTCAGAAAAACGTTTCCGTGACTGGAAACACTGGGGCCACGGTCGTCTGAATGTCACCAAAGCGCTGGAGGAGTCTGCCGATACCTTCTTCTATCAGGTCGCCTATGATCTGGGTATTGACCGTCTGTCAGAGTGGATGGAGAAATTTGGCTACGGCCATTATTCCGGTATCGATCTCTCTGAAGAACGCAGCGGCAACATGCCTAACCGCGACTGGAAATTCAAACGCTTCAAAAAACCCTGGTACCAGGGTGACACCATTCCGGTGGGCATCGGACAGGGTTACTGGACTGCAACGCCAATCCAGATCATGAAAGCCATGACCACACTGATCAACGACGGTGATGTTAAAACGCCGCATCTTCTGCTCAGCACGAGGGTTGAAGGCAAACTGGTACCTTATGTGCAGCAGGATAAGACGCAGATTGGCGACATTCACTCCGGCTATTGGGAAATCGCTAAAGACGGGATGTATGGCGTAGCCAACCGGCCAAACGGTACGGCCCGCAAGAGCTTCGCGGATGCACCTTATAAAGCGGCGGCGAAATCCGGTACCGCACAAGTTTACGGTTTGAAAGCCAATGAAATCTATAATGCGCATAAGATAGCCGAACATCTGCGCGACCATAAATTGATGACTGCCTTTGCGCCATTCAATAACCCGACGGTTGCCGTCGCCGTTATTCTTGAAAATGGCGGGGCTGGTCCTGCTGTGGGTACCATTACCCGCCAGATACTCGACCATATTTTGTTGGGCGATAACACGACACAATTACCGGCTGATGCACCACCGCCGGGAACCGAAGGTGATTAACCAATCATGACTGAAAGCCAACAAAAAGGGTCGTTGTGGTCGAAAATGCACATCGACATTACCCTGCTGCTGATAGTGCTTGCACTGCTTGCCTACAGCGCCTTCGTGATGTGGAGCGCCAGCGGTCAGGATGTCGGCATGATGGAGCGCAAAATCGGCCAGATCGTGATGGGGTTGATCATCATGCTGGTGATGGCGCAAATTCCGCCACGCGTCTATGAAAGCTGGGCGCCCTATTTGTACCTATTCTGCGTGCTGCTGCTGGTGCTGGTGGATGCTTTCGGGACCATCAGTAAAGGGGCACAGCGCTGGCTGGATCTGGGCGTAGTACGCTTCCAGCCTTCGGAGCTGGCGAAAATCGCCGTACCGCTGATGGTGGCACGCTTCATCAACCGCGACGTCTGCCCACCTTCGCTGAAAAACACCGCCATTGCGCTGGCCCTGATCTTTATTCCTACGCTGCTGGTCGCCGCACAGCCCGATCTCGGGACGTCCATTCTGATTGCCGCCTCCGGTTTGTTTGTGCTGTTCCTGTCAGGAATGAGCTGGAAACTGATTGCCGTCGCCGCCCTGCTGGTGGCGGCCTTTATCCCGATCCTGTGGTTCTTCCTGATGCACGACTACCAGCGTGACCGCGTCATGATGCTGCTCGATCCGGAAAGCGATCCGCTCGGGGCTGGATACCATATTATCCAGTCCAAAATCGCCATTGGTTCTGGCGGGCTATCCGGCAAGGGCTGGCTGCACGGCACCCAGTCTCAGCTTGAATTCCTGCCCGAACGGCACACCGACTTTATCTTTGCCGTGCTGGCGGAAGAACTCGGTCTGATTGGCGTTCTGGTGCTGCTCGGGCTCTACTTATGCCTCATCATGCGCGGTCTGGTGATTGCCTCCCACGCACAAACCACCTTTGGCCGCGTTATGGCCGGAGGTCTGATGTTAATTTTATTCGTTTATGTGTTTGTTAACATCGGCATGGTCAGTGGTATTGTCCCGGTGGTTGGGGTACCTTTGCCACTGGTCAGCTATGGGGGCTCAGCGCTCATTGTACTAATGGCAGGGTTTGGTATCGTCATGTCGATACATACTCATCGAAAAATGTTGTCAAAAAATTTATAGAGGTGAGCAATGCGTAAGGAGTGGCTTGGAGCTGTCATTATTGGGTTGCTGTTAAGTGGTTGTGCGACTGACGATACTCAACCACAGCAAGCTGCACCGCAACAAGCCTATAACGGCCCTGTGGTGGAAATTGGTGGGGCTGACCCGCGTTACGAACCTTATAATCCGGGCACTAGTCAGGATTACACCGTTAACGGTAAAACCTATAAAATTATCAAAGACCCATCTAACTTCTCACAGGTAGGACAGGCAGCCTGGTACGGACAGGAAAACGGCGGCAATACCACCGCGATTGGTGAGGAATTCGACCCTAACGCCATGACCGCCGCCCACCCGACACTGCCGATCCCAAGCTACGTGCGCGTCACTAACATGGCGACGGGGCGTATGCTGGTCGTTCGCGTTAACGACCGTGGCCCGTATGTCCCGGGCAAAATTATCGACCTGTCACAGGCAGCGGCCGATCGTCTGAATCTGACCAACAGCACTAAAGTGCGAATCGACTTTATCAATGTTGCACCGGACGGCTCACTGTCTGGCCCCGGCACCATTGGTACCACCGTGGCTAAACAATCCTACGCCCTGCCTGGCCGCCCTGATTTAGGCGCCAGCGGTATGGGCACGCCGGTACAAAACACACCACCAGATACCAGCGTCAACGCACATCCGATTGATAACAGCACCTTGAGCAACGGCGACGATACCAGCACCTCAGCACCGGCGATGGCCACCTCGGCCAGCGTTGGTGCTACAGGTGGCGGTTTTCTGAAAGCGCCGTCTGCGGTACCACAGGGCATTCTGGAAAAAGAGGAACCTGCGGCACCGGCGTTTACTGCTGCTGCTCCGGTTGCAGTCGCGGCGCCAGTGGCGCATGCGGCGTCTGCATCCACCGCCGGTGGCGGTTACATGGTGCAGGTCGGCGCGCTGAGCAATCCGCAAAACGCGGCGCTTTGGCAGAAAAGCCTGAGCCAGAAATTCTCGGTGCCGGGTAAAGTTCAGCCGAATGGCGGGATGTACCGCGTTCAGCTTGGGCCGTTAACCCGTCAGCAGGCTGATCAGCTGAAACAGCGTCTGGCCAGCGAAGCGCAACAGCAATCGTTTGTTGTTTCAGCGATGTGATTTCGGTAAAAACGGTTTCCTGAACGGGGCTGCGGCCCCATTTTTGTAAGCCGCCTTAAAAAGTAAAAAAGGGTAAACACCTTCAAGCCGCGGTAATGGCAGATGTCTGAATATGTCGATTCTGCTATAATGTGGCACGTTTTTAACTTACTTCTACGGATGTTGCTGTCCCCTCATGAAACTTGTAACTACCCCACTTTTAGTCAAAAGCCTCGCTTTTGGCACAGCCCTGAGCCTCTGCGCAGCGTCCGCCTATGCCGACGATGTTAACTTAAAGACGATGATCCCTGGCGTTCCGCAAATTGATGCCGAAGCCTACGTCCTGATTGATTACAACTCAGGAAAAGTGCTGGCAGAAATGAATGCTGACGCGCGCCGCGATCCTGCCAGCCTGACCAAAATGATGACCAGCTACGTCATCGGTCAGTCAATCAAAGCCGGTAAAATCTCGCCTAACGACATGGTTACCGTCGGTCAGGATGCATGGGCAACCGGTAATCCGGTGTTCAAAGGCTCTTCCCTGATGTTCCTCAAGCCGGGCGATCGTGTGCCGGTTTCCGAGCTGAACCGCGGCATTATTTTACAATCGGGTAACGATGCCTGTGTGGCAATGGCGGATTATGTCGCCGGCAGTCAGGACGCTTTCGTTGGCCTGATGAACAACTACGTAAACGCGCTGGGTCTGAAAAATACCCATTTCGGCACCGTACACGGTCTGGATGCCGCAGGGCAGTTCAGTTCTGCACGCGATATGGCGTTAATCGGTCAGGCATTGATCCGTGACGTACCGGACGAATACGCAACCTATAAAGAGAAAGAGTTCACCTTCAACAACATCCGTCAGATGAACCGCAACGGTCTGTTGTGGGACTCCAGCCTGAACGTCGATGGCATCAAAACCGGCCACACTGAATCCGCCGGCTACAATCTGGTGGCTTCAGCGACCGAAGGCCAGATGCGTCTGATCTCGGCAGTGATGGGCGGTCATACCTATAAAGGCCGTGAAGTTGAAAGTAAAAAACTGCTGACTTGGGGCTTTCGTTTCTTCGAAACCGTTTCTCCACTGAAAGCCGGTAAAGAGTTCGCCTCAGAGCCGGTCTGGTTTGGTGATACTGACCGCGTGGCGCTGGGCGTAGATAAAGACGCTTACCTGACCATTCCACGTGGACGAATGAAAGATCTCAAAGCCAGCTATGTGCTCAACAGCCCTGAGCTGCATGCACCTTTGCAGAAAAATCAGGTAGTTGGTTCAATCAACTTCCAGCTGGATGGCAAAACCATTGACGAGCGCCCATTGGTGGTGCTGAATGAAGTCAAAGAAGGCGGTTTCTTTGGCCGTATCGTCGATTACATCAAACTGATGTTCCATCATTGGTTCGGCTAAGCCGGACTTGAAATCGCCGGTTATGCCCCCATTTGATAGGTAATAACTTTGATACAAAGAATATTGCTATCAAATTTTATAACTCCCGCTCTGGCGGGAGTTATAATTTTATCAATACGCTGTTAAACACGCTGGAGTGCACATGAAAACCAAACTTAACGAACTGCTCGAATTCCCATGCACCTTTACTTATAAAGTAATGGGCCTGGCACAACCCGAGTTAGTTGATCAGGTTGTGGAAGTCGTGCAACGCCATGCACCTGGTGACTACAATCCTCAGGTAAAACCGAGCAGTAAAGGGAATTATCACTCCGTTTCAATTACGATCACCGCGACCCATATCGATCAGGTCGAAACCCTGTACGACGAATTGGGTAATATCGAAATTGTCCGCATGGTACTGTAAACCCTTGCTCGAGATCTGAATAGCGCAGTGCCGGTTTGGCACTGCGTTACTATTTCTGCCCTTCCCTCTTTCTAAATGGCGATGGCTGCTGTGCAACAAGATAAACTGCAACAACGTATTGTGTTACGTCAGCTGGGCCTCCAGCCTTACGAACCGGTATCCCGCGCTATGCATCTGTTTACCGACACCCGCACGGCTGAAACGCAGGACGAAATCTGGCTGGTTGAACATCAGAAGGTATTCACTCAGGGTCAGGCCGGGAAAGCGGAACACGTACTGCTTCCGGGCGATATTCCGGTTATCCAAAGCGATCGCGGCGGCCAGGTGACCTACCACGGCCCCGGCCAGCAGGTGATGTACGTGATGGTGGATCTGAAACGCAAGAAAATGGGCGTTCGCCAATTAGTCACGGCGATTGAACAGACCGTTGTCGATACGCTGGCCCATTTCGCTATCGAGGCCTATCCGCGCGCGGATGCCCCCGGCGTCTACGTTGACCACAAAAAAATCTGCTCTCTGGGCCTGCGCATCCGTAAAGGCTGCTCCTTGCATGGCCTCGCGCTCAACATCAATATGGATCTCGAACCTTTCCTGCGCATTAACCCCTGCGGCTACGCCGGTCTGCAAATGACGCAGGTCAGCCAAGAAAAACCGGGAGTTTCCGTTGATGACGTTATGCCGGTGCTGGTGAAATCATTCAATAACTTATTGAATTATCAGCAGGTTGATTATCTGCCGTGGCAAGCCGACGCTTATTGATGTTAAAAAAATGTACACTTTGTTGCTTATGAGCACTTCCGGGGGCTGAATAGTGAGCGGCATCAGTGTTATAATTTTTGCAATATTTCTATTTTTTTTGATAAATCAGCCCGTTCATTGAATGTCCTGAAAACTCGAATTACGAGAGACGAACCTGGAACCTGCAAGCTTATGAGTAAACCGATTCAGATGGAACGCGGCGTTAAGTACCGCGATGCAGATAAGATGGCGTTAATCCCGGTGAAAACCGTGGTCACTGACCGGCAGGAAATGTTACGTAAGCCGGCATGGATGAAAATCAAACTTCCGGCCGATTCGACCCGAATTCAGGGCATCAAAGCCGCGCTGCGTAAAAATGGCCTGCACTCCGTTTGTGAAGAAGCCGCCTGTCCTAACCTTTCCGAATGTTTCAACCACGGCACCGCGACCTTTATGATCCTCGGCGCGATTTGTACACGCCGTTGCCCGTTCTGCGACGTTGCCCACGGACGCCCTACGGCGCCGGACATGAATGAGCCGCAAAAACTGGCACAGACCATCGCCGATATGGGCCTGCGCTACGTGGTGATCACCTCTGTTGACCGCGATGACCTGCGCGACGGGGGTGCACAGCACTTTGCCGACTGTATCGCCGCTATCCGTGAAAAGAACCCGACCATTAAAATTGAGACGCTGGTGCCTGATTTCCGTGGCCGTATGGATCGCGCACTGGATATCCTCACCGCGACGCCGCCAGATGTCTTCAACCACAATCTGGAAAACGTACCGCGCGTTTACCGTCAGGTACGCCCAGGCGCAAACTATGAGTGGTCACTGACCCTGCTGCAACGTTTCAAAGAAGCGCACCCTGATATCCCGACGAAATCGGGTCTGATGGTGGGTCTGGGTGAAACCAATGCGGAAATCGTGGAAGTGATGCGCGACCTGCGCCGCCACGGTGTGACGATGCTGACCCTCGGCCAGTATTTACAGCCAAGCCGCCACCACCTGCCGGTTCAGCGCTATGTCAGCCCGGAAGAGTTCGATGAGATGAAAGCAGAAGCGATGGCAATGGGCTTTACCCATGCCGCCTGCGGACCTTTCGTACGTTCGTCATACCACGCGGATCTGCAAGCCAAAGGTTTGGAAGTCAAATAAGGGTTACACCTTGTTACCTTTCAAATGCCAGAAATGACAAAAACGGTTGCCCGCAAGAGCAGCCGTTTTATTTTTACGCAATAAACAAACACACAGCAAAGAGCAGAAAGCGGACCGCAGTCCACCCGCAAATCAGTCTTTGTGTTCTACACGTGTTTCGACAGGCGTGGCATCAGTCTTTGCCGCTGGAGTAGGCTCATCGCTCATGGCTTTTTTGAAGCCACGCAGCGCAGCGCCCAGATCACCGCCCAGTGAGCGCAGTTTGCTGGTACCGAACAGCAGCACAATCAAAACACCCACGACCAACAATTTAGTAATGCTTAAACCTTCCATACACACCTTCTTTTCACGGATTGCGAAACAGTCACCGGTACGGATGACCGGCACTTTTTACAAACAGATTTATAAAATAAATAACCAAAACTAATGGGGTTATTTAGAAATAATAATGACGGGAATACAACCAAAATATGTAACAGAATTGATCGCGGCACGATCTAATCTGTGCGCATTATGAACAGACTGAGCTATTATGTGCCTCTATGAGAAACTCATAAAGCATTTACTGGAAAATCAGTTTACCGCCTAATCGGGTAGCACTCCGCGACCCCGAACAGCAATGAGATCCGATGCCAAAAACGCTCAAAACCACTCTGGTCAGTGATGTTCACCATTCCGGCCTGAGATTTGCGAAACGCACCTATTTCCCCCGCATTCTCGGGTTGGGTATGGGGAGCATCTGCGTGGCCTCCGTCCTTATTACCCACCACCCCCATCCTGTCGTCTGGCTACTGCTGTTTTTCAACGGTTTTATCTGGCCACATGTCGCCTATATGCTGGCAACCCGCGCCAGTCATCCGTTTAAAACCGAGATCCTCAACCTGCAGATCGACGCCATTTTCGGCGGCATCTGGCTGGCGCTGATGGGATTTAATGCCCTGCCGTCAGCCGTTATCGTCTCCATGATGGGTATGAATAACATTGCCGCCGGGGGGAAAACACTCTTCTTCAAATGCATTATTGCTCAGGCGGCGGTCGCACTCGTGGTCTTCCTGCTGGCTGATGTTCCTTTCCGGCCAGAAACCACTCCGCTCCAGCTCTACCTCTGCCTGCCGATGATTGTGATTTACCCGATCTTTCTGGGTAATGTCACTTTTCGAACATCCAGAAAACTGGCAGAGCATAAACAGGCCATTATGCAAATCAGCGTTCGCGACGGGCTGACCGGTTTATACAACCGCCGCCACTGGGAATCGCTGCTGGATAATGAAATCGAGAGCCATCGCCGTTATCACCATAAGACCACGCTGGTGCTCATTGATATCGATCACTTCAAAGAGATCAACGATAACTACGGTCACAACGTCGGCGATCAGGCAATTATACTCCTGGCTCAGGAGCTACAGCAGACCATGCGTGCTGCAGACATCATTGGCCGCTACGGCGGCGATGAATTTGCTGCCATTTTACCCCACAGCACGGCGGAACAGGCACAGAAGGCGATGGAACGGCTGCAAAGCCGGCTGGATAACGATCTTTTCCCGCACCACCCTGACCTGCGGGTACAAATCAGTGCAGGCATTGCCGAGTGTCGGGAAGATCAGGAGAGTGCCGCACAGTGGCTGAATGCGGCTGACACCGCACTGTATAAAGCCAAAAACGGCGGGCGAAACAGGATAGAAGCACGGGTCTGACCGCCCCTCTTCCAGCCCGCCCGCAACGTTCAGATAAACCGGCTGAGAAACGCCTGCGTTCGCGGGTGCTGCGGATTCACCAATACCTCATCTGCCGCGCCCTGCTCCACCACATAACCGCGGTCCATGAAGACCACCCGATCTGCGGCTTCTTTGGCAAAACCGATCTCATGGGTGACGACTATCATTGTCAGCCCCTGTTGCGCCAGATCCCGCATCGTTGCCAGAACCTCGCCTACCAGCTCCGGATCCAATGCTGAAGTCGGCTCATCAAACAGCATCAGCTTAGGCTTCACCGCCAGCGCGCGGGCAATGGCTACCCGCTGCTGCTGACCACCGGAAAGATGCCGCGGATAGGCATCGGCTTTATCGCTCAGTCCGACCTTTTCCAGCAGCTCACGTGCATACTTTTCCGCCGCCTGGCGGCTCTCTTTGTGCACGCCAATCGGCGCTTCGACAATATTCTGCAACACCGTCATATGCGGATAGAGGTTGAACTGCTGGAACACCATGCCGATATCACGGCGCTGGCGGGCAATCGCCCTTTCCGACAGTTTATGTAAACGGCTACCGCGCAGCTCATAACCAATCTGCTCACCACCGACCATAATCGAACCCCGGTCGATATCTTCCAAATGGTTTATACAGCGCAGAAAGGTCGATTTTCCGGAGCCTGACGGCCCGAGGATCACCACCACTTCACTCGGTCTGACGTCAAGATCGATGCCCTTGAGCACCTCATTATCGCCATAACTTTTATGCACATTGCGCGCCACGACCAGAGGTGACTGTTCGCCGGTATCTTGTTGACTCATAGATCCTCCTTTTGGGCGACGCCCGGCTGGCTGACAAGCGGGATCGTTTTCTCCTCACCGGACACCTGACGGCGTTTCGTCGCCGAACCTGAACGGCGCGTGCCACGGGAGTAGTAACGTTCGATAGCCGACTGACCGACGTTAAGGACCGAGGTGATCAGCAAATACCAGATCACCGCCACCATCAGCATCGGTACCACTTCGAACGTGCGGTTATAAATGGTTTGCACCGAGTAGAGCAGATCCCCCATCGCGATCACGCTGACCAGCGACGTGGCTTTGATCATGCTGATCAGCTGATTACCGGTCGGAGGGATGATCGCCCGCATCGCCTGCGGAATGATGATCCGCCGCAATGCACGGCCACGGCTCATGCCGAAGGCCTGCGCGGTTTCTGCCTGACCGTTATCCACCGAAAGTAACCCGGCGCGGATAATCTCCGCCATATAAGCTGCTTCATTCAGCGCCAGGCCGGCGATTGCCGCCGTCAGTGGCGTGATAAGATCATTGGTGTTCCAGCTCATGTACTCCGGGCCGAACGGAATGCCAATGACCACGCGCGGGAACAGGGTCGACATGTTGTACCAGAACAGCAGTTGCACCAGCAGTGGCGTTCCCCGGAAGAACCAGATAAACATGCCCGAGAGGCGGCGCAACAGCATACTCTGCGACAGCCGGGCAATCGCCAGCATTAACCCCAGAAAGACACCCAGCAGCATCGACACCAAGGTAAGGCCGAGCGTCACGCCGAGCCCCTTAATCACCGTAGCTTCGGTAAACCACTGCGCCACCACGTGCCATTCAAAGTTAGGATTGCGGGCGACATTCCAGATGACATCGGCAGCGATCAGCAGCACGATGACCCAGGCCACCCAGCGTCCGTAGCTGCGGGGCGCATGGGAGAACTCCACGTTACGGCGTGGATCCGGCGTATAGTCGTCTTTGATCACCGGCCGTGAACTATACGTTTTGTCCGTCATTGAGGTTGAGCCTTCGCCAGATTGATCCCCGGCGCGGCGATCATATTCTCTTCCAGACCCCATTTTTTCATGATGATCGCGTAAGTGCCGTTATCAAACAGTTTCTGATAGCCCGCCAGAATCGCATCACGTACGGCAGAATCTTTGGGTACCACGGTACCCTGGAAGATATCGCCAAAACCGTTGGCTTTGCCGGTGCCTGTCAGCTCCAGCTGGCCGTTGGCTTTCTCGACAAAGTAGGTCAGCGGCGCCTGCGAAGAGAAGAAGGCATCAGAGCGGTTAGAGCGCACGGCCAGAATTGAGGTCGGCTGGTCAGAATAGGATTGTACAGTGACCGCCGGTTTGCCATCTTTAACACAGACGTCTGACTGCTTGCGGATCACCTGTTCTGCCGAACCACCGGCCATCACTGCGATACGCTTACCGCAGGTGTCGTCCAGTGAATTGATCTTTTGCGCATTGCCTTTGTGCACGGCAAACACCACGAACTCTTTGACGAAATCGACGAAGTCATTCTTCGCCTGGCGGTCCGGGTAATCGCCAATCGGACCGATCCCCATCTGATAACGCCCTGCGGCCATACCACTTAAAATTCCGGACAAACCACTGACAGAAGCATGTTCAATTTTCACGCCCAGAACACCCGCCAGCGCATTGGAGAGATCGGCGCTGGCACCGTCGAGGGAGTTATTGCCTGTCACAATTTCATACGGAGGAAACGAGCCGTTATTCACCGATATCATCACGCCGGATTTTTGGATTTCAGCCGGTAATTTTGCGTGCAGCGCCGGGTCCATTGTCTGAGCCGGGATCGCCACGCTTTCAGCGGCAAAAGCGCTGGTTGAGAGTATTGAAAGTATTGCAGCCGTCAGTACCGCAGCCTGACGTAATTGTTTTGCCATCATCTCTATTTCCTCTGTCTGAAAGTGGGTCTGGATGTTGTGAAAAGAATCATGGAAATTATTTTGTTTTTGTTAACACCTTCCCTGGTGTTGATTATGTCTTATGGTTTTATTACGCCAGATAATAGTGACACCGCCGGTTCAGGCGCCGATCCGGGGTGTTTACTGCCGCGCTCCCTGGTGTTGTTCGCGCATGGTTTCTACTGCATTGCAGGCCGTTGAGGACCGGTCTGCGGGTAAATCAAAACTTATCGCTGCGCAACTGCGGAATATCAAAACAGCGGTTTTCCAGCACCGGCAATACTTTGCGCGCATGGTCCAGACGGTCTTTATCCAGTTGGGCAAACACCAGCGCCGGGGCTTCTGCGGCCCGGGCGATCGCCACGCCAAGCGGGTCAACCACCATGCTGTTACCGATATTGCGCTCACCGCACTCGCCGACCGCCACCATATAAGTGGTATTTTCCAACGCGCGGGCGGTAACCAGGACGTCCCAGTGCATCTCTTTGAGCGGGCCTTTTACCCAGGCCGCGGGCAGTACCAGCACTTCGGCACCGTCGAGCACCAGCCGGCGCGCCAGCTCAGGGAAACGCACGTCATAACAGGTCATCAGGCCGACTTTAAATCCGGCCACCTCGACCAGCGGCGGAACCTCTTTGCCTGCCGTGACGTTTTTGGACTCCTGCATCGAAAACGCATCATATAAATGCAGCTTGCGGTACTCGGAAATGATCTCGCCGTTACGAATCGAAATCAGCACATTCCACGCGCGGCCTTCAGGCGCAGGGGTATGTACACTCATCATGGTGGTCATCTGGCTGCCAACACTCGCCGTCAGTAACTGGCTGACAAAGGGACCATCGAGCGGCTGTGCCGCTTTGAGCACCAAATCAGGGTCGGTGATATCACGCGCCAGAATGCCTTCCGGCAACACCAGCAGATCGACGCCAGCCTGCTGCGATGCAGCCATCAGCGACAAACAGGTTTCGGCATTGGCCTGCCACTCTTTGGCAACGGCAAACTGTCCTAGTGCGACTTTCATGTTCATTCCTCAGATTCAGTGACTGGCAGGCTCAGCGGCAAATTGCGGGAAGAGTTCGGCCGCGCTCAGGCGCTGGGATATCAGGTTCTGCCGGTGCAACTCTTCGGCAAAATCTTCGATCATTTTCTTGTTGGCAACGTAACCGTTGGCATTCCAGTCCGCCGGTAAATCAATTACCGTGCGACGCAGATCATCAAGCAGCCACGGTGTGGTATCGGCATATTTCGCACGTTTATCCATCCAGACTTGATAAGAACGTTCAATCACGTCGCTCAGCGCCTGCGGCAGCCAGGGGTGCGCTTCAGCCAGCGCCGGTTTAATCGCCAGCAGATGAATACCTGGTACGTAACCGACCTTATTAAAGTACGCCAGTTCGGCCTGACGGAAATCGGGCTGGAACTGGCGGAAACCGGAATCCGGCTTAAAGAAACCTTCAGGCATAAACGGCGTAAAGACCGCGTCCAGCCAGCCTTCCTGTAGCAGTTCCATCATCGGGCGCTCTTGCGGTACCGCTTCGATGCGTCCTACGCGGCCAAAACCGGCCAGTCGGTCAACAATCGGATGCTCAGCGGTCAGGCGGCCAACGTACCAGTTAGCATCTTCTATACCCACGCCTTCGAGCGCCAGCAGCGTGCGGGTCCAGGTATTGCCGGAATCCTGCCAGCCGGTCAGCCCGATACGTTTACCGGCCAGTTGAGACAGCTCGGTCAGCGGACTGTCATCACGGGTGATAATGCAACGCTGACGAAAACCACGCATCAGGAAGTGCGGAATAGCCAAAAGGTCATCTTCACCTCTGGCGCGCCCTTGTGCATAACGGCTGAAAGAGACTTCACCGGCATCGTAGCGGTCACTGGTGGCAAGGTCGCCGACCAGCGTGCCGACGCGATCAATCTCAAGCGTAAACCCTTCCGGTTTCACATCGCCCAGGGCCAGCGGCGTAAAGTAATCCCAGTCCCGGACTGCCAGTCTGATGGTGATTGTCACAGCGTTCCCCTTATGAATCTGCAAAATAAAAAATATCAAAAAAATAACATGTCATTGACCACTGACGATCACATTGATGACAAAGTGATTATTTTATCGCCTCAATTGACTAAGTTTGATACTAATAGCATAAATTAATATGTACAATAGAATCTTTGTTACTGAACAAAAGGCGAAAAATGGGTGAAAGTCTGCTGGTAAAAACGCTGGATGCTGACTGGTTTGCAGGCCATCTGCACGACCGTTCTATGCGGGGCATTGCGCTTGAAACTGCGGCGATGATCCGCTCAGGTATGATTGAGATTGGTGCTCATTTACCGGCGGTACGTGAACTCGCGCAGGCGCTGGGCGTCAGCCCGGCAACGGTCTCGGCCGCATGGGGCCAGCTGCGCCGCCAGAAAGTGATTGCCGGACGCGGGCGCAACGGCGTGTGGGTGTGCGGCGATACGCTCTCCCCCCGCCCGGCGCGGTTTGAGAAAATCGGTAACTTCGGCGATCATATTATTGCCGATCTGGCGCTGTCATCACCGGACCCGGCCCTGTTGCCCGATCTGCGCGCCGCGCTTCAGGCTGGCGTAACTGCCGATAACCTCAACAGCTATCAGCGCGAAGCCATCGCTCCGGCGCTGCTCGACGCCGTCAAACCCAGCTGGCCTTATGAGGCAGCAGCCTTTATGGCGGCAGATGGCGGCTTTGATGGCATGAACCTGACGTTGCAAACGCTGCTGATGCAGGGCTCGGTCGTGGCGATTGAAGACCCGACCGCCACCCGCCTGCTGGATATGCTCGACAATCTGGGGGCACAGGTTCTGCCGGTGAAATGTGATGAGTTCGGGCCGATCCCTGAATCATTGCAGATGGCGCTGGCGAGAAAACCGTCTGCTTTTATCTATCAGCCGCGCACTCATTCGCACTGCGGCCATGCGCTGAATGCGGAACGCTATGCGGTGCTGGCGGAGATCCTCAGCCACAGCAATACGCTGATCTTCGAAGATGATGGCATTGGCCAGCTGTCCTGCGAAAAGCCGGTCAGCATGGGCAACGTGCTGCCGCAGCGAACCATTCATGTCCGCTCTTATTCCAAAGCGTACGGGCCGGATCTTCGGCTTGGGGTGATCTCAGGCTCGGAGGATTTGATCAAACAGATCAAATCCTTCCGCAATTTCGGTGCAGGCTGGTCGAGCCGTATTTTGCAGCAGGCGCTGGCGTATCTGATTAACGACGAAAAAACGCAGGAAGGTATTGAGCACGCCAAAAGAGTGTATGCACAACGCCGCAAGGCGCTGTCGGATGCTCTGAGAATTCGCGGTGTGAACATTCCTCACCGGGACGGGCTGGCGATGCTGATCCCGGTGCCGTCCGAGCAGTTTGCTCTGGTGACGCTGGCGGCACGGGGTATTGCCGTTCTGCCCGGTGAACGCAGCCGCATCGGACCGGGGCAGTTTATCCGCGTCAGTACGTCGCAGCTGAAGGCGGAACAGATCGATATTATCGCTGACGCCATCGTGCTGGCCCTCGGCTGAGGTTAGTGGCTCTGTTTGAGCGTTTTGATCAGGTATTTCGGTGAATCTTCATAACCGGCGCGTCCATAAAACCGGTGCGCCCTCACCCGGCGCGTATGGCTGTGAACTTCCATCCGGTCGCAGCCACGCGCCCGCGCCAGACGTTCGGCTTCATCCACCAGTTGCTGACCAATGCCGCCACCCCGGTTGTTGCTGCTGACACACAGATAGCTGATGCGGCAAAACTCGCCCGCCAGCGCAATCTGCGGGATAAAGTGCAGGGAAATAAAGCCGAGCGCTTCTCCCTGTTCCTCAGCTACCAGCAGGCGGCTGTCGGGATTGCCCGCCATAGACACTATGCGCTGCGCAACTTCAGCCTCAGAAGCCGGATAGTCCAGATCCGCCAGTAACTGGCTCACCATTGCCGCGTCCCCGACTACTGCATCACGTATTAACATCTGGTTTCCTTAATAATTTCTGACGTCTGTCCGGAGCGCTACAAATTGTGGCCCCGGCCGTGTAAAATTCCCCGGCACACGATGGAGATGACATTCCTCCGAAACCGCCTTTACCGGCTAATGATGTCTACGCAATCTCATTGAGAGGTTCGTAGCATGACGCCGGAACCTTTCTGAATACCCACTCAATCTTACGAAAGGCTTTTATGTTTAGCACACTACTTGCAGTATTTATTGGCGGTGGTCTGGGCAGCGTTGCCCGTTGGTATGTCAGCATGAAAATGAACGGGATGACCCCCGTTCTGCCCGTCGGCACACTGACCGTCAACCTGGTCGGTGCCTTTATTATTGGCCTTGGCATCGCCATTTTCAGCCGTCTGACCCACCTTGACCCGGTATGGAAGCTGTTACTGACCACCGGTTTTTGCGGCGGCCTGACCACCTTCTCCACCTTCTCGCTGGAAGTGGTGTACATGTTGCAGGATGGCCGCTTTGCCGGTGCCTTGCTGAACATGTTCCTGAACCTGGCGGGCTCACTGGCCATGACGCTGCTGGCCTTTATGCTGGTAAGCTGGTTTACCGCACACTGAATTTAAAGGATGCCGGTGCCTTTTTTATGACAGAGGCACCGCCATTATCTTATTTTGTGAGATAAATCCGCCGTTTCCCGCGAATTTTCCCATCGTCTTAATGTTTCCTTCATTTTAGAACTTCATACTTCTGGCATATATCGTGAATATCCAGGAGCCCGCTATGTTTTCAATGCCTAAAACCTTTACCGAAATGCTGCTTGTGACGCTGTGCGTGCTCACCGCTGCCGCTTTCCTGCACGCCTATTTCACAGGCTGATGCTCTCTCTTTGACTGTCTGGCCCGCACAGCGTAAGCCTTAACGGGCTGCGCTGCGTTTTCATATTTACCTCCCGCATTTCCCCCTCTATACTTGAGAACGAACGTTCACACCCAACGTGTAACGCATAACCTCAGGTCATCAAAACGCTGATGCTTCACCCTCAGGATAATAAAGAGCAGCGCATCTGCGCCCGACGCGATCAAATCATCGCCGCTTCGCGTCTTTGCTTTCGTAAACACGGGTTTCACGGGGCAGGCATGGCTGAAATAGCCAAAATGTCGCAGCTCAGCGTCGGTCAAATTTACCGCTACTTCGCCAATAAAGACGCGATTATTGAAGAGATCGTGCGGCGCATCGTGTTCAAGAAAATCCGTCTGATCACGGGCAACGCCCATAACCTGCGGGAAATGGCCGTGAACCTCGCCCACCGGCGTCTGGGCGGTCCCTCCCCTGAACATCCACACACCGCTTGCCCTGAACTGAGTCAGGAGCAAATGGACATCGACCATGCCCTGAGGCTGGAAGTGGCTGCCGAAGCCACCCGCAATCCGGTGGTGGAACAAATCTGGCGTGACGCAGAAAGAGAGTTGTTTAATGAAGCCAAAGCTATGCTGGCGAGAAACTCTCCGCACCTGTCGGACAGCGAGCTCACTGCCAGGGTAGAAATGATGGCCGTGATCTGCGAAGGCACCGCGTTTCGTCGCCTGACGACCCTGCATGCCGATCCGGACAAGCTTGATGCCCTTTACGACCAGCTGTTCAGCCAGCTGTTTAACCCTGTAACGCCGTCATCGCAGACGTAATCCCCGCATTCAGAAAAACGACCGGAAACAGACATAATAATGAGCCATCATCTGACAGAAAAACGCCTGGGCTATGTCCTGGTATTGGGTTCCCTCGCGGCACTTGGCCCGTTGTGCACCGACCTCTATTTACCGGCGCTGCCCCAGATGGCCGTCGAACTCGACACCACCACCGCCGCCAGTCAGCTGAGTCTGACCGCCGGTTTATTGGGGCTTGGCCTCGGGCAGCTGATTTTTGGCCCGCTCAGTGACAAATATGGGCGCATCCGTCCCCTGCTCTGGTCGCTGGCACTGTTGCTGGCAGCATCCGTGTGGTGTGCGCTTGCCCCTGACATTGACCAGCTGATTGCGGCCCGTCTGTTGCAGGGTCTGGCTGGTGCAGGTGGTGCGGTGCTGTCACGCGCCGTCGCCCGCGATTTATATAACGGACATGAACTCACCCGCTTCTTTGCGCTGCTGATGCTGGTGAACGGGCTGGCACCGATTGTCGCGCCGGTGCTGGGCGGTGGCCTGCTGAACTTTATGAGCTGGCGGGGAATATTTGGCGCGCTGGCGGTGATTTCCGTTCTGTTATTTAGTTTCTCGGCCCTGAAACTGCACGAAACACTGCCCGCTGAGCGGCGCTCCGAAGGCGGTGTGATGGTGATGGTGCGCTCAATTGGCCGGTTGATGAAAGACCGGCAGTTTATGGGTCTGTGCCTGACGCAGGGCTTTACGATGGCCGGTATGTTCGCCTACATCGGCGCATCGCCTTTTGTTTTACAACAGATTTATCACCTCAGCCCGCAGATGTTCAGCCTGTGCTTTGCCGCTAACGGCGTCGGCCTGGTCATTGCCGCACAGGTTTCCACGCGTCTGAGCCGCCGGTGGGGCGAACTGGCGCTGGTCAAAACCGGTTTGTGCGTCGCCGCGGTGGGTTCCCTCTCGCTGGTGCTGGCCGCCAGTCTGCACGCACCGCTGATTATGCTGCTGGTGCCACTGTTCTTTTCGGTGATAACCATCGGTATTGTCGGGCCAAATGCAGGTTCACTTGCGATGCAGAGTCAGGGGAAAAATGCGGGCAGCGCATCGGCGCTGATTGGGGTATGTATGTTCGCGCTGGGGTCGGTTAGCGTCCCGATAAGCGGGCTGGGTGGTACGTCGGCGCTGTCGATGGGGCTGACCATCCTCGGCTGTTACGCCATCGCCATAACGCTGTTTATCACGCTGGTGCGTAAACACTCAGCCACTGAATAAACAACCGGCCTTCGCCGCATCACAAAAACAGAGCACAAAAAAAACCCGCATCAGCGGGTTTTTCAAAATTTGGCGAGAGTTAAATAGGTTTAACGTCAGCAGCCGATGGACCTTTAGCGCCCTGTGTGATTTCGAACTCAACACGTTGGCCTTCAGCGAGGGTTTTAAAACCGCTGCTGGCAATAGCAGAGAAATGAACAAAAACATCTTTGCTGCCATCTTCAGGGGTAATGAAACCAAAACCTTTAGATTCATTGAACCACTTAACGCTACCTGTAATCTTAGACATCTAACATACCTTTACGTGAATGAACGGCACAGAACGTGTGTCAATTACAGTACAGCAACAGATTCAGCTTTTGTCCAGAATTCCGATTGCAATAAGCGATAAACCTCTCACTCTTAAGGTTTGTACGATAATTCCTACTGTGAAAACGCACTCAAAGACCATAAAGAATCAGAAAAATGAGTCGTCGTCATTGCTGAAATCATCGGAACTATCGTCGCTATCGCCGAAACCAAAACCGGCATTGTCGTTGTTATCGCGCAGAGAGGCGTCCTGCCAGTCCGACTGACCACTGTCAAAATTTTGCTGCTGAAAATCATTATTCCCCAGGAAGCTGGTGTCATTTGGGTCAAGATTCTGCACCGGCGGCTCTTCAATAATGTTCACAATTTCCTGCGGCTGGCTCTGATGGAACATGCCGGTCAGCATATCGGCCAGTACCACGCCTCCCGCGACACCTGCGGCGGTGCGCAAAGCGCTGCCAAGGAATCCCGGCTGTTGCGGCGCTGCCTGCTGCGGGGCGGCTTGTTGCTGGTAAGGCTGCTGCTGATACTGCTGTTGCGGCTGGGCATTGCGGTTATCCCACCCGTTTGTGCCCGGAATAGGCTGGCTGCCAGAATTATTCTGTGGCGCGGCATGTGGTTGATTTTGCGCTGATGCGCCACCGCCAAACAGCCCGGCCAGGAAACCACTGCTGGACGGACGCGCGGATTTCGCCTGCTCCTGTAACTGCTCGATTTGCTGCTGTTGCGCCTGGACCTGCTGATTGAGCTTAGTCAGCGCGGCTTCCTGAATAATCATCGCCTGCGCCATATAATACGGAGCCGATGGTTGTTTAGTGATACAAGCCTGAATGACACGTTCTGCCTCGGCGTCACGCGGTGCCGTTACCGACTCAGCCTGTTGCAGACGACTAAAAAGACCTTCGATTAAACGCTGTTCTTCGGATTGCATAAATTCACCTTGTCGATGTGTGTTGCTCCGCCATCAGGGCTTTCGCAGACAAAAACACCACAAAAGCCCGCACTATGCGGGAATCTACCGATCACACTAAACCAAATAGTTACTGGGATGAATTAACCGAGTGTCAACAAATGTGATCGCGGTAAATAACGTGGACTGAACAAAACGGGCGGGACAGACGGGTAAGTAAACCTCTGTCTGCCGGGGAGGCAGACAGAGGTTATCAGCGTGGTACTTACTTGGCTTCAGACCAGCCGAAAATGAACGCGGTGTCCGGCAGGTTGGTGTAGTTGCGCACCAGGTCATGGTAGGTCTTAGCCGGGTCCAGATCTTTAAACTGCTGCGGATAGATAAACTTCGCCAGATATTCCATACCGACAATATTGTAAGGATGGTTATAGAACTGGTGATAAATGCCGTAGGCACGTTTGTCCGTCACGGCAGAGATCTGTGCGATACCGTTACGCGCCAGCAGCGCCTGACCTTCGCGTTCTACATTCGCCTGACTGGCACCGTAACCCAGCGGCAGAATATGTGACACGCTGCCGTTAGCCGGACGCGCTGAGCCGGTCATGATGTAAGCATCAGGCTTCATGCTGATGACTTTTTCCAGCGACACATCACCGGACGCCCCTGGCAGCAGATCACTCCCGATATTATCGGCACCGACGGCTTTCACCAGTTTGCCCCAGCCTGCATCACCGTGCGTAAAGCAGCAGGAGTCAGAACGCCCAGCGATGGCTTCGATAAACACCTTAGGTTTCGGATTCACCGACGCCACGACCTGCTGAATATGCTGATAGTGCGCGTTGTAGAATTTACTGTAAGCCTCAGCATTTTTTTCCTGATTCAGCACCTTACCCAGCAACTCGATGCTTGGCGCGGTGTTTTTCGCCGGGTCACGTTCATAATCCACAAACAGCACCGGGATCTTCAGCGCGCTGAGTTTGTCGAGAACACCGGCTTCTTTCAGTGAATCTTTTGCCCGCAGCTGTGCCACCATCAGATCAGGCTTTTGCGCTATCACGGTTTCGAGATCAACCTGCCCTTTGTCACTGAATCCCATATCCAGAATTTTGGCGGAATCCGGCCATTTGCCTTTCAGCATCTCCCAGGTGCCGCTGTCGGTTTTCTTCAGCAGGTTATTCCACGCCACAACGTGCTGGAACGGATTGGCTTTATCGAGCACCGCCAGCGAAAGAATATCGCGGCCATCCTGCAAAATAATGCGCTGTGGGGCTTTGGTGAACGTCAGTTTCTGACCATCAAGGTCAGTGACGTTCAGCGGATAGGTGGTGGCGAAACTGGCAAAAGTGGTAGCCATCAGGCCAGCCACGGAGAGCACGCAAGCGGTATTCTTCAGCATTTTCTTACCCGGCAATGAGAATTAAACAGAAATGATTTTGAGAACCATTATCAAATAATGATGAAATCATAAACAATGATTGATTCGCAGGGCAATGTTTTTTGGGCATAAAATGTTGATAAAACATGTCGAAATATTAATTCAGAGTGGCGGAGCTCAGCCCGGTTAGCGATTTGAGACAGTCAGTATTGGCTCATATCACTTAAACCGGACTGGGTTCCCTTCGGGTATCAGCTCGTCCGTGCAGCGGTTTAGCCCGCCGCGACTTCTGCCCGTATCGCCTTTCTGGTCGCCTTTCCTCCCCACACTTCCTCATACTCATACCCGGTCAGATCTTTGATAACCTTACGGCACTCGGGCGTACAGTCTGCCAGATTGCCGCCGAGCTTCAGGCGGGCGACTTCCTGAATCAGCATCTTGTGGGTGTCGCGCGTCAGTTTAAATTTGAAAGTCATGTAAAAACTGACGGCCAGCAGTGCGGCTGTGGCGAAGACCATCAGCCCGATAATCGCGTGCAACGCACTGGCTGGCTGGACGCCCTGCCCTTTAACAAAACCGCTCTCCTGCAACACGATGCCGATCAGCATAATCGCCAGCGCGACGGTACTTTTGCGCGTCAGCACCATCACACCGGCAAAGATCCCTTCGCGACGTTTTTTAGTGACGATCTCATCAACGTCGGGAATAAAACTGTAGATGTTCCATGGAATATAATAAAGCCCGGCGCGTGCAAAACCAAATATCGCGAATATGACCGAGAACAGCAGAATAGAAACGGCCATTTCGGTGATATACACATAAAACAAAAATGCCAGCACGCCGAAAATAATACCGTAGGCCAGACGCAGTGCGCCAGATGCCGACATATTCAGTTTTTCCAGCAGCATCATAAATACGAACGTCGAAGGAACAGAAACTAATGCCGCGACGGTTAAATACCCGGAGACCGCAGAGGCACTAAGGTGTAATCCATACACTACGTAATAGGTAAATACCGCACCAAAAACATCCAGCGCGGTGAACGAGAAAATATAAATGATAATGTGCTGGCGGAACATACGAATTTTAAAGGAAGAAAGGAGATCGAGTACCAGACTTTTTAAATGATGCCAGAGATTGCCGCTGCGGGCACCGAGCGGTTCCGGCTCGAACTCTTCCCGCACGTCTTTGGCTTCCCAGGTACACATCCATGTGGTGAATACTGCAACACAAAAAATAGAGGCAAAAATAATGCCGGTGTAGGTATAAGTCATCGGATTGTCTTTGCCGGTGAACTGCATAATAACGCCTGGAATAGACACTGCCAGCAGGCCACCGAGCTGGGAGCAAATCATGCGAACACCAGAAAGCCGTGTGCGTTCACTGAACCGGTTAGTCATTTCAGAAGAGAGCGTTTCCCACGGCACCAGCACCATGGCGGAAAGCAGCTCGATAGAAAGGTAGGTGCCGAGATAATACCAGTAGCTCATGTCGGTCACCCAGACCAGCGCGTACAGGAACATCATCGGTGCACTAATCAGCAGGAAAAACCGACGGCGGCCAAACTTTTTTCCAAGCCAGGTATTGGCGAAGTTATCGGTGATATACCCCATGATCGGACTTAATAGGGCATCGATCACACGGGCGATGGCGAATATTGAACCGGCTTCTAAAACTGATAATCCACAATAAGTGGTGTAAAAGAATAATAACCAGGTGCCGATGACAGCGAATGCACCGCCACCAAATAAATCCGTCACGCCATAACCGATGGCCGTGCCGTAACCAACTCTGCGCTCAGTAGGTTTCATTTTTATTATCCTGTGAATATAGGGTTATTATTAAATTTATTTATTCAAGCGTTATCCATTGTCGTAATTGTGAGGAACGATAAATCGCCTCAACCATATTCAGTGAAATCTCAGCCTCAGCCAGGGAGATATAATGGTGTTCTTCAGGATGTAAAACGGTATGCGTGAAATTAAAAATTGCCTGACGATGACTGTCGCCCCAGTAGCTTTTCGTTTTACCCGCCGGACTTTGGTCATTCACCAGCAGCGTTTTACTTTCTCCTTCGAGCAGCCACAACGCGTTATGATGCAGCTGCAACAGCCCTTTCTCGCAGTGAATTTCCAGCAGCAGCGGTGAATCTGTACTGTGGCCGTTGGTCGCATAAAACAGGCCGCGCGCACCGTTTGCCAGTTTGAGACTCGCCATGGCAGTATCTTCATTTTCAGTAACATCGGTCAGAAAATGGTTGTCCACGATACCTTTTACCGCATGGATACCCCCGCCGAACCACTGCATGAGATCCAGCGTGTGAATGGCCTGATTGATCAACAGGCTGCCGCCTTCGGTAGCAAAACGCCCGCGCCACGGGCTGGCAGTGTAATACGCACCGCCGCGCGACCAGCTCAATATCGCTTTAATACTCAGCATGTTGCCGAGTTCGCCGCTTTCCAGCAGCGCTTTTATTTTCTGGCTCGACGGGTTGAGCCGGTTCTGGTAACACACCCCGAGCATTAAACCTGAATGGCTCACGGCCTGCCTGATGGCCTTCACCTCGGTAGCGTTCAGCGCTACCGGCTTCTCGGTGAAAACGTGTTTCCCCGCCGCCAGCGCGGCGAGAATAGCTTCCTGATGCAGATGATGCGGCAGGCAAATATGCACCATATCGATGTACGGGTCGCGCAGCATTTCGTGGTAATCGGTGTAACAATCGCACGCGTATTGCCCGGCCAACGCCTGGCCTTTGTTGGCGTCGCATTCGGCGATAGCCACCAGCCGGCTGGCCGGGTTTTGCCGTATCGCCTCAGCGTGACAGGTGTGGATCGCCCCGCAGCCGATAATAGCCGCATTGATGATTTTCATGATGTGCCTCCCGGCGCTATCTACTGATTCGCCTGGTTCGCCAGCATCTGCGCCCGCACACATAGCTCGGCGGCTTTAAACGCGTGTTCCTGCGTCATGGCATTTTCGGTACGATGCAGACAGTCGAGGATCAGCTGGCCAAAGAACGGGAAACCGACATTACCAGACACCGGATAACGGAACTCGCCCTGCTGATTCACCAGATACACCACATCCTGCCCGCCACGCGTAATATCGACGTATTTACGGATCTCGATGTAACCTTCAGTACCCAGCAGCGTCAGCCGCCCGTCGCCCCAGGCACTCAGCCCTGGTGGCGTAAACCAGTCACAGCGGAAATAACCGCGCGCGCCGTTGTCGCCTTCGAGCATGGCGTCGCCAAAATCTTCAAAATTCGGTGATTGCGGATGATTGAAATTCAGCGCCTGCGCAGCCACTACGCGGGCGTTGCTATTGCCGGTGTAAAACAGGAATTGTTCGATCTGATGGCTGCCGATATCGCACAGGATCCCGCCAAATTTTTCCCTCTCATAAAACCAGGCCGGACGGCCCTCGCCCTCGCGATGCGGTCCGGTGCCGAGCGTCTGGATCACCCGTCCGATCGCCCCTTCCTGCACCAACTGCCCGGCAAACACCGCACTTTCAACGTGCAAACGTTCACTGTAATACACTGCATATTTACGCCCCGTCGCGGCCACTTTGGCTTTCGCGACGGCCAGTTGTTCCAGCGTGGTGAGCGGCGCTTTATCGACGAAATAATCCTTACCGGCGTCCATCACTTTCAACCCCAGCGCGCAGCGTTCATCAGGCACTCCCGCGCCTGCCACCAGCTGAACTTCTTTATCGCCGAGAATAACGTCCAGCGAATCAGCGACCGCCACCTGCGGATACTGGCTGACAAATTTCGCCACCTTTTCAGGATCCGGATCGTAGACCCATTTCAGGCTGGCACCCGCTTCGATCAGCCCGTTGCACATACCGTAAATATGCCCGTGATCCAGCGCCGCAGCGGCGATCACGAATTCGCCTGGCTTGACCACTGACTGCGGTTTGCCTACCGGTGCGTAGTTCATACCATCGTTATTGCTCATCTTCAGGCTCCTTTATCCATGTCTTTGCCGAGCGGGATCGCATCTTCATTGGCGAAGTTTTCAACTGACGCAGATTTCTCATAAAAGTGCGGTGCCAGCGACACCAGCCCGCCGGTCTGATAGAACGGATCCGACGGCAGGATCGGCAACGTCACAATGCTGCGGGTGATGGCAGATTTATAAATCGCGGCGATAAGCTCCAGCGATCGCTTGCCCTGAACGCCGTCGATCAAAGGCGGGGTGGAGGTTTCGAGCGCGGTGAGGAAATTGTCGATCTGGCCAGTGTGCAGCGTATAGGTCAGTTTAGGGATCGACTGATAAAGGTCGTCGAGGCGGTTTTCCCGCGCCAGATCGCGCGCCTCAACCGGGAATCCGTTCGGTGCAGAAATACTGGAGAACTTATCCCACGGCGCTGAAACACGCGCCTTCTCGCCCTGAATCACTATTTTCTGATCTTCGCCGTGATGCACCACCGATGCGGTCAGCTGCGTCAGCGCGCCGGAGTCATATTTGAAAATCGCCGCCGAGAGATCTTCCACTTCGGCGTTATCGTGCGCAGCGTTGGTGATCATCGAGACCACTTCAGATGGAAAACCGAGCATCCACTGGATTGCATCAATGTGATGGACCGCGTGATTGAGCGTGCAGCCGCCCGCCTCTTTTTCCCAGGTGCCGCGCCACCATAAGTCGTAATAGGCGTGGCCGCGCCACCAGAAGGAATCCACCTGTGCGTGGCAGACTTTGCCCGCTTCACCGGAATCAATAACCTTTTTCAACCGCCAGAAGGCGTCGGTAAACCGATTTTGCGCAATAATCGACAGCGTTTTACCGCTCTCCTGCGCCGCACGGATCATCGCGTCACACTCCTGCAGTGACGCCGCCATCGGCTTCTCGCACAGTACGTGTTTGCCGGATTTGAGCGCATCAATTGAAATTTCTGCGTGCACATACGGCGGCGTGCAGATATCCACCACATCGATATCAGGGTTGTTAAGAATCTCCTGATGGCTGGCATACACCTGCGCCTGGGTCAGACCGTAGTGCTTTTTCTTCTCTTCAGCTTTCTCAGGGTAAATATCGACCAGCGCGACAATCTGACAACGGTCAGAAAACTCTAAATATCCCTGAATATGGTTATGCGAAATATTACCGGTACCAATGATCGCTATTTTCAGCATTATCTTGTTCCTGATTAACATCGATGGGCAGCCGTCACCTTGCTGATTTAATGAAAAATTTAATTAATTCGTCATTAAAACTGGCGCGGAGGAATACGTGATTTGTTTATTTCATTCTTATTGCAGAGAGAATAGTAATGGCATTTTTTTCCAACAACCGGTATTTGTGACAGGAATTGCAGCGCGGCGTTTGTTATTTGCTATGATGGTGAATAGCTGATGAATTACAAACAGTTAACTGTGGCAATAAGTCCATAAGCTAATGAGGCGTTGATCACAAAATGACGGGAAAATTAAAAATCAGGCAAATTGCTGAGTTAACAGGGCTTTCTCCCAGCACCGTGTCGCGAGTATTAGCAGGAAAAGCAAATGTCAGCCCACAGGCAAAAGAAAAAGTTTTTAACCATGCAAGAAACATGGGTATTTTGCGCGACATCCCGGCCAGCCGGTTGTTAATGAACACGCTGTTAGTTTGCGCGCCACCGGCGGCCTTTAATCCCCATGAAGACCGTTATTATTATGAGGCCATTCAGGAAATTATTACTGAAGTCGGCCGCTATGATATTCACGTGCGTAAATGTGCTTTAGCGGTCAACAATCCGGATATCGCTGTGTTTATGCAGGCACTCAGTCAGACGGAGGTAGACGGCATTATCATCATCGGCATTGATGACGGGATGCTTTACCGGCTGGCGGCGGAATCGAATAAACCCGTGGTCATGATCAACGCCAAAGACAGCGAAATGCGGCTCGATTGTGTCTCGGCCGATCACTACTCTATCGGCTACAGCGCGGCAAATTACCTTTTTCAGCGCGGCCATCGCCCTGTTTTACTCTTTACCGATCTGCGGCGGGAAACCATGATGCAGCGGCTGGACGGCTTCAAACGCGCCTGTCTCGAATACCATATTGCGTTCGACGAGGCCACGCACCTGCTGGTCAATAAAGGCAACGGCAAGGAGCAGGCCAGAGAAATTATTGAAAAGTACCTCAGGGAACATAAGCGCGAAACACTGCCCTCGGCGATTATCTGCGGCGGCGACCCGATTGCGCAGGCGACGCTTGAAGTCCTGAGGGAACACGGCATTCAGGTGCCGGAGGATATCTCGGTGATGAGTATGGATTTCGCGCATGAGATGAAAAATCTCTATCCGATGGATTTTACCGCCGTCAATCTGCCCTGCCGCGAACTGGGCACCGAAGCCGTCTACATCCTGCAGAGCCGCCTCATGCGGGCCTCCGGGGCGAAATTCAATCTGCTTTTACAGGGGAAAATTCACACCGGCCAGTCCGTGGCCGATGTGAAGTGGAAACGTAAGGGACTGTATTCACAGCCAATCGGCTGATATTCCTTATTAATTAAAACTTCAGCGGGCATCCCTCCCGATATAGCGCAGCAGGAATTCGCTGATCATCGCACGCTTAAAGGCGGACTGCGCTTTGTCTGCCGCTGCGCTGTGGCCGCCTTCGGTATTCTCGTAGAACCAGACATCAGGAATGCCCAGCGCCTGCATTTTGGCTGCCATTTTACGCGCATGGTCTGGCCCGACGCGGTCATCGCTGGTCGCCGTCGAGAACAGCACCGGCGGATATTTTTTTGCCGGGCTGATGTTGTGATACGGTGAAAATTCACGGATAAACGCCCACTCTTCCGGGTCCTGCGGGTCACCGTATTCGGCAATCCACGACGCACCGGCGGAGATTTGCGTGTAGCGCTGCATGTCCAGCAATGCCACTTCACAGACGATTGCCCCGAACAGTTCCGGGTAGCGCGTCAGCATATTGCCGACCAGCAGGCCACCGTTGCTGCCGCCCTGCGCCGCCAGATGTGCCGCCGACGTTATTTTGCTGGCAATCAGCGCTTTGGCAACGGAGGCGAAATCTTCATATGCGCGCAGACGTTTCTCTTTCAGCGCCGCCTTGTGCCATTCTGGCCCATATTCGCCACCACCACGGATATTCGCCACGACAAAGACACCGCCGCGATCAAGCCACGCCACGCCGCTGACGCCCAGATAATACGGATCGAGCGACACTTCAAAACCGCCGTAGCCGTACAGCAGCGTAGGATTCTTACCGTCGTACACCACGTCTTTGCGGCAGATAACAAAATACGGCACGCGGGTGCCGTCGTCAGACTGCACAAAATGCTGGCTGACTTGATAACGGGACGCATCGAAATGCGACGGATCCTGTTTCAGTAACTCCGCTTCTTTGTCCGCGCCGTCATCCAGATTGCCGAGCGACAGGCTGGCCGGTTGCAGAAATCCACTGACACTCATGAAGTATTCGTTGGTGTCGTCGTCCACACCCCAGGCATTAATTTTGCTCAGTTCAGGTACATGACCGAACGGCTCACGCTGCCATTCACCCTCTTTGGGCGTCAGCACTTCGAGGCGGTTCACCACGTCGCGTGTGATGCTCAGAATGATGTGATCGCAGGTGCAGGAATAGCCGTCGAGCTGATCGTGAGCGGTTGGTACAAACAGTGGTTTCAGGGCACGATCACCGGCCATAAAAGCTTTAAAGTTCATGGTCAGCAAGGAACCGGACGGCCAGCTTTCGCCATTGATCTGCCATTCGCTCGAAGGCTGGATCAGGATCCACTCGCGCCACGAACTGAATTTGGCATCAGCCGGGACATCGATTTTGACTAAGTTCTTGTTATCATCGAGCAAAAACACTTCACGGTGATAGAAGTCGATCACCCGCACGACATAATCGTGTTCGAAGCCCTTGGCGCTGTCGTGATAACCGACGGCCATCATGTCTTTCTTACCGGCGCTGAAGATCGTTTCGGCTTCACTGAGCGGTGTACCGCGCGACCAGATTTTCACGATACGCGGATAGCCGGAATCGGTCAGCGAGTCTTCACCAAAGTCGGTGGCGACGAACAGATGATCGTGATCGATCCAGCCGGTACGGCTTTTAGCGGCAGGCAGAAAGAAGCCGTCAGTGACGAATTTCAGCGTCTGTAAATCGAACTCGCGCACTTCCGAAGCGTCGCCGCCGTCTGGTGACAGAAAGATCAGCGCCCGTTTGAAATCGGGTTTCAACGGATATACGCCGTGATACACCCAGTCCTTCCCTTCGGCTTTGCCCAGCGCATCGATATCCAGCACGGGTTCCCACTGCGGTTCGGCTTTGCGGTATTCTGTCAGCGTCGTGCGGCGCAGCAGGCCACGCGGGTTCCGGGCATCCTGCCAGAAGTTGTACCACATCTCGCCAAATCGCCCGATGCCGGGGATCTGATCCGGAGAGTTCAGCCCTTTAAGCACTTTCTCACGGAGTGGGTCGAAATCTTTGCCCTGCGTGAATGCCGCCAGTGTGATCGAATTTTGCTCATGCGCCCATTCCAGCGCCTGTTCATTACGTATGCCTTCCAGCCAGATAAATTCATCCGCCGGTGGAAGCGTTGAGTCAGTTGTCATGCGGTTCTGCTCCTTCAGTGATGCGTTCAACGGCTTATTGCAACAGAATGCCCTGAATCAGGCTGGCTTTCACCACGGTGACTTGTGGAATTTTCAGCGCCTGCATATACCCTTCCACCAGCAATAAGTTGCTGACGTCGGTAGCGCGGTATTCGCCTTTCAGCTCGGAATCCCCTTTCCAGACATTGTTTTTCGACACCCGCTGCACGTCTGCCAGTGTATAGGTGTGGTGAACCGGATGAATCTGGTCACTGATCGAATAGCCGTGGACGCCACCGATACCAATTATCCGTTTGTGCTGCGCATCCTGTTTCATCTGCGCGCCGACGTGGGTGCGCACGTAGAAATTCACATAACGCAGCACGGTATTACGCAGCGAACCAATCGGGTTCGGTGTGCTGTCAGCCTGCTGATCTTTGTTTTGTAAAACCTCAGTAATGAAATCTTTCAGCGTCACTGAGGCCAGTTTTCCCTGATAAATATCCACGGTTTTCACGCCCTGCTGCTGGCGGTAGGTGGTCATCTGCATGGAGCCACCGCCGATATCCCAGACCAGCAGATCCTCATCGTTGAGATTGTTTTCGTGCAGCGCCGCTTTGGCGGAGAGGAAACCGAGTTCCGCTTCCTGCTGTTGGGAAATGATCTTCAGGCTGACACGGGCCTGCTGGTTAAAGCGGTCAATCACCTGCTGCCCGTTGGCGGCGGTGCGAAATACCGCCGTCGCCACGCCGGTAATACGCTGCGGCTTGAACCTGTTAGCCTTATTGACCATCTCGGTCAGCGCGGCCAGCCCTTGCTGCTGGATGGCATCGCTGAGCTGATTATTGCCGGACTTCGCAAGATCGGCATTAAACCCTACCGGGCGCTGATCTTCGTACAGTACTTTGCCCAGGGTTTTTTGGCAGATATTCACTTCTGTTACCTGAATCTTTGTGCTGCCGGATCCCATATCTATCCCGGCGCGGTTCTCAATGCAGCCGTTCGCCTGAGCCTGTGCGGGTAAAAAAACCAGCGTGGAACAGACCACGCTCAGGGCAATTATGCTGTGCAATATTTTGTTCATTCATCCCTACCCGGAAAAGAAAAAAGGCGTTAAAGTTAGCCGTTAAAAATAAAACAAAGCCTTATAAATTAGCCCTGTATTTTAGCCTGCAATCCTACTATTTTCTGCGGCCAGTGCTCTTATATAACGAAAAAGGGTGGCCTTCGCCACCCTCTATTTTTAGTGCTTAAAGAATTTTAGTATTCAATATGGCCGTTAAGATCCTCGCCATTGCTGGCAATCACGCGCTGATACCAGAAGAAACTTTTCTTACGGTAACGCGCCATATCTTTCAGGTCATGCTCATCACGGTTCACATAAATAAAGCCGTACCGTTTGCTGATGCCCTGGTGCGTACTGACTAAATCAATTGCTGACCACGGGCAATAACCAAAGAGTTCGACGCCGTCGGATATCGCCAGCTTCAACTGCTCGATATGAATACGCAGATAATTAATGCGATTATCGTCATACACTTTTTTATCGGCAGTCAGCTTATCGAATGCGCCCAGACCATTTTCGGTAATAATCAGCGGCAACGCATAGCGCTCATATATTTGACGGCAGGTGACGCGAAAACCAACCGGGTCGATATACCAGCCAAATTCATTGTGTTCGAGATGTGGATTATCTACGCCGAGATAGACATTTTTGTACACGCCGGCCAGCTGCTGGTCTTCCACCGCACGCGGGTCTTTCTTCTCACCGGCGTGATTATTGGGCACATCGGCCGCCACGGTGGTTGATGCATAATAGTTGAATGCAATGAAATCCGGTTTACCTTGGCGCAGGATCTCCATGTCGCCCGGTAAGATTTCCGGCAGCAGGGATTTTTCCTCCAGGAAACTCCATACCACCGCGTTGTAACGCCCATGACAGGCGAGATCCAGATACAGCCAGTTGCGGATGGACGTGTAATTATGCGCGGCAATATTGTCTTCCGGTTTGGAACTGGCGGCATAAATACAGGAGATATTCGGTGCCGGGCCAATTTTCGCCTGAGGCAATAATCGGTGGCAGAGGATCATGGCTTTGGCCTGTGCGAGCATCATATGGTGATTCTGCTGATACAGGGCTTTCTGCGGATTTTCCGTATTCGGATCCAGCGTGCCTATCACATCGCCTTTGAGGATCATCATATTTTGTTCATTGATGGTCAGCCAGTATTTGACCCTGTCGCCATACAATTCAAATGCAGTACGCGCGTAGCGTTCAAACGCATCGACGGTCTTCCGGTCAGACCAGCCGCCCTTCTGCTGTAATGCATAGGGCAAGTCAAAGTGGTACAGCGTGACCAGCGGCTCAATGCCTGCGTTGCAAATCTCGTCGATTAACTGGTTATAAAACGCCACGCCCTGCGGGTTAATTTCTCCGTCACCTTCAGGGAAAAGACGGCTCCAGGCGATAGAGAAACGGTAGGTTTTCAACCCCAGCTCTTTAAACAGGGCCACGTCTTGTTTGAAATGATGGTAATGGTCGCTGGTGACTTTGAAGTCGCTGATGTTATCGGGGAAGCTCGCCATGTCGATAACCGACGGGCCTTTGCCTTCCTCGTTCCATGCGCCTTCAACCTGGTAAGCTGACGTGGAGGCCCCCCACAAAAAATCGGCGGGGAACGGTTTGGTCTTCGCGTAAATCATCCAGATATCTCCTGACGGTTAATAAAAAGGATAGCGGTTGCTCTGTGCCTCAGCGTGATTGCCTGAGACTGTCTATTTCCTTATGCAGATAGATCATTTCTTCGGCCATCTCGCGGCACAGCATCGAGTTCATCAGATGATCCTGTGCGTGAACCATGATCAGGTTGACCGGGATTTTACCGCAGCCTTCATCGGCACCAATCAGCTCGGTCTGGATCTGATGGGCGCGTTTACCGGCCTGCGTGGACTGCACCAGCAGCGCCTCAGCCTGCTGCCACTCTTTTTTGCGCGCCGCCTGTAAGGCTTCCATCGCGCATGAACGAGATTCCCCGGAAAAGATGATCAGCTCCATCACCGTTGTTTCCATATCCATCTGTGTGTCCATGGTGTTGCTCCCGTTGGCGGCTCAGGCCTGTGGCTGAGTCAGCGTCTGTTTCTCTTCCTGCTCTTGCGGGTTTTCCTGTTCGAGCAGCTGTTTTTCATAGGCTTTAAAAAACGGGTAGTAAATTACCGACGAAATGGCGATGAGGATCAGCACCAGCACGGCGGCGCGCAGATCCCAGCCGGTGGACCACGCCGCACCAATCGGCGCGGGCGCCGTCCAGGGCACGACGGAAATCACCTTACCCACCCAGTCGGTACGGGTGGCGATATAGGCAATGACGGCGTTCACCAGCGGCGCGGTTATAAACGGAATAAACAGGGTCGGGTTCATGACAATTGGCGAGCCGAAAATCACCGGTTCGTTAATATTGAATATGCCGGGGATCAGGCTCAGTTTGCCGATAGAACGCAGGTGGGCCGAGCGGCTGCGCAGGTAGAGTAGCACCAGCCCCATGGTCGAACCGGAACCGCCAATCACAATAAAGAACTGCCAAAAGGGCTCGATGAAAATATGCACCGGCGGCAGACCGGAAGTGAGCAGTTCCTGATTAATCCCCAGATTGGTTAACCAGAACGCCTGCAACATGCCGCTGATGATCACCGCACCGTGAATTCCGGCGAACCACAGCAGATGACAAATCAGTACCGCAATCAGAATGGCCGGCAAGGTATCAGCAGCGGAGATGATCGGCCCGAACAGCGCCATGATCGCCTGCGGTAACAGCATGTCGAACTGATATTGAATAAACAGGCTAAGCGGATAAAGCGTCAGTACCACCGCCATAATCGGAATTAACAAATCAAAGGACTGTTTTATTTTCGGCGGGACCTGATCCGGTAATTTAAAACCTATATTTCTGACTTTTAAAAACCGCGCTAATTCTGTGGTGTAAATGGCCACCAGAACGGCGGTAAATATCCCCACGCCACCGAGCCCCAGCGTCGGCAGGGTTTTATTCACCTGTGGTGACGCCACCAACATAAAAGACATCAGCGATAACATGGCGGTCATAAAGGGGTTGAGTTTGTAACTGGCCGCGAGGTTATAAGCAATGGCGGCGGTGATATAAATCGACATAATGCCCATCGTCATATTGTAGGGCGTTAATATCACTTCCTGATATTTCACTGACATCGCGAGCCACCAGCGGGCAAAGGCCCAGCCACTATCAGGGGAGAAAGGAGGATAAGCGAAAACCAGCAGGAATGAGCCGACAATCATAAATGGCATGGCGGAAATAAACCCGTCCCTGATCGCCATTATATGCCGCTGGCTGGATATTTTGCCCGCCATCGGGCTGATTTTATTTTCAATAATACCGAACAGCACATCACTGGCATGAGACATAAAATTCCCCTATGGCACATAGCATGGTAAGCACGTCGGGTAAATATTGAACGGTTAGCGCAAGACTGCAACCGGTTTCAGAAACCGGTTACCGTTTTGTGATTGGCTTCATAAATAATGTGTTCAAAGGGAAATATCTGGGACTTATTAAGGAATTGAGGCTAAAAGGAGATGAGAATTTTCCGACATCATTCGAGCTGGATTAAGGCGGCAACTGAATGAACTTTGGGAGCTTACATCAGTAAGTGACCGGAGGAATGATGGCAGCTAACGCAGAGGCAGTTTGAAGGGGAAATTACACAGCCCACAAGTGCAGACTTACTACACAGCAGGCCATGGTCGCGCTCAGCTAATGAGATTTAGCCTTTACTGACGGAGATGATTTCTTTGATCTGACTAAAGTTGGTATTGCCGTGATCGGTTTTGATTGTCGGGTAAATTCTTTCCCCTTTCTTCACAAAGCCAGTTACCTCATGGGTAGAGCCGTTCTTAACAGTCAGAATATCACCAATACTGATCGAACTTTCGACTTCGCTCATAACAATCCTTAACACTTACAATCGCTTAACTTCAGGGTGTCCAATTAATACCTTTAGAGCGTAGGCCTTTATCCACCACATAACCAGCGCCATCGCTTCCCGGCCTGCGATCACCGGTTGCTTACTGCCTGCCCGATTCGCTCGGAAAATTCCGGAACACCTTTTCTTAAGCCAAATTAAAGGAGGTTGTACTTGAAGGTGTAATACCGTGAGTTATTATGAGTATGCAAGCACTTATTCCCCTATAGGTCATTGCATCTCATTGGACTATCCCCTCGTAAGGTATTACGACATCCCGCCCCCCTTGAGCGGGATTTTTTTTATCTGTACTAACGGCAGTCTAATGCGTTAACAATCTCAAAATCCTGAGAAAAGTCATGGTACTATTGCGCTATTCCCGCAGCTGAAAAAGTCAATTAGCCCATGACTGAACCCTACGAATTTCTCAACAATGTGCCGGTAAATCAGCAGATTTACCGCACCCTGCGTCAGGACATCGTCACCTGTGTGATCCCGCCGGGCGCGTTGCTGTCGGAGAAAGAGATTTCGACACGCTTTAATGTATCCCGCCAGCCGGTGCGTGAGGCCTTCATTAAACTGGCAGAAGCCGGTCTGGTGCAGGTGTTACCTCAGCGTGGCACCTTCGTGATGAAGATCTCCGCCAAGCGGGTGGCCGACGGACGTTTTATCCGTGAAGCCGTAGAAACTGCCGTTGTGCGCCGCGCCGCCGTGGTCGCCACCGCGAGTGACCTGGCGCTGCTGGAACATAATCTGCAACGCCAGCGGCTGGCGGCGAGAAGCCAGCAAACGCAGGAATTCCTGCTGCTGGACGACGAGTTTCACCGCACCATTGCGCAGATCATCGACTGCCGTCTGGCATGGGAAACCGTCGAACATATTAAGGCCACCATGGATCGGGTGCGCTTCCTGACTCTGAGCAAAGTCTCGCCGCCGGAAAGCCTGATAGAGCAGCACGACAACATCTTTACCGCGCTGAAAGCCCATGACCCGGACGCCGCAGAACGCGCCATCCGCATCCATCTGCAAGAGATGATCTCCACCATCACGCCAATCGCCGAGCAGAACAGCGACTGGTTCGACGCCGGGTAACCCTAAAATCACGCCTGCGCGATAAGCGCATTTACCTGATGGCGCAGCGCCGGCAGGAACTGCGCATCACGCGGATACTGTTTAAAGGTGATGTGCATTCCGGCCTGCTGTTCGATAAGACGCTCCACTTCCTGGCGGCTGGTCAGCGACTCCAGCAATTGCAGCGCCCGCATATCCTGTAACGCCTCACGCAACACCATCAGCCGTAAAGACTCCACCGGCTGGAACCCCTCACCCGGATAGACCACAAACAGATCGCCAGACGGAAACGCTCCCTGACCGTCGGTGATGGCAAACGGATCCAGTTTCTCCAGCGAATGGCCGCTGTTATAGAAATTAAAACCCCAGTGCAGAAAACCGGTGATGTTATAGAGATAAAGCTGCACGCCGAGAATGCGGTTGCGCTGCGAGGGTTGCGCAAAGAAGCGGTTCGACACTTCCCTTTTCTGCACGCAACAGTAGTAGGTCCACAGACCTGGCACCTTGTTCTCCAGAAACGGCTCGATGTGATCACTGGCAGTAACCGGGTTCTGCACCAATCCCTGTTGGTAAAATTCATAGTCGGACAGCGCATCCAGCACCGGGAAACCGTCGATCAGCGGACGGATCAGTTCGCTGGCGCGGCGATAGGCGTCGATATCGGCCATCTTCGGTTCGTCAGAGATATGGAACCAGGCGTGTTTTTCCAGCCCCTGTTCACGCAGCCAGCCGCACAGCGCGGGGAGAAATGTATGCAGGAACTCACGGTACTCCGGCCCGTGGGCGTCGGTGTCCCAGCCAAAATTACGCGTCAGCCCGTCATTTCCGTTCACCATAATTTTTGGCGCATGGTTGGCCCCCCACTGGGTGAACAGATGCGAAATCTCAAAGGTGGTTATGCCCTCCTGCTGGCAAAGTCCGACCCAGCGTGCCAGCAGGCTGAAATCAAACTGATATCCGTCTGCGCGGTGGGTGACGCCCACCAGCTGCACCGTGGTGCGTTCGCCGCCAATAGCGGTATCCAGCGGCGGCGTGAATACTGGCGTCAGCAGCATATTCACACCGTTGTTCACCGCGCAGCGCACAAAGTTGCGCACCGCCAGCCACCACTCATCACTAAAGACCGCGATACCATAAACGTCCGCCAGACAGTCGGCGTACAGCCATTCAGTATGCAGCAGGGTTTGTGGCGGCAACGCCTGTGCCAGTACGTGAATACTCATATCAACGCTGCCAAGCACTGAGCCGCTGATCACGTCGGAAACCCGTAAGTTCAACGACGTCTTACCCGCCGGTAAACTTTCGTTTTGCGGATTGAGCGTCAGCCACAGGCTGCCGTAATAATCGCCGTTGACGAAGAAGGTATTATCCGTAAGCGGCATGAGCGGATCGGGAAACAGTCCCGGCTCCGTCGTAAGATAATCATCATCGGTGGTGCGGTAGCAGGGAAAAAGACTGGGAACATGACGCACCTGACGCACGCTAATTACGTCGCTCAGTTCACCGCTGAGGGAAACCCGTAATTGCCGCCGGGGTTCGTCATCCTCTTTATGTAAACAATACACGCACTGAAAAGAGAGACTTTCATTGTTTAATAATGAAAGGTTTTCTATCGGCGTTAATTCAGGCGTATTTTTCTGATGGAATATCTTTTCCAGACTGTGAGTGAATAACAATGTCAGGCGCATAATAGTCAGACTCGCAACGGTTGAGGAAATAAGATGAATTCTCAGCCTGACATTTTTTTAATAAACACACAATCACCCTCTTTCACCGGGAATAAAACGAGACACTAAAAATCCCAACACCGGACGGCAGTCTTTTCACAGTGAAAGGCGCTTTTTTTTGTTTGTTTGCATCACAAAAATGAAAGATTTATCCGCCTGCACAATAAAAGCTTTTCCATTCCCCATCATAGTGCAGGGCTTTTCCTCAGCCAGCCTGCGAAATCAGCCGCTGACAGCGCGTGTCAGCAGGGAACAGAAGGGGTAAATGTTATAAAAAAGTAACATAAAATCGCCTTTCAACTTTCACTTTCTCCCTTTCGATTTTAACAACAACGAAAGGTATTCGCACTCATTTAGGGCAAAACAGGCTGTATTGACACACTGAAATTTAGGGGATAGAAAGATTAAACGTTACGCAAATGTTTATTTTTCGAACGCTCAAGGGGATGTCAATGTCACTAAGAAAATGCACCACCTCTTTCCTTACTCAGGCGTCATTTCGCCGGAGCATCATCACATCAGCGATATTATTACCCGCTCTGTTTTCCCTGTCCGTGCAGGCCGCCGATCCCGTTACCCTGCGTTATGCCGTATGGGATAAAAACCAATTAGCCGCCGAACAGGAAATTGCCAAGAATTTCGAAAAAGAAAACCCAGATATAAAAATAGATATTGAATTAACACCCGCCGCTCAATATTTCGTGAAATTAGATGCCGCTGCGGCCGGTGGCGTCGCGCCAGATATATTCTGGATCAATATGCCCTATTTCATTCAATATGCTAAAAACGGTTTATTAGAACCGTTAAACAGCGACATTGAGAAAAGCAAACTGGATATGAATAATATTGTCGCCAGTTCAGTGAAAGCTTACCAATATAAAGGACAACAACTGGCGATCCCGCGTGACGTTGACTCCATTGCCGTCTGGTACAACAAAAAGCTGTTCGATGAAGCCAAAGTTGCCTACCCGACCAGCGACTGGACCTGGGATCAGCTGAAAGCCAAAGCCACTCAGCTGAAAGCGGGCATGAAAGGCGACACCTTCCCGCTGGTGATGGATTTAAGCGGCGACGGCCAGGACAGCTACCTCAACCTGCTCTACCAGAGTGGCAATAACGTAGTGCCAACCGACGGTAAACCGACCGACATCGCTAACGACAAATCCATCTGGGTTTATCAGCAGTTGCAGGAAATGATGAAAGCGGGCCAGCTGCCAACGGCGCAGCAGATGAGCGAAGTCAAAACCGAGAACATCTTCCAGTCCAACCGCGCGGCGATGGCCTATGCCGGTTCATGGCTGGCCGCGCCATTTGCCGCCAACCCGCTGATCAATGACCACATCGGCGTGGTGATTATGCCGAAAATTGAACGCCAGTCCGGCGTGGCCCACAGCCTCGGTTTCGCTATGTCCTCCAAAGGCAGCCATAAAGCCGAAGCCTGGCGCTACATTCAGTTTATGAGTTCTGAACCATCGCAGGAGATCCTCGCCAAAGCGGTGATCCCGGCGAATAAAACTGCCGCCAAAGCCTGGGCAGCCAACATCAAAAATGTCGATGTCACGCCGTATATCGAAACCCTCGAATTCACCAAAGCTTACCCGACGGCCGGTACCAACACGCCGAAATGGCAAAACATGTGGATTGCCAGCCTGAAACGGATCTTCATGGGTGCCGATGCCAAACAGGAAATGGACAAATCGGAGAAGAAAATCTCCCGCGTGATGGAAAACTAATCCCCTTCGCTCAGATCAGTCCCGTCTGATCTGAGCGACTTTTTGCTCTGACTGAGGACCATCATCATGTCGCTTGCAGATTCGGTTTCTGTTGCACTAAAGCAGCAAAAAACCCGCGCCGCCGACGTTAAACCGACCACAAAAACCTCAGCCCGCCCGGCCCTCACCCGTCTTGAGCGCGCCGAACGTTTCTGGGGCTGGATAATGGTGCTGCCTTTACTGATCGGGCTGCTGGTGTTTTATTTCATCCCTTTCCTGCAAAACATTTTCTACAGCTTTACCGATCTTGACCAGTTTATGAACTGGAGCACCTTCAACGTTAATAACTATCTCGACCTCTTCAGCGACGACGATTTCTACGCTGCCATCGCCAATACGCTGTTTTACGTGGTGGTCTGCGTGCCTGTCAGCCTGACACTCTCGCTGCTGCTGGCGATTGGCCTCAACCAGAATATTCGAGGTAAAGCGCTGTTCCGTACCCTGCTGTTTCTGCCCGCCGTCACCATGCCCGCGGCGGTCGCCATGGTCTGGCAGTGGCTGTTCAATAAAGACTTCGGGCTGATTAACTATCTGCTGCACTTTTTCGGCGTCTCGGCGGTCGGCTGGCTGTCGGATCCGGATATCGTGCGCATCAGCGTGTCGGTGATCATCATCTGGTCATCGCTGGCGCTGAAAATCATCATCCTGCTGGCCGGACTGCAAAGCATTCCGCGCTCCATTTATGAAGCCGCCGACATCGACGGTATCAGCACCCTGCGCCGCTTCTTCTGCCTGACGCTGCCGATGATGGTCCCGACGCTGTTCTTTGTGTCGGTGATGAGCTTTATCGAAGTGCTGCAAATCTTCGACGTGGTTTTCCTGATGTTTGACCGCTCTATGGTCGAAAGCGACACCATGACCATCACCTATCTGTTCTACAAAAACGCGTTTTATCTGCAACAGAAAGGCTACGCCTCCGCCATCACCGTGGTGTTGTTTATCGTCACGATGCTGATCACCCTCGTACAAATGGCCATCGGTAAACGGCTGAAAGTGGCGTAAGGAGCCCCGGATGACAACCTATTCGCAAACCCGCAATGCCACACCCTTGCGCACAAATGAGCGGACCGTGCCGCGCCAAAAGATCAACGTGCAGAAGTGGGCGGTCTATCTGTTTATGGCCCTCGCGAGCCTCGCGTCGGTCGTGCCTTTTATCTGGATGCTGATCACCTCGCTAAAAACGCAGGCTGAAAGTATCCAGATCCCGTTACAGATGCTGCCCTCTCATCCGGATTTCGCCGCTTACGGGCGCATCCTCCATGAGATCCCGTTCACCGGGTTTTACCTTAACTCCATTCTCTCGACCTTTTTCACCGTCACGTTGCAAATGGTCATCGCCACTATGGCGGCGTACAGCTTTGCCCGTCTGCACTTTCGCGGCCGCAACGTGGTATTCGTGCTGTGTATTTCGATTCTGATGGTGCCGGGCCAGGCGTTTCTTATTCCGCAATTTCTCGTGGTGCAGAAACTCGGCCTGCTCAACACCCTGACGGGTCTGATCCTGCCTGGTGTTTTCAGTATTTACGCCACCTTCCTGCTGCGTCAGTTTTTTATGGCGGTGCCCAAAGAGATGGAAGAAGCCGCGCTGATGGATGGCTACAACCACTTCACCATCTTCTGGCGCATCATGCTGCCGCTCATCCGTCCGGGCATTGTCGCCTGCATCATCATCAACGGCCTGTGGAGCTGGAATAATCTGATGTGGCCACTGATCGTCAACACCAGCAGCAACAAACTGACCCTGCCGGTCGGGCTGGCATCGCTCTCCAGCCGCGCCGGTGAGGAGTATCCGATGCTGATGGCCGGTGCACTGATGGCAATCATCCCGATGCTGATGCTGTTCATCCTTTTCCAGCGCTATTTCATTCAGGGCATCGCCAGTTCCGGCGTGAAGAGTTAAGCCTGATTTTATACACAGAAACACCCCGATAGATTTCGCGATGCAGGAAGGCGGCAAGTGAGCGAACCCCGATGAGCTTACTGAAGTAAGTGATTCGGGTGAGTGAACGCAGCCAACGTATCTGCAACGTGAAAGATGAAGGGGAGAGGAGTAGTTATGACCGGAATACAACTACATAGCGTTGAAAAGGTTTATCCCAACGGTTTCAAGGCGCTGCATGGCATCGATCTGGATATCCGCGAAGGCGAATTCATGGTGTTTGTCGGGCCATCAGGCTGCGCGAAATCGACCCTGCTGCGCATGATCGCCGGGCTGGAGAGCGTCAGCGAAGGCGAAATTATTATTCACAATCAGTGCGTGAACGACACCATGCCCAAAGATCGCGGCATTGCCATGGTGTTCCAGAACTATGCCCTCTACCCGCACATGACGGTCTACAAAAACATGGCCTTCAGTCTGATTGGCAAAGAGAGCAAACAGGAAATTGACCGCCGCGTGCGCGAAGCGGCGGAAAAGCTGGAGATCACCAATCTGCTGCAACGCAAGCCGGGCCAGCTCTCCGGCGGCCAGTGCCAGCGCGTAGCGGTTGGCCGGGCGATTGTCCGCAAGCCAAAAGTGTTTTTGTTCGATGAACCGCTGTCAAACCTCGACGCCAAACTGCGCGTCTCTATGCGCGTCCAGCTCATCGACCTGCACAACCAGCTCAAGCGTGAGGGTGTCGGCGCCACCATGATTTACGTCACCCACGATCAGGTCGAAGCCATGACCATGGGCGACCGTATCTGCGTGCTTAACCGGGGCGAGATCATGCAGGTGGATAAACCGGTCAATCTGTATCACCACCCGGCGAATAAATTCGTCGCCGAGTTCATCGGCAGCCCGTCGATGAACCTGCATGACCTGCCCCTCCTGCGTGACCACGGCGCGGTCAGCCTGCGTCTGGGTGACAACGGCGTGCTCAACCTGACGCCGGAACTGACCGACCAGGTGCTGAGCTACAACTATAACGACGTCTGTCTCGGCATCCGTCCGGAATACCTGCGCATCGTGACTGGCCCGGCGGACAACGCGGTGCAGGCCACCATCATGACCGTCGAGCGTATGGGTAACGAAGAGCTGCTGCATTGTGATATCGGTGGTTACCGCTTCATCACCCGTGTCGCCACCCGCCATGACTGGGACCCGCTGCTCGGCGAGCAGATCTGGCTGCACTTCGATTTACACCGCGCGCACCTGTTCGACAAAGAAACAGGGCTGAACTTAAAACAACATCATTAATGCCCGACAACCGTATACCCAAAATAATTCGAGTCGCAGCGCGACGGCAACTGAATGAGCCCCCGGGAGCATGGCCATACCATGTGACCGGGGTGAATGAAGGCAGCCAACCAAGCTGCAACTTGAAGTATGAAGGGTATTTGCAATGTGGAGAAACCCTATGTCTGCAACAAACGTATCCGACCGCAAACCGGTCCGCGTGCTGGTCGCCGGTGCCGGTGCGCGCGGCGAAATCTATTCCCGCTTCGCCCTCGCCCACCCTGAACTGATGCAGGTGGTGGCGGTAGCGGAACCCCGTGCCACCTACCGCCAGCAGTTTGTGGCGCAGCATAACATTGCGCCGCAAAATGTCTTTCACGACTGGCGCGATGCCGCCGCGGCCGGGAAACTGGCCGACGCCGTGCTCGTCTGTACTCAGGACAATATGCATCTGGAACCGGCGCTGGCCTTCGCTGCGCAGGGTTATCACATGCTGCTGGAAAAACCGTTGTCGCCGGACAGCCGTGAATGCGAGGCCATCGTGGAGGCCGTCGAACGCGCCGGGGTGATCTTCTCCGTCGGCCACGTGCTGCGCTACACCCGCTATACACAAAAACTGAAACAGTTGCTGCGCGACAAAGTGATTGGCGATGTGGTCAGCATGCAGCACCTGGAACCGGTTGGTTACTGGCATCAGGCGCACTCGTTCGTGCGCGGCAACTGGCGCAATGACCAGTTTTCCGCCTCGATGCTGTTGCAGAAATCCTGTCACGATATCGACTGGATCCGCTACATCATGGACACCCCTTGCGAGCAGGTCAGCTCCTTTGGCGGCCTGCGCCACTTCCGCGCTGAAAACCAGCCCGCGGGCGCCGCCGACCGCTGCCTTGATTGCGGCGTGGAAGCCACCTGCCCTTATTCCGCCAAAAAGATTTACCTCGGCGAACAGCCTAAATCCACTGCCGGATTCCTGCGGGTGCTGACGCCGGAAGTGAGTCAGGAAAACCTGTTAAATGCCCTGCGCACCGGGCCTTATGGCCGCTGCGTCTACCGCTGCGACAACAACGTGGTGGACCATCAGGTAGTCAATATTCAGTTTGCCGGCGGCAAAACCGCCTCCTTCACCATGACCGCGTTCACCCGCCACGAAGACCGCAAAACCCAGCTGTTCGGCAGCCACGGTCAGCTGGAAGGCGACGGGCGCTTTATCCGCATCACTTCGTTTGTCGATGACAGCGAGACGGTCTACGACGTCGATGATATCGAGAGCAGTGACCCGGCGCAGAACAGCGCTATGGGTGGCCACGGCGGCGGCGACTACTACCTGATGGCGCATTTCATCGATGCGGTACGCAGCAACGACGCCAGCCAGATCCTCTCCGGCCCGCAGGAAACGCTGGAAAGTCATCTGATGGTGTTCGCCGCCGAACGCGCCCGCCGTGAAGGCACGGTGGTCAACGTACATCCGGCCTGACTTTTGATTATGGGGAATTAGCGATGCGCTACGGATTTGATATCGGCGGTACCAAAATTGAGATGGCGGCCTACGACGACCGGCTGAATCAGGTGTTTTGTCAGCGGGTCAGCACGCCCACGGGCGACTACCAGCAGTTTCTGAGCTGCGTAAAAACGCTGGTGGCGCAGGCTGACCTGACGCTGCACACACGCGGCAGTATCGGCATCGGCCTGCCGGGCGTGACGGACCCGGTAAGCCGCAAGCAGTTGTCGGTCAACGTGCCCTGCATCACCGGCCACTGTCTGGCGGAAGACCTTGCCAATACGCTGGACCGCCCGGTGGCGATTGAAAACGACTGCCGCTGTTTTGCACTGTCAGAGGCCAGTACCGAGCAGACGCAGCGTCATGACATTGTCTTCGGCGTGATCCTCGGCACCGGTGCGGGCGGCGGGCTGGTGCTGCATAAACATCTGCACAAAGGCAAAAACGGGCTGGCAGGCGAATGGGGACATATCCCGATCTCTGCCCAACTGGTTCAGCGCTATGACCTGCCGCTGTTTACCTGCAGCTGCGGGCTGACCGGCTGCTTCGAACGTTACGTCTCCGGGCGCGGGTTTATGGCGCTCGCCCAACATTTTCGTCATCCGGCCACCAGCGTGCCGGAGCTGCTGACCTGCTACCGCCAGGGCGATCCGCTCGCCCGGCGGCTGGTCGGGATGTATATCGACATTCTCGCCAGCGCCCTCTCCAGCTTGCAACTGATGCTCGACGTCGATGCCTTTGTGCTCGGCGGCGGAGTCTCGAATATGCCTGAACTCTACCGCCTGCTGCCGCTGGCGATGCGCGCCTGGCTGTTCCCCGGCAGTGAACCGGCGGCCATTTTATCGCCGGTATTTGGTGACAGCAGCGGTGTGCGCGGCGCGGCCTTGTTGGATCAAAACGCGCACTGAATGCCTGCCTAAAATAAATCGCATATTTATTTCGGGTAATAAGTGAAAGACAAAAGAAATAGCGCAAACGGACGGCTTTCGGTTCCACCAGAAATAAACGTCAGTGACGGTTTAAGAGGCGCTGAAAAATAACGGTTTTGACGGTTTCAGCGCTTTCGCCTTACCTTTCGGTTGCAGCCAAATCGAAAGCAATTAACACAATTAACTTTATGATATATAAGGATTTATTTTAAAATTAACGTTGCTTTTCGGTTTTTCGTTTGCTGTAATTCAGGCCGAAACACCGAAAGCAGCCGAAGAAAGTTTACCGACAGGTTCAATGCTGTTTAGGGGATTAAGCGCCAATGATAAATACGCTAAAACGCCGGGAATTAATTATCGATCAGTTATGTCGCGAGGGATCGGTGCGGGTGGAAGATCTCAGCGGCCAGTATGACGTGTCGAGCGTGACCATCCGCAACGATCTGCGTTATCTGGAAAAAAGCGGTTGCGCGGTGCGGGCCTACGGTGGCGCCAAATTGAATAAACAGTTCGTGTTTGACCGCCCGTTGCAGGACAAGGGCCGCATCAACCGCGACGTGAAATACACCATCGCCTGCGCGGCGGCGGCACTGGTCAACGACGGCGAGTCGATCATTCTCGACTCCGGCTCCACCATCAGCCAGATGGTGCCGCAGTTACAGGGCAAGCAGGAACTGGTGGTGATGACCAACGCACTGAATATCGCCTTTGAGTTAGCCAGCAACGAGCAGGTGGATCTGATGGTGATTGGCGGCAGCGTAAGGCGCAAATCCTGGTCGCTGTATGGCCCTTCCGCCGAACAACACATTCGCCAGTACCGCTTCGACAAGCTGTTTTTAGGCGTGGATGGTTTTGATCTGGTCAGCGGCATCACCACGCCCAATCCCGGTGAAGCCCAGTTAAACCGCGCCATGTGCGACGTTGCGCGCGAAGTGATTGCGGTGGCAGACGCCAGTAAGTTTGGCCGCACCAGTTTCTGCATGATTTGCGAAATCGGCAAGATCAACAAACTGGTCACCGACAGCCGCATACCCGATGACTACCGCCGGGCATTACATGATTTAGGGGTCGAAGTGATCATCGCCGACCGGTGAGCCGATCACCCATCTGATAAGGAGTTTGTTTTATGCAACAGCTACTTGAACTGATAAAGCGCCACAAAGCTGGCGAGCCGGTGGGCGTGTTCTCCGTCTGTTCGGCGCATCCGTGGGTGATTGAAGCGGCGCTGCGTCAGGCACTGCAACGGGACACCACGGTGCTCATCGAGGCGACCTCCAATCAGGTGAACCAGTTTGGCGGTTATACCGGGATGCAGCCGCACCAGTTCCGCGATGCGGTCTGGCAACAGGCGGACGCGTTGGGTTTACCCCGCGACCGCGTCTGGCTCGGCGGCGACCATCTTGGGCCGAATGCCTGGCAGGATCAGCCTGCCGAACAGGCCATGCTGCTGGCAGAAACCCTGATTGCTGATTATGTTGCGGCCGGTTTTCGCAAAATTCATCTCGACTGTTCGATGTCCTGCGCCGGTGACCCGACCCCGCTGGGTGACGACGAAGTGGCCCGCCGCGCCGCACGTCTGTGCAACATTGCCGAAAAAAGCTGGCAGCAGCACGGCGGCGAAGCCCCGGTGTATGTGATTGGTACCGAAGTGCCGGTGCCGGGCGGCGCGCAGGAAGCACTGGAAGAAGAGGTCATGCATGTTACGACACCGGACGCCGTGGAAACCACGCTCGGCGTGCATCGCAGCGCCTGGATGGCGCAGGGTCTGGCCGCCGTCTGGCCGCGGGTGATTGCCGTGGTGGTGCAGCCTGGCGTCGAGTTCGACAACCACAGCGTCGAGCGCTATCAGCCGGAACGCGCCCGTCAGCTGACCCGGTTTATCGAGAATTGGCCGACGATGGTGTACGAAGCGCACTCCACGGATTATCAGGCTCCGCTGGCCTACCGCCAGTTAGTGCGCGATCACTTCGCCATTCTTAAAGTCGGCCCGGCCCTGACCTTCGCTCTGCGCGAAGCGCTGTTTGCCCTCGACCACATTGAGCGTGAATGGCTGGGTGAACATCAGGCGTCGCATCTGTGTTCCACGCTGGAGCAGGTAATGTGCGAACGCCCGGAACAATGGCGCCGCTACTACCCCGGCAAACCGCATCAGCAGCACCTGCACCGCCAGTACAGCCTGAGCGACCGCGTGCGTTATTACTGGCCGCTGCCGGAAGTGTGCGCAGCGGTCGACAGCCTGCTGGATAACCTGCGTAAGAACCCGGTCCCGCAAGCGTTACTCAGCCAGTATCTGCCCGAACAGGCCCGTGCCATCAACGCCGGTCAGCTTTCCTCCGATCCGCAGGATTGGGTTTTACATAAAATCAGCGAAGTGCTGGCCGATTACGCCGACGCCTGCCAGCCCGCTACCAGGGAGCACGTATCATGAGCCACTATTTTTCCTACAGCAGTGACTGGCTGGAACAGCACAACGCGTTGCACACCGCCAAAGAGATCTGGCAGCAACCCGACTTATGGCGCGCACTGCATCAGCAACTCACCGACAGCAGCGCGCAGTGGCAGCCGTTCCTGCAACCACTGCTGGACAATCCGCGCCTGCAGATTGTGCTGTGCGGCGCGGGCAGTTCGGCGTTCGCCGGTCGTGCTCTTGCGCCGTGGCTGCGCCAGCAGACCGGCCGCGACGTGGTGGCCTATGGCACCACAGATATTGTCGCCAACCCGCATCAGTATCTCGACCGCTCCCGCCCGACGCTGCTGGTCTCCTTTGCCCGTTCCGGCAACAGCCCGGAAAGCGTGGCGAGCGTGGCGCTGGCCGACCAGCTGGTGCCGGAGTGCTACCACCTGATGCTGGTGTGTAACCCCGACAGCCAGCTGGCGCACTATGCCGACGGCCGCGACAACGTGCTGGCGCTGCTGATGCCGGAAGGCTCGAACGATCAGAGCTTCGCCATGACTTCCAGCTTCAGCTGCATGATGCTCAGCGCCGCCCTGCTGCTCGGTTCGCACTCCCTCAGCACCGCACGTGAGCCGCTCGAACGTATGGTGGAACGCTGCTATCAGCTGCGCGAAAGCCTGCAACCGCAGGTCAAAGCGCTGGCGACCAGCGGTTTTCGCCGTTACATCACCCTTGGCGGCAGCTGCTTTACCGGCCTTGCCGAAGAGGCTTCACTGAAAATGCTCGAGCTGACCGCCGGGCGCATCGTCACCCGCTACGACTCCTCTTTAGGGCTGCGCCACGGGCCAAAATTTATGGTGGATGACCAGACGCTGGTGCTGCTGATGTTCTCCAGCGACAGCTATGCACGCCAGTATGACGTGGATTTATGGCATGAACTGAGACGCGACGGGCTGGCCCAGCAGATGGTGGGCCTCAGCGGTGAACCCCATGATTTCGCCGGCGTGCAGACCCTGCACGATGACCGCGATGACCTGTGGCTGATGTTCCCCTATCTGCTGTTTGTACAGATGCTGGCGATGGAAACCTCGCTGGCGCAGGGCCTGACGCCGGACAACCCGTGTCCGACCGGTGAGGTCAACCGCGTGGTGAAAGGCGTCACGATTTACCGTTATTCCAAACCGGCCACCCAGTCCCGCGCTGCGGCGCTGTAATTCAATTTTGTTGCCACACCGGGGAGTTATTTATGTACTTAGTCTCAAACCGCGAAATGCTGAAAAAAGCCCAGCGCGAAGGTTACGCCGTTCCGGCGTTCAACGTACACAATCTGGAAACCGTACAGGTGGTCGCAGAAACCGCGGCGGAAATGGAGTCCCCGGTGATCATGGCCGGGACGCCCGGCACCTTCTCCTATGCCGGAACCGACTATCTGGTGGAGATCTGCCAGGCTGCCGCGCGCCGCTATAACCTGCCGCTGGCACTGCATCTGGATCATCACGAAGAGATGGAAGATATCGAAGGTAAAGTGCGTCAGGGGATCCGCTCGGTGATGATCGACGGTTCTCACCTGCCATTTCGCCAGAACATCGACATCGTGTTGCAGGCGGTCAAGCTGTGTCACCGCTACGGTGCCAGCGTCGAAGCTGAACTGGGGCGACTCGGCGGTCAGGAAGACGATCTGGTGGTGGATTCTGCCGACAGCTTCTTCACCGACCCGATGGCCGCCAGAGAATTTGTCGAACTGACCGGCATCGATTCACTGGCTGTGGCGATTGGCTCAGCCCACGGGTTATATCAGGGTGAGCCAAAACTGGACTTCGACCGGCTGGAGAAGATCCGCAATTGCGTGGATATCCCGCTGGTGCTGCACGGCGCGTCAGGCATTCCCGAAGCCATGGTGGCGCGGGCGATCCGTCTGGGTGTGTGCAAAGTTAACGTCGCGACCGAACTGAAGATCGCGTTTGCCGATGCCGTAAAAAGCTATTTCAACCAGAACCCTGATGCCAACGATCCGCGTAAATACATCGTGCCCGGCAAGATCGCCATGAAAGAAGTGGTGGCCGAGAAGATCCGTATCTGCGGAAGCGCAGGCCGTCTGTGAGGATTTACAAAAAAATGCGGTTTATGTTAGCCGTGACATCAATTTGTATAACAACTTAGGCTAAGCTGTAAACCATGTACTTCCCGTGGAATTCTGGTTATGCCTTCAGCTACGTCGTTGCAATCCGTTACGTTAAAGAAATGCTATTACAGCGCCGATGAGGCGCTCTCTCTGGGTCAGCTGGACGTAGAGAAAATCGAACAAATTGCCCGCGATCTGGATATCGCTGAAAGCGAAAAAGAGCATTACGTGACAGGCTGGATGGGCCAGAACAGCGTCGTGCTGGTGCGTAATTATCAGGATAAACGCGGCACCTCCAACGGACTGGTGATGTCGCGCGGCCAGCGCTACAAGCTTAGCGTACAGGCCATCAAATTCCGCATTCCGAAACTCCTGTTGTGGATGACCTTCCGCCGCCGCCCGCGCACCATGTCGGTGGTCGGTTACACCCGTCTCGGCGAACAGGCCAGCGGCTTACAGCAGTTCCACAATATTCTCGACCCTGAACTCAAGCAGCAGCTGGAAAATGACTGGCGCGAGCTGAACGATTATCTCGGTATCGCCTGCTGGCAGATGGAAAACAATCAGCCGCTATGGCGGGAGATGCAGCGCGAGATCACTCCACAGGCACTGTGGTTCCTGGCTGACAGCAACTGGTTCAGCGGCAAAAAACTGCAAAAAGACGGCGACTGTGAAGGCCTGTGGGCGCATAACCGCTTCCTCGCCCGCCGTACCGGCGAGCACGCCGCGCTGCTGCTCTCCTGGCGTGACGAAGAGAATGACGACATCGCCAGCTATCTGTTTGAACGCGTCTCAAGTAACCAGATCCGCCTTTCACTGCGTCCGCGCAAAGAGGAAAAATTCTACCCGCTGAACCCGTTCGACGCCGCCCATATCAGGCAGGCGCTGACGCTGTTCCAGCAGGCCGAAGCCGAACTTTGCAGTGAGGCATTTTCGCAAAAACAGAGCCGGGCTTAAGACCGTTACCACCATTTGTGGAAGTGATGCACCGGCCCGATACCCTGACCGACTTCCAGCGAATCGGCCTGCATCAGCGCCTGTTGTAAATACTGTTTGGCGGCGTGAACCGTATCCGGCCAGTTGTCATGGCGCGGACGCAGTGCCGCCAGTGCCGCCGACAGCGTACAGCCGGTACCGTGCGTATGACGGGTGTTCACGCGCGGTGCAGTGAAACGCTGACGCGAACCCGGCATAAACAGCCAGTCCGGGCTTTCGCCGTTTTCACGGTTTTCATCCGCCTGCAAATGCCCGCCCTTCATCAGTACCGCCTCACACCCCATCTCCAGCAGCGCTTCGCCCTGTTCACGCATCTCCTGCTCATTCTGCGCAATGTCGCACGCCAGCAACGCAGCGGCTTCCGGCAGGTTCGGCGTAATGATCGACACCTGCGGCAACAGCAAACGCCGCAGCGCCTCGACGGCGTCTGGCTGTAATAACGGATCACCGCTTTTCGCCAGCATTACAGTATCAAGCACCACAAATGGCAACACATAGTGACGCAGCCGCTCCGCCACTGCGCCCACAATCGCCGAGTTCGCTAACATACCGATTTTCGCGCTGTCGATACGCACGTCGCTCAGAACAGAGTCCAGCTGTGCTGCCACAAACGCCGGTTCAATGTTGTAAACCGACTGCACGCCGCGGGTGTTTTGCGCCACCAGCGCAGTGATCACGCTGGTGCCATAGGCGGTCAGCGCGGAGAAAGTTTTGAGATCTGCCTGAATACCGGCGCCACCGCTTGGGTCAGTACCCGCAATTGTTAAGGCATTAATACGTTTCATTGCAGCGCCTCGCCGTCCAGCAGATACAGGTTATCAAGGAAAGCCGGAGTAAAACTGCCCGGCCCGCGCACCTGCTGGCAGGCCCGTTCACCGGCACAGGACATCACCCGGCACGCTGCGGCCACGTTTTCCAGCCGGTCACCCGGCAGGGCAACAAAGGCCGCGACGACCGCCGACAGCGCGCAGCCGGTGCCTACCACACGGGTCATCAGCGCATCGCCACCACGCACCGCCAGACAGCGTTCGCCGTCGGTGACGTAATCAATTTCACCGGTCACCGCCACAATCGCGCCGGTTTGCTGCGCCAGTTTTTTGGCTGCCGGTAAAGCACTGAGCGAGTCATCACCGCTTTCCACGCCGCGCCCGGTCGAGCTCATCCCGCTGAGCGCGCGGATTTCCGAGGCATTGCCACGGATAGCGGCGGGCGTGAACTGCATCAGTTCGAGGGAGAATTCTGTGCGCAATGTCAGGCCACCGACGGCCACCGGATCCAGCACCCAGGGCTTTCCGGCCTGATTGGCGGCATGAACGGCGGCCAACATGGCATTGGCATGAGGTCGGGTCAGCGTACCGACGTTGACCAGCAGTGCATCAGCAATGGCAGCAAACTGCGAGGCTTCGACCGGGTCCACCACCATCGCCGGTGACGCCCCGATAGCCAGCAGCACGTTAGCCGTAAATGATTGCACCACGTCGTTGGTCAGGCAATGTACTAAGGGATTGGAATTTCGGAGATTTTGTAAAGCAATGGCCGTTTGTGCAGCGGAAAAATCGACAGGTCGGTTATTCATATATTCTCCCCACCGGCGCTCAAGAAGGCGGTATCGGGAGAGATACCTGACTTCCCTACGCTGGCATAATCCAGATCAGGTAATACGGGTAAGTTCTCAGCCCTTTCTTGCGCAAAAGGGGCACCCCGAGTCAAGCGAGCATTATTGGTGGGCGCGGCGCGAAGATCAACCTACAATCTTCACAGGTTTGTAACAACGGAGAGAATGCCTTGCAGATACGCCCTTACGAGGAAGCCGACCGGCCTTTTTTACGCACGCTCTATCTTGCGTCGCGCAAAGATACCTGGACGTGGATGGATACAGAGGATTTGCGGCTGGAGGATTTTGACCGTGCAACGATCGGCGAAACGGTGATCGTCGCCGTGCACGACGGTAAGTTAGTGGGCTTTGCCTCGATCTTCACACAGGAAAATTTCCTGCATAATTTGTTTGTCGACCCGGCCGTCAAAGGCACCGGTGTCGGCACGGCTTTACTGCATGCCAGCGAAGCGCTGTTTACCGGAAAGGGCTCGCTGAAGTGTCTGGTCAAAAGTGAAAATTCGGTGGCATTTTACCTCGCCAAAGGGTGGGAGATTATCGCCGAGGGCGAAAGCCCAAAGGGGGATTACTATCTTTTTCATTTCTTAAAGAAATAATGCCCTCAGCGGGCGGCTTAAATCTTTAAATTCAAAACCTTGGGCTGCCGTCCACACTGGCTTTAAGGTCAAGACCTTGGGCTGCCACACATCAAAACCGTGGGCTCGCCGCCCACACGGGCCCAAAGGAGGTTTAAACGAACCTCCTTTGGAATCCTGCGTTTTTAAACTGCGCGCTATCGCTGAATCGGGGTGGCCGTGTTCCAGTCACTTCTGTTATAGCCGCAAAATGTCATCGCTCCGCGATTCCCGGCTGCGGGTTTGAGCCAACGGTAAATACGTTGTCTCGCCACCGACTTGCCGGTGACATTTTTGAACGCGGCCTCGACATTTTAAAGGTCAACACCATATTGGTTTTGAATTTAGAAAAGCCTCGGCCGCGTTCAAAACGACGTCGAAGGAGAGGCGTAAAACCGCGTGTATTTTTACGCGGGTTGAAGCCCGAACTGAGAGTACCGCGCAGCGGCGGAGTTTGCGGCTATAACAAAGGTGCCTGAAACACGGCCATTGTGACCAGCGCAGCTGGAGGAGCCTCATGAAAAGGCGCGGGATGTCCAGAAGGGCCGCGCCTACGGCCTTTCTGGGCGGGTGTGGGCAGCAGGCCCGCGGTTTTGAATTTGAAGTTAAAAAAAGCGAGATTAAACGCCGCAACGTTTAACCCCCCCCTCACTGGCACGTGATGATCCTGCCGGAGATCACTCTCCGCGCAGATCCTTCACATCGCTCTCTTTCACATTTAACGCGGGCTTAGCCCCAAACTCTTCCAGCATGTAGGTGCTCAGCGTCGCAATCTGTTTGTCGCTCAGCGTGTCGGCAAACCCAGGCATGAAGACGTCACCGTCGTTGGTTTTACGCGATACGCCGTGCAGGATGACGTTGATCAGATTGTTTGACGTTTTCGCGCCCACGACGCTGTTTTTCATCAGCGACGGATAATATCCGTCCTGACTGCCCTGCCCGCCGAAGCTGTGGCAGCTGGCGCAGTTGCCGAGGAAAAGACGCGCACCGTCGGTTTCCTGTGAGTCTTTAAACGGCACGCCGCGCAGGTTATCGACGCTGGTCGCTTCATGGCCCCAGTCAGAACGGCTCTTCGTCACATCCGAATCTGCCTGCGGTTTCAGCGTCTGGATGTAGGTCGCCATCGAGTTCAGGTCGGCGTCGGTAAGATGACGTGTACTGTTTTCGATCACTTCCGCCATCGGGCCTGCGGCCTGTGCTTTGCCACTGACGTGACCGGAACGCAGATACTGCACGATGTCGCCTTTGCTCCAGCTGCCGATACCGGCGTTTTTGTCAGAAGAAATGTTAAACGCAGTCCAGCCGTCCACTTCGGTTCCGGCGTAAGGCTTGCCGTCTTTCATGCCCATGGTGATATTGCGCGGCGTATGGCATTCGCCACAGTGCCCCAATCCTTCGACCAGATATTTACCCTGATTCCATTCGGCTGACTGGCTGGTGTCTGGCTCAAAACGCTTACTGTCGAAGTTCACCAGATTCCAGAACCACATGCCCCAGCGCTGGTTGAACGGGAATGGCATCTCGTTCTCGCGGTTAGGCTGATGCACCGGCGGCAGGCTGAACAGATAGGCTTTGATCGCTTTAACATCGTCATCTTTGAGCAGCGTGTAGGAGGTGTAAGGGAACGCAGGATAGAGATGCTGCCCCTCTTTGTTTTTGCCTTCATGTACGGCGCGCAGGAAGTCGGCGTCACTCCAGTCACCGATTCCGGTCTCTTTATCCGCCGTGATATTTGGCGAATAGAGTGTACCCATCGGCGTTTTGAAGGCCAGACCACCCGCAAACGGCTTGCCGTCTTTGGTAGTGTGACAAGCCACGCAGTCGGCGGCCTGAGTGAGGTATTCGCCGCGTTTAATCAGGTCAGTACCTGACTCATCAGCGTGAACCGCCATGCTGAACATACCGGCGGCCGCCATCAGGCTAAGGGTTAATTTTTTCATCATTACACCTCCGCCTTAAGCGTGTCGGCAATGCGCAGGGAGAGCGCCGCAATGGTCAGGGTACAGTTTACCGAGCCCACGGTTGGCATCACGGCGCTGCTGGCGATAAACAGGTTCTTGTGGTCATGGGTACGACATTGCGTATCCACAACCGAGTCTTTCGGGTCATGACCCATGATGGTCGTACCGGTGATGTGGTTGTTGTTGGCGAAATCTTTGAAGTAAGTGATTTCGGTACCGCCCATCAGGCGCGCTGCGTCAGCATAGACTTTGTAGGTGTGCTCGGCGCTTTTACGCACGTAGTCGTCCATCGCGTAATAGAACTCCGGCTTCGGAATGCCCAGTTTGTCTTTCTCGGTGGCGCTCGGAATAATACGGTTTTCCAGATGCGGCAGAATTTCGTGGAAGCTGTCAAAGCGCACATAACGCGACGAGCGGTCACGGATGCGTTTATCGAGATCCGGCCCGAGGATCAGTTCCCCCTTCTGCGCCAGCGCCCGTCCGGCTTCCTGATCGGTACGTGAAACGTTCGACAGGTGGATTTTCTTCGCGGCGTACTCTTTGCGGAAATCACCGTCGCGGAACCCGACCATCGAAGTCATCTCCTGCGGCCCGCGGCCCGGCCACAGGGCTTCGTTAGCGTAAAACTCAACGCCAACGCCCGGATGGTCCATCAGGTTGCGGCCAACCTGATCAGAACTGTTACCCACGCCTTTCGGGTTTTTATCGTTGGTGGACATCAGCATCAGCTTCGGAATTTCGATTCCGTTGGCTGCCAGCACGAAGTATTGCGCTTCGGCACGGTGCTCATTTCCCTGTGGATCTTTGAACAGCGCGGCGGTGATCTCCTGCTTGTCGTTCACTTCGAGCTTGTACACTACGGATTCAGGACGCAGAACGGCACCATTTTTCTCGGCTTTCTCGACGTGCGTGATGCCGTTGTACATGGCGCCAATCGGGCAGATCGGCATGCAGTTGTTGTTACCGCAGCAGGTTGGGCGGCCATCGTACGGGCGGCTGTTACGCGCCACCGGCTCGGTCACGACGTAGTAACCGTTGTTGTTAAGCACGGTTTTCAGACGCTGCTCGTTGTAGGAGAGCGGCAGCGGCTCCATCGGGTACGGTGCGCTGCGCGGTGAACCCAGTTCTTCATTATTCGGCCCCCACACGCCCAGCTCCTGCTCGGCGCGGAAATACCATTTTTCCAACTCGGTGTACTCAATCGGCCAGTCGCGGCCTACGCCATACAGCGATTTGATTTTGAAATCGTTCGGCAGGAAGCGCCATGCGGACGCCGCCCAGTGCCAGGTGGTGCCACCGACGACGCGGATAAACTGCGCGTCATACGGATGCTCACCTTTCTGAATCAGGTAATTATTGCTCGGATTGGATTCCGGATGCGGCGCATAATCCGTCGACGGGTACGGCTTCATGTTGTCGGTTTTATCAGCCTGATTGCGGAAGTTCTCGACGATCTCCCAGCGCGACATGCGCGGGCCCGCTTCGAGGATCAAAACATTCTTTCCGGCTTTCGCCAGTTCATTCGCCACAATGCCACCGGCCACGCCGGAGCCGATAACGATGACGTCAGCTTTTAATGTGTCAGCCATTTTTTATTTTTCCTTAATTAAAGCGCGACATCAGGCTTGGCAGCCCAGTATCCGGGACGATTGGTACAGTAAGAACGGATCACCAGAACGTCGGATACCGCGTCAAACATCAGCGCTTTTTCATAAGTTACGACGGCAATATCAGCCCCTTCGCCCACCTGCCCCAAATACCAGCCTTGCAGGATCAGACGCGCAATATCCTGCTGTGGCGTACTCCAGCCCGACGGCGCACCCGCAGGCAGCGTTTGCAACAGTGCCAGCTGGGTCATCACATCCGGTTTATGCTGAAAAATGGCGCCAAACAGACGCTGACCAATCACCGGGTTGAGATGACGTTTACCGGTCAGGGCGCGGGAAACTCGCATAAACTTATCAAGATCTGCCGGAGACGGTTGGCCGTCGGCAGCAAAAGCTTTGAGCGGAACCGGCATCATCAGGCTGCTGACCAGCCCGACGCCGATAAAGCCCAATAAGCGACGACGGGAAACGCCGCTGACGCGCAGCGCTTTCGAAGGGGTGTCTGACATTGCATTTTCTCCTAAAAAACAGCGTATTGCCGGATGAACGGGCATCCGCGGGCCACGGCCCTGATTGCCAACGCTGTCACCCCGGAGGGTGAGTAAAGTGCACAATTCAATGGTTGTACGCGGTGTTACCTGCCAGCTTTAATGATGCGTTAGGAATGATTTGTTATGCGCATCATTGTTATAAAAATAGCCGATATGTAAAGAAACGTCGGAATGATACAACACGATAATGAGGGATAATATGTCGAATTGGTTCAATTTGTGCTAAACGAATCATCAGAAAAAATTTAATTCTTTAACAATCAAAAGGATGGATTAAGATCATTTATTTCACAGTGCGAAATTAATGATTCGAACTTTCTTTATTGATTTTTCGAGAACGGTCACAACTGGCAACGCTTTTTTTATGTCTCTATATCAAAGAAATAAAAAGTTGATGAACGGGGCAACAGTTTAGTTTGCTATTCTGCGGATCTCACCGTTTTGTTGTTTTGAAAGGGTGAATTTCGGTATCGGTGCTATACATAATTCATTACACCACTCACATTTAAGGGTACCAATGAACACAACTAAAATTTTGCAGGTAGCGCTGGTTGCAGGCGCGGTGATGCTTGCCGGTTGTACCAGTCAGGTCACAAAGCCAGAAAAATATTCAGGCTTCCTCGGTGATTATTCTGGCTTGAAAGAGACCAAAACGCCGTCGGGTAAAACCGTGCTGCGCTGGGTAGACCCTTCCTTTAAAGCCTCTGACTACTCTTACGTCGATTATCAGCCAATTACTTTCTATCCAAAACCTCAGCCAACGGCTCAGATTGACCAGCAGACCTTGCAGGGTGTTCTGGATTACGCGAACAGCCGCATCAAACCTGCGATTGCGCAACGCATGACGCTCACCAACCACGCTGGCCCACGTACTTTAATCTTTAAAGGTGCGATCACAGGCGCAAATACCTCAGCCGAAGGTTTGCAATTCTATGAAGTGATCCCGGTCGCGTTAGTGGTTGCCGGTGCAGAAACCGCCAGCGGACACCGTACACGTGATACCGAGTTGTATTTCGAAGCGGAACTGGTTGATGCCACCACAGGTAAAACCGTGGTGAAAGTGGTACGTAAAGGCCTGGGCAAACAGGTATCCAATGATACTCAGAAAGTCACCCTGAACGACCTGAAAGGCGTGGTGGATAACTTAGCGACTGACGTCGTACAGTTTAACCCAGCGCCACAGAAGTAAGCCTCCCGCCATAACTGAAAAAGCAGCCTTCTGAGGCTGCTTTTTTGTTTTCAGGATGTATACGCGGTTCATATACCCCTTCCCCGACAGAATCTGTGTCACCCGGTAACCCATTCAAAAGACGAAAAACCCGCCGAAGCGGGTTTCTTATTGGGTTTAACTCAGGGTGTTCCTGATCATTCCCACTCAATCGTAGCCGGTGGTTTACCGCTGATGTCATACACCACGCGGGAAATACCGTCGACTTCGTTGATGATGCGGTTGGAGCAACGGCCGAGGAAATCGTACGGCAGATGCGCCCAGTGCGCAGTCATGAAGTCGATGGTTTCGACGGCGCGCAGGGATACAACCCAGTCGTATTTACGGCCATCGCCCATCACGCCAACGGAGCGCACTGGCAGGAAGACGGTGAAGGCCTGGCTGACTTTATTGTACAGGTCGGCTTTATGCAGCTCTTCGATGAAGATAGCGTCGGCACGGCGCAGCAGGTCGCAGTACTCTTTCTTCACTTCGCCCAGTACGCGAACGCCAAGACCTGGCCCCGGGAACGGGTGACGGTAAAGCATATCGTATGGCAGGCCGAGTTCCAGACCGATTTTACGCACCTCGTCTTTGAACAGCTCTTTGAGCGGCTCAACCAGACCCAGTTTCATCTCTTTCGGCAGTCCACCCACGTTGTGGTGTGATTTGATGACGTGCGCTTTGCCAGTGGCAGAGGCAGCAGATTCGATCACGTCAGGGTAGATAGTGCCCTGCGCCAGCCATTTAACGGCATCCTGCTTGCAGGCTTCTTCGTCGAACACTTCAACAAATACGCGCCCGATGATTTTACGTTTGGCTTCCGGCTCATCAACACCGGCCAGCGCAGTCAGGAAACGCTCTTCCGCGGCCACGTGAACGATGTTCAGACCGAAACGGTCGCCGAACATGTCCAGCACCTGATCCGCTTCATTAAGACGCAGCAGGCCGTTATCCACAAACACACAGGTCAGGCGGTTGCCGATAGCGCGGTGCAACAGCATCGCAGTGACGGAGGAGTCAACGCCGCCGGACAGGCCGAGGATCACGTGATCTTCGCCAATCTGCTCACGCAGACGCTCGATAGCATCCTCGATGATTTTGGCCGGCGTCCACAATGCTTCGCACTGGCAGATGTCCATCACGAAACGTTCCAGAATGCGCAGGCCCTGACGGGTATGGGTCACTTCCGGGTGGAACTGTACGCCGTAAAAACGTTTTTCTTCGTTAGCCATAATGGCGAACGGGCAAGTATCGGTACTGGCAACGGTCACGAAATCGGACGGGATGGCGGTGACTTTATCGCCGTGGCTCATCCAGACGTCGAGCAGCGGTTTGGCGTTCTCACTCAGGGCATCCTGAATGTCGCGGATTAAGGCACTTTCAGTCTGAACTTCAACCTGCGCATAACCAAATTCGCGTTCGTTGGAGCCTTCAACATGGCCGCCTAATTGCATTGCCATGGTTTGCATGCCGTAGCAGACGCCCAGAACCGGGACACCGGCTTCGAAGACGTAGTCTGGCGCACGCGGGCTGTCATGCTCGGTGGTACTTTCCGGGCCGCCGGACAGGATGATCCCGTTCGGGTTGAATTCGCGGATTTGGGCTTCGGTTACGTCCCAGGCCCAGAGTTCGCAATAGACGCCCAGTTCACGCACACGGCGCGCAACAAGTTGGGTGTACTGGGAGCCGAAATCGAGGATCAGGATACGGTGCTTGTGAATATTTTCGCTCATGAGGGGGCGTTTTCCAGAAAGCAATAAAAGCGTTAAAACAACAGGTTAAATTTTCATTAATACGTTAAAGCAGACAGCGAGCACATGGCTCGCTGTCGTGGGGATCAGGATCCCATACGGTAGTTCGGAGATTCCTTGGTGATCGTCACGTCATGCACGTGGCTCTCCTGGATCCCTGCACCGCTGATGCGGACAAACTCAGCCTTGGTACGCAGCTCGAGGATGGTAGCACAACCGGTCAATCCCATACATGAGCGCAGACCGCCCATTTGCTGGTGCACAATCTCTTTCAGACGACCTTTGTACGCCACGCGACCTTCGATACCTTCCGGCACCAGTTTGTCAGCGGCGTTATCGCTCTGGAAGTAGCGGTCAGAAGAGCCTTTGGACATCGCGCCCAGAGAGCCCATGCCGCGGTAAGATTTGAATGAACGGCCCTGATACAGCTCGATTTCACCCGGAGACTCTTCGGTACCTGCCAGCATTCCGCCGACCATCACGCAGCTTGCGCCCGCCGCAATGGCTTTAGCGATATCACCAGAGAAGCGGATGCCACCATCGGCGATAACCGGAATACCGGTACCTACCAGTGCTGCCACCGCGTCGGAAACGGCGGTGATTTGTGGTACACCCACGCCGGTCACGATACGGGTCGTACAGATAGAGCCAGGACCGATACCGACTTTCACTGCGCTCACGCCGGCTTCAACCAGTGCCAGCGCGCCTGCGCCCGTCGCCACGTTGCCGCCGATGATTTGCAGATCCGGGTATTTTGCACGGGTAGCACGAATGCGTGACAGAACGCCTTCGGAGTGGCCGTGTGAGGAGTCGATCAACAGCACGTCAACGCCCGCCGCAACCAGTGCGTCAATACGTTCTTCGTTGCCTTCGCCAGCGCCAACCGCTGCACCGACGCGCAGACTTCCCTGCTCATCTTTACAGGCGTTAGGTTTACGTTCGGCTTTCTGGAAATCTTTAACGGTGATCATACCGAGCAGATGGAATTGCGCGTCAACCACCAGCGCTTTCTCAACACGTTTTTCGTGCATCTTCTGCAATACGATTTCGCGTGATTCGCCTTCTTTGACCGTCACCAGACGCTCTTTTGGGGTCATCACTGCGGTCACGGGCTGTTCCAGATCGGTCACGAAGCGCACGTCACGGCCGGTAATAATACCCACCAGTTCGTTCTGCTCGGTGACAACCGGGTAGCCGGCAAAGCCGTTAATTTGAGTGAGTTCTTTTACCTGACGCAGTGTGGTGGAAGGGGTGACCGTTTTCGGGTCAGCAACCACGCCGCTTTCATGCTTCTTAACGCGGCGAACTTCTTCGGCCTGACGTTCAATAGACATGTTCTTGTGAATGAATCCCAGACCGCCTTCCTGCGCGAGAGCAATCGCCAGATTCGCTTCAGTCACGGTATCCATCGCTGCGGACAGCATAGGGATATTCAGACGGATTTTAGCGGTCAGCTGGGTGCTTAGATCGGCAGTATTGGGCAGAACTGTGGAGTGGGCTGGAACAAGGAGGACGTCGTCGAACGTTAGTGCTTCTTTTGCGATACGTAGCATGGGCAATATCTCACCAAGGTGGATGCGGAAAGGAGAAAATATTGCAGCGGGAGTATACAGGTGAGCAGGCATTGCGACCAGAACTATTTTGAGAAACTTCTTGATTACCTGTTTCGTGCATGTAGTATCGTTCGATTAAGTCTCTGTTTTTGAATTTGATCTGGATCACATGTCGCTACCTTCTTCCCCACCGATTTTTACCGTAAGCCGCCTCAATCAGACGGTCCGACAGTTGCTGGAGAACGAAATGGGCCAGGTATGGCTCTCAGGCGAGATCTCCAATTTCTCCCAACCTTCTTCCGGTCACTGGTATTTCACCCTGAAAGATGACCGGGCGCAGGTCAAATGCGCGATGTTCCGCAACACCAACCGCCGCACGACATTCCGCCCGCAAAACGGCCAGCAGGTTCTGGTGCGCGCCACCATTACATTGTACGAACCGCGCGGTGATTATCAGCTGATTGCCGAAAGTATGCAGGAAGCCGGTGACGGTTTATTGCAGCAAAAATTCGATCTGCTGAAGCAGCAGCTGGCGGCCGAAGGGCTGTTCGATGCGCAGTTCAAACAGCCCCTGCCCTCTCCGGCCAAATGCGTTGGCGTGATCACCTCATCGAGCGGTGCCGCACTGCATGACGTGTTAAACGTACTCAAACGCCGTGACCCGTCGCTGCCGGTGATCATCTACCCGACGGCCGTACAGGGCGTGGATGCGCCGGTGCAAATCGTGCGCGCCATCGAACTGGCTAATGCACGTCAGGAAGTGGACGTGCTGATCGTCGGGCGCGGTGGTGGCTCGCTGGAAGATTTGTGGAGTTTTAACGACGAACGCGTAGCACGGGCGATCTTCAAAAGTGCCATCCCGATTGTCAGCGCCGTCGGCCATGAAACCGATGTCACTATTGCCGATTTTGTGGCGGATTTACGTGCACCAACGCCTTCGGCCGCCGCTGAGCTTATCAGCCGCAATCAACTGGAACTGCTGCGTCAGATCCAGTCACAGCAGCAGCGCCTGGAAATGGCGATGGACTATTATCTCGCACAGCTTACGCAACGGTTTACGCGGCTCAATCATCGTCTGCAACAGCAGCACCCGCATCTGCGCTTAGCACGTCAGCAAACGGCGCTGTTCAAACTGCGCCGCCGTCTGGATGAAGCGATGCAAAACCAGCTGCGCCAAATGCTGCGACGCACAGACCGTCTGCAACAGCGCCTGAATCAGCAGCAGCCTCAGCCGCGCATTCACCGTGCTCAGCAAAAGATTCAGCAGTTACAGTATCGCCTACAACAGGCGCTGAGTGCGCAGTTGTCCGGCAGCCGCCAGCGTTTTGCCACCGCCTGCGCCCAGTTGGAAGCCGTCAGCCCGCTGGCGACGCTGGCTCGCGGCTATAGCGTAACGACGACGCCCAAAGGTGAACTGCTGAAGAAAACGACCCAGACTGCACCGGGCGACACGTTAAAAACCCGTCTGGCCGATGGCTGGATTGAGAGTGAAGTGACGTCGGTTCAGCTTGAGAAGAAGGTGAAGAAGCGGGCAGTAAAAGGGGCCTGATTAAGGCCCCCAATCTTTTAAATTTTATAGAAATCCGACAACTCGCCATTCACCCAAACTTCGCGCCCTTCCCCTTGCGGCAGGACTATGTTCAGGATTTCCCACGCCGGTCTGAAATCACCACGCTGAATTAGCCGGATGTCGATGCGCTCAGCGTTGCTGACAATCTCCCAGTTCAGCCACAACGCCTGCCCCGCTTTCCAGCCGTGACTTTCTCCGTCGTCTTCAAACAACATACCTGACGATGTACCCTTAACCGGAGCCGGAAAAATATGCAGTTCGCGCTGCGTGTCTTTCTTCACATCCACATGAGCCAGACGTCCGGAGACTGGCAGCGCTGCACCGGCACGCACCAGCAGCGGCAGCCGGTTCAGTGGGGCATCGAGGGTGATGCGCTGCCCGCCTGCAAACCATTTCCCAGTGTAAAAATCACACCAGCCGATGCCGTTATCCGGCAGATAAACCTCACGTTCACACTGCCCCTGCTCCACCACGCTTGCCACCAGCAGGTCGCGGCCCAACAGGAAATCATCGGTTTCGGCGAAGGTTTTCGGGTCATGCTCATGGTCTAAGAAGGTCGGACGCAGCATTGGTTCGTCGTCGCTGTGTGCCTGCCACAACAACGTGTAGAAATAAGGCAGCAGGCGGTAGCGCAGCTCAATAGCTTCACGAATAAGCGGCGTGCTTTTGCTAAACATCCAGGGTTCATTAACCGTGCCGTCGTCATTCCAGGAGTGAATGGTAAAGCGTGGATGCATGACGCCGTTTTGCACCCAGCGCACAAACAGCTCTTCATCCGGACGGTCACCGGAGAAACCGCCGACGTCGTGCCCGACGTTATACAAGCCGGACAGACTCATACCGAGGCCCATGCGGGTGTTGTATCGCAGAGTTTGCCAGCTGGTCCGGTTGTCGCCGCTCCAGGTTTGCACATAGCGCTGCATCCCGGCGCAACCGGAACGGGAAATCAGATAGGGTCGCGATTGCGGCGCAAATTTCTGCTGCGCTTCAAACGAGGCACGCATCATCAGCAGCGGCATTACCGGACGGATATGTTTGATGGCGATGGCTTTGCCGAATCCGTGGCAGCGCGCGTCGCTGTCCCACACTTCGTATTCGTTGTTGTCATTCCAGGTCGAGCCGATGCCGTTGTCCAGCAACTGCGTGGTCACGCCATTTTGCCACCAGCGCACAGCCGCCGGATGGGTGAAGTCGAGATGCGAACCTTCGTCATCCCAGAAGACCGAACGTTCCGGCGCATCCGTTTCTGAATTGCGGACAAACAGCCCCTCTCTGGCCACCTCGGCGTATTTCGGGTGATCCTGTAACAGGCAGGGTTTGATATTGGCGGCAAGGCGGATCCCGGCGTCGAGAAACGCCTGTGACATCGCCTTGGGTTGCGGCACTTTGTCGTAATTCCAGTTAAAAACGTAACGTTTGTTGCCAATCGAAGTGTATCCAGACGAGAGCTGGAATGAGTCACAGGGGATCTGGTTTTCGCTGCACAGATGGATAAATTTCATCAGCTGCTGCTGGGCGTCCGGCGCATCGGTGTAATACATGGTGGAACCGCTGTAACCAAGGCTCCATTTCGGGCCAAAGGTGGTTTTACCGGTCAGGCGCACCAGCGCCTTAGTGACATCGAGCGCCGTCGGGCCAAGAAACAGGTAGTAATCGAGATCACCCGCTTCGGCGCTGAACCGGCGATAAGGCAGGTGGTAATTATCAATCTCGTTGCCGAGATCAAGCCAGACATTGCTGAGATTATCGTAGAACAGGCCAAAATTGACGTCATCCCGGCGGGTCAGTGTAAAGGGAATATGTTTGTACAGCGGATCGGTGCTGGCGGCGTTATAGCCCATCGCATCGAGGTTGCGCATTTCGAAACGGCGTCCGGTACGGTTAAGATCACCGGCTTTCTCCCCCAGTCCGTAATAGTTTTCTCCGGCATGACGGCGCTGGTAATGCGCCGAGCCGTCACCTTTCACCGAAAGCATGTAAGCGCCGGTTTTACGGTCGCTGGCGAGCGGCATCCATTCGCCCTGCGCGCTTTTGTATTCCCACTCTAACCACAGCGGCTGATGAATGGTGACGCGCAGCTTGTCACTGGTGATCACCAGATGGTTCTCCTGCTGCTCGAGCGTAAAGCCCGGTAGGCTGAAACCGGCGTTGCTCAGGCGGTCACGCCCTTCCCACGGCACATCCTCTGCCGGGGCAATGCTCCAGGTGCGGTCGAGTGCCAGTTCACCCCGGCGTTTAATCACTACCCTGAACAGGCCCTGCTCCAGTACGCGCAGGCAGAAAATATGTTGCCCGTCCACCAGCAACTCAACGCCCGCCGCGTCCTGAGCAGCCAGCACCCAATGTTTTAACGTTTTCATGCACTTTTCCTTTTGTCTGCCGGACTGCGGCGTTCTGCTATCAGGGCAATCAGAAATACCGCCCCGATCAGGTCAAAAAATCCCATCGCGATAAACAGCGGATTAAATCCAATATTGTCGGCAACGGCACCGATCAACAATGAAAACAGGAAGCTGGCGATCCACGCCGATGATCCTCTCATGCCGTTGACGGTGGCTACCTGATTCTTGTCGAAGGTTTCCACCACCACCGCACTCAACATGCAGGAGATCACCTGATGGCCGAAGCCGCCGATAGAGATCAGCGCAATCGCGGCGTACGGGCTTTGGGTGACCGCCACCAGCGCCAGTGAGAGCATCATGAATGCGCCGGTGACCGAGCTGGCAACGATGGAGTTAATTCGGGTGCAGCCAAACACTTTGCGATAGAGCGTTGTGAGATAGCCGCTGGCGATACTGCCGAGATCGGCCGCCAGGAAAGGTAACCAGGCGAACATGACGATGTGTTTTAAATCCATCCCGCGCTCGTTGGCGAGATAGAGCGGTACCCAGAAGCTGAAGACGGCCCACGCCGGTTCAGCCAGAAAAGCAGGGATAGCGATGCCGTAGAATTTCTTGTTTTTGCAGACAGTTTTAAGCGACTTGATAAAAGGCAGACGCGCCTGTTGCGGCTCGTTGTCCTGACGGATTAACGCCAGCTCTTCCTTGCTCAGATTAGGATGGGTCTGTGGCGAGTGGTAGAACTTCCACCACAGCAGAACCCAGAGCATCGACAATACGCCGCAGAACAGGAACGCGCCGCGCCAGCCAAAGGAGAGATGGGCGACCAGAATGATGGGCGGAGCCAGCATCGCGCCAATCGAAAATCCTACTCCTGCCCAGCCTGCCGCCACCGGACGCTCTTTACGCGGGAACCAGTCAGAGATGGCTTTGGCATTGGCCGGTGTGGCAGCCGCTTCAGCGCTGCCCATAAAGAAGCGCAAGATCGCCAGCTGAACCCAACTCCCGGCTCCGGCGTGCAGCATACAGACCACGGCCCAGATGGACGCACAGATCAGAAAGCCGAGCTTCAACCCGATGACGTCAATCAGCCAGCCGCACAAAGGCTGGAAGAGGGTGTAGGCCGCCTGAAACGCCGCGACCACGTAGGAATATTGCTCGGTGGTCATACCCAAACTGGTTTTCAGTTCGGCAGCCAGTAAGCCCAGAGAGTTGCGGGTGATGTAGTTCACCGTTACCCCGAGCAGAAACAGCGACAGCATCCACCAGCGCAAAGCTTTAATTTTACGACGACCAGCCGTGACAGCACCGGAATTGATCTCAATCGTCATGCATATTCTCCCCGCCGGTCAGCCCGATGGCTGCTGGCGATGTGTTATGTAGAGTACCCTCGACGACTGTAAGCAGACTGATTTGTGAGCGGAACGTGATTCTTTGCAAGAACTTTCACGCTATAACCTGGAGACGCTAATTTCTGGCAATAAAGCCTGATAACACGGCCTCTATTTTTGGTGAGAATTTTTTCATTTATGAATTTGAACAGGATCACATTTTGAACGGAAAGCTGAAAATCCAGCAAATTGCGGACCAGACGGGGCTGTCGATCAGTACCGTTTCGCGCGTTCTGGCCGGAAAAAGCAACACCAGCAGTAAGGCCCGCGAAAAGGTTCTGACGTGCGCACAATCGCAGGGCATTCTGAACGGGCTTTCGGCCGGCAGGCTGATGCTTAATAACATCATGATTTTCGCCCCTGCCCGCGCCTTCGATGTGCGCAGCGATATTTTTTACTACAAAGTGATCCAGGGCGTTCTGGCGACGACCGCCAACCATGAAGTCCGTGTCCGCTATTGTGCGATGGAAGAGGAGAATGCGGATGCTGCACTGTTTATCGCAAAAATGAGCGATCCGCTGACTGAAGCGGCGCTGCTGGTCGGTATCGACGATCCGCACATTCATCAGCTCGCCGCTGAAATGGGCAAACCCTGCGTACTGATCAACTGCCATGACCGCCACATGCGCCTCGACAGCGTCAGCCCGGATCATCAGACGATGGGAGACTTCGCCCGCGACTATCTTTTTTCGCAAGGCCATACGCGGATCGTCACGCTGCAATGCCTGCGCCGTCATACAATGGAACTGCTCCTGACCGGCATCAGACAGGCCTTCTCCCGTCATCATCAGATCTTCAGTGATACCTGGCATTTGCTGAATACGTCCGGATTTGGCGCGCAGGAGAGTGAACGGGCGCTGCTGGACTATCTGGATGCTTTGCCCGCCGGACAGCCGCTGCCTACGGCTATTCTGGCCGGGGGGGATTTTATGGCCTCAGGCGCCATGGCCGCACTGGAGCAAAGAGGGTTATCCGTACCGGGGGATATCAGCGTCATCAGCACCGACGGATTTAATCTGGCCCAAATTCACGACGTTCCGCTGACTGCCGTACATGTCCCGCGCGACGAGCTGGGCGCAGAGGCAATCGCCCTGCTGCAAAGGCGAATGCTTCGCCCCGATGCCCCCTTTACGGCGCAGTTATTGCAGGGAAAACTGGTGGTGCGTAACTCGGTCAGAAAAGCCTCCGGACGCAAGACGGTGCCGCATCCCCATCATTTGTATGACCCGCAGCCGGACAGATAAATCTTATCTTCAGGGACGTTGACACAGAGCACTCCTATACTGATCACAGCGGCGATTCATTAGCCGCCTTTCAGTATCAGACAATCAGAGCACCTTTCTTTCACCTTCGGGTGATTCCTGATAAGGAGATTCACGATGAATCAAAATTCTGCGAAGCGTCACAACAGCGTTATCCCGCCCTACATGCTTAGCCGCATCATCGAACGCGGCTCTGAACCGCAAAAACAATGTGCACGCCAGACCCTGGTACACGTCAACACGCTGATGGCTAAGCCTTATGCCAAATCCAAAACCACGAAAACGGCGAAAGCGGGTCAGGTGGAACGGGATATTTATGATGCCAAAAATACCACCACGCTGCCGGGCGAATCCGTGCGTAAAGAAGGTCAGCCAGACAACGGTGATATCGCCGTGGATGAAGCCTATGACTATCTCGGCGTGACTTACGATTTCTTCTGGCAGGCGTACCAGCGCAATTCTCTCGACAACAAAGGGCTGGCGCTGCTGGGCACCGTTCACTATGACAAAGGCTATCAGAACGCCTTCTGGAACGGTCAGCAGATGGTGTTCGGCGACGGTGATGGTGAGATTTTTAATCGCTTTACGATTGCCATCGACGTGGTTGGCCACGAACTGTCGCACGGCGTGACCGAAAGCGAAGCCGGTCTGGTTTACAGCGGACAATCCGGCGCGCTGAATGAGTCGCTGTCTGACGTGTTTGGTTCGCTGGTTAAGCAATTCCATTTGAAACAGACCGCTGACCAGGCTGACTGGATCATAGGTGAGGGCTTACTCGCAAAAGGGATTCATGGCACCGGCCTGCGCTCCATGTCTCACCCAGGTACCGCCTACGATGATCCGCTGCTGGGCAAAGACCCGCAGCCTGCCGACATGAAAGGCTATGTGAATACCCGGGATGATAACGGCGGTGTGCATATTAATTCCGGCATCCCTAACCGCGCCTTTTATCTGGCGGCCACCAAACTGGGCGGTAACGCCTGGGAGCGCGCCGGATATGCGTGGTATGACACGGTGTGCGACAAGTCGCTGCCGCAGAATGCCGACTTTGCTACCTTTGCCCAGAAAACGATTGCCCATGCTGAAAAGCGTTTTGACAGCGCCGTCGGGCAGGCAGTACGTGAAGCCTGGGAGCACGTTGGGGTGATATGAATGAAACCATTGGACGCGCTGGACAGCAGTGCTGTGATCGAGATGTACCGCGAAGGCGGAATGGCGTTTATTCCGAAACTCAACGGGCCGCGCCGTGTGGCGCTGGCCGGAATGAGCGACGATAAACGCCGCGAAATTTGCCAGCTAATTAACCAGTCGCTGCCGTACGCCAAACCCGCTGAAGAGGCCGGACGCGGGGATCAGCGCTATTACCGGCTGGAAATTCAGTATGCGGCATCCGGCCAGTCCGGCAGCCTGGTGCTGATCATTCCCGAAAGCCAGCTCCCCAAGGAACTGGTCGAATTATGGAAATCGGCCTCTCCTGACCACTAAGCGCCGTAAGGCAGGTAGCTGAACAGCACGCGCTTTTTAGAAATCATGCCATGTCCGTTCTGACAGAAGTAGTCTTCCGCGCCGCAGGCTTTCAGCGTTTGCAGGGGTTTCTGGCAGTCCGGGCATAATGCCGTTTGCTGAAAATCGGCATTGCAGGGCTCACAGTGAAAGTGACCGCTTACCCATTGCATGGGCAGATCGCATTTCGGGCAATGTGCTTCCATCAAGTCGCTCCTCACATTTTGCTCAAATCATTGTTTCGCATAAAAGAAACAAGGTGCATTTTCATGCACCTTGCGGCTTTTACGACTTATTCTTCAGATGCTGCAGAAGACGTCTGCGCTTACGCTGCTGGTGCGGCGACAGCGTGTTTTTCTTGCCTTCATACGGGTTCTCACCCTCTTTGAACTGAATGCGGATCGGTGTCCCCATCACTTTCAATGAGCGGCGGAAGTAGTTCATCAGATAGCGTTTGTAGGAATCAGCCAGATCTTTCACCTGATTACCGTGGATAACCACGATAGGCGGGTTATAACCCCCGGCGTGGGCATATTTCAGCTTCACGCGGCGACCGTTAACCAGCGGTGGCTGGTGATCGTCAGCGGCCATCTGCATGATACGGGTCAGCATGGAAGTACTCACTCGCGTTGTAGCGCAGGTGTAGGCTTCAATCACAGACTCGAACAGGTTACCCACACCGCTGCCGTGCAGGGCAGAGATAAAGTGAATACGTGCGAAGTCGACAAAACCAAGACGCAGGTCCAGCTGATCTTTAACCTGAGCGCGTTCATCTTCGCTCATGCCATCCCACTTGTTCACGACAATCAGCAGTGAGCGCCCACTATTGAGGATGAAGCCCAACAGTGAAAGGTCCTGATCGGAAATACCATCACGGGCATCAATCACCAGCATCACGACGTTGGCGTCTTCAATTGCCTGCAAGGTTTTGATAACCGAGAATTTCTCAACGGTTTCAGTGACTTTACCGCGTTTACGCACACCGGCGGTGTCAATCAGAACGTATTCACGTTCGTCACGCACCATCGGGATATAAATACTGTCGCGGGTGGTACCCGGCATGTCATAAACTACAACGCGCTCTTCGCCCAGAATACGGTTAGTCAGTGTGGACTTACCTACGTTCGGACGCCCAACGATAGCCAGTTTGATCGGTAAAGAACGTGGATCGAAATCATCTTCGACGTCGGCCGGGATCTCATCTTCTTCGAGACCGGCTTCCTGCTCTGCCCAGTAAGCGGCGTTGGCCTCTTCTTCGGTCAGTTCCACTTCTTCTGGCTTCTCACCCACGAACGGCACCAGAACGTGCTCAATCAGCTGTGCGACACCGCGGCCGTGAGAAGCCGCAATCGGGTAGACTTCGCCTAAACCCAGCGCGTAGAAATCGCCCACGGCGCTGTCCGGATCCAGGCCATCGGTTTTGTTAGCAACCAGGAAGGTGGCTTTTTCACGGCTGCGAAGATGCTGGGCAATACCCTGGTCGGCAGGCATCAGGCCCGCGCGCGCATCCACCATGAACAACACAATGTCAGCTTCTTCGATAGCCAGCAGTGACTGCCCGGCCATACGGGTTTCAACACCGTCTTCAGTGCCGTCAATACCGCCGGTATCAACGATGATGAATTCGTTACCCTCAATTTCGGCACGACCATACTTGCGGTCACGCGTTAGCCCCGGGAAATCCGCGACCAGCGCATCACGCGTCTTGGTCAAACGGTTAAATAAAGTGGATTTACCCACATTCGGGCGCCCAACCAGCGCGACGACAGGTATCATTTTGAAGCCTCTTTTTTTATAGCAAAAAGTTATAGCAAAAAGTTTTATTGCAAATTTATAAATCAAAACATAAAGAGTTACAGCGCGGGGGAAACCCGCAAATCACAATAATTCAATCTGTTACATCGCAGGCGACGCATGTCGGCTACGCATAATTCAGAATACGAAACGGCCCCTGAGCTATTCAGGAGCCGTTTTTAAGCCTGGTTAACATCAACCTGAGGCCAGATGCTGTCAGCGAAAATTAGCGGGTGAAGGAGTAAACCTCACCGCCTTTCGCCTGGATCACTAGCTTGTCGCTTGCAACAATTGGCGCGCCGAGGAAACCTGAGCTGTCCACTTTTTGCTGTGCAACGAAACGGCCATCGGTGGTGTTGATCCAGTGCAGATAACCTTCGGAATCACCGACCACAATATAACCATTATACAACACGGGAGCCGTCAGGTTACGGTGCAATAAATCGCTTTGACGCCAGAGACTTACGCCACCCTGGGTATCAAGTGCCATCACACGGTCATCCTGATCGACCATATAGATGTGACCAGCGTCAACGATAAAGTCGTTAATAGAACCGACATCACGTTTCCACATAATCTGACCAGAACGCAGATCCATCGCCACCAGATTACCGTTGTAAGCCAGCGCATAGACTACGCCATCAACGATAACCGGGGTGGTGTCGACATCACTGAGACGATCGATTTCAGTCGCGCCGCTTGGCTGAGAAATACGTTGCTGCCAGATAAGCTGTCCTTCTTTCATCAGCACTGCACTCACACGACCGTTATCACCACCGACAATGGCAGCGCCAAAGGCGGTCGCCGGAGCAGATTCGCCGCGCAGAGAGAGCGTTGGCATATCAAGGTTAGCGGTCCACTGAATCGTACCGTCAGCTTCGCTCAACCCCTGCAACATACCGTTGCCGGTGTGAACCAATACCAGTCCGTCGCTGACCACCGGGCGTGAAAGCGCTTCACCCGCGACTTTGGTCTGCCACGCAACGCTACCGTCGCTGCTGTTCAGTGCATAAACAATGGCTTTCTCGCTACCAACATAAACATGAGAACCGTTTGCGGTAACGCCACCAGAAAGTTGGGCTGAGTTATTGCTGGAGAAGAAGCCGGTCTTTTCAGACAAGTTCACTTTCCACTTCTCTTTACCGCTGTCAGCATCCAGTGCCTTCACGATGCCAAAACGGTCAGCCGCGTAAATAGTGCTGTCCTGCCAGGCCGGGCGAAGATGCGAGTAGTAATCGCCTACACCGTCACCGACGGAGGTGCTCCAGACTTTCGTCGGAGTAAATTGATTTTCAACTTTCGGCAACGGGGACATCTTGACGACATCTTCTTCGCTGTTAAACAAAGAACAGCCACTCAGCAGGGCAACAGAAACCCATCCTACCAAGAGTGTTTTACGCAATTGCATCGGGGTTCCCCTTAGCTGGATAAGTTGTTCAATTTCATACGCAGCATGTTCTGCAGCGTTTGAGAAGGTTTAGAATCGAGGCCTTTGCTGTAGGCTTCGCGAGCACCTTTGGCATCGCCTTTCGCCAGCAGGACATTACCACGAATGTCTTGTTGCAGTGCCGCCCAGCCTTCACCCTTCACGCCATCTAACGTTTTGAGGGCGTCATCGAATTTGTTTTGTTGCATCTGGACACGCGCTAAACGCAGGTTAACCAGCGACAGCAGGTTCTCTTCTTTCGCCTGGCTCTGCGCCTGCGTCAGTTGCTTTTCAGCATTAGCAAAATCTTTGGCTTCCACAAAATGGTCAGCCAGTTGCAGCGCAGCGAATACGCCGTAATTGTTGCTATTGCTCTGGGCAAACTTCTCAAGATCTTCAACGCCTTGCGCTTTTTTATCCGTCATTGCCTGATTGGCCTGCTGGAAAGCAACGGAAGCTTCAGTCATCTCTGAACTTTGGTGGGTTTGCCAGTAACGCCAGCCACCCAATGCAGCAATCCCCAGCACAACGCCTATCGCCAATGCTTTTCCATTCTCAGCAAAGAAACGACGTACGGCGTCAACCTGTTCGTTTTCAGTGGTATAGACTTCCACGTGGTCCTTCTCCTTAACCTATCATCGAGGCCAGACGCGCAGCGAGTTCGCTTTGCGCCAGCGTTTCTTGCTCACCGCTTTGCAGGTCTTTAACCACTACCTGCCCGGCCGCGACTTCGTTTTCACCTAATACCAGAGCGACACGCGCTCCCCATTTGTCAGCGCGGGCAAACTGCTTTTTGAAGTTGCCACCGCCGTAGTTAGTCATCACTTTCAATTCTGGTAGCACATCACGCAGTGATTCAGCCAGTGTCATAGCTGCGCCCTGAGTACCGGCTCCGGAAGAAATCACGTACGCATCCACAGTGGAAGGCGCTTTGAAATCAGGATTAACAGCCTGAACCAATAACACCAAACGCTCAAGGCCCATCGCAAAGCCTACGGCTGGCGTTGTGCGTCCACCGAGTTGTTCGACCAGACCATCGTAACGGCCACCGGCACAAACGGTGCCCTGTGCGCCAAGACTGGTGGTTACCCATTCGAAGACGGTGCGGTTGTAGTAATCCAGGCCACGAACAAGACGCTGATTTACCGTATATGGGATACCTGCTTGCTCTAAAAGTTCACAAAGACCCGCAAAGTGTTCTTTAGATTCAGGATCCAGGTAATCAGCCAGTTCAGGTGCGTCATTCAGCAAAACCTGCACGTCAGGATTCTTAGAGTCCAGAACGCGCAGCGGATTGGCATACATGCGGCGTTTGCAATCTTCGTCCAGCTTGTCTTTATGCTGCTCAAGATAAGCCACTAACGCTTCGCGGTAATCGGCGCGAGCTTCCAAAGAACCGATAGAGTTAAGCTCAAGTGCAACGTGCTCAGAAATCCCCAGTGCACGCCACCAGCGGGCAGTCAGCAGGATCAATTCGGCATCAATGTCCGGGCCTTGCAGACCAAAGACTTCGACACCCAGCTGGTTAAACTGGCGATAACGGCCTTTTTGCGGGCGTTCGTAGCGGAACATCGGACCGATGTACCACAGACGTTGTTCCTGATTGTACAGCAGACCATGTTCGATGCCGGCGCGCACGCAGCCCGCGGTCCCTTCAGGGCGCAGCGTCAGGCTTTCGCCGTTGCGGTCCTCGAAGGAGTACATCTCTTTTTCCACGACATCGGTCACTTCACCAATGGCGCGTTTAAATAACGGGGTCTGCTCTACAATCGGCATACGGATTTCACTGTATCCGTAATTACCCAGCACCTGCTTAAGGATGCCTTCGATCTTCTGCCACAGCGCAGTATCTTCCGGCAGGTAATCGTTCATGCCACGGATGGCCTGGATATTCTTCGCCACGTCAATTCTCTATCGTTTTATAAAAAATGAACCCGATTATAGGGGCTTTAGGTCATGCGGTTCAACGCGCAGACATCCCCACACTGTCGGGTTCAATATAATGCAGGCGCTTAAATGCGCCCGCAACCGATGTTACTTTTCAAGATGATTGATAACGATACGATTACTCTCATCCATGATGGCCGCTTTGGCACGAATCTTCGCCTCAAGCTGGTCGATCATTTTTTCGTTATCAAAGCGCTCTCTCTGACGCACGCCGTCTTCGTAAAAACCACTCTTATTATGGCCGCCGGTAACACCAATGGTAGACACCAGCGCTTCACCCGGGCCGTTGACTACACAACCGATAATGGAGATATCCATCGGGGTGATCAGATCCTCGAGACGCTGTTCCAACGCATTGACCGTACCGATAACGTCAAACTCCTGACGCGAACAGGTCGGACAGGCAATGAAATTAATACCACGGGCACGAATGCGTAGGGATTTTAAAATATCGAAACCGACTTTAACTTCTTCGACAGGATCGGCCGCCAGAGAGATACGCAGCGTATCGCCAATACCTTCGGATAACAGCAAACCAAGACCAATAGCAGATTTCACTGAACCACTGCGCATACCGCCAGCTTCAGTAATACCCAGATGCAGCGGTTGGTCGATGCGTGAAGCTAGTAGACGATATGACTCGACGGCCAGGAACACATCAGAAGCTTTTACGCTGACTTTGAACTGGTCAAAGTTGAGACGGTCAAGAATATCGACGTGACGCATGGCCGATTCCAACAGAGCTTCCGGCGTAGGTTCGCCGTATTTTTCCTGGATGTCTTTTTCCAGGGAGCCGCCGTTCACACCAATGCGGATTGGAATATTTTTGTCACGCGCGCAGTCAACGACTGAGCGAATGCGGGATTCGTTGCCGATGTTGCCCGGGTTAATACGCAAACAGTCCACGCCATATTCTGCAACTTGCAGCGCAATACGGTAGTCAAAGTGAATATCAGCGACCAACGGGACATTGACCTGCTGTTTGATGAGCTTAAAGGCTTCAGCGGCATCCATGGTAGGCACCGACACACGCACAATATCGACACCAACACGTTCCAGCGCTTTAATTTGGGCGACGGTCGCGGCGACATCGGTAGTTCGGGTGTTGGTCATTGATTGCACGGAAATCGGCGCACCATCACCGATCGGTACCTTGCCGACGTAAATCCGGGTTGATTTTCGACGGATAATGGGGGCTTGGTTATGCATGACTTACTCTCCCTTGTTGCAAAAACTTACGGACCGCCGAATTATTCGGCAGCCAGAGTAAATCGCGCAACACGGCTTGATTTAACAAAACGGCTCAAATCAACTGGCTTACCCTGGAACTGGATTTCAACAGCGCCCGGTGCACCAATCTTCAGTTTATAAGGGGCAGTCCCTTTAACACTTAAGGACTCACCGCCCTTCTTCATGCCGCTGAACAAGGTTTTGCCAGAAGCATCGTCAATCTGCAGCCAGCAATCTGACTTGAAGGTCAGCGCAACGGCATTGGCGTCAGCACTCGCAGCAGCGGTTTGTGCATTGGCTGTTGGCAGACCGTTCTCAACCGCAGGTTGGCTGGTAGAGACCGCGACAGGCGCTTGCTGGGCAGGTGTTGCCGGAGCATTTGTCGCCGCAGAGGTATTTACAGGTACTGAATTTGCAGGCTGGACCGGAGCCGTCCCGCTCACGTCATCAGCAGGTGGCGTACCCTGAGTGGGGTCGCCTTCTGTGGGTGCCGAGTTCGGGTTGTCACCGTTGTTCAGGGCAATTGACTGCCCCTGACCGTTATCTTGATTTAACTGCGCCGATGACTGTTCGGCCATCGTGGAGATCTCTTGCTGCTGTGCCTGATGGTTTTGCCACCACCATGCACCGGTCAGACCGATCACCACGAACACCACCAACCAGGTAAAGCCCATCAGCCAGCCATCACGTTTCTTACGTGATTTACCGAGTGAGAAACCTTGCATGGAGGCTACTTTCGGCACTTTAATTGGCGCTTGTTTGCCAATCATGCTTGAAAGTTCGTCTTCAGGAACATGAACTAATTTAGCGTAAGAACGGATGTAACCACGCAAAAACGTCGGCGCGAGATCGGCCGGCGTGGTCTCTTCTTCGATTTGGCGAATAGTCGAGACTTTTAGACACAGGCGTTCTGCAACGGCCTGATGAGTAAGTCCCATCTGTTCACGAGCTTGACTCAGGCGTGCGCCTGTCGTCATTGTGGCTTTATTTTCTTGGGAGGCTTCAGTATTCATTAGCTAAGAACTGCTGGTACTGTTGAGATTGTGGAAAACTTCGCGCCAGTTGCTTACCGTAGCGCTGAACGCTAACCGGGTTGCTTGCTGACGCAGCGAATCGAATCTGTAACATGAGGCTTTCAGCACTGGCTGGCAGTACATGTTGGTAAACATCTAACAGTTGTTGCGCCTGCGCGCGTTTCCCTTCACCAAATTGTCTGGTTGCTTCAGCAAGCAAAGGTGCACCTTTATCAGGATCAATTTTTAATGCCCGACTTAGTAACACACGTGCTTCCTCATTCTGATTGGCCTTCAGAAAACAGTAGCCTGCGTTTTCAAGACTGTCAGCCACCTGACCGTAATCAGGGACATTGGCAGCCGCGCTAAACTGCTGTTGTGCCGGTACATACTGCCCTAAACTACACAAAAACGCACCGTAATTATTCAGCACGGTTCCATTTTGCGGAGCCAGCTTCAAAGCCTGCTGATAGCGGCTTTGCGCGGCGCCGTTATCGCCGATTTTTTGCTCGTAAAGCGCCATACCTAACTGGGTGCGGTAATCATCCGGTGCACCCTCCACGGCCTTCTGTAAATTCTGCTTCGCGCCGTCCATATTGCCCTGAGACAAATAGGCCATGCCCAGCTCAAGACGGGTTTGTGAAGCACCAGTCGCCGTTGCCTGCTCAGGCTCATGTTTCGAACCAGAACAGCCTGCTAACAGGCAAACTGTAAAGCTTATCGCAACCGCCCGTTTCCATCTGCGTTTCATCGTCATGCGTAAATCCCTTTATTCTGTCACCGGCCCGACTTCAGAAAAAACATAACTTGTTGCCTTACGCCCGGTTAAACGCGGCTTAAGGCATAACAGCGCATCACTGCGTTCAGACTGCCTTAATGGCGATGGATTCACCGGCCATCTTTTTCTTTAAAACACGCTTGGTGCGGTCGATAACTTCGCCCGCCAGTTGACCGCAGGCGGCATCAATATCATCCCCACGGGTTTTACGCACAATTACGGTAAAACCATAGTCCATTAATACCTTGGAAAAACGGTCGATCCGGCTGTTCGAGCTACGGCCATACGGCGCGCCGGGGAACGGGTTCCATGGGATCAAGTTGATTTTGCACGGCGTATTTTTCAGGCGTTCTGCTAATTCGTGCGCGTGCTCGGTACCATCATTGATATGGTCAAGCATCACGTATTCGATTGTCACACGGCCCTGATTGGCGTTAGATTTACTAATGTAACGCTCGACGGCTGCTAGGAAAGTGTCGATGTTATATTTGCGGTTGATCGGGACAATTTCGTCACGAATGGTGTCGTTCGGCGCATGTAAGGAGATGGCCAGCGCCACGTCAATCATGTCACCCAACTTATCCAACGCAGGCACTACACCGGAAGTGGAAAGCGTTACGCGGCGCTTAGACAGACCAAAACCGAAATCATCAAGCATGATTTCCATGGCCGGTACCACGTTGTTCAGGTTGAGCAGAGGTTCGCCCATGCCCATCATCACCACGTTGGTGATAGGACGGGTACCGGTCACTTTGGCCGCACCAATAATTTTCGCCGCACGCCACACCTGACCGATGATCTCGGACACGCGCAGGTTACGGTTGAAGCCTTGCTGAGCGGTAGAGCAGAAGGTGCACTCCAGCGCACAACCGACCTGTGAGGAAACGCAAAGCGTGGCGCGGTCGCCGTCCGGGATATACACGGTTTCGACCTGCTGGTCGCCCACTTTGATAGCCCATTTAATGGTGCCATCGCTGGAGCGCTGCTCCAGAGCCACTTCCGGCGCACGGATCTCCGCAACGCGGGCCAGCTTTTCACGCAGCGGCCGGTTGATGTCGGTCATCTGCTCGAAATCATCGCTGCAATAGTGGTACATCCACTTCATGACCTGATCAGCACGGAACGGTTTCTCGCCCATGTTGATAAAGAACTCACGCATCTGTTTGCGGTTAAGATCAAGAAGATTAACTTTGGCAACCGCAGGCTCAACAGTTTTCACTGCATCAGCGGCTTGGGAAATAGGTTCTGCAGTCAGTTCAGACAAGTTTTGCTCGGGCGTGTTTGATTCAAACATAATACGAATTGGCCTCGTTGTTACACGTTATGGCATCAGGGAAGTGCAGAACTGATAAAAAGCAGCCTGCAATACATTTTTAACAATAGCTTTAACTCGTGCACGTTAAAAAACTTACGCCCCAAAGAGGCTGGCTCATTCGGGGCGTAACATTGTACAAATTCTAGGGCAGGGTTTCTATGTTTGAAAGGCCAGACCCACATATTTATTGTATCTGTGGGTGAATGCTTCCAAAAATTCTTGCCCAAAAATCTTAACGCGGGCAGATTTCGCTTTCGGTGAAGAAGTAAGCGATTTCGCGCTGTGCTGATTCAACCGCATCAGAACCGTGAACGGCGTTAGCAGTGAAGCTGTCAGCGAAGTCAGCACGCAGGGTACCGGCCAGTGCGTTGTCCGGGTTAGTTGCGCCCATGATGTCACGGTTACGCTGAACGGCATTTTCGCCTTCCAGAACCTGAACCACGATCGGGCCAGAGGTCATGAATTCAACCAGACCGTCGAAGAATGGACGGCCTTTGTGCTCAGCGTAGAAACCTTCAGCCTGCTCTTTAGTCAGCTTCAGCATTTTAGACGCGATGATGGTGAAACCAGCACGTTCGAAACGCGCGTAGATTGCGCCGATGTCGTTGTTCGCTACGGAGTTTGGCTTGATGATGGAAAAAGTACGTTGGATAGTCATGTAAAACCTCTGTCTGACTCTTATAGGTAGGGCCGGTTAATTTAATGTTATACCTGCCGTAAAATGGCGCAGATTATAGGGGGCGAAGTTAAGATTGCCTACCTGAATCACAACATTTCGTTAAATAAATGTGTCCTTACGCCACATCCGTCACGAAAGTCGCCGCGCTTTTAATGAACCGCTTAATACACCGCTTTAAAACTTCACACTCCGCGTCATGCCCTTCCCTGTTCGTCCCCTTGTCCTGACGAAATGTTAAGTCGGTCACAGTGCCAAAGGTTACATGTAACATTTGCAGTTATTTGTTTTTAAAACAATCAGATAACTCGTTTAGTGTTTCCCATCCTGCTAGCTTTGATGCCGTACCTGTGGCGATGCATCTGTTGCCAACATCACGTCCCCAATCTAAATCACAAAAATAACCCTTGAGGGCATGTTATGAACAAAGCGGTCAATCTGCTGCAAGACTTTGGCAAGTCACTTTATGGCCCTGTATTAATCCTGCCGATCGTCGGGCTGTTTATCGCACTGGGAAATCTGTTTGGTAACGGGAACCTGACGGAATACCTGCCCTTCCTCGCCCACCCTGTAGTGCAAGCCGTCGGGCAACTGGTAGCGAAGTCATCCGTCGCTATTCTGGCCAATCTGGCGCTGCTTTTTGCCGTGGGCATTCCGGTCGGGCTTGCTAAGCGGGACAAAGGTTATGCCGCACTGATCGGTCTGGTAATTTTTATCATTTTTATCAATGCCATGAACATTACCTTGCAGATGCAGGGCAAGCTGGTGGCGGCGGATGTGATGCGCGCGTCGGGACAGAATCTCGTGCTTGGCGTTCAGGTTCTGGAAATGGGCGTGTTCGCGGGCATTCTGACGGGAGCAATCTCCGGTTATCTTTATAACCGCTATTCCAGCAAACAGTTTAACGGCGTCATGGCGATCTATTCTGGCCACTGCTTCGTTGCAATCCTCGGTATTCCTCTGGCGATTTTATTCGGTTTCGTCATGAGTGAAATCTGGCCGTTTGCTCAGCACGGTATCAGTGCAATGGCGTACGGTATCCGCGGCGCAGGTCCGGTGGGCGTGCTGATTTACGGTTTTCTTGAGCGGATTTTAATCCCGACCGGGCTTCACCATCTGATTTATACCCCCTTCCTGTATACCGAGCTCGGCGGCACCCGCGAAGTCTGTGGTTCGCTGTATCAGGGAGCGCGCAATATCTATTTCGCCGAAATGGCCTGCCCTGCGGTTAAACAGTTGAGCGCTACTGTCGTATGGGACGCGCGCGGCATCAGCAAGATGTTTGGCCTGACGGCAGCTGCACTCGCGATGATTGTCACCGCCAAACCTGAGCGCAAGACGGCGGCCAAAGCCATTCTGATCCCTGCCGCACTGACCTCCTTTTTACTGGGCGTGACCGAGCCGCTGGAGTTCTCGTTCCTGTTCGTCGCTCCCATGTTGTTTGTCACACACTCGGTGCTGACGGGTGTCGGCATGATGCTGTTCTATCTGCTCGGCGTGCATGCCATCGGTGCCAACGGCCTGATTGATTTTGTGCTCTATAACCTGCCACTCGGGACTGAGAAATCCAACTGGCCTATGTACATCCTGGTCGGGCTCATCATGTCCGTACTCTACTTCGTTATCTTCCGTTTCATGATCCTGCATTTCGATATGAAAACGCCGGGGCGAGAAGAAGATGACAGCGACACCCGCCTCTATTCCAAAGCGGATTACCAGCAGCACGCTTCACAAGCCCAACCTGTCATGTCTGTCGCCGCTGAGGCGCTGGACCTTGGGTTACGCATCATTACCGGACTTGGGGGGAAACAGAATATTGAAGTGGTGGATAACTGCTACACCCGACTGCGGGTGACTGTGTATGACTCCCAAAACATTGATGAGCAGCTGCTTAAGGACACCGGCGCCAAAGGGGTTATCCGGCAGGGAAATAATGTTCAGGTAGTCTACGGACTGCACGTGAAAAAGATGCGCGAAGCCGTTGAAAATGCACTGTAAAAATTCTAAACGAGGAACAAATATGACTGACCCTATGAAAAATAACGTTCACACCCAAGGCCCCTTCATTCTGGCCATTGCCGGTGGCGGCAGTACTTACACGCCCGGTATCGTCAAAAGCCTGATGGCAAAACTGGCTGAATTCCCCTTGGCTGAAATTCGTTTATATGACATCGATAGCGAACGCCAAAACGTAATTGCGCCGGTAGTCGAAAAAGTCATACGTGATCACAGTGACAGCATTAAATTCACCGTCACCAGCGAACCGGAAGTGGCATTCAGCGGCGCGCACTTCGTCTTTGCTCAGATGCGGGTTGGCCAGTACAAAATGCGTGAACAGGATGAAAAAATCCCCTTGCGCCACGGCGTGGTCGGCCAGGAAACCTGCGGCCCCGGCGGATTGGCTTACGGTTTGCGCACCATTTTACCGATGGTAGAACTGATCGATCTGGTCGAACGCTACGCGGATAAAAAGGCCTGGATTGTCAATTACTCCAACCCTGCGGCCATTGTGGCCGAAGGCGTGCGCCGTCTGCGCCCTGACGCCCGAGTGCTGAATATTTGCGACATGCCGGTGGCCGCCATGCGCAATATCGCCGCGATTCTGGGCGTCGATCGCGATGCGGTTACCGTGAACTACTTTGGTCTTAATCATTTTGGCTGGTTTACCCATGCCTATGTTGACGGCGTCGACCGTATGCCTGAGCTGCGCAAACATGTGGCGAAATTTGGCCTGCTGACGGAAGATGCGGCGGCCACCGACCCGCAACATGCGGATCCGTCGTGGGTGAAAACCTGGCGTAACATTCAGCCATTAATGGGACACTTCCCGGACTATTTACCGAATCCGTATATGCAATATTACCTAATGCCCAATCAGATCGTTGAGCATCAGGATCCTGATTACACGCGGGCCAACGAAGTGATGGATGGCCGGGAGAAAAAACTCTTCGCGGCGGCGGCAGAATATAAAAAAACCGGGATCCTCTCTGACGCCTTCCACGTCGGTGTGCATGGTGCCTTCATTGTCGACGTCGCCCGTTCGCTGGCCTTCGACCTGCGTCAGCGTCATCTGGTGATGGTTGAAAACCGGGGGGCTATTGCCAATCTGCCTTACGACGCCATGGTTGAAGTCCCGGCTTACATCACGTCGCAAGGGCCGGAAGCCATTACGGTTGGCAAGATCCCGCTGTTCTATAAAGGACTTATTGAACAACAACTTGCCTGCGAGCAGTTGTTGGTCGAAGCCACTATAGAAGGCAGTTATGAAAAAGCGCTGCAAGCATTCACGCTCAACCGCACAGTGCCCACCATGCAACATGCAAAAGCGATTCTGGACGACATGATTGAGGCCAATAGCGAGTATTGGCCAAAACTGAAAAAAGCCTTTATTGACGGCGTTGCACAGTAAGTTGCGCGGTGTATTCCACTTTACGTAAGTCAATGAAAGTGTTTATTGAAACCCCTTCGGGCCCGCTTTAGGATAGCCCCATCTTTCCTGCTGAGGGCCCGTTTGTGGACAACCGCCTTGCTTCACTGCTACAACGTGCCGAGAACCTGACCCGTGCGGAATACCGCGTTTTATCGCACATCACCGAATACTCCAGCGCGGAAAAAACCGCCCATCAGGCGTTAGATAAACTGACGGTCCGCAAACTTGCGCAAGCAACATTTGTCTCAAGCGCAACCGTGATGCGGCTATGCCAGAAGCTGGGATACAGTGGTTTCAGTGAGCTGCTTTTTCACATCCGCCACCTGCTCAGCGAAAACCCGACGCTGCATACGCAGTTACCTTCGCCACATAACGCGGCGGTTCCCGCGGCTTTCCATGATTTTGTCGCCAATTATCAGCGCAGCTTCGAATTTGTTACCGCAGATAAAATGCAAGCTTTCGCTCAGTTGCTGAAGCAGGAAGAGAGCTTTTTCCTGTACGGCACCGGGTTTTCTCATCTGTTTGCCGAGTATTTAGCCAAGAAATTACAATTACTCGGTAAGACGGCCTTGTCGTCTGGTGTGGGGGACAGCCGGGGGATATTTTTGAACAATGCGCAGAAATACCGGGTGTTTATCGCCATTTCTCGCAGTGGCGAAACCGCGCAAGTCCTCGATAAAGCCAAAATAGCCCGCAGCATTGGGATGAAAGTGGTCTCGTTTACCCGTGCGTCAGCGAATGCGCTGGGGCCGCTGAGCGACCTGAACTTCCAGTTATTTGACGACGCCGATAACGACGCCGTGGATGCGGGAGAGATCACCTCGTTTGAGTCCAACCTGATCCTGCTTATCGACCTCTTACTTCTGGCGGCCATCGCCCCAATTTCAGACGATGGCACAACAGGCTCAGGCCTTGCCGGATGAAGGAATAATATTGCGCAGCCAGCTTCCCCACTTGCGCTGGTAGAACGGCTGGGTGTGGCTAATCAGGTAATGGCTGATGCCGCGCTCTTTCTCAGAGACGATGCAAAAATCCACTGGCTGATCGTCCGGCGAGGTTTCGCTGGCAACATTGCCCGCCTCGCGGATCAGGGCGTCCACTTCGGCTTCGGTCCCGTCGGCTTCTACACCGACCAGTAGGTTGGGTAACTCATCGGCCGCTTTATCGTGGATCAATGCCAGAAATGCCCGGCGCACCGGTTTCTTCTGGCTAAAGAGCGTGGTCAGGGCATCGATCATCGCTGAAGGATACTCCGGCGGCTGGCCGATCATCAGCTGACTCTCTTTATCCAGCACCAGTTCGGCAGGTGCACTCAGCCCGCCGGTGTTGAGCAGCAGGGTGACTTCGCTCGGCGTGAACTCTTTGCCATATTCAGATTTAGGATTGAGGAACAGCTCCTCGCCCTGGGTCATTTCAAACAGCACGCGGGCTGGCAGCGCAACAAACGCCTGCTCTTGCGGGCTCTCTCCCGCACTGGCGCGCTCCAGCACTTCCAACGATGAGAACAGAGGGATAATCGACGTGCCGTCCTGCTTTTCCCAATGCAGCAAATTCAGTTCGCTGCCTGCGGTGATCGCCACCTCACCAGCGCCCTCTTCTTGCTGACCGGCATCACCCAGCACATACACCGTCGCTTCAAGCAAAGCCTGATAGAACGCCGGGCGGTACGCGGCTTCCTTTACCGACAAACGCAGCAAGCGCTCAAGTTCATTTTCATTATTAGCCGCGGCTGCCGCTGGCAGGTGATCGTGCGGGACACTCATGGTCTTTCACTCCGATAAAACGGGGCACTTTTCAGTGCCCCGTTGTGGTCTTTCTGTCATACAAAGAAATTTATTTAGCTTTCGCCAGCAATTTATTTGGCTTTCGCCAACAACAGGTTAGCCACGGTACGAACGCCCAAACCGGTTGCACCAGCAGACCACTGGTCAGCCGCGCTTTTACGGTAGGTCGCAGAGCAGTCGATGTGTAACCAGCCCTTTTTATAGTTCTTAACGAAGTGGGACAGGAACGCTGCCGCCGTGCTTGCGCCCGCCGTGTGCGCCGGACCAGCAATGTTGTTCAGATCCGCAAAGTTGGACGGCAGATGTGAGCGGTGGAACTCTTCCAGCGGCAGGCGCCAGAACGGTTCGTGCTCGGCTTTTGCGCTGTTTTGCAACTCAGCCGCCAGCTCATCGTCAAAGCTGAACAGGGCGTGATACTCGTTGCCCAGTGCGGTTTTGGCAGCCCCCGTCAGGGTGGCCGCATCGATAAGCAGCTCCGGGTTCTGCTCAGAGGCATCGATCAGACCATCGGCCAGAACCAGGCGGCCTTCGGCGTCGGTGTTCATCACCTCGACGCTTTTTCCGTTACGGTAGCGAATGATATCGCCCAGTTTCAGTGCATTACCGCTGACCATGTTGTCCGCGCAGCACAGATAGAGTTTCACACGTTTGGTCAGGCCGTTGGCCGCTGCCAATGCCAGCGCACCGGTCAGGGTGGCTGCGCCACCCATGTCGGCTTTCATGGAATCCATACCCGCGCTCGGTTTCAGGCTGTAGCCACCGGTATCAAAGGTGATGCCTTTGCCGACCAGACAGGCGTAAACCGGCTCGTCAGCGTTGCCGCTTGGGTTGTAGTCCAGTGCCAGCAGCACCGGAGAACGGTCAGAACCACGGCCCACGATGTGCAGACCGGCATAATTTTGCTGACGCAAGTCATCGCCTTTGGTGATGCGATAATTCACGTGACCATTGCCGAATTCGCACATCAGATCTACAGCGCGGGTCGCCAGCTGCTCCGGCCCTAACTCTTCGGCCGGAAGGTTGATCGTGTCGCGCACCCAGTCGATAATTTTCAGACGCTGTTGCAGGGTTTGAGTATCTTCGGCTGACAGTTCAGCCCACTCAACGTTGCGGCTGCCTTTTGGCCCGCGAAAGCCCTGCCAGAATGCCCAGCTGTTTTCCAGATCCCAGCCAGTACCGGCCAGTTTAACGTTTTTCACACCCTGACCGTCGATACGGCGTGCCGCACGGGCAATCGCTGCCAGTGCATCGCCAGCGGTCAGATGGATAGTCATGCCTTCCGCATTGGTACTTAATGTGGCTTTTTCACCCCAGCGCGCATCGGCAGCCTGGGAAGAGATGAAAATGGGCATGGCTTCATTGGTGATGACTTCGGAACTCATAACTGCACTCCTGATTTTTTATCTTCAAAGAAAGTTTATTTTCAATGAACGTTTTTATTTTCAATGGCAGGCTTTTTGCCCTGACGATCTATCTATAACGTTTTAATCATTTCGACTAAATTATTTCTACTAAGAAGAGAATACTGGCGGCAGCTCACGTAACCGGCTGACCGATTTCACAATAAGTTCAACAGCATAGTCGATCTCTTCCTCAGTGGTAAAACGCCCAAGGGAGAAACGAATGGAACTGTGAGCCAGCTCTTCACTCAGACCCAACGCCCTCAGGACATAAGAGGGTTCAAGGCTGGCGGAGGTACAAGCCGAGCCGGAAGAGACGGCGAGATCTTTGAGCGCCATAATCAGCGACTCACCTTCAACACCGGCGAAACTGACGTTAAGAATATTGGGGGCCGCGTGTTTTGGCGCACCGTTGAGATGCACATCTTTCAACTGCCCGATACCTTGCCACAGACGGTCACGCAATGTCTGCAGACGTTGTGCTTCTTCGGCCATTTCTTCTTTGGCGATGCGGAAAGCTTCCCCCATCCCGACAATCTGATGCACCGGCAGTGTACCTGAACGCATACCGCGTTCATGGCCACCGCCGTGGATCTGCGCTTCAATACGCACTTTTGGCTTACGGCGCACATATAAACCGCCGATCCCTTTCGGGCCATAGATTTTATGGGCAGAAAACGACATCAGATCCACCGGCAGTTCGTTAAGATCCACCGGTATTTTGCCGACGCTTTGCGTCGCATCGACGTGAAAAATGATATCGCGGCTGCGGCACAGTGCGCCGATGGCGGCAATATCCTGGATCACACCGATTTCATTATTCACATGCATGATGGAAACCAGAATGGTGTCATCGCGCAGAGCGGCTTCGATGGCAGCAGGCGGGATAAATCCGTCCGGATTCGGCGCCAGATAGGTTACGTCGAAACCTTCTTTCTCCAGCTGAAGGCAGGTGTCGAGCACCGCTTTATGCTCCGTCAGGCTGGTAATGATGTGCTTGCCCTTGCTGCGGTAGGCGTGCGCGGCACCTTTGATCGCCAGATTATCTGATTCGGTTGCGCCGGAGGTAAACACCACTTCGCGTGGATCGGCATTAATCAGTTCAGCGATCTGGTTGCGGGCGACATCGACTGCCTCTTCCGCCTGCCAGCCAAAACGGTGTGAACGGGAGGCCGGATTACCAAACGTACCGTCGAAAGTGAGACACTGCATCATCACCTGAGCCACCCGCGGATCGGCAGGCGTGGTGGCAGAATAATCCAGATAGATAGGTAGTTTCATGGCAGGCGTGCTCCGTACTGCGCGTTGGGGCGAACAAAAGAGTGGAAATCGGGGCTTAGTTTAAAACGGCTTCACTGATTCTTAAAAGGGAAATAATGCCGTTGCTGACGGATAAAAAAAGGCTGCCTATGGCAGCCCTCTTCGTTACGCTAAAAACCGCCAGTGTTAAAACACTCAGGCTCTCAGGTTAACATTGATCGTTTCAAGAATGCGGCTGCTGGTCTGGCGGCGCGGTTCGCCGTTCTGACGATCGGCAACTTCCAGAATCTCCTGGTTATTCACCAGTTCACCCAACGTAATGTTGTTGAGGAAGCCACTGATGCGCTCACTCAAATCACGCCACAGGGTGTGAGTCAGGCAACGTTCGCCATTCTGGCAGCCCTCTTTACCCTGACAACGGGTGGCATCGACAGATTCATCAACGGCGGTGATCACGGCACCAACGGCAATCTCACCAGCGTCTTTACCCAACAAATAACCACCACCCGGACCACGTACGCTGGCAACCAGACCGTTTTTACGCAAACGCGAAAACAGCTGCTCAAGGTAGGAAAGAGAGATGCCCTGGCGTTCGGAGATATCGGCTAAAGGTACCGGACCTTCCTGTGAATGCAGTGCCACGTCAAGCATAGCGGTTACGGCATAACGACCCTTGGATGTCAGTCTCATAGCATGGTTACCTGTTGATGAATACGATGGGGTAGAACATGCAAACGAGTCTGCCATTCCCGAGTAAAACAGTCAACTATTTAACCTAGTAATTTACTCAAGTATTATTTAGGGCCTTTATCGATAGAAGTCAAAATGCCGCGCAGGATGTTTAATTCCTGAGATTCAGGGCGTGCGCGGGTGAACAGACGGCGCAGTTTACTCATCACCTGACCCGGATGTGCCGGTCGGATAAAGCCGGTTTGCAGCAGGGTTTGCTCAAGATGCTGATAAAAACGCTCGAGATCGTCCACCAGCGGATAAGGTGTCTCTTCATATTCAATTTGCGGTTTGCCCGCTTCCACCAACGCCAGATGCGCGACACGCACTTCATAGGCAATGATCTGTACCGCCATCGCCAGGTTCAGCGAGCTGTACTCCGGGTTAGCCGGAATGCAGACGTGGTAGTTACATTTTTGCAGCTCTTCGTTGGTCAGCCCGACACGTTCGCGGCCAAATACCAGCGCGACCGGCGCGGTTTCAGCCGTTTTTGCGCTCATCTCGCCGCACTCACGTGGCTCAAGCATCGGCCACGGCAGGGTGCGCGAACGGGCGCTGGTGCCGACAACCAGACTGCAACCGGCCAGCGCTTCGTCAAGCGTATCAACGATTTTTGCATTACCAATAACATCACTGGCACCGGCGGATAAAGAGATAGCCTGAGAATCAGGTTTAACCAGAGGGTTAACCAGATACAGGTTCGATAAGCCCATGGTTTTCATGGCGCGGGCGGTGGAGCCCATATTGCCCGTGTGGGATGTTTCAACCAAAACGATACGGATATTGTGCAGCATACAGACTCTGAGCGTAGCGGAAAATCACAACAGCTTAACACAACGGTAGTCAATTTCACGAACCCCTGCTATACTGCGCGCCGTTTCCCGTATTCCCGTTCTTTAACATCCTAGTTGGAAGATATCCATGCATCCGATGCTCACCATCGCCGTGCGCGCTGCGCGCAAGGCCGGTAACCTGATTGCCAAACATTACGAAACGCCTGATTCTGTCGAAGCTACGCAAAAAGGTACCAATGATTTTGTTACCAACGTAGACCGCGATGCAGAACACATGATTATTGACGTTATTCGCAAGTCATACCCTAAGCACACCATTATCAGTGAAGAATGTGGCGAGCTGGCGGGCGAAGACAAAGACGTACAATGGATTATCGACCCACTGGATGGCACCACCAACTTCGTTAAACGTCTCCCACACTTTGCTGTTTCTATCGCCGTGCGCATCAAAGGCCGCACTGAAGTCGCGGTAGTTTACGATCCAATGCGTAACGAACTCTTCACCGCCAGCCGCGGTCAGGGCGCACAGCTCAACGGTTACCGTCTGCGCGGCACCAACGCGAAAGATCTCGACGGCACTATTCTGGCGACCGGTTTCCCGTTCAAAGTGAAGCAGCACGCTAACAGCTACATGAATATCCTCGGCAAACTGTTCGGCGAATGCGCTGACTTCCGCCGTACCGGTTCTGCTGCGCTGGATCTGGCCTACGTGGCTGCTGGCCGCGTTGACGGTTTCTTCGAAATCGGCCTCAAGCCTTGGGATTTCGCCGGTGGCGAACTGCTGGTTCGTGAATCAGGCGGCGTAGTGACTGACTTTGTTGGCGGCCACAACCATTACTCTTCTGGTAACGTGGTTGCCGGTAACCCGCGCGTCGTGAAAGGTATTCTGAACACCATGCGTGATGAACTGAGCGAAGCCCTGAAGCGTTAATTCTGCTTCCTGCCGCTCAGTAGTAAAAACGGACGCCCAAAAGCGTCCGTTTTTTATGCCTGAAATCCGGCGACCGGATGCATATTACCCGCGGCCGAAGGGACCTATCCCTGCGCCTGTCGACCCGGCGCTGGCGCTGTAAAGCAATACACCCGCCAACAGCAAAATCACTCCGCCCGTCAGCGCCAGAGCCGACCACGCCACGGTTTGCCATGCGGCAGGCGTGCGTTTGGCACTGAGTTTCACCGCCATCGCCCGGCTGTAAAACACCAGCAGACCAATCAGCGACACAGTGATGGAGGTGCCGAGTGCCATCACCAGCGCCGACATCACTCCCCAGAAATAGACGCCAATCACCTTGGAAAACAGCAACACCATGATCGCACCGGAACAAGGCCGCAACCCCATCGCCAGCACAATCGTCGCCTGAGTTCGCCAGTCACTTCCCGCCTGAAGCTGCTGGTCAGTCGGCAGATGCTGATGTCCGCAGCCGCAGTGATCGCTATGAACATGATTATCATCCAGCGGCCGCAACTGCCGGATAGTCAGACCGGGTTTGGTTTGCAGGTTTTTTAAAGTGTAATAACAGCGCCGTATGGCCCGCCAGCAGAGTAAAGCGCCAAGCAGCATCACCAGAATGAAACTGCCCCGCTCCAGCCAGAAACTGCTTTGATGCAGCTGACGCGACGAAAGCTGAAGTACTCCCAGCATCACCGTCACCAGTAACACGGCCACCAGTCCCTGCACCACCGCCGAAGCAAACGTCAGCTTGAGACTATTTTTCAGCCGGGAAGGATGTGTCGCCAGATAGGTCGTGATAACAATTTTGCCATGCCCCGGCCCGATAGCGTGGACAATACCGTAAATCAGACTGAAGCCCATCAGCGTCAGCCCGGCTTTTTGCGGATTGGCTTTCACCTGCTGCAACAGCCCGGCCAGCTCCTGATGCAGCTCCCTCTGCCAGACAATGCTGCTGAGTAAAATTCGCGGCCAGTACTGCCAGAACAATGCACCACCGGCGGCCAGTAGCAGCAGAAAAACCACCAGCGGCCAGAGATCCCAGGCCCAGTGACGCGGGCTATCACTCAACTTCACTGACATTGTAACGTCACCTTTTGTGCAAATTGCTGGCCTAAATCCATATCTTCCGGCGGCGCGTCGGCCTTATCTAAAGACAACGCGTAGCTTTGCAGCGAAGCATCAGGCTTGGGGGTAAAGAGAGTGATGTGGCACGATTTCGCCAGCTCCGGCGGCAGATGCAACGCACTCTGATCTTTGTAGGTCATATCCACGAAGTAACTCGGATCGAAGGTGGAGAAAATCATCGGTTTTCCGCTCAGCGTCTGCGGCACGGCCAGCGGCATCACAAATTCCAGCACCGCCTGATCGCCCTTGCGCGACAGCTTATATTCACTCGGCAAATCCAGATATCTGACCGGCTTACCGTCGCGATAAAAATCGGTGAAGTAATGCTGGCTCAGAACCCGTGCCATGACTTCGGCAGCCAGTTTCTTCCAAATATCTGAATCCGTTTTGGCTTTTTGCGCGTCATACAGCAGATCTGCCGAGGTGATTTCATCCATGGTCCAGACCATTTTCAGACCGGTAAGCTGCTGTTGTTGGGTGACCAGCGTGGTTTGCATATCAATAAAACTGTGCGGATGGGCCGAAGCCGCCATCGGCAACGCCAAAAAGCTGCTCAGCAATAAGAAAGTAAAGCGGGAAGCACGCCGGTTCCTGGCGTAAAGAGAGGTCATCTCCATGATTAAGGCCCGTAAAGTCAGTCAATCGTCGCATTCATTTGTTACAAAGTAACAACTTTTTTATAACCGATTAAGCAATCGAAAGAAATATCTGTGATCTGAGTTGTAAGCCGGTGTAAAACCGTGAACTCCCACCCGTTGCGCAACAAGTCATTTGCTATGCTTGACTCATAATTTCATTTTTAATGGTCACCGACAATTCTATGAGCCTGGACACTAATCCCGTGCCTGAGCTCTCCGGTCAACAACGACGCTGCCATGTTCTGTTGATGCTGTATGCGCCGTTACCGGCGGTGCAACTGGAGACGATCAGCCAAATTAATGGCACAGATCTTCCGACAACCCGGCAGGATATTGCCGAGGTCACCCGTGAGATCCAGCGCTTACACCATCTGGATATTCTCCCTTGTGGTGAAGACGCCTGCCTGTTACAGGGTAAATTGTTAGACCAGCGGTTATGCCTGTTCAGCGGATTACGCCGCGCCCTGCGCACCTCGCCTCAGTTTATCACCAACCATTTTACCCCCTGGCTCCATCAGGCCCTGCGGCCCCACTACGCGGCAGATGACAGCGCCCGTCAGCAATTGTTGACGACGCTCATTCAGCAATGTGCCACACAGCTTGGCCGTGAGTTCAGTGAACGTGACCAGGAGTTTCTGCACCTCTATCTGCAATACTGCCTGTGGCAGAATGCCGCGCAGTGCGACACATCGTTCAGCCCGGTGGCCTTCGATACATTGCAGGCCCGGTGGTTGCGTGAAAAGCCGGAATACCTCGCTGCCAGCCATCTGTTCAGCCAGTTACAGCAGCTCAGCGCAGGAAAACTTGCCGAAGGCGAGCGTGACTTTTTCACCCTGCTGCTGCGTTTGTTGAAAAATCACAGCTACCACAGTTCAGGTTCCGATGAAGATGCGCGCCTGATGCGCCAGATTGAACGGGTGGTGGAGAATTTTCAGGATGTCGCTGGCATGAAATTCAGCAGCGACGAAGGGTTAATTCGCCAGCTGTTCGCCCATCTTGGCCCGGCGATTGAACGCTGCCATTTTGCTATCGGTATCGATAATTTATTGCAGGATGAAGTGACGCGCATGTACCCGCGGCTGGTGCGCACCACGCGCGAAGCGCTGGAGGACTTTCAGCAGGAGTACCAAATTCGTCTTTCCGAAGAGGAGGTCGGCCTGGTGGCCGTGACCTTTGGCGCGTGGCTGATGCAAGGCAATGCGTTGCAGGAGAAACAGATTTTGCTGCTGACTCATGACAATCCGCAGCTCGAAGAAGCCGTGGAGCAGCAAATCCGCGAAGCGACCCTGCTGCCCCTCAACATCAAATACCAGACGCTGGCGGAGTTTCAGCAGCACGGTGCGCCGGGCGGCGTGGCGATGATTGTCACCCCCTACGCCACCAAGATCACCGATGCGGATCCACTGGTGATCCACACCCAACTGCCGCTGGCCAAAGAGCAGCGAAAACGTATCCGCTCGCTGCTCGAAGCGCCTTAGGCCGCCACGTTTGGCGTCACTTTTGGCCGCAGGATAATGGCCGGTGCCGCCACCGCCGCCATCACAAAGAACAGCCCCGCATGCAGATGTTCAAACAAGAAGCCTGATACCATCGTCATCACCGCCACGCCACCGCCCATCGCCAGCGCCGAGTAAACCGATTGCAGGCGGATCACCTGGTCGCGCGGTCGTGAGGAGATAAACCGCATCCCCGCCAGATGGCACACCGTAAAGCTGCCGCAGTGCAGAATTTGAATCAGGATCAGCCACGGCAGTTCGATAAAGGCGCCCATCATCACCCATCGCACCACGCCGCAGCACGCGGAGAGCAGCAGCAGGTCCCGTGCACTCCAGCGGCGGAAAAGCTGATTGCTGAAGGTAAAGACCAGCACTTCCGCCACCACGCCGAGTGACCATAAATAACCCACCACCGACGCGGAATAGCCTTTGTCCTGCCAGTAAATCGCGCTGAAACCATAGTAAGCGGCGTGCGCGCCCTGCAGCAACGTCACGCATAACAGAAAACGCCAGACCGGCGTTTCGCTGAGTAAGGCTTTCCATGAAATCGCCGGGGCCGAACTTTCGCGCTTCTCCCCTACCGGCTTAACGCTCGGGCGCAGCAACATGCCGAGCAGCATCGCCGCAACGCCAACGGTCAGCGAATAGAGGATAGCGTTGTGGCCATAGACCGAGACCAGCTTGCCGGTCAGCGCCGAACCAATCACAAAGGCAATTGACCCCCAGACGCGGACTTTGCCGTAGTCCATATTGATTTGCCGTTGCAGAGTTCCGGCCAGGGCGTCGGTCAGTGGTACCAGCGGGCCAAAAAACAGGCTGAAACCGGCAATGTTAATCATCAGCCACGCCCAGCCGTTACCGAACCAGTAACCGACGGCAAACGCCAGAGTCAGCAGTGCCAGAATGCGCAAGCCGGTGACTAAATGAGCGGGATCTTTAATGGCAGGGGAAATAATCAAGGTACCGAGGAAGCGTGAAACCAGCCCTGCTCCCAGCAATAAACCGATGCTTTCAGAAGAGATGCCCTCGCCTTTAAGCCACACGCCAAAGAAGGGCAGGAAAATACCGTAACTGAAAAAATAGGTGAAATAGCTGAGTGCCAGCCAGTACGTTGAACGCAATACCATAGTTCCTCCGGTTTGAGGGCAATACTTTGACAGAGGTCACAGTGGCTAGCAATCAGCAGTCGTGTTCAGGAGGGAAGAATGCAAAGCGCTTCACAGTTATGATCTATATCTATAAAAAAACCCGCCGGAGCGGGTTTGATTTAGCTTTCGAAACAGGGCCGGTCAGGCTTTACGCGATTATGCGTAAACCGGGAAACGGGCACAGATATCGAGAACTTTGTTTTTCACGCGTTCAATGGTCGCTTCATCATTGATGTTATCGAGAACATCACAGATCCAGCCAGCCAGTTCGCGAACTTCGGCTTCTTTGAAACCACGACGGGTCACAGCCGGAGTACCGATACGCACGCCTGACGTCACAAAAGCACTCTTCGGATCGTTAGGAACACTGTTTTTGTTGACGGTGATGTTGGCACGGCCAAGCGCGGCATCCGCTTCTTTGCCGGTCAGGTTTTTGTCAACCAGGTCCATCAGGAACAGGTGGTTATGCGTGCCACCGGAAACCACTTTGTAGCCACGTTCCAGCACCACAGCCACCATCGCCTGGGCATTTTTTGCCACTTGCTGCTGGTAGGTTTTGAACTCAGGCTCCATCGCTTCTTTCAGTGCTACCGCTTTACCGGCAATCACGTGCATCAGCGGGCCGCCCTGACCACCAGGGAATACCGCAGAGTTGAGTTTTTTGTAGAACTCTTCGCTGCCGCCTTTCGCCAGAATCAAACCACCGCGCGGACCGGCCAGCGTTTTGTGGGTGGTGGTGGTCACGATGTGCGCGTGTGGAACCGGGTTAGGGTAAACGCCTGCAGCAATCAGACCGGCAACGTGTGCCATATCCACGAAGAAGTAAGCGCCAACGCTGTCAGCCACTTCACGCATTTTGGCCCAGTCAACGATACCGGAGAAGGCAGAGAAGCCACCGATGATCATTTTTGGCTTGTGCAGTTCAGCCTGACGTTTCACGTCTTCGTAATCAATGTCGCCGCTTTCGTCGATACCGTAAGGCACCACGTTATACAATTTACCGGACAGGTTAACCGGTGAACCGTGCGTCAGGTGACCGCCGTGTCCGAGGTTCATCCCCAGAATGGTGTCGCCCGGTTGCAGCAGTGCGGTATAGACCGCGAAGTTGGCCTGTGAGCCAGAGTGTGGCTGAACGTTAGCGAAGTCTGCACCAAACAGCTCTTTCGCGCGGTCGATAGCCAACTGCTCAACGATATCTACATACTCACAGCCGCCGTAATAGCGTTTGCCCGGATAGCCTTCGGCATATTTGTTGGTCAGCTGAGAACCCTGAGCCTGCATCACGCGCGGGCTGGTGTAGTTTTCTGACGCAATCAGCTCGATATGCTCTTCCTGGCGAACGACTTCCTTTTCCATTGCTGCCCACAGCTCAGCATCATAATCGGCAATGTTCATTTCACGCTTTAACATCTGCATCTCCTGACTCAACAAACTAAAAATTAAATGCCCCTTCCGGGTTCTGCGCCACAGTGTAAATGTTTAAGCCGCCTGCGGATAGGGTCAGTTAAAGGTTTTTAGGCAAACGATTGGCTCCAGTGGTAGCAAGGCTTTGATCTGCTAAACACTCTGCGTAATCAAGGGAGATTTCTTCAGCACGACATGCATATTTTTCAGCTTTGTGACTGCGCCCCACGTTTAACAAACCCTTAACAATCACAAGGCTATTTACAGGAATCTTCACTTTCTATAAGATGCATTAAAAATACATGTTTAAATGATATCCCTAAAGGCATTGGAGTGGCAGTTGATTAACTTCAAGGACGAAGGGAAAAGGAGAACACCATGCTTGATGCTCAAACTATCGCGACTGTTAAATCCACGATCCCTTTGCTGGCCGCCACGGGCCCGAAACTCACCGCGCATTTCTATGACCGCATGTTTGCTCATAACCCTGAACTGAAAGACATTTTCAATATGAGCAATCAGCGTAATGGCGATCAGCGTCAGGCGTTGTTTGACGCTATCTGTGCTTATGCGGCCAATATAGAAAATCTGGCAGCACTGCTGCCCGCGGTAGAACGCATCGCGCAAAAACACACCAGTTTCACTATCCAGCCAGAGCAGTACGACATCGTCGGCGGGCACCTGATTGCCACACTGGATGAAATGTTCAGTCCGGGTCAGGAAGTGCTGGATGCCTGGGGAAAAGCCTATGGCGTGCTGGCTGGCGTATTTATTCAGCGTGAAGCAGACATCTATCAGGAAAGCGCAGAGAGAGCCGGTGGCTGGCACGGCACCCGTGAATTCCGTATCAAAGAAAAACAGCCGCAAAGCAGCCTGATCACCTCTTTCGTGCTGGAACCTGTCGATGGCCTGCCGGTGGTGGATTTCCAGCCGGGCCAATATCTGGCGGTCTATATCCGTGACGCTTCGCTGGAAAATCAGGAAATTCGTCAGTATTCCCTGACGCAGGCACCGAACGGCAAAACCTACCGCATCGCGGTGAAACGTGAAGATCAGGGCGCGGTATCGAACTTCCTGCACAGACGCGCGCAGCAGGGCGATATCATTCACCTTGCGGCTCCGCACGGGGATTTCTTCCTGGATGTCGCTCCGCACACGCCGGTCGCGTTGATCTCAGCCGGTGTGGGTCAGACACCGATGCTCGGGATGCTGAATGTGCTGGCGGCGGGCGGCCATCAGGCCCCGGTGCAGTGGATCCATGCCGCCGAAAATGGCGCAGTTCACGCCTTTGCCTCAGAAGTGAAAGCGCTCGGCGCACGCCTGCCGCTGCTGGAAAACCATGTGTGGTATAACCTGCCGCAGGAACTCGATCTTCCGGGCGAAAATTATCAGTATCAGGGGCTGATGGACCTCGGCAAGCTGCAAAACCAGCTGGCTGACCCGGCGACCCAATGCTACCTGTGTGGCCCGGTCGGCTTTATGCAGTTCGCGGCGAAACAGCTGCTGGCGATGAATATCACCGAAGACAGAATTCACTACGAATGTTTCGGCCCGCATAAGGTCATTTAAGACTGAACGGCTAGAAAGCAAAAAGGCTGACGCAATGTCAGCCTTTTCTTTGTCAGAATCCAAAAACAAATTAAATCGCTTCTTCGTCCTGCTCACCGGTACGGATACGCACTACGCGGGCAACGTCGAAGACGAAGATCTTACCGTCGCCGATTTTACCGGTCTGTGCAGTGGTCATGATGGTTTCGACGCAGGTGTCTACGATGTCGTCAGCCACCACGATCTCAATCTTCACTTTTGGCAGGAAATCCACCATGTACTCCGCGCCGCGATACAGCTCGGTATGGCCTTTCTGACGCCCAAAACCTTTCACTTCCGTGACGGTCATCCCGGTGATCCCAACTTCAGCTAGTGCTTCGCGCACGTCGTCGAGTTTGAACGGCTTAATAATCGCATCAATTTTCTTCATGGCGGACCCTTATCATCATTCGTTTGCTCTGCGCCTTTCCTGAGCGGCAGCATGGTTCACATTCGCGCTGCCGTTGTCAACGTACAGCCAGGCGCTAAAGGTATCATAGTAGCAGAGCAGAGTTATCACTCTTTAAAGTCGGCAGCTTCCAGTTCATGGCGGGAGAGCAGCTTGTAAAATTCGGTACGGTTGCGTCCGGCGATACGCGCCGCGTTCGTGACGTTGCCTTTGGTTATCTGCAGTAACTTGCGCAGGTAATTCAGCTCGAACTGATTACGGGCTTCGACGAAGGTCGGCAGCGCCGTGTTCTCCCCTTCCAGCGCCTGTTGCACTAACGCTTCGCTGATGACCGGTGCCGACGTCAGCGCCACGCACTGCTCGATAACATTCACCAGCTGGCGGACATTGCCTGGCCAGCTGGCGGCCATCAGCCGCTTCATGGCATCGGTAGAAAAACTGCGTACAAAGGGTTTATGACGCAGCGCAGAAACCCGCAGCAGATGCACCGCCAGCAGCGGAATATCTTCCGCGCGCTCGGTGAGCGTGGGTAATTTCAGGCTGACCACGTTTAAGCGGTAGAACAGATCTTCGCGAAACTCGCCCTTCTCCATCGCCTTCGGCAGGTTACGGTGAGTGGCTGAAATGATGCGCACATCGACGTCAATATCATGATTACTGCCAAGCGGGCGCACCTTGCGCTCCTGCAATACCCGCAACAGCTTGACCTGCAGCGACAGCGGCATATCGCCGATCTCATCAAGAAACAGCGTGCCACCGGCAGCGGCCTGGAACAATCCTTCACGGCTGCTCACGGCTCCGGTGAAGGCACCTTTGGCATGACCGAACAGTTCAGACTCCAGCAACTGCTCCGGCAATGCGCCGCAGTTAATGGCGGTAAAGGCCTTTTTGCCGCGCGGGCTGGCGGCGTGAATGGCCTGCGCCAGCACCTCTTTGCCGGTGCCGCTCTGGCCGTTAATCAGCACGCTGACGTCAGACTGCGCCACCATATTGGCCTGTTCGAGTAAACGTATCATGACCGGATTACGGGTGACGATGGCTTCGCGCCAGCTTTCGTCTCCGGCCGGGGATGAGAGCGCCAGCGCCGCATCAATGGCTTTATAGAGCGCGTCGCGATCCACCGGTTTGGTCAGAAAGCTGAACACGCCCTGCTGCGTGGCGGCCACGGCGTCAGGGATCGAGCCGTGCGCAGTCAAGATGATCACTGGCATACCGGGCTGATGTTTCTGGATCTCGGCAAACAGCGCCATCCCGTCCATTTCGTCCATGCGCAGATCGCTCAGCACCAGATCAATGCGTTCGCGGTTGAGCAGGCGCAGGGCTTCCGCTCCGCTTTCGGCGGTGGTCACCCGAAAACCTTCGCTGGTCAGGCGCATTCCCAGAAGTTTCAGCAAGCTCGGGTCGTCATCGACCAACAACAGGTTGGCGGCTTTATGTAGCGTCATGGTCTGTTCTGCTCCCTGTCCGGGGATGTGTAGGTCTCTTCCGGCTTGACGGGTGAAGCCGTGCTGCTGTCGCTGTCCGGCACATCATTTTGCATCTGTTTGCGCGAGGAGAGCTGACGTTCAATATCTGTCAGATTTTTCAGTTTGCGCTGCGTGTCCGCCAGACTCGCCTGCAATGCGGTTTGTTGCTGCGTCATCAGCTCAAGCTTATTCTCAGCCACTTCCTGTTGACGCGCGTTACGGCCTTTTTCATCACCCAGCGTCACCTGCAACGTCTGGCGTTCGCGCCAGAGTTGCACCAGCGGGCGGATAGCGCCCGGCATCTGCGCACGGTACTGATTCACATGGGTAAGCAAAGCGCGCCGTTGTTGCAAGTCCGGGTCAGTACCGGAGAGCAAAATGCTCTGCTTAAACACGGTGTCCCAACGGGTCGGCTTAATCTGCTGTGCCTGATAACGCGCCTGCGTATCGCTCATGCGATCGGCGCAATCCATCGCCCGCAGCCAGTAAAGCGAGTTGGTCATGGCATCGCTGTCATCTAATGTCCATAAGGTTTCACAAGGCGCAAGGCGAAAATCCACCACTTTCGTGGTCGGGATCATATCCTCGACCGGGCGATAATAGGTATCACTGGACGAATGCGGCGTACACCCCGCCAGTAGGGCCGGTACAGCCACCAGCGCCAGCGCGGCACGACGAAAAGTGGCGTTCAACCATTGCTGAAGTGGTAATAAAAAAGGAGTTACAGCGCCCATCAGGCGCTCCTGCATAAAGATGCGATCATTTATGGGGTTTTCTCAGCAGTTAATGGCAATTCAATACGAAAACAGACATCAGCGCCCTCAACGGTCACCAGTCTTAATTCACCACGCATCCTGCGTATGCAGTCTTGTGCAATACTCAGCCCCAAACCACTGCCTTTGACAGCACCTTTACGTTGCTGACTTCCCTGATAAAACGGTTCGAAAATCATCGTCTGTTCGGCCTCTGGAATAGGGGTGCCGCTATTGGCGACATCAATAATCACCCGGTTTTCCAGCTGCTGACTGCGGATCCAAATGGTACCGGATTCAGCGCCGTAGTGCACCGCATTGGAGTAGAGATTATCCAGTACGCGCATCAGTAAGGTCGGCTCTGCCCAACAAGATTTGGCACCAATGCTGACCTCGCTGCGAATATGCTTGGCCCGCGCAGGCAAACTGTTCGACGCCACCACGCTTTCGATCATCTCCCGCAGATCAACCCGCTCTTTTTCGGTCGGGCCATCGGCCAGTTTACGGTTGTAGTCGAGCAGCTGTTCGATCAGGGTTTGCAGATGACGGCTGCTGTCATTGAGGATCGCCACCACCTCTTTTTGATCCGGCGTCAGCGGCCCTGCAACCTCATCCTGCAACAATTCGGTGCCCTCGCGCATACTGGCCAGCGGCGTTTTCAGTTCATGGGAGATATGGCGCAGAAACTCATGCCGCTGGGACTCCAGCCAGGCCAGACGCTCACTCAGCCACACAATACGCTGCGCCAGTGAGCGGATCTCGCGCGGGCCTTTAAATTTGTCGGCATTGCCAAGCGGACGCCCTTCACCGAGGCGGTTGATCATCCTCTCCACGCCCTTCACCGGGCCGATAATCATGCGGGTAAACAGCAGGACCAGCGCGCCGCTGAGTAAGAAAAGTACCAGTGCCTGCCAGCCAAAAAACTGTCCGCGTTCGGCAATCGCCCGTTGCAGTTGCTGGCCGCGGGAGAAGATCACTTCGCGGGTGGCCTGAACCATTTCCGCGTTGGAGCGGGCAAAATTCTCCAGCTCGGCGGAAGACGCCGGGGCCGGCGCATTATTCACGCATTTGAGATCGGTTAGCTGTGTGAGCAGAGCACGCAACGTCTGGTAATAACGCACATCAGGCAGCACTGGCGCATGGGCATCCAGCATTTGGGAATAACGTTTATATTGGGTCTGATACAGGCGGGATAACGTGGGGTCATCCAGCACACAGTACTGGCGGTAACTGCGTTCCATTTCCAGTGCCGCACTGGACATCGCTTCGCTGCGCCGGGCGTCGGTCAGCGTGGTGCGGTTAATTTCAGCGGCTTGCTTACTCAGGTGGTCAAGGCTTTGATAAGCCTGATAGGCCAGCACCAGCAGCGGCAGCAGTACCAGCAGGAAGGCCATCAGCACGAGCTGACGCAGGGATCCGGGAAATATTCTTCCTCTTTTCAACGCATTTATCTCATTCGCTGGCGATCTGTAAATGCTAACTGAGTAACACAGTTACAGCCAGAAAAGAGTCAGATTTAACAGGGTTTACAGAGGATTCGGGAAACAATAGCAGAGGGCTTTACGGAGCTGGCGTTGCTGAACGCCTCTATGGCGTTCAGCAAACCGGAAAAGGTGGTGCCTCACTCAACGTGTCGTTCGATGTTTGATAACGTGCTTTCGCCGCGATTATCGATGGAGTGAACGATAGGCACCTTTCTTTGGCGTCATTCGGACATTATGGGCGTTAATTGCGGATTAGCGCAGGCTTTCATAATTAATTGAATGAGCAACTGCACGTATCATGCAGAATGTGTGCCACTCTTTACAAGTAATTTATAACCAATTGGTTTTAATCAATTATTTAATTATCCCTTCTTGTTCACACCCGAATAGCCCCCGAGATTTAAGACACAAATCCACCAAAGCGTCGCCAAAAACCAACAGATAATCGGAGTAAAATTTAAATCATTTTAAATCAATGAATTAAATGTCACCTTTTTGAGACACTTCATATCCCGCTTTGTCGTCATTTTCCTACAACGTTGCAGACATCCGGGCCAGCGCGGGGTGATCAGTGTTCACTAAAGCCCAGCGCGTTAGGTACCGGAACGTCCTGCTCACAGTTGGCCGGGTTATCCACTTTTGCGGGGTCACACTTCGCCACCACTTCCGGCGGCAGGAAAATATGATCGAGGATCGCACGGGCCGTCGGGCCAGCAACAACGCCGTCTCCGCCACCGTTCTCGAGGATTAGCGCCATCACCACCGTCGGGTTCTTATAAGGCGCAAACGCCGTATAGAAGATATGGTCACGCAGACGTATCGGGGTCATTTTGGCGTTGTAGATCTGGTTCTCACGTAAACTAAAGACCTGCGATGTCCCTGATTTCGCAGCAATCTGGTACGGCGCAGTATGGAAGAGTTTATAACCGGTGCCGTTCGGGAAGTTCGCCATACCGAACATGCCGTTACGCACGATGCCCCAGATAGGCGACTTCGGATCGGCAATTTGCGGCGCAGGTGGCTGAACATACGGCGTGATCACTTTCCCGCTTTTACTGGAATAGAGCAGATGCGGGGTTTTTAGCTTGCCGTTGTTTACCAGCGCACTCAGTGCCCGCACCATCTGAATCGGTGTTGCGACCCAATACCCCTGCCCGATACCCACGGAGACAGTATCGCCCTGATACCAGCCTTTTTTGTGTATGCGCATTTTCCAGTCGCGGCTTGGCAACACGCCGTTGTACTGCTCATCCAGATCGATACCGGTAGACTGCCCGTAACCAAATTTAGTCAGCCATTCATGGATGCGGTCAATGCCCATTTCATAGGCCACCTGATAGAAAAAGGTATCGGCGGACTCTTCGATGGCCTTGGTGACGTTGAGCAGGCCGTGGCCGGTTTTGAGCCAGTCGCGGTAATGCCTGTCGGTACCCGGCAGCGTCCAGGTCGGCGCGCCGAAGAAGGTCGTTTGTGGCGTGATCACTCCGGCAAACAGGGCTGATGTCGCCATAAAAGGTTTCACGGTTGATGCGGGTGGATAAAGCCCCTGCGTCACGCGGTTAATGAGAGGCAGATCCGGGTTTTTCAGCAACGCGCTGTACTGTTTGCTGGAGATGCCGTTCACGAACGGATTGGGGTCATAACTCGGGCTGGAGACCATCGCCTTGATGCCGCCGTCGCGCGGATCCATCACTACCACCGCCGCCCGCTGGCCTTTGAGCACTTTTTCGATGTACTGCTGCAAGCCAAGATCCAGCGTCAGATAGATGTTCTGACCTGCCTGTGGCGGTACCTCTCGCAGCAAGCGCACCACGTGGCCGTGGTTATCCACTTCCACTTCCTGATAGCCGGTGTGGCCGTGCAGGATATTCTCGTAGTACTTCTCTACGCCCTGCTTACCAATATCGTGGTCTGCGGCGTAGTTCTCTGCAATGCCTTCCTTATCAAGCCGCTTCGCATCCTTGTCGTTGATTTTCGACACGTAACCCACCACGTGAGCCAGTTCCGCACCATAAGGATATTGCCGCTGCTGATAAGTGCTGATCGACACGCCGGGAAAATTGAACTGATTGACAGAGAACCGCGCGACTTCCACATCGGTCAGCGCCAGTTTCAGCGGGATCTCGGCGAATTTCCGACCGTGGTACATCGCATCATGGAAGGCATCAATATCATCTTTGGTCAGATCGACAATCGGCGTCAGCGCCTGCAGGGTAGCCTTGAGGTCATCCACTTTGCCGGGGATCACTTCAATCTGATACAGGGTGATATTTTGCGCCAGGATCACCCCGTTGCGATCCATGATAAGACCGCGGCTTGGGGCGATCGGCAGCATTTTGATGTCATTCTGATTGGAGCGGGTCTGGTAGAAATCATGCATCCCCACCTGCAAATGATACAAGTTGAAGACCAGAATTGCCGAAAGCAGCACCACAACCACAAAGGCAATAACGGCACGGCGGACGAAAAGGACGGCCTCAGCGGTATGGTCACGAATTTCGTCGTTAAGTAGGGCCATAAGCGGGCAAGTACCTTTCTGGTCAGTTTCTTACACGGCGGAGAAAACGCAGTGATGAAAAGTGCGCAAGTCTAGCCCCTAAGTACGGGGGCGACTATCAGAAGTGTGCTAATGATGTGGCAGTAATGTTTCTATTTATGAATACTTTGGTGGCGCTGTCACAGGATAATAAAAAACCCGGCGCAGTGGCCGGGTTCCGTCTGTGCGCTCTGCGCGGCTACTTCGTGCTGACCTGCACACAGTCGCCATAGACATAACCTTCGGTCTCAGTGGCAACCACAAAGCTATTTTTCACGTGAATATACATCAGGTTGTCTTCGGCTCCGGCCTTCATGGGCTGGTTATTCTGCCCGATAATATCGGTCAGTTCGGGGCTGGTGATCATTTTGGTCCCGTCCGGAGAGAAGGTGAAAGTATTCCCGGCATCAAAGACATGCGCTTCTTTATTGACTACGTCCGCCGTTTCCGTCCCGTCCGCCGCCTGTACGTTGTGTGTCAGCACACATTTATACGCCGTGACTGCGGAGGCTGAAAAGGAAGTGAACGCCAGCAAAACCGCCATCAAAGCACCCAACCTGAACATAAGAATATTCCTAACATGAAAGTTGCGGCACATCCTATCACCTGCGTTTTTGATGGGAAGAGGCTGGCGAAAAAATATTCATGTCCGCAAGGCAAGGTGAAAGCTCCAAAACTAATTTCTCAATTCATGACCCAGATCAAACAAAACCCGCGCCCTGACTGGGCTGCGTGGCCGTTTTAACTGCAATTTCCGCCCCATTTCATGCCCAAAAACGCTGTTCATACCTCTGTTAGTGCATTTCATTCCTGCACGGAGGCATCTCATGCCGTAAACGGATCGCTGTGCAAAGATCCATTTATCATACAAACAGATTAATTGACTTTACTTCGCTCGGGAGAACCCATTATGAGTGACAAATCAGGCATGCAGAATTACAACCGTACCCGTTGGCTGACGCTGTTCGGCACCATCATTACTCAGTTTGCTCTGGGCTCCGTTTATACCTGGAGTCTGTTTAACGGCCAGCTGTCGCAAAAGCTCGATGAGCCGATCAGCCGCGTGGCGTTCTCCTTTGGTTTGCTGAGCCTCGGCCTGGCGATTGCTTCCTCCGTCGCCGGTAAACTTCAGGATCGTTTCGGCGTGAAGAAAGTCACCATGGCGGCCGGTGTGATGATGGCGGTCGGTTTTGCCCTCACAGCCCATTCAAACAATCTCATCATGCTTTATCTCAGCGCCGGTGTGCTGGTCGGTCTGGCCGACGGTGCCGGGTATCTGATGACCCTCTCCAACTGCGTGAAATGGTTCCCTGAGCGTAAAGGAATGATCTCTGCCTGCGCCATCGGGGCTTACGGCCTTGGCAGCCTGGGCTTCAAATTCATTTGCGGTCATTTACTGGCAGTCAATTCGCTGGAAAACACCTTTATCATCTGGGGCGTTATGGCGATGGTGATGATCATTATCGGTGGTCTGATGATGACTGACGCACCGAAACAGGAAGCGCAAACCGTCACCTGCGATGAAGACAACCTGACCAGCAGCCGCGATTTCACGCTGGCAGAAGCCGTACGTATGCCGCAGTACTGGATGCTGGCGCTGATGTTCCTGACTTCCTGCATGAGCGGTCTGTATGTCATTGGTGTGGCGAAAGATATCGGCGAAGGCATGGTGCACCTGAATGCCATTACCGCCGCTAATGCCGTGACCGTCATCGCGATTGCCAACCTGAGCGGACGCCTGATCCTTGGTGTGCTATCTGATAAAATGGCCCGCATCCGCGTGATCTCTATGGCGCAGGTGATTTCACTGGTCGGCATGAGCATTCTGCTGTTCTCCAGCATGAATGAAACCCTGTTCTTTATTTCCGTAGCCTGCGTCGCCTTCAGCTTCGGCGGCACAATCACGGTGTATCCGTCACTGGTCAGCGACTTCTTTGGTCTGAATAACCTGACCAAAAACTACGGACTGCTGTATCTGGGCTTTGGTATCGGCAGCGTGATGGGTTCGCTGATTGCCTCCGTGTTCGGTGGCTTCGTTGTGACCTTCGCCTTCATCACGGTTCTGCTGCTGGTCTCTTTAGTGCTCTCTGCCACAATTCGCCTACCGAAAAAATCCGAGCAAGTGCATAATGCGCTACAGCACGCATAGGGCAGTTATTCCAAGCCATTAAAATGATGAACGGGAGCATAATTCGCTCCCGTTTCTTATTGTTTAAATCGTTTTCACTGCACGCTGTCCTCTGCATCATTGACTCTTATTTTGACCGGACACGTATTAATGAACCGCACTGCCGCCCTACTTTTTACTTTGATTATTAGCACCCTTGCCTTTGACAGTGTTGCCGCCCAGCCATCCACCGCCCGGGATGTTGCATCAGAACTGAGCCGTAAAGCCCACGAAGGCGGCCAGCCGCGCACAACCACTCTCGATTCCAGCGCACACAGCAAATTATCAGCCCCCGCAGATACCCTGAACTGATTTCATTCCGACAGTCATCTGCCCAAAGGCCGCGTCAGGTCAAAAGATTGCCACTCATTCATTCACGAAGAAACCAGGTTTGTTATCATCACTTCGTGAAATCAATATGTCGCAACCCGAATGCTGAGCATTCTGGCGGATAAAGACCGGGGCAATGCAGCCCCACTCCATGGAGGGTAGGATGAAAGCCACATTATTCTGGTTAACGATGGCGGGCGGTTCGATGGCGATTGGCTACGTGATGGCGCTGTTGATGGAAGTACTGTAGCGCCAGCAGACGCACGATGATGACAAAGCAGGTTTCTATCGCCGGTTTTTACAACTTCTGCCCTAACCTTACCGAGCGATGACAAAACCATACAGAGCGTTTGGTAACGTAGAGCCATCAAGAAGTTGTGTGATGTCCCTGTGTAGAAAACCCCTGTAGAACCCTGTTATTTTGCCCGCCTTGTGCGGGCTTTTTTTTTATGCCCGATTTGTCACAGGAAAAGCCAAAAAAAAGACACAAAAAAGCCGCGCCTGGGCGCAGCTTCATTTTATAAGTGCCGGTAGCTTTCCCGGCCGTCATATTATGGCGCAAGCGTTCATCGAACACTCCAACATTGCGCAGTCTGAGCATGACCGTTTCACAACAGAAAAATCGGCTCGTCAGGTTCTTTTATTTATTCTCATTAATCCAAATGAGGATAAACGGTAAACCGGCTTTTCTGTTGGTAAACAGATGAGGTGAAAAAATATAGCCTCAGAGAACAATAAACCCCGGTTTTCACCGAGGTTTATTTATATCGCAGTAACCGCTGTCTTAATTATTTTCCTGTCTGCTCCGGGATATTCCCATCATCGCTATTGCAGGTTAAAACCATTATGACAGACGAATGTTACAGTACGACTACGTTGCCGGCTGATGGGCCTTTCATACCATTTTCAATGGTAAATTCAACGTTTTGGCCTTCGTCCAGCGTTTTGAAATCGTTGCTCTGGATTGCAGAGAAGTGTACGAATACATCTTTGCTGCCGTCTGCAGGGCTGATGAAACCAAAACCTTTACCAGCGTCAAACCATTTTACTAAACCAGTCATTTTATTAGACATAAGAAATACCTTCTTCGATTTTATTTTTTAGATGCCATAGGGCAGTGAGGGTCTGTTTTTATTATGAGTTACTTATGGGGGCACTAGAGAAGAAAATTCGTCGGAGAAGAGACTTGTTACATCACTTGAACTAGGAACTGCTTTACTAAAATGTCTTTCATAAATAGGTCTTAACGACAAACCGTTGACGCTATTTACACATAGATAACTTTTCGGTGCAAGCTTTATTTCATCTTATCGTTAATAAGACGATCTTTATTCTTTAGCACTATAAACCGCTGGACGTCTATTTGCCGTCAGAAAGAAGCCAGAAAATAAACCGTCCTGCGCCCTACATACCGCGCCGGCAGGGCGTCTGCGGTCAATAATATTCTATTTTGGTTGTTTCCGGATTGTCGAGTTCTTTGGACATACTCTTGCCATCGCCCATGGATTTACTTTTTATCTTGCACTGCGTGGCGTTGAAATGATCGTCGTATTCGCACAGGGTAGTGACTTCTCCCAGCACTTTATCTTTAAGCCGCGTCTGGATGGTGCCATTACGCTTCTTATTTTCCGACTCAGCGTCTTTGATTATCGCCACAAACGGGCCGGTTGCGGTCGGCTGTGCCACTTTGGAAGGAAACCCTGAGGCGTCATACTCAAAATAGATGTTTTTTGTCGGATCTGCGTCGTTGATGGCCGCCGTGATAAACCCTTTGTCATTGCTTTCATAGCGCGTGTTATCACTGAGATTGCGGTCAGGCAGACAGTTATCCTTCAGGGCATAGCGTTTCTGCTTATCATCCCGGTTAACCAGATAGTTACCCTCTTTCACCAGATCCATATTCAGGTCCATCAGCGGAGCCACGGCCTTTAAGGATTCAAAACAGCCATTTATCGCCAGACTGGCCTGAAACAGCGAACTGACGCTGCCTTTTTCATCCCGCTGCTCCTGCACGAAACTTTTAACATTGCCGCGTATTGGTTCAAACCCAAAGATATTCGAATAGCTGGCAAATATCGGATTGACCGCTTCGGGGCTGGCGTTCGAATCACATCCGTAGAGAAGTAAGGTCAACAACGCCAGGGCTGCTGCATTTTTCATGGGAGTTTCCGCTGTGAGAAAGAGTGTCGGACTGACGCGATATTTATGCAGATGAAGCGCTGACTGTATAGCCCTGCGACATCACAAAAAATCATTTCTTTTCAGCAACAACAGGTACCCGCCGCCTCACCCGGCGTTGGCCATACATTTCTGTCGCCGTTCATCGACACGCTTGGCGAACCAGGCGGTGGTCAGCTTACGGGTGATTTTAGGGCTTTCCAACTGGATGCCCGGCAACATTTCCCGCGGCACGCGCTTACCGGTGGTTTTATCGGCCAGTGCAAACACCTGCTTATATAAAGACGTTTGTTCGAAATCCGGCTGGTCGCCCTTCTCCAGCGCACGGCGGATAGCCGAATGGCTCATGCTCAGGCGCTGGCCCAGCACCCGCACGGCCAGTTCGGTCGAACCGGGTTTATCCGTGCCGAAGTTAATCAGATCGCCATCCAGAGCCAGCGGAATGCCCGACGTACGGCTGACAGCGCTCTGGAATGCCGCATTGCGGCTGGCATACCAGCCTGCGTTGAAATCAGCAAAGCGGTAGAGCGGCTGGCTATAGCTGGCCGGATAGCCGAGCAGATGCAGAATGCCGAAGTACATCCCGCCGCGGCGGCTGAACACTTCATGGCGGAGAGTGCCATCGACCGGATATGGATAGCCTTTGGCGTGCGCTTCCGCGAAGGCAATGCTCACCTGCATCGGGCCGCCGGTATGCACCGGATTGAGGTTGCCAAACAGCTTCTGCCCCATCGGCACCATACTGATGAAATCATCAAAAATGGCGCTCAGCTCTTTCTCACTGCGCACCTTATCGAGCCGTTCGCTGTAGGATTTGCCGTCAGGCGATTTCAGCAGCAGTGCCGTGTGCACGACGAAATTCGGCACATGGACCGCATCGGCGCGCCGGTCAATCTCCTTCCAGGCAATTTTACCAAGCCCTGGCACCGGCGCATCAACGCTAAAATTGGACTCCTGTTCCGTCACCGCCAGCACCGAGCAGATATTTTCAGTCGTCGGCGGAATATTCTGTGCTGCAAACGCGGCCGTGATATCCGTGGCCCAGCCCTGACGGTCCGGCACTTTAGCGGGCATCAGGCGCACAATCTGCGCTTTGACATCGGCCGGGCGCTTCACGGCTGTCTCACTCTGCTTTTTACTGCTACACCCTGCCAGCACCAGCAGTGCAGCAAGGGAAAGTGCGTACTTACTTTTGCAACGAGTCATGCTTCCCCAGTCTCCCATCGTGTTTTCCTCTTTTCATCATCAGGCTCTCGCCAACACCTAAAGCTTGAACGATGCAGGGTATAGTCTATGTTTGTAACCTGGGACGTTTCAAACAAGGAACAGGATTTAATGAATAACCTCAACAACAATACCCGTTTTACCCGTTATTTCATGCTGCCGCTGATGCTGGCAACGCTGATTCTGGCCATCAGTGGCTGCGGGGATAAAGAACCGGCGCAGCGCAAAGCCTTCATCGATTTCCTGCAAACCCGAATTCTGGCTAAACAGACCGTGTCGGTGCCACAGCTGACCAAAGAAGAGCGCGACCAGTTTGGTCCTTACAGCGATGACTACGCGCTGATCACCGATTTCCACAAGCAGATGAACACCGAAATGAACGCCTCGCTCGGCCCGGTCTTTGCCGGTCTGAACGAAACCGTCACCGTGCCAAAACTGCTGGAGAAACGTGATGACCTGCAAAAAATGGTCGAAAGCAGCGCGAACTGGCGTGAAAAACTGGTGGTTCTGCGTAAACAGGCCGACACCCGCCATTCGGCGCTGAAACAGCCGGATGACTTAAAAGCGGTCTATGACCAGGCCTATGAGAAAGTGGTAGTACAGCCGAGCGAAGTGGCTGAGCAGGCCTTTACGCTGTTGCCGAAAGTCCTGACGTTGGTGGTCGCCAAAGCGGACTTTATTAAATCTCAGGGCAAAAAAGTAACGATCTCAGGCAATACTTTACAGTTTGATAAGCAGGCGACACTCGATAAATACAACGCGATCCAGCAGCAACTGCTGCCGCTGAACGCCGAACTCATCAAGCTCAGCGGGCAGATGCAAAAAATGGTGCGATAAAACGCCATTCAGACCAGACCGCCGCAAGGCGGTTTTTTTTGTTCGGGATATTTTGTTAAGGTGTGCGCCATAACCTTTAAGGAGATAACCATGAGCGACGATATTCAGGCCAAACGTATTGACCAACTCGAACGCGTAAACCGCGAACTTCTGGTACAAATTTCGGCCATGCGCATTCTGTTTGGTAGCGTCGGCAATGTGATTAACGCCCGGCACGACAATGCTTTCACGATTGCCGTGAACGAAACCATTGACGCTGGCAAAGCCGATGTGGCCAGCACGCCGGATCTGGATGATGCCTCGAAAAAATTCCGCGAAGACGTATTTAAATGCGCGCAGTCCCTGCTGCCGGGCACCAAAGCCTGATAGACGTGCATAAAAAAACGTCAGGTCAGTGTTTCACTGAGCCTGACGTTCTTATTACTGTCCTCTGCTAGTCCCGGCAATTTCCGCTAAGACTGTCGCGACCGTGTGCGCATACATCGGTCGATCCGGGGATTAATCCCCACAAATGACTGTCTGCCACACACCCCGTTAATATTGCAATTATCCCAAGTATCAGGACAATTTTTCCACTCTGAAATCCCGGGCGTTTAGGCATAATTCCTGCTGTTACGGTGGTCGGTTAATAGGCCTGACAATTCTTCTTAGACTGACTCATTGAGCCGTCGTTACAAATGAATTTTTCACCAGAACAGTGAGAAATGCCACCTTTACCGCCCGAACAGGGCGTATTGGCCGCGGTGGCGGTCAACGTAAACAGAAAAAGTGATAGGGCAATCAGGCATTTGTTCATGGTCATTCCTTGATAAAATTGAACGAAACATTGCCCCTCAATAGTATTTCGCCCCCCTCCCCACCTCTGTGACCCAGGACGCAAACACATCATTATTCTAAAGATTCAAAAGCCGCCCGCAGTTTTTGCGCATCCACCGCAAAAGGCAGGTTGTGAATCGATTCGCCGCTTTGCAGGGTACGGGCGATCACTGCATCAATCTGCGAGGGCTGATGAATATCTACATCCAGCGACGCCAGTGTGGTGGGCAGATTAAGCTGCCGATACAGGGCCACCAGCTGCTGAACAACCTCTTTTTGCCCGAGCAGCGCTGACTGCACCAGAATACCGTACGCCACTTTCGTACCGTGCAGGAAACGGTCGGTCTGCGGCAACGCGGTCAGCCCGTTGTGCACCGAATGGGCAGCAGCGATGCGCGTAAAGCGGTCGCCCAGGCCGCCAACCAGACCACCACCGGCAATAATCGCGTCGAGCACGTCGAGGAAATCCTGGCTTAGCCGTTGCCGATTCTGCGCCTCAAGGGCAGCCTCGCTCTGCGTCAGCAGCACATCGCGGATAGCCAGCGCCGTATTCAGTCCCAGACGAACGGTCAGTGGCAGCTGTTCCGGCTGCGGGCTCAGCACCACGGCTTCGTACCATTTCGCCAGCGTATCGCCGATACCCGCCAGCAAATACTCCTGCGGTGCGCGCAGAATAATCTCAGGCTCTACCAGCACCAGATGATTGGCATCGTTGAAAATTTCATAGCGCAGCGCTTGTCCGGCATCGTTATACCAGACGGAAAGCGGCGTCCAGGCCGCACAGGTGGCAGCAATGGTCGGAATCGCTACCAGTGGTAAACCCAGCTTTCTGGCGACCACTTTCGCCGTATCCAGCACCGCACCGCCGCCCACGCCAATCACCACGCGGCGGTCATTCCCTGCCTGTGCCACGATACGCGCCACTTCACTTTCACTGCAATGTGCACTGAACAGCACCCGCTTCGCGCCTGGTGCGTCAAACAATTCCGGCAGCCACGGCTTTGCCGCCTCCAGCGCACGCTGACCATACACCCACAGCGCGCCCGCCAGCTGTTCGTCGGAGTAGAAATCGGACAGCCGCGCGATAGCGCCACGGTATGAGAAGTAGTTAGCCGGACCGGTGACAACGCGGATGTCGGTATCGCTCATGGTTTTCCCCTGCTTGAATCAATGAAAGTGATAATCAAAATGCTCAATGCCCTACTGTCCCGTTCAGGCATCCGGATGGCTAATACTCTTTGGTATTAACTTATGTTATTTCGTTCATTGCCAACAACCGGAAAGCCGTGAAGACTGAGAAAATAACGTTATTTTAAGGACTTCTATGGCCTCCCCGATACTTCCTACTCCCGAACACAGTCACAATATGCGTCTCATTGGCCACAGCGATCAGGGCGGCAGGCCCGATGGCGTACAGGTGATGGTTCACCGTGGCTATGCTTACATTGGCCATATGGTGTCGCAGGGTTTTTCCATTGTGGATGTGCGTGATGCCAAAAACCCGCGAGCCGCAGGCTATGTGGCGGCCCCTCCGGGAACCTGGAATGTACATTTACAGGCGCACGACGATTTGCTGCTGGTGATCAACGCCCGCGACCTGTTTGCCGACACGCGCTTTGCCGATGAAAAAGTGTATTACACCCGTTCGGTCAGCGAGACCGTTCAGGATGTGCAGGATCGTGGCTGGAGCGCCGGCTTGCGCATTTTTGATATTTCGACCCCCGACAAGCCACGCGAAATCAGCTTCCTGCCGCTTAACGGCATCGGCATTCACCGCATCTGGTACGTCGGCGGACGCTGGGCGTATGTCTCGGCCCTGCTCGACGGCTACAGTGACTACATCTTCCTGACTATCGATTTAGCCGATCCGCGCAAACCTGAAGTGGCTGGCCGCTGGTGGTTGCCGGGTATGAACACGGCTGAAGGGGAAAAGCCCGACTGGCCGGAGGGAAAACGCTATGCGCTGCACCACGCCATTATCAGCGGCGATACGGCCTACGCCAGCTGGCGCGACGGCGGCCTGACCCTGCTGGATGTCAGTGACCGCAGCCAGCCGAGCCTGATTTCGCACCGCAACTGGAGCCCGCCGTTTGGCGGTGGCACCCATACAGCGCTGCCGCTGCCTGACCGCAACCTGCTGGTGGTGCTCGACGAAGCGGTACTGGACAATCAGGAAGACGGCGAGAAATTTATCTGGCTGTTTGATATCCGCGAACCGGCTAACCCGGTCAGCATCAGCACCTTCCCACAGCCGGACGACGCTGATTACGTCAAAAAAGGCGCCCACTTCGGCCCGCATAATCTGCATGAGAACCGCCCCGGTAGCTTTATCAGCTCCACGCTGATTTTCGCCACCTACCAGAATGCCGGTGTCCGCGCCTATGACATCAGTAACCCGTATCAGCCCAAAGAGACCGGTGCGCTGGTTCCCGCGGCACCTGAGGTCATGATGGATAAACGCCCCGGACGCCCGCAGGTCATTCAGTCGTGCGACGTATTTGTTGATGCTCAGGGCATTATTTACAGCACCGATTACAACGGTGGTTTATCTATTATCGAATATTTGGGCTGACCGGCCCTCTATTTCGCACTTATTTGTAGGACGCATCCTAACCTCAGGTGGGATGCAGCCCAAGCACTCCCTCCTCTATTGCAGATAATTCCCGCCTGTCTAATATACCTCCCCGAGGTTATTAATAGCCGTTCTGATATATCTGCCTCCTGCCTGGGAAATTAAACCCGCGCAATAAATATATTATTTCACAGGAAATAATAGAGTGTAAAAAATCGTATTAGCAGCATCTGTTATCGCGGCAATTTCTGCCTTTAATGCAGCAAACACAGGCTCTACCGGCAGCATCACTTTTAACGGTGAACTGACTGCCACTGCGTGTGACGTGATTGTTGATGGCCAGGCCGCTGACGCCACCGTTATTCAGCCAACCGTAGGGACTAACCAGCTGACCACTGCTGGCCAGACCGCAGGCAGCACCAACTTCAACATGGCGCTGAGTAGCTGTGCTGGCACCCTGACCACCGCTTCTGCCTTCTTCGAAGACGGCGCCAGCGTAGATGCCGTTAACGGCCGTCTGAACAATATAACCGGTACCGTCGTCAGCAACGTGGTGTACTCCATCCAGTACAAATAAGTCACGGTTATCAAAGGGGCGTTATTGCCCCTTTTACTCCCCTGAAGTCTCGAGAAAATCATGAAAGCAATTTCCTCCACCGGGATTAAATTACCCGGCATAACAATATTATGCCTGGCGAGCGTATCGTCATGGGCCAGTACTATTATTACCGGCACGCGAGTTATTTACCCGGCGACTGAAAAAGAAGTCACCGTTAAATTAAATAACGTCGGCGTTTCTCCGGTATTAGTTCAAAGCTGGATTGATAACGGCGACGTCAATGCCAAACCCGAAAATATCAGCGTACCCTTTATTTTAACGCTGCCAATTAACCGGGTTGAACAGGGTCAGACTGAAGGGCAGATGATTGCGCCGTTCTCCTCGCTGGATTTCCTCCTCTCCGGGCTTTCTGCCATGACAGCACCAACGGCATCATGAAACTGGATAACTCCCCGAACGTCGCAACCGGTGTGGGCATTCAAATTGCGCAAGGAACGCCATCCAGCCCGATGCTGTTTAACTTTGCCGGAGCCCTGAGCTTTCCGCAGTTGAGCAGCGGCGTCACCAATATCATCATCCCGTTCCAGGCACGGTATATTCAAACTGAAAATGCTATCACCGCGGGTCCAGCTAACAGTAAAGCGGTGTTCACCGTTAACTACTACTGACAGAGGCTTTTTGCGGCTTAATACGCATCGCCACAATCACCCCGACAATCAGACAGACAATGCCGCCGACGGTCATCAATGGCGGCCATGCCTGACGCAGTAAAAAGGCGTAAGCCAGACCGGTAATAATCTCGAAAACGATCAAAGGACCCAGCAGCACCGTCGGCAGGCGCTGGCTGGCTTCATTCCAGCAGAGCGCACCAATCCACGAGCAGAACACGCCAATCGCCACCATCAGACCGAGAAACACCCAGGGCCGCGGGCCAAGCGGCAGGGCAAATTCGCTGTGTGACAATGACAAATACAGACAGGCGAGCGCATAGCCGATCAGTGCCAAAGGCAGCGTCACCACGCCCTGCGCCGTTGACCAGGTCACCGGTGACTTCTCTGGATTCTGCCGTAACCAGCGGGCATTGCGCAGCGGAAACCACGTCCAGCACGCCAGCGCGGCCACCGCAAGGGCGATCCCCGTTCCATAGCGCCACGCATCAAACGGCTCACTATTGCCCTGTAACTCCGCCACGTTCACCAGAACCAGACCGAGCGCAATCACCAGCAAAGCCGGCGTGAGTTTTTTCCACGGCAGACGTCCGTCATCCTGCCCGTAGAACAGATTGGCAGCCACGGAGATCACCACCGGCAGCGTACCGATGATCATGGTAGAGACCGGTGCGCCGGTACGCTGAATGGCGCTGGCAAGACACAGGTAGTAGAGCAAATTGCCGATCACCGTCTGCTTGAGTGCTTCGACCCAATCCGCACGGCTTAACGCCCGCAGCGCATCCCGCTTAAACCACGCGATCACCAAGGCAATCGCGCCAAAAGCGACATAGCGGGCGGTGGATTGCAGCGAAGGGGGATAATCCGGAACGATCATCGGGCCGACAAAAATCAGCCCCCACATCAGGCCGGACGCCAGAGCAAACAGCACACCTTTTAACATCATTAACCTCTGAGAAACGTTTATATGCAGCGCAGGGTAAAGTGACGGGCGCAGGCTGTATTGTAGGAAATTGCTGTTTGGAGGAGGAAAGGAAAGGGAGCCGAAGGTTATCTGGCCGGACAGACCTGTTTTTGATAGCGCACCGGCGTGACACCATACCGGTGCGAAAACGCACGGGTCAGATGTGCCTGGTCGGTCAGCCCGGCGCCGAAAGCCACCTGTGCCGCAGGCATACCCTGACTGAGCATTCGTTTAGCTTCGTTCAGACGGATTGCCATCAGCATCTGATGCGGGGTGACGTGCAGTTGGGATTTGAAGGTGCGCAGAAAGTGGTAGGGGCTCAGTGAAACCAGCGTCGCCAGTTCATCAAGCGTTATGTTACGGGTGTAGTTATCGCGCAGGTAACTTTTCACCATGTCAAAACGGTGGGCCGGTTCGTCAGCGGCTTTGCGCGCGACTCTGGAATGAGGACGCAGCAGGCTGGTCAGCGAAAGCAACAGACTGTCGACGGCAAGCGGGTCCTCACTCTGCCAGAGCGCGCCCAGCAGTTGGGAAAGCTGACGGGCGGCCCGCGGATCCTGTTTCACGACCTCGGTAAACCAGTGCCCGCTTTCGCCGGTGAGCGTCTCAAATACCTGCGGTTCGATATAAATCATGCGGTAGAACCAGCCACCTTCACTCTCCGACTGGCCGGTGTGGATCTCATCCGGGTTCATCATCACCAGCGACCCGGCTGACGCCAGATGCTGGCTGCCACGGTAGCGAAACCGCTCGGCGCCGTAGTCAATCGTCCCGATACCGAAGCCGTCATGAGAATGCGGCTCAAAGGCATACTGGTCGATATGCGCGTGGTAAAGCTCAACGCCGGGCAACTGCGGCAGGGTTTTAAACTGCGCACAATCTTTGTCGAAAGGGAAACGCTCCGGTACGCCCTGCATGGTGCCGCCTCCTTTATCAGACTGGCCGTGAAATGAGTCTGTTAAAGATAGCAGCTTCCCCGGCGGCTTACTCCCTCAGGCTTTCAAACGCCGTTAAAGAGATCAGCTCGGCGAAACTGGAAACCTTCAGTTTTTTCAGCAGGCTTTTCTTCTGCGCACTGGTGGTTTTCGGGCTGCGGTTGAGTAGCTGGCTGATGTCATTATTGGATTTCCCCTGCAATAGCAGGCTCACACCCTCTGCCCCGTTCAGCGCAGCGTGCGTCACCAGCACCGACTGCTCGCTGGCGTAAGGTTCGGACAGCAAAATGTCAGCGCCGTGCTGGTCAAACTGCGTGGCGCTGCCGAGCAGGTCAATTTCGTTATTCTGTAAAGCTTTCAGCGCTGAGCGGCGGCTGGAGAATATTTTCACCTCAACCTTAACGTGCAGCATCTCTTCAATGAGACCGACGTAATCGGCGGTGATCCCTTCGAATTCCCCCTGGTTATTGGTGATATCAAAGGGCGGATATTGTGGATTCGAAATCCCGAGGGTCAGGGTTTTCTTGCGTCCCAACCACGCATCTTCTTCCGCCGTCAGTAACGATGCAGGCAGATTAGGGTGCTGCGGTGAACGGCTGAGCAGTTGCAGCGGCTGCGCACTTTCGGCGGCCGGGGCAGGTGTTTCATCAAAGACCAGCATCAGGCCCAGATTCAGACCTTTGCTCAGTAAGGACGTGAAACGGGACATCAGCTATTCCACCAGAGCGTGGCGTTTGGCAAGTTCGATCAGATCGATCAGCGTCGTGGCTTGCAGCTTATTCAACAGGCGGGTTTTGTAGGTGCTGATGGTTTTATTGCTCAGCATCAGTTCATTAGCAATTTGCATATTGCTCCAGCCGCGGGCCAGATAGATCAATACCATCATTTCGCGAGCCGACAGCGAAGCCAGCTGGGAGGCCTCATCCTGCGGCTGCCGGTAAGCTGAATGACCGGCAGCAGGAGTGTCTTGTGGGAAATAGCTGTAACCCAGTACGGAAAAGAATGATATCGGGTGATCTCTCCGCCCCATAAAAACAGAGGTTCCCGACATTAAGGCTGAGGAGTTTGCAGGGATTCTTTCCCGATGAACAGGCAGCCAGTTCCTAACTGCCTGTAGGATGCGTCCGAAGTCGACCAAAATAGTGCCATCCGCATGACTCACAACAACAATTACCAGATTATATCGCCGGCAATGCGCATGCGGCTTGAATCCTGAGGCCATGCAGGTCAAAATATGCCCTGCCCCTCAGCGGAATTCACATCATCATAAAATCTATGAGCACTGCCAAACCACGCCGTCCTCACGGACGATGGACCTACTTCATCATGTTTGAAGATATTCTGTGGCCATGCCCTGTTCATTGGGAATGGGAAAACAGTTACGGCGGCTGGCTACCCTACTACTACTCTCCGACCCTTGAATTTGTCGCAGGCGACCCACGCCGCGCGTTCAAAGTGGCGAAAAATAAGCCCGCCCCGGTCCGCAGTTCTGTAATATAACCCCGCGCTTTCGGGCATTCACTGCTACGCTTAATCCAACCGGTTATCGCCGTACCGTCTATCCGTGAAGCTTCCCCGCTTGTTCTTCACTCACTCAGCGTACGTACACATTCAGCCATACCGATACCTGTCCTTTTGCGTACGCATAAGGAATGTTCGCGTGAAAAACCCTTTCAGTGTCTGGTTAAAGAATCGAAGAGATCCCCCCGTGTCGCCGGGCGCAGCACCGCGCACTACCAGGGATAGTCAGGAAAATACGCCCATTGCAGCAGAGCTTTTCTCTGCCGACCAGATGGAACGTTATGGTGAAAAGCTGGCGCAATCCCATAAGCTTTCCAGTAAAAAAGCGCCCTACTATCTGTTAAAACGGCTGGCCGCCAATGAAACGCTGCTGACCCGTAACTGCCATATTCTTAGCACCGGCGAGAAAAACAGCATCGCCCCCGCCGGTGAGTGGCTGCTCGACAACTTTTATCTGATTGAAGAGCAGATCCGTCTGGTGCGTCAGCTGCTGCCAAAAAACTTTGGTAAAGGCCTGCCTGCGCTGGCCGCACCGCATAACTGCCCGCGTATTTATGACATCGCCACCGAAGCCATCGCCCACAGCGACGGCCACTGGGACCCGGCCACCCTGACGCGCTTTATCGCCGCCTATCAGAAAGTCACGCCGCTCAAACTCGGCGAACTGTGGGCGTTACCCGGCATGCTGCGTCTGGCGCTGATCGAAAACCTGCGCCGCGTAAGTATTGACGTCGCCAAAGCTCAGCAGGAGCGCAATCTGGCGGACCGCTGGGTGAACAAAATGCAGGACTCGGCCGAGAACGACCCGGCCCGGCTGATTATCGTCATTGCTGATATGGCGCGATCTAACCCGCCGCGTACCAGCGCCTTTGTGGCTGAACTGGTGCGCCGCCTGCAAGGCCACGGCTCCATGCTGGCCCTGCCGCTGACCTGGATTGAACAGCGTCTGGCGGAAGCGGGCCTGACCACGGCCGAGCTTATCGCCCGATTCAACCAGCATCTGGCGGTCAGCCAGCTGTCGGTCAGCAACAGCATCACCGGCCTGCGTCAGCTCAATGAGATGAACTGGGCGGACTTCGCCGAAAGCATGAGTCTGGTCGAAAAGATCCTGCATCAGGATCCGTCGGGGATTTACCCGACCATGCACTTTGACACGCGCGATCACTACCGCCACGTCATTGAAATGCTGGCGCGCCACTGCGTGTATGACGAAGCGGGTGTTGCCCGTCAGGTGATCGCCCTGACCGAACACGCGCCGCCGGGCAGCCGTATGCAGCATGTCGGCTATTTTCTGGTGAACAATGGTCGTGAAGCGCTGGAAAAGCATCTCAAGGTGCGCTTCTCACCGCTCAGCCGTTTCCGCTATCAGTTGAACAAAACGCCGCTGCTCTCCTGGCTGGGCAGCCTGAGCCTGCTCATCACCGCCATGACCGCCGACCTGCTGTTTCGCACGCACACACACGGCATGAACTGGATACTGTGGCTGCTGGCCATTCCGGTGGTCATCGTATGCAGCCAGTTCATCATGAACCTGCTGAGCGAAGTCACCACCCGTACCCGCACGCCGCACCCGTTGCCACGGCTGGATTTCTCCGAAGAGATCCCCGAGGCGTTCAGCACGCTGGTGGCGGTCCCCTGCCTGCTCGGTAATCGCAAAGGCATTGACACCCTGCTCAACGGCCTTGAAGTTTGTTATCTCGGTAACGCCCGCGCGAATCTTTACTTCGCCCTGGTGGCCGATTTCCACGACAGCAGCACCCAGTTCCGCCCGGCCGATGATCTGCTGCTGGAGTATGCCAGCGTGCAAATCAGCCAGCTCAACCGCAAATATCCGGACGGCGGCGGACGTCTGTTTACCCTGCTGCACCGGGAAAATCAGCTCAATGCCGCACAGGGTGTGTGGATGGGTTATGAGCGTAAACGCGGCAAACTTGCCGCACTGAACCGCTGGCTGCGCGGTGAAGCACAACAGTTCACCACCGTGGTGGGCGCCACCCAAGGCCAGCTCAGCGCGGTGAAATATGTCATCACTCTCGACAGCGATACCGTACTGCCGCGCGCTACCGCACATCAGTTAATCTCCGCCATGGCCCATCCGCTCAACCATCCGATTTACGACCCGCAACTGCGCCGCGTGGTGGAAGGTTACGCCATTTTACAACCACGTCTGGCCGAAGAGATCCCACGCTATGGTCAGGGCCGCTATGCCGCGATGAGCAGCAGTATTCCGGGCAATGATCCTTATTCGTCAATGTCATCTGACATCTATCAGGATCTGTTTGGCGAAGGCTCGTATGTCGGCAAAGGCATTTACGACATCGACATGTTTATGCAGGCGACCGACAACACCTGTCCGGAAAATCTGGTGCTCAGTCATGACCTGCTGGAGGGATGCTACGCCCGCTCGGGTATGCTCAGTGATGTGGTGCTGTACGAGCAGTATCCGGCCAACTATCTGGTGGATGTCTCGCGCCGTTCGCGCTGGATCCGCGGTGACTGGCAGTTGTTCAACTGGCTACGTCTGCGGGTGCGCCAGACCGACGGCACCCGCGCCGCCAATCCGCTCAGCACGCTGTCGCGCTGGAAATTGTTGGATAACCTGCGCCGCAGTCTGGTCGCACCCAGCCTGCTGGTGATGATTTTTGCCGCCCTGTCACTGGTGCCCAATCCCGGATACTGGCTGGGGTTTATCGCCACGCTGATCCTGCTTCCCACTGCCATCGCACTGGTGCTGGATTTGCTCAACAAAGGGCCGCGCCGCCCGCTGCTTCAGCATATCCGCTGTGTGATCGCCGGTACGCTTAGCCGCCTGTCGCACATTGTTCTGTATCTGGCCACGCTGCCGCACGAAAGCGGTTATACCCTCAAAGCCATTCTGGTCACGCTGTGGCGGCTGGTGGTCAGCCACAAACATTTGCAGGAGTGGACCAGTTTCGACGCCAGCAAATCGCGCTTTTCGCTGGCACCGGAGAACTTCTACCGCGCTATGTGGATAAACCCGGTGGCGGGCGTGGTGCTGATTCTACTCACCATGCACTTCAACCCGCTGCTGATGACCGTGGCCGTGCCGCTGGGTGCCGTTTGGTTCCTGGCCCCGCGCCTGCTGAGCTGGCTGAGCAAAACGCCGGTGCGCCCGAAGACCAATATCAACGTCCGACAGCGCCGTTTCCTGCGCCAGACCGGCCGCGAAACCTGGTCATTCTTCGCCACCTTCGTCAATCAGCAGGAGAACTGGCTGCCGCCGGATAACTATCAGGAAGTCCCTGAACCGGTGATTGCGCACCGCACCTCGCCGACCAACATCGGCCTGTCGCTGCTGGCGAACATGACCGCGCTGGACTTCGGTTACATCACGCAGGGCGAGCTGCTGCTGCGCACCACGCAGACGCTCGATACCCTCGACAAACTCGAACACTTCCGCGGGCACCTCTATAACTGGTACGACACCCGCTCGCTGACGCCGCTCAACCCGCGCTATATCTCCAGCGTCGACAGCGGCAATCTGGCCGGGCATCTGCTCACGCTGAGCACCGGTTTTGCCGGGATGCGCGACCAGCCCGCGATGAATATCGCCACCGTACTGGCCGGTCTGGAAGACACTTTATATCTGGTCGAAAGCGGCGCGGGCACCGCCAGACGTGAAACCCTCAAACCGCTGCGCCAGCACTGGGTCAAAGCCGGCTCACTGCCGGTGCATCTGGTCTTTGAGGAACTGAACGCCATGCTGACGCTGACCTCAACGCTGCTGCATGAATCCCCTGGCGAGCATCGCTGGCTGAGTGCGCTGCAACTGCAACTGAGCCAGTTCTGTCAGGAGTGGGCGCTGCTGTTTAGCTGGATGCAGCAGGAGCCGGCCGGAAAAGTGCTGCCCTCGCTGGTGTGGCTCTCACAGCTGGAAGGCAAAGTACCGGGGCTGAACCGCGCCAAAATCGCCCTGACGGTGACGCTGGCGCGCAAACGTCTGGTGCTGATCGGCGAACTGGAACAGCGGCTGGCCGAACATGCGCACATGGACTTCAAGTTCCTCTACAACAGCACTACCAGCCTGCTGAGCGTCGGCTACAACTGCGACATCGGCAAGCTCGACAGCGGCAGTTATGACCTGCTGCCCTCGGAGATCCGCCTCACTAACTACTTCACCATCGCCACCAATCAGCTGCCGCAAAAAAGCTGGTTCGCGCTGGGCCGCCTGTTTACGGTGATCGACAAACAACCGTCGCTGATGTCATGGAGCGGTTCGATGTTTGAATACCTGATGCCGCAGCTGGTGATGCCGGGCTATCCCGACACCCTGCTGGTGCAGATGTGCAAAGCGGCGGTTAACCGGCAGATTGAATGGGGCAACGAGCACGGCGTGCCGTGGGGGATTTCTGAATCTGCCTACGCATCGTTCGACCCGAACCACAACTATCAGTATCACGCCTTTGGCGTGCCGGGCCTTGGCCTCAAGCGTGGTCTGGGCGAGGACATGGTGATCGCCCCTTACGCCACACTGATGGCGCTGGTGGTCGAACCGCAAAAAGCCTGCGATAACCTGATCGAACTGGAAAACATGGGTGCACGCGGCGAGTACGGTTTCTATGAAGCGCTGGATCACTCGCCGTCGCGGCTCAACCGTGGCCAGACCTACGTGATTGTCCGCTCGTATATGGCGCACCATCAGGGCATGAGTTTCCTCGCGCTCTCCCATCTGCTGCTCGATGCGCCAATGGTGGACCGCTTCGCCGCCAACCCGTCATTCCAGTCTGCCCGCCTGCTGTTGCAGGAACGCGTGCCGGACGCGGTGGAACTTTACAGCCCGCGCCGTCAGTTTGAGTCCGTCGAAGGGGGGCTTAAGGCCACCAACTTTGATATCCGCCAGTTCAACAGCGTGGACAGCCTGATCCCGGAAGTTCAGCTGCTCTCCAACACCCAATACCATCTGATGCTGACACAGGCCGGTGGCGGCTATAGCACCTGGCGCAATCTGGCGCTGACCCGCTGGCGCGAAGATGTCACCCGCGATAACCGCGGAACTTTCTGCTATATCAGCGACCCGCAGTCCGGCGAGATGTGGAGCAACACCTGGCAGCCGGTGGGCAAAAAAGCCAACCTGTATCAGGCGGTGTTTACCGACGCCGGCGTCGAATTCAAACGCACCGAAGGCACGCTGACCCTCCACACCAAAATCGTGGTATCGCCGGAGGATGACGTCGAACTGCGGCGCATGACGCTGACCCACCGTGGCCGCCAGCCGCGCATCATTGAAATCACCACCTATGCCGAAGTGGTACTGGCACCGGCGGCCAACGATCTCACGCACCCGGCCTTCAGCAACCTGTTTATTCAGACCGAACTGGTGGCGGATCGCGAAGGGATCCTCTGCCACCGCCGGCCGCGCGAAGAGAACGAAGCCTGCCCGTGGCTGTTCCACATGATGGCGATCCACGGCCCGACCGACCGCGAGACCTCGTTTGAAACCGACCGTGCTGCCTTTATCGGACGCGGCCAGACCGCCGCCGATCCGCAGGCACTGCGCACCGCCGGACCGCTGGGTAATAGCGCCGGCCCGGTGCTGGATCCTATCGTCGCGATCCGCCAGCGCGTGGTGCTCAAACCCGGCATTCCGCTAATCATCGACATGGTCTACGGCATTACCGAGGAGCGGCATCTCAGCCTGGCCCTGATGGAAAAATACCGCGACCACAACATCGCTGACCGCGTGTTCGAGATGGCCTGGTCGCACAGTCAGGTGATGCTGCGCCAGATTAACGCCAATGAAGATGACGCCAACCTGTTCAACCGGCTGGCGAGCGCCGTGCTGTTTCCGAGCGCCGAGCTGCGCGCCGATGCGCCAACGCTGGCCCGTAACCGGCGCGGGCAGTCAGGCCTCTGGGGTTACGCGCTCTCCGGCGACCTGCCGATCGTGCTGCTGTCGGTGAGCAGTAACGAAAATATGCTGATGGTCACCAGCCTGATTCAGGCGCACAACTACTGGCGGCTGAAAGGGCTGAGCGTCGATCTGGTGATCCTCAGTAACGATCAGGGCGGCTATCAGCAGGAGTTGCACAACGAGATCATGAGCCGCGTGGCGGCCGGTGCGGAGTCGAGCCTCATCGACAAGCCGGGCGGCATCTTCGTGCGTAAAGCTGAACATATGACCTCAGAGGATCGCACCCTGCTGATGAGCGTGGCGAGCATCCTGATTGACGACCTCCACGGCAGCCTGCTCGATCAGGTGAACCAGAAATTGCAGGCCACTCATAACGCGCAGCCGCTGCTGGTTGCACTGCCTAATCTGCCGGAGAACCGCCATACACCGCGTGAGTTCGACACCCAACAACTGGCCTTCTTTAACGGCTTCGGCGGCTTCTCTCCGGACGGGCGCGAGTATCAAATCCTGCTCGGCGAAGGCAAAAACACCCCGGCGCCGTGGTCAAACGTCATCGCCAATGCCAGTTTCGGTACGGTGATCTCTGAAAGCGGACAGGCTTATACGTGGTTTGAGAATGCGCATGAATACCGGCTGACGCCGTGGGAGAACGACCCGGTCAGCGACAGCTCCGGTGAAGCCTTCTACCTGCGTGATGAAGAGAGCGGCGAAGTCTGGTCACCGGCCCCGCTGCCGGTACGCGGCAAAGGGGATTACCTTACGCGCCACGGCTTCGGTTACAGCATTTTCGAGCACCGCCAGAGCGGTATCGACAGCGAGTTGACGGTGCTGGTCGCCGAACATGCGCCGGTCAAACTGTTTATTCTCCAGCTTAGCAACAACTCAGGGCGGCCGCGCAAACTGTCGGCCACAGGTTATGTCGAATGGATCATGGCCGATTTGCGTGCCAAATCGGCCATGCACATCGTGACTCGCCCCGGCCCTGCCGATCGCGGTTGCAGCGTGCTGGCGACGAACCATTACGGCAGCAGCGGCTCCGAGCGCACCGGCTTCTTCGCGGTGACCGGCGCCCACTGCTCGGTGAGCGGCGACCGTCGCGAATTCATTGGCCGCAACGGTTCGGCGGCCTCTCCGGCCGGCATGTTACAGCAGCGGCTGTCAGGAAAAACCGGCGCGGCGCTGGATCCTTGTGGCGCCGTGCAGTCGGCGACGACTCTGATCGACGGCGATCAGCGCACCTTTGTGTTTGCCTTAGGGCTGGGACAAAACGCGCAGGAGGCCGAGCAGTTGATTGGCCAGTTCCTCAATGAAGGGACGGCGCGCAGCGAGCTGGATAATATTCACCATCACTGGCACCAGGTGCTGGATAAAATCCAGATAACCACCCCGGAACCGGCGGTCAATCTGCTGGCCAACGGCTGGCTGATTTACCAGACGCTGGCGTGTCGCATCATGGCGCGCAGCGGTTATTACCAGTCCGGCGGTGCGTTTGGATTCCGCGACCAGTTGCAGGACACCCTGTCACTGACCCACGCCGCACCGGAACGTATGCGCGAGCAGATCCTGCTCTGTGCTTCACGGCAATTTGCCGAAGGCGACGTACAGCACTGGTGGCATCCGCCATCCGGTAACGGCGTGCGCACCCGCTGCTCGGATGATTACCTGTGGCTGCCGCTGGCCATGTGTCACTACATTGACGTGACCGGTGATACCGGCATTGCAGAGCAGCCCGTTGGCTATATCGAGGCGCGTCTGCTGGCACCGGAAGAGGAGTCGTTCTACGAGCAGCCGACGCTCAGCGGGCTGAATGAATCGCTATTCGAACACGGCGTGCGGGCCATCCGACATGGCCTGAACTTCGGCAAAAACGGCCTGCCGCTGATGGGGGCCGGGGACTGGAATGACGGCATGAACAACGTCGGCATTAAAGGCCAAGGGGAAAGTGTCTGGCTCGGCTTCTTCCTCTACAACGTGCTGCAACGCTTTGCGGCGCTGGCCGAACGGCTTCACCGCACTGACATTGCACAGCTGTGCCACCAGCAGGCAGCGACGCTCAAACAGAACCTGCACGATAACGCCTGGGACGGTGAATGGTATCTGCGCGGCTATTTCGACAGCGGAGAGACGCTGGGTTCGCACCTCAATAACGAGTGCCAGATTGACGCTATCGCCCAGAGCTGGTCGGTCATTTCCGGCGCGGGCGACCCGCAGCGCAGCCAACAGGCCATGAAAGAACTGGATACGCGACTGGTTGACGATGAAACGGGGCTGATCAAACTGCTGACGCCGCCGTTCAACGGCGACGGGCCGAACCCCGGCTACATTCGAGGTTACCTGCCCGGCGTACGCGAGAACGGCGGCCAGTACACTCATGGCGCTATCTGGGCGGTAATGGCCTTCGCCGAGATGGGTGATATTGAACGGGCATGGCAGCTGATGCGGCTGATTAATCCGATCAACCACAGCCTCACAGCTGCTGCCGTCGAGCAATATAAAGTCGAGCCGTACGTGATCACCGCCGACATCTACACCGTTGACCCGCACAACGGGCGCGGCGGCTGGAGCTGGTACACCGGTTCCGCCGGCTGGACCTACCGGCTGATCACCGAGTCACTGCTCGGCATCAAACGTCACGGCGGGTTTATCTCCATCAACACCCGCCTGCCTGCCGACTGGCCGCAGGTCACCCTCACCTATCAGCAAGGCAGCAGCCAGTATCAAATCACCGTCAAACGCGGCGAAGGAGAGTATCAGGTAACGATGGATGAACAAACGTTACAGGATGGCATGATCCCGCTGAAGGATGACGGCGAGAACCACGTAGTGGAGGTGTGGCTGGCGGGGTAAAAGTTATTCTGGCAGGTCATGCAATTTGCGTAACCTGCCAAACCATAAACATTCATTTATTCAATGCATCGAATAAGACACATTGATAAGATATATAACTATATGTTTGTATTATAATTTATTACATCTTAAGTACGCATTCTCATGGAGAGGAGTACAAGGTTTTGTTAAGGTCTCGGCGTTTCCGGGGGCGTCCCCCACGTCAAAACAGACCATTAATACGACCTGTCATTACAAGGACTTTCCATGAAAGCGAAACTACTGATCGCCACCACGCTTCTGTTCAGCCTGAGTTCCCACGCCAGTGAGTGGAACTTTCTGGCGCACTCGCCGTCGGGCGATAAATCCTATGCGATGTTAAACACTCCTTCCGATATTTTCCCTGTCATCTGGTATAAAACCACCACCGCAAAAGGCGTCACCCAGGCGATTTCGAAAGACGTGATTGACTGCAAAAAACAGAAATACGCCATCAGAAGTATCGACAAATATGACAGTAATGGCGCCATCACCCTCAGCGAAAGCCACACATGGCTCAGCTGGCAAGAGATCACCCCTGACTCTATGGCGAGTTTCGAATACGGGTTTGCCTGTAAGTAAGGGGGGAAGCGGGTGATACTACTTTTTGTTATTTTTCCCCATGGACTAAAGACCCCATAGTCTTCTATGGGATATATTGAGCGTACTATCGTGAAATTATCTCTTTTTAACAGGTAACACCGGCAATGGCTCTGATCCCAAAAAACTACTCGCGACTGGAAAGCGGGTACCGTGAGAAAGCACTAAAAATCTACCCGTGGGTATGCGGGCGCTGCACGCGGGAGTTTGTGTATTCAAACCTGCGCGAATTAACGGTTCACCATATTGATCACGACCATACCAATAACCCGCCAGACGGCAGCAACTGGGAGTTGTTGTGTCTGTTTTGCCATGACAATGAACACTCGAAGTACACTGAAGCTGACCTGTACGGCACAAACGTTGTGGCGGGAGAGGACGCGCAAAACGATGTTGCAGCAGCAACCTATAATCCTTTTGCTGATTTACAGTCGATGCTTAATAAGAAGAAATAAGCTGGATTTCAGCTTCTGGTGTCAAGCCGCCGCAGGGAACCCTGGCCGGCTAAAAGCCAGAAGCGGACGTTATCCTCATTGGATATCCAACTGCCCCACTTTGGACATTCAGCTGATTCGGTTTCATGCTGGGTCAGCCTAACTTAAGCGAATGATTATCCACCGCAAGGCCGCTAGCCCGTTTTCTCAAGCTCACGCTTTACTGCCTTCAGCGTCCTTCGCCGGATCCAGCCGCTTCCCGCTCTGATTGCCAGCCAGTATCCGGCCATTTTTAACTGTGTCGTTCTGTCAGAGCAATAGATAAAGGTTTCGGTGCAGAGGGTATATTCATCAGTAGCGAGTTGTTGAACCTGATATCGCAGCAGCAGCTTGGCACTACCCGCCCGGAGTGCTGCGCAATATGCATTAATATCTGGCACATCCTCAAGGCCAAAATCGGCTCGCCAGAATTGTCCTCTTAGCCCATAACAAAGTTCGGTTTTTGTTTTTTCTAACAAAGTGAAACTATCAAGCCCAAACTGTTGGGTAGGCCTTTCAGAGGAATGGCGTCGTAATTTTTGCGGTAGTTGCCGCACCGACATTAAAGTTTTAATGATGGCATCCTGCTGAATATCATAATCAGCAATTGCCGGTAATATTTTTTCTGGAGATGACGTTCTTATCACGGCGCGATGCCGCTCATAGAAATGAAAGTGCAGCAGATATTGAGGAATATTTTGCCAGTCAGTTAGAGCCTTCTTCGTAACAAAGCCAAGTATCACCTGTTTTCACTCCCTGAAGAACCATGATTCTGCATCGATTTTCGCAACGTATTCAATGATTCTATCTGTTCTTAAACATCAATACACACTGTGGCCAGTGTGGAATAAGGAGACGGTTTTATCAATTATTGCCTCCGAATATCCGCTAAGAGCGGGCGTAACTTTCAAATCATTTTTTCAATTCGGCAATTGCCAGCTTAGCAACGTCTAATGTAGTAGAAGTTCTATCGTTGCTTTCAAGTGACCATGTCATTGAAAGACCACACCACGCAATTATCCATTTGAGCAGGCGTTCTCTGTCCAGGCCAGCCATCCCGGTAACGATATCCAATCTCTGTTTGAAGATCTCCGGTACAGGAGCAACTCGGGGCACTGGATTATCAAGATCCGGATTAGTGAATATATTGGCAAAGTCGAATCCTCGCTCACCTATAAGTCCTTTGGGATCAATAGCCAGCCTGATGGCCCAAAATCAACAGAAGTGAAAATGCAGTTCCTGGCTAATCTCCTTAGCCCAAACGCAATCTTGTTATCCCGATGGCTGATACTTTCCCAAATCCCCCACATTTCGCTCCCCACCGAAGCATCCTGTTCTGAAACCCGTAGAGTGATACTCCTTCCTACTCCAGAGAGATGAATGATGATCGCAGTAATATTCGAAGCAGATACGGTTCCGGCCAAACAGGCGCGCTATCTCCAGCTCGCCGCTGAATTAAAACCCCTGCTGGCCGACATTGAAGGGTTTATTTCCATCGAGCGTTTCCAGAGCCTGACGACGGAGGGAAAACTCCTGTCGTTATCCTGGTGGCGGGATGAAGAGTCGGTGCTTAAATGGAAGAAAAATGTCTTTCATCAGGCTGCTCAGGCTGAAGGGCGTGAATCCGTGTTTTCTTATTACAGGATCCGCATTGCACAGGTTGTCAGGGATTACTCATCAGCAAACCGGGGATAAAAAAGATGTACGATATTCATATTATTTTGAAAAATGCGCCCGGTGAACTGGCGTTTTTAGGCGCAACATTAGGACATAATGGCGTGGGTCTTGAAGGCGGAGGGGTCTTCACCACCGATTCAGAGTGCCACGCCCACTTTCTGGTTGAGGATGGCAAAAAGGCCAAAGCCGTGCTGTTAAGCGCGGGCATTGAGGTGCGCCATGTTCATCAGCCGCTGATCAGAAAACTGAAGCAGGAACGTCCGGGTGAACTGGGTGAAATAGCGGCGGCGCTGGCCGAAAAAGGTATAAATATCCTGACCCAATACAGCGACCACGCGAACCACCTCATTCTGATCACCGACAATGATATTATCGCGGGCCAGCTTACCGAAAAGTGGGCCGCTGAGGCTGAGTAAACATGCTTAAACAAATTAGCGCGATTGATGACAATGACTCACTGGAGCTCTCCATGGCGGCGGTTGCCGCTGCCATGTCTGATCCGTCGCGCATCAAAATGCTCTGCGCGTTGATGGATGGCCGCGCATGGACGGCGACGGAACTCAGTATTGTCGCTGACGTCGCCTCTTCCACCGCCAGTGCACATCTGGCCCGCCTGTTCAGTGAAAAACTGGTCACCTGTCTGTCGCAGGGCAGGCACCGCTATTACCGGCTTGCCGGGCATGATATTGCCGAACTAATTGAAATGATGATGGGCGTTTCATGGAAGCGGATCCCTGCCCCCCATACCCGCGCCCCGCAGCAGTTAAGAACCACCCGTACCTGTTACGACCATCTGGCCGGTGAAATCGCCGTCAGGATTTATGACGTGATGGTCAGCCGGGGCTGGTTTGAGGCTGACGGGAATTCAATGACGCCTGAAGGCCGCAAACAGTTTCAGGCATCAGGCGCGGTGCTTGACACAAAAACACGCCGCAAGGCCTGCTGCGCCTGCCTCGACTGGAGCGAAAGACGCTTCCACCTCGGTGGCGATGCCGGTGCGACGTTCTTCACCCACTGTGAAAAAATGGGCTGGCTGACGCGAGTTCAGGGCTACCGGGAAGTGACGATCACCCCCAGTGGTAAAGCGGCGTTGAGACGGTTATTTGATATTGAGGTGTGATGTGGTTCCCTCCTGGCTCATCAACGCGGGCAAATGCGCTATCCCGATCATGAATATGGCTCATGTTTAATGAAATTAAATCACTTTTCCTCAATCAATGACTCAGGCATAAATTGTACATTGTTATTAACCTTATAAAACATGAAGACTGCTGAAAGAAAACCCGAAAATAAAACGGGTAAGCCCTGAAAAGCAAGCAATAACATCAGGTTTTATATCAGAAGTCAGGAAGTAAAATTACAATGAATAAAAACTTCACATTTACTATTAAGAGTCTTCGTTTCGACGAAAATTATAACCCCTCGGAAGATACGCGTATTACAACCAACTTTGCTAATTTAGCAAGAGGTGAGAAACGTGAGGATAACTTGCGCAACACCTTGGTGATGATTGACAATCGTTTTAATTCTCTGGCTCATTGGGATAACCCCAAGGCAGATCGCTATTCTGTTGAACTTGACATCATTACGGCTCAGCTTAATATCAATATTGAAGGTAAGACTGATTCCTTTCCGGTCATTGAAATATTGAAAACAAATGTTATTGATAAGAAAACCAATGAACGTTTTGAAGGAATTTTAGGAAATAACTTTTCCTCTTATGTACGTGATTATGACTTTAGCGTTTTACTGCCAGCGCACAATAAGACACGATCCGAATTTAGCCTTCCAGATAATTTTGGTGGATTGCATGGAAATATATTTAAACAATTCATCAACTCAGACATCTATAAAGACAATTTTAATAAAACCCCTGTTATCTGCCTGAGTGTCTCAAGTAAAAACATCTATTATCGCACCGGTAATGAACATCCTGTATTGGGCGTCGAATATCAGCAGGATGAACTTTCCCTGACTGATGAATATTTCGCAAAAATGGGATTGCGGGCTCGCTATTTTATGCCTAAAAATAGCGTTGCGCCTTTAGCATTTTATTTCACGGGTGACTTACTCAGTGATTACACTAATCTTGAGCTCATTAGTACTATCAGTACGATGGAGACTTTCCAAAAAATTTATCGACCTGAAATTTACAATGCGAATTCCGCAGCCGGAAAACAGTATCAACCAAGCTTGAATTTCCAGGATTATTCTCTAACCCGAATTGTTTATGATCGGGAAGAACGTAGTCAATTGGCTGTTGAACAGGGAAGGTTTACGGAAGAACACTTCATCAAACCCTACCAAACTGTTCTCGAACAATGGTCTGTTCATTCCGTTCTTTGATCAACTAAAAAATATAAGGTCACCTGTGATGAAAAAATTATTACCGACTTCGACTGCGGGCAGTTTACCGAAGCCCTCCTGGCTTGCGCAACCTGAGACACTTTGGTCACCCTGGAAATTGCAAGATCAGGAATTAATTGACGGTAAGCAAGATGCTCTGCGTTTATGCCTGGAAGATCAACAACAAGCCGGTATTGATATTGTCAGTGATGGCGAGCAAACGCGTCAGCATTTTGTGACCACGTTTATTGAGAATCTCAACGGCGTTGACTTCGAGAAACGTGAGATCGTTAAAATTCGTAATCGCTATGAAGCAAGTGTGCCAACAGTGGTTGGCCCTGTGAGTCGCCAAAAGTCCGTTTTTGTCGAAGATGCCCGGTTTTTACGCCAGCAAACCAAACAACCTATTAAATGGGCTCTGCCAGGGCCTATGACGATGATAGATACGCTCTATGATAATCACTACAAAAGTCGCGAAAAACTCGCCTGGGAATTTGCTAAAATTCTTAACGAAGAAGCGAAAGAATTAGAGGCTGTGGGTGTCGATATTATTCAATTTGATGAGCCAGCATTTAATGTGTTCTTTGATGAAGTGAATGATTGGGGAATTGCTACTTTAGAAAGAGCCATTGAAGGACTTAAATGTGAAACTGCGGTACACATTTGCTACGGCTATGGCATCAAAGCGAATACAGATTGGAAAAAAACGCTGGGAACAGAGTGGCGCCAATATGAAGAGATTTTTCCAAAACTGCAAAAATCTAATATCGATATCATTTCACTGGAATGTCAAAACTCTCATGTTCCTATAGAACTGCTGGAGCTCATTCGGGGTAAAAAGGTGATGGTGGGCGCCATTGACGTCGCAACCAATACCATTGAGACGCCAGAGGAGGTCGCCGCGACACTTCGAAAAGCATTGCAGTTTGTCGACGCCGACAAGCTCTATCCTTGCACCAACTGTGGCATGATTCCTTTACCTCGCGCAGTAGCCAGAGGCAAACTGGATGCGCTAAGTGCAGGTGCAGAAATTGTCAGAAAAGAACTCCTGGCTAAATAACCTCGCTAAACTTTTCCAATATGTGGTGGACGCCGTTTCACCACGTAAGCCTCATTTCCGGGCAACCTGTCAGTTACCCGGATTGGCTATAACCTCCGTGATGCAACGCTCTCCTGCAACACCCATTTGTTAATGTCCGCTTCTGGTACTGAAGTGAATAAGTATTACCACGAGGTGCCATTGGAGCGGTTGATGTAAATGGCTCCTGAAGGTGGCGTAACCTTATTGGTACACAAAAACGACAGGTGAACCTCGCGCCCGTCGTTGCTTTCGCCGGTGATGTCATACTTGCCGCCGCAGAAATCGTAGATTTTCCGGAAGGTAACTTCCCGAGAGTGACGATCGATAGGCGCGATAAATGACAGGGTGTAACTGGCTTCCCCGCTGACGCCGCTGGCGTTAAGCGGGCGATAGTCCGGCGAACCGACCGGTTTATCGATGCTTGAACACCCTGCCAGCAGGCTGACGGCCACGACCCAAACGCTGATGTATTTCATACCGATCTCTTTAAATAAGGACTATTACAAGAGTATCGGCTGAAATGGCGTAAGCATGAATTTTTCGTCGCGATACCGGTTAAGGTTTGTTATGCCAGTAAGCCACCGAGCGTACAAAGGTCGGGTCCATACCCTGCGTCAACGTGAAGTAGTCATTCATGGCTTTCGCAAACTGCCCTTCGCCGGTCAGCCAGACGAAGTAATCGGCGTCAGGTAATTTCAGGCTTTTCAGCTTATGCATAACGGCAGCATCAGCCTGTTCGCGACGTTGCCCGTCAGTAATGATCCACTCAACGTTGATCTCCGGGGCGAGATCCAGATATTCCACGCACTGTGCGCTGTGCACCCTGAGCACCAGCGTGATCTGTGGATTAGCTCCGCCATGACGCAGGTCAGCCAGACGACGTTTAACGGCCGGTAACCCAGTTTCGTCACACACGTAAAGTTGCCAGCCGTAGGTCAGAGGAACGACAAGCGATCCGCGCGGACCGCCGATGACCAGCGGGTCACCGGGCTGAGCGTTTTCAGCCCACTGGCTTGCTACGCCGCCGTCGTGCAGGTAAAAATCGAGCGTCAGCTCCTGCGTTTGCGCATCAAAGTGCAGCGGCGTGTAGTCGCGGCTCTGCGGCCGCGGGCCGTCCGGCCAGACGATACCGTCATCGCTCACCGTCGGAGGTGTCACTTCTTCGCCCGGCATGGCCGGGAAAAACAGTTTGGTATGGTCGTCAAAACCTTTCGAAGAGAAACCCTGAAGCTGTTCACCCTCCAGCACGACGCGCTTAAAACACCCTGCAATACTTTCAACCTGCTTGACGATAATGCGGCGAAATGCCAGTTCGTTTTTCACCCTGACTGGCGCACCGGATGGCGTTTTTTCTGCCTGGTTGTGTCCCATTATTTCTCTCTTCATTCGCTGATTTTCTGAACGCTCATTATCCCCTTGCCGGGTGCGTTGGTGATGCACCTTTTTGCAAAGATTACGTTAAGGATAACATTTTTGTTTGTCATTTTGTTGATAACGATTATCATCCTCAACAAGCCACAAATGAGACATCGTGAAAATAAACTCATATTTTATAAGGATAAATGGCTTTCTCATGGTTGAGAACTTTTACAGATAAAAACATTTCTGATTCATTTTTTGTTCGAAAACCTTCTGTAAGGATGACGGATAAAAAGGCAGCAAGTGATGAGCATATTTTAATAATTAGTGCGGAATAAAACTAAAATGCTCAAACCTTTTAAAGCGCAGGGAATCGTTAAAAACGTTATTTTTCTGGTGACAATCCTCAGTTCGACTTTACATGCCAACGCAGCGGAAAAAGTTCAAGACAATACCTCAACCGATGCCGGGCAAACCCGGACGTCGGCCACAGTGAAAAAGAAACCAGTGGTTCGTTCGGCGCAGGATCTGGCGCAAAACGGTGAAGAGGTGATGACCGTTACCGCCGTCGCCGAAGACAAGAAACCAGGTTCGAAAACCACCATCACGGCCGCCGATATGCAGAAAAAAGGCGGCAATGATTTTGGCACCATCATGCGCTATGAACCGCTGATCAGCGCGACCGGTTCCAGCGGTGGTTCGTCAGCGGGCAAAAGCGGTTTCGACCGCGCGGGTTATACCGGCTACAACATCCGTGGTCTGGAAAGTAACCGCGTCGGCATCGACGTTGACGGTATTCCGCAGCCCAACGCCACCGGCCGCAGCTACGCCAGCCGCGCAGGGCTCGGCACATCTGGTATCGGGCGCGATTACATCGACCCGTACATGTACGGCCAGGTGGACATCGAATCCGGTGCGACGTCGGCGGAGCGCGCCAACACGTCGATTGGCGGCGCGGTCTCCTTCCTGCCTAAATCAGCGGATGACTACCTCACCCCCGACAAAACTACCTACTTTGGCTATCAGTCAGATTACGACTCTTCCGACCGCAGCTGGCACAACGGCATTACGGCCGCGGCCGGTGATGAGACGCTGCGCGGCGTAGTCGCCATCAGCCGCCGTGACGGGCAGGAGACCAACAACAACAGCGGAACAATTGACGCCTACCCGGCCAACTGGCATTCGACGGCGGTGATGACCTCCGGGATCTGGCAGCCCAACGACGCGCATAAATTTACCGGTACGGTCGATTATTACGAGAAGGTCAATCACACCCATTACGACAGCTGGGACAATGCGGGCAACGCCATTTTAGGTACGGCCCAGCAGCAGAGTAATACCCGCCGCTGGGGGCTGAGCCTGAAAGACGAATGGACGCCGTTCAACGATTATGTCGATGCCGTGGTTTCCAAAGTCTATTACCAACAGGCGCAGGCGCATGATCTGACCCTGATGCCCGCCGATGCCACGACCATGGAGACGGTCTATTCCGACTATGACGTCGATACCTACGGCGGCGAAACCAGCTGGCTTAAAACGCTGGGGCGTCACACCCTCAGCGCCGGGCTGAACGCGCGCATTTCCCAAACCTCGCGCCCGTTCCGTCAGGAAGAGGGCGACACTACCAACAGTTCCATCATGAAGCCGGAATCCGACAGCCGCAGTTATGCGCTGGGCGGTTTTATGCAGGACAACATCAAGTTTGATCTCGACGGCCATGACTTCTCCGTCGTCCCGGCGGTGCGCCTGGCCTATCAAAAGACCAAGCCGCGTAACCTGTCAGAACTGACCACCGGCAGCGCCGTACTTGACGACACCGAAGTCAGCACGCTGTACAGCAAGCCGAATACCGACACCCAGGTGTTGCCGTCACTTAGCTTTATGTATGACATTACGCCGAAGCTGATGACCTACCTGCAATACAAACGCGGCGCGCAGTTCCCGGACGCCAGCCAGCTGTATGGCTCATGGAATCTGGGTTCCTCTTATGCAGGCCGCCAGCAGTATGCACTGATTGGCAACACCGACCTGAAAACCGAAACCAGTAACAATTTCGAGTGGGGCATGAAGGGCGAAGCCACTGAAGGCGTGACGTTCAAAACCGCGATGTTCTACAACACCTACAAAAACTTTATCGCCAATACCCGTTATACCCGCTCGGCGAATCCGGCGATGTTTGGCAATGTACCGTCAAATATCTATACGATTTATCAGGCCGAAAACCGCGATAAAGCCTATATCTACGGCGGCGAAGTCAGCACCAAACTCAACTATGGCAGCTGGTTTAACCGCGTAAATGGCCTGAGCACCACGCTGGTGCTGGGTTACAGCGAGGGGAAATCCAAGTCTGGTTATGACGGCGACAAATACGTCGATCTCGACAGCGTTCCGCCAATGAAAGCCATCGCCGGTATGGCGTGGGATGATCCGTCAGGTCTGTACGGCACGGCGGTTACCGCCACCTTCGTCAAAGGCAAGAAAGCCACCGCCACCAACCGTCAGAGCTATACCAACAACGGCTCGGCGCTGACCGACTCTTCCACCGACTATATGCGCGTGCCGGGTTACGGCATGGTGGATTTGACCGCCTACTGGCAGGCAGCAAAACACGTCAGGCTCAACGGCGGGGTATATAACCTGACTGACCGTAAATACTGGGATTACCTGAGCAGCCGTCAGCTGACCGATAACACCAAACAGGATGCCTACAACCAGGCGCTGGCCGTGATGCCGGGGCGTAATTTTCAGCTGGGTGTGAATGTCGATTTCTAAACCGAAAGGCTAACTGAACGCGAAACTGAAATAGCGAAACTGAAATAAAGAATACGATGGCGTCATGCAGTTTGGGTGACGCCATTTTTTAGCCGCAGCGATTAACAATAACAACTAGCAATAAAGAAAGGTAATGACGTCCTGCTGGCTCAGGCGGTAGACACCCTCAAAGCGCATACCGGTACGAAGTTCAGCGTTAAGCTCAGTCGTTAATTCCAGCGTGAAGCGGCACTGCCGTTCATCGAGTGCCACCAGCTGCGCATCCAGAAAACCAAACAGCCTGCCCACTTGCGGGTAGAGCATCTTAAAAAGACTCTCTTTGGCCGAGAAGGTCAACGTCAGCAATGCCGAAAGAGAGATTCGCGGGTGACGGCGCAGCAGCTCATATTCACCGCCGTTAACGATCATCGGCATGAACTCCAGCGCCTGTTGCCCGTCCATCAATGTTTCAACATCAATGCCCACCCCGCAGGTAAGCGGCGAAGCACCGTAAACCTGCGCAGCGCAAAGTGCGGTATTAGCGTTATGGCTGAGTGAGCCGCGGACGTTGTCCGGCCAGCGCGGCGCACGGTCGTCACCGATGCCGACAGTAAACTGTGGATGACCAAGAGAGGGTAAAATTACCGACGCCAGATAGCGCCCGGCAAGAAATTCCGCGCGCCGTTTGGGTACGGCCCGCGTTAAGGAGGAAGGGAAAACTACGCCCAGCTCAGCAAACAGCCCGTCATGGTAGGCGTCTACCGAAAAGTGACAGCGTGCGATCTTCCCAGAAAATTGCGTCGCCTGCGGCAGATTCAGCCAGCCGACGGCGGTGATAAAGTGATGTGGCATCCCGGCCTCTTTTTTTACTTAAGCCCCCAGCGTTGCGCCGCCATCTATCACAATATCCTGCATCGTGATGTGCGTGGCGCTGTCAGATGCCAGAAACAGCACCGCTTCGGCCACTTCCTGCGGCAGTGCAATTTTACCGAGCGGAATACCGAGCTTAAATTGGTCGGGGAATCCGGCGATGGTGCGCTGTTCGGCGTCCGGCGTTTGCCACATGGCCTGCTGCATTGGCGTGTTGGTAGAACCCGGCGACACCAGATTACAGCGCACACCGAACGGAGCCATCTCTAACCCGACGGTCAGACACAAACTGCGCAGCGCCGCTTTCGATGCGCAATACGCCGACATACCGACACGCGGCACATGGGCAGCATTCGAGGCGATGCTGACGATCGCACCGCGTTGCTGGCGGCGGAACACCGGCAGCGTATGGCGGAACAGGTTGAACGCACCGCCCGCATTGACCGCCAGACAGCGGTGCCAGTCGTCGTCGCTTATCTCATCCGTCGCACCCATGCGCAAAATACCCGCGCCATTGACCAGCACATCCAGCACCGGTTGTTCGGCCAGCAGACGCTGGCAAACTGCGGCCACTGCCTGACTGTCGGTGATATCCATCACTTCGGTGCGAAACGGGTAGTCATCGCCGCCGAATGTTTTATCAAAACCGGTCACCGTCGCGCCCGCTTTCTGAAACGCCAGCGCGGTGTGCAGGCCAATCCCCTGCCCGGCACCGGTGACCCAGACCTGTTTACCGCTGAAATCCCATACCGTGCTCATCAGGCTTTTTCCCCGAACAGCAGCGCCCACCAGCCATCAATAGTCGGCGTTTTGGCCAGCGCAACAAAGTCAATGTCGGCGCGAATTTTCCGCCAGCGGGTCGCCAGTGCCATGATACGCACCGAGTCCAGACCGTAGTCGATCAGGTTTTCATCGTCGGTGATATCGTCGCTGTCATCATCGAGTAGCGGCAAAATCAGCGCACGTAATTCGGCCTTACTCGCGATCCCCTGAGCGGCATTTTCAGGCAACAGCTCTGCCGTCGTCACCACCCGTCCACAGCGCCCGGCGGTATAACGCAGCGCCATCAGGTGCTCGTCGCGGGAGAAATCGGCCAGACCGTCGGCCACCATAAAGGGCTGAATATTGCGCATAAACGCGTCGATAGCGGTGGTCAGACAGCCGATGTGTGCGTACACCCCGCAGATGATCAGCTGGTCGCGGCCGGTTTCCTGCAAAATGTCCTGCAACGGCGAGCGGTGAAACGCGCTGTAGCGCCACTTCACCAGCACCTGATCGTCGGCATCCGGTGCCAGTGCATCCACCACCGCCTGCTGATCCGGATGTTTATTCAGGCCCGGCCCCCACATGTCGTTGAGCAGTGCGCGGTCTTCATCACTCTGGTTATTCGGCTGCGCGGTGTAAAACACCGGGATACCGACTGATTTACAGTAACGGCGCAGGGCGGCGATGTTCTCCACCACCTGCTGAATCAGCGGGCTGTCCTCGCCCCAGAAATTCAGGAAGTATTTCTGCATATCGTGGATCAGCAACGCCGCGCGCTGCGGCTCAACCGCCCAGCTGACTTTATTGGCAGGCAGTTCACTCACCGCAGGCAGTGCGTAGGATTCGAGTTTTGGAATGGCCATGAATTATTCTCCCTGAGACTCAGTCTGTTCTTGTGAATTTAACTGTTCTTGTAAAATGAGCTGTTCGCGTAAAAGCTTCTTATCGACTTTGCCGACCGGCGTCAGCGGCAGCAGATCCACGCGCACGAAACGGTCGGGCAGTTTGAACTCCGCCACGCCGAGCTCGCGCAGGTGGCGGCGCAGCTGGACAGGTTTGAAGGCGCTGTGAGTGACTACAAACGCGCAGCTTTTCTCTCCCATTAAGCTGTCGGGCATCGACACCAGCGCGGCGTTAATGACGCCAGGGTGACGCAGCAGCAGGTTCTCAATCTCTTCCGCCGCGATCTTCTCGCCACCGCGGTTAATCTGATCTTTCAGCCGCCCCTGTACCTGCACATAGCCATCTTCGGTTAACGAAATCAGGTCACCGGAGCAGTAAAAACCCTGTTCGTCGAAGGCGCTGGCGTTGTGTTCCGGGCTGAGGTAGTAGCCACGGAAGGTATAAGGGCCGCGCGTCATCAGGCGGCCGGTCTCGCCAACGGGGAGCGGATCACCCTGCTCGTCGGCCACCCAGAGTTCATCATCCGGGGACATCGGCGTGCCCTGAGTGGTGAGAATGTGCCGCTCGTCGTCATCCAGCAGCGTGTAGTTCACCAGCCCTTCTGCCATGCCAAATACCTGCTGTAACTGACAGCCGATCTCAGCCGGAATGCGTGCCGCCAGCGTCTCGCCCAGTTTTGCGCCACCGACCTGCAACAGTTGCAAACTGTCGAGAGACGGATGCCCTTCCCACTCACTCATGGCCTGCAACCACAGCGTCACCGCCGGAGGCACCAGCGCCGTGACCGTAATCGCATGCTGCTCAATCAGCGGGAAACAGACTTGCGCGCTGGGGTCCGCCGCCAGAATCACCTGACCGCCGCAATAAAACACGCCGAGCGCACCGGGGGAGCTCATCGGATAGTTATGGGCAATGGGCAAGGCGCACAGATAGCGGGTCTGCGGGTCAAACCGGCAAATCTCGACGCTGCGCCGGATGCTGTAGTAGTAGTCGTTATGGGTGCGCGGGATAAGCTTTGGCGTACCGGTGCTGCCGCCGGAGAGCTGGAAAAAAGCCACTTCGTCTGCCGGGGTGGGTGCGGCGCTGAAATCGCCGGCGTCCTCTTCCATCCAGGCCGCCAGCGAATGTTCTTCATCAGGCGCATTGCGCAGCGCCATCACCCGCAGCGAAGGGTGCTGCTCTACGAAGGCGTCCAAAAATACGTTGTCCGTAAACAGCGCGTGATGGGCGTCGGCAATCAGCAGCGCGGGTTGGATTTGTGCCGCATAAGCGTTCAGTTCGCTGCGCTGATGGCTAAACAGCGCATTCACCGGCACTACGCCGATTTTCAGCAGCGCGAAAAACACCACGTAAAATTCGGTCACGTTGCCAAGCTGCACCAGTGCGGTATCGCCGGACTTCAGCCCGCGTCGTTGCAGTGCGGCAGCCAGACGGTCTGACTGCGCGGCCAGCTGGCGGTAACTGAGGGAGGAAATGGCGTCGGTAATGGCAGCAGCGTCGCTGCCCGCCTGTCGCTGTAAAATATCGGTCAGCGGCAGATCCAGCCAGTAACCGCGCTCGCGGTAGCGCTGCGCCAAATCGTCCGGCCAGCGGGTAAATGCAATAGTCATAGTGAGTTCCAAAAATCAGTTGAGGCCAAACGCGCGCATCATGGTGCTGAGCTTGGTGCCGGTCTCCGCCCATTCCGATTCAGGCGTGGAATCCGGCACGATGCCTGCACCGGCAAACAGCCGGACGTGGCTGGCATTCACCGTGCCGCAGCGGATAGTGACCACCCACTCGCCATTGCCTTCGGCATCACACCAGCCAACAATGCCGCCAAACAGGCCACGGTCGAAGGGTTCGAGTTGGGAAATCAGCTCACGGGCAGCAGCCGTTGGCGTACCGCACAGTGCCGGAGTCGGGTGTAACAGGCAGGCCAGCGAAAGCGCGTTTTCAGCGCTGTCTGCTACGTCGCCGTCAATGGGCGAAGCCAGATGCCAGAGCGTCGGTGTGCTAAGCAGTTCAGGTTGTGACGGGATATGCAGATGGGAGCAGCGCGGGGCTAGTACTTCACGCATGCCGTCGGTGACGATGTGATGTTCATAGGCATCTTTTGCAGATACCCGCAGGGCGCTTTTAGCGGCGTCATCCCGCACCGGGTCACTGCTGCGTCTGGCGGAACCGGCCAGCGGATTGGAGTGAAAATGGTTGCCGAGTTTTCGCAGCAGAAGTTCCGGGCTGGCACCCAGCAGCGCGCCTTTTTCCAGCGGCACATGGAAGTGATAACCGCCGGGGTTTTGGTCAATCATGCGCGCCATCAGCGCGGCCTGATCGACCGGCTGGCGGGTTTCTATCTCCAGCAGGCGCGACAACACGACTTTGCGCAGCGCCCCCCAGGAGGTAGCTTCAACCGCGGAAGAGACCATCTGCATAAATTCAGGCTGCGCGGGATGTTCGGTTTTGCGCGTCACTTCCGGTAAATCATTTTCTACAGCCTGCGCGTTATCGAGAAACGCCTGCCGCTCAAACCACTGCACTTCTTTGGGAACAAAAAGCGCCGAGGGTTGCTGCGTATCGAAGGGAATAGCACCGCAGAGGATCGGGTGGGCAATACCTGCGTCGCGTGCCTGGCTAAACGCCTGTTGCACCGCTTGCTGGAAATCACCGCTGAGCACTTCGCCGCCAGCCGCTGGCAGAGTGAGCCTGGTAAAGCAGCCCTGCGCAGACAGACTTCGAAAAGGAGAAGTGAAGAAAAAACCGTTGGTGGGCGATATCTCAGCCACATTTTCTACACGGTTTTTAACCTGTTTATCCGTCTGCCCTGCTCCGCTCGCTAGCGTATCCATCAGTCTACTCCTGTTAATAAAATGATAATGAATATAATAACGATTATCATTTGCATCTGATGGCGGTAAACTACTCGACGATTTTACGTGTGTCAATAATCGTAAACTGAAGCCTTGTGCTTTTATCACCAAAACAGAAGGCTCAAACTCACTGATAAAGTGAGAATTTTCAGCACGCTATACTTGAGGATGTCGAAAGTGAACAACACCCTGATCCAACGTCTGGCCCTCGCGGGCGGGATTTTCGTAATGCTGACTCACACCAGTCTGGCCACTGAAACCGGCTGGCCGCGCGAGATCCCAAGCGCCCACGGCAGCATTACGTTGGCGCATGCGCCAGAGCGGATTGTCTCCACCAGCGTCACGGTTACCGGTACCCTGCTGGCAATCGATGCGCCGGTCATTGCCAGCGGTGCGACCAGCCCCAACAGCCGGATTGCCGATGCGCAGGGCTTTTTCCGCCAGTGGGGCAAGCTTGCCGCTGAGCGCAAAGTGCAGCGGTTGTATATCGGCGAACCCAACGCTGAGGCCATCGCCGGGGAAGCACCGGATTTGATCATTATCTCGGCCACCGGCGGGGATTCCGCGCTGAAACTGTACGACCAGCTTTCAGCCATCGCGCCGGTATTAGTCGTCAACTACGACGATAAAAGCTGGCAGGATCTGGCGCTGCAATTGGGCGTCGCCACCGGCCATGAAGCGCAGGCCAATGCCGCCGTGCAGCAGTTTGATGAGCGGGTGAAAAAGCTTAAAAGTGAGCTGAAACTCCCCGCACAGCCGGTTTCCGCGCTGGTCTACCGCCCTGACGGCAAGGCAGCCAATCTGTGGACTGCCGCTTCACCGCAGGGACAATTGCTGCACGAGCTGGGGTTCACCCTCGCCACCACGCCGGACAGTGTGCACGGCGGCCAGAGCCAGGGCGTGCGCAAAGACATCGTGCAACTGGCCGGTGAAAACATGGCCGAAGGGCTTAACGGCCAGACGCTGCTGCTGTTTTCCGGTGATGACAGCGACAGCCAGCGGCTGATGGACAACCGCTTTCTGACCCACCTTCCGGCGGTGCAGGATAAGCAGGTTTATTCGCTCGGCAATGACACCTTCCGCCTGGATTACTACAGCGCCAGCAACCTGCTGACGCGGCTGGAAACGCTGTTTACTTCTCACTGACCGCGCGGGCGGGCATAGGCTGAGCCTGTTGCCCGCCGGTAACGGTATGCCGTAACGCCCGCATCGCAAACGCCAGCACCACGCCAAGCACCGCCGCCGTAAAGCCGAAGCTCGCCGAGGTCATCGCCGGTAACATCACCGAGCCCATGGCACCGAGCAGCAGCGCGCCGATGGCATCTCCCGTCACGTTTTGCGCCGTCCACAGGCCGTTAATCCTGCCGAGGAAATCATCCGGCGTCAGGTTCTGAATCAGAGCATATTGCAGCAACGCATTGATGGCGCTGAGATAACCGAAAACCACCAGGAAGGCTAAACCGAGGCCAAACCACGGCATCAGGCTGAACAGGCCGATGGCGACAAATGCGCCGATGGCGGTCATCAGCAGCATCCAGCCCGGTCGCGCCACATTCGCCACTCGTCCGCTGGTCAGCGCGCCGACGGCGGCCCCGAGCGGCACGGCGGCGTACATCAGCCCCAGTTCAGAGGCGCTGACCTGCCAGATGCCTGACAGCGCCGGGTAAAGCACGCGCACCGCGCTCGCCATGGTCAGCAGTGCGCCCACCAGTGCCACCATGCCAATGACCCGGTTCTGCAACAGAAAGGCGAAACCGGAGATCAACGCCCGCAGCGGATGCTCACGCTTTTGCACCGGCGGCGCGAGCTGCGGCAACTTCAGCAGCGGGATGAGCGTCAGGCCAGTGCCAAGTGCCGCCAGAGCGTAGTTCCACACCACGCCACCGCTGGCGATCACCAGCCCGCCGATGGCCGGTGAGAGAATCGACCCGAACCGCACGGTGAGCATACTGATGGCCCCGGCCTGCACCAGATTTTCGCGTCCGACAATCGCGGGCGTTGCCGCCAGCAGCGCCGTGACTCCGACCGCACCGAAGAAACCGTCCCACACCGCCAGCAGGTAGATTAGCGTCAGCGAAGGCGCAGGCAGTGCGGCATTGATGCATAACCCGATAAACCCGAGGCCGCAGGTGCTGCGTGCAAACAGGATCAGGCGGCGGCGCTCGTAGCGGTCCGCCATGACGCCGCCCATCAGCAGGCCGATAAACATGCCGCTGCCCGCCAGCGTAACCGACAGCCCCACCAGCAGGGTTGAACCGGTCATGGACTGAATCTGCACCGGCACGGCAATGCCGAGCAGACCGAGTGCCAGAATGGAAATAAAGCGGGCACAGAAGACGGCACGGAAAGTCGCGTGGGTTTTCAGCAGGGAAAAGTCGAGCAAAATCGAAGGTTTATTCATTATCAACGTGTCGCATATAGGTAAAAGGCACAGTAAAAGTAGTGCTATAGCAAGATAACTCATGCTACCATAGCCAAACGCAATAGATAATGATAATAAATATCATTAAGATTAACTTTGGTGTATTTACTTCTTATGTCACGGCCTCTTACGCAACCCTCCCCCGCGCTTTCCCCCACGGAAAAGCCGCTGCAACGTACAACTTCACAGACATGGCTGCGACGTTCGCTCTTCATGTTGCTGGCGGTGGCTGTGCTGGTGCTGGTTATTTTTCTTAGCCTCTCAGTGGGCGCAAAACCGATCCCGCTGCACACCGTGACTGCCGCCTTGCAGGGACAGTGTGCCCTGCCCGACTGCGTGATTATTCGCGATGCGCGCTTACCACGCACGCTGGCCGGGCTGCTGGCAGGCGTGGCGCTGGGGCTTTCCGGTGCACTGATGCAGATCCTCACCCGCAATCCGCTGGCTGACCCCGGCATTCTTGGCGTTAACGCCGGTGCAGGGTTTGCCGTGGTGCTCGGCATCACCTTTTTCGGCGCTGCCGATGTCAGCCAGTATCTGTGGTTTGCCTTCGCCGGTGCGCTGGTGGCGACACTGATAGTGGCGCTGATCGGCGCAATCGGCGGCGGAAAGGTCAGCCCGATCCGCCTGACACTGGCCGGTGTGGCGCTAGGCGCGGTGCTGGAGGGCTTCTCATCAGGCCTGTCACTACTCAATCCGCTGGTGTTTGATCAGCTACGTTTCTGGCAGGCCGGCTCGCTGGATATCCGCAGCATGGAAGTGATCCGCGTGGTGACATTGCCTGTTGCCAGCGGTGCGCTGCTTGCGCTCTTAATGACCCGCGCCCTGAATAATCTCAGCATGGGAAGCGATCTGGCTACCGCGCTCGGCACCCGTATTGTCCCCACACAACTTTGCGGCCTGCTGGCCGTGACCCTGTTGTGCGGCAGCGCCACGGCAGCGGTGGGGCCGATAGCCTTTGTCGGGCTGATTATGCCGCACATCGCCCGTCATCTGGCCGGGTCGGATCCACGCTGGATGCTGCCATGGACGCTGGTCCTGACGCCCATTTTGCTGCTGACGGCCGACATCGCCGGGCGGCTGCTGGTGCCTGGCGAACTGCGCGTGTCCATCGTGACGGCGTTTATCGGCGCACCGGTGCTGATTATTCTGGTACGCAACCGCACCCTGATGAAGCGGAGCTAACGATGACCACGATAACTTCCGTTACGCCCCGTTCGCGTCACTTCATACCTTTTTCGCGTCAGATGCTCACGATATTAACTCTTATCCTGCTGTGCGCCGTGCTGGCTGTCTATGGCCTCGGCAGCGGCACGCTGCCGCTCACGCCGTGGCAGGTGATCGACGCCCTGCGCGGCGAAGGGCCCCATAACCTGACGGTGATCGTCACCCAGTGGCGGCTGCCGCGAGTGGCGATGGCGCTGATTTTAGGGGCCGCACTGGCGGCCAGCGGGGCGATTTTTCAGTCGCTGATGCGTAATCCGCTTGGCAGTCCTGACGTGATTGGCTTCAATACCGGTGCCTACAGTGGCGTACTGGTGGCGATCGTGCAGTTTAACAGCACGATCCTCGGCATAACTTTTGGCGCGATGGCCGGCGGGCTGCTGACCGCCGCCGTGGTCTATCTGCTGGCCTGGCGCAACGGCATCGAAACCTTCCGCCTGATCATTGTCGGTATCGCCGTCCGTGCGCTGCTGGTGGCAGGCAATACGTGGCTGGTGATTTCGGCCTCTCTTGAGTCGGCGCTGACCGCCGGCCTGTGGAGTGCAGGGTCGCTTAACGGTATCACCTGGGCCAAAAGCCTGCCCGTCGTTGGCCTGATTATTCTGGCCTGGGGGCTGGCATTGCTGCTCTCGCGGCGGATGCATTTGCTGGAGATGGGCGATGATATGGCTCGCGCGCTGGGCGTGCCGGTCGAGCGCTCACGGCTGCTGCTGATGCTGGCAGGTGTCGCACTGACGGCGGCCGCCACCGCCGTGGCAGGGCCAATCTCCTTTATCGCGCTGGTGGCACCGCAGATTGCCCGCCGGTTGTGCGCGAATCAGTCGCAGCCGCTGCTGATTGCCGGTCTCACCGGCGCGCTGCTGCTGCTGGCCGCCGACGTCGCCACGCAACGTCTGTTCCTTCCCTACCAGCTGCCGGTTGGGGTGCTGACCGTGAGTCTCGGCGGCATTTACCTGATTGGATTATTAATTCGTGAGTCGCGCAGAAAATGATGACACCCACCCGCCATACCGCCCCGTTGCAGGGGGAAAACCTGACCCTGAGCTATGATAAGAAAGTGGTCATTGAGGGGCTGAACCTCGCTATTCCGCACGGCGAACTGACGGTGATCATCGGCCCGAACGCTTGCGGAAAATCCACGCTGTTACGCACGCTCAGCCGCCTGATTTCGCCGCAGTCGGGCAGCGTGTTGCTCAATGGCCGGCAGATCAGCGAGTACGCCACCAAAGAGGTGGCGCGCGAACTCGGGCTGCTGCCACAAAGCTCCGTCGCGCCCGGTGATATTCTGGTGGAGGATTTAGTCGGCCGCGGACGTTACCCGCATCAGCACCTGTTCAGTCGCTGGAGTGAGGCCGACCGGCAGGCGGTGGCGCAAGCCATGCAGGCGACCGGCATCAGCGAACTGGCGGACCGCGCCGTAGATACCCTTTCAGGCGGGCAGCGCCAGCGGGTGTGGATCGCCATGGTGCTGGCACAGCAAACGCCGCTGCTGCTGCTCGACGAGCCGACTACATGGCTGGACATCACCCATCAGATTGATTTACTAGAGTTGATGCAGGATCTGAACCGCAATCTGGGCCGCACGCTGGTGGTGGTTCTGCATGATCTGAACCATGCCTGCCGCTACGCCACGCACCTGATTGCCATGCGCGACGGCAAAATTGTCGCCGAAGGCCCGCCGTCAAAGATTGTCACGACGACACTGATTGAAGAGGTGTTTGGGCTGCGTTGTATGATCATCGACGATCCGGTTTCGCATACGCCGCTGGTGGTGCCGCTGGGAAGAGAGCCTTCGCCAGCGGTCTGAACACTAAACGGCTAAGGTTCTTAATACGCGGTTAAGCAGCGGTCCCAACACGTTGAACGACGCCGGAGAGACGATATCTACGTGCGCGCAGTCCAGCTCGTGAACCTGCAAGGCATCGACATATTCCGCCCAGGTCTGCTGCACATCCATTCCTTCCTGCAACGTCTGGCGGGCGACAAACAGCGTGGCCTCCCCGTGGAAACGTGCGGTTTTCGTGGCCGACAACAACCGCACCGAGTCCGCATAGTTAGCTTCGATATGGTCGAACATGGTCTGGCGGGCTTCGCTCTGTCCCCCCTCCAGCGTCTGTTCAGAGGCGGCGCGGAACTGCTGGCGTTCGCGCTGGATCTCCTGCAACACGTTGTCATCCAGCATTACGTCCCAGCTCTGGGTCTCCGGCGGGTAAGTGTCCAGCAGCCCGAGAAATGCCACCTCTTCCCCTCTGGCCTGTAAACGGGCAGCAATGCCCTGCGCCAGCGTGCCGCCGAGCGAATAACCGATGAAATGGTAAGGCCCGTGCGGCTGTACCGAAAGCACGGTTTGCAGGTGGGCATCGCATACCTGTTCCATATTCTGACTGAGCGCCAGCGGGCCATCAGGGTGCGGCGACTGAATGCCGACCAGCGACCAGTGTTCGTCGATATAACGCGGCAACACGCTGAACTGCCAGGCAAAACCCGAAGCGGGATGCAGGCAGAACAGGGTCGGCCCGCCACCGGTGCGCAGTGGCAACACAGCATCAAAACCGCTGCGATCCGCCTCCTCCTGCGTGCGATCTTCGGCCAGCAGTAGCGCCAGTTGTTCCACGCGCGAGGCCACCATCACCTGCCCGACCGACACCGGCTTATCGAGCTCGCGACGCAGCTCCGCCGCCAGACGCATCGCCAGCAGCGAATGGCCGCCGAGCGCGAAGAAATCGTCGTCGGCAAATACCTGTTCACACTGCAATAAGCGCCCGAAGAGTGCGGCAATGGTGCTCTCCAGCCCCGGCAGCGGCTCACGCCCCTGTATTTGCGTCCCGCTTTGCGGCTGCGGTAAGGCTTTTCTGTCGAGCTTACCGTTGGCGCTGAGCGGAAGCGCGTCGAGCGTCATCAGTACGACCGGCACCATATGCGCAGGCAGGCGTTCCGCCAGTGCGGCCCGCAGGTTGTCAGCGTCAAGCGTTACACCCGGCTGGGCAACCAGATACCCCACCAGCTGGCGCGCGTCGCCGCCGGTGGCATCACTGCTGACTGAGCCCAACGTCATGGCATTCGTCACAGCCTGCTGTACGCCGGGAAGGGAGAGCAACGCATGGTCAATTTCGCTCAGTTCGACGCGCTGACCACGAATTTTCAGCTGATCGTCGCTGCGTCCGAGGTATTCCACCGCGCCGTCAGGCAACCAGCGCGCCACGTCGCCGGTACGGTACATGCGCCCGCCGTGCCCGAAAGGATCCGCAACAAAGCGGCTGGCGGTAAGATCCGGGCGGCCAAGATAGCCCTGTGCCAGCTGGTCACCGGTCAGATAGAGATCCCCCGCCACACCCGGCGGCACGGGCTGTAAGCGTGCGTCGAGAATACGCAGGCCGGTGTTCCAGACCGGCAAGCCAATCGGCACATTCGCCCCTTTCACCGCCGCCAGCGCGTCGCCCCAGGCGGGGTGCCAGCTGACGTCCACCGCCGCTTCCGTCGGACCGTAAAGATTGTGCAATGGTACGCCGGTTTTACGCTGCCACAGGCGGCAAAGCTCGGCGGGCAGTGCTTCCCCGCTGCAAAATACCTGTTTGAGCGAAACGCACTGGGCGATGGCTTGCGGGGTGTCCAGCGCGCTGACGAACGCCGCCAGCATGGAGGGCACAAAGTGCAGCGTGGTCACCTGATGTTGTTCAATCAGGTTCAGCAAAAGTTGCGGATCACGGTGCGCTTCCGGCGGTGCCATCACTAAGCGGGCACCCACCATCAGCGGCCAGAAGAACTCCCAGACCGAGACGTCAAAGCTGCACGGCGTTTTCTGCAACACCACGTCCTGACTGCCTATCGGATAGTGATCCTGCATCCACAGCAACCGGTTAACGATGGCCTGATGCCCGACCACCACGCCTTTCGGGCGGCCGGTCGAACCGGAGGTGAAGATCAGGTACGCGGCGTGTTCAGGCGTCGGGGCATTCACCGGGATCTCTGCCGCCGAAACGGCGCTGAGCGGTTTATTCACCAGCAACACACGGCCCTGCCCGGCAAAACGCGCAAGCTGGTCAGGGTGCGTCACGATCAGGCGCGGGTTGGCGTCTTCCAGCATCATGCGCAGGCGCTCATCGGGGTAACCGGTATCGAGCGGCAGATAAGCGGCGCCCGCCTCGACAATCGCCATCAGCGCCAGCGACAGAAACACCGAGCGCGGCAGCGCCACGGCCACGATATCGCCACGTTTTACGCCCTGCTGAATCAGCTGCTGCGCCAGTGCTGTGACCTGCTGGCGGGTTTGTGCGTAACTGAACTGATGCTGCTGATCGGCCAGTGCTGGCGCGTGCGGCGTGCGTCCGGCCTGCTGCGCCAGTTGCTGACTGAGCGTGCTTTTCACCACCGGATGGGCAGTGCTGTTGACCCGCGCGAGTAATTCACCCTCCGCTTCGCTCAGCAGATCCGCGTCACCAACCGGCAGCCGGGCATTTACAGCAAACTGACGCAGCAGCAACGGCAGGCGCTGTAAATGCGCATCCAGTTCGTCGCGGTCATAGCGCTCAGCATTGGCCTGAAGATCGACCGTCAGCGCACCGTCTTCACCAATGTGCAGGGCGATCTCCAGATCCCGCACCGGGCCGGAGGCAAGGTCATGGGTGATGCCCGCCACGCCGTTAAAATCAATCTGGTAATCAAACATTTTGAAGTTGAAAACCGTGCCGTAGAGCGGCTGGGCGTCGCCCGCCATGCCCAGATCACGGGTGATCTGCTCGGCGTCGTAACGCTGATGGCGGCGGACTTTTTTCAGCTCGTCGCGCAGGCGTACGGCAAGTTCAGACAGGGTGACGGCAGGATCGACGTTCATCGCCACCGGCAGCACGTTGATCACCGGCCCCGTGGCGCACAGCGCGGCAGATCCCATGCGGCGCATGAAGATAAAACCGCCGCAGAAATCAGTCTGCCCGCTCAGACGTGAAACCCATAACGCCACCAGTGCGATGGCGATATCGCTGAGCGTCAGCGGGTGTTCCAGCGCCGTGACGGTCAGAGACTCAACCTGAGCGGCGTCGCAGGCGCATGAGAGCCGGTGAAGGCGTACGGACGGCACCTGCCCGCCCAGCGGCTGCGGGCAAATCGTCGCCGGAGCAGGCAACGTGGCGGCCTTTTCACGCCAGAATTTGGCATCACGTGCGAACGCCGCGCCCTGCTGGTACTTCCCGACCTCTTCCACCACGTCGCTAAACGGCACAAACGGCGAAGGTTCCGGCGCGTTCTGCTGACACAGCGCGGTATAAATCGTAGCAATGCGCCGCGCAATGGCCGTGAAGCTGAAGCCATCCACCTGAATATGGTGATAGCGCTGATACCAAAACCAGCGCGCGTCACTGACGCGGATCAGCACATGGCGGTGCAGAGTTTTACCGCTGAGGATGCGCCGCTCCGTCGCCAGATCCAGACGCATTAAAGCCAGTGCAGCCTGTTCCGGGTCGGCCGACTGGCGCAGATCCACGCACTCTGGTTGAAAGTCTGACGCCAGCGCGCACGGTGTCTGCAGGGCTATACCGTCGCGCTCTTCAAAGCGCATCGATACCGTGTCGGCTTCGCTCAGCCCCTGAATAATGGCCTGCGCCATATGTTCTGCATCCAGCGGGCCATTAATCTCAATGTAGTGGGCGACGGTGTAAGCATTACCGTGCGGCGAGAGCTGATCCGCCATCCAGATGCCGGGCTGCGCGGCCACCAGCGCGAGGGCTGAAGCGGTCTGCGCCGCAGCGGATAAAAGAGAAGTTTCAGACACCGGTAGGCTCCTGTTCGAATGAGGCTGCATCATGCAGACGCAGGGAGTGCGGGCGCATGTCACGCCAGTTGTCTTCCAGCCAGAGGTTACATTCACAGCGGGCTGCCGGGCCGAACGCCACGCGCCATCCGGCGGGAACCGCAACGTTTTCCGGCCACAGGCTGTACTGCTGTTCGTCGTTAATCAGTACGCAGCAGACCGCGTTTTCATCATCAAACGGGTTAAGGCTTTCCATCGAGGACTCCTTCGGTTTCAGCGACCGGTGTGTTGGCAACAAAGTGCGGCGACCACAGCATCATTAACCCGTCCATCAGCCCACCGCGCCAGCATAAAGCGTCGTGTCCACCCGCGACCGCGCGGTAATGAACCTGATGCGGCGACGCCCGTAACAGATCCCGCAGTTCACCGTTTACCCGATGGATCAAACGTTCATGCACGCCCGCTTCCAGATAGATTTTCAGCGGCCAAGCCTGCCCGACACCCTGCGCTATCTGGCGCAGCAGCCAGCCGGAATCCTCCTCAGACTGCCCGCGCTGCGGCCACCAGAATGACCCTGACTGGCTAAGCGCGCAGCCAAAGGTTTGCGGCCAGTGCAGACAGGCGTAGAGGGAGGAAAGACCGCCAAAGCTTTGTCCGGCGACCACGGTGGTGTCAGGCGAATCCTTGAAAGGCGCCCAGCTGCGCAGCTGCGGCAGAAGTTCTTCCTGCACCGCCAGCCAGAAGTCGGCATTGCAGGTCAGCTCACGGCTGCGGTGTTCGGTATCGATCACGTCAATCAGCAGATAAACCGCTTCGGGCAGTTGTCCCAGCTCGGTCAGCTGATGCAGCGGCTCCCAGACCGGCATCTGTTGCGACCAGAACTGGCCGTCGAGCAAAATAGCCAGCGGGCGCGAAGCCGGATCATCTTCGCCGGTGGTACAGACCCACACCGTGCGGCTGTTACCGAGGCGCGGGCTGTGCCATTGGTGTTTTTGCAGAAAGGTGGGCGGCGCAGGCATACAGCGGCCACAGCCGGTGGCGAAGTTATCAAAATCTTTCCAGGCGGCTTGCGGCGGTGCGTCCGGCATATGCAGCCCGCTGACACGGTGCCCGCGCCCGCCGGACCAGCTGCGGTGCACATTGAGGATGTCGTGTGTCGACGTAACAAAGCGGTCACGCCACCAGTGGCGTAGCGCCATCATATTGGCGTGAGCGTCGTCTGAGGAGGGCGTGAAAGGCCGGTTTTCGGTGGCGGGCATAAAGCTGTAACTGCCACGCCAGCCGGCTTCCATCTCAGTTTGCCAGAACCAGACGTCGGTGCCGCTAAGGCGTTGCAGACTCTGCGGAGGCTTAGGCTGATGGTGGTCGGTCTTGCCGGTAATGTTGATCCACACACGCTGATACGTCGAGGTGAATTCGCTACCTTGCGGGTCACGCCAGAAGAAAGTGACCTTCCAGTTGCCCTGCCCTGAGGGTTCAATCCATGGCGTTCCCCGTCGCGCTATGTCCAGCCACCAGCCATTGCTGCCCGCGTGCTGGCTTGACAGAAGCGTGCCACTTTCTGACTCTGGTTCCATTTTCAACATCCCTACTCACTCTGTGGTTGCTTTATTTAACATATCAATAACCTCATCATTTATAACGAGTTACATGTTCAGGTTATTTTTTAAGAATGCGACAGACGATAAAGAGAATGGTATTGATAATTGTTTTCATTTGCAATAGTGTGTGTCTGCCCATAGGGTTGGGCACGTTTTGACCACACACATACAACATGACAACCGGCCATCCCGCTGCTGGCGTTTTATTGCTCTTAGTGCCGCTTGCGCAATCCAGTGGTTCAGGGAGGGAAACCGGATCAGGAATGAAAATGAACAGCAAATTGTCCCGCTACTCTTTAGCGACGCTTCTTGGATTGGGCCTCGGGGCCACTGCATTCTCAACACCACTCAGCGCCGCAACGACCAGCCCTGCACCGGCCGAGTCCACATCAGAACACCCTGACAGCAGCGAAACCAAAGATGTCGATGGCGATACCATTATGGTCACCGCCGCGCAGCAGAACCTTCAGGCACCCGGCGTTTCGACCATCACAGCTGAAGAGATCAAAAAGCGCCCTCCGGCCCGCGATATCAATGAACTGATTCGCACCATGCCGGGCGTCAACCTCACCGGCAACTCCACCAGCGGCCAGCGCGGTAATAACCGCCAGATTGATATCCGCGGTATGGGCCCGGAAAATACCCTGATCCTGATTGATGGCCTGCCGGTCAGCAGCCGTAACTCGGTGCGTCAGGGCTGGCGCGGCGAGCGTGATACCCGTGGCGATACCGCCTGGGTTCCGCCGGAAATGATCGAACGGATCGAAGTGATCCGTGGCCCGGCGGCGGCCCGTTACGGCAATGGTGCGGCGGGTGGTGTAGTCAATATCATTACCAAGCGCGACACCAAAGAGCTGCACGGTGCATGGAATACTTACATGAACGCCCCTGAGCATAATTCGGAAGGCTCCACCAAGCGTACCGACTTCAGCCTCTCCGGCCCGCTCGGCGATCAGTTCAGCTTCCGCCTGTTTGGCGGTTACAGCAAAACGCAGGCTGACGCACAGGATATCAACCAGGGGCATCAGTCTTTACGCACCGGGGCTTACGCCGATACCCTGCCTGCGGGCCGGGAAGGGGTGATTGATAAAAATATCGATGGCTTGCTGCGCTGGGACTTTGCGCCGATGCAGTCGCTGGAATTTGAAGCCTCCGGCGGCCGTCAGGGCAACCTGTATGCCGGTGATACACAAAACACCAACACCAGTGATTTGGTGAAAAGCATGTACGGCGACGAGACCAACCGTATTTACCGTCAGGCTTACTCGCTGAATTATCGTGGTGCATGGGACAACGGCATCAGTACCACCAACTATGTGCAGTACGAACAAACCAAAAACTCGCGCATGAACGAAGGGCTGGCGGGTGGTACCGAAGGGATTTTCGCGGATACCGGCTTCAACACCACCACCCTCAATGACGTGTTGTTGCACAGTGAGATGAGTGTGCCGTTCGAGTTGCTGGTGCCGCAAACGGCCACTTTCGGCACAGAATGGAATCAGCAAAAAATGAAGGATCCGTCCTCCAATACCCAGAGCATGATGGGCGGGAGTATTGCCGGTATTGATCCTTCCAATCGCAGCCCTTACTCCTCGGCGGAGATTTTCTCTCTCTTCACCGAAAACAATATGGAGCTGACCGACAGCACCACGCTGACGCCGGGCCTGCGCTTTGATCACCATTCAGTCGTCGGCGATAACTGGAGCCCGGCTCTGAACCTGTCACAGGAGCTGGGTGACGACTTCACGCTGAAAATGGGCATCGCCCGCGCCTACAAAGCGCCGAGCCTGTATCAGACTAACCCGAACTATGTGCTCTACAGTAAAGGTCAGGGCTGCGCCGCCAGCGCAGGCGGTTGTTATCTGTTGGGTAACGATGACCTGAAAGCGGAGACCAGCATCAATAAAGAGATTGGGCTGGAGTTCCACCGCAGCGGGTATCTGGCGGGGCTGACCTACTTCCGCAATGATTACCGCGACAAAATTGAAGCCGGTTATCTGCCAAGCGGGACGTCAGTCAACGGCAAGTCTGATGTGTATAAATGGGAGAACGTACCGAAAGCCGTGGTTCAGGGGCTGGAAGGTACGCTGAATGTGCCGGTGACCGACACCATCGCGTGGAATAACAACGGCACCTACATGATTGAGAGCAAGAACAAAGAGACCGGCGATTATCTGTCGATTATTCCGAAATTTACCGTCAACTCCACGCTGAGCTGGCAGACCACGGAAGACCTCTCGCTGCAAACCACCATGACCTGGTATGGCCGTCAGAAGCCGAAGAAGTACAACTATAAAGGTGAACCCATCACCGGCAGCGAAAAACAGGAAGTCAGCCCTTACGCGGTGTTCGGCCTGAGTGGTACCTATACGGTGAATAAGTACGTCAGCGTTACCACGGGAATCGATAACCTGTTCGATAAACGCCAGTTCCGCGAAGGCAACGCCCAGACCGTGGGTAACGCCGTCACCAACGCCTATATGTACGGCGCCGGTGCCGCGACCTACAACGAACCCGGCCGCACCTATTATATGAGCCTGAATACGCACTTCTAAGCGTCGCAGAGATAAACAAAAAGCCGCTGCGGATCACTTCGCAGCGGCTTTTTTATGGCGTTTATTTACTTATCAGCAAAGGTGATCCGCACTACGTCATCCGGTTCTACGGCCTCTTGTTTCTTCGATGACGCCTGCTTCACGCTGACAAACAGCGACTGGCCGTCGTCCGACAGCGCCAGGCTGTTCGGGTGAACCGGTGTGTCGATGGTGTGCAGCACCTTGTAGGTTTTAGCGTCAATCACGCTGACTTTTCCCGCTTCACGATGGGTAACGTAAATTTCGTGGCGGGTTGGGTTAAACAGCACGGCCAGCGAGACCGGCAGGTCAACTTTTTGCAGCACTTTGCCCTTTTCGGTATCCACCACCAGTAACTGCGGTGATTTGGAGTCCGTCACAAAGGCGCGGTGCGTGGCCGGATCCAGCGCGATGTTCAGGTAAAAGTGATCAGCGGCGGCGTCCAGTTTCACGCGGGAGAGCACAGCATCAGTTTTGGTATCGATGGTGATAAATTCGTTGTCCGCGTTAGTGACATACAGACGCGACGCGGCGCTGTCGAGCGCCAGTCCGGTGGCATATTTTCCCAGGCCATCGATGGTTTTGCGCAGTTGTAATGTTGCGCCATCAATCACCCACACTACGCTTTGGTCACCCAATGCGCCCATATAGACCGTGTTAGTGCTCTCATCGACCACCAGTTCACGCGGAGCCAGCGGACGTTCGGTTTCGGTGCGCGGGCGCTTATCCAGCACCAGTGATCCTTTCTCTTTCCCGCTTTTTGCGTCAACCGCAGTAATGGCGCTGTTCACCGTGTTGCCGAGAAACAGCGTGCCGGTTTTTTTGTTCATCGCCAGACCAAAGGGCTTCAGCTCATTTTTAATGGTCTGGGTGATGTTCAGCGTGGCCGGATCCAGACGGTACAGTGCGCCGCCCTTGTCGAGCTTGCGGCTGCCAGACGTCGCCAGATAGAGCGCCTGCGGGGAGTCGTGAACCAGTTCATAAGCGCCTTTGCTGACCGGTTTGCGGTCAATGGTAAAGGTGCTCTCGGCCCAGGCAGAGCCTGAAGTGACCAGGGAAATGAACAACGCCAGCGGCAGGATGCGCTTTTTGATTAAAGGGGAAGTAAAGGTTGTCATAGATCCTCTCAGACAGGGGTAATAAAACAGCAGCCGCAGGTTTTTTCACATCACCCGCAAGCAGGGGTCGGCGCAAACGATAATAGTAATAATTATCATTCTAATTCAACCAAAGGGGGAAGGCTATGAAGAATGAGAGAATTGAGGAGTTATGATCAAGAGGAAGCATAAAAAACACTGCAACTGCACAGTGTTTTTAGGGTGTTAACGATGACTGAGAACAGGAGCGGTATTATTTCGCCACGGTTTCAATAATGGAAACAAAGAAACCGCTGTCAATGATGCGGTTAATTTTCAGACCGGCGTTATCCACCAATTCCTTCAGCTCAGACTCGGTGCGTTCGCGTCCGCCGTCGAAGCTCGCCATCAGCAGAAGATCCATTTCCTTGCCGGAGTGACGTACGCTGCCTTCCGGGATAACCGGATCCATGATGAGTATCTTACCGCCAGGGCGCATCGCCTTACGGCAGTTGCTCAATATTTTGGCAGAGTTTTCGTCTGACCAGTCATGTGTGATGTATTTTAGCAGGTAAATATCACCTTCAGGGCATGCTTCAAAGAAGCTTCCGCCCTGCAATGTCCAGCGGGAATCATCACCCAGCTCTGCCAGACGGTTGCGATTTAATACATGCGGCTGATCGAATAATATGCCGTGAAGCGTGGGGTTAGCGCGCAGAACCTGTAACAGCAAGCCGCCCATCCCCCCGGCCACATCCACCACCGTCGCGTTTTTCGGGAAGTCATAACTTCTGACCAGGAACATATTCTCCACTTCAGACATGGAAGACATGCCGGAATGGAAGTCGTAACCCTGATCATTCGACGCACGCTGTGACCAATATTCGAAGAAAGACATATCGAACAGCTGCTTGAAGGCAGAATGACCACGAACGCTTTCCGCCAGATTGCCCAGCGGACGCCAGAAAGTTTCATCGGTCAGCATCAGCACCGCAGAACGCAGCGAATAGCGGTTGGAGGTACAGAGATATTCGGCTGGAGGATTAAGACTAAAACGCCCGTCGTCAAGTTCGAGGAAAATATGACGCGTTGCCAGCAGCCGCATAACGCGGTTGAGCTGTTTCCAGTCCACACCAAGATCTTTGGCAAGATCCTGGATGGTTTTCGGCCCTTTTATAAGATGGTCGGCAACCCCCAACACCGCCGCCGCACGCAGCGCCGCCTGATAGGTATATCCCATTGCCTGATCGATTAAATAGAGTGCACCTTTTTCATTTTCTGATATTAAAGACTTATTACTTTCCATGCTAATAATACCTCTCGCAGAATATTCAAGTAGATAGATAGCCGTAATGGTCATACAAAAATTCCGAACCACTTAAGCCGAAATTTTTGTCCCCAGAAGAATGGTCAGGGAAGCCTTTAATATCAAATATCCTAAAGTGACAATGTGCGGACAATTCCGTCACCCTTTCTTTCCACGAAAGAATTAAGACACCCGTCTTTTTTACTATATCCGTTTGATTTTAAACTCATTAAAAATAGTTCAAAAACAGGTTCACATTGAATACGGGAAGATTTTAAATACCGAACAGTAGAGTTTTTAAAGCTATGCTCATGAAATACAACAAGAGCCTGTGTTGACACAGATGTTCAGTTTTTTTTGTAAGATTAATTTTACATTGGCCATATTTTACAACTAAAAATAAGAGATAAGGTAGGGTAACTCGCATGGTAAAGTTGATAATGGATCTAATGTTATTATACGAATTAGAGTTTATTAAGGGGGTTAATATAACAATAAGAATCCAATTTAAATTATTCTGGTGTGGAATACGCAGGCAACAAAGATCTTTATAAATTAATTGGGAGCCAGTATCTGATGGAAAGAAAAATCGTAGAGATCTTACAATACACGTTGAGTAAAGGCGCTGGCGCAGAGTTCCATAACATCATGGCTCAGATCAGTGTTCCTCTCCATAACCAGCACAGCATAACCTCCGCCAAACTCTTTGCTGCGCTGGAAGAAGACGTGCGTGTCCGGATAAATCCAATCCCGAGGTCTCCCCGCGGTATACAACATCAAACCCTAATTCTTTACTGCCCAGATGCACCCACAAATACTGGTTATACACACAGAATAATGATGAGGTTTCAGATCTGTGAAGGGCTACAAGCGCAGGAAATCTTAGAGGACTGATCTGCAAGGAAATAAAAACCATTCGAGGATTGAGCATCAAATACGTGATTACATAGAGCAAACTGATAGTAAACAGTAGCATTTTATTCAAGAAATCTTGGCTTTCATCATATAAATTCTTATGAGCTTTGTTAAACTTGGCTTACATTTCTTGTTTAAACCTATCACTTCAAAATCAACAAAGGCACGTCAATGAGCAACGTCAAGGAAACGCAGAGCAAGCTTCTACACGTAGATGGCCTTAGAGGGGTGGCTTGCTTCATGGTTGTCTTATCGCATTTGGCTTTAATGTTTTATCCTGGCTTGCATGACCTAGACGTTTATAATAATAAATATGTTAGTTTCATTGCCAACGGCCCTCTTGCATTTGCTTATTCGGGCACTGCCGCTGTATATATATTTTTTGTTTTGAGCGGGTTTATACTTAGCCATTCTTTTATGAAGAGTGGGAATTTGGCAAGCGCTCTACCTAATATCGCCACAAAACGATATTTCAGGCTTGCAATCCCTGCGACTGTGTCGTGTATTTTTGCATATTCCATATTATCTTTTTTCCATCCTGATACATCCACGGTGCCACCGTGGATTAATTTCTATGCCACCAATAATAAAACATTGCTAGATGCTATATATTCAGGAGTAGTTGGCTCATTTTTTTCTCAGCCAGCCAAGGTAAATCCTGTTTTGTGGACAATGAAAATAGAGCTAATTGGCTCATTTTTGACGTTTTTTTTATGCGTGATAATTTCCAAAGCAACGCGAAAATGGCTTGTTTTATTTTTATTTTCATTGGCATTTTTTGCATCGCAACTTCCACAACATGAAAAATATGGTTATATATCATTTATTTTTGGAATTTGGATTTACGCCTGCAGATTTAAAATAGGCGGTATCTTGTCAGTTATTTTAATTGCTGCTGGCGTATTTTTCGGAGGTGTGCACTATGGGGCTTATAGCTACATACGCATGATAGATTACGCGCGATTCTTTTTGAATGGCGAGGAGTCAAACGCATATTACCTCTTTAATTTTCTTTCTGGCCTCTTGATATGCTTAGTGGTTTTGAAAAATGAATACCTCGCATCTTTTTTTAGTAAAAGATTATTTTCGTTCATGGGGAAAGTATCTTTCACAGTGTACTTATTCCATCTTCCTTTTATATACACAATAGGGTTGAACACATTTAACTTTTTATTCATTCATGGTGTTAGGTACGTCATTTCAGCTATCGCGTCATCTACGCTATCCATCCTTTCTATATACTTCGCTTCTATATATTTATATAAAATGATAGATCGCCCATCCATGAGAGCATCAAGAAGAATAGCAAACCTAATTCTACACCCTGTAGATAATCAGAATGAATCTACGCCACATAGCCAGACAAACAAGATGTGACCATGTGCCGATAGGGTTATGATGGTTTGTTAGGCCATGCTATATCTGGGGCAGTGGAAGTGTCTCTACAGGATTGCGTCGTTCCAACATCTTTAATCTGGAATGGTCGCAAATTGATATGCAACGCAAAGTGGCATGGATTAACCCGGAGAACGGCTTTGTTGAATAAATCGAACTTTTGGCCGAAGTCAGGATCAGATCACCACA
>CAUQMS010000008.1:0-178358 GCA_963519305.1 uncultured Enterobacterales bacterium
AATACGGGGACGGCGCAGCCGTGACATTTTGCGCCGTGAACGGAAGTGACTGAAACACGTGCCCTGCCAGCGGCGAAGCTGTCGGTGTCTCAGAGAAAAAACGCAGGAGTTCCAAGAGGAGGCGCGTTTACGCCTCCTTTTGGGCGGGTTTGGGCAGCAGGCCCAAGATTTTGAATTTAAAAAGATTTCCCCGCTTTATCAAAAGCGCTCTAGCATTAGTCCAGCCCTGAGCCCCAGCGCCACCGACGCATTCGGGAAAAGAACGTATTCATTTTCCGCCTCAACCCGGTAGGTTTTGCCTGCTTCCTCCGCGATCACAAACCTCTTCGGGAAGGGGGAGAAATTCAGGGCGTCACCGGGAATATGCAATTGAAAATCCTCCTGCGAGCGAATGATATCTTGCGTGACGCGGTAACGTTTTAAGGGTGCAACTGCCGGCCGTTCTGGCAGTGGTTCTGCACTGACTAAAGTTTCGAGAGCTCGCCGGATACCGGTGAACTGCTGGTGATCATTGCTGCCGAACGGCAAGGCTTTGCCGAGTTCCAGCGTGCAGCTGTCGGCGCAAAACACTTCACTGCTGAAATGGGTGAAGGTACCGCCGGGCGAGCGGTGAAAGACCAGTGCGTCAAGCCCGGCGGCGTCCAGCCAGTGGAGCATCTCTGCGCCGTGCGGGCGGGTCTGCAACGGTAACAGACCAAAACGGACATGCAATGAGCCACGGATGGCGGTGTGCAAATCATAATGAAAACGCCGGGCAGCACCGGCAGCGAACGCGGTGCGGTAAAAGAGCGCCATCGTCTGCTCGAGTTCGTGTGCGCGCTGTGTTTCGCCGTTCGGGCAATAGCGGGCGTGACGGCCGCCAAACATGCGGTTCATGTCTGCCTCCACAAAACGCTGATTAATGCGCATCGACGGCGGATTGCCAAGCAACACCAGCAGCCGGACGTTCAGCGGTCGTTCGCCGCTCAGCAGTTCTGAGACCAGTTGATTAAGCAGCTCAATGGGTGCCGTTTCATTACCATGGATACCGGCAGAAATCACCACCGCGCTGGCGCAGGCGTGATGCGGCGAAAGCTCAAGAACGCCCTCTCCGCGCCATATCCAGTCGAGCGTGGCGGTCTGTCCGGTGATGGCTGCAGGCGGTTCTCCGCTCAGGGTCTGGCTTAGAAAATCAAACATAGGGTGCTCCCTGGCGGTCAGCGCTGGAACGGGTAAATCGTACCCAGCCCGAGGATCTGCGTCAGCTCATCCAGCGCATAACGCACTTCTGTCAGTAACTGGGGATCGGCCAAATCTTCGGCCTGCATGCGGTCACGGTAATGCTTGTCCACCCACAGATTAAGACGGGTAAAGAGCGCGTCGTTCATCAGCGAACCGTCATTGACTGCCGCCAGCTCTGCGCGATTCAGCGCGACCCGCAGACGCAGACAGGCCGGTCCGCCGCCGTTACGCATACTTTCACGCAGGTCGAACACTTCAATCTGATCAATCGGGCCGCCGCTCTCCTGTAATTCGCACAGATAATCCCACACGCCGATATGCTGGCGAGACTCTTCCGGCACCACGATCATCATCTTGCCGTCGTTTTTGCTCAACAGTTGGCTGTTAAACAGGTAGGTCGCCACCGCATCATCAATGCTTACCCGGCTTTGCGGCACACTGATGGACTGGAAATCCAGCTCCAGCGCGGCCATTTTGCGGCGGATCTCATCCAGCGCATCATCAGCATGGAGAAAAGCCTGCTGATGATGGAACAGCACATTGCGGTTGCTGACGGAAATCACGTCGTTATGGAACACGCCGCAGTCAATCGCCTCCGGGTTTTGCTGCACAAACACCGTGCGCGACGGGCTGAGCTGATGCAATCTTGCCACCGCGTCACTGGCCAGACGGGTCTGACGTGCCGGATAGCGCACCGGCTCGTTTTCACCGGCCACCAGTCCGTCGCGGCCATAGACAAACACCTGCACGCCAGGCTGGTCGTAATCCCCGCACAGGCGGTTATGATTAGCAGCGCCCTCATCGCCCAGCGCCGCCACCTGCGGCAGTGCATCATGGTGGGCAAAGTGGCCGTCGTGCTTAAAGGTGGCGCGCAAAATGGCCGACGTGGTTTCGGCCTCGATGGCGCGGTGAAACTTATTGTTCAGGTTGGCAACGGTGAAATGCGTGCGCCCGTCGGCGCTGTCCGCCGAAGGGGAAACCGTCGCGGCGTTCGCCACCCACATCGATGACGCGGAACTCAGTGATGACAGCAGACGCGGCGAATAGGCTTGCGCCTGGCTCAGCACGTCACGGTCGCTGCCGCCAAACCCCATCTGGCGCAATGTGGCTAAGTGCGGTCTCTCGTGCGGCGGCAGCACGCCCTGCGCAAAGCCGAGATCGGCCAGGGATTTCATCTTCTGTAAACCCTGTTTAGCGGCCAGTTTCGGATTGGCAACCGCATGCTGATTACGCGTTGAAGCTTCGTTACCAAATGACAGCCCCGCGTAGTGGTGCGTCGGCCCTACCAGCCCGTCGAAATTTGCTTCACATCCGGACATGCGTCTCTCCTTTTTGCATTACTGATGGCATTCAGACGCTGCTGAAATCTATGCCCGGTGACAACGTCACGGGAAGTTCAATCTTTTCGCTTTCCAGCGAGGCCATCGGCCAGGCGCAGTAGTCTGCGGCATAGTACGCGCTCGGGCGGTGGTTACCGGAGGCACCGATGCCACCAAACGGCGCATTACTGGATGCCCCGGTCAGCGGTTTGTTCCAGTTCACAATCCCGGCGCGGGCTTCGGTCAGCAACTGTTCAAACTGCGCACGGTCGCCGGAAATCAACCCGGTCGCCAGACCAAAACGGGTCTGATTCGCCAGCGCAATCGCCTGGTCGAAATCGTTATAGCGAATCACGCTGAGCAGCGGGCCGAAGTACTCTTCGTCCGGCACGCCTGCCACACCGGTCAGATCGATAATGCCCGGTTTAAGCAAGGTACTGTGCGGATCAGGCCGGGTCAGCGTCAGCAGCTGTTTGCCGCCGAGGGCAATCAGATCGTCCTGCGCTTTCAGCATGACGCGCGCCGCAGCATCAGAAATCACCCCGCCGATAAACGGCTGCGGCGTATCGTTCCAGCGGCCGACTAAAAGTGACGACGTCACTTCTATCAGGCGTTGGATAAAGTCATCCCCCGCTTTCCCGCGCTTTACCAGCAGACGGCGCGCGCAGGTACAGCGCTGTCCGGCAGAAATAAACGCTGACTGAATGGTCAGATTGACCGCCGCATCGATATCGTCCACCGGTTCGACAATCAGCGCGTTATTCCCCCCCATTTCCAGCGCCAGAATTTTCTCCGGCTGCCCCGCCAGCTGACGATGCAACTGGTAGCCCGTCCCCGCGCTGCCGGTGAACAGCAAACCGTCGAGTTGCGAGGATGCCGCCAGTGCTTCACCGGTGGAACGCCCGCCCTGCACCAGATTGAGCACGCCGTCCGGCAGCCCGGCCTGTTGCCACAGTTTCACCGTCTCTTCCGCTGTTTTCGGCGTCAGTTCGCTCGGTTTGAAGACAAGAGTATTCCCTGCCAGCAGCGCCGGAACAATGTGGCCGTTGGGCAGATGACCGGGGAAGTTATACGGACCGAACACCGCCAGTACCCCGTGCGGGCGATGACGCAGCACTGCTTCGCCGTCAGGCATCGGCGTATGTTTTTCGCCGGTGCGGGCCTGATTAGCTTCGAGGGAGATCGCCACTTTGCCAATCATTGCCTGAATTTCGGTCAGCGTTTCCCAGTGCGGTTTGCTGGTTTCCAGACTGATAATCTCCGCCAGACGGCTTTTATGTTCCGTCAGCAGTTCGGCGAAACGGCCAATGACGGCGGCACGTTCAGCCAGCGTTTTACGCGCCCAGGCAGGAAACGCCTCACGGGCGGCAGCACAGGCAGCTTCAACATCTTCCGGGCTGGCGCACAGCGCCGACCATAGCGCGGCGTTATCAGCTGGGTTAGTTTTCTCCAGCAACGCGCCTTGTCCGCTGCGCCACTGGCCTTTGATAAACAGTGCGGGATGCATCATGCGAGACTTTCCTCAGTGCTTAAATCAGTAGGAATATCCATCAGTCGTGATGCACTGACGGAACCTTGAAAGGGAAACAGCGCCACGGCGCGGATTTTATCCCCTGCCGTGACGCCGAGGGTTTGAGCCGTAGCGGCATCCAGAGTCAGCTTGCCGAGCGCATGTCCGCCGGGGACCAGTGCGGCGCGGAAATCCTGATAATGTTCATTGGCGACCAGATAGAGCGGCGCATCGTCATCGAAGATTTCGTCGCTGATCCTGACCGTCAGCAGGCGGCTGTTTTTCACCGCCCGCAGCTCATCGATTTCGCCTTCCAGCGTCGGACCGGCATCGAAAATGTCTACATAACCGGCGTAGCGCAACCCTTCACCTTCCAGCACGGCGCGGGCCGGTGCGGTGTGCGGATGCACCTGACCAATCACTTCACGCGCCTGCGGGCTGAGGAGTTCGGTATAAAGGGGGTGTTTGGGCATCAGTTCGGCAATAAAAGATTTTTGCCCCATGCCGGTCAGACGGTCGGCTTCGGCGAACTCCATACCGAAGAAGTGCCGCCCGACGCTCTCCCAGAACGGCGAGTTGCCGTTGTCATCGGAGATACCGCGCATTTCGGCGATCACTTTGCGCGAGAAGTGCTCGCGGAACGCAGCCAGAAACAGGAAACGTACTTTCGACAGCAGCTGACCGTTCTTGCCGTTGCGGCGGTCGGGATCGAGAAACAGCGTGCACAGCTCGGTATAGCCGGTGTGATCGTTGCTGAGAAACAGCGTCGGCACCGGCTTATAAATATTCAAACTTTTCGAAGCATGCACCAGCGTACCGAGGCGGAAGTTGTACCAGGGCTCACTGAGCCCCACCGCCACTTCAATGGCGCTGACGCCGACGACCTGATTGACGTCGGTATCTTCCAGCACAAACAGATAGCCCTGATCGGCTTTGTCCAGCCGCCCTTCCCAGGTAGCAACCGAGCGCTCAATGCGCGTGCGCAGGTGCGCCTCATCTTTTGGCAAAGAGGTTAAACCGATGCCGGTCTTGCCGGCCAGCTGCAGGATATCAGCGAGATCGCCGGGCCGCACAGGGCGTATCAACATCATGGTGATTACCTCGTTAACTTAAGTCTTGGTTACGCGCAAAGGCGTTTTACCGCTCGCTCGAGACGGTTCAGGCCTTCTTCGATATCGCTGCCCGCAATGATCAGCGATGGCGCAAAGCGCAGCACATCCGGCCCAGCGATCAGCGCAATCAGCCCCTCTTCTGCCGCGAGCGTATTGAGCTGTTTGGCCTGGCCGGCAAAACGTTCGCTCATCACCGCACCCAGCAGCAATCCGCCACCGCGCACCTCGGAAAACACGTGGTATTGATCGTTAATGCGTTTCAGGCCGTCGATAAACCACTGGTGGCGTTTCTGCACGCCGTTCAGCACTTCCGGCGTATTGATCAGCGCAAAGACTTTGCCCGCTACCGCCGTCGCCAGCGGGTTACCGCCGTAAGTCGTGCCGTGGGTACCCGGCTGGAACAGCACGGCGTAGCGGTCTGTGGTGAGCATCGCGCCAATCGGGAAACCGCCGCCAAGCGCCTTGGCGCTGGTCAGAATATCCGGCACCACGCCGTAACCCTGGTAAGCGTAAAGCTCACCGGTACGGCCGACACCGGTCTGCACTTCGTCGAAAATCAGCAGTGCCTGATGTTTGTCACACAGCTCGCGCAGCCCTTGCAGGAAGTGCGCATCGGCTGGCAGTACGCCGCCCTCGCCCTGAATGGGTTCAACGATCACCGCACAGGTGCGGTCTGAGATCTGGCTAGCCACGGCGGCCAGATCATTAAATGGCAGATGGGTAATGTCCTGCGGCAGCGGCGCGAAATCTTCGGAGTACTTTGGCTGCCCGCCTACGGTAACCGTAAACAGCGTGCGGCCGTGGAAAGCATTTTTGAAGGCGATGATTTCGCTCTTGCCGCCGCCCTGCTTGCGGCCATAGAGACGCGCCAGTTTCAACGCGGCTTCGTTAGCTTCCGCCCCCGAGTTACAGAAGAACACTTTGTCGGCAAAGGTGGCGTCAATCAGCTGTTTTGCCAAACGCAGTACCGGTTCGTTGGTGTAACCGTTCCCCAGATGCCAGACCTTCTCTGCCTGCTCCAACAGCGTTTTTTTGATTTCCGGATGCGCATGGCCCAGCGCATTCACCGCGATGCCGCCGGCGAAATCGACATAATCCTTGCCCTCCTGATCCCATAACCAGGAGCCATCGCCGCGTACAGGTATAAAGGAGGCTGGTGCATAGACCGGCACCATCCAGTCATCAAAGTTTTGGCGGCTGACGTTTTGTTGTTGTTGCATATCTACCTCAGAGTCAAAGGGGGTCGGACTGCTACGAAATTGTTACTTTTAAGTTAAAAAATTAACTCTCTTGGCTTGATAATAGATTGCAGTGTTCGTGCCAGCAAAGGGAAAAAATGCATAAAAACGGCATGAGCAAGAAAAAACAACCACTTAAAAGCGGCCATTATTCATATTAAATGCATAAAAACTGAATAATAAAAATAATTCCCTTTTGCAGCATGAAGACCGTTCGACTGAGTATGCAGGGGAAAATTTCGGAATATTTCGCTCAGGAGTGTGATCGCAGGCATGTCAGCGGCGCAGCGGACACGGGCTGGCGCACCATGGAGGGGAGCGCGCTGCAACTCTTTTGGTGAGCAAGACCTCGCTCAAAAGCCAAATAACCTGCCGGACAGGCCCCGGCAATACGTGATTGTTCTCACAATCTGCGCATTCTGTTTGCTACCTGCTGCTGACATTATGGAAAACGGCAGGCTAATCCCCTTGAATTGTTATTAATTTGTTATGAAATCGCTTCAAAAACACAATTAATTTAACAAAAAAACTTTCCTGGCTTTGATTTTAAAATTACCACCAAGTTAATTAACTTAAATTTAACATTAGTAACTACTAAATTTTACATAAATGGGCTTTGATCACATTTTGTTCACTTTCCTGCGTGCAGTGCATTTAGCCTTTGTTAATCTCAGTGCGTGGAAAAAATAACCACTACCCCTACACAAAAGATCATAAGAAAGGTAAAAGCCATGAAATTTAACCTCGCATTAGTCAGCGCATGTGTGGTTTCTGCATGCATGTTGATCTCCACACCCAGCTTCGCCGCCAAACCCTACGATATCGCCCTGGTTGCCAAAGTCACCGGCATTCCGTGGTTCACTCGCATGGAAGTCGGTGTAAAAGACGCCGCGCAAAAACTCCACGTTAATGCCTATCAGGTAGGTGCCTCAACGCCAGATCCGGCAGCGCAGGTTAAAGTCATCGAAGATTTAATCGCCAAAAAAGTGGATGCCATCATCGTGGTGCCAAACGATGCCAAAGTATTAGAGCCGGTACTTAAAAAAGCCCGTGATGCCGGAATTGTGGTGTTAACCCACGAATCGCCCGATCAGCAAATTGGTCAGTGGGATATTGAAACCATTGATAGCCAGAAATATGCCGAAGCCAACATGGATGAATTAGCCAAGGATATGGGCAGCAAAGGCGGTTACGCTATTTATGTCGGTTCCCTGACCGTGCCTTTGCATAATGCGTGGGCCGATGCAGCGATTAAATATCAGAAAGAAAAATACCCGGACATGCATGAAGTCACTTCACGTCTTCCGGTGGCTGAAAATATTGATAAGTCTTACTCCACCACGCTGGATTTAATGAAAACCTATCCTGATATGAAAGGCATTATCGGGTTTGGTTCATTAGGCCCAATCGGTGCCGGTCAGGCGGTTCAGCAAAAACGCGCCAAGGATAAAATTGCCGTTGTGGGTATTGCAATGCCGGCTCAGGCCGCGCCATACCTGATGCGCGGTGACATCAAGAAAGTCCTGCTGTGGGATCCGAAAGATGCAGGTTACGCTCTCGTCAGCGTGGCCGATCAGATGTTGCAGGGTAAGCCAGTAACAAAAGATCTGACCATCGACGGTTTAGGTAAAGCCGACGTCGATATGGACAAGCACGTGATCCGATTTAATAAGATCTTAGAAGTGACGCCAGAGAATGCGAAATCTTTAGGCTTCTGAATATAAGTTTTTGAATATAAATAGTAATTTTTTTTGATTTTATCGGGAGTCTTTTCACTCCCAGCGCCCTCACCAGGCAAATAGAAACTGATACGGCGTTGTATGCTGTGCCGTATCTGCCTTTCTATCAAAAAATTGTAAATCTATACCCTAAATAATTCGAGTTGTGGGACAAAAGGCTTTAGCCCTTTGAACAGCGCTTGCGCTGGCCCCAACGCACCCACAGCTTGAAGTATGACGGGTATAAAACACAGAACGCTGTAAGGATAATATGATGAACACATCATCAAATTCCAGTTCGCTCGTCCCCCCGGTACCGGCTGAGGCATTTATCAGTCTCGAAAAAATCAGTAAAAAATTCCCCGGCGTACTGGCGCTCGATAATGTCACCCTGACATTAAATAAAGGCGAAGTGCATTGTCTCGCCGGTCAGAACGGCTGTGGTAAAAGCACCATTATTAAAGTGATTTCCGGCGTTTATAATCCGGAAAAAGGCGCGGCTATTACCCTTGACGGTAAACTATTTCATTCGCTGACGCCGCAGCTCTCCTCTTATTACGGCATTCAGGTGATTTATCAGGATCTGTCGTTATTCCCAAATTTATCAGTTGCTGAAAATATTGCCATACACAGGTATTTGCCAGGTGGTGACTTTTGGGTACATCGCGACGCAATGCGCAAAAAAGCGCTGGCTGCCATGCAACGTGTCGGGGTGTCTCTGGATCCCGATCGTAAAGTCGAAAAGTTGTCGATCGCCGACCGTCAGTTGGTGGCAATATGCCGCGCAATTGCTGCTGATGCGAGCCTGGTTATCATGGACGAACCCACCGCATCACTGACCCGCACTGAGGTGAATGGCCTGCTGCGCGTGGTGAATGAACTCAAAGCCGCCGGGATCTGTGTGGTGTTTGTCAGCCACCGTCTGGACGAAGTGATGGAAGTGGCCGACCGCATCAGCGTGATGCGCGACGGCAAACTGGTGGGCACCTATCCCGCCAGTGAACTCGACAGCAACGAACTGGCGTTTCTGATGACCGGCCAGCGTTTCAGCTACAGCCATCTGCCCCACCGCGCACCGGCAGAGGCAACGCCGCTGCTGGAAGTTAGCCATCTGAGCCGTGCCGGTCAGTACGAGGATATTTCGCTGTCGCTGCGTCAGGGGGAAATCACCTCAATTATTGGCCTGCTGGGTTCCGGGCGAACCGAATTGTGCATGAGCCTGTTTGGCATGAGCCAGCCGGACAGCGGTGACATCAAGGTGAATGGTAAAAAAGTAAAACTGCACAGTAACCGGGATGCTATCCGCCACGGTATTGCCTACGTGTCAGAAGACCGTCTAACGCAGGGGTTAATCATGGAGCAATCCATCTATGACAACACGCTTGTGTCGATTTTCAACAAGTTGCAAACCCGCAGCGGGCTGATGGACCATCGTAAGGCGGCGTCGGTGGTGAAAGATTTGATCCGCGATCTGAATATTAAAGTTTCGGACAGCGCACTGCCGGTAAAAACGCTCTCCGGCGGTAACGCCCAGCGTATTGCGATTGCCAAATGGGTGGCAACCCATCCTCACATTCTGATCCTCGACTCACCGACGGTCGGCGTGGATATCGCCAACAAAGAGGGTATTTACCGCATCGCACGGGATCTGGCCGAGTCAGGTATGGCGGTATTAATGATTTGCGATGAAATTCCTGAAGCCTATTACAACAGTCACCGCGTGCTGGTGATGCGTAAAGGCCAGCTGATTGCCGAGTTCGCACCGCACCAGTGCAACGAAGCCGAAATTGCGGAGGTGATAAATGGATAAAAAACATCTGAGTAAAGCCTTTGCGCAGCATGAATTCTGGCTCGGGTTACTGGTTCTGGTATTGGCGGTTGGCCTGAGTGTTGGCACCAACGAGTTCCTGACCCTCGGTAACCTGACCGACGTCGCCACCAGCTATGCCATTCTCGGCATTCTGGCCTGCGGCCTGTTTGTGGTGCTGATTGCCGGCGGTATCGATATCTCCTTCCCGGCGGTGACCTCCATCGGTCAATACGTGATGGCGAGTTACATCATCCATCACGGTGGCAGCTTCCCGCTGGCCTTTGCTATGGCGATGGGTGTCGGTCTGCTGCTGGGGCTGGTTAACGGTTTTCTGGTCTACTGGCTGCGGGTCCCGGCTATCATCATCACCATTGCCACGCTGAATCTGTTCTACGGCCTGCTGGTTTACCTGACAAACGGCACCTGGCTGTATGGCTTCCCTGACTGGTTTATGAACGGCATCAGCTGGTTCTCGTTCAAGGGCTCGGATGGCTATGACTATGGCCTGACGCTGCCGCTACTCAGTCTGATTGGCGTGATTATCGCCACCGGCGTCCTAATGAACCGCACCCGCATTGGCCGCCAGATCTACGCGATGGGCAGTAACCGCGACGCCGCCTCGCGCCTTGGCTTGAACATTCTGCGCCTGCATTTCTATGCCTACGGGTTTATGGGACTGCTGGCCGGGATTGCCGCCGTGGTACAGGCGCAAATCACCCAGTCTGTCGCACCAAATTCGTTGCTGGGTTATGAGCTGACGGTGCTGGCCGCTGTTGTCTTAGGCGGCACCAGTATGACCGGCGGACGTGGATCGCTCACCGGCACGGTGCTTGGCGTGATGCTGCTGGCCTTCCTGCAAAACGGGCTGACGCTACTGAGTATCTCCTCTTACTGGCATCAGGTTTTCAGCGGCGTGATCATTTTGGTCAGCATCAGCAGCACCGCGTGGAATGAAAAACGCAAACTGGCGAAGGGAATGTAACATGACAACCTTAACCCGATTTATCCCAGCTGACCGCATCATCCGTTTGCAGTTACTGATCATTCTGGCCGTCGCCCTGCTGTTCTCGTTCACGCTTGGCGGGCAGTTCTTCAGCTTAGGTAATTTCCAGTCCATCTCCTCGCAGTTGCCGATTTTAGGCATGCTGGCGCTGGGCATGGGTATCACCATGCTGACCGGCGGGATCAATCTGTCAGTCATTGCCGGGGCCAATGCCTGTTCGCTGGTGATGGCTGCCATTCTGGTGGCGCATCCTGATCAGCCCGTCTACTTCATTCTGGCTATGCTGGCCGGGTTAGCCGTTGCGCTGGCAATTGGCACCCTGAACGGCGCGCTGATTGCTTACATTGGCGTCTCGCCGATTCTCGCCACGCTCGGCACCATGACGCTGATCGCCGGGCTGAACATTTTGCTGACCAACGGTGCGGTGATCTCCGGTTTTCCGGCGGCTATTCAGTATCTGAGTAACGGCAGCCTGCTGGGTATTCCAGTGGCATTGTTGCTGTTTTTACTGGTGGCGCTGCTGCTCTGGGTGCTGCTCGAACACACCACGCTCGGGCGCAGCCTGTATCTGATGGGCTCTAATGAGCAGGCCACACGCTTTAGCGGCGTCAACACCCATAAAGTCACCATCGCGGTTTATATCCTCTCCGCCCTGCTTGGCTGGGGTGCGGCACTGCTGATGATGTCCAAATTCAACTCAGCCAAGGCTGGTTATGGCGACTCCTACCTGCTGGTGACCATCCTCGCCTCGGTACTCGGCGGCATTAACCCGGACGGCGGTTTTGGCCGCGTGCTGGGCCTCGTCCTGGCGCTGATCGTATTGCAGATGCTCGAGAGTGGCCTGAACCTGATGGGTGTGAGCAGTTATCTCACCATGGCGTTATGGGGCGGCGTGCTGATCCTGTTTATCGCTTTACAAAATCGTAAGTCCTGACCGGCGGTTCCCCCGGCAGGCTGCTGTCTCAATAAAGAATAAGACAAGAAAGGAAATCAACATGGCGAGTTATTTTATTGGCGTGGATGTAGGTACAGGCAGTGCCCGCGCAGGCGTGTTTGACATGACCGGGCGTATGGTCGGACAAGCAAGCCGCGATATCACGTTATTCCGCCCCAAGGCCGACTTTGTCGAGCAATCCTCAGATGAGATCTGGCAGGCGGTGTGTAACGCGGTCAAAGATGCAATGAATCAGGCCGACATCAACCCGATTCAGGTAAAGGGCATGGGGTTCGATGCCACCTGTTCTCTGGTCGTACTGGATAAAGAGGGCAAACCGCTGACCGTCAGCCCGTCCGGACGCAGTGAGCAGAATATTATCGTGTGGATGGATCACCGCGCCATCACGCAGGCCGACCGCATCAATGCCACCGGTCACCGGGTGCTGGAGTTTGTCGGCGGTATTATTTCGCCGGAGATGCAGACGCCCAAATTACTTTGGCTGAAGCAGCATATGCCGACGACCTGGAACAACGTCGGCCATCTGTTCGACCTGCCCGACTTCCTCACCTGGCGCGCCACGCAGGACACCACCCGCTCCCTGTGTTCGACAGTGTGTAAATGGACCTACGTCGGTCACGAAGATCGCTGGGATCCCAGCTATTTCAAACAGATCGGGCTCGAAGACCTGCTGGAAAATAACGCGGCTAAAATTGGCAGCGAAGTGAAAACCATGGGTCAGCCGCTGGGCCATGGCCTGACGCAGCGCGCCGCAGCAGAAATGGGACTGATGGCGGGCACGGCCGTCAGCGTGTCGATCATTGATGCCCACGCAGGCAGTCTCGGCATTTTGGGTGCCAGCGGCGCTTCCGGCGAAACAGCCGATTTCGACCACCGCATCGCGCTGATTGGCGGCACGTCGACTGCACATATGGCAATGTCGCGCAGCGCCCGCTATATCGGCGGCATCTGGGGACCGTATTATTCTGCCATTTTGCCAGACTACTGGCTCAACGAAGGCGGCCAGTCCACCACCGGCGCGCTTATCGATCACGTGATCCAGTCACACCCTTGCTATCAGGATCTGCTGAAACAGGGCAAAGACAGCGGCAAAACCATTTATGAAGTGCTGAACAGTATTCTGCGCAAAATGGCGGGCGAACCGGAGAACATCGCGTTCCTGACCAAAGATATTCATATGCTGCCCTACTTCCACGGCAACCGTTCGCCACGCGCTAACCCGACACTGACCGGTACACTCACCGGCCTTAAGCTTTCACGCACTCCGGAAGATATGGCGCTTCACTATCTGGCGACCATTCAGGCGCTGGCGCTCGGTACGCGGCACATTATTGAAACCATGAATCAAAGCGGTTATTGCATCGATACCATGATGGCCAGCGGCGGCGGTACCAAAAATCCGGTGTTTGTGCAGGAGCACTCGAATGCGACCGGTTGCGCCATGCTGCTGCCGGAAGAGAGCGAAGCGATGTTGCTCGGCAGCGCCATGATGGGCACGGTAGCCGCCGGGGCTTATGACTCCCTGCCGGAAGCCATGGCCGCCATGAGCCGCATCGGCAAGACCGTGACGCCGCAGACCAACAAAATCAAAGAGTATTACGACCGTAAATATAAGGTGTTTCATGAGCTTTACCACGACCACATGAAATACCGGCGCCTGATGCAGGAGGAGGTCTGATGTCAGAGAAACCTGAACTTGCCGAATGGCAACAGGCCTGCGGCGGATGGCAAACCTATAGTCAGGAACTGCTGGCGCTGCAGCAGAATGTGGATCCGCAAATCTGGCAACAGGTGCTGAATACGCTGGCGGGTTGCAAGGGTAAAATCGCTGTCACGGGAGTGGGAACCTCAGGGATTGCCGCACGTAAAGTGGCGCACATGCTGGCCTGCGTTGAGCAGCCGGCAATTTTCCTCAATGCCACCGACGCCGCGCACGGAGACCTGGGTTTTCTGCGGGCAGACGACGTGATGATCATGATTTCCCGTGGTGGTAACTCCGAAGAGCTGACACGCCTGCTGCCGACGCTGGCACACAAAGGCGTGACGCTCATCAGCGTTACTGAGAACCTCGACTCGGCTATCGCCCATGCCTCCGCGCTGGTGCTGAAAACCCATATTCAGCAGGAAATTGATCCGCTGAATATGCTGGCGACGACCTCCATCGTACTGGTGTTGGCGGTATTCGACGCCATCTGCGGCTGCATCATACTGCGCAACGGGTTTGATCAGCAGCGCCTGCTTAACGTGCATCCGGGCGGAAATGTCGGGAAGACATTACGGGAAAATGACGCATAGATTTTAGCCGGGGGCTTTCAGTTCATCCCCCACCAGCGCGGCTAATATCTGAATTGCCCGTGCAACCGGCGGCCCCCATTCAAAGGAGGTATTGATACGGATGCAGTGCCGGTAGCGGTCATCGACAGCAAACATGGTGCCTGGCGCGATGCTCACCCCCTGCGCTAAGGCACGCTGATAGATTTTCGCCGCATCGACTTTTTCACCCAGGTCCAGCCACAGGAAGTAACCGCCCTCGGGCTGGCTGACGGACACACTGGCGGGAAAGGCGTCGGTAATGGCGTTGAACATCGCCATCTGGCGCTGCTCGAGCAGGCGTCGCAGACGGCGCAGATGCGTGTCGTAACCGCCCTGCTGCATATAGTCGGCCAGCGCCAGCTGCACCGGCACGCTGGCGGAGAGCGTACTCATCAGCTGTAAACGCTGAATACGCCCGGCAAACGCGCCTGCAGCCACCCAGCCAACGCGGAATCCCGGGGCCAGACATTTTGAAAACGAGGAACAGTGCAGGATCTGGCTGCGGTTCTCCGATGCCTTGAGCGGCATCGGGCGTTCACCACCGAAATAGAGTTCGCCATAAACGTCATCTTCGATCACCGTCACGCCATGGGCTTGAAAAATCGCCACCAGCCTTGACTTTTTCTCCGACGAAAGCGTACAGCCGAGCGGGTTCTGGAAGTTGGACATTAGCCAGCAGGCTTTAATCGGGTAAGTATCCAGAGCCTGTTCAAGAGCATCCAGATCGATACCGGTGCGCACATCGGTCGGGATCGCCACCGCTTTGAGTTTGCGCCGCTCAATGGCCTGCAAAACCCCGTAAAACGCCGGAGACTCAATGGCCACCCAGTCGCCCGGTTCCGTTACCGCCTGCAGGCTCAGCCCCAGCGACTCCATCGCACCCGAGGTGATCACGATTTCATCAGGTGCGACTTCCATACCGTTCTGCGCATAACGCTGGGCAATGTTACGGCGCAGTTCCTCGTTACCCGGCGGCAGGTTTGCCATCGCACTGTGCGGCGACATGCGGCGCACGGCGCTGGCAAGCGATCGCGCGAGACGGGGTTGCGGGAAAAGGGTGGGATCAGGAAACGCCGAACCGAGCGGGACTATCGATGCATCCTGCCCGGCCTTGAGAATGTCAAAAATCGCGTCGTTAACATCCACCTGCTCGGCGGCGTGCAGCGTCTGGTCAGCCTTGCGGCTCACGGCACGCATTTTACGCGGTGCCACGTAATAGCCTGACTGAGGCCGGGCCACAATCAGCCCCTGGCTTTCCAATAACTGGTAAGCCTGCAAAACGGTCATCAGACTGAGCCCAGACTGTTTACAGCTCACCCGCAGCGACGGCAGCTTGTCGCCCGGCAGCCAGACCTGTGTGTCTATCTGGCGGCGCAGCGTCTGAGCAAGGTTTTCGTAACGGGTAAGCGCCATGGCGTGACTCACTGTTATAGATGATGTTAATAAAATGATAACTATTATAGGCATATTTGCAATTTCAACGCGCCTTAAACCCTCTGTAAGTTGCAAACATATTCCTCAACGATGCTTTGAGACTAAACATTAACCATGATAATGTTTCTCACTCCCCCACGAGTCCCAGATTAATCCGAACGACTGCTAAGAATTTGTTCGCAACCTTACGCTTTCTAAACGTTTTCTCCACGATCGTCTGAAAAAAGACATGTTGCCTTTCACTCTTTTACAACTTCCTCGTATTACTATTCATTCATAGGGTTAGACTTTCTTTCGTCAACACAAACGGGCGACGTGCCTGAAACCCCTATAAGGAATTTAATTATGCGTAAACTTACCGCAATGATTGTGGCTTCAACTCTGGCTCTTAGCTCTGCTTCTTTCGCTTTCGCTGCTGAGACAACTCAGGCTACTAACGCACCTGCAGCTGCCACTCAGGGCAAAATGATGCACCATAAAGGCCCGCATCGTATGAACCCGTTCGCTGGCCTGAACCTGACTGAGCAGCAAAAAACTCAGATGAAAGAGATCATGAAAGACAGCGGCCCGCGTCCTGACCGCGCTGCAATGAAAGCCCAGATGGACACCATGCATGGCCTGGTCGCTTCTGATAGCTTTGATGAAGCCAAAGTGAAATCGCAGATCGACACCATGACGCAGTCTCAGTCCCAGCACATGCTTGACCGTGCCCGCGCTGAGAACAAAATGTATAACCTGCTGACCCCTGAGCAGAAAAAACAGTTCAACGAGAACTATCAGAAACGTGCAGAGAAAATGGAAAAAATGCATGATCACAAAGCAGGTGAAGCTGCACCAGCCGCCGCTGAGTAATTCTGCTGTTGCACACGTACAAACCGGTCAGCCCTGCTGGCCGGTTTTTTTATGATTCAACGTCCATTGTCGCCCTTTCCCTGTACCCCGATGTTACCGCCTCAAGCAAAGCGCCAGCTTCGTCACAATTCCACCGTTCTCTTATCGCCAACCTCGCCGAACACACTATTTTTAAACAGTAACTTAACATCGAAAACATATTACCTGCCGCTTGCCGCAGCCCCTTTTACGCAAGGAGTAGTAAAACATGAAAAACGTCAAGTCCGGGATCACCTGGCTGGTAGTGGCGTTAGCCGGTGCCTTTGCTTTTGGTATGCTGGCACTAAGTCGTGGCGAGCACATTAATGCGGTGTGGCTGGTGGTCGCAGCCCTCGCCTGTTACAGCATCGCCTACCGTTTTTACAGCGTATTTATTGCTGAAAAAGTCTTCGAACTTGATGACCGGCGCATGACCCCCGCCGAGCGCCACAACGACGGTCTGGACTACGTGCCGACCAACAAATGGGTGCTGTTTGGTCACCACTTTGCCGCGATTGCCGGTGCAGGGCCGCTGGTCGGGCCGATTCTGGCCGCGCAGATGGGTTTCCTGCCGGGAACCATCTGGATCCTGGTCGGCGTGATGCTGGCCGGTGCAGTACAGGATTTCCTGATCCTGTTTATCTCAACCCGCCGCGACGGCCGCTCGCTGGGTGAAATGGCGAAGCAGGAACTGGGGAGCTTCGCCGGTGTGGTCACTATGCTGGGCGCGCTCGGCGTGATGATTATCATTCTGTCCGCTTTGGCGTTGGTGGTAGTAAAAGCGCTGGCCGACAGCCCGTGGGGCCTGTTCACCATTGCGGCAACCATTCCTATCGCGCTGTTTATGGGCATCTACATGCGCTTTCTGCGTCCGGGAAAAATTGCTGAAGTCTCGATCATCGGTTTTGTGCTGATGATGCTGGCGATTATTTATGGCGGCAACGTGGCGGCCAACCCGTTCTGGGGGCCGATTTTCACTCTGCATGGCACCACGCTGACCTGGGTACTGGTGATTTACGGTTTTATCGCCTCGGTATTGCCCGTCTGGCTGCTGCTGGCCCCGCGTGATTACCTTTCCACTTTCCTGAAAATTGGCGTGATCGCCGGGCTGGCCGTCGGCATCGTATTTGCCATGCCGGAAATGAAAATGCCGGCGGTCACGAAGTTTATCGACGGCAGCGGGCCGGTGTTTTCCGGCGGCCTGTTCCCGTTCCTGTTTATTACTATCGCCTGTGGCTCCATCTCCGGCTTCCACGCGCTGGTTTCTAGCGGCACGACACCAAAATTGATTGAGCGTGAGAGCCATATCCGTTTCATCGGCTACGGTGCGATGCTGATGGAGTCCTTTGTTGCCATCATGGCGATGATTTGCGCCTCGGTCATCGACCCCGGCGTCTATTTCGCCATGAACTCACCGGCGGCGCTGATTGGCACCACGGTAGAAAGCGCCTCGCAGGTGATCAACACCTGGGGCTTCGTGGTCACGCCGGATATCCTGGCGCAAATCGCCAAAGACGTCGGGGAACACTCGATTCTGTCCCGCGCAGGTGGCGCCCCGACCTTTGCGGTTGGTATGGCACATATCATCACTGAAGTGTTTAATAGCCGCGCCATGATGGCCTTCTGGTATCACTTTGCCATTCTGTTTGAAGCCCTGTTTATCTTAACCGCCGTCGATGCCGGTACCCGTGCCTGTAGATTTATGGTGCAGGATTTGGTGGGTGTCGCGGTGCCATCGCTGGCCAATAACCGTTCGTGGATCGGCACTATCGCCGGAACCACGGTGGCCGTAGCCGGTTGGGGCTTCTTTGTTTATCAGGGCGTCGTCGATCCGCTCGGCGGCATCAACACGTTGTGGCCGCTGTTCGGTATCGGTAACCAGATGCTGGCATCGATGGCGCTGATTCTGGGTACCGTCGTCCTGTTCAAAATGAAGAAACAGCGTTACGCATGGGTGACAATTTTGCCGACTATCTGGCTGTTCATTACCTCGATGACCGCGGGCTGGCAGAAGATTTTCCACGAAAAACCGTCGATCGGTTTCCTCGCGCAGGCGAAGAAATTCTCCGCAGGCATCGACAGCGGTGAAATCATCAAACCGGCTAAAACGCTGGCCGACATGCACACCATCGTGCTGAGCAATCAGATCAACGCCGCGCTCTGCGCTTTCTTCATGCTGGTTGCGTTGACCATGCTGGTGTCGTCTTTCTTCGTTATCCGCCGGGCGCTGAAGTCAGCGACGCCGACGGTGCACGAAACCGCCGTTGTTCAGCGCAGGGAGGCCCGTCATGTCGGCTAACCGTCTGATATTCACCCCACGCCGGCCAGGCGCACTGGTCATCACCCGCTGCCAACCGCTGTTTGTGGTCGAACCCAAACCGCAGAACGCGGCGCAGTGGCTAAAACTCATCGCCCGGCGCACTGCGCAAAGCTTCCGGCTGATGGTCGGCGTGCAGGATTACGGCAACTACGTCGCCCACTTCCGCGTCCGCCATCCGTACGGCACTCCGCTCTCCGAGCGGGATTTCCACCGGCGATGTCTTGAGGCAAGATTTCCAAGTGAGGGAGGGAAAATGGGGAAATGTCCTTGTTGAGGGTGGACGGGCTGCTGCCCGCTCTCGCTTTTTAAATTCAAATTCAAGGCCGTGGGCGCCGGCCCACACCGGGGTAAGGGGATTGAAACGAAGCCCCTTACCAATCCCGCGTTTTATTTACTCCGTTGCTGCGCAAGTTGGGACGGACGTGTTTCAGTGATCCCTGTTATAGCCGCAAAATCCCGCCGAAGCTTCTTTAAATTCAAAATCAAAAACCAACACGGTGTTTATCTTTAAAAATGTCGAGGCCGCATTCAAAACGACGTCGACGGAGAGGTGAAAAACCGCGCGGGGGTTTGCGCGGGTTGTAACCCGAACGGAGAGCACCGCGCAGCGGCGGAGTTTGCGGCTATAACAGGGGCACCTGAAACACGGCCATTGTGACCAGCGCAGCTGCTGTTTTTAAAAAGCTCGGAGTCCAGAGGGCCGAGCGACTGCGGCCCTCTGGTCGGTGTGGGCCGACGCCCACGACCTTGAATTTGAATTTGAATTTGAATTTGAATTTGAATTTGAATTTGAATTTGAATTTAAAAAGGCTAGCTGGCTACCTGTAGCCTGACCCTACTTAATTCGCGCCAGCTGGTCATCCATGGTGACCTTCCCGCTAATCGCTTTATTGCGCATCCTCCGCGCCCACATCGCGGTAATAATCGGTACCAGTATTGAGGTGACAATCACCGATGTCGCGACCAGCGCGGTGGCAGCCGGTGCGGCGGCTTTAAACTGCGGGACCATTTCAGCAATAAGTACCGGTGTGGCAACTGCGGCACCGGCGGAGCTGGAGGCTGCGATACCGGCGGTACCGTCTCCGCCACCGATAAATTTATCTGCCAGCATCAGCGGAATACCGGTCACGATGATCACCGCAACGCCTAATGCAATGCCGAGCAACCCCGTCTGCGCAATCACTGCCAGGTTAATGGTATTACCGAGTGCGAAGGCGAAGAACGGGATCAGGGTCTGTACGGCTTTGCCGAAGAATTCACGCAGCTCCGGATCAAGGTTACCGAGGGCAAACCCCACAAGGAAAGGCAAAACGGCACCAACGAAAACGTGGGGTTCAAAGGAAGCAATACCGGCAGTGCCAAGGATAATCATGGTCATCAATGGGCCTGATTCGAGCGACATCAGGACAAACGCTCCCGCCTCTTCCTTCGTGCCGTATTGCTGCATGATGGAGGCATACAAACCACCGTTGGTCATGTCCATCGAGGCCACCAGCGCCAGCGTTGACAGCCCCGCGAAGAAGCCAAATTCAACACCGTTTTCCGGAATGAAATGTGATGCCAGTGCCGCGACTACCCACGCCACGGCGATTTTGGTGACCACCAGCGTGCCGGATTTACGCAGCACGGTCCCGGTAGCGCTGAGTTTGATCGAAGCACCCATGCAGAAGAACCATACGGCTAAAATCGGCACCGTGCCAGAGATCAGTCCGTTGGTGAATGAGCCAAAATACTTACCTGAATCCGGCGCAAAAGTATGGCAAATTGCCCCGATAAATAACGGCACCAACATCATCCCACCGGGGATTTTTTCTATCGCACGTTTGATATGCATGTTATGTCCACCTGATCATTATGTTCATTCTCAGAGGCCCGTGAATCAGCCTCCGGAGGCTGTTGTTATGTTGAATAATGACTACATAAAGTGCCGTTCCCGGTTGGCATGACTGCTGATGATCTCTGATAAACAAACTCAGTGGACGCTAAGTTATCTATTTGCTTGCCGTATGAAAGTGATCCAACACATAAAAATGAAACGATGTTTCTTTTTTATAGGTAATCAGTTTTGATTATTTATTGTGTCAAATTTTAATGACGCTGCGTGATCACATTTTTGATGAATGCTGAGGGATGCAGGTCAAGGTTTTGATTCGCTGCAGGCATAAAAAAACCCGCGACAGGCAACTTGTGCGGGCTTATGAAGATGTTGAAAGCGGTATTGAGAAACTAGCTCAGTGAGCGGGTACCAAACGCCTGCTGCCAGTCCTGGTCAAACTGCGCGATGGCGGCACTTACGCCCGGTGTGCCCAGGAACTGTTCTGCCACATCGACCGGTAACGTGATGGACTGGCACCCCGCCAGCAGGCAATCGACAACTTGACGCGGCGTGCGGAAACTGGCGGCCAGCACTTTTGAACCCGGTGCGTGCAAGCGCAGCAGCGTTTGCAGTTCCGTTACCATCGCGATGCCATCACCGCCCTGTGCGTCTACACGATTGATGTAAGGCGCCACGTATTCCGCCCCCGCCAGCGCCGCCAGCAGACCCTGACCCGCACCGTACACCGCCGTACCGAGCGTCGGAATATTCATCAGCTTGAGTTTTTTAATCGCAGCCAGCCCTTCTGCTGTCACCGGCACTTTGACCACCAAACCCGGCACGCGCTGGGTCAGCAGGACCGCTTCGGCCACCATCTGTTCGGCATCCGCCGCCATCACCTGCGCAAAGAGTTTACCCGTACCGCCTAGTGCATCACGCAGCGCAGGCAACACTTCCCACAGCGATTTTCGCTCTTTAGCCACGATACTTGGATTGGTCGTTACGCCCTGCAACGGCAGAATGCGAGACAGACGTTTTACTGCGCTGACATCAGCGGTGTCGAGATACAATTCCATAACTCTCTCCATGAAACCTGTGAGCGAATGCAAAGTATCAAAGAGTTTACCGCTTAAGGTGTTACTTTTGTTAACCATCATCAAAAAAACCTTCAAATGAAAGTCATTTAATTACGAAAGTAAAACATAGCGCACGGTGTGGATTAACATGGCGAGCTGATCGTCGGTAATCACGCCAGCGAAGTGCGCGCCGCGCCAATTTTCCCGGAATGCACCGTCGGCTGGATTGAAACAGAATGCGGTGCTGAAGTCCTGCGGGCAGTTGCGTTCTACCCAGCCGAACCTGAGCGTGCGTTATCACGCCGGGATCAGCGACGATTTCCTCGATACCTGCGTGCAGGTGATCCGCTACGGCTTCGGGATGCCGGCCTTTAATAACGATGAAATTGTGGTCCCGGAGTTCATTAAACTGGGGGTTGAGCCACAGGACGCCTACGACCACCGCCATCCGCCTTTTTACGGCCTTATCGCCGCAAGCGCAGGATGATATCATCGCCCACACCGAGCACTCGCTCTAACTTTTTTTACTACCATGACGGGCACCCTCTGTTGCCCGCTGTTTCGGATAATCATGAACGACAGACAGCAGATCATTTTGCAATGGGTCAACGACAAGCAACGCGTCAGCGTAAATGAGCTGGCGCAGGTGTGTCAGGTGTCAGAAGTGACCATCCGCCATGACCTCACACTGCTGGAGCAGCGCAACTATTTACGCCGCGTACACGGTTTCGCAGTGGCGGTAAATACGGATGACGTCGACCAGCGCATGATGTCCAATTTCGGCCGTAAGCAGCAGCTGGCAAAGTTTGCCGCCTCGCTGATTCATGATGGGGAAACAGTGTTTTTCGAAAGCGGCAGCAGCGTGGCGCTGCTGGCCCAGTATCTCAGCGACAAAAGGAATCTGACGGTGGTTACCGTCAGCTGCTATGTTGCCACGTTACTCAAAAGTATGCCGTGCGAGGTGATTTTATTAGGCGGTATGTACCAGAAAGCCAGCCAGACGCTGGTGGGTCCGTTGACCCGTCTGTGCCTGCAACAGGTCAATTTCAGCCAGGCGTTTATCGGTATTGACGGGTTTACCGCAGAGACCGGGTTTACCGGCCGCGATATGCTGCGCGCGGATATCGTCAACGCCGTGCTGGCAAAAGGGGGGGAGAACATTGTAATGGCCGACTCCAGCAAATTCGGCCAGATCACCGGTCATCCTCTGGGGCCGGTCAGTGCGGTGTCGCGCGTGATCACCGACGACCAGTTGGCGCAAACCTTCCACACACAGCTGGTCAATGCAGGGATCACCGTCAACGCCCTGAGCCAGTAGCTTTTACTACGGCAAAATCACTGGCCGTAGTAGGCATTTTTACCGTGTTTGCGCAGGAAATGTTTATCCAGTAACTGTGGCTGCATGTCGGCAAGATCCGGCGTCAGCTGGCGGGATAAAATCCCCATGTAGGCCACTTCTTCCAGCACTACCGCGTTATGCACTGCTGTCTCGGCATTTTTTCCCCAGGCAAAAGGACCGTGAGAGTGCACCAGTACCGCCGGCACGTCCCGGGCTGACAGCTGCCGTTCAGCAAAGGTTTTGACAATCACCTCCCCGGTTTCCCACTCATATCGCCCGGCAATTTCAGCCTCAGTCATTTTTCGTGTGCAGGGAATGTTGCCATAGAAATAGTCAGCATGCGTTGTACCCCACGCCGGAAGATCCTTACCCGCCTGCGCCCAAACCGTCGCGTGGCGCGAATGGGTATGCACAATGCCGCCCGCATCAGGGAAATTGAGATACAGCACGCGATGGGTGTCAGTATCAGACGACGGTTTTTTGCTGCCCTCTACTACGTTCCCGGTTTCAAGTTCTACGACCACCATGTCATCAAGCTGCATATGTTCGTATTCCACGCCGGAGGGTTTGATCACCATCAGCCCCTGCTGACGGTCAACGGCACTGACGTTACCCCAGGTAAATGTCACCAGATGGTGTTTTGGCAGCGCCAGATTGGCGTGCAGAACCTGTTCTTTAAGTTGCCTGAGCATCGGAGATCCCTGAATGGCTGTAGTTTCTCTTATTCTCTGGTTGGAACCGTCCGGCAGGTATGGGGCAAATGGCTAAAGAGTGCGTAAGGTTCTGCTGCAACCGTAAGTTTGCCGGATGAAGCGGTGAGTAAATCAGCCTGAAGGAAGCTGCATGAGGCTTTTGTGCTATAAAGTACGCTTATAAAAATGAATTAAGACTATTCACCTAGTGAGTGAATAAGAATTTCACTACTTTTACTTCACTGGGTGGATGTTGCGCCCGGAATTAAGGTGAATTGACGGTTGTTACCTATACTTATACGTGGGTATGAGAGCTAATCGTTCTTAAGGAGAATTACCATGATGACATTTTCAAGTTGTACATCTAAACGTATTGCCAGTATTGCATTGGTTCTGACTCTCGCGATGTCTGTCACTGCCTGTGGCAACTGGTCTAAACGCGACCGTAATACCGCGATTGGTGCGGGTGCCGGTGCATTGGGTGGTGCAGTTCTGACTGATGGCAGCACGCTGGGTACGTTAGGCGGCGCGGCAGTCGGTGGGATTGTCGGGCATCAGGTCAGCAAATAGAGACTGAAAGAGAGTAAATAGAATAAAGGTTAACAACTAAAAACAGGTTATTGGCACGACTTTCAGGTCTTCTTTTTATTTGTCATCCTCTGAGGCGACAAACCGGTTTTTAAAAAATGCTGCTTCGATGAGAAAGCAGCATTTTTTTACGTACTTTTAAGGTCAGAACGCTTCAGGTAACAAAGGGGGCCGGAAGTATTACCCTCCCGCCAGCTTCACCTTAAAACTTTTCTCTTCTAAAAGCTGTTTGAGTAAATCCCTTTTATCGCCCTGAATTTCAATCACGCCCTCTTTGACCGAACCGCCGCACCCGCACTTCTTTTTAAGCTCAGCGGCCAGTTTGTCGAGTGCCGCATCATCCAGATCCAGTCCGGAAATCAGGCATACGCCCTTGCCTTTTCGTCCGCTGGTCTGACGCTGAATACGCACAACGCCATCGCCTTTCGGGCGCTCAGCTTTGGCTTTCGGCTCATCAATCCGGCCGGAGTCGGTGGAATAGACCAGACGGCTGTTACTGTCATTTTTCATCTTGCTTCGCCTTAACGCAGGGATGCGCGGATATCACGCAGGGTTTGCGCGGGATCGACTGACTGGGTGATCGGACGACCAATTACCATGTAATCCACACCGGCGGCCAGCGCTTCCTGCGGTGTCATCACGCGACGCTGATCATCGGCTTTGCTGCCTGCCGGGCGGATCCCCGGTGTGACCAGTTTGAAATCCTGCCCGAGGGCCGTTTTAAAACGCGTGGCTTCCTGTGCCGAGCAGACAACGCCATCCAGGCCGCAGTCGCGGGTCAGGCGCGCCAGACGTTCCGCATAGTCAGCCGGTGAAAGCTGAATGCCTAAATCGGCCAGATCGCTGCCTTCCATGCTGGTCAGCACGGTAACGGCAATCAGTAACGGGGCATCGGCACCGAAGGTGCTCAGCGCCTCTTTGGCCGCCGTCATCATACGTGCCCCGCCGCTGGCGTGAACGTTGACCATCCATACGCCGAGATCGGCGGCAGCGGCCACGGCATGGGCGGTGGTGTTCGGGATATCGTGGAATTTCAGATCCAGAAAGACCTCAAAACCGCGCGATTGCAGATCTTTGACAATTTGCGGGCCGAAGTGGGTAAACATTTCTTTGCCGACTTTCAGACGGCAGTCACACGGGTCGATGCGGTCGGCAAACGCCAGTGCGGCAGATTTATCGGCATAATCGAGGGCAACAACAATCGGTGATGAGTTCAAGTCATTGTTATGGATGGTATTTTCAGACTTCATTTCGTCAACCTCTTGTCAGTGTTCAGGGAAGGTAGCAGCGCGGCATTTTCTGCCGCCCGCATTTTACCTGTCATCTGCCGTAAATCCCAGTCGGGCGTAATGTTACATTTTTATGAATTTTTTATGAAGCTCTGGACGGCGTCACAATCGTGGCATAGGTTGGAGTTTTAGGCTGAAGGAAATAGAGCAAAATGAGCGAGATAACGACCCTGACCATCAAGATCCCTGTCGAATTAAAAGAACAGATTCGTGCCGCTGCGGCTGAAGCCGGTCATTCATTAAGCGCCGAAGCCGGCGCACGTCTTGAGCAAAGTTTTACTCATAAAGGGAAGAAAAGCACCAAAGCCACGGAACACGATATCGATAATCAACACACCAACGAAATTATCGAAGAAGCCCTAACTCAGAAAGAGATTAAGAAGCTACGGACCCTCCTGCTCTCCGTCCGCAAGACCATCAGTAAGAAAAAGTAGTTTCCACTTGCTGTTTTAGCCGAAAGCTCCTCAAAAGCATTCGGGTTGTAATACGGCGGTTTAGAGGATCACAGGAATCCTCTAAGTATTTGGATTGTATCAAGGCGGCAACCGAACGAATCCCCAGGAGCTGACTTATGTCAGTGACTGGGGTAAGCGAGGGCAGCCAACGCGGAGACAATTCAAAGGACGACGAGGATTTTACTGGCCATCGAGGCCGCGGATAGGTTTGACCGTCGCCCACGCCCGGCAAGACGGACAGTGCCAGTATAGGGAGTGCGCGGTAAAGCCGCACTTATGGCAACGGTAGCGCGGTTTAGTGCGGATCTGTTCGCCGACCATGTCGCGTAACAGCATCAGACTCTCTTTCGCACGCCCTTCTTCAGCATCAGCCAGATGGTAGTCCATCAGGTGATGGAATACGCGCATGGTCGGATGGCGCTGCAGCTGGCGGTTCATATAAACCTGCGCCACTTCACGCCCTTCGGCCGCCTGAATGATTTCAGCCAGCATCAGTTCGGCGCTGGCACCGGTATTTTCATCCACACAGCGTTTGAGAAATTCGCTCCACGCCTGCGGCTCACCGAGATGCTGATAGCACTCTTGCAGCATTGGCAGCGTTTCACTGACCACTTCTTTATCCTGCTCGAGCACGCGTTTGAGCGCATCGGCGGCTTTGCCGTATTCGCCCTGCGCCATCAGAATTCGGCCCTGCATAATGGAAACACGGGCGCAGAGTTTGTCGGCCGAGGCGGCTTTTTTCAGCAGGCCGGTGGCTTTATCCAGATCGTCAGAGGCCATCGCCTGCAGGGCCAGCTCACACCAGAAATGGGCGATCTCTTTACGACGATTGTCTTTACCCAGTTTCACCAGACGTTCGGCGACATCAATGGCGTTCTGCCAGTCGCTGGTTGCCTGATGAATAACAAGCAGCTGTTCGAGGGCGAACAGTTGGTAATCCTGCTCTTTCACCAGCTGATTAAACATATCTTCGGCGCGGTCATACAGACCGGCGGCCATATAGTCCCTGCCCAGTTGCTGAACGGCCAGCAGACGCTGCTCAAAGGTCAGCGAGGCGCTCTCCATCAGTGACTGATGGATACGGATGGCCCGGTCAACTTCACCACGGGAACGGAACAGATTGCCCAGCGTCAGGTGAGCCTCGACGGTACTGCTGTCCTCTTTAAGCATTTCGAGGAACAGATCGACGGCTTTATCCTGCTGGTTTGACAGCAAAAAGTTAACGCCCGCCACGTATTCACGCGACAGGCGGTTGGCGTTTTCCTGTTTATCCTGCTGAGAACTTCTGCGCCCCATGTACCAGCCATAGGCGGCCGCAACGGGCAACAACAGAAACAGCAGCTCTAACATAAAGGATTATTCCTTGCTGACAGCGGAAGGCGCGACGGGGCTGACCACCACAGGTACGGGGGCGATCTGTTGTTCAAGGCGTTTAATTTTACGCTGAGCACGTCCAAGCGAAAGGCGGACGCGCAAATAGAACAAACCACAAATGACCCAGCCCAGCACAAAGCCAGTGGCGAACAGCACGGCAAGCAGCGTGGAAACACGATAATCGCCCTGCGCCAGCAAATAATTGAAGGTAACTACCTGATCGTTATGGGCGCCGAGGGTAATGGAGATAACCACAACGACCAGCACGAGCAAAAAAATTAGCAAATATTTCACATTCATTCCTGTAATGCCGGGTGTACCGGATGAATTATGCCAAAAACTCACGTCCTGACCTAATAAGTTAGCATTTCCACACAAAGCATGGAAATGCTCAGAACGGATAAAACGCACTTCACAGGAAGTTCGGACGAATACGCCACGAAGCCTGTTTAAATTCATCTTCAAAGCCCAATCTGACAGGCCAACGTAGAAGATATGGGGACGATGGTCTTCATTTAAAAGGGCATCTGTCGCGCTTACCGGTACAACTATTTGGTCTCCTGAGCCTCACGCTCAGCAATTTCCCGCTTTTCTGCCGGTGGCGGTGTCAGGGGGCCAATGAAGTGTTCGGTCAGCCAGCAGGCGATCATCACCAGTATGGCGCTAATCCCCACCGATGCCATTAAATCACGCGGCCAGTGCATACCAAGCATCAGACGGCTGCCCATGACGATCACCGCCCAACTCATCATGAAAATGACCGTTTTAAAATGACGGCGAGGCCACAAGATGCCCAGCGCCAGCAGCGCCCAGGTGGCCGCAAACATGGTATGCCCCGACGGGAAGGCGTAGCCGGTATCATTCTGCCAGCTTTTCTTCAGCCAATGCGGCAGGTCGGCGTCATCGCCCAGCAATGCTTTTACCTCTTTGCCCCGCTCCTTGCCTTTCATTGCGTAGAACTGAATGACGTCCATTTCATGGGAAGTGCCCAGCCATGCCACATAAGGCCGAGGCTCTTTAACTTCCGCTTTGATGAAGTCTTTCACGTACTGGCCGCCCACAATAGAGCCAGCCAGAATGACCACCAGCACTGTCGCAGCTTTGAGACGAAACCGCAGGCACCACAGAAACCAGGCGCACAGAATGATTGTCGTGAGAATTCCCCAAGGTTCGCTGACCGTTTCAGTGACCCAAAACAGCGGCCGCAGGATCGACGGATTCAGACCGGGAGTCCACAGCCAACCACTGGCCCAGACGAGAGCGGGCATAGCCAGCAGAATTACGGTGCCTAAAATGACACGCCTGACAATGTGATACATAGGCATCCTTACACAGCCAAAGAGTCGAAGTGTAGCAACCTTATTAACCCTTAACATCCCATAACAAACTCTTATTTATACAGCTGTTATAATTCATAAGTTATGACGTAATTGTTCAAATATTCCCGCTAAGCGCCCGCCCGATTTGTGGCAGAATAATCATCAGCCTGTTGCAAACTCGCATCACGTCGGGATTTCTGCTGGTCAATCCGGGCATCTGGACGTAGGATGCGCAACAACGAATAAAATACTGAACGTTAATAAACACAGATGAAGAGTATTTGGAGCATAAAATGCAGCTGAAACGAGTGGCAGAAGCGAAACTGCCCACACCATGGGGTGATTTCCTAATGGTGGGTTTTGAAGAACTGGCAACAGGTCACGATCATCTGGCTTTAGTTTTCGGTGATATCACCGGCGAGACGCCGGTCCTTGCACGCGTGCATTCCGAGTGCCTGACAGGCGATGCGTTATTCAGCTTGCGTTGTGACTGCGGTTTCCAGCTGGAAGCGGCGCTCAATCATATTGCCGAAGAGGGCCGCGGGATCCTGATGTATCACCGTCAGGAAGGCCGCAATATCGGTCTACTGAATAAAATCCGCGCCTACGCATTGCAGGACAAAGGCTATGACACCGTCGAAGCCAACCACCAGTTGGGTTTTGCCGCCGATGAGCGCGACTTCACCTTGTGTGCTGATATGTTTAAACTGCTGGGTGTGCCTGCGGTACGGCTGCTGACTAACAATCCGAAGAAGGTCGAGATCCTCACTGAAGCCGGAATTAATATCGTCGAACGCGTTCCGCTGATCGTCGGCAAGAATCCGAAAAATGAGCGCTATCTGGCAACTAAAGCCGCCAAGATGGGCCATATGCTCGACCAGTAACGTTTCACAATAACGACGAAAGGCACCGATAAGGGTGCCTTTTTTTATGCCTTCAGTGTATCTGTCACAGCATTTTACGGATCACAGCATTTTACGGATCACATAGTGCAGAATGCCGCCGTTTTCGAAATACGTCAGCTCATTGCCGGTATCGATACGGCAGCGCGCATTGACGATTTCAGTGTGCCCGTCGGCAAAGGTAATATGCACAGGCACCGTCTGGCCGGGTTTCAGCGTCTGCATACCGCTGACGCTGAGGGTTTCATCACCGGTCAGTTTCAGCGTTTTACGCGTCACGCCCTGCGGGAACTCCAGCGGCAGGATCCCCATCCCGATCAGGTTCGAACGGTGAATACGCTCAAAGGATTCGGCAATCACCACCCGCACGCCCAGCAGACGCGGCCCTTTCGCCGCCCAGTCACGGCTGGAACCGGAGCCGTACTCTTTACCGGCAATCACCGCCGTCGGTACGCTTTCGTGCTGATAGCGCATCGCGGCGTCATAAATAGCCAGTTGATCCTGAGACGGAATATGACGGGTAAAGCCCCCTTCCACCCCCGGTACCATTTCATTACGAATACGGATATTGGCGAAAGTACCGCGCATCATCACTTCATGATTACCACGGCGCGAACCATAGGAGTTAAAGGACTTCGGCTCGACACCGTGCTGCGTCAGATAGCGACCGGCCGGGCTGTCCGCTTTGATATTCCCTGCCGGAGAGATGTGGTCGGTGGTCACGGAGTCAGCCAGTATCGCCAGAATGCGCGCATCGCGGATATCCTCGACGGCATCAGGCTCAGCCTTCATGTCGCTGAAGAACGGCGGGTGGCGGATGTAGGTGGAGTCTTCCTGCCAGGTGTAGGTCGGCGTGCCGTCGACCTTGATGGACTGCCAGCTGGCGTCACCGTTGAAGACTTCCGCGTACTCGCGATGGAACATATCGGTTTTCACCTGCTCAACCGCTTTGGCAATCTCGTTCGACGTCGGCCAGATATCTTTCAGATAGACCGGTTTGCCGTTTTGGTCTTCACCGAGCGGATCATGCGTCAGGTCCACTTTCATATTACCGGCCAGCGCATAGGCCACCACCAGCGGCGGAGAGGCCAGCCAGTTGGTTTTGATCAGCGGATGAATACGCCCTTCGAAGTTACGGTTGCCCGACAGCACCGCCCCGACGGTCAGATCCCCTTCTTTGATCGCCGCTTCGATAGGGTCCGCCAGCGGGCCGGAGTTCCCGATGCAGGTCGTACAACCGTAACCCACGAGGTTAAAGCCCAGCTTTTCCAGATACGGCATCAGCCCGGCGGCGTTGAGATACTCGGTCACCACTTTGGAGCCCGGCGCCAGCGAGGTTTTCACCCAGGGTTTACTGGTCAGCCCTTTCTCTGCGGCATTCTTCGCCAGCAGACCCGCCGCCATTAATACGCTCGGGTTAGAGGTGTTGGTACAGGAGGTGATCGCGGCGATCACCACCGCGCCAGTGGTCAGTTGCAGATGCTGACCATTTAGCGTGAAACTTTCTGACTGCGTTTGCTTGCCTTTCGCATTACCAATTTCCAGTTCAGTGGCGGCGTTAAAGGCTTTCGGCACATTTGGCAACGCCACGCGGTCCTGAGGACGTTTTGGCCCGGCCAGGCTGGATTCCACCAGCGCCATGTTCAGTTCAAGCGAACTGGTAAAGACCGGCTCATCGCCTTCATGACGCCACAGCCCTTGCGCCCGGCTGTAAGCTTCCACCAGCGCAATTTGCTCATCGCTGCGCCCGCTGAGCTTCATATAGCTGAGTGTGACTTCATCCACCGGGAAGAAGCCGCAGGTGGCACCAAATTCCGGTGACATATTGGCGATGGTTGCACGGTCAGCCAGCGGCAAGTCGGCCAGACCGTCACCATAAAATTCGACGAACTTCCCTACCACGCCGTGTTTACGCAGCATCTGGGTCACCGTCAGCACGAGATCGGTAGCGGTAATACCCTCGCCCAGTTTCCCGGTCAGTTTAAAGCCAACCACGTCGGGGATCAGCATCGATACCGGCTGGCCGAGCATGGCCGCTTCAGCTTCTATCCCACCCACGCCCCAGCCCAGAATGCCGAGGCCGTTGATCATGGTGGTGTGCGAATCGGTACCGACTAAGGTGTCAGGATAGGCAACCGTTTTGCCGTCGATCTCTTCATGCCATACCGTCTGCCCGAGATATTCCAGGTTAACCTGATGGCAAATCCCGGTGCCCGGCGGCACCACGCGGAACCGGTTGAAGGCTTTTTGCCCCCAGCGCAGGAAAATATAGCGCTCATGGTTACGCTCCATTTCCAGACGGACATTCTCGTCAAAAGCCTGATCGTCACCGTACTCATCGACGGTAACCGAGTGGTCAATCACCAAATCGACGGGCGTCAGCGGGTTAACCTGCTCAACGTTACCGCCCAGACGTTTCACCGCCTGACGCATGGCAGCGAGGTCAACCACCGCCGGTACGCCGGTGAAATCCTGCATCAGAACGCGGGCGGGACGGTAGGCGATTTCGCGATCGGCATGGCCGGTTTTCTGCCACTCAACCAGCGCACGCAGGTCGTCTTCGGTGACAGTGTCACCGTCAATATTACGCAGCAGGTTTTCGAGCAGGACTTTGAGGGATTTAGGCAGGCGTTGAATGTCACCCAGCGTTTGCGCCGCTTTGGGCAGGCTGTAGTAGTGATATTCCTTATCGAGGGCTGCCAGCTTATCCTGACTGTTCTTTCGAAGATCGGACGACATAGCTTCTCCTTGTGAGGGTACTTATCTTTCAGACTTCTTTTAGTTCAAAGGCTTGTGGTCGACGCCGGTTCGGAATAATAACCGGACGGTGTATAAGTCCTCTTATAAACATAACACAAAATATGAGTAACATTTTGATAACAACACGAAGTGTTCATCCAGTTGAATCTTTGTTGAGAAAGGTTGCGGGCACTGCAAAAAAAAATCCCGACCGCCGTAAGGCCGATCGGGATTTCATTGTTGCCCGGTTTGAATCTGCTACTTCACCGGCAGTTTGATGTCTTTAAACATCGCTTCGATATCTTCGTTTGAACGCAGTGCGACGGCGGTATCCACCACGTCACGCGTCAGGTGCGGAGCAAATCGCTGGATGAAGTCATACATGTAACTTCTCAGGAATGTGCTGCGGCGAAAACCAATCTTGGTGGTACTGTAGGTGAAGATATCCCGCGCATCCACCGTAACCAGGTCAGGATCCTGCACCGGATCGACCGCCATACTGGCGATAACGCCCACACCCAGCCCGAGCCGAACGTAGGTTTTGATGACATCGGCGTCAGTCGCGGTAAACACAATACGCGGTGTCAGCCCCGCACGGTTGAATGCGGTATCCAGCTCAGAACGGCCGGTAAAGCCGAAGGTATAAGTGACAATCGGATAAGCGGCCAGCTCTTCGATGGTGACTTTATCTTTGCCCGCCAACGGGTGATCGGGCTGAACCACAACCGCGCGGTTCCAGTGATAACACGGCAGCATGATGAGATCGTCATACAGGTGCAGCGCTTCGGTGGCGATGGCGAAGTCCGCATTGCCCTTGGAAACCGCCTCAGCGATTTGCGTAGGCGACCCCTGATGCATATGCAGGGAAACACGCGGATAACGCTCTATGAAGCCTTTGATGACGTTTGGCAGCGCATAACGCGCTTGCGTATGGGTGGTCGCCACATAGAGCGAGCCCTTGTCGGGATAAGTATGCTCACCGGCAACCGCTTTAATGGCGTCCACTTTCGACAGCACTTCACGGGCGATGCGGATGATTTCCAGACCTGCGGGGGTTACCTGAGTCAGGTGCTTGCCGCTGCGCGCAAAAATCTGGATGCCCAGCTCGTCTTCCAGCATTCGGACTTGCTTACTGATGCCCGGTTGCGAGGTATACAGGCCTTCTGCCGTCGAAGAGACGTTCAGATTGTGATTAACAACCTCTACGATGTAGCGCAGTTGCTGTAATTTCATATCTCATACCATCCTAGTTTCAAACCCTGTCAGCCATCCCTGTTCGCCTAGCGGCTGAAAGGTCTGGAAATAGATTGTTTTTTTTCTCCCTTATGCCAAATAACATCCCTGCCCGACATGCCTCACAGAGTGCTCTGTAATAATTTTAAAGCATAAAAAGAGATTTTATATAACAATTATATCAAGTATTGACACATTGTATAGTCGGTTGATGGCCTGCTGACGACGTGTATGGAGAATAAAAATAGCTTAAGCACCAAAATGCGTATAACCCAACGATAATAGAACTTATTGCAATAAAAAAACCAGCCCGATGAGCTGGTTTTTAGAGGCATAGCGTCAGTGTAAAACAGTCTGATTACTTTTTGCCTTCGACCCATTTGCCATCAACGTAGAACGCTGACCAGCCGGTGGCTTTGCCGTCTTTCTCGGAAGAGACATACTGCTGCTTCGTCTTACGACTAAAGCGAACCATCGACTTATTACCTTCAGGGTCGGCTGGCGGCGCATCAGCCAGATAACTGAGTTTTTCCGGCAGGCGGTCTTTAAAGCGGGCCAGCTCTTCCACTAAAGGTGCGCGGGTTTCGCGCGATTTAGGGAAAGTATTGGCCGCCAGGAAGACGCCCGCTGCGCCATCACGCAACACAAAGTAAGCATCTGATTTTTCGCACGGCAATTCAGGTAACGGCACCGGATCTTCTTTCGGTGGCGCGACATCGCCGTTACGTAAAATCTTACGGGTGTTCTTACACTCGTCGTTGGTACATCCCATGTACTTCCCGAAACGCCCCATTTTCAGGTGCATTTCAGAACCACATTTTTCGCACTCAACAATCGGGCCATCATAGCCTTTGATGCGGAATTCGCCCTGCTCGATTTCGTAGCCATCACACTCCGGATTATTACCGCAGACGTGCAATTTACGCTGGTTGTCGATCAGATAACTGTCCATTGCGGTGCCACATTTGCCACAGCGACGTTTGGCACGCAGCGCGTTGGCTTCTGCTTCATCACCTTCCAGAACGTTGAGCACTTCGGCGTCGGCAATCAGGTTGATGGTGGTTTTGCATCGCTCTTTTGGCGGTAACGCATAACCGGAGCAACCGAGGAACACGCCGGTGCTGGCGGTACGAATACCCATCGGACGACCGCACGTTGGGCACTCGATGCTGGTCAGGACCATCTGATTTGGGCGCATACCGCCCTCTTCAGGATCTTTCTCGGCCGTTTCCAGCTGTTTGCTGAATTCAGTGAAGAACTCATCCAGCACGGCTTTCCACTCCGCCTTGTTGTTAGCGACCTGATCGAGGCCATCTTCCATACGGGCAGTAAAGTCGTAGTTCATCAGTTCGCGGAAATTGTCTTCCAGACGGTCGGTGACGATCTCACCCATCTTCTCGGCGTAGAAACGACGGTTTTCAACGTGAACATAGCCACGGTCCTGAATGGTCGAAATGATCGACGCATAAGTGGACGGACGGCCGATGCCGCGTTTTTCCAGCTCTTTAACCAGCGATGCTTCGCTAAAACGTGCAGGCGGTTTGGTAAAGTGCTGGGTAGGCAGCAGCTGTTGCAGCTTCAGCTCGGTACCCACTTCAATCACCGGCAATACGCGATCTTCATCGCCTTTGCGCAGTGCGGGCATGACCTTGGTCCAGCCGTCGAAACGTAACGTACGGCCTTTAGCACGCAGCGAATAGTCTGCGGCTTTCACGGTCAGCGTGGTGGAATCGTACTGCGCTGGTGTCATCTGACAGGCAACAAACTGACGCCAAATCAGCTGATACAAACGCTGTGCATCCGCTTCCATATCTTTCAGCTGTTCGGAAACCACGGCCACGTCAGAAGGACGAATCGCTTCGTGCGCTTCCTGAGAATTTTCTTTGTTGCTGTATTGCAGCGGCGCTTTCGGCAGATATTTGTCACCGAAGTTCTCACCAATGTAGCCACGGACCATTTCCACCGCGTCCTGACTCAGGTTGGTGGAGTCGGTACGCATGTAGGTGATATGACCGGCTTCGTAAAGCCGCTGCGCCATCATCATGGTTTTCTTCACACCAAAGCTCAGACGGGTACTGGCCGCCTGCTGCAATGTGGAAGTAATAAAAGGTGCGCCCGGCTTGCTGCTGGTCGGTTTGTCTTCGCGATCCACCACGGTGTAGCGCGCTTTTTCAAGCAACGACACGGCAGCATGGGTTTGTTCTTTATTGACTGGTTTGAACGGTTTTTCGAGGTGGTGCGTCACTTCCATTTGCAGCGCGGTATCTTTGTGCGCCAGCAAATCGGCATGCAACTCCCAGTACTCTTCGGGCACAAACGCTTTAATCTCTTTTTCGCGCTCAACCACCAGACGCACTGCCACGGACTGAACACGACCAGCGGACAAGCCACGGGCAATTTTCTTCCACAACAGCGGGGAGACCATGTAACCCACCACGCGGTCCATAAAGCGACGTGCCTGCTGGGCATTCACACGATCAATATTCAGTTCGCCTGGCTGTTTGAAGGCGTTCTGAATCGCGTTCTTGGTGATTTCGTTGAACACCACGCGGCTGAAGCGTTTTTCATCCCCGCCAATCACTTCCCGCAAATGCCAGGCTATCGCCTCTCCTTCGCGGTCGAGGTCGGTTGCGAGATAGATGTGGTCGGCTTTTTCGGCTAAGGCTTTTAACTCAGCGACGACTTTCTCTTTACCCGGCAGTATTTCGTATTGCGCTTCCCAACCGTGATAGGGATCAACACCCATACGGTTAACCAGTGCAGTTTTCTCATCCTTTTTTACTTTTTTCTTTGTTTTTTCTTCAGGTGAGGTGGCGGCTTTTTTGCTGGCGGACCCACTGGTAGGCAAATCGCGGATATGACCGACGCTGGACTTAACCACGTAGTCATTTCCTAAATACTTATTAATCGTTTTGGCTTTTGCCGGGGACTCAACTATTACGAGAGCTTTGCCCATAATTACCTTTTACCTAATTTATTCTTCTGCTGAAGAAGATTTTAACTTGTTATGCCGCGGCACAATGTAACGTCTTTTTTTATATTGCGGCAGTGAGTCAGGAGGTCAACACTTTTTTTTAAATCGACGCTCAAACTGACTTCCAGAGGCACAATCAACTGATTTTGCGCGAGTTTAGCGGGTTAACTCAAACACAGTAATTCATTTCAGGATGACAAGAAGTGACCAAGCGTAAACAAAACATTCCACCTAAAGCCACAAAATCCCACACTCTACCTGATAAAAATTGCCACGCAACTTAATTAGCACGTAAATGTGCTTTTCGCCAATACGGTCAAAATACATACAATTAAAATTTTCTTTACCCGTAGAGGATTTGCGGTTTTATCCGTGGCGGCATTACAATATCGCCAGCAATTATAGTGGGGAGTAAATAACATGCACGGAAATACCTCAGCAATTAGTCGTGAAGCTTTACTTATCGAAGCGAATAAAGTCATTCGTGAGCATGGTGATTATCTGCACGGCATGATCGCAACCGGTGTTGAACAGAAAGGAAATGTGCTGGTTTTTGGCGGGGAGTTCTTTCTCGATGAGAATGGATTACCGACGTTAAAAACTACGGCTGTCTTTAATATGTTCAAACATCTGGCGCATCTCTTTTCAGAAAAATACCATCTGGAAGATTAAACATTTCGTCCCTGCTCTGCCGGTGCTTTTCAGGCTAATAAAAGAAGCGTGGGCACCCGGTTGGCAGGCAATGATAAAAGGGACAATTGTCCCTTTTATCATTTATAGCGCAGATTCAGAGCAGTGGTTTCTGGCTGCGTTGTAACCAGCGCAGGAACAAACGGTCAACGCTTTCTGCGGCACTGCCGGTAAATCTGTCCATCATGCGTTTACGACGGCTGTAACGCACCGCAATCACCTCATGATTTTTCATCTCGGCAATCAGTAAATCATCACTGGTGCCGATAGCGTCAATCAGCCCTTTTTCACGCGCCTGAGTACCAAACCAGTGTTCGCCAGTGGCGACGCTGTCGATATCCAGTGAAGGACGGTGCTGATGCACAAACTCTTTAAACAGCACGTGCGTTTCGTTGAGGTCTTCGCGGAATTTCTCGCGCCCTTCTTCGGTATTTTCACCAAACAGCGTCAGGGTGCGCTTGAACTCTCCGGCAGTATGCAGTTCCACATCAATATCGTTCTTTTTCAGTAAACGGCTGAAGTTAGGGATCTGCGCCACAACGCCGATGGAACCGATGATCGCAAACGGCGCCGCGACAATCCGGTCAGCCACGCAGGCCATCATGTAACCACCACTGGCAGCAACTTTGTCTACCGCAACGGTCAGACGGACTCCGCCCTGACGCAAGCGCGCCAGTTGGGACGATGCCAGGCCGTAACCGTGCACCACGCCGCCCGGACTTTCCAAACGCAGCAGAACTTCATCTTCAGGCGTGGCTACCGCCAGCACTGCAGAGATCTCCTCGCGCAGCGACGTGACCTCATGAGCATCCATACTGCCTTTGAAATCCAACACATACAGACAAGGTTTGCTTTTGGTTACGCCGGTTTTAGCCTGCGATTTTTTCTGTTTCGCTTCGGCCTTTTCCTGCTTTTTAAAGGCTTTGTTACTCAGTTTCTGTTCGCTTGGGTTAAGGCGTGCAGTGCGCATTTCGCGCTGCATGTCGCGGTACTGTTCACCCAAATCCACCAGATGAAGTTCGCCTTTGCCCTGCGATTTACGCTGTCTGAGCCCCACAACCAGAATCACTAACGCCCCGATGGCGATAACCACGGTGACAACTTTGGCCAGAAACAGACCATAAAGAGATAATAAATCCACACATACCGCCTTTTACACTGTGGTAATAAGATGCTGCTTATTCTAGACAATTGGCGTCAGAACGTCTTGCCGGAATGTGTCCGCAGCCACAAGATTATCGCCGTCATTCCCTGCCCTTCCCAGGATGGCAGGCAAAAAGGGATGCAGCGATGTTCCATTTTTGTTACAAAAGAATCCGTAAACGGCGGGTTAATCGTTGAAACAAAGGTTTATTTCAGGCATATAACCCAGTATTCATCCATGTGATGACGAAATTTTAGCCAAAGTGCCTTGTGCGGTAGAGCCGGTTGCAGACCCTATTGTTCCCGCAGGGGCATTTTGTCCCGACGTGTGACGCAAAATGGCGCCACGTTTTGAATCAGGTAAGAGGAAATCCCGTGCACTATCATCCAAAATCCGACCTTCTCAACCACCGTATTATTCTGGTCACCGGCGCGGGTGACGGCATTGGTCGCGAAGCAGCGCTGACGTACGCGCGTTTCGGCGCGCAGCTGGTTCTACTTGGCCGCACCGAAAGTAAACTGGCGAAAGTGCAGGAAGAGATTGCCCAGCGCGGCTACCATCCGGCGCAGATTTATACTCTTGATCTGCTTACCGCCAGCCAGCAGGATTGCCAGCGTGTGGCAGAACAGATTTCCCAGTGGGTTCCGCATCTGGACGGCGTGCTGCATAACGCCGGTCTGCTCAGTGAGATAACCCCAATGGCCGACATCAAGCTTGAGGACTGGAACAACGTCATGCAGGTCAACGTCAACGCGACCTTTATGCTGACGCAGGCGTTACTGCCGTTATTGCTGAAATCTCCAAGCTCTTCACTGGCCTTTACCACCTCCAGTGTAGGTCGCGAAGGCCGTAGCGGCTGGGGCGCTTACGCAGTGTCAAAATTTGCGACCGAAGGCATGATGCAGGTGCTGGCCGAAGAGTATAAGCACACCAACTTGCGCGTTAACTGCATCAATCCGGGTGGAACACGCACGAGTATGCGGGCATCTGCATTTCCCGATGAGAAAAGCGAAAAGCTTAAAACACCCGCTGATATCATGCCGCTGTACCTCTATTTGATGGGCGATGACAGCCGCCGTAAAACCGGTACCAGCTTTGATGCCCAGCCCGGCCGCAAAGCCGGTCCGGCGGAATAAGGCCAGATAATGTCCGAAGAAAACAGCAGTAATGATCGTCATAAACAGCGCCAGCAGCGCCTTAAAGAGCAGGTCGATGCGCGCATTGAAGCGGCACAGGAACGACGCGGGATCCTGATCGTTTTCACCGGCAACGGTAAAGGCAAAACCACGGCGGCATTTGGAACAGTCTCCCGCGCCGTGGGTCACGGTCAGCGCGCAGGCGTTATCCAGTTCATCAAAGGCGAATGGCCGAATGGTGAGAAAAATCTGCTGGAGCCCCACGGTGTGGAGTTTCAGGTGATGGCAACCGGCTTTACCTGGGAGACGCAGAACAAAGAGACCGATACGACGGCCTGTCAGGGCGTCTGGCAACACGGAAAGCGTATGCTGGCTGATGCTTCGCTGGATCTGGTGGTGCTCGATGAGCTGACGTACATGGTCAGTTTCGGCTATCTGGATTTGGCGGAGGTAGTGGACGCCTTAAAAGCGCGCCCTGCCCGCCAGACCGTTATTATTACCGGTCGTGGCTGTCACCGCGATCTGCTCGAAATGGCCGACACGGTGAGCGAACTGCGCCCGGTAAAACATGCTTTCGACGTCGGAATTATGGCGCAGCAGGGCATTGACTGGTAGCCACTCTTCGCCCTGCCCGCGTGGTCTGAAATACGAACGGCAGTTTAAAGAATACCGCTGTCGTTGAGGCGCTGGATCACACAAGAGCCGTTAGTGAGTTCAATCTCACTGACGCAACCCTGTTTAAACGGAAAACGCCACATATCGGCAGGTGCCAGTTTCAGCATCATCGCCAGCATCAGGCTTAATGATCCCTCATGGGCGACGATGGCCAGACGGCTTTCCGGTGGCATCAGATAGAGCTGACGCATGGCCTGACGGATACGCTGGGTGAATGCCGCGAACGACTCCCCTTGTGGCACCTGTGCCGCCTGCCAGTCCTGACACCATAAATCGTAGCCCGGTGCGCCACTGGCCAGCAGATCGCGGTGGTGACGCAACTCCCACTCGCCAAAACACATTTCCCGCAACAGCGGCTGAACCTGCAATGCAGTATCGCGTCCTGCCGCAATGGCTTCTGCCGTTATGCGGCTACGGGCAAGATCGGTGTGAATGATGGCATCGAGCGGTATGGAGAACAGTTGTTGCGCCACATGCTGAGTCTGACTCACGCCGTGTGAGGACAGCGCCACGTCACTGCTGCCACAAAATACGCCATCCACATTGGCCTCAGTCTGACCATGTCGAACCAGATATAATCTCATGTCGTTTCCATCCGCATTATCTTCCTGGCAGCTGTACAAAGAAATCAGGTCAAAAAAAACCGCAGTCACAGACCGCGGTTTATCAGAACAGCATTACGCTAACAGCAATATGCTGGTCAGGTTATCCGTTACGCTTAGACGGCGTACCGCTACGGCGTGCGGGAGCAACCTGAGTATGACGCTTCACGGCGCGGCGGATCTGGTTAGCCTTCACACGACGACGATCACGTTCAACCGGCAGTTTGCTGACGGTCTCTTCCTGCATCTCCACCAGCGTACGCAGGTAGTTTGTTTCGGGCAGATCCAGTTCTTTATAACCGCCGCGAGGCAGGCCTTTAGGCAGGGTCAAATCGCCGTAACGAACGCGGATCAGACGGCTAACCTGTACGCCTACCGCTTCCCACAACCGGCGAACTTCGCGGTTACGGCCTTCGGTCAACGTGACATTGTACCACTGGTTCAGGCCTTCGCCGCCCTGGTATTTGATGCTGCGGAAGGCGGCAGGACCGTCTTCGAGCTGCACGCCACGACTCAGTTGTTTGATTTTCTCATCGTCAATCTGGCCGAATACGCGCACAGCATATTCACGCTCAACTTCACGACTTGGGTGCATCAGGCGGTTCGCCAGCTCACCGTCGGTGGTGAACAGCAGCAGGCCGGAGGTGTTGACATCAAGACGACCCACCGCCACCCAGCGTGAACCACGCATTTTTGGCAGACGGTCGAATACGGTCGGACGGCCTTCCGGATCGCTGCGGGTACACAACTCGCCTTCCGGCTTGTAGTACGCCAGCACGCGGCAGACGGTGTCCTGAGATTCGATGATCGACAGAACGTGGCCATCGAGACGAATTTTCGTACCGGCAACCATTTCTACGCGGTCACCGAGTGCGGCAATTTTACCATCAACGCTGATACGGCCAGCCTGTAGCATCGCTTCCACTTCACGGCGTGAACCATGGCCGGCGCGGGCGAGGATCTTTTGCAGTTTTTCGCTCTGACCTTCAGTGCTGTCGAGGGCGTTTTTTGGCTTTTCGTATTTTGGTTCGTCGTCTTCGGGCGCATCAACGTCGTTTTTCACTACCGCTGCGGCCGCTTTTGGCTTGGCACCACGGGATTTTTCAAAACGCGGTTTGTCGCTGCGGGCGCTGTCAGGACGCGCTTTATCGTTACGATCCGGGCGGCCGCCTTCAGGGCGAGCTTTGCCTGTGCGCGGTTTTTCGATCCGTGAATCACTGCGTGCGGAATCTGGACGGGCTTTATCGGTGCGTGATTTGTCATTACGTGACTTATCAGAACGCGCCTTATCCGTTTGGGGCTTTTCGCCGCGCTTTTCAGCACGCGTTGGCTCAGGACGGCCTTTGGCTGCGCCTGAATTTCTGCCGCTTTTAGGTTTGTCAGTGGCCGAACGGCCCGGTTTGGATCTGTCGCTAGTATGCTTCTGGGAATTAAACTTCTCGCTCATTGAGCAGCCTCATTTGTCGCCTTCACAGGCGTCGGGGAGAGCCGGCAGCACGATGTGACCCATCGTCTGCCCGCCAGAATTAGTATCAGTTCAGTACATATTGAATAAGTCAGCGGCTGTTGCGGAATTCCTGTGTGACACAGGGAGGACTTCACGTCGCAAATACAGCATTGCTTATCAAAACAACGACTTATGAAAAGTCAGCCCGCCATTATACACAATTTCACTGTTTTTGTATCTCTCTGCGGGCTGATTTATGTGCCCCTACAAGAACGGCGTCGGGTCGCCGGCCCCTTCGCGTACCACTTCTGGCGCAGATTCGGTCAGGTCCACTACCGTGGTTGGCTGCTGTCCAATCGTACCGCCGTGGATGATCAGATCCACCAGCTTGCCCAGATTATCTTTAATATCGTCTGGGTCTGATTCGGCAAAATCATTACCCGGCAGCATCAGGGTGGTGGACATCAGCGGTTCGCCGAGTACGTCCAGCAGTGCCAGTGCAATCGGATTTGACGGCACACGCAGACCGATAGTTTTACGCTTTTCACTCATCAGACGGCGCGGCACTTCTTTGGTCGCTTTCAGAATGAAAGTGTAATTTCCCGGCGTATTGTTTTTGATCAGACGAAATGCGGTGTTATCCACATAGGCGTAGGTCGAAAGCTCAGAGAGATCGCGGCAGACCAGCGTGAAGTTATGGTTGCCATCCAGCTGACGGATGCGGCAAATTCGCTCCATCGCGTTTTTGTCTTCCAGACGACAGCCGAGTGCGTAACCGGAATCGGTCGGGTACACAATAACGGCGCCTTTACGCAAAATATCCACGGCCTGATTGATCAGACGCGGCTGCGGGTTCTCGGGGTGAATATAGAAAAATTGACTCATAATTCCCTTCTTAACTCATTCTGTAATGGGGGCTGTGCGTGTGGGTTCCGCCCACGCTTGCCACACCGGTTCAACACCGGCGGGAAGCCACAGTTTGCGCCCCAGCTCTATCCAGGAGCAGGGCTGATGAAAGTCAGATCCCTGCGATGCCAGTAAATTATAGTCTCTTGCGAAGGCGGCGAGCTGGCTTCGTTCATTGGGTGCCTGCTGGCACTGGGCGACCTCCATCGCGTCCCCGCCCTGTTCGGCAAAAAATGCCAGCAGTCGTTTTAGCCATTTAGTTGACAACCCATAACGTCCAGGATGGGCCACGACGGCCTGACCGCCGGACCGATGAATAGCATCCACCGCTTGTTCTATTGTACACCAGTGTGGTGGCACGTAGCCGGTCTTGCCCTTGGCGAGGTACTTTTTGAAGACCTGCGCAATGTTGTCGCATTTACCGATTTCCACCAGATAACGGGCAAAGTGCGCACGGGTAACCGCCCCGCCTTGCGCCAGGCGTAGTGCACCTTCCCAGGCACCGGTTATCAGGGCTTTCTCCAGCCGGCGTCCCATCTCCTGCGCACGTTCGACACGCAAGGCAGCCTGTGAAGCCAGTAAGGTTTGCATCGCCGGATGTTGGGGATCTATGCCCAGACCAACAATGTGAATTTCGTGATTTTCCCACAATGTGGAGATCTCAACACCGCTGATAAGCTGTAAAGGAAGATTCTGTTCAGCTATAGCCTGCGCCGCCCGGGCCAACCCTTCCGTCGTGTCATGGTCAGTGATGGCCAGCACGCCCACCCGCATTTCTACGGCACGGGCGACCAGCGCTTCAGGCGACAAATATCCGTCAGAAGCCGTGGTATGGCTGTGCAGATCATAGAGTGTGAAGGCGGTGCTGGGTTCTGGAATATCGGTGGCGATTGAAGTCATAAAAGTAAGAGTAGTTAAACCTGTTGCTGAAAGCGGCGTTTATCATAACCCGTTAACAGCCTTCGGGTTAACCCTATCTGCCCTGACAACGCACGTATGCCAAGGGTAAAGGCAGGTATCGCGAGGGTTTTAATCTTCTGAGTCATCAAGAAAGATGTAAAAGAGGGTTGACTAACGCCTCTCGAACTAGTTTACTAGTACACAAGTTCACGGGTAACGTGATAACTATTTTTGCAACGACGAAGGGTGTCTGATGATGAACATTTCAATGATTTCTGTACTCAGCTGGTGGCGCCACTTCCCTTCGCGGGCGGTGTGATCACGCATAGCTGTTAACAGACATGCAGATACCCGAAGCCCGCTGATTGCGGGCTTTTTTATGGCCGTCTTCTTATCCATTTGGTAGAAAATTTCAGGAAGCAACATGACTATTCAACGACCTCGATTAGAACTGCTGACCGCACAAGGAAGTTACCGTGGTGACCCGACGGCCATCTTCCACCAGCTTTGTGGTGCGCGTCCCGCGACCTTGTTACTGGAATCGGCGGAGATCACCAGCAAACAGAATCTGAAAAGTCTGCTGGTGATTGACAGTGCGCTGCGCATTACCGCGCTTGGCAATAAAGTTTCCGTGCAGGCTCTGACCGCCAACGGGGCCTCGCTGCTGCCGCTGATGGATGTCGCACTGCCCGACGATGTCCATAACGATGTGCGACCTAACGGCCGCGAACTGACTTTCCCGGCCATCGACCAGATGCAGGAAGAGGATGCCCGTCTGCGTTCACGTTCCGTGTTTGATGCGCTGCGCAGCATTCTGGATCTGGTAGAAACGCCCGAAGAAGAGCGCGAGGCCATGCTGCTCGGTGGCCTTTTCGCTTACGACTTAGTCGCCGGATTTGAAGATTTACCGCAACTGCGTGCCGACCAGCGCTGCCCGGATTTCTGTTTCTATCTGTCAGAAACCTTACTGGTTCTCGATCACCAAAACCGCAGCAGCCGTTTGCAGGCCAGCCTGTTTACGCCGGACAGCGAGGAAAAACAGCGTCTGCATGCCCGCCTCGAACAGTTGCAACATCAGCTGCAATTGCCGCCGCACGCTATTCCTCATCAGGACGTGACGGACATGAAACTTAGCGTCAATCAGAGTGACGAAGAGTTTGGTGCCGTGGTTGAGCAGATGAAAGAAGGCATCCGCGCCGGAGAAATTTTTCAGGTTGTGCCTTCGCGCCGTTTCTCCCTGCCTTGCCCTGCCCCCCTGGCAGCTTATGAAACGCTGAAAAACAACAATCCAAGCCCGTATATGTTCTTCATGCAGGACAACGATTTCACCCTGTTCGGTGCGTCGCCAGAAAGTGCGCTGAAATATGACGCCACTAACCGCAAGATTGAGATCTACCCCATTGCCGGTACCCGCCCGCGCGGCCGCCGTGCAGACGGCTCGCTGGATCGCGATCTCGACAGCCGCATCGAACTGGAAATGCGTACCGACCACAAAGAGCTGGCCGAGCACCTGATGCTGGTAGATTTAGCGCGCAACGATCTGGCGCGTATTTGTGAGCCGGGCAGCCGCTATGTCGCTGACCTGACCAAAGTTGACCGTTACTCCTTCGTGATGCATCTGGTCTCCCGGGTGGTCGGAACCCTGCGTGCGGATCTCGACGTGCTGCACGCCTATCAGGCCGTCATGAACATGGGCACGCTTACCGGTGCGCCGAAAGTGCGTGCCATGCAGCTGATTGCCGGTTCTGAAAAAAGCCGTCGCGGCAGCTATGGTGGCGCGGTGGGTTATTTCACCGCTCAGGGTGATCTCGATACCTGCATTGTTATCCGCTCGGCCTATGTAGAAGACGGCATTGCCACCGTTCAGGCCGGCGGCGGCGTAGTTCTGGACTCCGTTCCGCAGGCCGAAGCTGACGAAACCCGCAATAAAGCCCGTGCCGTGCTGCGTGCCATCGCCACTGCCCACAATGCCAAAGAGGTATTTTAAGATGGCCGATATTTTACTGATTGATAACGTGGATTCGTTCACCTACAACCTGGTGGATCAGCTGCGCTCCAGCGGCCACAACGTGGTGATTTACCGTAACCAGATCCCGGCCGACGTGATCCTCGAAAAACTGAGCCAGCTGGAAAAGCCGGTACTGATGCTATCCCCCGGCCCCGGCACGCCGTCAGAAGCGGGCTGTATGCCTGAACTGCTGAAACGTCTGCGCGGTCAGTTGCCTATCATCGGCATCTGTCTGGGACACCAGGCCATTGTGGAAACCTACGGCGGATATGTCGGACAGGCCGGTGAGATCCTGCACGGTAAAGCCTCCTCTATTACGCATGACGACGAAGGCATGTTCGCCGGGATGAACAACCCGTTACCGGTGGCGCGTTACCATTCGTTGGTCGGTAGCCAAATCCCGGATGGGCTGACGGTTAACGCCCGCTATGGCGATATGGTGATGGCCGTGCGTCACGATAAAGATCGTGTTTGCGGCTTCCAGTTCCATCCGGAATCCATTTTAACGTCTCAGGGTGCCCGTCTGTTAGAGCAGACACTGGCCTGGGCTTTGGCATAAGACGAGGTGCTGACAATGAAAACTCAAACCATTTCCGGCATCCTCGAAAACCTGTATCGCGCTCAGGTGATGACGCAGGAAGAGAGCCAGCAGTTATTTACCGCCATCGTGAATGGCGAACTGGAGCCTGCGCAATTAGCGGCTGCCTTAATCAGCATGAAAGTGCGCGGTGAGCAACCGGCAGAAATCGCCGGTGCAGCACAGGCGCTGCTGGCCCATGCCGAGCCTTTCCCACGTCCTGAATATCAGTTCGCGGACATCGTCGGTACCGGCGGTGACGGCACCAACAGCATCAACATTTCTACCGCCAGCGCCTTTGTTGCTGCGGCCTGCGGCGTCCGCGTCGCTAAACACGGCAACCGCAGCGTTTCAAGCCGCTCCGGTTCCTCAGATTTGCTGGCAGCCTTTGGTATTGAGCTGAATATGCCTGCAGAACAGTCCCGCGCAGCGCTGGATGATTTAGGCATCTGTTTCCTGTTCGCGCCGCAGTATCACACGGGTTTTCGCCACGCGATGCCGGTACGTAAAGCGCTGAAAACCCGCACGCTGTTCAACGTACTGGGCCCGTTGATTAACCCGGCACGTCCGCCGCTGGCGTTGATTGGGGTTTACAGTCCGGAACTGGTACGTCCGATTGCTGAAACGCTGCGCACCCTCGGTTATGAGCGTGCAGCAGTGGTTCACGGAGGTGGAATGGATGAAGTGGCGATCCACGCACCAACTCAGGTTGCCGAGCTGAAAAATGGCGAAATCACGACTTATGAACTGACGCCAGAGGACTTCGGGCTGGACAATTATCCTGTCGAAGCACTGCTGGGCGGCGAGCCGGAAGAAAACCGTGACATTCTGGCACGCTTATTACAAGGTAAAGGAGATCCGGCACATGAAGCCGCAGTGGCCGCCAATGTGGCGATGCTATTGCGCCTTTTCGGTCAGGAAAATTTAAAGCAAAACGCACAGCAGGCTTTGGAAGTAATACGCAGCGGCGCAGCATTCCAGCGTGTTACCGCATTGGCAGCAAGAGGATAAGTGATGCAGCAGGAAACCGTGCTCCACAAAATTGTCCGCGATAAAGCAGTTTGGGTCGCGGCACGTAAAGAACAACAACCCCTGGCCAGCTTTCAAAACGAAATCAAACCCAGCCAGCGCAATTTCTACGAAGCCCTAAAAGGGACCAAAACGGTCTTCATTCTTGAATGTAAAAAGGCCTCGCCGTCCAAAGGCACCATCCGCGATAATTTTGATCCGGTAGAAATCGCCAGCGTCTATAAAGACTACGCCTCGGCCATTTCGGTATTGACGGATGAGAAGTACTTCCAGGGCAGTTTCGATTTCCTGCCACTGGTGAGCAACGCCGTAACGCAGCCGGTGCTGTGTAAAGATTTTATCATCGATCCCTATCAGATCCATCTGGCGCGTTTTTATCAGGCCGATGCGATTTTGCTGATGCTGTCGGTACTTGATGACGAACAGTATGTGCAACTGGCCGCCGTGGCTCACAGCCTGAATATGGGCGTGCTGACCGAAGCCAGTAATGAAGAAGAACTGGAGCGCGCCGTTCAGCTGAAAGCCAAAGTGGTGGGTATCAATAACCGCGATCTGCGTGACCTCTCAATTGATCTGGACAGCACCCGTCAGCTGGCACCCCGTGTACCGCACGGTGTGACGGTGATCAGTGAGTCGGGAATCAATAATTATGCGCAAATCCGTGAACTGAGCCGCTTCGCCAATGGTTTCCTGATTGGCAGCGCACTGATGTCAGAAGCCGATCTGACCGGCGCAGTGCGCCGCGTGATGCTGGGGGATAATAAAGTGTGTGGCCTCACCCGCCCGCAGGATGCCTCGGTTGCTCATCACGCCGGTGCGATTTACGGCGGCCTGATTTTTGTCGGGAGTTCGCCACGCCATGTGAGCGTTGAGCAGGCAAAAGAAGTTCAGGCCGGCGCGCCGCTGAAATATGTCGGCGTATTCCGTGATGAAACACCAGCCCGCGTGGCCGACATTGCCCGATCATTGCAGCTTTCAGCCGTTCAGCTGCATGGCGATGAGGATCAGGTTTATATCGATACCCTGCGCCCGCTGTTGCCAACACCGTGCCAAATTTGGAAAGCGCTGAGCGTCAAAGAGGTGATGCCTGCGCGTAACCTGACTCAGGTTGACCGTTACGTACTCGATAACGGCAAAGGCGGCACCGGTCAGAGTTTCGACTGGAGCAAACTGGCCGGACAGGATCTCAGTAACGTATTACTTGCCGGTGGTCTGCGGGCTGACAACATTGTCGATGCCGCACAGCTTGGTTGCGCGGGGCTGGATTTCAACTCCGGCGTTGAGCGTGAACCGGGCATTAAAGATGCCGATAAGATTACGGCCGTATTCCAGACATTGCGGGCTTACTGATTTCCGCCCGCGATGCCGCAAATATTGACAGACAGGATGGAATAACATGACTTTACTTAATCCCTACTTCGGCGAATTTGGCGGCCAGTACGTTCCGCAAATTCTAATGCCCGCACTGGTTCAGCTGGAAGAAGCTTTTGTCAGCGCACAGCGTGACCCGGAGTTTCAGGCTGAATTTATTGATCTCCTGAAAAACTATGCAGGTCGTCCTACGGCCTTGACACTGTGTAAAAACCTGACCGCCGGTACTAAAACCAAGCTGTACCTCAAGCGTGAAGATTTGCTGCACGGCGGCGCGCACAAGACCAACCAAGTATTGGGTCAGGCTCTGCTGGCCAAACGTATGGGTAAAACTGAAATTATTGCCGAAACCGGTGCCGGTCAGCACGGCGTGGCTTCCGCCCTCGCCTGTGCCCTGCTCGGCCTGAAATGCCGCATCTATATGGGCGCGAAAGATATTGAGCGCCAGTCGCCGAACGTGTTCCGTATGCGTCTGATGGGCGCTGAAGTGATCCCGGTGCATAGCGGTTCTTCCACGCTGAAAGATGCCTGTAACGAAGCGCTGCGTGACTGGTCTGGCAGCTATGAAACCGCGCACTATATGCTCGGCACCGCCGCAGGCCCGCATCCCTACCCGACCATCGTGCGTGAATTCCAGCGCATGATTGGCGAAGAAACCAAAGTGCAGATGCAAGAGCGCGAAGGGTGCCTGCCTGATGCTGTGATCGCTTGCGTCGGCGGTGGTTCCAATGCCATCGGCATGTTTGCAGATTTCATCGATGATATCAGCGTCGCGCTTATCGGCGTTGAGCCTGGCGGTCTGGGTATCGAAACCGGACAACACGGTGCGCCGCTGAAACACGGCCACGTCGGTATTTACTTCGGCATGAAAGCGCCGATGATGCAAACGTCTGAAGGCCAGATCGAAGAATCCTATTCAATCTCCGCTGGCCTGGATTTCCCGTCCGTCGGCCCGCAGCACGCCTATCTCAACAGTATTGGCCGTGCGGAATATGTGTCGATCACTGATAACGAAGCACTGGAAGCATTTAAAGAATTGTCGCGGCACGAAGGGATTATCCCGGCCCTCGAGTCTTCACACGCACTGGCTTACGCGCTGAAATTGATCAAGGAAACCCCTGAGAAAGAACAAATTCTGGTGGTGAACCTTTCTGGTCGCGGCGACAAAGATATTTTCACCGTACATGACATCCTGACTGCCCGGGGAGAGATTTAATGGAACGTTATCAGCAACTGTTTGCGCGCCTGGAAAGCAAGAAAGAAGGCGCGTTTGTTCCTTTCGTCACACTGGGCGATCCGGGCGTTGAGCTGTCCTTGTCAATTATCGATACGCTGATTGAAGCCGGTGCCGACGCGCTGGAACTCGGCATTCCGTTCTCTGATCCGCTGGCCGATGGCCCGACGATTCAGAACGCCAATCTGCGTGCCTTCGCCGCCGGTGTGTCGCCAACGCAGTGCTTCAACATGCTGGCGCGCATCCGTGAAAAACACCCGGACATTCCGATTGGCCTGCTGATGTATGCAAACCTGGTGTTCCATAACGGCATCGATACGTTCTACCAGCGTTGCGCCGAAGTGGGTGTAGATTCCGTTCTGGTCGCCGACGTGCCTTATGAAGAGTCTGCGCCATTTCGCGCGGCGGCGATGCGTCACGGCATTGCGCCCATCTTCATCTGCCCGCCTAATGCCAGTGATGATTTGTTGCGAGAAATTTCATCCCACGGTCGCGGATACACCTATTTGTTGTCCCGCGCAGGCGTAACCGGTACAGAAAAACGTGCTTTGACACCACTGACTCACCTGGTCAATAAGTTGCGTGAATATAACGCGGCGCCAGCGTTGCAGGGTTTCGGTATTTCAGAACCTTCACAGGTGAAAGAGACGCTGGCGGCAGGTGCGGCAGGGGCTATCTCCGGATCGGCCACCGTGCGCATCATCGAGAACCATTTGCATCAGCCGTCTGAAATGCTGGCGCAGCTTTCACGTTTCGTCAGTGAAATGAAAGCCGCCACCCGCGCCTGATTGTGCTATTCCCCTGACCGACGCCTTATTTGCTCATGCAGATAAGGCGTTGTTTATTTGGGGCTGTTAACTTTTTTTTTACCGTTTCCCATTTGTATATCCTCGCTCCATACACCACACTTAAACTACCCGCAGGATCCATTTTGTTTTCACGGTTGCCGCGCGGGGAATGTGCGTTATTAATCATTAGATGGTGAGTTTCAACCTGGCATGGAGAGTTATTTATGAAGCTATTCAAGACATTGTCGGCATTTTGCATGGCAGCTGTTGTCGTCATGGCGGTAGCAGCTTGTGCGCCAACTAAGAAATCAGAAGGCACCGGCGGTTATATCGATGACACTGTTGTGACCACCAAAGTTAAATCTGCTTTGCTGGCTGACAAAACCATCGCATCGCGTGAAATCAGTGTCGAAACCTTTAAAGGTCGCGTTCAGCTGAGCGGCTTCGTGACCTCAACGGCGGATGCAAACCGCGCCGTCGAAGTGACACGTGGCGTAGCGGGCGTGAAATCCATCGAAAACGATATGCGTCTTAAATAAGACGTTGTTGCGATGTGAAAAAGTGAAGAGGCGCCAATAGCGCCTCTTTTTTTATGCTGCTCAGGTTACTTATTTAGAAACGATAGCCGACAGCAAACATAAATACCCAAGGATCGATGCGCGTGCTGATGGTCTGGTCTTCGCCACCGGCTTTGAATTTCACGTCGGTATCAATATCCATCCACCAGACGGACATATTGAGCAGCCAGTTATCATCCAGATTGTAATCAAGTCCGGCCTGCGTTGCCACGCCCCAGGAGTCTTTCAGGCTGAGATCTGACAGCCCGGCATCGCGCCCGGTCTGATTGAAATTGGCGTCGAAGAAGGTGGTGTAGTTAATCCCTAAGCCAACGTACGGGCGCAGTTTATCCTGACGCTCGCCGAAGTAATATTGCGCCATCAGTGAAGGCGGCAACTGTTTCACTTCGGCAATGGTGCCGGTGCTGTTGAGCCCCACTTTATGTTTGAACGGCGAGGCGCCCAGTAATTCCATACCGATGTTGTCAGTAAACATATAACCCAGCGTCAGGCCCATCTGGGTATTGTTATCAATGTTGAACGATCCCAGCCCCAATACGTTGTCAGAGCCTTCCGTTGGCCGCACGGTCGCGGTACCTACACGAAAAATAACATCTCCTGCCTGATGTGCACTGGCAATTGTCGGCATGGCTGCCGCTGCGATTAATGCCCAATATGCTGCTTTCATTATCCCTTTCCTTTGTATGGATTTATAACCCGCATGAATATACCTACTCTTGGTTAGGTCTTGATCCGAGCGGGATCACATCTTTAAATGATTTATTAAGAAAATGCATCTTTAGCAAACTAATCTAAATCATTAAAAAGGAAGGAATTGATCTACATCAAAAACAACCATTTCAGTGCTGTTCGCAAAGTGAACAAATAGAGATTGCTTAAAAACTGACGCCTGCGTAGCCTGCATGATCAATGTGAATTTTGGTTTGATGCTGTAAGGAGTCGGCAGTTTTCCTCAATGAGCGAAATTAATAATCCGTGTATCTCCTGTGGCGCATGCTGCGCCTATTTTCGCGTTTCCTTTTATTGGGCTGAATCAGCAGAAGCTGGCGGGGTTGTTCCTCAGGCTTTGACCGAACAGGTCACCCCTTTTCTAAGTTGTATGCAGGGTACCAACAGTAAATCCCCCCGCTGTGTTGCGCTGGAAGGCGAGATTGGTCAGTCCGTCTCTTGTTCCATTTACCTTAACCGCCCGACCCCTTGCCATGAATTTGACCAGTCAGGGCTAAATGGCGTAAGCAACGAGGCGTGTGACCGCGCACGCGCGCAATACGGTCTTCCTCCTGTGGATCTCACTATCCCGCTGTCCATTTTCGCAACGGTTCCCGCAGTATGATTCAGCGGTTGATCAGGCGGATCGAGAAGAAATCAGTCAGATATCATTGCCGGGGTGCCACCGTGCAACATTACAGGGTACAATCCCCGCCTGATTGTCTTTCGATTATTTTGCCAAGGAGCGTTCATGCCTATCACGGCCGGTGCGTTGTACCGTGACAGTTTCAACTTTATGCGTAACCAGCTGACCAGCATTCTGCTGTTGGCTCTGCTGACTGCATTTATTACCGTCATATTGAATCAACTCTTAATCCCTGGTGGCGACCAGCTGAGCCTGCTCAGTGCGACCAGTGATGACCTGTCAGGCACGACAGGCATGAGCTTGCAGGAACTTATTCAGACTATGTCACCAGAACAGCAAATGGTGCTGCTCAAGGTGTCTGGCGCGGCCACATTCTCTGCGCTGGTCGGCAATGTACTGCTGGTTGGTGGGATGTTGACGCTGATCCAAATGGTGTCAAATGGCATGTCCACCAGCGCGCTGCGCGCTATCGGCGCCTCTGCGCCCGTTTTGCCACGTTTGTTGGGTCTGATACTGATCTGTACGTTGCTGATTCAACTGGGCCTGACGCTGTTTGTCGTCCCTGGCGTTCTGATTGCCGTGGCCGTTTCTATGTCGCCGGTCATCACTTGCACGGAAAAAATGGGCGTGTTTAAGTCCATTAAAGTCAGCGGCAAACTGGCCTTTGCCAATGCACGTCTGGTCTTTCCGGCAATCATGTTCTGGCTGGCTGCGAAAATGCTGGTCCTGCTGGCGGTAAGCCATCTGACCATCCTGCCAACCATGGCTGCTACGGTCGTGATGAGTACGCTGAGCAATATGATTTCAGCGCTGTTGCTGATTTACCTGTTCCGTCTCTACTCCAAACTGCGCGTCTGAATATCACGAACAGTCTTTGAAAGGGTGCTCTGGCGCCCTTTTCTTTTGTCGGTGAAATGATTCCGGTATAGTCAAACCATACAATAAACATGGAATGAAGTATGAAGCAGCTTCTCGATTTTCTTCCCCTGGTCGTCTTTTTTGTTTTTTATAAGATGTACGATATTTTTGTCGCTTCCGGTGCGCTGATTGCCGCAACCGCGCTGGCGCTGATCTTCACATGGATTAAATACCGTAAAGTCGAAAAGATGACGCTCATCACTTTCGCCATGGTGGCCGTTTTCGGCACCCTGACGCTGGTATTCCATAATGATGAATTCATTAAATGGAAAGTGACAGTCATTTACGTGTTGTTCTCAGTCGCTCTGCTGGTCAGCCAGCTGGTACTGAAAAAACCGCTGATTCAGCGTATGTTGGGTAAAGAGCTGACGCTACCTGACCACGTCTGGAACAAGCTCAATATCAGCTGGGCGATTTTCTTCCTGCTGTGCGGGCTGGCGAACATCTATGTCGCGTTCTGGTTACCTCAGGAAGTCTGGGTTAATTTCAAAGTGTTCGGCCTGACCGTACTCACGCTGGTGTTTACCTTGCTGAGCGGTGTCTATATTTACCGTCATATGCCCGATGAAGAAAAAAAATAAGCATTCTCCTGCATGGGCCTTTCTCTTCGAATGGCCTCAATTATGAATAGCCAAGAAGCCGACCAATATGAACGAAAAACAGAGCCTGCCTAATGGCGAAATGGTGTTACGCACGCTCGCGATGCCTGCAGATACCAACGCAAATGGCGATATTTTTGGTGGATGGCTGATGTCGCAAATGGACATGGGCGGAGCGATTCAGGCGAAGGAGATTGCCAAAGGTCGAGTTGTCACCGTGCGTGTCGATGGGATGACATTTCTGAAACCTGTCGCCGTGGGCGATGTGGTGTGCTGCTACGCACGCTGCATCAGAACCGGTAACAGCTCGATCACCATCAATGTGGAAGTCTGGGTGAAGAAAGTCTCGTCCGAGCCTATCGGACAGCGCTACAGAGCCACTGAAGCGGTATTTACCTATGTTGCAGTGGATGACGAAGGTAAATCACGCCCCCTACCAGATGGCAGAAGCAATTTCAGCGTAGAGTCTGGCGGTGTATCAGAAGACTGAATGCAGGTTTTGTGATTCTTTCTAATAAATCTATCGCTCAGCCAGAAAGTTAAAAGGTCGCCCACTGTGGCGACCTTTTTATTAACGGCATGACAGTTTTATTCCACCGACGTGCCGCCGTTGATGCGAAACACCAGATTAACGACCAGATTATTCGCCGCCTTCGGTTCGTAGCGCCATTTGCGCATCGCCTGTTTGACCTCACGCTCAAACATATTGCGCGGCTCAGCAGACAGAATACGCACGTTATCCACGCGCCCTTCGCTGTCGACATCAAACTGTACCCGCACGTGGCCTTCCAGACGCAGTGCAAAAGCTCTGGCCGGATACTGCGGCTTAGAACGGTCCAATGGTCGTGGTCCGGTACTTACGCCCTGAGTTGCCGGCACAGAAGGTTTGGCCGCAGGTTTAACGTCTGGCTTGTTGTTGTTTAACAGCGACGCATCGTCAGTGACTTTTGGCTTTTCCGTTCTCTCGACGGTTTTTTCAACCGGTTTGGCCTTTGGCTTTGGTTTCTCAACCGGCTTCTTCACTGGTTTCGGCTTGGGTTTCGGCTCAGGTAACGGCACCGCTTCTGGCGGCGGTGGCGGTTCAGGCTTCACTTCTGGCTCGGGTTCCGGTTCAGGTTCAGGTGCAACTTGTGGTTTTGGTGGTGGTGCAAAATCCGCCGGATTCACCATCGTAACGCTCATTACCTGCTGTTGTTGCTTCGGCAGCTTAATAGGGTCCTTCATAGTGACATACAGTAAGGCGGCAATTATCGCGACGTGAATGCCGACGGCGATGGCAAACGGCAAAGTGATGCGAATAAATCCAAACTTTTTTAGCGGCATAATGATTCATTTTCCCCGTGAAGCCGCAAGTTTAAATGCAAATAGCAATCATATTCAACACCGAGATGACAACTATTCTCAAATCAAAGACTATTTGATCTCACGCAAAGCACTTTCTTCACGCTTGCGGTTTCGTTATGGTGATTAAGGCGGTTGAATGTGAGGCCGTTTTCCCGTTATTCCCTGATAAACCTTATGATAGTGAAGGTGATCCATGCTTTACGTAATTTATTCAGAAGATGTGGCTGACTCGCTGGAAAAACGCCGTGTTGCGCGCCCTGCACACATTGAACGTTTGCAAAAAATGCATGAACTGGGCCGTGTGCTGATTGGCGGGCCGACGCCCGCCATCGACAGTAATGATCCGGGCGATGCCGGCATGAGCGGCTCAGTGCTGATTATGGAATTTGAAACGCTGGAAGCGGCGAAAACCTGGGCTGATGCAGATCCGTATGTTGAAGCAGGTGTATATAAAAGCGTGAGCGTGAAACCGTTCAAACGCGTTTTCTGAGTCAGCGCGCTGCCGGAATCAGTTGCAAATGTTATCTCAAGGAAACGAGGCCGCCATTGTGCGGCCATTTTTTCGAGGCGTATCGACACCTTCGCTCTGGCTGTTAAAGCAATCACAATCAACCTACAGCTTCTATGGTAGAATGCGGCTCCCTACCCCAGAGGTACGCTCTTATGTCATTCTTCGACGGATTGAAGTTTCTTTCCAGCCAGAAAACCAAAGTGACCTGCCCGGAATGCAAAGCGGTTACCGAACAAATAAGCTCGAAAGTTCGCAAGAATTCAACGCTGGTTTGCCCTAAATGCGGTGCCTTGTTCCAGCCGAAAGATCGCTGATCAAGCACCCCATTCGTATGCCACGGCATAAAGCGAAAGACGCTGATGCTGCTGGTGGTGAATCTGCCGGATACGGTAGATATGACGATAACGTCTGGACTGACCTTCCAGCCAGCGGCTTCTGCGGCGCTGAGACTGGCGTAACATGCGCCAGCGCCCGACTTCATTTCTGCTGCGTTTCATGCAAATTGTTCCCGTTGACCACTTTCTCTGTGCTCATTTCTGCACAGACTGCGGGCACATTATAGGCCGATGATTTTGTGATCCAAGCCTTGTTTCACCCTAAGATGTCAGTTTTCAGCTACCCTTGATGACAATACGGTGAAGGTTTTTACTCCCGGCGCCGTTTTCAGAGGTAGCTGATTGATTGAAGGGCGTAAATTCGTTAAAACAATACCCCCTTTCACCCACACTGCGTACACTCCATCTCCATGGCTTGCGAACAGGACTTTTCGCCTTTATGACAACTTTTTATGCGGTAATTAGCTGGCTTTTGATTTTCGGCTACTGGTTACTGATTGCCGGCGTCACGCTGCGCATTTTAATGAAGCGACGCGCGGTGCCATCGGCCATGGCATGGTTGCTGATTATCTACATCATTCCGCTGGTCGGAATTATTGCCTATCTCTCCTTTGGCGAACTGCATCTGGGCAAACGCCGGGCAGAACGCGCCAAAGCAATGTGGCCTTCTACCGCTCGCTGGCTTAATGATCTGAAAGGCTGCCACAGGATTTTTGCGACTGAAAACAGTGAAATTGCCACCTCGCTTTTCCAGCTGTGCGAGCGCCGTCAGGGGATTGCAGGCGTTAAAGGTAACCAGCTTCAGCTGCTGACCACCAGCGATGACACCCTGCACGCCATCATGCGGGATATTGAACTGGCGCGACATAATATCGAAATGGTGTTCTATATCTGGCAACCGGGTGGCTTGGTCGATCAGGTGGCGGAGTCACTGATGGCGGCATCACGCCGCGGTATTCATTGCCGTCTGATGCTTGATTCGGCGGGCAGCGTTGCCTTCTTCCGCAGCCCTTACCCTGCGATGATGCGTAATGCGGGCATTGAAGTGGTAGAAGCGCTGAAAGTGAATCTGTTCCGTGTTTTCCTGCGCCGCATGGATTTACGTCAGCATCGTAAAATTATCTTAATCGATAACTACGTGGCGTATACCGGCAGCATGAATATGGTTGATCCACGTTTCTTCAAGCAAGATGCGGGCGTCGGCCAGTGGATCGATCTGATGGCACGTATGGAAGGCCCAGTGGCAACCACGATGGGCATTGTCTATTCATGCGACTGGGAAATTGAAACCGGCAAACGTATTCTGCCGCCTGAACCTGACGTCAATCAGATGCCTTTCGAGCAGGAGAGCGGCCACACCATTCAGGTGATCGCCTCCGGCCCGGGATTCCCGGAAGATATGATCCACCAGGCTCTGTTAACTGCCGCTTACTCTGCACGTGAACAGCTGGTGATGACCACGCCGTACTTCGTCCCCAGTGATGACCTGCTGCACGCCATCTGTACCGCCGCGCAGCGTGGTGTCGATGTCAGCATCGTAATGCCGATGAAAAATGACTCAATGATGGTAGGCTGGGCAAGCCGCGCATTCTTTAATGAATTGCTGGAAGCCGGCGTTAAAATCTTCCAGTTTGAAGATGGCCTGCTACACACCAAAAGCATTCTGGTGGACGGGCAGCTTAGTCTGGTCGGCACGGTGAATCTGGATATGCGCAGCCTGTGGCTGAATTTTGAAATTACTCTGGTCATCGATGATGCCGGTTTTGGTAACGAACTGGCTCAGGTGCAGGATGATTATATCGCCCGTTCGCACCTGCTCGACGTTGAAGCATGGCTGAAACGTCCATTCTGGCACCGGATTATTGAACGACTGTTCTACTTTTTCAGCCCGTTGCTGTAAAAGCCGCGGCGGGAATGTTTTAATATGCCCAGCACTACACCACTTTTACTGATGAGAATGTTATGGATCTGAATAATCGCCTGACCGAAGACGAAACCCTTGAACAAGCCTACGATATTTTTCTGGAACTGGCGGGCGACAACCTCGATCCTGCTGATATCCTGATCTTCAATCTTGAGTTCGAAGTGCGTGGCGGCGCTGAGCTGCACGATCCGGCCGAAGACTGGGTTGAACACGTCGATTATGACCTGAACCCGGATTTCTTTGCCGAGGTAGTGATCGGTTTGGCAGATGCAGAAGACCAGCCTATCAACGACATTTTCGCCCGCGTACTGATGTGTCGTGAAAAAGATAACAAGCTGTGTCATATCCTCTGGAAAGAGTGATAAAACCCGTCATCTTTCAAGCCGCCTGAGGCACCAAGTTAGACGCCACCAGGCGACTTGAATGATTTGGGATATGCAATGAATTCAAAAAGAAAAAACCTGCCATAGGCAGGTTTTTTTATGCTTCCAAACTGAGATTAATAAATCAGAGTGGATCCACTTTCAGACAGGAAACTGCGTGGCGGAAACTGCCTTCCAGCAGCGGACGGGTGATGGCGCACTCCGGTCCGGCAATCGGGCAGCGGGTACGGAACACGCAGCCTGACGGCGGATTAATCGGCGAAGGCAGATCCCCTTCCAGCAGTTGAATCACCTTATTACGCTCTTTGTCGGGGTCCGGTACGGGCACCGCTGACATCAGCGCGCGGGTGTAAGGGTGCTGTGGATTGTGGTAAACCTCGTCGTAAGTGCCGAGTTCTACCGCATGACCGAGATACATCACCAGCACGCGATCGGAGATATGTTTGACTACCGCCAGATCATGGGCGATGAAGATCAGTGAAAGGCCCATTTCGCGCTGCAATTGCTGCAACAGGTTGACCACCTGCGCCTGAATAGATACGTCGAGGGCTGACACCGGCTCATCACAAATGATCAGTTTCGGCTCGAGGATCAGGGCACGGGCAATACCGATACGTTGACACTGGCCGCCGGAGAACTCATGAGGATAACGGTTGATCAGGTTTGGCAACAGGCCAACCTTGAGCATCATCGCCTTAACCTTCTCCTTCACCTGCAACTTTGGCATTTTCGGGTTATAGGTTTTCAGCGGTTCAGCAATGATCTCGCCAATGGTCATACGCGGGTTAAGTGATGCCAGCGGGTCCTGAAAGATCATCTGGATATCACTGCGCGTATGGCGCCATTCGGCATCCGACATATTCAGCAGGTCTTTGCCTAGCCAAGCCACTTTGCCTTCAGTGGCTTTCACCAGCCCAATAATCGCGCGGGCGAAGGTTGATTTACCGCAACCTGACTCCCCCACCACACCGAGGGTTTCACCTTCGTATAAACGCAGGGTGACGCCATCAACGGCTTTTAGCGTTTTTGAAGGCTGCCAGAACCACTGCTTGCCGTCTTTGATATCAAAGTGGACTTTCAAATCTGCAACTTCGAGCAGCACTTTTTTATCCGGCGGCGCTTCATTATTTGCAGACGGGCTGTGCATCACTGTGTGATCTGTCATACCAACTCCTCGACCGGCTTAAAGCAGGCACGTAAACGACCCTCACCGAAACGCTCCAGCGGAGGTGCGGTGCTACAGATTTCCATCGCATACTGGCAGCGAGGCTGGAACGGACAGCCTTTTGGTAAACGCAGCAAGTTTGGCGGGTTACCGGCAATCGTGGTCATCATGCCGCCTTCGGCATCAAGACGGGGAACCGCGTTGAGCAGCCCAATCGAGTACGGGTGGCACGGGTCATAAAACACGTCGCGGGCATGACCATATTCCATGGTACGTCCGGCATACATCACCAGCACTTTGTCACAGATCCCGGCGACGACACCCAAATCGTGGGTGATCATGATGATGGCAGTATTGAACTCCGCTTTCAGCTCATTAAGCAGTGTCATGATCTGCGCCTGAACGGTAACGTCCAGCGCCGTTGTTGGCTCATCAGCAATCAGTAATTTCGGACGGCAAAGCAGTGCCATGGCAATCATCACGCGCTGACGCATACCGCCGGAAAATTCGTGCGGGAACATCTTCATGCGTTTACGCGCTTCCGGCATTTTTACCGCGTCCAGCATACGTACGGACTCGTCGAATGCCTCTCTTTTGCTCATGTGCTTATGCAACATCAGCACTTCCATCAACTGCTCGCCGACGCGCATATACGGGTTCAGCGAGGTCATCGGGTCCTGGAAAATCATCGAAATCTGCTCAGCACGCAGCTTATTGAGCTGTCTTGGCGGCAGGTTAAGAATTTCACGTCCGTTGAATTTTGCTGAACCGCCGATGCGGCCATTGCTGGCCAGCAGGCCCATCAGGGCGAAAGCAGTTTGTGATTTACCGGAGCCGGATTCACCGACGATACCCAGTGTTTCACCCGCACGCAGGTCGAAATTGAGATCGTTAACTGCGGTAACATCACCGTCCGGCGTTTCAAAGGTTACACGCAGGTCTTTAACGTCGAGCAGGATTGGCGGCACCTGGCCGTCAACAGCCGCAGGCGCGGCGAAAGTGGAATGTTCAATGGTGCTCATAGTCGCACTCCTTAACGATCTTTCGGGTCGAGGGCATCACGCAGGCCATCGCCGATAAAGTTGAAACAAAACAGCGTCACAACCAGGAAGCCTGCTGGGAACAGCAATAACCACGGTGAAACTTCCATCGAGTTGGCACCGTCACTTAGTAACGCGCCCCAACTGCTTAACGGCTCTTGCGTACCCAGCCCAAGGAAGCTCAGGAAGGATTCGAACAGGATCATGCTTGGCACTAGCAGGGAAGCATAAACCACCACAACGCCCAGCACGTTTGGCACGATATGACGCAGGACAATATTGCGGGTATTGACCCCACTCACTAAAGCCGCTTCGATGAACTCTTTACGCTTCAGGCTGAGGGTCTGGCCGCGAACGATACGCGCCATATCCAGCCAGGAGACCATGCCGATTGCCACGAAAATCAGCAAAATGTTTTGCCCGAAGAAGGTCACCAGCAGGATAACGAAGAACATGAACGGGAAGGAGTTAAGGATCTCAAGCAGACGCATCATCGCGGAGTCGATTTTGCCACCGAGGTAACCGGAGAGCGAACCGTAAAGTGTTCCCAGAATCACCGCCACCAGCGCAGCGGCTACACCGACCATCAGGGAAATACGCCCACCGATAGCCACACGAACCAGTAAATCACGGCCTGAAGAGTCAGTACCGAAATAGTGGTGTGAGGCGAAATCTGGCGCGGCTGACATCATGTTCCAGTCGGTATCTGCGTAGGCAAACTCCGAGAGGATCGGCGCGAAGGTCACGAACAGCGCGATGATAGCCAATACAATCAGACTGGTGACCGCAGCGCGGTTGCCCATAAAGCGGCGACGCGCGTCCTGCCATAAACTGCGGCCTTCAACTTCCAGCTTTTCACTGAAGTTTTCCAGAGCGTCGCTTTTTTTCTTACTTAGCATCATTGACAAGCTCCAGCATTAATAACGGATTTTCGGATCGATAACGGCGTAAAGCACATCGACGATCGCGTTGAACAAAATGGTCAGTGCACCGACCAGAATCGTCAGGCTCAGTACCAGAGAGTAGTCACGGTTAAGCGCCCCGTTAACAAACAGCTGGCCGATGCCCGGCAACCCGAAGATGCTTTCGATAACCATTGAGCCGGTAATAATGCCGACAAATGCAGGTCCCATATAAGAGAGTACCGGCAGCAGCGCAGGCTTCAGCGCGTGGCGCAAAATAATGCGGTGCAGCGGTAAACCTTTGGCGCGTGCGGTGCGGATAAAGTTGGAATGCAGGATCTCAATCATCGAACCGCGGGTAATACGCGCGATACTGGCGATATAAGCCAAAGACAGAGCCACCATCGGCAGGATCATGTATTTCACCCCACCACCGTTCCAGCCACCGCCCGGCAACCATTTAAGGGTGATTGAGAATATCAGCACCAGCAGCGGCGCAACTACGAAGCTCGGGATAACAACGCCGGTCATGGCTACCCCCATTACCGTGTAATCCCATTTGGTGTTCTGATTAAGCGCGGCGATGACACCGGCGGTCACACCAAAGACGATCGCCATGATAAATGCTGCCAGTCCAAGTTTCGCTGAAACCGGGAACGAAGCCGCAACCAGATCATTAACGGTATAGTCCTTATATTTGAACGACGGGCCGAAATCACCTTTGGCCAGTTGTCCTAAATAATTGAAATACTGCTTATAGATGGGGTCATTGAGGTGATATTTGGCCTCAATATTCGCCATAACTTCTGGCGGAAGATTACGCTCCCCCGTAAATGGGCTTCCCGGCGCGAGACGCATCATAAAAAACGAGATGGTGATCAGGATGAATAGCGTCGGAATCGCTTCCAGACAGCGGCGTAAAATAAACTTTAACATTGCCCGTACCTGTTTCTAAGCCTGCACTACAGCTTGATAGTTTTGGCTTGATCGCTACGGCAAAAAGAGATTGCCGCAGCGGTGGCTCTTTGCTTTAGCACTGACAACGTCAGCACCAAGAACATTACCTATATCAAATTACGAGCAGGGCAGCTCGGGGATGCCCTGCTCTTTCACTGATTAGTGTTTGATAATGTACAGATCTTTAACGTAGACGTTGTCCTGCGGATCTTTACCGGTGTAGCCGCCGACGTAAGGTTTCACCAGACGGGCATTCACGTAGTAATAAACAGGCACGATGGCAGAGTCTTTATCAAGCTGAGTTTCAGCTTTCTGATAAAGCGCTGCGCGCTCGTCGTCAGTCTTCGCATTCAGCGTGTCAGCAATGGCTTTGTCAAAGTCAGCGCTCTTATAGTGAGCAGTGTTGTTGCTGCTGTCAGAGAGCATGGTATTGAGGAATGAAGAAGGTTCATTGTAGTCAGAACACCAGCCAGCACGCGCTACGTCAAAGTTGCCCTGGTGACGGCTATCCAGGAAGGTTTTCCACTCCTGATTTTCCAGTTTCACGTTCACGCCGAGGTTTTTCTTCCAGATAGCGGCCGCAGCAATCGCCAGTTTCTTATGCAGATCTGACGTGTTGTAAAGCAGGCTGAACGTTAATGGTTTAGCGTCGGTATAACCGGCTTCAGCCAGCAATTTCTTCGCTTCGGCGTTACGTTGATCCTGAGTTTCTTTGAACCAGGCCGGTGGCGTCAGTTTGGCACCATCAGTGTAAGGAGGCGTGTAACCATAGGCTGGCAGGTCGCCCTGTGCTTTGACTTTATCCACGATGATATCGCGGTCCAGGCCCAGTTTCAGTGCGGTACGAACGCGCGCATCAGTGAATGGGGCTTTTTGGTTATTAATTTCGTAATAATAAGTACACAGATACGGGTCAACATGAACTTCAGTTGGGATCTCTTTTTTCAGTTTCTGGAACAGCTCGATCGGCATGTTGTTATAGGTCATGTCGATTTCACCGCTGCGGTAGCGGTTAACGTCTGTCACCTCTGAAGAGATTGGCAGGTAAGTCACCTGATTGATCACAGTCTTGGCGTTATCCCAGTACTCAGGGTTACGTTCCAGAACGATACGTTCGTTGACGGTCCAGGCTTTCAGCTTATAAGCGCCGTTGCTGACATAGTTTTCAGGCTGGGTCCATTTGTCGCCAAATTTCTCAACGACTTTTTTGTTCACCGGTTTCATCGCGGTGTGGGAGAGCATTTTAACGAAATAAGGTACAGGTTCAGTCAGGGTCACTTGGAGAGTATGGTCATCCAGCGCTTTCACACCCAGGGTATCAGGGCTTTTTTTGCCGCTAATGATGTCATCGATGTTTTCGATATGGCCGTATTGCAGGTAGCTTTCATACGGAGAAGCGGTCTTAGGGTCAGCCAGGCGCTGCCAGCTGTAAACGAAATCTTCGGCGGTCACCGGATCGCCATTTGACCATTTAGCGTCTTTACGCAGGTGGAAGGTCCAGACTTTAAAGTCTTTGTTTTCCCAGGTCTCAGCAACGCCAGGGATCACGTGGCCATCGGCATTGTTGGTATTAACCAGACCTTCAAGCAGGTCGCGGATCACGTTGGATTCCGGCACACCTTCTACTTTATGTGGGTCTAGGGACTGTACTTCAGAACCGTTGTTACGCACCAGTTCTTGCTTATCAGCTAATTTTACACCAGCCGGAACGTCAGCGGCGAAGGCGCTGCCTGCAGTAGCCACACCCATTGCAGCCATGATGCAGGCGGCGAGGATAGTTTTTTTTGTGATGTTGGTCATAGTCATTCAACTCCAGTTTTTATTATGAACTTGCGCACTACGGAGCAAGATAAACCCCTGCTGGGTTTTCGGTTGATCATGGGCAGGAACGAATTACCCTATAGAAAAACCCGATGTTTTAGCCTTGCGAGGAAGCTGGCTAACCCCTACTACCTTTTGCTAATGAATGAAATTTAAGGCTGTTAATCGTCTTTAAATTTCAGTGATCGTTTAAGGAAGACCTCCTCCCTTCGCTCACTGCGTTCGAAAGTATTCTACTTGAGGACGTAATACCTTTTTAGAACACAGCAGGCTAATGCTTTATTTGACTTAACTTTCCAGATTCAGATGACACCTGTCGCACCGCGTTATTATGCAGCCTGAAAAAATGGGGACAGGAGAAACTGATTCGCTGGATGGTAGGTCGCCGCAACGTTATGCATGAAAGATGCCAAACGCATCGTCTGAACGATGCTGTAACATAAAGGACGTTCAGTTTCCTTTACATGCATAGTTTCGACCACAGTACGCTCCAAAAACAAATGAAAGTGCTTATTTTTATTCTCTTAGCGAGATCCAATCTCACTTCGGTATTAACCCGAAACAACTTTCCATTTGTGGAGACGTCCCGAAAATTATCAGAACCTTCTTAGCTGCGCCAATTAATTTTACGAAAATGTTAAGCATTTCTCCTTTATCTGTTACTAAGCATTTTCCTACACTTTTAGTAATGGAAGGGAACCTGTGCATAACCTAATGTTTTATAAAGAAATATAACCTTATAAAGCGGTTAATCTCTCATCACCCTTGTTTAAAAAACCAACTGACATAATAAGTTAACATTTAGTGTCTTTTAAGAATAAACCCCTATTTGCGGTGAGGTAAACACTAATAACATCTCGATACATCCTGCACAAGCCCTACAGAATGATGTGATTAAATTAACAACAAAACGGGCAACAAAAGTGCCAATAAAGAGAATTTTCGCCGTGGTAAACAGGGGGAAATAGCAGTTTGAGATATAAATGGGTTCAGGAAGTGAGTTTGCGCCACATTTGAGTGCAAATGGTCATTAATAAGTCATTAGTTGCACTATATTAATGCGCCCAGTTATTAGTGGCATTAATAACTCACGCCACTAACACTGACATAATGCACTTGCGAAGATGAAGTGCAGAAGTTAAAGCAGACCGGGGAAAATAGCCTTAATGCCCGTCACGATGAACTCGATACCCAGCGACATAAGCAACAGACCCATGATACGGGTAATTACGTTGATACCGGTTTGCCCCAGCAGACGGACCAGCAATGGCGCGGCACGAAACAGTAGCCAGCAACAGAAAGCAAAAAAGGCAATCGCGATCGTCAGGCCCAGCAGGTTTTGCCAGCCGCTAAAACGTGAACTCCATACAATCGTCGAACTGATCGCACCCGGTCCCGCCATTAAAGGAAGAGCCAGCGGAACCACTCCCACATTTTCACGAATGGCCGTTTCTGACTTTTCCTGCTTATTCTGTTTGTCTTCACCAAGCTTGCCGCTGATCATCGACATGGCGATGGTCACCACCAGAATGCCACCGGCAATTCGGAATGAATCAATGGAGATGCCAAACACATGCAGAATGGCGTCGCCCAGGAAGAGCGCAGTCCACAATATAATGGCCACCGAGAGGTTAGCCGTCATGTTGGTTTTATTTCTGCCTGCCGCCGCCTGATAGCTGGTCATGCTGATGAACACCGGTAAAATTCCGACCGGATTTACCAGAGCAAAGAGCCCGACAAAAAATTTGATATAGCCCGAAAAATCTAATAAAGATTGGCTCACGCAGAACTCCGCACAATATGCCAGTAAGGGATGGGTCAAGATTGGCCGCTAATGTACTGGAATTGCGGTTTAGACGCCATGCCGTTTCGCAGTATTTAGCACCAGACATGCAAGATAAAGCAGCCTAAATCGCTAATGTTAAAAAATATCGACCTAGATCGTTCTTAATCCGTTATGATTGTGGAGCACATAAGCAATATTGAGAATCATTCCCATCATTACCAAGCTGAAAGGTATCAGCAGCGGTGTTATGTGATCCAGATCAAAATTGGCCTAGCCATTAGTAGGTAAGCTTTAAGCATAGTCAGTGAGTAGGGCAAACAGGATAAAACCATACTCCCAGACGGTTTTAACATTTTATCTACTTACAGGATGTTCTTTTCCAATGAAAGCTGTTTGAGCAAATAAAGAGACAGAGGCAACATACTGAGAACAATGATATTAATTTGTTTTTCACAGGATGAGTTAGCACAGCTATACTAGTTTCTGGCGGATTATTTACTAAAAGAGTTTAACTTTATCAGGAGAGCATTATGGCTGTAACAAATGTCGCTGAATTGAACGCACTCGTAGCACGAGTCAGAAAAGCACAGCGCGAATATGCTAACTTCACCCAAGAACAAGTAGATAAAATCTTCAGCGCCGCTGCTCTGGCTGCCGCCGATGCTCGTATCCTGCTTGCGAAATTGGCCGTCGAAGAATCCGGTATGGGTATTGTTGAAGATAAAGTGATTAAAAACCACTTCGCTTCCGAATATATCTATAACGCCTACAAAGACGAAAAAACCTGTGGCATCCTGTCACAAGATGACACTTTCGGTACCATCACCATCGCTGAGCCTATTGGCATCATTTGCGGTATCGTCCCTACCACCAACCCAACTTCTACTGCGATTTTCAAAGCGCTTATCAGCTTGAAAACACGTAACGGTATCATCTTCTCTCCACACCCACGTGCCAAAAACGCCACCAACAAAGCCGCAGATATCGTTCTGCAGGCAGCGATTGCAGCGGGTGCACCGAAAGACATCATCGGCTGGATCGATGAGCCAAGTGTAGAACTGTCTAACCAACTGATGCATCACCCAGACGTGAACCTGATCCTTGCAACCGGTGGTCCGGGCATGGTGAAAGCAGCATACAGCTCTGGTAAGCCAGCAATCGGTGTTGGTGCAGGTAACACACCTGTTGTTGTTGACGAAACGGCTGACATCAAACGTGTGGTTGCTTCAATCCTGATGTCAAAAACCTTCGATAACGGCGTGATTTGTGCCTCAGAACAGTCAATCATTGTTGTTGATTCTGTCTATGATGCTGTTCGTGAGCGTTTCGCTTCCCACGGCGGCTATATGCTGCAGGGCAAAGAGCTGAAAGCTGTTCAGGATATTATCCTGAAAAATGGTGGCCTGAATGCGGCTATCGTTGGTCAGCCAGCGACGAAAATTGCTGAAATGGCAGGCATCAAAGTTCCATCGCACACCAAAGTGTTGATTGGTGAAGTGAAGAATGTCGACGAGTCTGAACCTTTCGCTCATGAAAAACTGTCCCCTACCCTCGCGATGTACCGCGCTAAGAACTTTGAAGATGCGGTAGAGAAAGCTGAGAAACTGGTAGAAATGGGTGGTATCGGTCATACCTCTTGCTTGTACACCGACCAGGATAACCAACCAGAACGTGTTAACTATTTTGGCGACAAAATGAAGACCGCACGTATTCTGATTAACACCCCAGCATCTCAGGGTGGTATCGGTGACCTCTACAACTTCAAACTTGCTCCATCATTGACTTTAGGTTGCGGCTCATGGGGTGGTAACTCCATTTCTGAAAACGTCGGTCCTAAACATTTGATCAACAAGAAAACTGTAGCGAAGCGAGCAGAAAACATGTTGTGGCACAAACTTCCGAAATCAATCTACTTCCGTCGTGGCTCACTGCCAATCGCACTGGAAGAAGTAGCGACTGACGGTGCAAAACGTGCCTTCATCGTAACTGACCGTTTCCTGTTCAACGCTGGCTATGCAGACCAGATCACCAGCGTACTGAAAGGCCACGGTATCGAGACTGAAGTGTTCTTCGAAGTCGAAGCGGATCCAACACTGAGCATTGTTCGTAAAGGTGCTGAGCAGATGAACTCCTTCAAACCAGACGTGATTATCGCGCTGGGTGGTGGTTCACCGATGGATGCTGCGAAGATCATGTGGGTTCTCTACGAACATCCAAACACTCAGTTCGAAGATTTGGCGCTGCGCTTTATGGATATCCGTAAACGTATCTACAAATTCCCTAAAATGGGCGTAAAAGCGAAAATGATCGCCGTTACGACCACTTCAGGTACCGGTTCAGAAGTCACACCGTTTGCAGTTGTAACTGATGATGCAACAGGTCAAAAATATCCACTGGCTGATTACGCGTTAACTCCAGACATGGCGATTGTTGATGCCAACCTGGTAATGAATATGCCTAAGTCACTGTGTGCTTTCGGTGGTCTTGACGCCGTAACTCACGCGTTGGAAGCCTATGTTTCCGTACTGGCTAACGAATATTCAGATGGCCAGGCTCTGCAAGCGCTTAAACTTCTGAAAGAGTTCCTGCCAGCAAGCTACAAAGATGGCGCGAAAAATCCGGTTGCTCGTGAACGTGTTCACAATGCGGCAACTATTGCGGGTATTGCTTTTGCCAACGCCTTCTTGGGTGTCTGCCACTCCATGGCCCACAAACTGGGTTCAGAGTTCCATATCCCACACGGTTTGGCTAACGCCATGTTGATTTCTAACGTTATCCGCTATAACGCGAACGACAACCCAACTAAACAGACTGCTTTCAGTCAGTATGACCGCCCGCAAGCGCGTCGTCGTTATGCAGAAGTTGCCGACCACTTAGGTCTCAGCGCTGCTGGTGACCGTACTGCACAGAAAATCGAAAAACTGTTGACTTGGTTGGATGAAATCAAAGCTGAACTGGGCATCCCTACTTCCATCCGTGAAGCAGGCGTTCAGGAAGCTGACTTCCTGGCTAAAGTTGATAAACTGTCTGAAGATGCATTCGATGACCAGTGTACCGGTGCTAACCCACGTTACCCACTGATCGCTGAACTGAAACAGATTCTGATGGATACTTACTACGGTCGTAAATTCAGTGAAGAAGAGACTGAGACCTTAGTGGCTGCTCCCGCTGTGAAAGTGGAAAAGAAGTCTGCCAAGAAATAATTAGCTAACTGGCTAAAACAAAAAACCCGCTTCGGCGGGTTTTTTATTGGCTATAAGCTATTGCTAAGCTTTATTCAGAGCTTTCAGGCTTTTCCTGATGAATCTGAACTGCACGCTGCCATCGCCTCTTTGAAATGCTTACGACATACTGATACATAGCTCTCATTCCCCCCTATAACCACCTGTGCACCATCGTGAAGCGGCTCACCATGCTCATCCAGTCTGAGTACACGGTTGGCCTTACGCCCGCAATGACAGATAGTTTTAAGCTCAACCAGTTTGTCAGCCCAGGCCAGCAAATATTCGCTTCCCTCAAATAACTCCCCCCGAAAATCGGTACGTAAACCGTAACAAAGCACCGGGATGTCTAACTCATCCACAATGTCCGTGAGCTGCGCTACCTGCGCCTTAGAGAGAAATTGGCTTTCGTCAATTAGAATACAGTGGACCGTTTGTTCACGATGCTCCTGCGCTATCATCGAGTAGAGATCGCTTTCTTTATTGTAGAGCTGCGCCTGCGAAGATAAGCCAATACGGGAACTCACCTTACCCACACCAAAGCGATGGTCAAATTCTGCAGTTAATACCAGTGTGCGCATCCCACGCTCCTGATAGTTATATGAAGACTGTAACAAAGAGGTGGATTTTCCGGCGTTCATTGCCGAATAGTAGAAATAAAGTTGAGCCATGAAAAGGCAACTCCATAAGTATATTGTGGGGGTAACGACTGTGTTATCAATTGTATCATAAGCTGCTGGCCGACCGACATTTGGTTGTAAACGTGCTACAAAAACAGGCAGATGGAAGCTTTTTTTACAGCGGTAACGTCACAGTTATTTACAATCAAATATTAGGAATAAGTTTAAAGCATATAAATTCCCCCAAGCAGGGGGCTAAAGCGCTACCTTCGCTGCTATATAAACCGTGCAGTGATGGCGGGGTAAGATTTTTCCTCTTACAGGGGAGAATATTGCTCCTCTATGGTTATCCCTCTCCTCTTCCGTGAACACTTATAGCCACAGTGTGTAGGCGATTTACTTACATTATGCAGACGTTTTGTCGCTGTCATGTGGGGATTTAATTCAGTGCTGTAAGGCTTTGCGTTATAAAATTCTATGACCGTGTTAACAAAAAATCCGTCATCCACATATTGAAATTTCACTTATAGCCCCTAGATAAATAGGGCTCTAAAAGGCGGTTATATTTTTAGCAAAAAATGCAATTGAGGTTTTAAATGGTAAATTCCCGTCAAGTAAACAAATTGGCTATTGCAGAACGTTAAAGAGCAATCTATTATTACCTTAACAACGCCCCCCACCAATATAAATTGAGACTAGTATAATGAGCGAAGCATTAAAGATTCTGAACAACATCCGCACTCTGCGCGCACAAGCAAGAGAATGCACTCTGGAAACTCTGGAAGAGATGCTTGAGAAATTAGAAGTTGTAGTTAACGAACGTCGTGAAGAAGATTCTCAGGCCGCTGTTGAGATCGAAGAACGTACTCGTAAACTGCAACAATATCGTGAAATGCTGATTGCTGACGGCATTGATCCTAACGAATTGCTTCAAACCATGGCTGCTACCAAAGCAACTGGTAAAGCGAAGCGTGCTGCTCGTCCAGCTAAATACAAATATATTGATGAGAACGGCGAAAACAAAACCTGGACTGGCCAGGGTCGTACTCCTGCAGTGATTAAGAAAGCAATCGAAGAACAAGGTAAAAAGCTGGAAGATTTCCTGCTGTAATATCCTATTACTGCTCTCGCTTAATACTTCTTGCAAACCCACCTTCACGGTGGGTTTTTTCATTTTTTCATACGCAGCGGTCATCTGCATTTTATCAAATAGATGAGCGCTGATAATCAGTTGTAGAATTATTCAACAGCCGTTTAAAGACCAGATCTGACTGGCCATAGTTAAGATGTAAAAAAGGCTGCCGAAGCAGCCTCTCAATGCCCTCACATCAGCAGGTTTAGCTCTGATAGAACTCGCGATACCAGCTAACGAAGTTTTTTACACCCTGCTCTACCGGTGTTTCAGGCCTGAAATCAATAGCCTCGTACAGCGGCTGTGTATCCGCACTGGTCTCAAGTACGTCGCCTGCCTGCATCGGCAGCATATTTTTACGAGCCTCGATACCGAGCGCAGCCTCCAGCGCGTGAATATAGGTCATCAGACTGATCGGATCGCTGTTGCCAATGTTGTATATCCGATAAGGCGCTGAACTGCCAGCCAATGAACCTTGTTCTACTGTCCAGTTATTATCCGCGACAGGAACGACATCTTGCAGCCGAACCACCGTCTCAGCAATATCGTCGATATAAGTGAAGTCCCGGCGCATTTCGCCATGATTATAAACGTCAATACTCTGCCCTGCGAGAATAGCTTTGGTGAACTTAAATAGGGCCATATCAGGGCGTCCTAATGGACCATAGACCGTAAAGAAGCGCATGCCGGTAGTTGGCAGCCCATACAGATGAGAATAGCTGTGTGCCATAAGCTCGTTGGCTTTTTTAGTCGCGGCATACAACGAAATCGGATGGTCTACGGAGTCCTCGGTCGAAAAAGGTTGTTTTTTATTCAAACCATAGACAGAGCTCGAGGACGCATAGAGAAGATGCCCCACTTTATTATGGCGACATCCTTCCAGAATGTTAACAAAACCAATCAGGTTTGAGTCTGCATAAGCCAGGGGGTTTTCGAGAGAATAACGAACCCCCGCCTGAGCGGCTAAATGGATCACCCGCTCAAATTGTTGCGCCGCAAACAGATCGGCAATGCCACTACGATCGGCAAGATCTATTTTGATAAACTCAAAGCCCGGTTTATTTTCCAGCAACTTTAAGCGGGCTAATTTAAGGTTGACGTCATAGTAATCGTTAAGATTATCTATGCCCGTCACCTGATGCCCTTGGTCGAGCAGCCGTTGTGCTACAAAACATCCAATAAAGCCAGCGGCTCCTGTCACTAAAAACTTCATAGGCTACCCTTACAGAACTGGATTAACAGACGCACCGCGCCCGATGGCATAGTAAGTGAAACCGCGTTTTTCAAGACGTTCGGGATCAAACAAATTACGCCCATCAAAGATAACCGGGTTTTTTAACGTTTTTTTGATCACATCAAAATCAGGCGCACGGAAATTTTGCCATTCAGTACAGACAACCAGTGCATCTGCGCCGTGCAATGCGGCTTCTTTTGTGCCCATTAATTCTAAATCGTCACGATGTCCGTAAATACGTTGAGCCTCATTCATGGCTTCGGGATCGTAGGCTTTAATTTTTGCTCCGGCGGCCCACAATTGTTCCATTAAAACCCGGCTTGAGGCTTCACGCATATCATCAGTATTGGGTTTGAATGAAAGCCCCCACAAAGCGAAGGTCTTACCTTGCAGGTTTTCACCAAAGTGACGATGAATAAACGCAGGCAATTTATACTTTTGCTGGAAATTAACTTCCTCAACCGCTTGTAACAGTTTCGGCTGGTAACCAATTTGTTCCGCGGTACGAATAAGTGCCTGAACATCTTTCGGGAAACATGAACCGCCGTAGCCGCAGCCAGGATATATAAAGTGATAGCCAATACGGGAATCAGAACCAATGCCCTGGCGCACTTTTTCAATATCAGCACCCAGTAATTCCGCCAGATTTGCCATTTCATTCATAAAGCTGATTTTGGTAGCTAACATGCAGTTAGCGGCATATTTGGTCAGCTCGGCACTGCGGATATCCATCAATATCATACGGTCATGATTACGGTTGAACGGCTCATATAACTCACGGATAGGATCGATAGCATCCGGATTATCGGTGCCAATAACAATCCGATCCGGGCGCATACAGTCAGCGACGGCCGCGCCTTCTTTCAGAAATTCAGGATTCGAGATGACATTAAACGTGAGATCACAGCCACGTTTTTTGAGGGCTTCGCTCATGACCTGGCGAACTTTATCGGCAGTCCCTACAGGGACAGTAGACTTGTCGATCACCACTTTGGGTTCAGTCATATATTGGGCGATGGTGCGGGCAACAGCGGTCACATATTTGAGATCGGCGGAACCGTCCTCATCCGGAGGCGTACCCACGGCGATAAACTGAATCTCAGCGTGCGCAACGCCGTCCTCTGCGTTGGTACTAAAGCGTAAACGCCCTGCTTCATAGTTCTGCTGGACCAACGGAGTGAGGCCGGGTTCGAAAATAGGGATTTGACCATTTTTCAGGTTTTCGACTTTTTTGGCGTCGACATCAATACACAACACTTCGTGTCCTACTTCAGCTAATACCGCAGCCTGGACCAGCCCAACATAACCGATTCCAAAAACCGTTACTTTCATCAGCGAATTCCTAATCTGTGATTTTCTATTTCGTACGTGAAAATGGCAAAAATTCTGTGGCGCAGTATAACAGCTTCGATGAGCAAGGCGCTTTCAAACACGTGCTTTGTCTAACTTTCAGAGAGGTCCAGAGGAATTTATAAGCAGTGTGGAAGGAGATATTTCAATATGGGTGAAACAAAATGATACATTTTAGAAGTCATTCACTGGACAACATGAGCCGCAAACGTCCGCCCGCCCCCCATACCTGACATTGAAATGCTTCACATCGCTGACTTATCTGGTTGGAGTAAGTTGACCCTGTGGTACCAAGCGGTACGCCGTTACTCAACTGAATTTGGTTAGTGCCGGTGTTAACGTTGGCATGCAGCCCGGCACTCACCAAAATCAGATTTTTTTGTTCAGCGTGATAATAACCCAGCAGTAAAGGGAACTGACCTTCAAGACGCGCCTGTTTGAAGAGCTGGTTTACCTGTTTCAGCAAGGTCGACATTTGGGGTAACCTCTGTTGCTGACCGCTCAGATGTTCGCGCAGCAATCCGTTAAAAATGGCGCGCAGTAATAATGCCGCCAATACGCCGTTTTCTTTCGCCCGCGTAACATCCAGACAATAAAAACCCAAATCTTTTGAAGAGAGCGCGGCAATATCCAGCACCAGTCCGGCATTCTCAGCCATCGTCAGTTGCCGGTAATTGATTCGGCAATTCGCCAGCGTTTGCTGCACAGGTGGCTGGAGCTCTTGCAACAACCTCGCGGCCTCTCTGGGGTTGCGGCATAGCGCTTCCCAGTCTTGCATTAGATCACTTTTTTGCAGAGCCTGAGATGTGAAGAGTTTAGGAAATAAACTGGCCAGCAGAGCATCACGCAAACGCTGGAGATCATTGATAGGTTTGAGCAGTACGTCTTCAACCCCCAGACGCAGCATAGTTGCCACATCGGTCATTTTATCCGTGGCGGAAATCACCAGAACGGGGATCGTAATGCCTTGCAGACGTAAGTTTTCGACAAATTCAATGCCGCCCATTTCTGGCATCGCCAGATCGCATAAAATCAGGTCAGGAGGATAGTCTTCCACCAGCGCGAGCGCCTCAAGACCATTTGCTGCTTCAGTGAACGTCGCGCCCAATGAACTCACATACCCAGCGAGCACCGAACGGAAAACGGCTTCGTCTTCGACGATCAGAATGTGCTTGCTTGTAAGTGGCTTATCCATCAGGGTCTCCCAGTAATTCTTCTCTTAATAGTGGCCCATAAAGCCTGATTTTGCTTGTCAGAATTGTCAGATTCCTTCAATGAATTTTTAAGTTACTCAGAAATGTTTGTTTTTTATCAAAGGGAGTAACTGCTCTCTTTGTTTTTCTACTGCCAGCCTTCCTGCCTCAATTGCCTCTTCTGCACGATGAAAATCCAGCATGGAAATTTGAGGACAATAAGGCTGTAAAATGACATCCGGCGGATCCCCGGCCATACGGTTTCGCTTCAAACGGTTTTCGAGAACCTGAATGGATGTCGACATGATTTCCATCGCGGTCGGGCTGACATCTGGCCGTCTGACCCGCGGGCGAGATAACCGCTGGCGGATTTTATTGCGCCATCCCAGCTCTTTTTCATCCTGCAGAAGTTCCGGCGTCACGGGCGCAGAAAGAAGATCCTGATGCATCAGATGGGCATCATGTTGAAGATCGACGGCGATGACGATATCTGCCCCCAGTGCTCGCGTCAGTGAAACCGGCACCGGGTTCACCACCGCACCATCGACCAGCCAGTAGCCATTATACCAAACCGGTGCCAGAAGCCCGGGCATACTGCACGACGCGCGAACCGCCTGATGTAAATCACCCTGGGTCAGCCATAACTCTCGTCCGGTGCTAAGGTTGGTCGCCACGGTGCCAAACTTACTGTGGCATTGATCAAAATCGCTCACACGAATCAGTTGTCCGACAGCATTGAAGACGCGTTCACCGCGCAGTAAACCGCCGCGGCGCCAGGAAAAATCCATCAGCCGCAGAACGTCCCAGTAACTGAATGAGCGCACCCACGCTTCCATGGCAGGCAAGCGGCCACTGACATGCGCGGCGCCGACTAACGCCCCCACCGAACATCCGGCGACCACATCAATTTGGATCCCCATCTCTTTCAGGGCATTGATGACCCCAATATGAGCCCAGCCTTTTGCTGCCCCTGCGCCAAGCGCCAGCCCGATCTTGAATTGCCTGCCCGTGCCTGTATTTGCTTCCATTTCTGCTGACTCCAGCCCGCTGGCTTGTGATTGATCGTGCAAGTGCGTTGTCACCCGGTAAGATTGTTAGGTAACATATCGCGATCATGCATTCAATAGCGCAGTCAGCGCTGTTTAAGCCCATTCAGGAGTTACTTTGTCACATCCCTGCCCTTGTGGAAGCGGTGCAGCGTTTGAAAAGTGTTGCCAACCTTTTCTGCTTAACGCACGTTCTGCACCAACCCCATCCGCCCTGATGCGTTCGCGCTACAGCGCATACGTCATGAAAGATGCCGATTATCTGGTTGAAACCTGGCATCCCGACTGCCAGCCCACCCGCTGGCGTACAAGCCTGCAAGAAGGGTTCGCCAATACAGAGTGGCTCGGGTTGAATGTCATTGCCCAACAAGAGGGGAAAAACAGTGATGAAGGCTATGTAGAGTTTGCCGCACGCTTTCAGGAAGCTGGAGCTGAAGATACCCATCTGGTCCACGAACGTTCGCGCTTTCTTCGTATGAATGAACGCTGGTACTATATTGACGGAGTCAAACCACAGACTGGCAGAAACGACGCCTGCCCTTGCGGTTCCGGCAAAAAATATAAGAAGTGCTGCGGCCGCTAACTCTGCCTGGCGGACATTTCGCACACTCATTACTACATTACGAATTTCGACGCACAGGACAGGATCCTCAACGCCATGCCGCAACAGAATGTACAAACCAAGGTATTACGCACCATTTGCCCTGACGCTAAGGGCCTGATCGCCAAGATCACCAATATTTGCTATAAACATGAACTGAATATCGTGCAGAACAACGAGTTCGTCGATCACCGCACCGGCCGGTTCTTCATGCGCACCGAGCTTGAGGGTATTTTCAACGACAACACATTGCTAGCCGATCTCGACAGCGCACTGCCGAAAGGTTCTGTTCGCGAACTGCACAGCACAGGTCGCCGCCGCATTGTTATTCTGGTTACCAAAGAAGCCCATTGTCTGGGCGATCTGCTGATGAAATCCGCCTATGGCGGTCTGGATGTAGAAATTGCAGCCGTCATCGGCAACCATGACACCCTGCAAAATCTGGTCGAGCGCTTTGATATTCCGTTTCATCTGGTCAGCCATGAAGGTCTGACCCGCGAACAACATGACAGCGCCATGATGGAACAAATCGATCAGTATCAGCCTGACTATGTAGTTCTGGCGAAATACATGCGCGTTCTGACACCGGGTTTTGTTCAGCACTATCCGCATCAGGTGATCAACATTCACCACTCATTCTTACCGGCCTTTATCGGTGCGCGCCCGTATCAACAGGCTTACGAGCGCGGGGTGAAAATCATCGGCGCGACGGCGCATTACGTCAATGACAGCCTTGATGAAGGCCCGATCATCATGCAAGACGTCATTAATGTCGATCACACCTACACCGCAGAAGACATGATGCGTGCAGGCCGTGACGTCGAGAAAAACGTCCTCAGCCGTGCGCTCTACCATGTTCTTGCCCAACGTGTGTTTGTTTACGGAAACCGTACCGTTATTCTGTAATACGCTCAGCGGCGGTGCTTTTTGTACAGAGAAGCACCGCTGCGTGTAAAAAAACATCAAACGAACATTTTTATCAGTTTCAGCACTTTACAGCTTCGTTTCATTTGATATGATGCGCCCCGTTCACCGGAATAGCCGACGCAGTGAATAAAGTTATCGCAATATGTAGTACACAATTCGAAATCCACGAATTTCGTGGTGGGGTTCCCGAGCGGCCAAAGGGAGCAGACTGTAAATCTGCCGTCATCGACTTCGAAGGTTCGAATCCTTCCCCCACCACCATCTCAAATACCTCTGCTTTGCCTTCAAAAAACCATTCTAAAGAAAAACAGATCGGGATGGATAAAGAATCCTCGACCCGAAGATTCAAGCCGGGCTTCTACTCTCCTAATTTCCTCATTTCCTCATTTCCTCATTTCCTAATTTCCTAATTTCCTAATTTCTTAATGTAATTACCCTGTCCGCGGACTCAATGGTCGATGGCCGGTGCGCGATAAATATACGGGTAATATCCAGCTGGCTGATGGCCTGATTGATAGTGGCTTCATTATCCAGATCCAGATGACTGGTCGCTTCGTCGAGGAACAAAATAGCCGGACGGCGATACAGCGCGCGGGCGATCAATAACCTCTGCTTTTGCCCGCCCGACAGACTGCCACCTAATTCGCTGATCAGGGTTTCATATCCCATTGGCATCTTTTCAATATCCGCATGAATATTGCAGCGCTTAGCGCAATCAATAATGCGCGCTTCTTCTTTTTGCTCATCGAAACTGGCAATGTTTTCTCCGATTGAACCGGCAAATAACGTGTCGTCCTGCAATACGCAGGCAATACAACTACGGTAGTTATTCAGACCTGCAGTGGTGATATCCATGCCGTTAATCAGGATCCGCCCTTCGGTTGGCGACAGTAAACCCGTCATAATTTTCATCAGCGTGGTTTTCCCCTGCCCCGAAGGACCGACAATCGCGACGCTCTCGCCAGCACCGACCGACAAATTCAGACCGTTGATTAAAGGCGCAGACAGACTGTCATACTGAAAAACAAGGTCGCGCACTTCCAGCGAAGCCGCTTCCCCGGCGCGCAATAACTCGCGTTCTGGCATGCTCTGTTCCGGGTCGGTCAGGGCGATATCGGCGATACGGTCACGGTGCAGCGATAGCATCCGCAATTGCAGTACCATATTCAGTAAATTAGCTGCCCGCTCCGAGAACTGCCCGCGGTAGGTATTAAACGCCACAAACATCCCCAGCGTCATATGACCATCAATCACTTGGGTGGCGCCTAGCCACAATAGAGCGACCTGATCGAGAGTGGCAATCAGCGTATTCCCGCCGGTAAACATCATTTCGAACTTTGTTTTTCGCACCGTGGCGTTGGCATTATCCACGTTCATATTCAGCCAGAAATTGGCCCGCGCTTTCGACAACCCCAGCGCCTTGAGCGTACTGATACCATACAACGTTTCCATGAAGTGCGAACCTGCGCGCGCCCCTTTAACGATCTGCTCTTCTGACACCTGCCGGTAAGCGTTATAGGTGGAGAGACGGAAAATCACATAAACCGCCGTAAAGCCCAGAATCACCCAAATCAGCCAGCCACCGTACAGCACCATCATCACAATCAGGCCGATGGACATAATGCCGTCGATAATGCTGTTGACCACATTGGTGGTTAGCGTCGTGCGTAAGGTGTCGAGCGAGGTAAAGCGGGACTGGATATCCCCGAGTTTACGTTTCTCAAAGTAATCGAGCGGTAATCTGAGGAGATGGTCGAACAGCCGTGCTTTCCACTGCACATCGATAAGCGTACTCATCACCAGTGAGGTCCAGGCGCGCAACATGCTCACGCCGGTACGGAAGATAATAAAGAACAGCAACCCCAGACAGATAAGCGTCAGTAAGTCCGGATCTTTGGCCGGGATCACATGATCCATCACCAGTTGCATCCCCACCGGCAGCAACAAATTGACCGACTCAATCATCAGCGACAGACAGAAAATTTTTGTCAGCGCCGGTACTAGCCCGCTGACATTACCCATCATCTTGCGCAGATTCAGTCTTACCCGCGGTTTTTCTGAGGTAAATCCGTTATCAGGCCACAGCTCAAGCGCAACGCCAGTGAAATGCTCTGAGACCTCGCGCATACCTAACGACCGGCGACCAAAGGCCGGATCGTGAATTATCACTTTGCCCTGTTTAACCGCCACCAGCACCACGAAATGATTAAGATCCCAGTGCAGAATACAGGGCGTTTTCAGCGCATTCAGCTCATCAATATCCAGCTTCAGGGCGCGGGATTTCAGTTCGTTCGCGTTGCCGATATCCATCAACGTGCGCAATGTCGCCCCGCGCGATGAGATACCATAACGCTGGCGCAGTGTTTGTAAATCGACATGTTTACCGTGATAACCACAGACCATCGCAAGACAAGCTAAACCGCACTCCGCGGCTTCGGTCTGAATAATCTGCGGCACTTTATGGCGAAAACTGAAATGCAGGCGGTCAGCCAGCTCGCGGACGTTATCGAGATTCATTGATTGGCCCCACCACACTTTTCTTCATGCTGTAATAAGGTGACAACATCCACTGATAAAGCGGACGTTTTTCCAGGAACATGGTCGATTCAGCTTTCATCCCGCTGGATAAATTCAGCTGCTCGCCGTGCCAGTTAAGCTGATTTTTCTCCAGTGATACCATCACCTTGTAATAAGGCCCATTGACCTTTCCGTTGGCGTCGCGAGGCGCGCTGGAGTAAGAGTTCAATTCCTGTTCGGAGACGGGTGCTGACGAGACAGATTCCACCCTACCCGGGAATTGCCCATACTTCTCAAACGGATAAGCCTCATAACGAATATTGATATGCTCCCCCGGTTTCACGTAAGGCAGGCTTTCGTTAGGCAGCCAGGCAACCAAAAAGAACGGAGAATTTTTGGCCGGAACCAGCTGCGCCAGACTATCGCCAGCATTGACCATCTGACCCGGTGTTACGCTGAGAGAAGAGATTTTCCCGTCGGTTGGCGCGGTGATCAGCAGAGAACCTTTGGCATCCGCCTGCGCCAGCTGTCGTTCAAGATCATTACGCTGAAAACCGTACTGAGAAATCTGGTTGTCAAAATCGGCGGCTTTGGTCACCAGCTCGCTGCGCAGATTGGTTATCTGTAATGACTCCTGAATAGACTGGGTATTGAGGCTCTGGAATGAGGTTTGCTGCTGATAAAAGAGATAACGCTGATTATTCAACTGATCGGTATTGATCAGTCCTTTCTTCTGATAAGCACCATAGTTCTGCATGCTTTTCTTCATGGCGTTCAGCCCTTCCTGCGCGGAATCCACCATGCTTTGCGACACCTGATGGGCTTTTTCATACTGATCCAGCTGCTGCTGCAAATTCTCCAGCGTGGCGCGCTTATTGTTCTGTAATTGCGTAATGATGGTATCGATCTGCTCACGCTGCTTTTTAATGGCCGCAAGCGTGGTGGTACTGACATTCCCGGCCTGGGTAACCCGGCTGACATCTATCTGGTAGAGCGGTTGGCCTTTTTTTACAGGTTTACCGGTATCGACAAACAACCCGGTGATCACACCCTGCTCGGGACTGAAGAGATTAATGCTGTGCGGCTGGGTAATGATCTCGCCGCTGACGTTAATGCGCCGGGTATAATTGGCTGAGATTAAAAATGTCATCAGTGCAATCAAAAACAGCGTAGTCAGGGAAGCAACAATCCATACCGGCCACCCTGCAAGCAGGAGAGCCTTACCCGCCCAATGGCTTTGCTGATGTTCATTAACCTCTTTACGAAAGAGCATGGCGGTCAATCTCGATCAGCATAATGATGGCACCTAAAAATAAGAGTAATCAGAAGATAGTCAGCGGACCTGGAGCTGGCAACCACGATTACTCTGAAATAGCTGAACTGGCTGGGTAAAATAAATCACAAAGGAAATAGTTACTCACGGAGAATATCTGTTATGTAGGAGATGGAATATATCAAAATAAAAAAAGTTATCAATAGAAGTGACAAATTTGAATGACTCATTTTCAAAAACCTTATTTTAAGCAGAGACTCTCCTTCTGAGTAAATAATATTCTCCAAAACGCCCCTGAGTAAAAAACCTACAAAATAACGTAGAATAGTTCGAAACTTAAAATTTAATCAATTTATAATCAAATGGTTATGAATTTATTTGGCTTAAGGAGATTAATCCTAGTCACCTCTGCGCCGGTCTGTTCTAGTCTTAAGTCTCGTGAGGACATCAAGTAACAATATTTACCCGATGCCTTCATAAGATCCCAGGTGTACGGGATCGTTGTTTAACAGACAAGAGGATGACCCAAGATGAAACAATTAACAGAACGTGACATTGAAATGGTTAATGGTGCTGGTTGGTCTGAAGACGTCAATAAAGTCGCTGACCGCCTGTCGAGCTTCGGTCAGGATGCAGTGAGTGATACCAGTAATGCTGTGAATAAAGCTTATGACCAGATTTCCAAAGGTCTGGCCGACGCACAAAATTACCTGACCACCTAGTCCTGAATCGTCGTACCAAAACCTGGTATCTCACAACCTGAGTTTACAATTGGGTTCATGCTGGCGCTCACCCCGGTGAGCGCCTTCTTTTTGTCATCTCACTGCAATTTCACTTAAACACCGGCATTACGCTTATCGGTCTTCACCAGACTGGCCCTCAGCTTGCCAATCAGTTCACTGCGAAAATCCCCGAGCTTAGGTTTATCCCCTTCCAGCCACGGCAACGGACGGCACAATTCCATCGTTTTAATGCCCAGACGTGCCGTCAGCAATCCGGCACCGATACCCTGCGCCGCTCTGGCCGAGAGCCGCGCCGCCAGATCCTGTGACATCCAGTCCATTCCCACTTCCCGCACCAGTTCGGAAGCGCCGGCAAAGGCGATATTTAGCAGCACCAGACGGAAAAGACGCAGGCGGCTAAAATAGCCCAGTTCAATGCCGTACAGCACGGCTATCCGGTTCACCAGACGCAGATTGCGCCAGGCAATAAAGGCCATATCCACCAGCGCCAGCGGGCTGACTGCAATCATCAGCGCCGACTCAGCAGCTGAATGACTGATCTCGCGCCGGGCCTGAGCATCGAGCACCGGCTGAACCAGACGGGCGTAGAGTTCCACCACCTCGCGGTCATTTTGCGTTTCGTGCAGCGAAGCCTGCCAGCGTTGTAGCGCCGGGTGACTTTGATCCAAACCGGCCTGAGCCGCAAGTTTCTCGCAGAAAATCCGTCCCTGCCCCAGGCCATGACTGTGCAGCAAGTCACGGGCGATATCGCGTTCATCGGCGCGCTGGCGCAGACGGTACAAACGACGCCATTCCGTCAGCACCGAACCCACGCCGGCCACCACAATCAGCCCCCCGGCAATACAACCGCCGAGTGCAATCCAGTCCTGCTGGGTCCACGCGGTGTGAACCCATTGCACTCCCTGAGCCACCACGCTGATACCAAAAACGGCCAGCCCCAGCCGGACCATCTTGCCCCACAAACTGCGGCGCGGTTTCAAAGCGCGGTTGATCACCGCTTCGGCTTCGCCTTCCTGCTGTTCAATCTCAGCCTCTGCGGATTCGACCGGCAAAAAACGTTCAGCCAGCGCGCCATCAAAAGTCTGACCGGCACGCAGCACCGGTTGCTCCGGATCTTTCAGCCCCTGTTCGAAATCGATACGCGGTTTGATTGGCTCGCTCATCGCATTTTATCTCCCAGTAAAAACTCCATCACCGCGTCCAGACGGATATGCGGCAACGGCGCATCCACGCTCATTTCACGCGGACGAAATTCATCAAAATGGAAACCCTGCTGTTGCCAGAAAGCGGCGCCAGGCAGACGTGCGGGAACTTCGCCGGGGAAAACGGTCAGCGGCGCGCCGTCACTCAGCCGGTGCCCTTTGAGCGCCGGAAGGGGCTGCCCCTGATACTCCACGATCCCCGTTTCAGTGGCCTGTACCGATGCCAGCCCCGCGCAATCCATACTGATCCCTTCGAAGGCGGCATTCTGCCAGGCTTCCTGTACCAATTGCTGTAACAGCGACACCAGATTGGCGTGCTGATCGCCGGTAATATGGTCAGCCTTGGTGGCGGCAAACATCAGTTTATCGATGCACGGATTAAACAGACGGCGGAACAGTGTGCGTTTCCCATAGTGGAAACTCTGCATCAGCTGCGTCAGTGCCAGCCGCATGTCGTTGAAGGCCTGTGGGCCGCTGTTGAGTGGTTGCAGACAATCGACCAGCACAATCTGCCGGTCAAAACGGACGAAGTGCTCCTTATAGAAGCCTTTCACGATCGATTGGCAGTAATAGTCGAAACGCGCACGCAGCATCCCGAGATTGCTGTGTTTATCCGCCTGAGCCAGCTGAGCATCGCTGTATTGCTGCATCTCAGGCCACGGGAAAAACTGCAACGCAGGTGCTCCGGCCAGATCGCCAGGCAGGACAAAACGGCCCGGCTGGATAAAATGCAGCCCTTCTTTTTTGCAGCGGGTCAAATAGTCGGTATAGGCTTGCGCGATAGCGGCCAGCTGATTCTCATCAGCCGGCGCGAGGGGATCACATTGCTGACACAACGTCAGCCACGGTTTTGCCCACTTCGCCCGTTCGCCCTGCAACAGCCCGGCCATCTGCCGTGACCATTCAAGGTAATGTTGCTCCAGCATTGGCAAATCGAGTAACCATTCGCCGGGATAATCGACAATTTCGAGATAGAGCGTAGAGGTATCCCTGAAATGCCGCAACAGGGAATCATTAGAGCGGTAACGCAGCGCGAGGCGGATTTCGCTCACGCCACGCGTCGGCGTAGGCCAGTTTGGCGGTGTGCCGTGCAACTGCGCCATACCTTCGTCATAAGTGAAACGGGAAACGCCGAGATCCCGCTGCGGAATGCGCTTCACGCCGAGCAGCCGCTCTTCGCGGGCGGCGGAGAAAAGGGGTAAACGTGCGCCGCTGTGCAGATGAAGCAGCTGATTGACGAAAGCCGTGATGAAGGCGGTTTTCCCGCTGCGGCTGAGGCCGGTCACTGCCAGACGCAAGTGGCGGTCCATTCCGCGATTGACCAGTGAATTAAACTCGTTTTGTAGTCTTTTCATTGCTCTCCCTGGCGTAGCGCCCAAACAGCGCGGTCAAAATACGTTTGAATAACGGTTCTAATAATAGTGCTAAAACGTAACGCAGAGGACCTTTTCCTGCCACTCTCAGCACGCGGGCCGCCATCCCGGCTGGCCCGAAAGTCAGCGCCAGAGTAACGAGTACGCCGAAGATTTTCTTCAACAGGCTGCTTTTACCCGGCAGCGAGGAATTTAAAAAACGGGTCATAAGGATTCCTTAAGCGGGACGTGAAAAGGAGAGTGGCAACCGGCGCGACGTCCGGCGGCCAGAGGCATTCCTAAAGCTGGCGAAATCGGCTGCGCACCCCAAAAGTTTCAGAGGTCACATAACGCTCAACCTGTCGCAAACGCTGTTCGCTGGCCTTCAGCTCGCGGTCAGCTTCATCCAGCAGATTACGTGGCGACGGCGCATTTTCATCGTCAAATTCATGAGCAGGAACCGGATCCAGCACATAGCTGAGGATCACATACGCTACGAAAGTAAACATAAACAGGCCGAAAAATATCGACAGCACGGCCATAATGCGCAGCAGCTTAACCGGTACACCCAGATAGTGAGCCAGCCCGGCCAGCACACCTTTGATCATGCCCTCTTCCGGTACCCGGTAGAGCTTTCGTTCGGATAACCCCGTCGCCATTATGATTGCCTCCAGGTAGGATGTTCCGCGTCCAGAATCTCTTCCAGCGCCTGAATTCGCTCACGCATACGGCGTGCATCTTGCGTTAACTGAGTAAGATTTTGCATCTCATGCTGCGTTAACTGACTGCCATTTTGTGAACGGTTGCTGTAGTGCAGCCAAAGCCAGATCGGCGCCACAAATAACACGAAAATGGTCAGCGGAATGGCTAAAAACAGGAAGCTCATTGCATCTCCTTATGAGTCTTATTACTGCCGAAATGGCGTTTATCCTGCGAAAGCTTGCCTGCGGACAACAGGCAGGCAAACTTAACAATACCCATTAAGCCTCAGGCGTGTTCTGCATCTTGGCTTTCAGAGCTGCGATTTGTGCACTTATCTCATCATCGGCTTTCAGCTCAGCAAACTGCTGGTCGAGCGATTTCTTTTTACCGACGCTGACAGTTTCTGCTTCGGCTTCCATATGATCGATACGGCGCTCAAACTGCTCAAAACGCGCCATAGCTTCATCAATTTTACCGCTGTCGAGCTGGCGGCGCACATCGCGTGATGAGGACGCAGCCTGATGGCGCAAGGTCAGTGCCTGCTGACGGGCACGTGTTTCGGTCAGTTTGTTTTCCAGCTCAACAATTTCTGACTTCATGCGGTCCAGTGTCTCTTCAACAGTGACCACTTCATTTCGCAGCGTGGCAACCAGATCTGCCAGTTTCTGTTTTTCAATCAGCGCCGCGCGGGCCAGATCGTCTTTATCTTTACGTAAGGCCAGTTCAGCTTTGTCTTGCCATTCCGCCTGTTGGGCTTCGCCCTGCTCAATGCGGCGGTTTAGCTGTTTTTTCTCCGCCAGCGCACGGGCGGAAGTCGAACGCACTTCGACCAGTGTGTCTTCCATTTCCTGAATCATCAGGCGGACCAGTTTCTGCGGATCTTCGGCTTTATCCAACAGCGTGTTGATGTTGGCATTTACGATGTCAGCGAAACGAGAAAAAATACCCATAATCGAAATTCCTCTTTGATTCTGTGAGCGACCGGCCAATGTATTGCCGGTGAAAAAAGTCAGCCACCAGGCTTTCTGTACACATAACCTATATCAAATCCCGTGCCAACTTTTTGTAACGCGCATTCTACTGAATTAAATAGAATTTTTATTTTTAAAGCTATAACACGCATTTGACGTATGATTAAAATAACTAAGAATTGGTATTTTTCACCATAAGGAATCGCCATGAACGGCACGACAGACAACCTTCTCGGCGAAGCTAACGCCTTTATTGAAGTGCTGGAGCAAGTATCCCGTCTGGCAAAGCTGAATAAACCCGTGCTGGTCACCGGCGAGCGTGGCAGCGGTAAAGAGTTGATCGCACATCGGTTGCATTATCTGTCACCCCGCTGGCAGGGGCCGTTTATTTCGCTTAACTGCGCGGCATTGAATGAAAATCTGCTGGACTCCGAACTGTTTGGCCATGAAGCCGGCGCATTTACCGGGGCGCAAAAGCGCCATTTGGGCCGTTTTGAGCGTGCGGACGGCGGTACACTGTTTCTCGATGAGCTGGCGACTGCGCCAATGCTGGTTCAGGAAAAATTACTGCGGGTGATTGAATACGGGCATCTTGAGCGCGTTGGGGGCAGTCAGCCGTTGCAGGTTGACGTGCGTCTGGTTTGCGCTACCAACGATGATTTGCCCGCACTCGCCGCCGCCGGAAAATTCCGTGCTGACCTGCTCGACCGGCTGGCGTTTGATGTTGTCCAGTTACCGCCCCTGCGCGAACGCCAGCAGGACATCATGTTGCTGGCCGAACACTTCGCAATCCAGATGTGCCGCGAACTCTCGCTGCCGCTGTTTCCTGGTTTCACCCCTTATGCCCGCAATACGCTGCTGCAATACCGCTGGCCGGGGAATGTGCGTGAATTGAAAAACGTGGTAGAGCGCTCGATGTACCGTCACGGCACCAGCGAATTCCAGCTCGACGACATTATTCTTAACCCGTTTGCGAAATCCTCGCCGGTGCAGGAGACTGCTCTGAGCGCGGAGAGTCCCACGGCATTGCCTGATCTGCCGATAGATTTAAAATTATGGATGAACGAACAGGAAAAGCAGCTGATTGAACAGGCTCTGCATCTTGCGCGCTATAACCAGCGAAAAGCGGCAGATTTACTGACGCTGACGTATCACCAGTTACGCGGAATACTGAAGAAGCATGATATTCAGGTGAATGCGCAGGAAAGCGACTGAAAAAAGGCAAAAAAAAAGCCAGCACCCGAGCTGGCTAAGTAATACTGGAAGCAATGTGAGCAATGTCGTACCGGTTAATCGACGCCCTGGCGGATGTCTATCTTCCGATGAAAATAATGATAATGGTTATCAGTATCGTTTGTAAAGCGGTTATTGAGAATATTTCTCATTACCACACTAAAGATGCAACAACTTGTTTAGCAACCATTCATAGCCCTGAAGTTGGTGTGGGTCACCACTGAGGGAAAGGATCGGCCATCCTCATCCAGCTGTCGATCCCCTCAGCCATCTGCTCCTCGCTTAACAGGCAGTCATCCAGTCTGCGGATAATCTCTTCTTTATCAAGATGCTGCCCGATAAACACCAGTTCCTGACGCATATCGCCAAACGGCTCATGCCACTTCTCCATTATGCCTTCACGAATTTCAGGGTCCTGCGGCCAGTCGCTTTCCGGTAACGCACGCCAGAAAATACCGGCCATACCATAGCGCGCGATTCCGCCTGCCTGGCTCCAGTTACCCGCATGACGCGGGCGCGTGGCCAGCCAGAAAAATCCTTTTGATCGCAGGAGTGTACCGCCGCCCCAGTCACCGTGCACCACACGATAGAACTTGTCAGGATCAAAAGGACGGCGGGCGGTATAAACAAAACTGCCGATACCATACTCCTCAGTTTCAGGCGTGTGCTCGCCGCGCAGCTCCTTCAGCCAGCCCGGCGCCTGCTGCGCTTTCGCGAAATCGAAACGGTGAGTATTCACGACACGGTCCAGCGGCAGGCTGCCGGGCGAAATCGGCAGAATGTCTGCCTGCGGGTTCAGGCTTTTCAGTAATGCCAAAACTTCACGCTGCTGAGCGCTGTCGAGCAGATCGGTTTTGCTGACCAGCAGTACATCGCAAAATTCAATCTGGTCGATCAGCAAATCCGTGACGCTGCGCTCATCCTCTTCCCCTAGACTTTCCCCGGCCTCCTGCACACTGCGCGCCTCCTGATATTGCCGCATGAAATTGACACCATCGACCACCGTCACCAGCGTGTCGAGGCGTGCAAACTGCGACAGGCTCTGACCTTCTTCATCTTCAAAAGTAAAGGTTTCAGCCACCGGCAGCGGTTCTGAAATACCACTCGACTCGATGAGTAAATAGTCAAAACGCCCTGTCTGCGCCATCTCGCGCACTGAAATCAGCAAGTCCTCACGCAACGTACAGCAGATACAGCCATTGCTCATCTCCACCAGTTTTTCCTGCTGGCGGTCGAGTGCAATTTCATTGGCAACCAGCGCGGCATCGATATTGACTTCGCTCATGTCATTGATAATAACCGCCACCCGCATGCCCTGACGGTTATTAAGGATATGATTTAAAACAGTTGTTTTACCGGCACCCAGAAATCCGGACAGCACAGTAACGGGTAATAGAGACATCTTAACCTCACGCCGACGAATGCCAAGATAATGCATTCGAATTAATTGTTATAGTATAACATTACAATTACTGCTCATTTTCAAGGTATTTTTTTGCAAACACTTGCAGAAAATTGCGTGAAGTCTCGACAGACGGAGTGGAGTTTTGCGCAATGGATTGGGGAGGCTGGCAGAGTACGGTACACTTAAGCTATTGCTACTTAACATTGAAGCCCTTATGCGTCGTTTACCTTTGTGGATGCTCTTACTGAGCGGTCTGACCAGCGCGGCCATCGCCGTGCCACCCTCGCCGCCCGCCAAGCCGCTAACAGTCAGTTCGCCTGCCACAGCGCCAAAAAATGACATCCGCCAGAGCGGTTTTGTCTATTGCGTGAACGGGATGATCAACACCTTCAACCCGCAGAAAGCCAGCAGCGGGCTGATTATCGACACGCTCGCAGCCCAATTGTATGACCGGCTGCTCGACGTCGATCCCTATACCTACCGGCTGATCCCGGAACTTGCGCAGAGCTGGGAAGTCCTGGACGACGGCGCAACCTACCGTTTTCATCTGCGTAAAGACGTGCCTTTCCAGAGCACTCCCTGGTTTAAGCCAACACGCATGATGAACGCTGACGACGTGGTCTTTAGTACCCAACGTATTATCGATCCGCAAAATCATTACCACAGCGTCAATGGAGATGAATACCCCTATTTCGACAGTCTGCAGTTCGCTACTGCAGTAAAAAGCGTTAAAAAGATCGATGACTCTACGGTCGAATTTCGGCTGAAAAATCCTGATGCCTCCTTCCTGTGGCATCTGGCGACACACTACGCGCCGGTGCTCTCAGCGGAATATGCCAATAATCTGCAAAAAACGGGTAACGAAGAACAGATAGACCGCGAACCTGTAGGCACAGGTCCTTTCCAGCTCAGCGAATACCGTACCGGACAGTATGTAAGGCTGGCGCGAAACGGCGATTACTGGAAAGGTGTACCGCGTATGTCGCAGGTGGTGATCGACATGGGTGTCGGCGGGACCGGACGTTTGTCAAAACTGCTAACCGGTGAGTGCGACGTGCTCGCGTATCCGGCGGCCAGCCAGCTCTCCATTTTGCGCGATGACCCGCGTCTGCGCTTGACGCTGCGCCCGGGCATGAACGTCGCTTATCTGGCGTTCAATACCAATAAAGCGCCGCTGAACGATCCGCGCATCCGTCAGGCCATTGCACTGTCGATAAACAATCAGCGCCTGATGCAATCGATCTACTACGGTACGGCTGAAACCGCAGCGTCTATTTTACCACGCGCTTCCTGGGCTTATGACAGCAACGCCAAAGTGACCGAATTTGACCCGGATAAAGCACGGAAAATCCTCAAAGATCTGGGACAGGAAAAGCTGACGCTGCATCTCTGGGTGCCTACAGTTTCCCAGTCTTATAACCCGAGCCCACTCAAAACGGCTGAACTGCTGCAGGCAGATCTGGCTCAGGTAGGAATTAAAGTGGTGATCGTGCCGGTTGAGGGCCGTTTTCAGGAAGCACGCCTGATGGAAATGAACCATGACCTGACGCTGGTCGGCTGGGCAACCGACAGTAATGACCCGGACAGTTTCTTCCGTCCAATGCTCAGCTGCGCGGCAATCCGTTCGCAGACCAACTATGCTCACTGGTGTAACCCTGAATTTGACCAGTTACTTCTTCAGGGCCTGCTGTCGCAGCAGCTTTCGCAGCGCATCGAATATTACCAGCAGGCGCAAAAAATTCTGGAACAGCAGCTGCCGGTTCTGCCGCTGGCCTCTTCCCTTCGCCTGCAAGCTTACCGTTATGATATCAAGGGATTAGTGCTAAGCCCGTTTGGGAACTCATCGTTTGCCGGAGTATTCCGTGACAGTGAAACGAGGAAAGCGCCATGATCATCTTTATTTTGCGGCGTTTATTGTTGTTACTCATCACCCTATTTCTTCTCAGCATGGTGGCATTCAGTCTGAGCTATTTTACGCCAAATGCCCCTCTGCGCGGCGCGTCACTCTGGGATGCCTACCGTTTTTACTTCTCCGGCCTGCTGCAATTTGATTTCGGCGTATCAAGTATTAACGGCGAAAATATCAGCACCCAGCTGAAAACCGTATTCCCCGCTACGATGGAGCTTTGCGTGCTGGCGTTTACTTTTGCGCTGCTGGTGGGGATCCCTCTGGGGATCACCGCTGGCGTTATGAGAGGAAAATGGCCTGACGTTGCCATCAGCACCCTTGCTTTGATTGGTTTTTCGATTCCGGTATTCTGGCTGGCGCTGCTGCTGATGCTGTTCTTCTCGCTGCAACTCGGCTGGTTGCCGGTATCAGGGAGGCTTGATTTACTCTATCAGCTAAAAACGGTCACCGGCCTGACGCTGATAGATGCTTGGCTGTCCGATTCGCCTTATCGCCATGAGATGATTGCCAGTGCAATCCGCCATATGATTTTGCCGATTGCAGCCCTTGCCGTTGCACCAACGACGGAAGTTATCCGCCTGATGCGTATCAGCACCGATGACGTTCTGGCTCAGAACTATGTAAAAGCGGCGGCAACCCGTGGTTTATCGCGCCTGACTATTATTCGTCGCCACGTCCTGCACAATGCACTGCCGCCGATTATACCCAAACTGGGCCTGCAATTTTCCACCATGCTGACGCTGGCGATGATCACCGAGATGGTCTTCAACTGGCCAGGCATAGGGCGCTGGATGATCAACGCCATCCGCCAGCAGGATTATGCGGCAATCTCCGCCGGAGTGATGGTGGTAGGGTCGCTGGTGATCGTCGTGAACGTATTGTCGGATATTCTCGGTGCTATGATGAATCCGCTCAAACATAAGGAATGGTATGCCCTACGATAACGTATACCGTGAAAAACAGATGCCCAGCCCGTTCCACCAGATGTGGAGCATTTTCTATCGCGACACGCTGTCGATGATTGGTTTTTATGGCGTGCTCGGCCTGCTGTTTGTCTGCGTCTTTGGGCACCTGCTGGCCCCCTACGCGCTGGACCAACAATTTCTTGGCTCACAATTGTTGCCGCCGTCATGGTCGCGCAACGGCAACGTAGCGTTTTTCCTCGGCACCGACGATCTGGGCCGTGATCTGCTAAGCCGCCTTCTTACCGGTGCTGCACCGACGATTGGCGGCGCCATAGTGATCACACTGGCTGCTGCTGTCGTCGGCGTTGTCATCGGCGTTCTTGCAGGGATCACGCGGGGTCTGAAGTCCGCCATTCTTAACCACATTCTCGATACGCTGCTATCAATTCCTTCTCTGCTACTGGCGATTATCGTGGTGGCTTTCCTGGGTCCTAAGCTGGAACACGCCATGCTGGCCGTCTGGCTGGCCCTTTTACCGCGTATCGCCCGCACCATCTACAGCGCCGTGCATGATGAACTGGAAAAAGAGTACGTGATTGCCGTTCGTCTGGACGGTGCCTCAACCTGGCAGATCCTACGCTACGCGGTGTTGCCAAATATCGTTGCCGTGCTGGTCACCGAATTCACCCGTGCCCTCTCCATGGCCGTGCTGGATATTGCCGCACTGGGCTTCCTTGATTTAGGTGCGCAGCTGCCTTCGCCGGAATGGGGTGCAATGCTCGGTGACTCACTTGAACTGGTTTACGTCGCGCCGTGGTCTGTAATGCTGCCGGGTGCCGCAATTCTGGTCAGCGTATTGCTGATTAACCTGCTGGGTGACGGAATGCGTCGGGCAATTAATGCGGGAGTGGAATAGTGCCGTTACTCGATATCCGCAATCTGACTATTGAATTTATGACCGCCGAGGGCCCGGTAAAGGCTGTCGATCGCGTCAGCATGACGCTCAACGCCGGTGAGATTCGCGGTCTGGTAGGTGAATCAGGCTCAGGCAAGAGTCTGATTGCCAAAGCCATCTGCGGCGTGACCAAAGATAACTGGCGCGTGACTGCCGACAGGATGCGGTTTGACGACATTGACCTGCTGCACCTCTCCGCGCGTGAACGCCGTAAGCTGATTGGTCAGAATATTTCGATGATCTTTCAGGAGCCTCAATCTTGTCTGGATCCTTCTGAAAGTATCGGCAAACAGCTGATGCAGGCAATTCCTGGCTGGACTTACAAGGGCCGCTGGTATCAGCGTTTTCATTGGCGAAAACGCCGCGCCATTGAACTTTTGCACCGCGTCGGGATTAAAGATCATAAAGACATCATGGCCAGCTTCCCTTATGAGCTGACCGAAGGCGAATGCCAGAAAGTGATGATTGCGATTGCGCTGGCTAACCAGCCACGTTTGTTGATTGCCGATGAACCGACCAACGCCATGGAACCCACCACTCAGGCACAAATCTTCCGCCTGTTGTCGCGTCTCAATCAGAATAACAACACCACCATCTTGCTGATCAGCCATGACCTGCAAATGATGAGCAAATGGGCTAACCGGATAAATGTGTTGTATTGCGGACAGACGGTCGAAAGCGCGTTGTGCGAAGACTTACTGGTGGCACCTCATCATCCTTACACACAGGCGCTGATCCGCGCGATGCCAGACTTTGGCCGGTCATTACCGCATAAGAGCCGCCTTAATACACTACCCGGCGCGATCCCTTCGCTTGAGCACTTGCCTATAGGCTGCCGTCTTGGCCCGCGCTGTCCGTACGCACAAAAAAAATGCATTGAAACGCCTCGTCTGCGTCTGGTGAAAACCCATGCTTTCGCTTGTCACTTCCCGCTGAACATGGAGGAGCAATAATGGCTGAGACCCTGCTCGAAGTGCGTAATCTGAAAAAAACATTCCGTTATCGCACTGGCTTGTTTCGCAAGATGGATCTCGACGCGGTTAAACCTGTTAGCTTTACCCTGCGTGAACGGCAGACGCTGGCGATCATCGGTGAAAATGGCTCCGGGAAATCCACCCTCGCCAAGATGCTGTCGGGGATGATTGAACCGACCGACGGCGAGATCTTAATCGACGATCATCCGCTGGCCTACGGCGATTATCGCTTTCGCAGCCAGCAGATCCGCATGATTTTTCAGGACCCCAATACATCGCTCAATCCGCGCCAGCGGATCGGCCAGCTGCTGGAAGCACCACTGCGCCTAAATGGCGAATTAGATGGGATACAACGCGAGCAACGGATCAACCAGACTCTGCGCATGGTCGGGATGCTGCCGGATCATGCCTATTATTATCCGCATATGCTGGCATCGGGTCAGAAACAGCGCGTTGCGCTGGCCCGCGCACTGATCCTGCAACCTAAAGTGATTATTGCCGACGAAGCCCTGGCCTCGCTGGATATGTCGATGCGCTCGCAAATCATTAACATGATGCTCGAATTGCAGGAAAAACAGGGTATCTCATACATCTATGTTACCCAGCATCTGGGCATGATGAAGCACATCAGCGATCAGGTGATCGTGATGCATGAAGGCGAAGTGGTTGAACGCGGTAATATCGCTGAAGTGCTGGCGGCTCCGCTGCACGATTTAACCAAGCGACTCATATCCAGCCATTTCGGCGAAGCACTGACGGCCGATGCATGGCGCCGTGATGGTAAAAAAACCTAGCCGCAACACGTACCGGATTCAGTGTCAGAAGCCGCAGTAAAGCAGTTCTCCGGAGCTGCTTTTTTTGTGCTTCCCGCATGGGCGCGTTGAGTTTCTTATCGCTTTCTTCCACGTTTTTCAGGTTTACTATTCTTTTTAGCTATTATTTATCGCTTAACATTATTTTATATGGCAGCGCGTATCGGCAAGGATAGGGTCTGAAATATTGCCTCATGCACAGGATCCGAACATGGAACAACAGCGCCGCGCCGTACACAACGGCTGGTACCACGAAACACAATCCAGCCAGCAGGGTCATCTGCCTACCGCCCCGCAGGCAGTGCGGGTACAGGATCGCTTTTTGCTCGGGCTCGACGCTCATCTGGACCCGACGTTACACCGGCTGATTCATGATCATAGCGGTCTGCTTAAGGCATCACGTGCCTGTTATGAAGCACTTTTCCCGGAAAAAGTGACATTGTCACGCATGATCACGTTATCACTTTATGACCGCCTGAGCAGCGCCCTGACGGTAGCTCAGGTCACAGGCGTACAGCCGCTTTGTAGCCACTACGCTGCCCGCCTCGCTCCGCTTGCCAGTCCTGATGCCTCTCGTGAAAGTAATATCCGACAGACTCACATCACACAGTTCGCCCGTCTGTTAGCTACTCAACCAACGCTTATCACGCTGCCCATGTTGCAGCAGTTGGGTGACGTTGGTCTGAGTACGCGGGATATCGTGACCTTCATTCAGCTGATTGGTTTTGTCAGCTATCAGGCACGCGTGCTTGCCGTGCTGGGCGCGCTACGCGGACGTATAGCTGCCGTGTTGCCGGGCTTTCCAGCTCCGGAATCCTGCGCTCAGCAGGGCTTTTCCCTGACATTGCGCCAGTGGCAGGCGCGATTACCTGAAGTCGATCTGGCCACTGCCAGCCAGCACCAGCAAGATGTACTGGATCATATCGCGCCCGACGCCCGTTCTTCTTCGTTCTACCGCCTGCTGGTGCAGGATGCCCCCTGCCTCAGCGAATTCTCAGCCGTGTTTAACCATGTGATGCATGCCCGGGAGCAAAGAAAAGTTTCATGGCGTGAGCTGGCGGCCGTCGCGACCTCAAAGCTCAATGGGTGTCTGTATTGTGCCGGGATCCATGGCCGTTTCTATCTTGAAGCCGGTGGCGCAGAGGAACACATTGAGGAGTTGTTCAGTGAACAAAACAGTATGAAATATGGCACAACGTCGGCCGTTGCGGATGCTCAGAGCCTTTCCCCTGAGCAGGTTCTATTGCAGGCAAGTGTGGCACTGACCCGTACGCCTGAAAGATTTAACGCTGATGAACTTCATGCCTTGTCGGATGCCGGTTACAACGCTGCGCAGTCGCTGGATATTCTGCTAACCACGGCACTTTTTGCCTGGTCAAACCGGCTGATTCAAACCTTAGGTGATACCACTGCGCCCTGACCCTCCTCTTTCACTCCTTCTGGCGATGGGCGCGGCATAACCGGGCTTACCGCCAGAATTCATGACGTATTTTTTCCGCTAACCGCCAGAAGTCGTATGAATCTTAATTTCTAGCTGAAATTTAGTGTTAAAAAGTGAAGTAGATCACACTACAATCGCCACCGATTTTGTAAATAAACCTCCTGCACTTTTCACTATTCAGAAAACTCCGCCTTGAAATAGCCATACAACGTTTATGCACTGTTTATTCATTGAATAACCAACACATTCACTTTCCCGGCAAGTAAACGCCCTATCATCCGCGACCAGAAGCCCCGTTTATTATTTATACGATAGATTCATTTGCTGTACAGCAAAAACATAAATTTTAATTCTGCATAACATTTCGAACATAGTTTCATCAGGCTGAATCAGATATATGTAACGGAATATGTCAAACGCCTTGCCACGTTTACGAAGATAGGGAACATTACCCGCCGTCATCCCATCTTATAACAATGCGAAGGGTGCTTAATTTGCGCCACTTTTGCGTCTCCTGTCGTTCAGGGCAGGGAGTGATAAACAGAGGTACTCGTGTCAACAGCAAACAAAAACACATCCAAGGATGAAAACGTCAGCCTGAATGCTTTTAAGCAGCCTAAAGCCTTCTATCTGATCTTCTCTATCGAGCTGTGGGAACGGTTCGGTTATTACGGCCTGCAAGGGATCATGGCGGTTTACCTGGTCAAGCAACTTGGCCTGAGCGAAGCTGAATCCATCACCTTGTTCTCCTCATTCAGTGCGCTGGTGTATGGCTTCGTAGCCATCGGCGGCTGGTTGGGCGATAAAGTGCTGGGATCCAAACGCGTTATCGTTCTCGGTGCGATCGTTCTGGCATTAGGTTATTCCTTCGTTGCGTATTCCAACCACGAAGTGTTCTGGGTCTACCTTGGTATGGCGACCATCGCCGTGGGTAGCGGTCTGTTTAAAGCAAACCCATCCTCATTGCTTTCAACCTGCTACGAAAAAGATGACCCGCGTCTTGATGGCGCCTTCACCATGTACTACATGTCGGTCAACATCGGCTCATTCTTCTCTATGCTGGCCACCCCGTGGTTAGCCGCGAAGTATGGCTGGAGTGTCGCGTTCTCCCTGAGCGTCGTCGGTATGCTGATCACCATTGTGAACTTCATGTTCTGCCGCAAATGGGTAAAGCGTCAGGGTTCAAAACCAGACTTCGCACCGTTGCAGTTCAAGAAACTGCTGATGGTTCTGGTCGGAGTTGTGGCACTGGTGTTCATTTCAAGCTGGTTGCTGCATAACCAAACCATCGCCCGTCTGGTGCTGGCTGTGGTTTCTGTCGGTATCATCATTGTTTTTGCGAAAGAAACGTTCGCGATGCAAGGAATTGCACGCCGTAAGATGATTGTGGCTTTCCTGCTGATGATGGAAGCCGTCGTGTTCTTCGTGCTGTACAGCCAGATGCCTACGTCGCTGAACTTCTTCGCGATCCACAACGTCGGACACGATCTGCTGGGTATCAGCTTCCAGCCGGAGCAGTTTCAGGCACTGAACCCGTTCTGGATCATGGTTGCCAGCCCGGTTCTCGCGGCGGTTTACACCAAAGTCGGTGACCGTATGCCAATGCCGCATAAGTTTGCGATCGGTATGGTGTTGTGTTCAGGCGCCTTCCTGGTGCTGCCGTGGGGCGCAAGCTTAGCCAATGAGCATGGCATCGTTTCCGTTAACTGGCTGGTGCTGAGTTACGCCCTGCAAAGTATCGGTGAACTGATGATTTCTGGTCTGGGTCTGGCGATGGTGGCACAGCTGGTTCCGCAACGTCTGATGGGCTTCATCATGGGCGCTTGGTTCCTGACTACCGCTGCAGCCGCTATCATTGCCGGTTATGTTGCCAGCCTGACAGCCGTTCCTGCCGATATTCAGGACAGCCACGCTTCTCTGGCGATTTATAGCCACGTGTTCCTGCAGATTGGCATCGCCACCGGCGTTATCGCCGTGCTGATGCTGCTAACAGCCTCTAAACTGCATCGTATGACGTTAGATCGTGAAGACGATGACAAGGCGCACGAACTGGCCGCGGCTAAATAAGGCCTGTTCAGATTTCACGATGGTTGACGAACGCCTCCGCAAGGGGGCGTTTTTTTTGGCTTTAAAGCAGGGTTCTGAAAGGAATGAACAGTCTTCAGCCGAGGAAGTAGCGCCCTTTCCCCGCCTGTTTGGCACGATACATGGCGGAGTCCGCACGTGCCATCAGCGTATCAGGTATAAGATGCTGTCTGGCGCGTCCCAGACAAACGCCAATACTGGCCGACAGTGCCACCGGAATACCGGCCACCTTCTCAATGTTTCCAAACGCCGCCAGCAGGCCGTTACAGATCTGGCTCACGTCGCTTTCGCTATGTTCGAGCTGGTGCAGGAGAATCGTAAATTCATCTCCGGCGAGACGCGCAACGATATCCTGCGTACGCACATTGTCGCGCAGCACATGCCCAAAAATCTTCAGGACCAGGTCGCCAAATTCATGGCCGTAGGTATCGTTGTAGTTCTTAAAATTGTCGATATCCAGAAACAGCAATGCCATATCCCGGTCAGCATTTTTTTGCTGTCTGACCAGATAATTGAGGGAATGCTGGAAAGCCCGGCGATTAGGCAGCACCGTCAGGGCATCGTGATTGGCTTCATATTCCAGCTGGGCTTTGTACTGCACATTCTCCATGCTGAAGATAAAACTCTGCACCAGCGCCGCCAGATCACACAGTGTTTGCAGATCTTCATGCCCCCAGACGCGCAGCTTGTCGTCCACCAGACACAGTGTTCCGAGCGCAACGCCTTCCCGAGACAGCAGCGGACAGCCAGCATAAAAAACAATGTACGGGGCGCCGGTCACCAGTGGATTGTCGTGAAATCGCAGATCCAACCGCGCATCCATCACAACCATCGGGTCAGGCTGTAAAATAGTGTGGCCGCAAAATGAGGTGTCACGGGGCGCTTCGTTGAAATCTATTCCGGAAAAAGAGAGAAACCACTGCCTGTCTGCATCAATGAGCGAAACCAGCACCGCTTTAACCTGAAAATGCCGGGCGGCCAGACGGGTGATGCGATCAATTTCCTCGACCCTGGGCATGTCGAGAATGCCAAGCGAAGCCAGTAAACTAAGGCGCGTTGTTTCGTCAACAGCCAGTGGCGGAACTACCATAATACATTCTCAATTAAATCGGGGTCGTTTGGCTGAGTTTACTGCTTTTAGCGGCAAAAACGCGGGAAATAGCGCGTTCCTCAGCAAAAATCAGAATAGTGACAGATCAAAACTCGCGTAAGAAACCAACGGGCTGGACACATATTTCCCTTACAATGAGCTGACCCAGTTCACATGTGTCGCATCACTCTGCCCCTCCAGTTTCTCCGCCAGCCGGAATTTCACACGCATCTCTTTCGGCGTTGCGCCGTATACGTCGTTGAAATAGCGTCGTAAAGCACTCAGCTCCAACCCGCACTGGCGCGCGATCGCCGCCAGGCTTTGGTCCGTCATGGAGGAAGACCGCAATAAGCGTTTGGCGAGCAACAGACGGCGGCTGCGGACAAACTGGGCAATGCCTCCCAGCGGTTCAAACAACCGGTACAGGCCCGAACGGGAGAGAGCAAAGGTTTTACACAACGCATCAACACTAACCGGGGATGCAATATGCTTTTCGATATGCAGGCAGATACGTTCGAGACGGGCACTTTGCTCGAACGGATGCTCGACCTTTTTTCCTGCCACCAGATGCAGCGTTTGCAGAAATACCGCGGCAGCCCCTTCTCCGGTACTCAGCACTTCCTGTTCCGTCATCTGGTCAAAAACCTGCACCATGGTGGCGAAATGATTGCGCAAAACAATATTCACCGGCGAGGAAGCCGGAAGATGCTTGCCGTGCAATGAGGCGATATCGACATTAAAATGCAAGCTGTGCTTGGGCATAATGATGTACTGATAGGTACAGAGATGGGGGTTGAGATCGCCCGGAAAGACGCGGATCTGGATAGGCTGTGACATATCCTGAATCAGGATATCGCCCTGCACCATCTGGAACCGCCGGCCAAAACACTGCACATCCATCCCGCCGATAATGACGATAAAAATAACGATATGATCAGGCATGGAGAACAGATTGCCGTACTGGCGGTTAATGTCATGTTCACTGACGGTCAGCACGCCGCCGATCACCCGACCAAAATTATACCCCGTCACCCCCCAGTCAAACCCTTCGCGGTTATTGTCCGGCAGTTCCAGCTTAAAACCCGCACTGGACATGCCGTCTTCCCACTCATAGAAACGGGTTTCAAAATCCTGGTAAATATTGGCTGAATCAACAATTTTCCGCGAAGAAGAATCGGTCATTTACACACCACAAATTAAGAATATTCTTAGACGATAATCTACCCTGTCCCCGGAAATCAATAGAATAAAAAAACGTCAACCTGGGCCGACGTTATATTGGGTTGTGCATAATGTTAATTAGGGAAAATAGAAGTCAGCCACGGCACGAAACACCTGTAAACGGTTCTTCTCCATCAGCATCATATGAGTGGCCTCACCTATTTCAACCCAGCGGCGCTCGGGAGATGCCGTGAACGAAGTGAAATAACCGGTCATCAGACGCAGAGGGACATCCGCATCCCACTCGCCATGCACCAGCAGCACCGGCCGGGTAATATCTTGCGGTTGATAGAAAGAACGATTGACGCTCCAGAAATCGCGCACGTCCTGAATAGTTCCATTTACTGCCCGCATCGCAGCGGGATGATGGTTTTCACTCTGTGGATCTTCTGCCAGCGACGCTGCCGCCCATGCCTCAAACCAGCCCGGCGGGATCAGCGTTTCACGATGTTCAGCCGGTGCGGCGCTGACCCAGCGCATTTTACTTTCGCCCACGGCAACGTGACGGTATGCCCCCAGCTTGCCGCCTTCGTCAATCCTCGCCCCCTGATCGTTTAGCCACTGAGGCGCCAGAACCACCAGCCGGTTCACCTTGTCATTATTGCGGCTGGTATAGGCCCCCGCCACGGTACCGCCCCATGACATACCGAAGATCTGCACCCGTTCCAGACCATGCGATTGCCGCACCCACTCCACTGCCTGCGCGAGATCGCCAACGCCAATTTCGGTGCCGTACAGCGGCGGATTATCTTCCGGCGGCGCCTCCATTTCAGCCGGGCGGGTCGAATGACCATAGCCACGCACGTCGACGGCGTAAACGTTCAGCCCCCGCAGTGCCAGCGCATCCATAAACGAGAGACCATCGAGGCGCACATCGTACAGACTGCCGGAAGAGTAAGTCGCGCCATGCACCATCACCAATGTGTTTTCAGCGGTAAATGGCGTCTGCGAGTGCAGGTACTTACGGCGCAGATGCAGTTGGACTCCCGGAGTATCACTGTCGATCATGATGGATTCAGAAACGACAGTTTCCGTATTAAAAACAGCTTCAGCGTTGATATTCATAGAATTAACCTTATTGGAGGGATTCACAGAAACTGCCAGCGGAAAGTGTCACCTTCGCGGATAACCCGCCCCGCCGAACTGGCGGCAAAGTGAGTACTGAACCAGATGGCCTGGCGCTCTGCGGCATACTGCAAACCCCAGAGGCGCGACGCACGTGCCGGGCCGGCAAATTCGCAGTACATTGAGTTGAGTTCCGGGTAATAAACCTGTAGCGGGTGATGCATCAGATCACCGGCGAAAAAGGCCTCTTCTCCCTGTGACTGAATACTGACTGACATATGGTCGAGGCTGTGACCGGGTGTCGGCATAAAATGCACGCCCTCAAGCACTTCACCGCCGCCCCGCGCCACTCTCCGCGCCTGACCGGCGCTTATCACCGGCAGGACGCTGTCAGTAAACACCCCATTACTGGGAATATTGGTCTTATTGTGGCTGGCCGCAGACCCGTAGTAATCCGCCTCGGTAGCCGACATCAGGTATGTGGCATTGGGGAACGTAGGCAGCCACTGACCGTCAACCAAACGCGTATTCCAGCCAACATGGTCAACATGCAAATGGGTCAGCAGGACGTAATCGATACTTTCAGGCGTAACGCCCGCCATAGCCAACTGCGCCAGAAAATCCGTTTGCAGGTGGTGAAATATCAGGTTATGCGGGCGTTCTTTATCATTGCCGGACGCCGTGTCCACCAGCAGCGTAAAAGCCGGCGACTGGACCAGCCAGCAGTGCGTGCTCTGCACCAGAGTGTGGTTGTCGGCATCCAGATTTTCCGGCGTCAGCCAGTCACGATGTTTTTCTAGCGCGTCGGGTTGCCAGTTATCGCCAAACAGCACGGCAGGATCCGCCCCCTTCAGGGTCATCTCTTCAATGCGGGTGATTTTCAGATCACCGACGTAAAAAATCTTATCTGAACGTTTCATTGCATACCTTCACTTGTGTAGCGGGTGAAAGCATCGTATAAATCTCTTAATCATTACTCAAATCGATGCCATTCATGACAACTATCGATCATTTCAATTTACGAAATTTCGACCTGAATTTGCTGATTGCTTTTGATGCGATGATGGAAGAGCTGAACGTCACCCGCGCTGCTGCCCGCCTGAAGATCCAGCAGCCGGCCATGAGCCACTCGCTGAAAACCCTGCGTATGCTGTTTGATGATGAGCTGTTTGTTAGGGTCGGACAGACGATGAAGCCCACGTCGCGTGCCCGCAGTCTGGCCAGCCGGGTCAGGTCTGTGTTACAGAAAGCCGAAGATGCACTGGCATTCAGCGAACAATTTTCCCCCCTGACGGAGCAACGCACCTTCCACCTGGGTTTTTCCAGTGAGCTGGAAGTGCATCTGCTGCCGGAACTGATGGCGCATTTACGGCGGGTCGCTCCCGGCGTTCGTCTGGTGGCGCGGCACGCGGAACGGCAGAATTTGCACGCGTTGCTCGACAACGGTGAGATCGATCTGGCCGTCGGTTGTTTTGGCGAACAGGCGCAATGGCACCGCAGCGAGATATTGTTCGAAGAGCAGCTCGCCTGCTGTTTTAATCCGGCACTGATGCCGTTCACTTCACCGATTAAAAAGCAGGATTACCTGACTCAACCTCATGCGCTGATGTCGTTTACCGGCAGCCTGATGGGCTGTATTGAAAATGCATTTAACCGCGCGGACGCCACGCTCAACGCCGTGTTTTCTGCGCCAAATTTTCTGGCTCTGCTCTCTTTCGCACAGCATTCGCCTGTGCTGGTCACGCTGCCAAGCCGCATCGCGTGCCGCTACTGCGATCTTTTCGGGCTGGTACTTTGCGCCGTTCCGCTGAAGCTTGAAGTATTCCCGAATTCCATCGTCTGGCCGGTCAATGCCGACAATGATCCAGCTCTTGAGTGGCTGCGCGAGCAAATCAGGGACGTTAATCACCGTATTGAACCCGCTGACGTTGTGGCACATTAATGCGATAATTGGATTGAACTGGATAACCGTTATTTCTGCGAGATTCCACTTTTGCTACGCTTTACTTACCGCTCACCTTCGCAAAATAACAGGATAACAGTGATGGATAATAAGAAAGTCCTGGACGAGGGACGGCAGTTAAAACGCCTAAATGCAGAAACGCGCCGGCAATCGCATATGTATAAATGGTTTGCGTTTATCGCCGCACTCGATTGCACACTGGTTATTTTCTACGACCAGGATATGCGTAATATCGTCTTTTCAGCCGGGGTCTGCATTGTCTGTACTTTTCTTTGGATCCGCGGACGTAACCAGTCGCGTAAGTACCGCCGCGAATGGAATGAAAAATACAGCAATAAAGATAAACTGCCCTGACACATTCTGATCATTTTGCTGTTTAACAATGCAGCCAAAAACCTTATCGGATCAACTGATCGATATTCCTCCGCATAAAATATCGCTTACCTGACTTAGTGCATGATAAGTGATTGAATTTAAAAATTTAATAACTACTGTAATCTTCTGACCTGAATGTGAGTAATAATTGGAATATTCTTCGATTTCTGCAGGTTCTCTATATTTTGCGTTGGGCTCTTCCATCGCCCTGATAGACTCATTTTCTGCTCAGGATTATTAACCCATGTTTACTGATATTGCGATATGCCAGGCGGTTCTTGACGCTCTTACTGAAGCGACGGTTCTCAAAGATGACGAGCGCAAATTGGTTTTCCTTAATCAGAAAGCCTGTGAGTTGTTTGGCCGTCGTCGCGAGGATCTTATTGGTAAAGATATCTCGTTCTTTACTGAGGATATTCAGTCCGCCCGCCAGCGTGAACGCGATATAGAGGTGTTAACGACCGGAGAGAGAAACGTCAATGAAGAAACGCTGATTGATGCCAATGGAAAAAGCCGCCACGTGCTGGTGCGCAAAACCCGTCTGACAATGCAGCACCGCCACTTTATTCTGACCTCGATAATGGATATCTCCCTACTACGAAGTTCAGAAGCGCAGATCCGTTACCTTGCCCGTCACGATGTGCTGACCGGATTGCCCAACCGCACTGCCCTCAATGAAGAACTCAGCCAGATCGCCGCACAGCGTATGTACCACCCTGAACCTTATGCCCTTTTCCTGCTTAACCTCAATGAATTCAACTATATAAATGATACCTATGGTTATCAGGCCGGCGATGCGATTTTATGCGAGTTCGGCCAGCGTTTGCGCAATGAGACAGGCAGCATGGGCACCGTGTCGCGTATAGGCGGTGATGAGTTCGCGATTGTTTTACGTAATAACCCAACGCAGGAGCAAGCCAATAATCTGGCGCTGGAGATCCTGGTGATGATGCGACAGCCTTTCAGCCTGACACGCGCGAACCCGATGGTGACGCTCTCTTTGGGGATTGTGATGTTTGGCGCGGAAAACATTACCGGTGGCGAGATCATGCGCCGGGGCAATACTGCGCTGTTGGATGCCAAACAGCGCGGCAAGAATATGTTCTCTTTCTATTCCGAGCTGCTCGATGCCAGCAGCGTCAGTAAACGTATTATGGTGAAAGCGCTGGCTGAATCCCTCGCGAAAGAGGGTGACCTGACCTGCGTTTACCAGCCGATCCTACGCAGTATCGATGAGAAAGTCGTCTGCGTGGAAGCGCTGGCACGCTGGAAGCACGGTGTGCTCGGCGCGGTTTCCCCGGTGCAGTTTATTGCGTTGGCCGAAGAAACCGGGCTGGTGATTCAGCTGGGCGAAATTATTTTACGCCAGGCTTGCCAGCAGATTAAAGGCTTCAAAAATCTCAATCTGGCGATCAACGTTTCAGCGGTGCAGCTGGGAGAGGCCAATTTTGCCGACAGGATCCTGACTCTGCTGGATGAAGAGGGATTTCCCGCTACGCGGCTGGAACTGGAACTGACCGAAACGTCCGTTATGAACGCCAACTCAACCAGCCTGACGCATCTGGTCCGTCTGCGTAAAGCCGGGGTGAAAATTTCGCTGGATGATTTCGGCACCGGCTATTCCAGCCTGAGTTTACTGAAAGACATTTCCGTTGACAGCGTAAAAATCGACCGTTCGTTTGTGCAATACGTCACAGAAGTGAACGATACTGCCGCCATCGTTTCTGCGGTATCGCAGTTGGGCAATAAAATGAAACTGAACGTCATCGCCGAAGGCGTTGAAAATCAATTGCAAAAATCTTTTCTGATATCAGCAGGTTGCTCGCACCTGCAGGGATATCTTTTCTCCCGACCGGTGCCGGTAGACGTCCTGCGCACCCTGCTCAACGGTGAACTGAAAATGTTACGCGGGGGCTGATATAAGCCCGGTAAATAACTTAAATCCTGCTATGAATTCTTTCAATTGGCATCACCCCCCGCTTTGCTGACATCATCGCTGGCATTCATTACGCCGTCGAAGGAAGTAAATCATGTCATCGTTTTCAGGTATCTGGGTTCCGCTGGTCACGCCTTTCTATCAAGGGGAAATTGATTTCCCTGCCTTACAGGCGCTTTGTACCCATTATCTGAAACAGGATATTGATGGTGTTGTCGTTTGTGGTACGACAGGCGAAGCGCCGATGCTCACCAAAGAGGAACAGCTCCAGGTGCTGGACGCCGTACTGGCGATCGTGCCGGGTAATCAGGTAGTGATGGGCCTTTCAGGTACGCACCTGCCCACGGTTCGCGCTATGCAGGAGGCCATTTTACAACGCCCAATAGCAGGGATCCTGCTGCCAGCCCCCTACTATATCCGCCCATCGCAAGCGGCGCTGGCCGCCTGGTTTACCGAACTGGCCGATCACTCAACGGTGCCGATCATTTTGTACAACGTGCCTTATCGTACCGGTATCCATCTGGAGCTTGATACGCTGCGTCAATTAGCGACCCATCCGAAAATCGTAGCGATTAAAGATTGCGGTGGCAGCCTAGACCTCACGCTGACATTAATCGCCGATGGCCAGCTAGACGTACTCTGTGGTGAAGATGCCCAGATTTTCTCCACACTGTGTCATGGCGGCACCGGCGCGATTGCGGCGTCAGCGCATTTGTTCCCGGAACAGTTTGTACAGCTGATTAAACAGATGAAAGCAGCCGACCTTACCGGCGCACGTCAGACCTTTTTCACCCTGCTGCCCATGATGCGACTGATGTTCAGCGCGCCGAATCCGGCGGCGATCAAATACGCGCTATCACTGGATGGATGGCTGCATAACGAATTGCGTGCGCCCCTGCTTCCCGCCCCGGAGAGCGTAGAACGCGCGGTTCGCGATCATCTGAACCAACACTCACGCTAAGTGCCAAAAAAATGACAGGCGTCTCCGTCAAAACGCGGCCTGTCATTATCTGAACATTCACACCAACAATGCGATTTAGTCACTGACTTTTCCCACCGGCGGCTCTAGGATAGTGGCAGCTCTTTACCCTGTGCAGCCCTGCTTTTTTATGCCGCGGCTGCGAGGCCTGTATGACAATGCTTCAAACTTACGGAGTTTGTATGAAACTTTATTATAAAGCCGGTGCCTGTTCCCTTTCCCCGCATATCATTCTGCGTGAAGCCGGTCTGGATTTCAGCATCGTCAGGGTTGATCTGGCGACCAAGAAAACCGAAAGCGGCGATGATTTCCTTGCCGTGAATCCGAAAGGCCAGATCCCGACGCTGGAACTGAATGACGGCAGCATCCTGACCGAAGGTGTGGCCATCGTGCAATATCTGGCCGACCAGAAACCGGACCGTCAGTTATTGCCGGAAGTAGGTACGCTGGCGCGTTATCACGCACTGGAGTGGCTGAACTATATTGCGACTGAACTGCATAAAGGCTTCAGCCCGCTGTTCAATCCGAAAACGCCGGAAGAGTTCAAAACACTGACCCGTGAAGCGCTGGCGAAGAAATTTGCCTACGTGAATGACTCGCTGAAAGGCCATCAGTATCTGCTGGGCGCACGTTTTAGCGTTGCTGATGCTTATCTGTTCACCGTGATGGGTTGGGCAAAAGCGCTGAAATTTGACCTGAGCGAACTAACTGATTTGAACACGTATCTGGATCGCGTAGCAGCCCGCCCTGCGGTTGATGCAGCTCTGGTGGCTGAAGGTCTGAAATAAGTTTCAACCTGTTCAGCATAAAAAACGCCCCGCGCTGAGTCAGCCGGGGCGTTTTTATTTACAGAAGTGTTAGGTTTTTTTCTACAGCTTAACGGCCGGGAAATGATGCTCCGGTTTAACTAACTTGTCCTGTGCCGCAACCACCTGCAGTTCATATTCACCCATCGCATGCGTCGCCAGCATCACTTCATAAACAGCGGCCGTCACATGCTCAAGGGCTTTATCCAGCGCTTCGCCTTTCAGTAAATTCACCAGCAGCAGGCCACTGGTTAAATCGCCCACGCCGACCGGCTGACGCACACCAAAATCAACTAACGGTCGGTCGATGTGCCAGGCTTCTTCGGCAGTGACCAGTAGCATCTCAAAACGATCGCTGTGGTATCCGGCACGGCTGAGATGCTTCACCAGCACGATTTTCGGCCCTTTGGCGATCAGTTCGCGTGCGGTCGCAACGGCTTCTTCTACATTGTGAACGGTATGACCGCCGAGCAGTTCAAGTTCAAGCAAATTCGGGGCAATAATGTCGCAGTTGATCAGCGCCTCTTTGCAGTGAAACTCCGCCACACCCGGCGCAACAATACAGCCTTTCTCCGGATGCCCCATCACCGGATCACAAAAATACCAGGCATCGGGGTTAGCCGCTTTCACCTGACGGACGATCTGCAAAATGCTCTGCCCCTGTTCTGGCGAACCGATATAACCACTCAGCACGGCATCACAGTCTTTCAGACGGTCAATATCCGCGATGCCCTGCGCTATCTCAGTCAGATGGCTGGCTGGCATAACACAACCGGTCCAGTGACCGTATTGCGTATGGTTGGAAAACTGCACCGTATTAAGAGGCCAAACGTTTGCGCCCATGCGTCGCATAGGAAATTCTGCCGCGCTGTTACCAGCGTGACCAAAAACGGTGTGTGACTGAATAGAAAGAATATTTTTCATGAAAGTCCCGATACTGACGTCATCGGCGGATGGCGCATTGGCAGAGTTTTTTAATAAAAGGGCTTAAAATAAAGGGGCTGGATAGCCCCTCATTTACGCCGCAAATCTTATTTCCAGATCAGCAGGCTGTAGTTTTTCTTACCGCGGCGCAGCAATGCGTAACGGCCAAACAGACGATCGCTTTCAGTGAAGCGGTATTCTGCATCGGTCTGCTTTTCGCCGTTTAGGCTGATGGCATTGGAAGTGATCATGGTACGGGCCTGACCACGGGAAGGCGCCATATCACCGGCCACCAGCGCTTGTTGTAGATCCGCGTCAGCGTCCAGCGTCACCACGGGCATTCCGTCCTGCTCAAGCTGGGCCAGATCGGCTTCGGTCATTTCACTGAGTGCACCGGAGAACAGGCTCTCTGTGATACGACGAGCCGCTGCAAGGCCTTCTGCGCCATGCACCATACCGGTGACTTCTTCGGCCAGAACGTACTGGGCGCGGGGCGCTTTGCCGCTGGTTTTATCTTCTTGTTCCAGCGCGTTAATGTCTTCGAGGCTCATGAAGGTGAAGAACTTCAGGAAGCGGTAAACGTCAGCGTCCGCGGTGTTGATCCAGAACTGGTAGAATTTGTACGGACTGGTTTTCTTCGGATCCAGCCACACTGCGCCGCCTTCGGTTTTACCGAATTTAGTGCCATCTGCCTTGGTAATGAGCGGAACTGTCAGGCCGAAAACCTGTTTCTGATGCATACGACGGGTCAAATCAATCCCGGAGGTAATGTTGCCCCACTGGTCCGAGCCCCCTATCTGCAACACGACTTCATGGCGACTGTACAGCTCAGAGAAGTCGTAACCCTGCAACAGGTTGTAAGAGAACTCGGTAAAGGAGATGCCGCTGTCATCGCGGTTCAGACGCTGTTTGACCGCTTCTTTGTTGATCATCTGGTTAACAGAGAAGTGTTTACCGATATCACGCAGGAAGGTCAGCACATTCATGCCGCCGAACCAGTCGTAGTTGTTGGCGGTAATGGCGCTGTTATCACCACAATTGAAATCAAGGAACGGAGAAACCTGATGACGGATTTTCTCAACCCACTCGTTCACCGTTTCATTGGTGTTCAGTTTACGCTCGGTAGCTTTAAAGCTCGGGTCGCCAATCAGACCTGTGGCACCGCCTACCAGCGCAACCGGTTTATGGCCGTTCAGTTGGAAGCGCTTCAGGCAAAGCAAAGGCACCAGATGACCCAAATGCAAGCTGTCTGCGGTAGGATCGAAACCGCAATAGAGTGCAATTGGCCCTTGCGCCAGTCGCTCTGCTAACGCTTGTTCATCCGTCACCTGGGCAATGAGGCCCCGCTCTTGCAGTTGTTTAATCAGGTTGCTGCTCGCCATCAAAGACTCCGTCTATTAAGTACTGAATGTGTGCAAATTCATGTCTGACATCATGCCGCGCATGTGCCTTTTCTCTCACCTTTACGGGGAACGACATAGAATAAAGCGCTCATCGTCCGAGCGCTAGGAAATCGAGTTATTTTATTAAATCAGGGGGCCAGACGGTCTATTTTCCAGCCAGTTTCCGTTTCGCCTGCGTCACGCTGATACATGAAACGGTCGTGCAAACGGTGCTCACCGCCCTGCCAGAACTCCATCGAGTCCACGTTGACCCGAAAACCGCCCCAAAAACTCGGCAACGGTACTTCGCCCTGGCTGAATTTCTGCTTAAGTTCGAGGAATTTGCTTTCCAGCACGCCACGCGCGGAAATACGGCTGGACTGCTGTGACACCCACGCGCCGATCTGGCTATCTTTCGGGCGGGTGGCGAAATACTTCATCACTTCAAAGGTAGAGAGACGCTCGGCTTTTCCAAGCACAATCACCTGCCGGTCCAGCATATGCCACGGAAACAGCAGGCTGATGTGGCTGTTAGTTGCCAGTTGCTGTGCCTTGCGGCTGCCCAGGTTGGTATAAAAGACCAGCCCCTTTTCGTCATAATGTTTGAGCAAGACGATGCGCTGAAACGGCTGGCCGTTCTCATCAACCGTGGCGACGACCATGGCGGTTGGGTCAGCCAGTTTGGCTTCGCAGGCCTGTTTCAGCCAATGTTCAAACAGCGGCAAAGGCTCAGCCGGGAGATCCGCACGACGCAGGCCACCGCGGGTATATTCACGCCGTGAGTCTGCTACATCAAATTCATTGTTATCAGCCATATGAGTTCAGTACGCGAGAAAGTGAGGTAGGGGGTATTCTGCGCCTGACGCGTCAGGATCTCAATCATCCTGACGCGTCGGTGCGGGGGAAATTCGGGGGGCGCGGTCGGAAAGTTATTTCTGCACGCAGTCGTTGAGAATAATGGCATCACCACGCTGTACGAATGCGGCAGGCCCTTTCGACCAGAAGGTATATTGCCCGTCACTGTATTTAGTGCCCGACGCGGCTTCCACCTGTTTCAGCTTCAGCTGTTTGCCGTCGAGCAGGAAATCGACCTGCTGCGCCGGTTTATCCAGCGTAACGCTCAGCGGCGTGGTACCGCACTGATAATGCAGCTGTTCTGTCGGTGCCGGCGGCTCATGGTGAAACTGGCTGCACCCTGTCAACGTTAAACCTGCCAAAGCGAAGATCGCCTTTTTCATTCTGTAGCTCCTTATGATTCTGGCTTAGTCCGTTTTATTACCACGCCGGGCGGCATAACACATTGAGATTAAGCCGAGATATCATCGGGTACTGTTGGCAGAGGCCGGGTAAATCGCGCCAAGCACCGTCTCGCGGCTGGCTCCGGTGACCGAGGGCAAATTGCCGGATTTCCCCGACAGCGTACGAAATGCCAGCCACGCAAAGGCCAGAGCTTCCATATCATCACCGCTGATACCAAAAGTGTCTGTGGTGCAGACTTCGGTTCCTGGCAGCATCGCCGACAGGCGTGCCATCACCAGCGGATTACGCGCACCGCCGCCGCACACCATCAGGCGGTCGCAACCCCCCGCCAGTTGCACCTGCTCAGCGATAGTGACAGAGGTCAGTTCGGCCAGCGTCGCCTGAACATCTTCCGGCGCGAGGGCATGTACGCGGGTCAGCTGTTTTTCCAGCCAGGCGATGTTGAAGTATTCACGTCCGGTGCTTTTCGGTGCCGGTTCAGCAAAATAGGGATCCGACAGCATTTGCTGCAGCAGGGTCAGGTTTACCCGCCCCTCATTGGCCCATTCGGCATTTTTATCATAAGGCAGTGCGCGGTGACGCCAGATCCAGGCATCCATCAGCATATTGCCAGGGCCGGTGTCATAACCCCGGATGGGCTGACCAGGCAGTAAGAGCGATAAATTCGCGATGCCACCGATGTTGAGGATCATCCGGCGTTCGGCAGAATCGGCCAGCAGGGCCTGATGAAAGGCAGGAACCAAAGGTGCACCCTGCCCGCCATAGGCCATATCACGGCGGCGGAAGTCGCCTATTGTGGTAATACCGGTGATGGCGGCAATACGGTTGTTATCGCCCAACTGCATGGAGAATGTCGCTTCACCTTTCGGCTGATGCCACACCGTCTGTCCGTGACAACCAATAGCGGTCACTTCATCAGCGCTGATCCCGGCTTTTTCCAGCAGCGCGACAACCGCCTCGCCAAATAAAATACCCAGACGGGTATCGAGTTCACCGACCTGAGCCAGCGTAACCTGTTGTCCCTGACACATTCCCAGAATGGCATTTTTTATTTCAATCGGCATCGGATGTGAATGGCTGGCCTGCTGGGCAACCATTCTTTCGTCAATCGCAGCCAGTACGACATCAACCCCATCAAGGCTTGTCCCTGACATCACACCGATATAGCGTCCTGACTTCATAGATAACATCCTCAAACCCTCCGGGGAAAAACGGTTGCCCGTGCTTTAGGGTCAAATAAACCAGAATTCGTCTGATAGCGCTATGAGTAACGCTTTTTTTATTGCGCTATGTGATTGGCACGTTTGTTTTTTGTTAACTTAACCGCCACTTACAGACCACCAGCCGATGAAATTGGCTACCCTTAAGGTTGAAAGTTCGTTGAGGGTGATTTCGCAGAAACACTGTCTAAAACATAAACCACCGTTTATTATTAGTTGAACAGACTTCATGTACTCTGGGCGGCATTAGGAATGAGCTTCAACAAGTTATCTTAGTGTGCGCCGGAGTTTCTAAGCTACTCGACACCCTCGACAGGATGTTGAACCGTGGAACGTCAGACCTGCGCCATCGCCGTCTGGTACAGAATCAGGCTGTGGTGGCGTAAATTTAAACAGGAGCAATTTATGATTAAGCGTTTTCTGGCCGTCGCCCTTGCGGGTGTTACTCTTGCAGGCTGTGTGAATGACAACACGGCATCTGGCGATGTCTACTCCGCTTCTCAGGCCAAGCAAATTCAGCAGGTCTCTTACGGCACTATTCTTTCGACCCGTGCGGTACAAATCCAGGGCGGCGATGAAAGCAACATTATCGGCGCACTGGGTGGTGCGGTATTGGGGGGATTCCTGGGTAACACCGTCGGTGCAGGCACTGGTCGCAGCCTGGCAACCGCGGGTGGTGCAGTTCTGGGTGGCGTAGCCGGCCAGGGCGTGCAGAGCACCCTCAACCGTTCGAACGCGGTCGAGTTACAAATTCGTCGTGATGACGGTACAACCATTCAGGTTGTACAGAAAACGGGCCCAACCAAGTTCAGCGTTGGCCAGCGTGTGAGTATGGCGACCAGCGGCAGCACCGTTACGGTGTCCCCAAGCGCCTGATCCCACACTGCGGGTCCTGAAATGCAAAAAAGCCGGGAGCGAAAGCTTCCGGCTTTTTCTTTTCTCAAACATCACTCAGCTGTTCTCAGAAAAAAAGTCTGAGGGCTGTCAAAAACTGCGCTGTATGCAACAAATGAAAACTGAAATGCCGTGCAGTCCACGGCGCGAATCAACAAATTGTTATGATTTACTTTGCAGTGCGGCGATATTTTTTTCCAGACGCGCCAGCATGCCGGATAACTGCTCAATGTCTGAGTGAGACATACCGGTCAGGATCTCTTTGCGGGTTGAGTCGATAACCGACTCCATGGCATTGATGATCGGTGCTGCTTCTTCGGTCAGTTTGATACGTTTTGCACGACGATCGCTTGCGCAAGTCTGTCGGGTGATGAGCTTCTTCTCTTCGAGCTGATCCAGCGTTCTGACCAGAGAAGGTTGTTCAATCCCAATCGCCTTCGCCAATTGAATTTGCGATTGTTCTGGCGGTAACATATTGATGTTATGCAAGGTTACCCAATGAGTTTGCGTCAACTCGAGCGGTTTTAAGCGTTCGTCGATAAGCGCGCGCCAGGCACGAACTAATCGTGCTAGATCTGATCCCAGGTTCGATTCCAATTAACCCCTCCTTATAATTAGCATGCTAAGATAACTCCCCAGAGTTTAGCCTAGTTTTCGGAATTTTAATCGTGTAATTACATTTCTATATATACTGGATCGTATCACCGTCAGTCAGAGAACGGCCTGTGCCTCCCTGCATTGACTTCGTTTATAACACAATCACCCGCAGAGATTAATATTGTGGATGCGCAAATGTTTCATTCAGGCTCCCCGCTGACAGATGTAGTTCTCGGGGCCTCACTTTATTTTCCACCCATTTTCAAGGCAGTTTTGCTTGGGCTGGTTTTCTGGATTTTGATACATCATCTTTTGCGTGACTGGATCTATTCCGGCGAGGTGTGGCATCCGACATTGATGGATTTGTCTATTTTCGTCATCTCTATTTGTGGCGCCCTGCTACTTCTGGTTAATGAGTAAGAACATGAAATTTAAAACGCTGAAATATTTCTCGACTGTACTCGTTTTTTCCGTCGCATTATGTGCCGGCTGGTGGATGTGGAATTATTATATGCAGTCGCCATGGACGCGCGACGGGAAAGTCCGCGCCGAACTGGTGGATATCACCCCAGAAGTCTCGGGCCGTATCACTGACATCAATGTTCACGATAATCAGTTTGTTAAAAGTGGTGAACTGCTGTTCGTTCTTGACCCGGTCCCCTACCAGATAGCGCTGGATAATGCTGACGCCGCATTGGCTAAAGCGGCAGCCGATCTCGATAAGGCCAACCATGAAGCGCAGCGCCGCCGCGGGCTGGCAGCTAATATTATCTCTGCAGAATCACTGGATGAGTCCAATATTTCAGCAAAAGCCATGAAAGCACAATATCAGGCTGCACAGGCTTCTCTTGAACAGGCAAAGTGGAATTTGAGTAAAACCAAAATATTTGCCCCCACGGACGGCTATATAACCAATTTACAGACCCGTAAGGGTAACTACGCCACGGCAGGTACCCCCATCGTCGGACTGGTGGATACGCATTCGTTTTATGTTTTGGGTTATTTTGAAGAAACTAAATTGCGCCATATTAAAGAAGGTAGCCAGGCTGATATTACCTTGTACAACGGCAATATTCCGCTGCAAGGTCGGGTGGAAAGTATCGGTCGTGCAATATATGACCAGAGCGTCGATGCGTCGGAAGATTTATTAATGAACGTTAAACCTAATGTTCCCTGGGTAAGACTTGCGCAGCGTGTCCCGGTAAGAATCAAGCTGCTCAATGTCCCTGCCGATGTGGTGCTGGTCGCAGGTACTACCGCCACCATTTCCGTGCATTACTGAAGGCGGATGCTGTGAATTTATCCTGGCTGGAATGGAAAAATACCCCGTGGGGAAAAGCCACGGGCGGACAGTGGCGTTATGCGTTGCGCAACTCAATTGCCATGTGTCTGTCGCTGTACATCGCCTTCGTATTACAGCTTGATGACCCTTATTGGGCGCTGACGTCCGCTGCCGTAGTGAGTTTTCCCACCGTTGGCGGCGTCATCAGCAAGAGCATAGGTCGCGTCATCGGAAGTCTGCTTGGTGCGCTGGCATCGGTGTTGATCGCGGGCCATTGCCTGAACGACCCCTGGCTGTTCACATTTTCCATCGCCGCGTGGCTCGGGCTGTGTACGTACGTTTCCAACCATTATCAGAATAACGTCTCTTACGCTTTTGCGCTGGCAGGTTATACCGCCGCGATCATCGCCTTCTCAACGGTCAACGTGACCGATACGGGTAAGATTTTTGATATTGCTCAGGCCCGTGTCTGTGAAGTGATCACCGGTATACTCTGCGGCGGTTTTATGATGATGGTGCTCCCCAGTACGTCAGACGGCGACGCCCTGCTGACCTCTCTGCGAAAAATGCATGCACAATTGCTCGATCACGCCAAACTGCTTTGGCGCCCCGACATCACGGAACAGATCCGTACCTCGCACGAAGGCGTCATCGGACAGATCCTCACCATGAATCTGCTGCGTATTCAGGCCGTGTGGAGCCATTACCGGCTGCGTCAGCAAAACAATCTGCTCAATTATTTACTTCACCAGCAGTTGCGGATGACCAGTTATATTTCCAGTTTGCGCCGCATGTTGCTCAACTGGCCCAACCCGCCTGAGCGGCTCTACGAGGTGCTGGCTTTATTGCTGGATGAGCTTAAAAATCCTGAAATTAATAAATATCAAATTGCCAAAATTCTCAGCCAGATCAAGCCGCATGACACCTCAGATTTTCGCTATCAGGCATTCTGGAAAAGGTTGCGGGATTTTTGCTGGTTATACCTGCGTAACGAACGCTGGTTACAGAGAGTAGAAAATACCAGCGCAGCGCAGGTGGAATTTCTGCAACCTCCGCGCGTCAGCCGCCTGACCGGGCACACAGACACCTATGAAGCGGCCTATAACGGCATACGTACCTTTTTGTGCATTGTGGTCGCCTGCTGGTTCTGGATGAGCACCCAGTGGAGCTCCGGGACATCGGCGGTAGCACTTACGGCGGTGAGCTGCGTGCTCTACTCATCTACCGCATCGCCCATCAGCAGCATTACGTTGCTGATTAAATCTTTGCTGTTGCTGTTTGCGGGCTGTTTCATTCTCAAGTTCGGCCTGATGATCCAGCTGAATGATTTTTGGGTATTTTGCGCCTTTCTGCTGCCTATTCTGGTCACCATGCAGATGATGAAATTGCAGTACAAACGCTTTGCGGGTTTGTGGGGGCAGTTGATCGTCTTTAGCGGTTCATTTTTAGCGGTCACGAATCCGCCAAGCTATGACTATGGCGCATTTATTAATGACGGGATTGGCAGAATTGTTGGCGTAATGCTAGCGGGTATTGCCTTTCAGGTGCTGCGGCCAAGTTCTGACAAACGTAAAAGCCGGCGTATTATCCGCGCGCTGCGCCGTGATTTTATTGACCAGCTCAGCCGCAAACCGCAGCTCAGCCATACGGAATTTGAATCCCTGATTTATCACCGTATTAATCAGCTCAATCAGAGTAAGGATCAGGTGTCGCGCACCTGGCTGCTGCGCTGGGGGGTGGTGCTGCTCAATTGCAGCCATATCGTCTGGCAGCTTCGCGAGTGGGAAACCCGCTCCGACCCGTTATCGGCCGTTCGCGATGTGTGTATCCAGTGTATGAAAGGCATCATGACTGAACGCGGTGTCAGCCACGCCGTGCTGGATTCAAGCCTGATTGAGTTAATACGTATTAGTCATTCCCTGGCGCATCATCATGATGAGTCAGGCCGTGAACTGGCCGGGGTGATCTGGCGTCTGTACTGCTCGCTGTCACAGTTGCAGCAGGCCATTTCCATCGAAGAAGTAGCGACAGGCAGCCCGGTTCAGCCTGCCTGAGAAACACAATGACTTGGGCCAAATGGATTTAGCCCGAAGTCATTGGCGTTGCAGCAACGCCGTGACAGCAAAAACAGATGCCTCCCGGCGACGTCTATGACGCAGGATTAAGGTACGTCGTAACCCAATGCTGCCTTACGAATACGGAACCATTGCTGACGCGTCAGCTCCAGCGACAGAGAGTTCCACGCTGAACGAACGCGTTCAATTTTACCAGAACCAATAATTGGCAACGGCTGCGATGGTAGACGCATTACCCACGCGTAAACCACCTGCTCGATACTTTCTGCGCCCACTTCTTCTGCCACTTTCTGCAACTCATCACGCAACGGCTGGAATTTTGCATCACTGAACAGACTTCCCCCGCCGAGACATGACCAGGCCATTGGCTTGATACGCAACTGCTGGCAAAGATCCAGTGAACCGTCGAGAATAGCAGGCTGATGCACCGGGGAGATCTCCAGCTGATTCGTCACCAGCGCGAAGGGCAGACGCGATTGCAACAGTGTGAACTGTGCTGGCGTAAAATTGGAAACACCAAAGTGCTTCACTTTGCCGCTTTTGTGCAGCGAGGTGAATGCCTCCGCTACGTCATCGGCATCCATCAGCGGGTCCGGACGGTGAATTAACAGCAGGTCCAGATAATCGGTGTGCAGATTGCTCAGCGATTTTTCAGCCCGTTCAATGATGTACTGGCTGTCGGTAATATAGTGGCCGATCTTGTTGTCAGGGCTGGCAGTGGTGGCGATCCCGCATTTGCTCACAATTTGCATCTTTTGGCGCAGCGCGGGTTTAAGACGCATGGCGTCCCCAAACGCGGCTTCACAGGCGTAGCCACCATAGATGTCCGCATGATCGGCCGTGGTGATACCCATTTCAACATGCTGCTCGATAAACCCCAGTAGCTGTTGTGGGGTCATGTTCCATTCCATCAGGCGCCAGTAGCCGCAAATCATGCGGGAAAACTCAGGGCCTTGCGCTGACAGTGGGGTACGGGGATCCATGTTATTACCTCGATGTATTTGTTATGAAAAAGTGTAAGACCCTGACAGCATACAGAACTTATCCCATTCCTGTATTGATCTCTGCCGGTAGCAGGACGCGCTCGGGGTTAAAAAAGAGAGGGTTGTTCAGGCAGAGGATCATCAGGCTTTTTGGCTGCGCGTTGCAGCCGCAACAACCGCTGATGGCACAGGCGCAATACCTGACGCTTTTCAGGGTCGGTCATTGTCATCCAGCCAAAGCGCTCTTCGCGGCTGCGCAGGCAACCACGGCAAAAACCGCGGCTATCTGTCTGACAGATACCGCGACAGGGGCTGGGAATGTCAAAAAACTCGAGCTGTTGAGCCACAACGTCTCCGCGTCAATCACTGAATCCTTATTGAAGACGCTTTGCGGGTATCCCGCAAGTCTCTTTTGATATTTCGCAACAATCCCGTTTCTTTAATGCAACTTTTAATACAGCAAGAAACCTGGCAAAAAAGTGCTCTTTTTCTGCTGCCCTCTTGACCTAGACCGATCGGTCTATTACTCTTAACCCCATGAACAAACTTGCTCAACCTCATAGCGACACCCGCGAACATCTGCTGGCTACCGGCGAAGAACTCAGCCTGCGCTTAGGCTTTACCGGCATGGGTCTGACTGAACTCCTGAAAACGGCAGAAGTGCCAAAGGGTTCTTTCTATCACCACTTCCGTTCTAAGGAAGCCTTTGGTGAGGCCATGATTCAGCGTTATTTCGAACATTATGATGCACATTTGCAGCAGCTTTTTGGACAGACTCAGGGCGATCAGCGTCACCATATCCTGAGCTACTATGCCCAGAACATTACCAATTTCTGCGGCAGTGAATGCCATAACGCATGCCTGTCGGTCAAACTGTCCGCAGAAGTCAGCGATCTGTCCGAGCCAATGCGTCACGTACTTGAACAGGGTTCTGCGCGGGTGATTAACCGCCTGAAAGATGCCATAGAGAAAGGTATCGCCGAAGGTTCACTGACAGTGCCGGTATCCCCTGCCGTCGCAGCGGCAACGCTCTATTCACTCTGGCTGGGTGCTTCGCTGCTGGCAAAAATTAAGCGTTCTGTGACGCCGCTGGCGGCAGCACTGGAAAGCGTTGAAATGTTATTGCAGCCACCCGAAGCAACGCGCTGAATATATTTTCAAATTGTTATTGATGAATCGCCAATTATTTACAAATCCAAACCCTAATAGGACCGCGTTTGTTTGATTATACATTTATTTCAAAATCAGACCGACCAGTCTATTAACCAGGAGTTTTAGAACATGACCAAGCTTTTCTCCCCAATTGTTGTGGGTAATAAAACCTTACCGAATCGCGTATTTATGGCTCCCCTGACCCGTCTGCGCAGCATTGAGCCTGGCGATATTCCAACTCCGCTGATGGGCGAATATTATGCACAGCGCCACAGTGCCGGCCTTATCATCACTGAAGCGACTCAGGTCTCTTTCCAGGCTAAGGGCTATGCCGGTGCTCCTGGCTTACATACGCCAGAACAAACGGCCGCGTGGAAGAAAATCGTTGCCGGTGTTCATCAGAAAGAAGGTCACATCGCGGTTCAGCTGTGGCACACGGGACGCATTTCACACAACAGCGTGCAACCGGGCGGTCAGACTCCGGTTTCTGCCTCGGCCATCAATCCGAACACCCGTACAAGCCTGCGTGACGCACAGGGTAACGCTGTCCGCGAAGACTGCCCTACCCCGCGCGCGCTCGAACTGAGTGAAATCCCGGGCATCATTAACGATTTCCGTCTGGCGGCAGCTAACTCCCGAGAAGCTGATTTCGACTATATCGAGATCCACGCGGCACACGGCTACCTGCTGCACCAGTTCATGGCGCCGGCTTCAAACGTGCGTACCGATGCCTACGGTGGCAGCATCGAGAACCGGACCCGTCTGACGCTGGAAGTGGTTGATGCCTCCATCGCCGAAATTGGCGCAGACCGCGTGGGTATCCGTATCTCCCCGCTCGGCCCGTTCAATGGTCTGGATAATGGTGAAGATCAGGAAGAAGCCGCGCTGTATCTGCTCGATGAGCTGAATAAACGCAAACTAGCCTACCTGCATATTTCTGAGCCAGACTGGGCCGGTGGCAAGCCTTACTCAGAAGCCTTCCGTGCGGCTATCCGTGCCCACTATCAGGGTGTGATTGTTGGCGCCGGCGCTTATACCGCTGAAAAAGGCGAAGAGCTGATTGAAAAAGGTTATATCGATGCCGTGGCCTTTGGCCGCAGCTACATCGCCAACCCGGATCTGGTTGAGCGCCTGAAAAATCACGCGTCACTGAATGAGCCAAAAGCGGACACATTCTACGGCGGCGGCGCTCAGGGCTACACCGACTACCCAACGCTGTAACATTGGCGTTATCTATTAACAGAGTCTCTTTTGACACCTGAAAATGCGGCAGCCGTTGCCCTCCGGCTGCCGCGTTTTTTTGCCTGTCCGGTGACAATCAGTTAGTCTGTTATTGATTACTTATCCCTGCAATCAGAGGAAATTATGCGCTTACTTCATACCATGCTTCGCGTCGGCGACCTGCAACGTTCAATCAATTTCTACACTGATGTTTTAGGTATGCGTCTGCTGCGTACCAGCGAAAATACCGAATATAAATACTCACTCGCGTTCGTGGGATACACCGATGAAAGCGAAGGCGCTGTGATCGAACTGACTTACAACTGGGACGTTCACAGCTACGACCTCGGCACGGCCTACGGGCATATTGCACTGGGCGTGGATAACGTGGCACAAACTTGCGAAGACATTCGTAAAGCGGGCGGCAACGTGACCCGTGAAGCCGGTCCGGTCAAAGGCGGCTCCACCATCATCGCTTTCGTAGAAGATCCGGACGGTTATAAAATCGAACTGATCGAATCCAAACATGCAGGTCAGGGTCTGGGTAACTAATTTATCCTTCCGGCATTAAGGGGCGCACAGGCGCCCTTTTTTCTGCCCCTTAACGCCTGCATCCGCAGTAAAAATTTGCCATAATGCGCGCTGAATTCGATGAAGATAAGAAACTGATGGCCGACAATAGTGACACCAATGCCCTGAGAGGCCGTTTTCGTGGTTTTTACCCCGTGGTTATCGACGTAGAAACGGCAGGATTTAACGCAAAGACTGATGCACTGCTGGAAATCGCCGCCATCACCCTGAAAATGGATGCAAATGGCTGGCTGGAAACCGACGAGACGGTACATTTCCACGTTGAACCTTTCGAAGGTTCGATTCTGGTGCCGGAAGCGCTGGCCTTCAACGGTATTGATCCGAGCAATCCGCTGCGTGGTGCCGTAAGTGAATACGACGCCCTGCATGAAATTTTCAAAGTCATCCGCAAAGGGATGAAAGAACAAAATTGTAACCGGGCCATTATCGTGGCGCACAACGCCAATTTTGATCACAGTTTTTTGATGGCGGCCGCAGAACGCGCAAGCTTGAAACGCAATCCGTTCCACCCCTTTGCCACTTTTGATACCGCAGCCCTGAGCGGTTTAGTGCTTGGCCAGACTGTACTGGCTAAAGCCTGCATCAGCGCAGGCATGGCGTTTGACAGCAGCCAGGCGCACTCTGCCCTGTATGATACGGAGCAGACCGCAGAGTTATTCTGTGAACTGGTAAACCGTTGGAAACGCCTAGGCGGCTGGCCGCTGCCGATCAATTCAGATGATGAAACAGCGCAAACGCAAGAGAATGACGTCTAAACACTGACGATGTTTTCCCAAAAATTCAGACAAAAAAAGAGCGACTCATTGAGGTCGCTCTTTCTATTTACACGTTTCAGCGGTTGCCTGACACAAAGCCAGGCGCGCTGATATTACTCGGGTTGCTGCTCTTCTGAAGATTTGTACTTCTCAGCGGTTTCTTTGATCAGCGTCTGCAACTCACCACGTTGATACATCTCAATGATGATGTCACAACCGCCAACCAGCTCACCATCCACCCATAATTGCGGGAAGGTTGGCCAGTTTGCATATTTCGGCATTTCAGCACGGATATCTGGGTTTTGCAGAATATCAACATAGGCAAAACGTTCGCCACAGGCTGAAAGCGCCTGCACAGCCTGAGCGGAGAATCCGCAGCTAGGCAACTTCGGTGAGCCTTTCATGTACAGAAGGATTGGGTTTTCGGAAACCTGCTTCTGGATTTTTTCGATAGTGGTCGTGGTCATTTATTGCTTCCTCAAGCCAAAACTGGCTGTCACGGTCATTACTCATTGATGCGCAGGGCACTGTCTGGAAATGTGCGCCACTTGTCGCTTAACGTCTATTGTAACGATGGCGGGCTTTGGATAAAAACGCCAATTTTTGCAGGGTCTTTCCCCCCGGCTTTCATTCATCCGTTGGCATCATCACTTTTTAATCAAAGTGTCTGATGGCTCGCAATAATAAACATTCATTCAGAATAACATTTTTGACCGTTGAGTTTAACTCTCTTGTGACTGAGTTGAGCTGGTCAGAGCACATTTTTAACTCTCTGATAAAAGATGGTTTTTAGAACTGAAAACGGCCATTTTTACAGCACTTTCAATGCTATTAACTTTTTCTCACAATATGATCTACAATCGAAGCAATTCGTGCTGTTTTGTCTGCTTCTTTTGGGCAATACTCTGACATCTCTGATGTTTAACCTTGGGCCAATATTGGTAACGACGCCATGCGTTTATTGTTTACGCTTTCCGTGCTGTTCTTTACCCAGCTGTTTCTGAATCTGGCGCATGCTTCGCCACAAACTAACGTTGCTGCCGATCAGCGGAAAAGCCACGTCAGTCAGGCAAAACCTGATGAGAGACGAAAGCGAAAAGCCGTTGCCCGAACCAGTAAAAAATCAAAATCAGAGCCAGTGAAAGAACAAAAAGCAAAAGTTAAAGAAACGAAAAAAGTCACCAGCACCAAGCGGGTTCGCAATGAGCATTCTGAAAAGAAAACGGCTAAAGTGACCCACAGCAAAGTGACAGCGAAAAAAGAAAGTCGAACGATTGCGAAAAATGAGACCAGTAAAAATAGTAAAAAAGCCTATGGTCGCCATCGAAAATCCAAAGACGTACTCGCGAAAGATACCAAACCGATTGCTTTAAGTGCGGCACATAAAAAACGTTATCAACATGCGCAACAGACCGCGATGACCAAACTAATGCACCAGGTAGGTAAGCCTTATCGCTGGGGAGGCACTTCTCCCAATACCGGTTTCGATTGCAGTGGTTTAGTGTATTACGCGTATAAAGATCTAATTCGTATAAAAATGCCACGTACCGCCAACGAAATGTACCACCTTCGGGATGCGGCGCCGGTTAAACGCGGTGAGCTGGAGAGTGGCGACTTAGTCTTCTTCAGAATCAATAACCGGGGCGCAGCAGATCATGTCGGCGTCTATGTAGGAAACGGTAAGTTTATCCAGTCCCCCCGCACAGGTGAAGAGATCAAAATCACCTCACTGGGCGAAGATTACTGGCAAGATCACTATGTTGGCGCGCGTCGCGTGATGACGCCTAAAACGATTCGTTAAGTCCGCGGTACCGCTAATCAGCAATGAATAGCATTTAACGAAACGTTTATGAAACAGTCACTCGCTAAGACGGTATTTTGCGAAAGATGTAAAACAGATTAGTGAAAAGGGCGAGTCCTGTTAAAGGAATCGCCCTTTTTTTCTGACCTTTTTACTCTCAGCGGATGAAGGTAGAAAAAGGATCAGTGCATCACTGCGGTAAAACTGAAAGCCATAATCATTGCCAGTGCGCCAACCACAGTAATGAGAGCAAATTTCAAATTGGTATCCATTAAAACCCCTTCTGGATCAAATGTGGCCTTTTTATAAGCCATACAGTTTGTGTGCCAACGCATTTTCTCACAGTTTTGTTTTAAAATCCCGTGATCATTCCCTGCGTTACGAAGACTTTTTACTTCCCCTTTACCAAGATATAAGAGAAAATTCGCGGTTACCACACTGCGTGCGGGTCGATTCATTCCGATGTTCTTTCAGACAGTTGTCATTCTCTGAAAACCCACCAACGATTTCACTGCTCATCTCTTTTTCAGCAGTCAGATCCACGCAGGCAAACGATTAACATAATGCTAACGTGCTAAAGCACGTCAGACAGGAGTCATTCTTTTCATGGCAACGATAAAAGATGTCGCAAAGCGGGCTGGCGTTTCCACCACAACCGTGTCGCACGTCATCAATAAAACACGTTTCGTCGCCGAAGAAACTAAAGCCGCCGTGCAGACAGCGATAAAAGAGCTGCACTACTCCCCCAGTGCGGTGGCGCGTAGCCTCAAGGTCAACAATACCAAATCGATCGGATTGCTGGCGACATCCAGCGAAGCGCCCTATTTTGCCGAAGTGATCGAGGCCGTAGAAAACAGCTGTTTTGCCAAAGGCTACACACTGATTTTGTGTAATTCGCACAATAATCTCGATAAACAGCAGGCCTATCTGGCCATGCTGGCGCAAAAACGCGTCGATGGTCTGCTGGTCATGTGCGCGGAATATCCTGATGCGCTGCTTGATATGCTCGAAGAGTATCGCGCGATCCCGATGGTGGTGATGGACTGGGGCGAAGCACGGAAAAACTTTACCGACAGTATCATCGATAATGCCTTTGAAGGTGGCTATATGGCCGGGCGCTATCTGATTGAACGCGGTCATCGTGATATCGGTGTGATCCCCGGGCAATTGGCCCGCAACACCGGTGGCGGCCGCTTCCAGGGCTTCGTCAAAGCCATGACGGAGGCCAATATTCCGCTGCGTGAAGAGTGGGTGGTTCAGGGCGATTTCGAGCCTGAGTCGGGCTATCAGGCGATGCATAAAATATTGATGCAGAAACAGCGTCCGACAGCGGTATTCTGCGGCGGTGACGTCATGGCGATGGGCGCTATTTGTGCCGCCGATGAAATGGGTCTGCGGGTGCCGCAGGATATTTCGGTGATCGGGTATGATAACGTGCGCAACGCCCGTTACTTCTCCCCAGCACTGACGACTATCCACCAGCCAAAAGAGCGCCTGGGTGAGATGGCATTCACCATGCTACTGGATCGTATCATCAGTAAGCGTGAAGAATCGCAGACCATTGAAGTCCATCCCAAACTGGTTGAACGCCGCTCGGTAGCCGATGGTCCTTACCGCGATTATCGTCGTTAACAGCGTAGCGCTGAAAGTCATTACCTAACGCCTGCCTATTTGCAGGCGTTTTTAATTGCGCAACCACTCGTGGTTAAGCGTGGGAGTATCGCCCAGATAATCCAAAAGCCATGCCAGCGCCGGAGACTGGTTACTCTGATCCCAGGTCAGACAGCAGGCACTTTCTGGAAATGCTGTAGCTAACGTCAGCACACGTAGTTTTTGCTGCGAGATCCAGTCTTCAACCAGATGCACCGGCATCATTCCTACGCACAGTCCTTCACACAGGCAATCTATGGCGCAGGTCCAGTCGGGGACCACCAGACGTCGCTGATTATTTAGCGTCCAGGTATCACGCTTTGGCAAGTTGCGCGACGTATCTTCGATACAAAGTGCCGGATAGGCACGCAACTGCTCATCAATCAATGGCGCGGTGAACGCCGCCAGCGGATGGTCCGGGCTGACCACACAGTGCCAGTCCATAAACCCCATGTCCCTGAAACTAAAACGCCCACCGGTGGGCACAGCACGCGTTGCACCGATGGCAACATCCGCACGGCCATCCACCAGCGCATCCCACACGCCATTGAACACCTCGGAATGGATGATCAGTTCTGTATCGGGGAATGCCCGGTAGAAATCGGTAACCAGCCGCCGCGACCTTTCCGGTTTCACAATGCGGTCTACCGCCACATTGAGTTGCCCACGCCAGCCATTTGCCACCTGCTGACACTGACGACGCGTCGCTATCATTTTTTTGATAAGCAACCGGGCCTCTTCCACAAAAACCTGACCCGCCGCGGTCAGTTCTACATCCCGGTGACGCCGTTCAAACAGCGGTACCGCCAGCCATTGCTCCAGCTGGCGAACGGTGTAGCTTACCGCCGACGGAACACGATGCAGTTCTTGTGCCGCCGCACTGAAACTGCCGGTACGCGCCACGGCATCGACCACTTCTAACGAATATTCTGACCACATTGCCTTGTCTCCGCACCTGCTTTCAATTTTTTTGATACAAGAGTGCAAATATTAGCGTTTCACAAGCGGTAAGCCAAACCTTTACACTTCGCGCCTGAGACTTCCTGCACGTTGTGCCGCTGTTCAATCATTTTTCGCATAACAAACATCGCCAGTAAAAAGAGAAAATCATGAAACCCTCCTTTGGATTTATGCTCTACCTCGCCGGGTTGAGTATGCTGGGCTTTTTAGCCACCGATATGTACCTCCCTGCTTTTAGCACCATGCAGATGACGCTGGCGACCACGCCAGGTTTTATCAGCGCCAGCCTCAGTATTTTTCTGGGTGGCTTTGCCATCGGACAATTGCTGTGGGGACCACTGTCAGACAAGCTCGGCCGCCGGCCTGTACTTATTGCCGGTTTGACGCTTTTCGCTCTGGGCTGTCTGGGAATGATCTGGGTACAGAACATCTATTTGCTGCTGGCGCTGCGTTTCCTCCAGGCCATTGGGGTATGTGCTGCTGCAGTCAGCTGGCAGGCGCTGGTCGTTGATCGTTACTCTGCGGATGTCGCAAAACGGACTTTCGCAACTATCATGCCGCTGGTTGCGTTATCTCCTGCGCTGGCACCGCTGCTGGGTGCCTGGGTCTTAAATCACTTCGACTGGGAAGCTATCTTCGCCCTGCTTCTGGCGATTGGCGTTCTGCTGTTAATTTGCTCATTCCGTATTCAGGAAACTAAGAAAACGGCCGGTCACCAGAAAGCTAACCGTATCGGTTTTTTCAAACTGCTGGCTTCGCCGGTATTCAGCGGTAACGTCATGATTTATGCCGCGTGTTCTGCCGGCTTTTTTGCCTGGCTGACCGGTTCGCCGTTTATCCTCAGTGACATGGGCTATACGCCGGGCGTTATCGGCCTGAGTTATGTACCCCAGACTATCGCTTTCCTGGTGGGCGGTTTTGGCTGCCGCATGTTGATTAACAAGATCGATGGCAACCGTATTCTTCCCTGGCTTCTCGCAGGTTACGCACTGAGCGTCGTGGCGCTTTATCTGGTGGCAACACTCACCAACGCGACGCTTATCACTTTGCTGATCCCGTTCTGCCTGATGGCGCTGGTGAACGGTGCCTGTTATCCGATTGTTGTCGCGAACGCACTTATGCCATTTCCTGCTAATACAGGGAAGGCCGCTGCGTTGCAAAATACACTACAATTAGGTTTGTGCTTTTTGGCCAGCCTGCTGGTCTCGGCATTCATTGCCCGGCCGTTACTGGCCACGGTAACAGTTATGTTGGGAACGCTGCTACTGGTTGCGCTGGGTTTTGTGATGGTAAAAAAGAATGCAAAACAGAATGATGCAATGAAAGTGGCAAACAAAGAAGAACTGGCTCGCGGTTAACGTGAAGATGCTAACCAATTGTCATAATACCCTTACGTGACAGTCACTTAAAGAATGTAATCGCCGCGCGCTATTTGTTATTGAGAATGCGCGCAGGCGAGTTTATACTCAATAAAACCTCTAAAAATAACATTTATACTAAGCTTTTATCACAAGTAACTTTCGTGCGCGGGCACTGCGTCACGTTTTATAAAAAGGATTTTTCACCCCATACCGATCCGGTTACGGGTGTTCTTCTAATTTCCTCTGTTCATAGTCGCATATCAGACAAGGCGGATTAACCGTCTGTTCTCATAATGACCTGCATAAATTGCCTTGGTTTTTTCCGGCAGGTTAATAAGTCAGAAGAGAAAGTGATGGAGAAGCTATGAGTTCATCGTGTGTAGAAGATCTGAGTATTCAGGACAATCAGTGGTATCGAATCGTCAATGAAATGTTGGGCATGGCAGATGTACAGATCAACGGCACCCGCCCATTCGACATTAAAGTAAAAAACCCTGATTTTTTTAAGCGCGTTTTACAGGAAGGCTCATTGGGCCTGGGTGAAAGTTACATGGATGGCTGGTGGGAATGCGAACGACTGGATATTTTCTTCCAGCGCGTCCTGAATGCCGGTCTTGAAAGTAGACTTCCCCGACATTTTAAAGACACACTTCGCGTCGCAGCCGCCCGGCTTACCAATCTTCAATCCAAAAAACGCGCCTGGATTGTCGGTAAAGAGCATTATGATCTCGGTAATGACCTCTTCAGTCTGATGCTTGACCCTTATATGCAATATTCTTGTGCCTACTGGAAAGACGCCACAACCCTTGAGCAGGCTCAGGAAGCAAAATTAAAAATGATTTGCGATAAGCTGCAACTAAAACCCGGCCTGCGTTTGCTGGATATTGGCTGCGGTTGGGGTGGTCTGTCGGAATACGCTGCCAAACATTACGGCGTCAGCGTTGTCGGTGTGACTATTTCGGCTGAGCAGCAAAAAATGGCTCAGGATCGCTGTAAAGATCTCGATGTAACCATTTTGCTGCAAGATTACCGCGACCTGAATGACCAATTTGATCGCATTGTTTCGGTAGGAATGTTTGAGCATGTCGGGCCGAAGAATTACCAGACTTACTTCGACGTGGTAAAACGCAATATCAAGCCAGACGGTTTATTCCTGCTCCATACCATTGGCTCGAATAAATCGGATCTGAGCGTCGACCCTTGGATCGATAAATATATCTTCCCTAATGGCTGTTTACCTTCTATCAAACAGATTGCGCAGACGACCGAATCCCTGTTTGTGATGGAAGACTGGCACAATATTGGCGCGGACTATGACCGCACGCTGATGGCGTGGCTGGAGCGTTTCCTACAGGCATGGCCGACACTAGCGGATAAATACTCCGACCGCTTCGAACGCATGTTCACCTACTATCTGAATGCCTGTGCCGGTGCTTTCCGCGCCCGTGATATTCAGTTGTGGCAGGTGTTGTTTAGCCCGCAAGGTGTGGAAGGCGGAATTCGCGTACCGCGTTAATTCAACGGTACTCCTCACATAAAAAAGCCGGACAGTTATCTGCCCGGCTTTTATTTTTTACGCGGTGTAAAACCCAAAAGTCTTATTTCTCTTGCTGCTCAACCATCGCCTGAGCCGTGGCGATGGCCGCCTCACGGCTGGATAACACGCGCTCGACCGTATCGACAATAGCCTGCGTTTGCGGGTCGATTTCAATATTAATTTTATCGCCCAAACGCTTAGCACCCAGAGTGGTTCGCTGCAAAGTTTCAGGGATCAGATGCACACAGAAACGGGTTTTGGTTACCTCTCCCACGGTGAGGCTAATTCCGTCGATGCCGATGAACCCTTTATGTAAAACATATTTCATCAAATCTTCATGTGGCATACGGAACCAGATTTGGCGGTTATGTTCTGAGGTGAGAATTTTCGCCACTTCTGCCGTACACATTATGTGCCCGGACATCAGGTGCCCGCCAATTTCGTCATCAAAACGGGCAGCGCGCTCCAGATTCACCTGCGAGCCAGGCTGTAAATCGCCCAGATTAGTCAGACGAAGCGTCTCTTTTACCAGGTCAAAACTGACCAGATCGCCATTCACCTCGGTGACCGTCAGGCAACAACCATTGTGCGACACTGAAGCACCCAGCTCCAGATTATCGAGCATGTGTGCAGGCATCTGCACAATGTGGGTGCGAAAATTAGGTTTTTCAACGATGGACACTAACGTTCCTGTGCCCTGAACAATACCGGTAAACATAGGCCATGCCTCATTCATTTTTGTGCAGTAAAGCACCTGCAGTGTATTTCGTTTCTGCCTGCCAGTTTGCCGCAGATTTAATAGAAAGCCAAATCAATGAAGGCAAAATATCAGCAACTGAAAAGAGGACAAAACGTAACTCGCCGGTAACAGCTTTGATTGCTTAAAAAGTCTGACGATGTACAATCTTTGGGTTATTTTCCGCTATTTTAGCGTCACGCCCTGCGTGGCGTTTTTTATTCAAAACATGAAAGGTGTATGCGTGCAGAAGTACCTTACAGAAGCGCGTGTGTTATTAGCTCTCGCGATCCCCGTTATCCTGGCCCAAATTGCGCAAACATCCATGGGCGTGGTCGATACTATTATGGCCGGCGGTGTCAGTGCTACTGACATGGCCGCCGTCGCCGTCGGCACCTCGATTTGGTTACCTGCAATCTTATTTGGGCACGGCCTGTTACTCGCCCTGACTCCGACGGTTGCACAACTCAACGGCGCAGGCCGACGCGATAAAATTGCTCATCAGATCCAACAGGGCTTCTGGCTGGCATCCGGCGTCTCGGTGCTGATTATTGCCGTGTTGTATCACTGTGACCAGATTATCGGGCTGATGCACAATATTGACCCGCAACTCAAAGCCAAAGCCATTGGCTACCTGCATGCCATCATGTGGGGAGCCCCCGGCTATCTGTTTTTCCAGGTGCTGCGCGTCCAGTGCGAAGGTTTGTCTAAAACCAAACCGGGTATGGTCTTCGGATTTATCGGTCTGCTGGTGAACATTCCGGTCAACTATATTTTCATCTATGGAAAATTTGGCGCCCCCGCTCTGGGGGGGGTAGGTTGCGGCGTTGCCACCGGTACGGTGTATTGGGTAATGTTCCTGATGATGCGCTTCTACGTGAAACGCGCGTACTTCATGAAAGATATTGTTGCTCCCACCCAATTCGCCAAACCTGATTGGGTGACGTTAAAACGTCTGACCGGCTTAGGTTTACCTATCGGCCTGGCACTGTTTTTCGAAGTCACACTGTTTGCCATCGTGGCACTGCTGGTTTCCCCCTTAGGCATCGTCGCGGTTGCCAGTCATCAGATAGCGTTGAGCCTGGGTTCGGTTATGTTTGTGATCCCGCTGTCATTAGGCATGGCAAGTACCATTCGTGTGGGTTCAAAGCTGGGCGAATCGTCAATAGAAGGAGCGAAGGTTGCTGCCTACACCAGTATTTTTACCGGTATCGTTATCGCCTGCATCAGTGCATCGCTTTCCGTTATTTTCCGCACACATATTGCCGGGCTATATAATGACAACCCTGAAGTCATCGCACTGGCTTCAAGCCTGATGTTACTCGCGGCGGTTTACCAAATTTCGGACGCTATCCAGGTCATTGGTACGGGTGTATTACGTGGATATAAAGATACCCGCTCCATCTTCTATATTACGTTCGTGGCCTATTGGGTACTGGGTTTGCCGGTGGGTTATACGCTGGGATTGACCAACTACGTCGTTCCGGCGATGGGCCCCAGCGGCTTCTGGTGGGGCTTTATATTAGGTCTGACCTTCGCCGCGGTGATGGTGACACTGCGTATCCGTTGGATCCAAAAACAACCGTCATTCACGATTTTAGAGAATGCGGGCCGTTAGCTGTGATATTTCACCGCCGGAAATTGTGTATCCGGCGGCTGATTTTTTCATCGTTAATGTTCAAAAAATCAACGCAGTGAACATTCACGCATCACTCAGTCACAATATAACGGCAAAATGTTTTTTTTCCCTTGCCAGCCATTCGGTAGGTCGTTAATATTCGTCCCCGCTGCCGCACTGGCAGACAGAATACGATGCGTCCGTAGCTCAGTTGGTTAGAGCACCACCTTGACATGGTGGGGGTCGATGGTTCGAGTCCATTCGGACGCACCAGATAAAACATGCCCACTATTTTGCTTCACCTCCCGTTTCCTGAAAACCCAAACAACGCTCATACATTTAGCTTCGCTATTCATCCCCTTTTGATACTTCGTTATCGATATAACTTACGGGTCATTTTATACATACTTCATGCCCATTTTGGTCATTTGCGCAACTAACGCCGCAGAGTTACCCTAAGCTTGCGCAGCATCATGTTTTTTATTTTGTTTCCCGCCGCTTAGCCCTTATAATACGTACCGTCTCTTCGATTGAATGGTCTCAGCCCCTTGATCTGTCGATATCGTCCCTATAAAAGCACGGCCTCATACGAAACGATGAATAATCGTACAGATCGCCACGTCTTGGCTGAACTTTACACACCCTTTATTCTCCAGTCGCCTACGCTTAAGAGTGTTTTGTTACAATCCGGCACCAACCAAATTCCTCGCAGGCGGCCGTGCTGTCTGGCGAACTCATTTCCAATCCATCACAACTTGTAGATAAAATCGTCATGAAAAAGACTAAAATCGTTTGTACCATCGGACCAAAAACTGAATCCGAAGAAATGCTGACCAAACTGCTTGATGCAGGCATGAACGTTATGCGTTTGAACTTCTCTCACGGTGATTACGAAGAGCACGGTCAGCGTATTAAAAACATCCGTAATGTCATGGCTAAAACCGGCCATAAAGCAGGTATCCTGCTGGACACCAAAGGCCCTGAGATCCGCACCATGAAACTGGAAGGCGGCGTTGACGCTTCTCTGGTTGCTGGCCAGACTTACACCTTCACAACCGACCAGTCAGTGATTGGTAACACCACCCGTGTTGCTGTGACCTATGCTGGCTTCGCGGCTGACCTGAAAATCGGCAACACCATTCTGGTTGATGATGGCCTGATCGGCATGGAAGTTATCGAAGTTTCAGAAACTGAAGTGACGTGTAAAGTTCTGAACAACGGCGACCTTGGCGAAAACAAAGGCGTTAACCTGCCAGGCGTTTCTATCGCTCTGCCAGCGCTGGCTGAAAAAGACAAACGCGACCTGATCTTCGGTTGTGAACAAGGCGTTGACTTCGTTGCGGCTTCCTTTATCCGTAAACGTTCTGACGTGCTGGAAATCCGTGAGCACCTGAAAGCCCACGGCGGTGAACATATCCAGATCATCTCTAAAATTGAGAACCAGGAAGGCCTGAACAACTTCGACGAAATCCTTGAAGCCTCAGACGGTATCATGGTTGCTCGTGGTGACCTGGGCGTTGAAATTCCGGTAGAAGAAGTGATCTTCGCGCAAAAGATGATGATCGAGAAATGTAACCGCGCACGAAAAGTCGTTATTACCGCGACTCAGATGCTCGATTCCATGATCAAGAACCCGCGCCCAACCCGTGCTGAAGCTGGCGACGTTGCTAACGCCATCATTGACGGTACCGACGCCGTGATGCTGTCCGGTGAAAGTGCTAAGGGTAAATACCCGCTGGAAGCTGTAACCATCATGGCAACCATCTGTGCGCGTACAGACCGCGTGATGGAAAGCCGTATCGATGGCCAGAACGACAACCGTAAACTGCGTATCACCGAAGCGGTTTGCCGCGGTGCCGTTGAAACTGCTGAGAAACTGGATGCGCCACTGATCGTGGTTGCGACTAACGGTGGTAAATCAGCGAAAGCCGTTCGTAAATACTTCCCGCACGCCACGATTCTTGCCCTGACCACCAATGAAGTGACTGCTCGTCAGTTGATCCTGACTAAAGGCGTGATCACTCAGTTGGTTAAAGAAATCGCTTCTACAGACGACTTCTACCGCATCGGCAAAGAAGCGGCTCTTGAAAGTGGTTTGGCCCAGAAAGGCGACGTTGTAGTGATGGTTTCAGGCGCTCTGGTACAAAGCGGCACCACCAATACTGCATCGGTACACGTTGTTTAATTAAAACGTGACATTGTTTTTGTTCCAAACGCCGCACATTGCGGCGTTTTTTTTACCTGCAGTTTGATGAATAAAAAAATAATCTGCACATTGCTTAACAATAAAATGGGACAAGTCTCATGGAATCCGGCTGTTTTCGCTACAATTTTTAACTTATTCGCAAAAAAAGATGCTTCTTTGAGCGAACGATCAAAATAAAGCGTTCACGAGCAAAAATTTATTCTCATTAGAAAAAGGTTTGTGTAATACTTGTAACGCTACATGGAGATTAACTTAATCTAGAGGGTTTTATAATGAATCGCACTAAACTGGTACTGGGCGCTGTGATCCTGGCTTCAACTATGCTGGCTGGTTGTTCAAGCAATGCTAAAATCGACCAACTGTCTTCAGACGTTTCAACTCTGAACTCTAAAGTTGACCAACTGAGCAACGACGTGAACGCAATCCGTTCTGACGTTCAAGCAGCTAAAGACGACGCAGCACGCGCTAACCAACGTCTTGACAACCAAGCACACGCTTACAAGAAGTAATATTACTTCTTTAGCTAAATGGCGCACTCAGTGCGCCATTTTTTTTACCTGAATTCTGCCGTACCCTTCTGCACGTCGGTCACCTTCAGCGACGCCCTGTTATGAATAACCTAGACGGCCTCCCTACCCATCAGATGTAAAAAAGGAGCGGTAGTCCGCCCCTCTGGTTTAAACCTGACTCAAGGGTATACAGAGCCCTTATTGATTATCAGCAGTCTCATAGGGTTTCTGCACCGTATTCGCCGCCGTTTCTGGCGCAGCGACCGCAGGAGGTGCATCCGTCGCTTCCACACCTTTGCTGACAACCACCGGCATGCCAGAACGGCGCTCAATCGCCTGTTTCACGACATCATCATCCGTCTCTTTACTCTTAACGAATTTCTTCGCAGCAACCGTCAGTGGAATAGGCTTCGTCTGCGGATCGTCTTTCTCGGTATGCGACAGCGGCTGGTGTACTTCTATATAGCGTTTGCCGTCCGGTTCAACGTCAAATTTGATGGGCTGGTTGACGATCTGCACGCGAGTTCCCTTCGGTACCATATTGAACAACGCTTCGATATCGTCCGGTCGCAAACGGATACATCCCGAACTCACGCGCATTCCGATACCAAAATTAGCATTGGTACCGTGGATAAGATATTGCCCTGTCCCGGCAGAGAGGCGCATCGCGAACAGCCCCATCGGGTTCTCAGGCCCCGCAGGTACCATCCCCGGCAGCTTAACGCCATCCTTCAGATACGCTTTACGGATATTGGCCGTTGGAGTCCAGGTCGGGTTGGGGATTTTCTGGCTGACTGAGGTGACCATTTCCGGCGTATTGCGCCCAAGCTGACCGATACCTATCGGCAGAACAATCACCTTGTTCTCCCCTTTCGGATAGTAATAGAGACGCAGCTCCGCCAGGTTCACCACAATCCCTTCTCGCTTGGTATCCGGCAGCAGCATTTGCGAAGGGATGGTCAGCACAGTGCCAGGCTTTGGCAGATAAGGGTCCGTCCCCGGGTTTGCTTCCAGCATACCAATCAAACCAATCTGGTATTTCGCCGCAACGGCTTCCAGTGGCAACCCGTCATTAGGAACGACATATGTCGTGTTCTCACCAATCAGACGGCTGTTGTCCGGCGGGAGTGGATATTCTGCTGCACTTGCGGTCATGGAATGCGTTGCCATCAGGGTGCCAACTAACATCGCCAGAAGGGGTAAGGTGCGTCTCATACTCAGTCCTTTTTCGGCCTGCCCTCAGACAATCTGAGGAAAGACAATCATCGTGTCTGCTAATACTAGCAGCACAGAATCCTGTGGCAATCAAACCACAGAAAATCAGAAAGTTACCTGCAAGAAATGCCAGTAAAACAGGCGGGGATAGTGAATTGATAAATCAGGAGTAAACAGCAAACTGGCGAGAGAATGAGGAGAAATTACGTTGCTCATTAGCAGAACATTCCTAATGAGCAACGCAGAGTGTAACGCAGATTCAGCTCAGTTGCTGAGCATTGGCACGGATTGCACGGATCATGGCTTCCAGCCCCTGCGAGCGGGAAGGCGTCAGATGCTGACTCAGTTCCAGCTGCGTAAAGAACGGGCGGACGTCGAGCGATACCACATCCTGAGCTGTCAGCCCCTGATAGAGACTGAAAACAATCGCCAGCAAACCCTTGACGATGGCGGCATCACTGTCACCGTGGAAGGTCAGTTGCCCGTTTTCACCGGCCTGCATGACAATCCATACCTGGCTTTGGCAACCAGATATCAGATTTTTATCCTGATGGTATTCGTCTGTAAGCGGCGCCAGCTGCCCACCCAGTTCAATTACGTAAAGGTATTTTTCTTCCCAGTTCGGGCACCGGGAGAAGTTTTTAACTAATTTATCTTTATCTGGCAAAGCCATAAAACAGGTCCTGATAATGGCCTATCGGTTAACCCAACAGCCGGTGAATGCGTTGCAGCCCAGCGACCAGACGGTCGACTTCTTCACGGGTATTATACATCGCAAGCGATGCACGGCACATGGCCGGAACGCCGTAAAATGACATCAATGGCATCGCACAGTGATGTCCGGTACGGATGGCGATCCCATATTGGTCCAGGAAGCTGCCCACATCGTAAGCGTGATGCTTGCCGAGGTTGAAGGCAATGACGCCTGAACGTATCGCCGGACCGTAAATGACGATATCCGGGACCTGCGCCATGGCTTCAAGTGCATAGCTCATCAGCGACTGTTCGTAGTCATGAATCTGCGCAATACCGAGATCGGTGACATAACTCATCGCTGCGCCAAGACCCATGATACCGGCGGTGTTTGGCGTACCCGCTTCGAAACGCCACGGCGGCGCGGCAAAGGTCGTTCCTTCGGTCAGGCTCACGTGTTTGATCATAGAGCCGCCGCCTTCCCACGGTGGCATCTGTTCCAGCAACGCTTTTTTACCGTAAAGGATACCGATACCGGAAGGTCCATACAGCTTATGACCAGACCAGACGTAGAAATCACAATTCAGCGCCTGAACATCCACGCTGTAGTGCATCACTGCCTGCGCGCCATCCACCAGCACTGTCAGCCCTGCGGCTTTCGCCTGAGGGATGATTATCTCGATCGGATTGACCGTACCCAGCACGTTGGAAACATGCGCCAACGCCAGCAATTTAGTGCGTGGGGTGATCAGCGTTTCCAGCTCGGCTAGATCCAGTTCGCCGTTTGGCGTCAGATGCCAGACGTCGATATGCAAATCACGCTCTTTCGCCAGCATCTGCCAAGGAACGATGTTCGCATGGTGTTCCATCTCAGTGATAATAATCCGATCACCAGCGTGCAGCGCACTGCGCCCAAAGGTATTGGCGACCAGATTAATGGCTTCAGTCGAGCCCTTAACAAAGACGATCTCTTCGGCGGAAGAGGCATGGATAAACTGCGCAGCCTGAGTGCGGACGTTTTCCATCTGCTCAGTGGCTTCAGCGCTTAAGGTATGAATGCCGCGGTGAACCGCAGCATAACCATGCTCATAGAACTCGAGCTCACGCTCAATCACCTGACGGGGCTTCTGCGCGCTGGCCGCGCTGTCAAGGTAGGCCAGCGGCTGGCCGTTAACTTCACGGCTCAGCAGAGGGAAATCGCTACGAACTCTTTCCAGGGGAAAACTCATTACTCACCTCGATTTAGTCGGCCAGCAATACGGGCAATGACTACATCGCGCAGGGTTTCATTTTTAATCGCTTCAGTCAGTTCGGCAGCGAAAGCAAAAATAATCATGTGCTGTGCATCCTGACCGCTGATGCCGCGTGCGCGCAGGTAGAAAAGCTGTTCGTCATCGATACGGCCAACGGTCGCACCGTGACTGCATTTCACGTCATCGGCATAGATTTCCAGCTGTGGTTTGGTGTCCACTTCAGCCTGCTTGCTAAGCAACAGGTTGTTGTTGGTCATTTTGCCGTCAGTTTTCAATGCATGTTTCGCCACTTTAATCATGCCGTTAAACACGGCTTTGGCGCGGTCACGCACGATCACTTTATGCAGCTGGTTGCTGTTACAGTAACCTTTATTATGCTCAAGGTAGGTACGGGTATCCGCAATTTCTGCGTCGACCGGCAGCACCAGGCTGTTGATATCAAGATGACTGTTTTCACCATTCAGCTGCGCACTGGTGTTATTACGGGTCAGACCAGCGCCCAGCAGAAAACTGTGGCTGGCGACGCGTGCGTCACGGCCAATCACCAAATCATTGTGCGAGAAATGGAAGCTCGCCTGGCTTTCGAAGGCCAGTTTATAATGGGTGAAATCTGCGTTATCGCCTACGTTTACCGTCAGACGTGCGCCGGTAAAATGCCCTTTCTCACCGAGCGTGACGTAATGCTCAATCACTTCTGCATTCGCGCCACTTTCGATGTTCAGATGGTAGCGATGATGAACGGTATTAATTTCACGCGCCTGCTCACGACCACTGCTGATGTGCAGCAGATAAAGCGGTTTCTCCGCCTGTTTACCCGCAGGTAAACGGACCGACAGGCCCTCCTGCGCCAGGCTTTCGGTCAGGTGCAGGAAAACTTCAGACTCAATCGGTTCCGGCAGCGCCTGCTGCACCGAAGGGCTGAGGTTCTCAATTTCAAAGGCACCGGTCTGACTATCGCTGAGGTCGGCATCGAAGCGACCATCAACAAACACCAGGCGATAAGACTCAACCGGCAGTGCAGCCGCGTTCAGCTCATCAACGGATAACGCATGCGGCTGTGGCGCAAAAAATTGATTACCGAGCAAAGAAGAAACCGGCGTGTATTTCCAGTTTTCCAGCTTGGCATTCGGGAAACCGATGCGTAAAACCTGCTGCCAGTGGGCATGTGCGTGTGCTGACTGTTCACCGCCTGCGCTTTCGAACAGACGATACAGCTGCTGCATGGCGTGCGAACTGCCCGCCGCAGGGACATTACTCTTCGTCTGTAAGCCAGCCATAACCCTGCTCCTCTAACTGTTTAACCAAGGTGAAATCGCCGGATTTAACAATGCGGCCCTGCCACAGAACGTGCACGTAGTCAGGCTTGATGTAGTCGAGGATACGCTGGTAGTGGGTCACGATAACGAATGAACGTTTGCCGTCGCGTAAAGAATTCACGCCGTCAGAAACGATTTTCAGCGCATCGATGTCCAGACCTGAGTCGGTTTCATCAAGGATGCACAGGTTAGGCTCAAGGGCCGCCATCTGCAGAATATCATTACGCTTCTTCTCACCGCCGGAGAAGCCGACGTTGACGGAACGGGTCAGCAAGTCAGCCGGCATTTTCAGCATGGCAATTTTTTCTTCGATGAAATCAGCGAAGTCAAAACGGTCCATTGGTGCCTGGCCGCGGTATTTGCGCACGGCATTAACGGCAGTTTGCAGGAAGAAATGGTTAGTAACGCCTGGGATCTCTACCGGGTACTGGAAGGCCATAAATACGCCCTCGCCTGCCCGGTCTTCCGGAGCGAGATCCAGTAAATCTTTACCGTTGAACTCCACGGTACCGTCGGTAACTTCGTAGTCCTCGCGTCCGGCCAGCGTCGCGGAAAGCGTACTTTTACCTGAGCCGTTCGGGCCCATAATGGCGTGTACTTCCCCAGGCTTGATCTCCAGATCAAGTCCCTTAAGAATTTCCTTTTCTTCGACACGGACCTTTAAATTCTTGATGCTTAACATACGTATCCTTGAGTTTGCGCCTGAGCGCTCATAATTCTGTGGTTCTTACTGTGTCAGTTCTTTAAGACTCCTGCCGCACCCGGTTTTCTTACGGGAAAGAAATACCGGGGCACGCAGGAAAAGGCGTCAGGATTTTGCTAACAATTATCCGACGCTGTGCTCAAGGCTGATGGCCAGAAGTTTTTGCGCTTCAACAGCGAACTCCAGCGGCAGTTCGGAAAAGACGTCTTTACAGAAACCGTTCACAATCATCGAGATGGCATCATCTTCGCTTATACCGCGTTGTAAGCAGTAGAAGAGCTGATCGTCGCCAATTTTCGAGGTGGTGGCTTCATGCTCAAGCTGGGCAGTATTATTGCGCACTTCCACATAAGGGAAGGTATGCGCCGCGCTGTCCGGCCCGATAAGCATGGAGTCACACTGCGTAAAGTTACGGGCGTTTTCTGCAGACGGCAGAATTTTCACCAAACCGCGATAACTGTTCTGGCTGTGGCCGGCAGAAATACCTTTGGAAATAATGGTCGACTTGGTGTTTTTACCAATGTGAATCATCTTGGTGCCGGTATCCGCCTGCTGCTGGCCGCTGGTCAGCGCCACGGAGAAAAATTCACCGATTGAATTATCACCTTTGAGGATGACACTCGGGTATTTCCAGGTGATCGCAGAACCTGTTTCAGACTGCGTCCAGGACATTTTGGAACCCGCCCCTTCACACAGCGCACGTTTGGTGACGAAGTTCAGGATCCCCCCAGTGCTGTCTTTGCTACCAGAGAACCAGTTCTGCACTGTTGAATATTTCACTTCAGCATCTTTGTGCAAAATGACTTCAACCACTGCCGCATGAAGCTGATAGGTGTCGCGCACCGGCGCTGAACAGCCTTCGATGTAGCTGACATAACTGCCTTCATCGGCAATCAGAATAGTACGTTCGAACTGACCAGTTTTCGCCGCATTGATACGGAAATAGGTCGACAGTTCCATCGGGCAACGGACACCTTTCGGAACATAAACGAAGGTGCCGTCAGAGGCCACAGCCGCGTTCAGCGCCGCAAAGAAGTTATCCTGAGCAGGCACAACTGTACCGAGATATTTGCGCACCAGATCTGGGTATTCGTGAATAGCCTCACCGAAGGAGCAGAAAATGACACCAGATTCAGCCAGTTTTTCACGATATGTCGTGGAGACAGATACGGAGTCAAAAATGGCATCGACCGCCACTTCCCTGCCTTCACGTACCGGAACACCTAGCTGCTCAAAGGCCTTTTCCACTTCGCTGGTCAGGTAGTTTTTACCTTCAGGCACAGGGACACCATGCGCATGTGCTGGCGACTCTTGTGTTGCTCCCGGTTGCGAGCCGCAAGTGTCATCACAGCTACCACAGGAAGGCGCTGAGTAGTAGCTGTAATCCTGATAATCCAGCGGCGTGTAATACGCTTTCAGCCAGTGCGGTTCTTCCATTTTCAGCCAAGCATGATAAGCCTGCAGACGGAATTCCAGCATCCACTCAGGCTCATTGCGCTTCGCGGAAATTGCACGGACTACATCTTCGTTGATGCCAGATGCTAATTCATCGGTTGCCAGTTGAGTGAAGAACCCTTCCTTGTATTTCGCACCCTCACCGACCCAAGACTGCACATCGTCTGGAATTTCTACGTTGCTTCTTGACATGTTGGTTACATCGCTTCGTTTACAATAATGTTAGACACCAAAGCTTTCGCCACACCCGCAGGCATGCTGAGCTTTAGGATTATTGAATTTAAATATTTGATTCAGCCCTTCACGGACAAAATCCACCTCGGTACCATCGATGAAAGGCATGGCTTTCAACGGAATAAATAACTTCGCGCCATCGTGCTCAAACACCACGTCATCACTGGCGGGTTGCTTGGTCAGGTCCAACACGTAGGCAAAACCGGCACAGCCGGACTGCTTCACAGAGAGCTGTAGCCCTTTCACCTCAGGATCCTGGGTGATCAACGTTTTTACCTGCTTCGCAGCAGAGTCAGTTAACGTCACGCCTTGCCAAATATTCTCATCTAAAGAGAACGTGCCGACAGTTTCAGTTTGCATCTGTCCTACCTCATCGTTTCAGGGTCATAGACCAGACCTATTGTGCCTATTCTAGTGATAACCTATATCACTTCAACCTCTTGTTTTAAGAGGGTATAGCGATTTCGCGTGAGGAGAGTCACTCAACGCCTGCGCTTTCTCAGGCCGGCCGCTGGCGGGTCTTTAACACCGCAGCCATCAACACATTGAATAAGTTGTCAATTTTTTGTTAAAAAAAGTTAATTCCCCACGGCAATCGCGGGACAAATAGTCTTCCTGATAACTATTATAAAACATTCATCGGAAATACCTATTTATGAATTCGCCCGTTTATAGTCAGGAAATGCCTTTTTTTACCCCATTTCCACACTAAAATAACGGGTATTAGCTCCGATAACCCGGCCGAAAAAAAAGCCGACTCTGCGATTGATCCCTCGCTTATTTGCCAATATGATAGATTCTCAAATTGATAATAGTTATCATTCAAGATTCGGACTAATGCGAATGGCTCAATCGGTTAATGCGTGGCTGCAAAGTAAAATCGACGAATACAAATTCACTATTCGCGATGCCACAGTAGACTTTTATATGACGGAAGCCGCGCTGCGCCGCGTAGACGCTGACATAAGCCAGCTCAAGCGCTTCAACACACACTGCCTGGATATGGCCAATCTGTGTCTGCAAAATGGCGATGACCACAGTTACCTGCACGCCCTGTGCAAGCTGCATAACCGCCTTATTCTTGAGATCAACACGCCGCATCGTAATGAACTGTTTCGCGTACAGAGTTATCACTTTGCACGCCATACGCTGAAACTGATTTGCCACTATTATGCCATGATGGGCATCTGGGACAAAGCGACAGCCTTTCAGACTGACTTCGTTAAGCGCGTTCCCTTCCAGCTTTAACTAAATTTCAACAAATTAGCTGCAACCCGTCACGAAAATAAAAAAGCGGAAGCAATGAAAAAGCTTCCGCCCTGCCCTTCCGTATGATCAAAAACCGGTGACGAGTTTAAATATCAATCACCATTGTCGTCAGCCGTGAAATACAGCACAGCTTTTCCTGCTCGTCGAAAATTTCAATTTGCCAGACCTGATTACGACGTCCCACGTGTAAGGCGCGACATACCCCCTTTACGTAACCACGGGTAGCAGCCCGCAAATGGTTGGCATTGATTTCCACCCCGACGATTTGCTGTTCTCCGCGCGTACACAAATATCCGGCCATCGAACCCATTGATTCCGCCAGCACTACCGACGCACCGCCGTGCAGCAGACCAAACGGCTGTGTCGTACGCGAATCAACCGGCATGGTCGCTTCCAGGTGATCTTCACCCAACACCGTAAACTCAATCCCGACGTGCGCGACCATACAACCCTGACTGTAGTGATTAAGCGCATCGAGAGTGGTCTCTCTTTTCCAAAAAGCCATCTGCTGCTCCTGCAACCTTTAAGGGATCAATTCCAGTAGTGCCTGTAAAGGATGGCGTAAGCCATTGCCTTCAATACGTTTTACCTGACTGCGGCATGAATACCCAGTCGCCAGACAGCGCTGGCGCGGCAGACGCTGTAAGGACTGATGCCACGACAATTCATAAATACCGAGCGAGTTGTGAATGTTTTTACTTTCGTGGCCATACGTTCCGGCCATACCGCAACAGCCGACACTCACATTCTCGAGTTTGGCACCGTAGCGGGCGAAAATATCGCTCCACTGCTTACTACTGCCCGGTAGCGCCGTGCTTTCGGTGCAATGTCCGAAAAGATACCAGGATTCACCACTTTGTTGCTGTTCCGGCAATTCCGCCAGCAGGTTCTCCAGCCATTCATGCACCAGCTGCACTTCGAATGATCCGCGGGTCGCACCAAGAATCTCTTTATATTCGTCGCGATAGCAGAGCACCAGCGCGGGGTCGACGCCCACAAGAGGCATTCCGAGCTGAGCCACACGGTTAAGGAACAGTGAGGTCTTTTTAGCCGTTTTGGCGAATCGCTGTAGGAATCCTTTGATATGCTGGGCTTTGCCGTTAGGTGAGAACGGCAGTAGAACGGGTTTTCTCCCCAGCTTCTCCACCAGACGGACGAAATCGGCCACCACCTGCGCGTCGTAATAACTGGTAAAGGGATCCTGAACAATCAGCACATAGTTACTGCGCTGATTCGGATTGATTTTTTCCAGCTGCTCAAGTGTCATGGTGGTCGCACTATGGCCGAGTAGCTGCTGGCGCAGTGTCGGGGTCGACAGTAATGGCAGGTCAACCATACCAATACTTTTGCGGCTCATTTCCCTAACCCAGGGCTGACTAAAGAAGAAGTTGAACACCTTCGGTGCTTTCGCCATCAGCGGCGTATAGCTTTCGACGCCAGCCACCAGATAGTCACGCGCCGGGCGCAGATAACGGGTGTGATACAGCTGCAGGAAACGCGAGCGGAAGCCCGGCACATCGATTTTAATCGGACATTGCGTGGAGCACGCCTTGCACGCCAGACAGCCGGACATCGCCTCTTTCACTTCATGGGAAAAGTCGTACTCCCCTTTATTGGCATACCAAGTGTTACGTGTGCGATCTATCAGTGACCGGAAACTCATCTTCTGCTGCGGTAGCGCACTTTCCAGTGCCAGCGGATCCACGCCCTGTTCCGAAAGCAGACGCAACCATTCCCGTACCAGACCGGCTCGGCCTTTTGGCGAGTGAATGCGGCTGCCGGTAATTTTCATCGACGGACACATAGGGCTTTTCACATCGAAGTTAAAACAAAGGCCGTTGCCGTTACACTCCATGGCACCACGAAATGACTGGCGAACCTCCAGCGGAATACGCCGGTCCAGCGTGCCGCGCTTTTCAGCGTCCACTTTCATCATCGGTTCATCACAGTCCAGCGGCGCGCAGATTTTGCCCGGATTGAGCCGGTTATTGGGATCAAATACGGACTTGATACGGCGCAACTCATTGAACAGCGTTTCGCCAAAGAAAGCGGGGCTGTACTCGGCGCGGAAACCTTTGCCGTGTTCGCCCCATAACAGACCACCATATTTGGCCGTGAGCGCCACAACCTGATCAGAAATCTGTTTAAGCAGGACTTCCTGCTGCGGGTCACACATATCCAGCGCCGGGCGCACGTGCAGCACGCCTGCGTCGACGTGCCCAAACATGCCATAACTGAGGTTATGACTGTCGAGCAGTGCGCGGAACTCCACAATATAGTCAGCCAGAGATTCCGGAGGTACGCAGGTGTCTTCCGCAAAGGGCAGCGGCTTCGCCTGACCTTTCGCGTTGCCCAGCAGGCCCACGGCTTTTTTACGCATATTATAAATACGCTCAATGCCCGGCAGGTCAGCACAAATCTGATAGCCGATCACGTCGCCTTCACCATCACTGATCAAACCATCGAGGCGTTCACACAAGGCTTCCAGCTGACGTTCAATCAGTTCACCGTCGTCACCCGCAAATTCAACGATATTTAAACCCTGCATGTCCTTACCGGGAACATCGGTAATGTAATCACGCACGGTGTGCCAGACGATATCTTCACGGGCCAGATTCAGCACTTTCGAATCAACCGTCTCCACCGACAGTGCTTTTGCTTCAACCATAAAGGGCGCATTACGCAGGGCTGAGTTGAACGAATCGTACTTAATATTCACCAGCCGCCGTACTTTCGGAATGGGAGTAATATTGAGCCGCGCTTCCGTGATAAAGGCCAGCGAACCCTCTGAACCGGTGAGGATGCGGGTCAGGTTAAAAGTTTGCAGGTCGTCGCTCAGCACGTGGCGCAGATCATAACCGGTGAGAAAGCGGTTAAGCTTAGGAAACTTTTCGATAACCAGTGCGCGATTATCGCGGCAACTGTCGAGCACCGTCCGGTAAATACGGCCGATGACTGAATCTTCTTCACCGAGCTTATCGGCCAGCTCTGTCGGCATCGCCGTCGTATCGAGCATATCGCCGCCAATCACAATGGCGCGTAATCCCAACACGTGGTCGGAGGTTTTGCCATAGACCAGAGAACCCTGACCCGAGGCATCGGTATTGATCATCCCGCCAAGCGTCGCCCGGTTACTGGTGGAGAGCTCCGGAGAGAAGAAATAACCCAGCGGACGCAGATAATCATTGAGCTGATCCTTAATAACACCTGCTTCAACTTTTACCCAACCCTGCTCGACGTTGACGTCCAGAATACGGTTCATATGACGGGACATATCCACCACAATTCCGCGGTTGAGCGACTGTCCGTTGGTGCCTGTGCCGCCACCGCGAGGCGTAAACACCAGAGAGCTGAACCGCTCATGCCCAGCAAGCCTTGCCAGCAGAGCAACATCAGAGGTGGCTTTAGGAAAAAGCACGGCATCAGGCAAGAGCTGATACACGCTGTTATCGGTCGCCATAGTTAATCTGTCGGCATAGGTGGTTGTGACATCACCCGTAAACCCGTCTTTCTTTAAGGCTTCCAAAAAGTCGAGCACCAGTTGAATAATGCCAGGTGCCTGTGAAATCTGTGGGATCATTTATTTTGACTCTGTCTTTGTTGTTGTTTACCGGGCCCTGTTCTTTACCCAATATAAAAACTAACATACTTCGTTTTCCAGCGCTTCGTCTGAGTGTGGTCAGTTATCCCCTGAACTTAATCAGTGCGAAAAAACCGGTACTGGCCGATAACAAAAAGTGCGGCTTGCTGTCCAAAAATGGTGAAATGCACCATGCTTACCAACGTCATGACCTGCAGAAATTGAAAGCGTTATTCAGGCACATTGCCCTGTTTTACTAAGAGAACGAAGAATGAATCTCCCGATTAAACGTTATGATTTACCTCAGATTATGTTCGGGGTGCTGTTTATAGCCCTGATGACTGTCGCCAGTATTTGGATTGTTCAGCCTTTTATTTTAGGTTTTGCCTGGGCCGGTATGGTGGTGATTGCCACCTGGCCTTTAATGATCAAACTGCAAAGGTTGCTTTGGGGTAAACGTTTCCTGGCGGTGATTGTGATGACACTGCTGCTTATTCTGCTGTTTGTTCTGCCTATCGCATTACTGGTGAGCAGTGCCATTGAGAACGGCGCTCCGTTGGTGCAACTGGCCGGCAACCCATCGAGCCTGCATATGCCCGATTTCCACTGGCTGCGTTCTATTCCTCTGGTGGGCCATAAGTTATATAACGGCTGGCATTCCATGATTAACGGCGGGGGCAATGCGTTATTGACCAAAGTGCAGCCATACGTCGGACAAACCGCTTCATGGTTCCTGATTCAGGCCGGGCATCTGGGACGTTTTATTGTTCACTGTTCGCTGATGCTGTTATTCAGCGCCCTGCTCTACAGCCGTGGTGAACAGGTCGGAATGGGTATCCGCCACTTTGCTGTGCGTCTGGCTGCCGAGCGCGGCGACGCCGCCGTTATTCTGGCCGGTCAGGCGATCCGTGCGGTCGCACTGGGCGTTGTGGTGACCGCCATTGTCCAGTCAGTGCTGGGCGGTATCGGGCTGGCTCTCGCCGGTATTCCTTATGCAACGGTGCTGACCGTGGTGATGTTTGTCTGCTGCGTGGCGCAAATCGGTCCTTTGCTGGTGCTTATCCCTGCCATTATCTGGCTGTATTGGACTGGGGATAATACCTGGGGCACGGTGCTGCTGGTATGGAGCTGTGTGGTAGGGTCGCTCGACAGCGTACTTCGCCCGGTGCTCATCCGTATGGGTGCAGATTTGCCAATGTTACTGATCCTCTCCGGGGTTATCGGTGGTCTGTTTGCCTTCGGCATGATTGGCCTGTTTATTGGTCCGGTTGTGCTGGCAGTCTCTTACCGACTGATTTCACTATGGGTCAATGAGGCGCCTGAACCTGAACATGACATTCATCAGGTTGCCCGGTCCCTCGAAGAATAACCCCTAATAAACGATTACCACGCTGCCTGTCATAATGAAGCCACTTTTCGCAGACAGGCAGCATAGTACTGCCGCACGTAGTATCTTCATCTCCTCACACTCCTGCGTTTTAAATCACCAATTACCTCTATCGATAAACTTCATTAATTAGTTAGCTATAGAAATAATTGCTATTAAGACAAATCTTACAGACGGAAACCTCGCAGAACCCTAGTATTATTAACAGTTCGGATTTCAACCCCATGATTTATATGCAAGCTTTCCCCTGAGCCTGCATAACCCAAATTGCTGTGTGTAGTCTTTGCCTATCTCCTATGATGGGCTTTTTTTTGTCCTGAATTTGCCACAAACCCCATAAAAAAGCCGCGGCTCAACGCCACGGCTTAGACTCGTTCAGTAATGACTGTTTCGTCATTACTGTTCCGTTATCACTGTGCCCGTCAGGACGCTTTCTTCTCCCCCAGCGCCAGCCAGGTTTGCACCACGGTATCCGGGTTGAGAGACAAGCTGTCGATGCCCTCATCCATTAGCCATTGGGCGAAGTCCTGATGATCGGATGGCCCCTGACCGCAAATCCCCACGTATTTACCCTGCTTTTTCGCGGCTTTAATAGCCATAGAGAGCAGCATTTTTACCGACTCGTTACGCTCATCGAACAGCTCCGAAACCACACCTGAATCGCGATCCAAACCAAGCGTCAGTTGCGTCATGTCATTTGAACCAATAGAGAAGCCGTCAAAGTGTTCAAGGAACTGTTCAGCCAGCAACGCATTGGACGGAATTTCGCACATCATGATGACTTTAAGCCCGTTTTCACCTCGTTTAAGCCCCTGACGCGCCAGTTCAGCCACCACGGCTTCGGCTTGCGCGACAGTACGAACGAACGGGATCATCACTTCAACGTTAGTGAGATCCATATCATTGCGTACCCGTTTCATGGCTTCGCACTCCAGTGCAAAACAGTCACGGAAGTTATCTGATACGTAACGGCCAGCGCCACGGAAGCCCAGCATCGGGTTCTCTTCATGAGGTTCGTACTTCTCGCCGCCCACCAGATTGGCGTACTCATTAGATTTAAAATCAGACAATCTTACGATGACGCGTTTCGGCCAGAATGCGGCTCCGAGCGTGGCGATCCCCTCCGTCAGACGCGCCACGTAGTATTCGCGCGGGCTGTCGTAACCTTGAATCAGCTTAGTGATCTCTTCCTGCAATGCCGGTTCCTGTTTATCAAATTCCAGCAACGCTTTGGGATGGACACCAATCATACGGTTGATAATGAACTCAAGGCGGGCCAGACCAACCCCTTCGTTTGGCAGACAGGCGAAATCAAACGCGCGGTCAGGGTTACCGATATTCATCATAATTTTCAGCGGTAATTCCGGCAGTTCATTCACTTCCGAACTCTGCACGCTGAAGTCGAGTTCATCCTGATAGACATAGCCGGTGTCACCTTCGGAGCATGATACGGTGACTTTCTGTCCCTCTTTGAGCCTCTCCGTCGCATCACCGCAGCCTACGACTGCTGGGATCCCCAGTTCGCGGGCAATAATCGCCGCGTGACAAGTTCGGCCGCCGCGATTCGTCACGATAGCTGACGCTTTTTTCATGATCGGCTCCCAGTCAGGGTCTGTCATGTCAGTCACTAAAATGTCACCGGCTTTCACGTGGTGCATTTCACTGATGTCATGGATGATTTTGACTGGGCCAGCACCAATGCGATGGCCGATAGCACGCCCTTCCACCAGCACTTTACTGCTGCCATTAAGCTGGTAGCGTTCCATTACCTGGCCGTTGGAGCGAACAGTCTCCGGACGCGCCTGCACGATATACAGCTTCTCATTGTGGCCGTCTTTGGCCCATTCGATGTCCATTGGGCGGCCATAATGTTTTTCAATCAGCAGGGCCTGACGCGCCAATGCCTGAATTTCATCGTCAGTCAGTGAAAAACGCTCGCACAGTTCGGTGGGCACATCTTCGATTTGTACCTGCTCACCGTGCTCCTGACTGTCGGCATACACCATGCGGATTTTCTTCGAGCCCATGGTTCGACGCACAATGGCCGGTTTATTTTTAGCCAGCGTCGGCTTATGCACATAGAATTCGTCAGGGTTAACCGCCCCCTGCACCACCATTTCACCCAGACCATAAGCGGAGGTGATAAACACCACCTGATCAAAGCCGGATTCGGTATCGATGGTGAACATCACCCCGGCGGCGGCTAAATCAGAGCGCACCATGCGCTGAACACCGGCGGACAACGCCACGCCACGATGGTCATAGCCCTGATGAACCCGGTAAGAGATGGCACGGTCATTAAACAGAGAAGCATAAACATGCTTAACCGCGGTCAGTACGGCGTCAAACCCCTGCACATTGAGGAAAGTTTCCTGCTGGCCGGCGAATGAGGCATCCGGCATATCTTCGGCCGTTGCGGAAGAGCGGACCGCAAACGACGCGTCTTTTTCGCCATCAGAAAGTTGCTGATAGGCTTCGCGGATATCTTTTTCCAGCGCTGGCTGGAAAGGTGTTTCGACGATCCACTGACGGATTTGGGTCCCGGCTTTGGTCAACTGGCTGATGTCATCCACATCCACCGCGTCGAGCAAATCATGAATTCGCGTATTCACACCGCTTTGATCGAGGAAATCGTTAAACGCCTGCGACGTTGTAGCAAAACCATTCGGCACGGACACGCCGAGATCGGACAGGTTAGTTATCATTTCCCCCAGGGAGGCATTCTTACCCCCGACCTTGTCAACGTCGTTCATACCTAGCTGGTTGTACCAGATAACATTGCGTAAATCGGGTTCGAGATTGGCCATGAAACAATCCTTTCTTAATTCAGTAGGCTACTTTTTACATTAAGCAGGCTAGTAGTTGAGGTAAGTAATGTGGCTTATCACTGAGTGGGTCAGTTATTTCAGCCTAGCATAATGATCCATAACACTTGGACAGGTGAATCGATCCAGCTATTTAAACTATTTCTGTTTAAGAAAATTCCAGCCCTTTCACTCTTACCGTTCACGCAATGGAACAGTAAAGGGTTACAAATCATGAAGACACGCGTCTGACCACCAACATGCCGATAAGTTATCAGCTTGGCTGAAGTTGTGCTGAAGCAAATCAAAACCGTGCGAGAGCTCTCTGAAAAAATAAAATGTCATTTCATTTTTCTCAGCAGATTTGCGCAATATCTCGCAGAGTTTGCGCAATAAAAGTTTTCTGCTTTTTATTTTCCGACAATACGGCTATTACTGTTTATCTTAGCGGAACGTTAAATGAGAATACTGGCCGGTGCATGAGCCAGATATTGGGAATTCAGGAGTTTGATGTGGACAGATGCGTATTTTATATTTCAGACGGTACGGCCATTACGGCAGAAGTATTAGGCCATGCCGTGCTGTCACAATTCCCGGTGAACGCCACCACCTTTTCCCTGCCTTTTGTCGAAAATGAAGGCCGTGCGAAAGCTGTCTGTTTGCAAATCAATGAAATTTATGAGAAGACCGGGGCGCGTCCGCTGGTGTTTTATTCCATTATTTCACGGGAGGTCCGCGACATTATTGTCAGCAGCGAAGGCTTCTGTCAGGACATTGTTCAGGCTTTGGTTGCTCCATTACAAAATGAGCTGGGCGTTGACCCGACACCGATAGCCAACCGTACGCACGGTCTGACGGCCAGTAATATCAGCAAATATGACGCGCGTATTGCGGCCATTGACTACACGCTGGCGCATGACGATGGCATCTCATTACGAAACTTGGATCAAGCGCAAGTGATCCTGCTCGGTGTTTCACGCTGCGGCAAAACCCCGACCAGCCTCTATCTGGCATTACAGTTTGGTATACGCGCGGCTAACTATCCGTTTACTGCCGATGACATGGACAACATTCAACTGCCTCCCGCCCTAAAACCACATATGCATAAGTTGTTCGGCTTGACGATCGACCCTGAACGGTTATCCGCCATACGTCAGGAACGGGTCGAAAACAGCCGCTACGCGTCTATGCGTCAGTGCCGGATGGAGGTATCCGAGGTCGAGGCACTTTTTCGTAAGAATCAGATCCGCTATCTCAACAGTACAAACTATTCCGTTGAAGAGATTTCGGCCAAAATCATGGACAGTTTTGGCATGAGCCGCCGCATGTTTTAGCGGCTTTTACTGACCCAGACGGCATAACCTGTCGTCTGAGGTTGAAAACATCCAATTTTGCGTTATTGTGATCGCCATCACTTCCCGGTATTCCTGCCGTAGCGAAGAAAAAAATTTAGAGAATCACATGTCACAGACAGATGAACTGCGTACGACGCGCATCGACAGCCTGATCACACCTCAGGCACTGGCAGAAAAACTGCCGGTTTCCCAGTCGGTTGCGCAAAACGTGATGGCATCACGTAAACGAATTGAAAAAATCATCAGCGGCGAAGACACGCGTCTTCTCGTGGTGGTTGGCCCCTGCTCCATCCACGATATCGAAGCCGCCATAGATTACGCTGCGAAATTGAACGTTCTGCGTGAACGTTATCAGGACCGTCTTGAAATCGTGATGCGCACTTATTTTGAAAAACCGCGCACCGTGGTGGGCTGGAAAGGCTTAATTTCTGATCCTGAGCTTAACGGCTCATACCGCGTTAACCACGGCATCGAACTGGCTCGTAAAGTTCTGCTGGCAATCAACGAACTGGGTATGCCCACCGCCACAGAATTCCTGGATATGGTGATCGGCCAGTATATTGCTGATTTGATCAGCTGGGGGGCGATTGGCGCACGCACGACGGAAAGTCAGATCCACCGCGAAATGGCTTCGGCCCTGTCGTGCCCGGTGGGCTTTAAAAATGGCACTGACGGCAATACCCGCATTGCTATCGATGCCATCCGCGCAGCGCGCGCCAGCCATATGTTCCTTTCGCCGGATAAAACCGGTCAGATGACCATCTATCGCACGGCGGGTAACCCTTACGGTCACGTGATCATGCGCGGGGGCAAGAAGCCAAACTACCATGTTGATGATTTGCAGGAAGCCTGCCGCAGTCTGTCAGAGTTCGATTTGCCACAGCGCCTGGTGGTCGATTTCAGTCATGGTAACTGCCAGAAACAGCATCGCTTGCAGCTAAAAGTAGCAGAAGATATTTGCCAGCAAATCCGCAGTGGCTCAACTGCCATCGCCGGGATAATGGCCGAAAGCTTCCTGGAAGAAGGCACACAGCTGATTGGGGCGGGTAAACCACTCACTTATGGTAAATCCATCACTGATCCTTGTCTGAGCTGGGAAGATACAGAGACCTTATTGGCCATGCTGGCCGAGGCGACTGACAGTCGTTTCTGATCCCATCCCGATTCATATTTCATTCATTTCCAAGGGGCAACATCGTGTTGCCCCTTTTTAATGCAATTTTCCGCTTAACACTTTCCTGTCACTTCTTCGCAACCGCTGATTTCTCTCACAGTTTTTCCCTTTCCTTGCGGGATTTGTGGTTAAGCGTCAGATAACTGACGATTTAACATCAGATTTCTCTTGATGTACTGTGTCAATGATTTGATAATGATTCTCACATTGATATTAATTACCATTAACGTTTGTAACTATGAATGATCAACCTGAACATATTACGTCACCCGACATCGGCGATTTATCGCTGAAAAGTCCGGATGGAGAGGCTGACCGCGGGCTATTTATTTCCAGCGCGGATCTGCTGGGCAATGCTGGCGTCGCCACCATTATTCATCATGGACAACGCTATCAGTTGCGTCAGACCAAAGCCGGAAAACTGATACTGACAAAATAACCGGTACACCCTATCTACTTTAGCGCCAGCCACCCAGGTCCGAGGATCAAGGCAGCCAGCAAATCTATTGATATGTGAAAACATACGGAGAATTGCCCCATGCTTCACTCCCTTACCACACGGCTGCGTTTTTCATCCCTGAGCCTGGCGATTGCCTGCGCTCTGCCGCTGGTAACTCAGGCCGAGACCACGACACCGGCATCCAATACCACTGAAAAGAATTCTGACGCCCGCAAGAGAGCACAGGAAGACACCTTAACGGTGGCCGCAACGGGCAATGCCCGTGACAGTTTTGAAGCGCCAATGATGGTAACGGTAATTGACGGCACCAGCGCTGAGAGCCTGACCTCGTCGTCGTCCGCTGACATGCTGCGCCGCGTTCCCGGCCTGAACGTTGGTGGCACCGGCCGCACCAATGGCCAGGACATTTCCCTGCGCGGTTACGATCGCCGCGGCGTATTAACGCTGGTGGATGGCATCCGTCAGGGTACGGATACCGGCCATCTCAACAGCACGTTTATTGACCCCGGCTTAGTCAAACGAATCGAAGTCGTACGGGGCCCGTCTGCTCTGTTGTACGGTAGCGGCGCGCTGGGCGGCGTGGTTTCTTATGAAACCGTCGATGCGGCTGACCTGCTGCTGCCCGGTCAGGACATGGGATACCGGGTCTTCGGTACGGGTGCGACAGGCGATCACAGCCTCGGCATGGGTGCCAGCACCTACGGTAAAACCGATAATTTCGACGGTCTGCTCTCTTTTGGAACCCGCGACGTGGGCGATATTAAGCAGAGCGACAGCTTTAACGCCCCGAACGATGAAACCATCAGCAACGTGCTGGCAAAAGGCACCTGGCAGATCGACCCGGCGCAGTCAGTCAGCACCAATCTTCGCTACTACGATAACCGCGCAAAAGAACCGAAAAATCCGCAAACTCCTGATATCTCCAGTGGCAACGTCTGGACTGACCGTTCCACCATTCAGCGCGATGCTCAGCTAAGCTATAACCTCAAACCGCTGGATCAGGACTGGCTGGATGCCAAAGCCGATGTTTACTATTCCGAAGTGGAAATCAATGCCCGCCCGGATGGCGGCAGTCAGGAAGATCGTAAGCAGACGACTAAAGGTGCCAAGCTGGAAAACCGCTCGCACGTGTTTACTGACACCTTTGCTGCCCACCTGCTGACTTACGGCAGCGAAGCCTACAAACAAGAACAAACACCAGGTGGTGCTACCACCAGCTTCCCGCAGGCCGACATTAATTTCGGCTCCGGCTGGTTGCAGGATGAGATCACGCTACGTGACTTGCCGGTCTCGATTCTGGCCGGTACACGTTACGACAACTACCGTGGCAGCAGCGACGGTTACGCCGATGTCGACGCCGATAAGTGGTCTTCCCGTGGCGCGATGAGCATCAACCCGACTGACTGGCTGATGATGTTTGGCTCCTACGCGCAAGCATTCCGCGCGCCAACCATGGGCGAGATGTACAACGACTCGGTGCACTTCTCCATCCCTATGGGCAGGACCACTATCACCAATAACTGGGTGCCGAACCCAAATCTGAAGCCTGAAACTAATGAAACTCAGGAATACGGTTTCGGTTTGCGCTTCAATGACCTGATGATGGCTGACGACGATCTGCAGTTTAAAGCCAGCTACTTTGATACCAAGGCGAAGGATTACATCACCACCGGCGTCACCATGAATCTCGGTTTCGGCCGTAACGGACCTTATTGCATCGATTGCAGCACGTACTCGACCAACATTGACCGGGCAAAACTCTGGGGCTGGGACGCCACCATGAGTTACAAAACTGACTGGTTCTCATGGGATGTGGCCTATAACCGCACCCGGGGTAAAGATGAAGCCACCGGCGACTGGATTGCCAGCATTAATCCGGACACCGTAGTCAGCACGCTTGACGTCCCTGTCGCGCAAACCGCTTTCTCGCTTGGTTGGGTCGGCACTTTTGTTGAACGCTCTACGCACGTAACGTCCGACTATGCGGATCAGGCGGGCTACGCAATCAACGACTTCTATGTCAGTTATAAAGGCCAGGACAGCTGGAAAGGTATGACCACCGCCGTGGTGTTGGGTAATGCCTTCGACAAGGAATCTTATTCGCCGCAGGGCATTCCGCAGGACGGGCGCAACGCCAAGCTGTTCGTTAGTTATCAGTGGTAACGGGTTAATCCTTCCCTCTTCACCGCCCGGACCGAGCGCCGGGCGTTTTCAAAAAATAAATGCGAGGACAGCGCAATGAGTTCAGTAAGTTACAATGATTATCTGCAGGCAAAAGAAGCCAATCCTGGAAAGTATGCACGTGATTTGGCTGAAATCCTCGCCATCAGCGAAGCTGAGCTGACGCATCTGCGCGTATCTCATGATGCCGGTCGTCTGGACGTTGACGCCCGCACGTTGCTGGCCGCCCTGGAAAAAGTGGGCACTACCAAGTCCATAACCCGCAATGATTACGCTGTGCATGAACAGGTAGGCCGTTACGAGAATCAGCATCTGAACGGTCATGCCGGGCTTATCCTAAATCCGCGTGCGCTGGATCTACGTTTGTTCCTGCAACACTGGCTGAATATCTTTTGTATGACTGAGCACCATCCGAATGGCGATCGTCACAGCATCCAGTTCTTTGATGCCGCAGGCAACGCCGTACACAAAGTCTATACCACCGACGAAACCGACATGGCCGTGTGGAATGCCCTCGTCTCACAGTATCGTAGCGAAACCAATTCGCCACTGAATATCACGCAGGTACCAAAAACTCAGGAAGCTACGCAGCCTGAATCAGCAGATGTCGATGCCGAATGGCGCGCGATGACCGACGTTCACCAGTTCTTCCAGCTATTACGTCGCAATAATCTCAGCCGTCAGCAGGCCTTCCGCGCCGTAGGTGATGATCTGGCGTACAGCGTGGATAACGGTTCACTGGCGCAAATTCTGGAAGCGGCGCGTGATGAGAAAAACGAAATCATGATTTTCGTTGGCAATCCGGGTTGCGTGCAGATTTTCACCGGTGAAATCGAGAAAGTCAGACCGCACGGCGAATGGATCAACATCTTCAATTCGCGCTTTACCCTTCACCTGATTGAAGGCGCCATTGCCGAAAGCTGGGTCACGCGTAAACCAACCAAAGACGGGTTTGTCACCAGCCTGGAACTGTTCGCTGCCGACGGCACGCAAATCGCGCAGCTCTACGGCCAGAGGACGGAAGGTCAGCCAGAACAACAGCAATGGCGTGAGCAGATCGCCGCGCTGCGCAACGAGGGTATCGCCGCATGAATCGTCGGTTGAGTGCAGTTGTGATCGCGCTGACAGGCTTGCTGGCCTCGCTGTCGCATGCGGCAGAACGCGTGATCAGCATCGGCGGCGATGTGACGGAAATCGTCTATGCGCTGGGATCCGGTGATGAGATGGTGGCCCGTGACAGCACCAGCCTGAATCCGGAGAGTGTCAAAAGGTTGCCCGATGTAGGTTACATGCGCCAGCTGAATGCTGAAGGCATTCTGGCCATGAAACCGACGTTAGTGCTGAGCAGCGAACTGGCGGAGCCGTCACTGGTATTACAGCAGGTAGCGCAAAACGGTGTCAAAGTGGTGCGCATTCCGGGTAACACCACGCTCGATACCGTGCCACAAAAAATTGAAGTGATCGCTGATGCCCTCAACCGGCAGCTCGAAGGTGAAAAACTGATTGCCACCTATCGCCAGCAGTTGGCCGCCGTCAAACGTGGGCCATTGCCGGTCAAAATCCTGTTTGTGATGAATCACGGAGGCACTACCGCGCTGGCTGCCGGCCAAAACACGGCCGCGGACGCGATGATAACCTCAGCGGGTGCGCAAAACGCCATGCAGGGATTCACCCGCTACCGGCCGTTGTCGCAGGAGGGCATTATTGCCAGCGCGCCTGATTTGCTGCTGATCACCACCGATGGCGTTCGCACCCTTGGCGGGTTGGATCAGGTCTGGAAATTGCCGGGTCTGGCGCTGACGCCTGCGGGGAAAAATCATCGGGTGCTGGTACTGGATGATATGTCGCTGCTGGGATTTGGCCTTGAAACCCCGACCGTGCTGGCCACCCTGCGTCAGGCCGCGGAACAGGTTAAATAATGAGTTCGCTGACCACACAGACTTATCTGCGCACCAGCACGCCGGTCAGGGTGCTGCTGGGACTGACAGCCATCTTGTTAGTTCTGGCGGTGATTGCGGTGAATTCTGGTGCTATGTCGCTGCCTTTTCGCACGCTGATAAGCCGCCCGCTGGATGACGGCATGTGGCAAATCTGGCTCACGATCCGCCTGCCACGGGTGCTGCTTGCTGTGGTGGTGGGTTGCGCCCTCGCCTGTTCCGGTGCCGTGATGCAGGGGCTGTTTCGCAACCCGCTTGCTGACCCTGGATTACTGGGGATCAGTAGCGGGGCTGCGTTATTTGTCGCGCTGATGATTGTCATGCCACTCTCCCTGCCCCCGGTCGTCGCCCTGTACGGACATATGTTTGCAGCTTTTGCCGGCAGTCTGGTGATCTCACTTATCGTGTTCACTCTGAGCCGCTTCGGTCACGGTAATCTGTCGCGCCTGCTACTGGCAGGTATTGCCATCAATGCCTTGTGCGGAGCTGCCGTCGGTGTACTGACCTACATCAGCGATGACCAGCAGCTGCGTCAGTTTTCGTTATGGAGCATGGGCAGTTTAGGTCAGGCGCAGTGGTCAACGCTTACCGTGGCAACGACGCTGATTCTACCCGCGTGCCTTACAACCTTTTTCCTGTCACGCCGCCTGAATTTATTACAGCTGGGTGATGAAGATGCACACTATCTCGGGGTGAATGTTCGCAAGACGCAGTTACAGTTATTGCTACTCAGTGCTCTGCTGGTCGGTGTTGCGGTGGCCGTGACGGGGGTTATCGGGTTTATCGGGCTGGTTATCCCGCATCTTTTACGTATGCGTGTCGGCGCCGACCACCGCTGGCTGCTGCCCGGTTCTGCCCTCGGCGGAGCCTGTTTATTACTGCTGGCCGATACACTGGCAAGAACTCTGGTCGCCCCCGCCGAAATGCCCGTCGGGCTGCTGACCAGCCTGCTGGGAGGACCCTATTTTTTATGGCTTATTTTACGTCCGGGAACGCGCCGATGACTCACTCTTCTTCCACGTTGCGGGCGGAAAATCTGTGTTTTTCTGCCGGTCACCGCCGGTTAATCGACGACGTTTCCCTTGAGCTGAAGGGGGGCGAAATGGTCGCGCTGATCGGGCCGAACGGGGCGGGCAAGTCAACGTTATTGCGTCTGCTGACCGGTTTTTTGCAACCGGATCAGGGGCGTTGTGAATTGCAGGGTAAAGCGCTCGCAAACTGGCCCCCGCAGGAACTGGCACGCACCCGTGCGGTGATGCGCCAAAGCAGCGAGCTGGCTTTCGGTTTCAGCGTGCGGCAAATCATCACCCTAGGCCGCGCGCCTCACGCGAAAACTCATAATGCCGAAGCGTTGCATCAGGTCATGGCGCAAACCGACTGCCTGACACTGGCCGATCGCGACTATCGTCAGCTTTCCGGCGGTGAGCAGCAGCGGGTACAGCTGGCCCGCGTATTAAGTCAGCTCTGGCAACCGCAGCCCTCGCCCCGCTGGCTGTTTCTCGATGAGCCAACCTCCGCGCTGGACCTTTATCATCAACAGCATACGCTGCGTCTGCTACGCCAGCTGACGCGCGAAAGCCCGCTGTCTGTGTGTTGTGTATTGCATGACCTGAATCTGGCCGCACTGTATGCCGACCGGATTGTCTTGCTGCATGAAGGGCGTGTGGTGGCATCCGGTAAGCCAGCTGACGTGCTGACCGCAGAGATCCTCGCCCGCTGGTATCAGGCCGACCTCGGCGTAAACTGGCATCCTGAAACCGCGGTGCCGCAAGTGTTCCTGCGGCAGTAATACAGGTTTTAGCTGGAGCAGGAGACTTCCAGATGCTTTCCCCAGTCCGGAGGTAAAGCCGCCATCGCATCATATTGCGGTGCGTCGCTGTAGGGGTCACGCAGTGCCTGATGTAGCTGGGTCAATACGCTGATGTCATCCTGCTCTGCCCTTTCAATCGCCTGCTGGGCCAGATAATTACGCAGAATAATACGCGGATTAGAGAGCTTCATCGCCTGCTGGCGCGTGGCGTCATCCTGCCCTTCCTTTTGCAGCCGCTGACGGTACTGCTGATACCAGCTGTCAAAAGCCTCGCGATCGATGAACTCATCGCGCAGCGGTGACGCCGACTGTTGCTGCTCAACCTCGCTGAGCAGGCGGAAGGTGCGGGTGTGATCGCGCCCCTCTTTAGCCATCAGCCTCAGCCAGCCGGTCAGCAAATCATTATCTCGCTTATCTTCAGTAAAGAACCCTAATTTGCCGCGCATCAGTTTGCCATAGGCTACCATCAGCGCCGGTTCATAAGCATTAACGGCGCCCTCTAACTGTTCGGCGCTCATCAGGCCGGAGAGCGTCTGCGCCAGACGGTGCAGGTTCCAGTAGGCCACTGCGGGCTGGTTATCAAAACTGTAACGCCCCTGATGGTCTGAGTGATTACAGATATAACCGGGCTGGTAATCGTCGAGGAAACCATACGGGCCGAAGTCGATGGTCAGGCCAAGAATCGACATGTTATCGGTATTCATCACGCCATGAGCGAAACCGACGCTTTGCCATTGAGCAATCAGCCTTGCCGTCCGCTCCACTACGTCCTGCAACCAAAGCGCATAACGCCGGGACGGGTCACTTTCGCTCTCCAGCAGATGCGGCCAGTGGTGGGCAATCACGTAGTCAGCCAGCTGTTTAACTTGCTCAGGCTGCTTGCGGTAGTAAAAGTGTTCAAAATGGCCGAAACGGATATGGCTTTCCGCCACACGTATCAGCATTGCGCCGCGTTCAGGCTGTTCGCGAAATACGGGCTCGTCGCTGGTGACGATACTCAGCGCACGGGTGGTCGGAATGGATAAATGGTGCAGCGCCTCTGACGCCAGAAATTCACGCACGACGGAGCGTAATACCGCTCTACCATCGCCCATACGCGAATATGGCGTCAGCCCGGCGCCTTTCAGGTGCCAGTCATAGCGACGACCGTCAGGCAGTACCTGCTCACCGAGTAAAATCCCACGGCCGTCCCCCAGCTGCCCCGCCCAAACGCCAAACTGGTGGCCACTGTAAACTTGTGCAAGAGGTTTCATACCAGGGAAAAAGGCCTCGCCGCACCAGTATTGACGATGTTCGGCATCAAACAGATGGGCGTCCAATCCCAGTTCCTTCGCAAGCGGCTCACTGTGATAGAGCAGCTTTGCGCCTTTTAACGGCGTGGGTTTGAGTGTGGTATAAAAACCGCCGAGCTGGTCGGCATAGTGATGTTCAAACTGTGGCATAAGTCCCCCCTTTCTTGCAGTGTAGAACCACAGAGCATCGATTAATACGGAGTAAAAGCAGGGAGATTACATTCAGGTACATAATCCTGGATGAAAAAGATGCTGCCGGCATCTTATCTTCAACTTCCTTTAAGCTGAATCAGGGCGGCAAAGGAATGAAACCCCGGAGTTTACACAGGTAAGTGCCGGGGGGAAATTTTGAATACCTACGCATTGTCAGCGTAAAGGATGGCGGGCATATTAGTGAAATTGAGCAGGGCTTCGTAATAAATGATCCAGCTCGCCGGGTTCGACGCCGAGCCATAGCTGCCCTTTCATACCCTGAACTTCGCTCTTGTTAAGGGCGTCGAAATGTTCAGCGTTATCCAGACCGTCAATCACAATATTGCGGCAGAAACGGTTAATATTTCTTATCAATGAAGGAAGGACGATGGTGAAGTTTTCGCCCTCATAGAGTTCCCAAAACAGGCCGCGATCAAGCTTCACCCAACTGAAAATATGATCGAAGACGGCGGCCATATTGGCATTGCCTGATCCAAAACCATCCAGCCATAGCGTGAAATCGCTTTTTAACGCCATCAACTGTGAATTGCGCTTGCCTTCGGAAAGTTGCGGAAATGACTCGCTGAGACTGAGATGAAGAAAAGGCGAGGCCTTAAGGCCATCACGTATTTCAGCATTCTCAATAATAATTTTGGCCAGTTTGTCTTCGATGGAAATATTGAGTATTACCTGATTCTTCTCAAACCAGAGCGCGTGCTCTCTGGCCCAGGCAGATTGTTCGGTTAAAAAGTGGGTTAATTGCTGGGTATTTAATAAATTCAAAACCAGTTCAGTCGGCATTATTAGCTTGCTGTCTGTACTGGCAAATCGACAAATTAATTCAACCGCTAATAGTTTCCCTTTACCGGAATATATTGGCTGGCAGAAGTAGGAGCTGTTAAAGGCCGCATCGAATTGTATTTTCATTTTTTTCCAAAACATCAACGGCGCTACATAATGATTAATAACTTTGTTGTATATCAATCAAGTCAGAAAGGTAGCGGGGCTTCGGGGCAGTCCCGAAACAGTTCTGTTACTGATACCAAAAAGTGCCGGTCCGGTGTTAAGCATGGTGTCCAGATTTCCTGAAAAGAAGCAAAATCAATGTCTTTAAAATCTCCCCTTGCTGTATCGCTCTCTCTTTACAGGCGCTCACAAGGGGAAATAAGGCGTTATCGCTCAATCTTATCGCTAGCTATCCATTCGCGCAACTGAGGAAATTAGGGCGGGATCCATTAATTTTGCCACGCGTCGAAGGAGTTTCCCCCTCCGTTGTGGTAGAAATTTAGCCTGCTATCATTTTACGCAACCCACCAGCCAATGCTGCAGCTCACTAAGCTCCGCCTGCTGTGCCGGATATTGCGCGATGACATGCAGACATTTTTCTTCTATTTCCTGCGCCCGATAAAGCGTATCAATCAGTTGCAGCGCCAGTTCATTTAATGGTGCCGGATTGAGGCTGTCGGTAAAAATCTGCGCGCGGCTGATCCGTCCTTTTAAAATATCAAAATGAATATCCACACCGCCCCATACAAAGCGCTCATTCAGTAAATGGCTGAATGCGGGCGCTTTACCGAAATTCCACTCCCAACTGCTCTGTTTAGCGAATTGTTCCGGGAAACCGGGCAAGTCTGGGAAGACGTCAGGAGATATAATTTCCGGCTCGACCTCTAAGCCATACCAGTCAAAGAAGGCGTGGATAATGGCATTGCACACTTGCGGATGATTAATATCGGGAATGAGTTCACTCAGGTTAGCGACGCGTGATCGCACCGAGGTGATCCCCTTGGCCTGCAATTTTTTCGGATCGGGATTCAGATAATTTGCCAGACGGCTGAGGTCGGCATTGAGTAATAAGGTGCCGTGATGAAATCCGCGATCCTGCGTTTCTTTATAGGCCGAACCCGAAATTTTGCGTTCACCATCAGCGGTGTTAGCCACCAGATCATTACGCCCTGAAGCGCTGGCGCTGATACCCAGCGATGTCAATGCATTAAGAATAATCGCCGTTGATACGCTCTTGTCGTATTCCGGCTTGCCTGCCATGAACGTAAAACAGGTATTCCCCAGATCGTGAAATACCGCGCCGCCACCGCTGCTGCGTCTGGCAAGACGGATCTCGTCCTGTTCCATACGGCGGGTATTGCACTCCTTCCACGGATTTTGCGCCTGACCGATCACCACCGTCTCAGCATTGCGCCACAGGAAAAGTACCCGCTGGGTGGTCATCTGACGGAAGATACACTCTTCCACGGCGAGGTTAAACCAGGGATCGTAGGAGTCGGAAAGCAGTAGTCTGAGAGGTTTCATCACGTTTCATCCTGAAAGAAGTCTGACGTGATGATAACAGGTTAAAAGGGGGCTAAATACGCAGTCGCCGCAGGGGATCGACAGGATTGATTAACCAGAAGAATTCTGGTGCAGCAAGGCGGCAAATGAACCTCAGATTCGCCGCGCCTGCCAGTAGACCTTGCGCCAGTACACATTATCGAGTGAGGAGCGGGTTACGCCCTGACTGGTGGATGCGTGAATAAAATGATCGCCCGTATCGTAAATGCCGACGTGTAGGCCGTTTTCACCACTACCGGTTTTGAAAAACACCAGATCCCCTGGAAGCAGTTCATCGCGGGAGACTTTATTACCGATTTTGGTCTGCGCGACCGTTGTTCGCGGCAATATCACACCAAAGCGGTCACGGTAAGTACGGAAAACAAAGCCTGAACAGTCAACACCACTCGGCTGAAGCCCGCCATAACGGTAGGGCGCACCATGCCACTGGCTAAGCTGGTCGTTCAATTGTGCCACTACGGCGATGGAATCGGACAATTTACCACTCGGCGGGGGCGCATGACTGCTACAGCCGTTAAGCACCAGCGCGGCGAAAATCAGCAGGGAGTAAAATGTTCCGGTCTTCCAACGCATGGCTGTCTTTCCTTCAGGGATGACGGTCACAGTGACACGGTCTGGCCGGGATTTTGCCGGAACACACCACTGCGCGCTAAGATCTGGTTATTTGAGGATAAAAAGAATCTAACGCTATTTTATCCGCCATCCAATCGAAAAAGGCAAATTTGTTGGAATTTATCGCTTTCAGTGGGCTTGCTGGCTTGGCTTACTGTGGATAAGCCAGACGCCAAACAATACCAGCAGTCCGCCGCAGGTTTTCAGCAGATGGACGTCTTCATTGAACCAGGGCAGCGTCACTGCACCCAGATAGACTAGCGCATAACTCAGACTAAGCAGCGTATAGGCCCGGTGCAGCGGCAATACGCGCAACGTGAAGTACCAGCACACCATAGACAAAACATAGCCGGTGATACCCAAACCCACCGCAATCAGCGCCGTCAGATGATTGAGAAACCACGATATCTGTATCTCAGACAGTGAAAGCAGCGGGATTTGCACCATTCCCCACTTCATCAGCAGTTGGGCCAGCGTCACTAACAGCAAACTGGCACAGCCCCAGGCGTAGCCTTTCATCAGTTCGTTGGTCTTCATGCGTTAATACTCATCAGCGCTATCCCTAACATGATAAAACCGACGCCAACCCAGTGGCGCCGATCAACATGCTCTTTGAATACCCAGCGCGCACTGAGGGTGATCAGCACGAAATTCAGGCTGAGCATCGGATAGGCAATGCTGAGCGGCAGCTGCTGCAACACACGCAGCCACAGCAGCATGGCAAATCCCAGCAGACCGACGGCCAGCGCCAGCCAGCGCAGGACCCGGGCAACATCGCCCTTACCTACCTGCGCGGCTTGCTTCTGACAAAGCTGTCCTGCGCAGGTCAGCACGCTGACCACCAGCACCAGCAAATAACCGGTCATGGCAGCTTGCTGTAGAACAACAGCGCTAAGCGATCCATTTCAACGACTTTATCCGGTGGCGGAAGTTTGGAGTTATCGGTATCGATACTCTCTTGCTTCACGGCCACTGTCACATTGCCCTGCTGACGCGCATTTTGCAGCCATATCGGGAAGCTCTTCGCATCAATATAGCGGTGCTGTGCATCCGGATAGCCCAGGCCATATTGCAGCTCGCCTTTTTCATCGTACATCAGGATGTCATTACGCTTGAGCGTCCAGGCGAGCCCGGTGGCGATTCCAACGTTATCTGCCAGCACGTACTTGCTCTCTTTTAACATCGAAATATTGGCATCAATAAATGCCTGCGGTTGTTTGGAGTCGATCACTTTTTGCGGAATAACCTGACCCACCAGCAAAGCCAGAACAAGTGGGCAGGCCGCCGCCCAATACCAGCGATTACGCAGCGAGGTCAGACTGAGCGCTCCCGCCAGTGCCCAAACTGCGAAGCACAACATGGCAATAACGACTTTCGGGAACTCTGCGGCTGTATAAACAGGCTTGATATGCAGCGGTAAGCGCCCGGAAATGATGACCAACGCGACCACAGCCAGTACACCAAAGACAATGTTGATAATACCGTTGGCCCTTAGGGCTTTCAGCCGACCGGAAATACGTATCTGGTCGAGATAATCGGCCATCAGTAACGCCAGCGGCGCAAAGCACGGCAGGATGTACGTCGGCAACTTTCCTTTTGCGATGCTAAAGAAAATCAGCGGCATCACCGCCCAGCTGAGCAGGAAAAAGAGCTCAGGACGCATTACGCGTTTGGTCCATCCGCCGATCAACGCGCCCGGCAGTAATCCCATCCACGGCAATGCACCAAGGAAGACCACCGGAATGTAGTACCAAAACGGCGCTTTGTGCTGGGCGTTCTGTTCAGCGAAACGCTGAATATGTTCGACCCAGAAGAAGTAGTTCCAGAAGTCCGGCTCGCGTTGTGCGATCGCCAATACCCAGGGCAGGCTGAGCAAAACAGCACTGAGGATCGCCAGTGGCCCCCAGCCAAACAAGGTTTTGAACTTTTTCTCACGCCAGATAATCGGCAGTACAGCAATCACCGGAACGGCCAGCGCCAGGAAACCTTTGGTCATAAAGCCCATACCGCAGGCCAGGCCGAGCGCTATCCAGCTCAGTGCCTTATGCCGGGTACTGGTGACCCGCATACAGTAATAACTGGCGACCATTGCCGCAGTCATCCACAACGTGATCATCGGATCAAGAACACTGTAGGTTCCGATAGTGAAAACCAGCAGGAAAGAGAGATAGATCAGCGCAGCAACACAGGCCGTCTGACGGTTACGCCACATCAGCATCGCCAGCCAGAACACCATTATCGTACTGAGCAGCGTGCAGAATACTGAACCGAAACGCACGGCAAAGTTAGTATCACCGAAGATCATCTGGCTGAGGTTATTAAACCAATAGCCTGCCGCCGGTTTTTCAAAATAGCGCAGACCCAGCAGATGCGGTACGACCCAGTCGCCCCGTTGCAGCATTTCGCGGCTGATTTCCGCATAGCGGGTTTCATCAGGCTGCCAGAGCAGACGGGTATTGAGCGGAACCAGATAAACCAGAGCAAAGAACAGGAGGAGAACGGTGCTCCACACACCTTTGTACGCTTTCAACATCAGGAAGAACCTTCTTGCTGGCAACCTAACCACCCTTCCCGTCCAGGGAAGGAGGAACGAACGACACGGCCGGTTGGTAAACTGGAGAGATCGTCTGGCAATAATTCACCCAGCGCACAGAACTGAATGCCCTGTTGGGCGGCGCGGGTCAGCAAATCGTCAAACATCTCGGCCAGCGACATACCTTCTACCTCGGCGTGAATGGTATAGACCGGTACGCCGTTGTCATGCTCGATGGCCTGCAGGATAAAATCATTAAACGTCGCCGTGGTCACTTCATTGCCAATGACTTCGTCATAGGTCGGTAAGGTCACCGGGATCTGTACCGTGCCCGTTGCGCCGTTTTCCAGCAGCGGCAGGAAAGGTCGTTTGCCCCGGCAATCGCTGTTGTAGCGAAAACCAAAGATCTGTTTGACGTCAATCACCCGCTGATCGGCACGCCAGCCAGCTACCGCCGAGCAATCCACCGTTCTGCCGATGCTGTTTTGCAGTGCTTCCAGCCCGAGGCGAACCTGTTTTTCCAACTCAGGTTTGGACCATTTCGCCACTTTCGCCTGCCAGCCCTGATGATCCCAGGCGTGCAAGCCCACTTCATGACCGCGCTCTGCCGTCTCTTTCATCAGCGGAGCGAAATCGCGATAGATTTTCTTACCCGGCCACGCTGTCCCGGCCAGCAGAATATCCAGCCCGTACAGTGACGCCGCATTAGAGCGCAGCATTTTCCACAGGAAGCGCGGACGTAAAAGGCGCCATAAATGACGCCCCATGTTGTCCGGACCTACGCTGAAGAAAAAACTGGCCGTGATGTGATGTTTTTCCAGAACACGCAGTAATTGAGGGACACCCTTTCGGGTGCCGCTCCAGGTGTCGACATCAATTCGTAGTCCGACTTTTTTCATGCACAAATTCCGTTATGCCTGAGGGCTGTCTGGATTAACCGAACGCAGGAAGAAATCGAGGGTTTTGTCGACGGTTTTATCCATCGAAACTTCAGGCGTCCAGTTCAGCAGACGTTTAGCATTTTTGATGCTAGGCGTGCGGTGCTCGACGTCCTGATAGCCTTTACCGTAGTAGCTGCTGCTTTCCACAGATTTAAAACCGGCAAACGGTGGGAACTGATCACGCAGCGGATGCGCTTCAAAGCTGCGCAACAGCATTTCTGCCAGTTCACGGATGCTGGCTTCGTTAGTCGGGTTACCGATGTTCACGATCTGCCCGTCGCAACGGTTCTCTTTGTTCTCGATGATACGGAACAGTGCTTCGATACCGTCGTTGATATCCGTGAAGCAGCGCTTCTGCTCACCGCCGTCCACCAGCTTGATCGGTGAACCTTCAACCAGGTTCAGGATCAACTGGGTGATGGCGCGTGAGCTGCCGATACGTGCAGCATCGAGGTTATCCAGACGCGGCCCCATCCAGTTAAACGGGCGGAACAGGGTAAAGCGCAAGCCTTCTTTCACGCCGTAGGCCCAGATAACACGGTCCAGCAGCTGTTTGGAGACGGAGTAAATCCAGCGCTGTTTGTTGATCGGGCCAACAATCAGACGTGAAGTATCTTCGTCGAACTCTTTGTCGTCACACATGCCGTAGACTTCAGACGTCGACGGGAAGATGATGCGTTTTTTGTATTTTACGCAGTCACGAACGATTTTCAGGTTCTCTTCGAAATCGAGTTCGAATACGCGCAGCGGGTTGCGGGTATATTCGATTGGCGTGGCAATCGCCACCAGCGGCAGGATAACGTCACATTTTTTGATGTGATATTCGATCCACTCGGAGTGAATGCTGATGTCACCTTCAACAAAGTGGAAGTGCGGGTTATCCATGAAACGGCTGATCGCATCTGAACTGATGTCCAGACCGAAGATCTCATAGTTATCTTCACGCAGCAGACGTTCGCTCAGGTGGTTACCGATAAAGCCGTTCACACCGAGAATCAGCACACGCGTACGGCGTTTCATGACCGACGTCGGCAATGAGCTGAGTTTCACATCAGGCATGATCCCCAGTTCCAGCGACAGGCGTGAACCCTGTACGTAGAGACCAGATTCGCTCTGACCCGCCTGAATTTCCAGTGCGCCTTCGCCACATGCCACAATCAGCGGATCGCTTGACAGCACGGTACCCGGCTGTTTTTCATGCGCAGTCGCCAGCGGGCGTGAGCGCCAGATGGTCATTTTGCGCTGACCCAGATAGGTAAATGCACCCGGATACGGTTCGGTAACGGCGCGGATCAGGTTATTGATTTCGGTTGCCGGTTTGTGCCAGTGAATTTCACCATCAGCGGCGGTACGACGACCAAAATAGCTGGCCTGAGATTCATCCTGCGGCGTTAGGGTAATCTCGCCCTGCTTCATTTTTGGCAACACGTCTGCCAGCAGAACCTGTGCGGCATCGCGCACTTTGGCATGCAAGGTCAGAGCAATGTCATCAGCGCTAATCGGTACAGCGCGCTGGGCAACAATGTCACCGGCATCAGGACGTTTAACCATCTTGTGCAGAGTCACGCCGGTTTCTTTTTCGCCTTTCAGCAACGCCCAGTTAACCGGTGCGCGACCGCGGTAACGCGGCAATAAAGAACCGTGCAGGTTGAAGCCGCCCTGCGGGGCCAGGGAGAGCACGTCATCACTTATCATATTGCGATAGTAGAAGGAGAAAATCACATCCGGCTGCAATTCACGGATGCGGTCAACCCATAACGGATGATTCACATCTTCAGGGGCATATACCGGCAGGTTTAATCCGGCACCCAGGCGGGCAACGGAGGCGAAAAAGTTGTTTTCGTCTGGGGAATCGGTATGAGTAAATACCGCTTGTACGTCATAACCAGCGTCAACCAAGGCCTGTAGCCCGACGCAACCAATATCATGGTACGCAAATACAATCGCTTTCATCACTCTTCTTCCTGGCTGTTTTCGTCAGAACGCATTCCAACGACTTTTTGTACGAAATAACGGGGACGTGCACGGACATCATTATAGATTCGCCCGATGTATTCACCGAGTAATCCCATGCCCACAAACTGCGCACCGATAAACATGAATAACAGGGCGAACAGGGTGAAGACCCCTTCAGCTGCCCACTCCGGACCATTGATTAACCGCATCAAGATCAGGAATACCGCCAGTACGAAACCAAACAGAGCAATCAGGCTACCCACCACACTCAGCATTCGCAGAGGAGTCGTTGTCAGGCAGGTGATCAGGTCGTACATCAGGTTGATAAGTTTCATCAGGCTGTACTTTGAATCGCCAAACTCGCGTTCCGAATGTTGCACCGGAATTTCCACAGTTCTGCGCGCAAAAGTATTGGCCAAAATAGGAATAAACGTGCTGCGCTCATGGCAATGCAGCATGGCTTCGATGATATGGCGACGATAAGCGCGCAGCATACAACCATAGTCACCCATAGATTTGCCGGTAGCTCGCTGGATCATCATGTTGATCATCTTGGATGCAGACTTACGGAACCACGAATCACGACGGTTGGCACGCACGGTACCGACAACGTCATAGCCCTCTTCCGCTTTTGCCACCAGGCGCGGAATTTCTTCCGGTGGATTTTGCAAGTCGGCGTCAAGCGTGATCACAAGATCACCTGACACGTGGCTAAAACCCGCCATGATAGCAGAGTGCTGGCCGTAGTTACGGTTCAGCAGCACAGCAATAATGCAGTTCTCCGGCTGTTCAGCCGCTTCGCTTAACATCTCGGCAGAACGGTCACTGCTGCCATCATCGATCAAGATGATTTCGTATTTTTGTGTGAGCTGACGGCAAGCGGCCTGTGTGCGGGAAAGCAGTGCCGGCAGGCTCTCTTCCTCGTTATAGACCGGTATGACTATCGATACTTTTTTAATAGGTTCAAATTGCGCCACTACTTGGCCTCCGCAATAGAAAATAGAGCCGCGACAACGCGGTCTACATCGCTGTCCTGCATATCAGGGAACAGCGGTAAACTGCACAAACGGTCGGTGTTCCATTCGCTGTGTGGCAGGCTTAAATCGGGATAGCGTTCGCGATAATACTTCTGCGTATGGGCTGCACGGAAATGCAAACCGGTTCCGATACCGAGCGCTTTCAGGCGCTCCATCAGTGCGTCACGGCTGATACCGCAGCGTGCTTCATCGACACGGATCATAAACAGATGCCAGGCATGCAGATGCAGATACTCCGGCACCTTCATCGGCAGGAACGGCGACCCCTGAAGCTTTTGCAGATACAGATTCGCGAGCTCTGTACGACGCGCGTTGATTTCAGGCAGACGGCGCAGCTGAACTACGGCGATAGCCGCATGAATATCAGAAAGGTTGTATTTGAATCCCGGTTCAATCACTTCCGCCTGTGGCTTACGCCCCTGCACTTCGCGATCAAATGCATCAACCGCAAGACCGTGGAACTTCAACGCGCGAACGCGTGCTGCCAGTTCGTCGTCATCGGTCGCCACCAGGCCACCTTCCGCACAGGTCATATTTTTAATCGCGTGGAAGGAGAAAACAGCCGTCCCCTGCGAACCAATCCAGCGATCGCGGTAACGCGTGCCCGCGGCATGCGCCGCATCTTCAACAATGGCAATGCCATGTTTTTCGGCCAGCGCGTAGAGAGGGTCGAGGTCCAAAGGCGCGCCGGCGTAGTGCACCGGGATAATCGCTTTGGTTTTCGGCGTAATGGCGGCAGCAACATCTTCTGCGCTGACCATCAGGGTATCCGGGTCAACATCAATCATCACCGGCTCTGCACCCAGCAGAACGATCATATTGAGGGTAGAAACCCAGGTCTGAGAAGGGGTAATAACTTCATCGCCCGGGCCAATGCCCAGCGCCATGAGAGTGACGTGCATCCCACCGGTTGCCGAGCTGACAGCAATGGCATGTTTACATCCGAAGGTTGCAGCAAAATCCTGTTCGAGCTGATGCGTCTGAGGGCCCGTAGTGATCCAGCCAGAGCGCAGTACATGACTCACCGCCTCAATTTCTTCCTCGCCCATCGAAGGACGGGAGAAAGGCAAAAAATTTTCCATGACACAATCCCGCAAGAGGTAATTTACTCGAAACAAACTTTAGTACGCGCTCAGTTAACAATAATTAAACGCAGAACTGAAATAATGAACGTACATTGACAGCTTAATCTTAATTTAACCTTAAGGCCCGTCAAGTTAACTCGATGAAAAATAGAAAGATATGTGACACGGCAAGTATTTATTAAATAAATATATTAGGAATATCAGGGAGATGAATGATTTTTGGGTTATTGCTAAGATTGAAAAGCTCTATTAACGGGACCTCAACAGCGCGCAGTTAATTCTTAGCGAGCAATCTACTTTCACCGTAAGTAGATTGTAAACAAGCATGTCATACATTATTCAAACCGGCTGCAACGAGGTATATCTGCTCAATTATGCCCCACTGTCGTCATAAGCCACTGTTGTCCGGCCATGTTGTGTATCTGGAAATTGACGCCAAATATCGGCGCCAAAAGATCAACTTGCATGACCTCCTCACGTGTTCCTGCCCTCTCAACCCGGCCATCGGCCATCAGCCATACCTGATCAGCATAGTGCATCGTATGGTTGAGGTCGTGATCGCTGATGACGGCAATGCCGCCGCTGGCGCAAAATTGTGTGATGAGGCTATCAAGGGCTAATTGCTGAGCAACATCCAGACTGTTCAGTGGCTCATCAAGCAGCAGTAGGTGGGCATGAGGGTTAAGCGTCGGCCAGACTTGCAACAGTACGGCAACCAGCCGGACCCGCTGCCATTCGCCACCGGATAGACGCGTTACGGGTCTTGAAAGCTTGTTCTGCAAATGCAGGGCGGATGTCAGCATGCCGATAGTCTGCTCCAGTAAAACAGGATCCGCTCCCGCAGGCTGGTGCAATGAGAGAAATTGAAACACCGGCATCATTGATACCGGTGTGGATTGCTGGCAAAGATAACCGCGTAGCTGCGAAAGCGCCTTGCCGGATAAGCTGTCGAGCGGGTGTCCGGCAAGGTTGACACTCCCGCCCCCGTCCAGCATCCCGGCAATGCATGCCAGCAGGCTGGTTTTCCCGGCACCGTTTGGGCCGATAATATGCACCCGGCAGCCTGCGTTCACATGGCTCGTAAACGCCTGCAATCTTCCCGGCACACTCAGGTTATGGCACTCCAGCATAGGCTCTCCCTGCTCAGCAATATAATAGCTATTTCGCCAGAGCGAGTACGATCGCTTCCGTCAGCAAAGGATCTTCTGGTGTCATGTCTGGCGCGAAGCGTTGAATAACGGTACCGTCACGTCCGATCAGGAATTTCTCGAAGTTCCACAGAATGTCGCCCTGCTGCTTCGGCTCACGCCCTTTGCTTGCGAGGCGCTGATAAAATTCACTCCCTTCCGGTTTCACTGCCTGCGGGCAGGCAGCAATCAACGCTTTATACAATGGATGGCGATTTTCACCGTTGACCTCAATTTTACTGAACATCGGGAATTTGACGCCAAAATTGGTGGTACAGAAATTCTGGATCTCCTCCTCCGTGCCCGGTTCCTGAGCGCCAAATTCATTGCACGGGAAGCCCAGCACTTCAAAACCCTGCCCGTGACGGGCCTGATAGAGTTTTTCCAGGCCTTCATACTGCTTGGTCAGTCCGCACTGGGACGCCACGTTAACCACCAACAGCACGGAGCCCTTATAGGCGTCCAGCGTCGTGATTTCACCGTTAATTGTTGTCAAGGGAAGGTCAAAAATTGCATTATTCATCTTTAATATCCTGCAGTTATTGGCCGATGTTTCAGGGCCGTAGGCGAAATGAAGAAAAGTCAAAGATAGCCCGTCCCTGGCGTATCGTCGGTCAATCCTGTCTGATTCATCCGGCTTTGACCAGCAGCCAGATGAAAATGGGCGCCCCGAGCGTTGCTGTCACCACGCCTATCGGCAATTCAGCAGAATAGAGTGCAACGCGGGCGAGGACATCCGCTAACAGCAAAACCGCACCGCCCACCAGGGCACATGCCGGTAATAAAGCACGCTGATCAGTGATGCCGCACAGTCGCAAGATATGGGGGATCACCAGCCCGACGAAGCCAATCACCCCGGCAATTGCCACGCTCAGCCCCACCACCCAGCCGATCGCCAGAACCAACAGATTGCGCCATACAGCCACAGAGACCCCCAGTTGCTGCGCCTGCCCGATCCCGAGTGAAAGCAGATTCAGCGTTTTACCCTGAAATATCATCCAGACCACCACGGGAATGAGCATCACGCTCAGCCAGCTTTGCCGCCAGTCCACCCCGCCAAAACCGCCCATCATCCAGTACATTAGCTGGCGTAAATCCAGATTAGTGCTGAAGTAGACCGACCAGGTCATCACGGCGCTACAGACAATACCAATCGCGACCCCAACCAGAAGCAGGCGGGCATTGCTGAGCAGGCGCTGTCTTGCGAAGTGTAATAATAAGAAGGTGATCACCAGCGCACCGCCGACGGCAGAAAGGCTCATGACCCACACCGGTAGCAGGCCGCTTCCCAACATAACGCACAGTACCAACGCCACACCGGCGCCGTTGGCAACGCCGAGCAGTCCGGGTTCAGCCAAGGGGTTTTCAAAAAGGGACTGCATAACCGCACCGGAGACTGCCAGCCCTGCCCCTACCAGAATCACAGCGATTGCACGGGGAAGGCGTAACTGCCAGACGAAAAGCCGCCCTTGTGGGCTTGACCAGCTATCCGGCCACAGCCAGTTTTCGCCCGCGCAGAGGCTGAAAAGGAAAACCGCAATCAGCAACCCGGTGAACAGAATCAATAAGCGGCGATCCCGGCGTTTTTGCCGCCGTTCAAGCTCGGAGAAAGAAGGGAGTGTTTTGAGCAAGTCCGGCATGAAAATGGGCATCCTGGCGCGATTGCCTCTCAGCAAATCAGCGGGTACGGGGGTCAATAAGTGAGTATCCTACCGATTCTATGTCATTTTTTGTCGAAATTTTCTAAAAGCCCATAAAAAAAGCCAGCACATATGCGCTGGCCTTTGGAAAGTGATCCGACTTAGTGACGTTGACCGTCTGGTGGAATCGGCTGTCCGTTCCCCTGATGGTTATCATGCCCGCCCTGATGCCCGTTGCTAACATGGTGAGGGTCACCATGTTGTTGCTGCTGATGATGTGGTGGTTGTTCATGGGCACGATCATAATATTGCTTCGGTGGCGGTGAAGGCTGCCAGCGGTCACCGCGCCAGTACATACCATGATTATTGCGGTCACCTACGTGATGCCCCTGATGTTCGTGCCACCACTGCGGTGGCCGCCAGTCGTAACCATCCCAGTAGTATCCGCGCTGGTCCTGATCTCCGATGTGAACCGACACGCCAGGTACATTGACGTCTACCGTCACCCCTGCCTGTGCGACGACAGGCAGTGCCAGTGCACAACAAAGCAGTAATAGAGATTTTTTCACAGTATCCACCTTATTTATTTCATAAACCTGTTCTTAACGAAATTTATAACAAGCAGAAATAAGGCTGACCATGAGAGAAAAGGAGTTTTTCGGTTAACTTTCTTACAGCTTACAAAAATAATACAAACATTTCCCCGCTGAAATATAACAGCAGGGGGATGCGGCGAAACTATTCAATTCTTATAATGCTCTTAACATATCTTAACGCTAGCCTGACAACAGCGTGATGCCATTCTATTTATACTGTATGTGTTTAATCACACTAAGGATATATATATGCGCCGTATCATCGCTTTCTTAAGTGTCGCTCTGGTTATCGTCAGCCTGAGTGGTTGTATCTTCCCTGGCCCTTACGGCCATGGCGGTTATCATGATGGTGGACATCCACACTATTGGCACTGATAGTTAAACGTTTAATTCGTTTATTCTGTTTTTCTCTGACTGGCATCAGGAGAAACTGACCACTTTTATAATTACATTTCGAATAAGGGGCTGCGGCCCCTTATTTTATTTTCACAAAACTATTTTGGTCAAAAAACTACTCACTCCATCGCGACTCAATTTAATCTATCAGACTAATCCTGAATACCCAATCACCTTAACACTATCTTTTCACTTTATTGCCGGATTATTGATGCCTGTATTATTTATGGCGAAATGATGGAGAAGACTTAGGAATGAAGGTTAAAAAAAAGGCCGCTTTCGCGACCTTTTTGCCCAACTCACTTATTCTTTAGGAGTGGCATTCTCAACCCGGCTTTTCAACTTCTGTCCCGGACGGAAAGTCACCACACGGCGCGCCGTGATAGGAATATCTTCGCCGGTTTTCGGGTTACGTCCCGGACGTTGGTTTTTGTCACGCAGGTCAAAATTGCCAAAACCAGACAATTTAACTTGTTCGCCATTCTCCAAAGCGCGACGCACTTCTTCGAAGAACAGTTCGACCAGGTCTTTGGCATCCCGTTTGCTAAGCCCGAGCTTTTCAAACAGGTGTTCTGACATTTCAGCTTTAGTAAGCGCCATAGGTTCAATCCCTCAAGGATGCTTGGAATCGCTGCTTTAGAGCCTCTACACATTTTGCAACGGTAGCGGCGATCTCTTCTTCTTCCAGTGTACGAGCGGTATCCTGCAATACCAGACTGATAGCCAGGCTTTTATAACCCTCTGCCACGCCCTTCCCACGATACACGTCAAATAAGTTTACGCCAACTACCTGATTTGCGCCAACTTTCTTACACTCAACCAAAATATCTTCTGCGGGGACATTTTCAGCAACCACAACAGCGATGTCTCGACGGTTTGCCGGGAAGCGCGAAATGGCTTTCGCATCAGGCAGCACGCGGTCTGCGACCTTATTCCACAGCAGTTCAAACACCACCGTACGGCCGTTAAGGTCAAGCTTACGTTCCAGCTCAGGATGGACTACACCAATGAAACCAATACGTTCGCCGCGTAAATAAATTGCTGCACTCTGCCCAGGATGCAACGCAGGATTCGTTTCCGCTTTGAACTGGATATCATCTAATTTGCCGGTAAGCTCAAGAATCGCCTCAAGATCACCTTTCAAATCGTAGTAGTCAACTGACTGACGCGCCAGATCCCAATGTTCTTCATTTTTATTGCCGGTGATCACCGCAGACAGCATGACGTCCTGACGGATACCCAGATTCGCTTGAGTATCAGGAACAAAGCGCAGGCCACTTTCAAAAATACGCACGCGGCTCTGCTGGCGGTTTTGGTTGTAAACCGCTGATGTCAGCAAGCCCGTCCATAGCGAAAGACGCATTGCTGACATTTCAACGGAAATTGGGCTCGGTAAAATCAGCGCTTCTTCACCTGGGTGCAGCAAGTTTTGAATTTTTGGGTCGACAAAGCTGTAGGTGATAGCTTCCTGGAAACCCCGGTCAACCAGCAGATTTTTAACGCGCTTAAGCGACAGGTCGGCTTCGCGGTGTTTAGTCATTTCCAGATTGGCTTTTACTGGCACATCCGGAATGTTGTTGTAACCATAGACGCGGGCCACTTCTTCAACCAGATCTTCTTCGATCTGCATATCGAAACGCCAGCTTGGTGCCACAGCTGTCCAGTTACCGTCTGTCTGTTCAACCTTACAGCCAAGACGCGTCAGAATGTCCATGACCTGTGCGTCGTCAACATGGTGACCGATCAGGCGATCCAGTTTTTCACGACGCAGCGAAATAGTGGCTGCTTTTGGCAAATCTTTTTCTGATGTCACGTCGATGACCGGGCCGGCAGCACCACCGCAAATCTCCAGCAGCAGCGCGGTAGCGCGCTCCATCGCTTTGTGCTGCAACGCCGGGTCAACACCGCGCTCATAACGATGAGAAGCATCGGTATGCAATCCCTGACGGCGCGCACGGCCCGTAATAGACAGCGGGTTGAAGAAAGCGCACTCCAGCAGCACATCCTGCGTTTCGTCATTCACGCCAGAGTGTTCGCCACCAAAAATACCGGCCATCGCCAGCGCTTTTTCGTGATCTGCAATCACCAGCGTGTCATCGTTAAGCTTAGTCTTGGTGCCATCGAGTAACGTCAGCGCTTCATCTTTCTGCGCCATACGCACTACGATACCGCCCTGAATACGGTTCAGGTCAAAAGCATGCATCGGCTGGCCGAGTTCAAGCAGCACAAAGTTGGTGATATCCACAACTGGATCGATTGAACGGATACCACAGCGACGCAATTTTTCACGCATCCACAAAGGCGTTGCTGCTTTAACGTTGATGCCTTTTACTACGCGGCCCAAATAGCGTGGGCAAGCTTCGGTCGCCTTAACATCAATAGGCAGGACATCACTGATGGTGGCGGCGACTGGCGACATATCAGGCTCGTTTAACGGCATCTGATAAAACACCGCCACGTCTCGTGCCACACCAATAATGCCCAGGCAGTCGGCGCGGTTTGGCGTTACGCTGATTTCAATCGTGCTGTCATCAAGCTTGAGGAATTCACGGATATCGGTGCCGACTGGCGCATCAGCGGATAATTCGATGATGCCATCATGGTCCTCGGAAATCCCCAGCTCAGAAAAAGAGCAAAGCATCCCTTCGGAAGGTTCACCACGCAGTTTCGCGGCTTTAATTTTAAAATCACCCGGCAGAACGGCGCCTACGGTCGCAACCGCGACTTTCAGACCCTGACGACAATTTGGTGCACCGCAGACAATATCGAGCAGGCGCTCGCCACCCACGTTCACCTTGGTGACACGCAGTTTGTCTGCGTTTGGATGCTGACCGCACTCGACGACTTCACCAACGACGACGCCGTGGAAAGCGCCGGCAACAGGCTCAACGCCGTCAACTTCCAGACCGGCCATGGTAATTTGGTCAGATAATGCTTCGCTGCTGATAGCTGGGTTTACCCACTCCCGCAACCAGAGTTCACTGAATTTCATGTGATATTCCCGCCTTACTTAAACTGTTT
>CAUQMS010000009.1:0-168090 GCA_963519305.1 uncultured Enterobacterales bacterium
GACCTTGCCAAGGTCGGGGTCGCGAGTTCGAGTCTCGTTTCCCGCTCCAAATTTATTAAGCAGATAGTAATATCGGCTTAAGTGCAAGATAAGTAGTAAGAATTAAAGGCGCGTTAACAAAGCGGTTATGTAGCGGATTGCAAATCCGCCTAGTCCGGTTCGACTCCGGAACGCGCCTCCAATTTTCCCGGAGCCCGGGTGGTGGAATCGGTAGACACAAGGGATTTAAAATCCCTCGGCCTTAGGCTGTACGAGTTCAAGTCTCGTCCCGGGTACCATGGAAAATTAACCGAATAATCAAAAGCAATACAGCAGTAATGTCGTTTATAGCCACCCTCGGGTGGTTTTTTTATGCCTGCTTCATAATGCCCTTTCATAATAATGTTGCTCCCCGACAGCGGGAACAATCGCAATTTTTTTCATATCTTGCCGTCTGAACTGCCGTTTTATGGCCTGAGATTATCTGCTTGTTGTATAGTGAAGCTTCCAGATCCTATATTCCCTTCGCCTTCAAATCTTGGAAACTAAAATTGAATTTCAGTACAGGAAATTTCTTTTTCGCTTCTTGCTTTGCCTTCATCCAATGCCTGTTAAATCCATCCAGTGTGTAACCGCAATCAGATGCCTGATAAATAAAGAAAATGCGTCTCATCCCGTAATTAATCGGCAGCGTTCACGCCAGTGCAATAGCTGCTTTCAAACGAGGATCCCATGCCTTGATATGTGCAACCCCGGTTTTGCTTTGCTGGATCATGATTTCGTCTTACATAAGCTGCATTTTCTTTATGCTCGGCACATCTTCCCGCCGCGCAATGCAAAGATATCACGATAACAATTTTAGGGTACTCAACTACGACAACAGCGCTGTAAGCTTGTACTGGCACCACGAAAAAAAGAGGGCAAATGAGATTGCCTGAGCTCGACCGTCTGGATTATCAAAATTTGGTCGCGACGGTCGTGCACACCACGCTTCACCGTCTGAAGTTACCGCAGGGCAACTGACTCAGTTTCTTTGAGCTCTGCTGGTGGATGCAACAGCCTGGATGGTCGACGTAATGCCAGATTCCGCAGCGCGGCATGCCCTGTACTGGAATCTTGCGGAGCCTATCGAGGCGGTAGGGCGGGGGCGGGGGGGTATTCAGCCCGCGGTGGTGCCCGTTGAAGTCCTGGTAGAGAAAGCTGAAAAGGTTAGGCGAAGTTAGCGCTGGAAGGTGAAAAATACACGCAGTGGATAAGGCGCCAGCCGAGCTGCGGTTGCGGCGCCACATCGGATGGCTCTACCACATTATCGGTAATGGGCCGGGGCGTGGGCCTCATGTGATGGAAGGGGTTTTGATTTTCTTTCTATAAGCGTAGCCCCGGGAATCGGTTATGATTGATGCTGCCGATATTCGATATCGGCAGCAACCCCGTCCAGCGCAGTCCGGTCTAAATCATTTATCGAAGAAAACCGTATACCTGATAATTTATGATCCTATGTCTTTGCGAAACAGGATGAGTTTTGATGTCGCGATATTGACTACCATGCCAGCAATACTGCCTGCGGCAATACCGATAATCGGATTTTCAAGAACTATTTTATATTCAGTGATCAGCCAACTATAAAGACCAAAGTTAATTACGCCTCCCCCCAACATAAGGAGAAAATATGAGAAGAATTCGTTTTGAGGTTTCATCCCTGAACGTTTTTTTTTGAAAGTAATCGCCCGATTGAATAGCCAAGTCACGAATACTGCGCCAAAAAATGAGAAAGCGCGTGCGATGAACGGGCCCCAGTATCCACGTAAAAGGTAAAGTACCGCTGTATCCACTAAAAATCCGATAACACCACTAATCCCGAAGAAAAAAAATTCTCTCAGAATTTTCATCATTTTTCTGAGTCCACGCGAGGTAGTGGAATCCCGAGATAGACCAGTCGTTTCATTTCGTGTCGTCCCCTAGTCACGTTGTCAAGAATTAATCCGCAGACGAATGATAACGCGGCCGACATCATTATCGATGCAGCCAGTACGGCGGTTGGCAATCTCGGCACAAGTCCATTGCGCAGATATTCCGTCAGCAACGGGAATCCCAGCAATATCGACATCAAAGCCAGAATTAAGCCACAAATCCCGAAGAAGGCAAAAGGGCGTTCGCTGATATAGAGACGGCCAATCGTCTTTAATATTCTCCAGCCATCCCGGTATGTGGACAGCTTACTGACAGATCCTTCAGGGCGTGCTCCATAGGTTGTCATTACCTCGCCATACGGCATACGAAGTTCTAGCGCGTGTACTGTTAGTTCAGTTTCAATTTCAAAGCCATTTGAAAGGGCGGGGAATGATTTTGCGTATCTGCGTGTGAAAGCCCGGTAACCAGATAGCATGTCGGTGAAATTTCCCCCAAAGATTTTAACTACGCTTTGTGTAAGTATATAGTTGCCCCACTGATGTCCGCGTCTGTAAGCCTCTCCTGCAATTTCTTCTTTGGTTTCTCTGCAACCGACCACCATATCAAGATGGTGGTCCAGTAGTTTGTCTACAAGGCTTCGCACCGCACTTGCATCATAAGTAGCATCACCATCGACCATCACATAAATGTCGGCATCGACATCGGCAAACATGCGGCGTACAACATTTCCTTTGCCTGGCAGTGGCACAGACACTACTTTGGCCCCGGCATTAGTTGCAACCTGGACCGTTCGATCAGTCGAGTTGTTATCAAAAACGAAGATGTCAATCTCTGGCATGGCATCACGAAATCCATGTACTACTGTTTCAATTGCTGCTTCTTCGTTATAGCAGGGAACGATTAAAACTACATGCTGACCACGATAATACATGCCGACCTCATTAAAGTTATTTCGTTTTTTTTGTAGATAGTAAGATAAACGGTATGCTTGCCGATGTAGCCAAGATTGACCAGTATGCGTATCTATAATCCGATGCAACACCGACAAAAAAGTAGCCAAGCAGATATAAGAAACTTGATATGTTCAAGGCAAGAAAAACATCTCTGGCAAAACTCTTGCGGGTAAATAAGCCACACAGTGAAAACAAGAAGGAGGCGATAAGCCAGAACCCAGGTTTAAATATGAAGGTATTTTTGAACAGTACAGTTGTCACTTGAAGCGCTCTGAACATACCCGTTTTTTCATATTTAAAGCCTAGCGAGTTTTGTACCGTCTGATCGTCCAACACTGAATTTGGGTACCACAACAACTTCATGTAGTTTTCATATCGGTGCTTCAGGTAAGCACTTGGCTCATGATATATGGCGCTAATCCACTTTTTCATTAATGAGCCATCATTCCAAGAGCCTGAAGCTTGTATTTTCTTTAGAACAAAACTACAAGGTCCCCATGCGTAACCGTCCCATGCAGAAGGATCGTAACATGTTGAAAGGACTTTGCTATTTTCGCTACTGTCCCAATCTTCTTTAAAATAGTCTTTCCCAGCAAAATGCGAAATTCCACCAATGTCAAAAACTATCAACGACTGATATACGCGACTTTTTGATGATTGCAAAAGACCGTAATTGAAGGCCCCAGTTAAGAAAATTGTAAGTGCAGGGAAAAGTAAAAAAATGATTATCGATTTTTTCCATATGTTCAAGTTGCTTTTATTGAAAAGTAACCAGATTAATGGTAGTAGCCCAAATATTGCGTTAAAGCGGAGCATATTACCGATAAATAGCAAAAAACCAGCTAGAAGCAATAATTTTTTTTGGCGCCCCTCCCCACGAGAATAACTCACGCAAATCACGCCTACGGCAAAGAGCCAAATGACCGCGTGGAGAACATCTTTCCATATGTGGCTGAGTGTGCCGACTGCAAATGGCATAAAACCAACGATGATAACTGCTATCGAGAGTTTTCTGTGGGCGTGTGGGATAGAGACAGACAGAAGTAACAAACCACCCCAATATAAAAAACATTCTAGCAATAACATTCCAAATGGCCCGGGTATCCAGTCATTTGTAATTGCCCAAATAAAACTCATAATCGGCGGATGCCAATCAGTGAAAATAAAGCTCGTCCCTTGCTGGTATTGATCCAACGCATCGCTGGTCACTAATCCGGGAAAAAATGCCCGTAAAGTGATTATCAGACCTAATAAGGCCAAGGTAATTTGTGGAAGCACGGCTTTTATACAGAGTTTTGATATTGGCATTGAATTTCTAATTTGATGAATGGCCAAAGCTAGAGGCTTCAGATCTTCCCATAGGCGTTCAGACGAAGCAAGCATTTTGCAGTCTGAGGTCTATGGCGTGACTAAAGGCCATAAGCGATCATTCAGCTACGAAGCGTATCAACAGTGGCCTTGAGGATGTGCAATAAGAAAAGCTAATCTGCTGCTAACGCAAGGCTGAAGTCGCTGTGTTTTCACGAAGCAGCAGAATTTTTGATGGTAACTCACCCTGTGCTGATTCAGAAAGAAAGAGCATGCTAGTTTCATTACCTGCAATGTGTTGCAAACCGAATGGTTACTATGATGCCGGCTATAACGAAGAGATTCAGGACGGCAGTAAAACAACCATAATTGATGGCGATAAAGTATGGGAAAACTCATTGTACTGCTAATGGCCCTCTGGCGACGTAAACCAGTGCAAAGCGTTATTGTAGTCAGCGATCAGGGCAGCCACTATGGTAGCGATGAGTGGCAGCGGTTCTGCCGGGCCAATAGTCTGTCACCAAGTATGAGTCGCCGTGGCAACTGCTGAGATAATGCAGTGGCAGAATCGTTCTTCAGTTCTCTAAAAAGGAGCGTGTCAGAAAGCGAAAATATAAAAACCCCGGTACATGGCCTGGGCGAATATATTCGATTATATTTAAGTATTCTACAATCGTAACCGGCGCCGCGGTCATCTCGGTAGCGTCAGTCCTGGGGCTTTCGAAAGGCCTCGCCGCGAGGACAGAAACTGTCTAAGGAATCGAGGGCACTCCACTTTAGCTAGTTTAAGAAGGGGCGCACTGATGTTACCAGTGCGCTACATTAAAATATTTATCAAGATAAAGATTTTGATGTTATAAGAATTCTTATCGATTTATTGTTCTCTATAAAATGATAGCTGATACATGCCAGTATTAAGTTTGCAATAAATAATGCCGGGATGTCTATTAATGCACTCCCCGATAATGTTATTATTTTGTGGTCAAGGATTAATAATATTGGCAGTTGCATTAAATAGAATGAATAACTAACCTCACCAAGATAGATAAATGGCCTAGCGAACGACTCTCTTTTCACTTCTAAACGCGCAAGGTAAATCATCAAGGCGCCAATAAATGGGAGTATGAATATATTCCAAAACATATAGCCAGGATTGATTAGTAGTGTGAATGGTATGGCTACTATGCCTGACAAAACCACATACTTCAGTTTAATTGAAAATCCCTCTTGGAAATATCTCCCCAAGGCAACACCAAAGATGAACTCAGGCAATCGGTATATTGGAGTCATGTAATATACCGGAAAAGTATAAACCCCGCCTAATATTTTTGCGATTGGGACGATGCAAGATGAAGCCAGTAAAGATAGAATTAAAACTAATCCTTTGTTATTACTGTTTACCATCGTCAGAATGATCGGGAATAAAAGGTAAAAAAATAGCTCAACGGAAACAGACCAAGAACCGCCGAAATTCCATATGTAAAAGGTTTGATAGAACCACGCTTGAATTGGAACAACAAATATTGCGATTGATCCAAGAGCAGTTAGCGGTTTCTCATAAAAAAGGAATGGCAAGCACAGTAGGCCCATGAACATATAAGCTGGATATATTCTGGCTATCCTTTTTCTTATATAATTATCCGGAGTTCCGGAAGAGTAATTGTAAGTGAGAATGAAGCCAGATAGAATGAAGAAGATACTCATTCCTATCGCTCCATTGCTGATAAACGCGTTAATAAATGGAGTTGAGGATATATTTTCGCGAATATTCATATGGAAAATAAAGACATAGAAAGCTGCGACAAACCTAAATATTGTGATTCCGTAAAGCTGCTTCTTAACCATTTTTAATCATCCAATGGAATGGCTCTCACCAATAGTAATATTTTGCGTGACTATAGTTTATATGTAAGCATGTGGCTAGTTTATGTTTTGGTTTCGTAAAGAAATGTGACGAACTGAGCTATGTGTGAATTACCTCCTGACACGTTTTTGTTGTCATGTAGGTGACTGTTTTTTATGAAAATAGTTGGGTGGTGGAGCGGTGGGTGGTCTTGCTGGTATTGTCTGCACTGCTAGTTTCAGGATGCGCGTCTTCAGGCAATAAGCATTTGCAAAAAGAAACCGAAGCAACGTTCAGACTAAAATACAAGAAGGCAAGACGACCAAGGTGCAGGTCAATGTGATGTTTGGATCGTCTGACTTGGTTAACTTCACCGATGGCGGAAAAGAGGTATGGAAATACAATTTTACGAAAGTGAAAGTCAGCGAAAAATCTTTCATCCTCTTGTGTAGCCTGTTCCACAATGGCGCGTCTGGCGCGAAGAAAGAGCTAACCATCCTGTTTGATGGAGAAATGGCGCAGAAGTACACCATGTTTGAATCAGCTATTGACAGCAAAAGTGGATGGACTGATTAAACACTCTTAGAATCCCAAACTAACCCTCCCCGGAGTGTTTTTTATTGCCTTACAGATCTGCCATCTAAGAATTTATTCACTTGAAGTCTTTCACAGACATAAAATCTCACAGTTATTCTGTGTGTATCCAGTGTTTGTGTGGTGCCATATGTCGAGATATTCAGAAATCAAAGGTGCTTTCGTTGACAGCATTACTCAAGGCCGTGAGATGCGGACGCATTGTGACGACTGAGCGTTTAGTCAATCATCACTGGTCGCTGCGGCAGGCTACTAGCAGATTGCGGGCTATCGGAGATTCTCCCGTAACTATACAGACCATAAGGGAGATAATCAGCGCTACTTCCTCAAGAACATAGAGTACGTAAAATAATTGGCCTTTCCATCTCCTGCGGTCTCCTGCTGTTTTCCCATTAATTTTTGTTGTCAATATTGCAGGTCATTGCAATGTGCTATTGAATTCAGAGTGTTAACTTGTGTTTGATGCACAGTTATACCTTTGCCACTTTGACACTCGTCTATGCGGTAACACCGTTGATGCTTAGTGTCCGTGATGAGCGAAAAGCGGACATGCTGACGTAAAGCTAACGGTATTATTTCGCATCAATGTCTTTCGTACTGGGGGTAGGCAAAGTTACCGGTACTTCAATTCGCCATCATATTCAGATAGGCATCTATCTTCTATCATGCTAATTTTATTGATTAATAGGGTAATGAAAAGGATTTGTCATGAACCAGATTGAGAGACTGAAAGTAAAGTATCCGAGGTCTATAGTTTGGTCTTTTGGAGACACTCCTGATATGGCAGATACGCTGGCAGATCTGGTTGTGAAAGGAATAAAAACCGCGTCCTGTTGTTCTTTATCCTCTTTCATGAGTGAAAATGAAGTGCCAACTATTGGAAGCTACAGCATTATTCTTAATAGCACAGGCACTCCTGTGTGCGTAGTTCGCACAATATCTTTAAAGATTATTCGATTTTCCGAAGTCACAGACAGTTTTGCACGGAAGGAAGGTGAAGGAGATCTCAGCCTCAGCGACTGGAAAGAAGAACATAGAGTATTTTTTGAACGTGAAGGGTCATATTCAGAATCAATGGAGCTTGTTGCAGAAGAATTCGAGCTAATTAAAGTTTTGCAAAACTCGCTAATCTGATTTCCATCTTATAAATGCTTTCACTCACCGCTTGTCTGGCCGCTCTGCGCCGCTGTTCGTTTAAGATAATATTCACTCCCAAGATAAAGTGTTACAGCAATGAAGGTTATGCTTCCTCCCAGTAGCGTGGATCGGGTTGGCAGTTCGGCGAAAAATAGCCAGACCCAGAAGGGCCCCAGCACGATGTCTACCTGAGCAATCAGGCTAGCCTCTGCAGGAACCACATGTCGGCTTCCGGTCATAAACAGCAAATAGCTAAGACTCTGAGTTGCCAGCGCAAAAATGAGCAGCCATCCTATATCCTGCAGACCGGGAAGGGGAAGACCGTTTGGCATCATCATAAAACAGAATATTCCACAGAATGCGCAGGCTAACGCCGTAACGGCCGGCAGGTTCATCCCGGGCCACTTACCAGACAATACTATGCTGGCAGCAAACCCAGCCGTCATCGCCAGAGCCATTAAATTACCTGAACTGTCTCCCGGCTCCACCGCAGAAACAGCCATGAAAATGACACCTGTCAGGCTCACACCTGCGGACAGCAGTGCGCGTTTTGTGATCTCTTCCCTGAGCATTAACCAGCCAATTCCCATGGCAAAAAAAGGCATGGTGGCATAGACCGTCATCACACCGGCAACGCTGGTTAGCTTCAGTGCGGCTATGTAAAAGAACATGGACGAAGCCATAACCAAAGCTGTTATTAAACCCTGTCATCCGACATCACGCCGAAATGAAAAGTGCCGCAGATAACCGCCTGCTGCCAGTAACAGGCTTAGTGATATGAAAGCAAAAAGGGAGCGCCAGGCGACCATAGCCCAGGTATTCATATCGAGTTGCCTCACGAAAATACCCGCAGTACTCCACAGGACGGCTGAAGATAGCACCATAATGAGTCCCGAAGCGTGCCGACTGAATGCTTTATCTGATGCCATTGCGTTTCCTTATTCATTTGCTATTAGTGAGAGTGACTTTATCGACGTGTTACACAAAGCTCAACTTAGCCACTCTCGGGTGGTTTTTTATGTCTTTTTTCGCCCTATTAAACGCCCCTTTCAAATCTCTTCTCTCCTTAGTCAGCCCGCGTCGGCCACTGTGTTCTGCCATTTTTAACGCCCTGAATCAGCGGGCCCTTTGCCGCAAACTCCGGATCAGTCACTATACTGATAAGGTAAGTATCACAAACCGGAGGATTGATATGACCATTCATAAGTACGGTACAGCACACTGGGAAGGCGATATTAAACAGGGGAAAGGCTACATTTCGACAGAAAGCGGTGCGCTTAAAGATCAACCCTATGGATTTAATACTCGTTTTGAAGGTAAGGCGGGGAGCAATCCGGAAGAGCTGATCGGGGCCGCGCATTCATCCTGTTTCTCAATGGCGCTTTCACTGATGCTTGGCAATGAGGGCTTCGTCCCTGAAAGTATTGATACGAAAGCGATTGTGTCACTCGATAAGGTCGAAGGCGGATTTGCGATATCCAAAGTGGCACTGGAAAGTAAGGTTAAAGTGCCCGGCATTGAGAAAGACACCTTTGATAAAATCATCAAGCAGGCAAAAGAAGGCTGTCCTGTCTCTAAGCTGCTGAAGGTCGATATCACGCTAACTTATGAGTTAGTGAACTAAGATGCACTCAGTGGCCCTGGGGGCCACTCCTGTAGGCACCAGCTGATGATGCTGATGTCAAAAATAAAGCCGGGCAGTTTTCACTGACCGGCTTTTGTGCATTTACTGTTTACTGTCACCTCAACCGAAATTAATTAATTTCCGGATGCTGGGCAATCAGGTTTTTTCTTTTGCTTTCAAGCTCGGCTATCTGAGCGTCAATATCTTCAATCTTCAGTTCGATATTGTCGTGATGCTCCTGCAAAATCTCTTTGGCTTCAGCGCGGTCAGAGGCGGCGGGTGTCGCCCCTTTCAGCGGTTTATTGGCGGTTTCCTTCATGAAGACACCGGTCACCAGACCAATAACGGAGACGATCATCAGATAGTAAGCCGGCATGTACAGGTTCTGCGTCGACTCAACCAACCATGCAGCAAAGGTTGGCGTGATACCGGCGACCATAATGGAAATGTTGAAGGCAATCGCCAGGGCGCTGTAGCGGATGTTCGTAGGGAACATCGCTGGCAACGTGGAGGCCATGACACCAATAAAGCAGTTGAGCAGTACTGCAAGAATTAACAAACCGCAGAAAATCAGGCCGATAACGCCACTGTTAATCAAAATGAAGCTTGGGATCGCAAGTATAAACAGGCCAATACTACCGACGACAATAAAGGGCTTACGGCCTATTTTATCGCTCAACATGCCGATAAACGGCTGTACAAACAGCATACCGACCATAATGGCGATGATAATTAATACGCCATGATCTTCTGAGTAGTGCAGACTATGCGACAGGTAGCTTGGCATGTAAGTCAGCAGCATGTAGTAGGTGACGTTGGTGGTGATCACGATACCTACGCAGATAATCATGCTTTTCCACTGTTTAGTGAAAATTTCACGGAAAGAGACTTTGGGCGGTTCGGCAATATTATTGCGCGAATCGCTATCGATTTTATCCACGTGCTGCTGAAACGTTGGGGTCTCTTCCAGAGCATGACGCAAGTAAATACCGATTAATCCCAGCGGTGCTGCGACGAAGAACGGAATACGCCAGCCCCAGTCCAGGAAGTTCTGCTCACCGACAATGCTTGATATCAGAATAACAACACCGGCACCTAAGACGAAACCGGCGATAGAACCGAAATCAAGCCAGCTGCTGAGGAAACCGCGCTTTCTGTCCGGTGAGTATTCGGAAACAAAAATGGCTGCCCCGGTGTATTCACCACCCACGGAAAAGCCCTGAGCGAGTTTTGCCAGTAAGAGCAGTATTGGCGCCCAAATACCAATCGTGGCATAGCCCGGTATCAGTCCGATACAGAAGGTACTGACCGACATAATAATGATGGTGACGGAAAGAACTTTCTGCCGTCCAAATTTATCACCCAATGCGCCAAAGAACAGACCACCCAGCGGTCTCACCAGGAAGGGAACAGAGAAAGTTGCCAGTGCAGCGATCATCTGAATACCCGGATCTGCGCCCGGGAAAAATACCTGACCCAGCGCAAAAGCGACGAAACCGTACACACCAAAGTCGAACCATTCCATGGCGTTACCCAGAGCGGCTGCGGTGATAGCTTTCTTCAATTTGGTATCATCAATGATAGTAATATCATTGATTTGCATAGGTTTAACGCGTTTTTTTCTTAATCTCATTTTTTACGTCCTTTGTTCAAATAGCTCCACTGTGTAAAGCGTGAGATATTTATCTGCTAAAGTACTTTTTAGAAATTTCAAATCATTATAGGACGCTTTTGAGAATAGGTGCAAAGCGGGGTCATTTAATGAATAATGACGCATTAAATGAAAAAAGAGCAGGTAAGACCCACTCTTTTATTGTGCGCTGTTTTTTACAAATCGATGTAATGATCAAAAGATCAGAAGGGAAATTTAAAACAGGGAATAGGTTAAAACGGCCCCGAGGGGCGTTTTTAGGGTCAGATTTCACCCGATGTATCTGTGTTGCTCAGTGCCCTGATCGACAAAGGCAAATGGTAGTTTGGCTGGCTGGTGAAGAACGCCTGCAAAGCTACGCGCTTCTTACGGTCTATCGAGATCTCTTCCATCGTTTTACGAAAGATACTGTAGCGGCCACAAGAGGTGCAGGTTACGGTGACAATTTTCGCCGACATGTTTACCGACGTCTTATTGGTGCTTTGGCACAACGGGCACTCATCACGAGTGCTTACAACTGTGGAACTCATAAAACCTCCGGTTTTATTCCGAGCGGCCCATAGTATAGCGCGAAAAGGCGTCAATTGCTTAGCGGTAATTTTTTATTAGTGGATTTTAAGGGCAACAAGGTGTAGGCAGTTTCTCAAAATGGGTTGAAAACCGCGACATAGCCGCTTTTAGACCTTCCAGCGGCGCCGGAAATATTTTTTCTTCAGGCAGATATTTTTGCGGGGGTGTTGCACAATTCATCACTTATGCAGCATGCAGAGCACATTATACTTAAAGTATTCCCTAACCTAATGGATAAACCAATCCCAAATGACCCCGATTATCTATCAACGCATTGACGGTGCTGAATATCGTCACATTTATGTGGTGGGCGATCTGCACGGCTGTCTTTCAATGCTGGAAGAGCAGCTTGCGCGGGTACGCTTTGACGCCGCCAGCGATCTATTGCTTTCAGTGGGTGACCTTGCTGACCGTGGCCCTGACTGTATCGGGTGTCTGGCGTTAATCGACGAACCCTGGTTTATCTGCGCGCGTGGTAATCATGAACAGATGGCGATCGATGCGCTGAATGAAACCAATATCGAACGCTGGTTACGCAACGGGGGCGACTGGTTTTATGCGTTGGAGGGGGAAAGGGAAGAGGAGGCCAGGCGGCTCATTCACAAGGCTAATCAGTTGCCACACGTGATTGAAATCAGCACATCTCAGGGCATTGTGGTGGTAGCTCACGCTGATTACACCTCAGACCATTATGAGTTTGGTAAACCGCTGGATGGTTATCAGGTCATCTGGAGCCGCGACCGGATCAACCATGCGCTGGCGGGGCGTTATAAAGAAATCATCGGCGCACAGGCTTTTTATTTCGGTCATACGCCGGTCGAACATCCCCAGGTGTTTGCCAACCAGCATTACATTGATACTGGCGCAGTATTTGATGGGTATCTGACGGTACAACAAATTCAGTAAGCACTGTCTCAGGGGCGGAACGCCTGGAATTCCGCCAGAGAAGGATAGGTGTCCTGCCCGCCCGCACGTGTGACGCAGCAGGCGGCATAAAGGGAGGCGTGTTCCAGCGCATTCAGGGCGTCGCCATCTTTCGCATAATAATGTGCGAAGCAGCCAATAAATGCATCGCGGGCACCCCGCGTATCGACCGCATTGACTTTATAAGCAGCAACGTGACGCGTTTTCCCCCAGCTCATCCACAGACAACCGCGCTCACCGAGGGTGATGATCAGATTTTTCAGCCCCTGTTGCAGCAGGCTTTTGGCCGCTTCTTCCATCTGTGCAAAGCCGTTCACCGGCATATCCGTGAGGGCTTCCAGTTCGCTTTCGCTGACAATAAGAAAATCGCCACGGCAGGCGAGGGCAGCATCCCGTGAGCTGCTCAGGTCAGCAGGGGTGAGAACCACGGTGAGTCCACGTTGCGTCGCGCTGGCCATTATCTGGTTCAGTGTTTCGGCGGGCTGATCCAGTTGCAGCAGGAGGAGGGCACAGCGCTGAAGGTCACTTTCATTGTCAGGCAAAAACGTACGTACTGCCTGTGAATTGCCCAGTTGCGCGACAGCGCGGGCCTGAAGGCTTTCCCGACGGCGGTTGCTGACGGGATTTTGCGTCATCCCGTTAGAATAAAGGGTGTTCTTCTTGTGGTGTGGTAAATCTGTGCCACCGGATCCCATTGCTGCAATACCCATTTCGTTCTCCCGCAGTCGTATTATTGCGCTATTATTTTGTTATCAAAGCAACATTGCAATGCAATAATGTTTTAAATGTGACATTTGTGGCAGGGGGAAAGTGCGATTATTCGATTTTATCAAGGTGTGTCAGGTGGGTGGCGGATATTTAATGTTATAATTATAACATATATCACATTGGCGCCGTTTGCTGCTGCCACGCTGCAAAGGTATAGTGACCGATAGCCTTTTGCAGACCCATTAAGACATCATCATGGAAAATAAGCGCGAAGACCGAATACAGCGTCTATTACTGGCGTTAAAGAAGTCCGATAAAATCCATTTAAAAGAAGCCGCGCTGTTGCTCGATGTGTCAGAAATGACCATCCGTCGCGATTTGAATGCTGCACCTTCGCCGGTGATCCTCCTCGGCGGGTATATTGTGATCGATCCGAAAAACAGCCCGGCGACACACTATTTTGTCAGTGAACAGAAAATGCGTCAGGTGGAAGAAAAGCGCCGTCTTGCGAGAGTGGCCGCCCGTCTGGTAGAAGATGACGATACAGTGTTTTTTGATTGCGGAACCACCACGCCCTATATCATTGAAAGTATTCCTGATGCGCGGATTTTCACGGCTATCTGTTATTCGCTTAACACTTTCCTTGCGCTGCAGGAGAAGCCTCATTGCGAGGTGATCTTATGCGGAGGGGTGTTTAAATCCAGCAATAGCATTTTCACCCCGATTGGCCGCAGCAATGAACTCGACTATATCCGTCCGAATAAAGCCTTTATTTCAGCGGCAGGGGTGAGTATTCAGTATGGCGTGAGCTGTTTTAACTTCGACGAATTGCTGATGAAGCATCAGGCGATGGAAAGAACTGAGCAAAATATTCTGGTGGTCGACAGCAGTAAATTCGAGCAGGTGCGACCGGCTGCGATCGCACCTCTTGCACGCTTTAATACAGTGGTGACGGACGTTCAGCCCGCTCAACCGTATGTGGACTTTTGCCGCCAGTCTGATATTACCCTGCTGAACTGAGAGGGTCGGCAAGGGCTGAGATCTTTTCCACATGCTGGTAAAAGACCACATCCCAGACTCCATTCTCTGAGCCGTCATTAAGATAGTGCTCGTAGCAGGCCTTACCATCCGGCTGGTAACCACTTTCGGCAATGTAATGCGTGTAAAACTCGGTCCATGCTTTGGCAAAATTACCGTCAGCCACCGTGGTGTGGTAGGCCGCGTAGGTGCCACCCGGTAATGTTTGCAGTGCCAGGCCTTCAGCATCGTCAAGAATGAAATTATCGGCAACGCAGACAGATGGGTCAGCCCGCAACTTTTCACCGGGGGTCGTGTTTGGGTTATCATGGAACAGCGTCAGCCACTCAAGATGTTTTTGATGATGGCGTTGTGACCACGCCATCAGATGGCGGAAGCCTTCCTTGATGGTTTTTTCATAGGGGCCGACAACCCGGTAACTCACCAGTTTTCTCGCCGGCCTTTCTACTATCATAAATTCCATAGTGTTCTCCTTATGCCCGATATCAGCGAATGGGGTCCTTTTTTAAAAGAGGAAAGGAGGTTGAGCTATAACAGTTTCAACCTCAATCGGAGTCAACTGCTCTACGCGCTATAACAGTGACCATGATAAAATCTTGGTATCAGAAAGTATTATAGTCGTACCTGTCGCGAGGTTTTGAGATGGACGTAATCAAAAATATATTAAATAGTGAAATTGATCGGATTAACCGTCTTGAAGGCCGTGACGGCAAGCCGCGAATCAACACTGAATTTTTTGTGAATCATCCGTGGCTATGTCTCGCCATGCTGGCGGGCTACATTCTTGTGGGAATTGTGATGTATGTATCCCCTTACATGGGCATAGGGTGGTTCGTAGGTTTTACAGCTTTCCTGTTGTTTATGTCAGCCATGTTGTTGATGGAAATCAAACCGACTTACCGCTACGAAGACATTGGCGTGCTGGATTTGCGTGTTTGCTATAACGGCGAATGGTACTTCAGCCGGGAGATTTCTTCTGATGCCGTGGCGCAGTTGTTGAGCTCTAAAGACGTCAGCCCACGCGTCAAAAACCGCATAGAAGCCATTGTACGTAACAAAGGTGTTATTGATTTCTATGATGTTTACGATGTGGCCCGTCAGGATAAGTTGTTGCACAATACCCTGGCCAGTGTACAGGTTGCGCACTAAGACACCCTTTTCGATTCTCCTGCAATGACGAGACTGCTGCGGTTCTGATAAACTGAAACTGAACTATCCATCTGGTGAATGTCACAACCTGGCGGATATCAACAGCTCAGTACAGAGGCCGCAGTGGAACGCATCAAACTCACTATTCATCATTTATTCAAACTCTCCTCTGATCCTACGAAAACGTCAGCCAGCGTCAAAATGGATGCCACGGCAACCGCGCGTATTTTCGCCGGTGATACATTGCTGCTGACAGAGACGATGCAGGGGCAGGCAAACCATTTCGACCGTTATATTCCGTTGGATAACCTGAACACTCTTTGTCCTGAGGGGCAGGAATTACGGGTGGAATGGGAGTGTGATGGCAGTGCGAAGATGTCTGTATCCCGTGTCGAAATGTGCCCTTGTTGCGGCGAAGAGGGCCTGCATGGGTGAGTTATGGTGAGATGACGGGTAGAATAAGCAGAGATCGACAATTAAGGGGCGAATGATGACGTTTATCAACAATGAGTTTGAATACCGCAACTGGATCATGGAAGAGATATTCCAGGTCAGTGCTGTGGGCGAAACCACTGAATTTGTCGATCAGGAAGTTGACGATTTTATCTTTGATGCCCGGCCACTTAATTATCCTTGTATTGCCGTCATGATCCAGACTCCCGGTCAGCCCGGCGTTTGTGAACCCCGGTTTGTCTACAAAGAGCAGGTTTTTGAGTGGGCACATCAGATGGGGTTTGGCTTCGACAGCTGAAGCAGTCCGGTTTCAACCCTGAGCTTTCTGCTCAGGGTCTTCAGGCTTCAGGAATCAAACATTCTTCCGGTCAATTTTCTCTTCCCCCCAGAATAGGTGGTCTTCCTTCGTTTTCGCGAAGGCTATTGGAAGAACCTCATCATTACCTTCCTCCCAAATCTTCTGTGCCAGCACTTCATCATTCTTAGCCAGCTCGAAAATGGCCTCCGCAATTTCATGCGACGTTTCACGCGTATCAGCCCAAGCTTTAATGGTAGACGTGGTCATCTCGTTCTCCTTGTGATCAATCATTCAGAATACTGCTCCCTTTAACTATGGTCGCCGAGCGCAGGTGACGCAAATCTGAGTGAGGTAAAATTGCGCGATATGGTGTTATTTTTAACAACAGCCACTAGATGTAGTGACAAAATGTGCCCGGGGAGGGATAAAAAAGAGCAGGCGGCAGGGCTCTGGTTTATAATGCAGACAGCGTTTGATAACTTAGGGTGAAGAGAATGAGTGACGATATTTTTGATTTTGATATAGATGCTGCGCTAGAAAAAGCGGAAGAGAAAGCTGCCGAGAAAGCCTCTGCTGTGCCTGAAGTCGTTCAGGATGAAAGTGACTGCGAAGGCTGCAAAATCTAATTTTTCGCAATGTCTTAATAAACACGCTTTACATATTCAAAAAAAAAACCGCTCCGGCGGTTTTTTTTATGTCTGTAATTTAGGCAATAAAAGCAAATTATCCTTTGTTGTTAACGCGTTGGCTGTTGTGCCCGTTTATGTCTGATTTGTCGTATATGTAAGGAGAACGTGAGGGCTGAGTAAATGGGATAAATTCCTATAGAACAGTAAGATAGCTGGCGGTACCTTGGCATCACCTGATAAGCAGGTCGTGAGGTATCGGATGAAAAAATTAATTTTAGTTCTCGCTGTCATGCTGAGTTTACCGGCCGTTGCGCAGGCAGATGTCGAGATAGGGGTCAACGTCCCCGGCCTGTCACTGCATGTCGGTGACCGCGATCCACGTGGTTATTACTGGGATGGTGGTGGCTGGAGAGAACCTGGCTGGTGGGATCATCATTATCGTGATGAAGGCCGTGGTCACTGGGTCTATTACGCACCGCCGCCGCCGCCGCCGCGCTATTGGCATCATGACCATTATTGGCGTGAAGGGCCACCGCCACCGCACTGGCATGAAGGCCCCCCTCCGGGGTGGCGTGAAGGTCCGCCACCGGGACGTTGGTAACAGAGTAAAAAGTATTTGAGAACAGGGTAGGCGGTGATAATGCCTGGGCATTCTCAACGTCTATTCTGTTCTTCTTTATTTCGTCTCAGAACAACTTTTTCAGAGAGCGTTATTATTAATATTTCTTATGTATTTAAAGTAAATATTCATTTAATTTATGTATTTGATGGTGGTTAGTTTATATGTCCTTTTTATTTGTTTAATTTATCTTTCAGATAAAGTGATCCTTGATTATCACCTGCCACATTGTTAATTTTATGTTGCATGAATCAGCAACGGATAGCTCGATTTTATTTTCGCTGCGCAACCCGGAATGTGAGTTTTTATCTGATATCCGGGGGCTGTAGTAACAACAGTAAAACCCTGAGAGCCATCTTATGTTTATGATTAAAAATGATTTTGAATACCGTGATTGGATGATGAAGACCTATTTCCTGCTGGATGGCATCCAGGGCGACAGTTTGCTGACGGAAGAAGAATTGGAAGACTTTTTGTTCCAAAACCGCCCGGCTCTTTATCCTTGTCTCGCTACGTTACAGCCTTCATCGGTCCGGCCTTTGGATAACGAAATTTCATTTATTTACCCAGAACAAATTTGCCACTGGGCAAAAGAGATGGGTGTGATGAAGTGCTGATTCATTCAGCCGCTGTATTCGCCAGAATGTAATGTCTTTAAAATATTCTGTTATTCCACGTCAGTAAAAACGCCTCACGCGGGCGCTTTTACTATCAGGTTTCAGAACTCTGTATTATGGCCGCCAAGCCTGCCAATTTCGCCGATCAACTGCGCTTTACAGTACAAAAGCGCTTCACGCAGCTGCGCTGCATTGGCTTCCATTCGCGTGGAAGGCGCCAAAAGCGAGATCGTGTAAAGGCCGAGAAATGTGTCGAGGGTGACGGCCATCGTCGAGATCCCTTCCACCGTTTCTCCGTTTTCGGTTGAGAAACCGCTCTGTCGTATGACGGCAATTTTTGCCAGTAATGAATCAATGTCACGTACCGTATAACGGGTCATTGGCTCAAAAGTTTCCCCCACTAAGGTACGGATCTCCTGATCTGTTTTCAGTGCCAGCAAGGCACGTCCGGCGGAAGTGCCATAAATCGGCAGGTTTAACCCCACCCGCGGAGAAACCCGTAATTCGCGCTCGGCCACCACATTATAAATATTGGCAATCTGCATTCCGCTGGCGCGCCCAAGAGCGACAGTTTCATGGGTCGTTTCGCTAAGTTGTTTTAAAAAAGGCGAGGCGATAGCGATGACATCGGTATGAACAGTCGATACCAGACGCAGTAACGTTGGTCCCAGTCTCACTCCGGCGGCCCCCTCTGAACGGACAAATCCCTCCTCAGCCAGCGCAGCGACAATACGCTGAACCGTCGAGCGTGGGAGATGAACTTCATTAGCAATTGTGCCAAGACTCATACCTTGCGGGTGCTCGCCCAAGGTGTTGAGGATCTTTGCTGCGCGGGAAATAACCTGAATTCCCCCTGTACGTTCCTCATCTGCGTGATTGTCATCACTCATTGTTTTCTCCTTTTCAAAACGTTCCCTCTTTACTGAAACACCGGTGGGTCAATGTAATCCCCGGCAGCGTGAAAAACAAACCCAATCACATTGCAATACAGTGTCCCGTATTATAGTATTTTGCACTGTATCGTATTGCGGTGCAGTGAATCGAAATAATTTGGGGCAGAATATGTCCTGAGTTCAGAGACGATCCCCTGCCTTCCAACACCATCGGGCGACATAAGCTGTGAGGTCAACAGGAAATAAATGAACCAGTCCGTTGCATTAAACATGGCAGCCGGGGGACCCGCGCCCACAACCGTTCCCTCCTTACCACAACCCTTCACCCTGAAACTGGTGATTGGGCTCGTTGGCGTACTGTTTGCCTCGTTATGTTCTGGCCTGAATGATCGGGTGACTGATATCGCACTGGTTGATGTGCGTGGCGCGCTGAGCATCAGTAGCGACGAGGGATCATGGTTGATTGGTGCTTATCAGGCTGCTGCTGTGGCGGCCACAATGGTGGCACCGTGGATGGCGATGACCTTTTCTATCCGCCGTTTCGCGATGGGCATGACTGCCGGATTTATCCTGCTGGCCGCGGTTATCCCGTTTGCACCGAATCTGACGACTCTTATCCTTTTACGGAGCATTCAGGGGGTATTCGGCGGGGCGCTTCCTCCGTTGCTGATGACCGTAGCCCTGCGCTTCCTGCCCCCACATTACAAGTTGTATGGGCTGAGTGCATTCGCACTGACTGCCACTTTTGGTCCAAATGTCGCGACATCCATGGCTGCCGTCTGGACTGATTATGTCGGCTGGCAATGGGTTTTCTGGCAGGTTATCCCGCCGTGCGTGATCGGCCTTATTATGATGGGTTACGGCATCCCGCAGGATCCCATGCGTTTTGAGCGATTCAGGCAGATGGACCGGATCGGTATGTTGACTGGCTGTAGCGGGATGGCGTTACTGGTGCTGGTTCTGCAGCAGGGCGAGAGGCTGAACTGGTTCAACTCGCCGCTGATCACCCTGATGTTCCTTGCCTCACTGGCGCTGCTGACACTTTTTATCGTCAATGAGTGGTACCACCCCTTGCCGCTGTTCAAGCTGCAAATGCTCAGCCGTCATAACCTTTCACACGGATTGCTGACGCTCTTTGGACTGATGCTCTTATTTCTTTCCGGTTCTGCTCTGCCCTCAGGTTACCTGGCGCAGGTTGAAGGATTTCGCGCCGTTCAGTTTGGCCCGCTGGCGCTGACTATTGGTTTACCCCAGTTAATTCTGGCACCGCTGGTGGCGGCCTTGCTCAATATTCGCTGGGTGGATAGCCGCTGGGTGCTGGTCTGCGGTCTGGGCTTGCTGGCCCTCTCGTGTTTTTGGGGAAGTCAGCTGACGACGGCCTGGTCGCGGGATAGTTTCTACCTTATTCAGATAATGCAGGCTTTCGGCCAGCCAATGGCAGTAATGCCCATCCTTATGGGGGCGACCAGCGTTGTTTTGCCACATGAAGGACCCTTTGCGTCGGCGATGTTCAACACAGTACGGGCCATGGGCAGTATTACCGGTGGTGCATTCCTCGCCGAGTTTCTCCATCACAGGCAGCAGATTCATTCGAACGTATTGCTTAATCATGCCGGGAACAACAGCTATTTATTGTCCCAACCTTATGATGGTGCCAGCACATTTCTGGCTCCTCTGAGGGGTGATGGTTCGGCCATCTCTGCTGAAATTCTGGGGCAGTTTTCTCAACTGGTGCGCAAACAGTCACTGGTTCTGGGCATTTCGGATACTTATCTGGGGATCATCGTGCTGGCACTCTTACTGACCGTTCTGGCGGCGGTGCTACCGAAACGCACCTTTGCGCCGTAGTCAGGGATTAAACCCAACGGATCCAACCTGCTTTTTCGACCACACGTTCAAATGAGAATTACAATATGATTAAAAATTCCTCAGTGCGCCTTGGCTGGATGATTGCTGCGGTGATTATCGCGCTTTTACTGATCACGGCCTGGCAGATGCTGATTCGCAAGGGAAATCCGCAAACCAATGATGCGTTTATTTCTGCCGATTCCACGTTGGTGGCTCCACGTATCTCAGGCACCATTGCAGAAGTTCTGGTTGCTGATAACCAATGGGTTAAAGCGGGAGACGTGCTGGCCCGTATTGACGATGGTGATTACCGCAACGCGGTACTCAGTGCACAGGCTAATCTGGAAACCGCCAATGCGCAGATGTTGAGTTATGCCGCGCAGCTGGGAAAACAACAGCAAACTATTTTACAGGCCAGGGCGCAGGTAAACGCGGGTGCTGCCAGTCTTACGTATGCCAGGCAGAGTGCAGAACGTTACAAGCGCTTGCTGCAAAATGGCTCGGGCACCGCCGATCAGCGTGATGAATCTGACGCCAACTACCGCTCAAAACAGGCGGCTCAACAAAGTGATATGGCCGCTGTACTGGCGGCGGAAAAACAGATTGATGTGCTCAAAGCCGGGCAGGCACAAGCTAAAGCCGCCATTGACTCAGCGGCAACAGCGCTGGCGCAGGCAAAGCTCAATCTGAGTTATACGCAAATTAAAGCCCCCATTGAAGGGATCGTCGGACAAAGATCGGTGCGCGTGGGGGGCTATGTGGGCGCCGGAACGCGTATTTTGGCCATAGTGCCTCTGCAACAAGCCTACGTTGTGGCGAACTATCTGGAAACTCAGCTGGCCGACGTTGCACCGCAGCAGGCAGTGACGGTGAAGGTTGATGCTTTACCCGGCGTCATATTTAAAGGACGGGTGGAGAGCATATCCCCCGCGACGGGCGTCACGTTTGCTCCCATTGCGCCGGATAACGCCACGGGTAATTACACTAAAGTGGTGCAGCGACTGGCGGTAAAAATCGTGCTGGATAAGGGGCAGGACAGTGCAGGCCGCCTCAGGGTAGGGATGTCAGCTGTGCCGACGATTGATACATCATCAGGGTAGGGGACAGTCTCTATAATAAAAAAGGCGGCCAGAGAAAACTTCCCGGCCGCCTTTTTTTGGCTCAAACAGGCTCGCCTGAACGCGCGCTATCAATGCTGATTTTGCACTTTAACGTGGGCCCGTTCCAGTTTACCCGAGAAGAGGAAACGCAGCACCGGGATGCGTTTGTGTATCTCATACAGTATGAAGGCGATACCAAATACAAACACCAAGCCAACGAGAAAACCAACCCAGTCATTGTGAATGCGTGGGGTAATAAAGGCACCGTAGATCAGGGTCAGCGGGTGGTGAACCAGATAGATGAACAGGGAAGAATTCACCAGATAGGTTATCCACGGGGACTGAAAATTCAACACATAGTGGCTGAAAGAGAACACCACGTTGACCATCAGGATACCCAACAATGAAGTAATAATTGCGTCCAGTTCCATCGAGTAAAGCTGTGGTGTATTGATGTGCTGGTTGATCATGTAGGCGACGAACAGGAACAAACTCACGACGCCAGCCCAGCCCGAAGGTTTGATGAAAAGCTCTTTTAACCAGGCAAACTTAAAGGCAAACGCACCGATCACAAAGAAGGGGAGGTAGAACAGTGTCTGCATGACGACGAAATTAAATGCGCCATTCGATAACAGTTCGGGAGCGAAAATATAAATTGCGCGGTTAAATGTGGCATAAATTAAGCCGATAAATAAAAATATAATTGAGAGTTTTCCTAAGCTATTAGTTCGGCTCTTAATTGCGTTAATGCGATTAATCTTAATTTCTTTAAGAGATTTAAATAAGTAAAAACAAATACTGGTTAAGATCACCAAGGTCAGCAGGAACCATAAATGTGAAACCATTTCCCACACAGTGATATTGATTTTCTGATAAAGACCAAGGCTATCCCAGTTAGAGAATTTGTCGGTAAATTTCATCAGGAAGTAGAGCTGTGGCAGCGTGATCAACGGGAAGGCCGCAGCCAGCGGGATAGCCACTCGCTCAAGGCGTACCTTCAACCACTTCTGCGGATCATAACGTTCATACAGCATGTAGGAGAAGTAGCCGGATATAACGAAAAACACCTGCATGCGGAAGGCGTGGATTATGTCATTGAAAACCGTCAGGCCACTTGAGGGCACGGCACTGTTTACTGCCCAGACATGGCTGGAGTAAATCAATGATATATGGAATGGTATTCCGAGCAGCATCAAATAGGCCCGGATGGAGTCCAAAAAGAACTCTCGCTGATTACTTTGTGTTTTCATTACGTATCCGTTGTATGAAGCTTATCGTGATTTTAGTGCTTAAATTGCGAACAGGGTAATAATCTGTCGTAAGGAAAAGTGTTCGTTCCTTACGTTAGCTTAATTTATCTGACGTGAACCTACTATGTTATAGAACAAGTTATAGGACAAGTTTCCATAGCCGGAGTTTCAACGAATTGATATCCTTGTAGCGTTGTGTGCTTAAACGGTTCATCAACGGGATGAACCATCAATCTCTCATGTTGTCGGAAACCTGACTGTTCCTTTAAACTTTAAAAAAGAATGATGAGTTTAGCGCACGTAAAGGAGGGGATGTGCCGGGTAAAAATTTTTCCAAAGGGCCACGTATGACTAAAGTCCGTTTGCTGAGTGCCGCAGTGTTGATGTCTTTGATCTCTTCATCTGCCTGGGCTTTTTCTATTGATGATGTTGCCAAACAGGCCAAAGCGTTAGCTGACAAAGGCTACGAAGCGCCGAAGAGCAACCTTCCATCGCAGCTTCGCGATCTGAAATTCGCGGACTACCAACAAATTCAATTCAATCATGATAAAGCGTACTGGAAAAACCTGAATACGCCTTTCAAGCTTGAGTTCTATCACCAGGGCATGTATTTCGATACGCCGGTGAAAATCAACGAAGTGACGGCTAACACTGTCAAAGAAATCAAATACAGCCCGGACTACTTCAATTTTGGCAACGTGAAGCATGATGCTGACACGGTCAAAAACCTCGGCTTCGCCGGTTTCAAAGTTCTTTATCCGATCAATAAAGCTGATAAAGATGATGAAATTATGAGTGTGCTGGGTGCCAGCTACTTCCGCGTGATTGGCAAAGGCCAGGTTTATGGTCTGTCTGCCCGTGGTCTGGCTATCGACACTGCGCTGGCGTCAGGTGAAGAGTTCCCACGTTTCCGTGAATTCTGGATTGAACGTCCGAATCCGGATGAGAAACACCTGGTAATTTACGCACTGCTGGATTCTCCGCGTGCGACAGGCGCTTACCGTCTGGATGTATATCCGGGTAAAGAAGCCACCGTCGACGTTCAGTCGAAAGTGTATCTGCGCGATAAAGTCGGCAAACTGGGCATCGCTCCGCTGACCAGCATGTACCTGTTTGGTGCTAACCAGCCTTCACCGGTCATGAATTATCGCCCGGCGCTGCATGACTCTAACGGTCTTTCCATGCAGGCAGGCAACGGCGAGTGGATCTGGCGTCCGCTGAATAATCCGAAACATCTGGCTGTCAGCCAGTTCACTATGGAAAACCCGAAAGGCTTCGGTCTGCTACAACGTGGCCGTGAGTTCTCCAACTTCGAAGATCTCGATGACCGTTACGACCTGCGCCCAAGTGGCTGGGTCGAAACCAAGGGTGACTGGGGTAAAGGTAAAATCGAGCTGGTGGAAATCCCTACCGCCGATGAAACCAATGACAACATCGTTGCGTTCTGGACACCAGAGCAGTTGCCTGAAGTCGGCAAACCTCTGGACCTGAACTATCGTCTGCACTTCAGCCGTGACGAAGAAAAACTGCACTCTCCGGATCTGGCGTGGGTACAACGCACTATGCGTTCCACCGGTGACGTTAAGCAGTCGAATCTGACCCGCGAAGCTGACGGTAGCGTGGCTTTCCTGGTTGATTTTGTCGGCCCGAATCTGAAAGCCCTGAAAGCTGACACCCCGGTGGCCTCACAGGTCAGTATCGGTGACAACGGTGATCTGGTTGAAAACAATGTCCGCTATAATCCAGTCACTAAAGGCTGGCGTCTGACGCTGCGCGTGAAGGTGAAAGATCCTAAGAAGCCGATCGAAATGCGTGCTTCTCTGGTGAATGGCGAAAAAACACTGAGTGAAACCTGGAGCTATCAGCTGCCTGCAAATGAATAAGTCAACGCATTCTACCCAAGATTACGTGAAGGCTTTGCCGCTTACTGAAGAACAGAAAGCGGCTCTCACTCAACAGCTTCCTGCTGCTGAAGAGGAGGCCTTTGCCACCGTGCACCGTCGTTTAGGCGGTGCTACAACACAAAGCAGCGATGTTGCTGATATCGATGCGCCACTGGTTTCCGTACAGGCGCGCGTGGCCGCAGGTTGGCCAGATGCGATGGAAAATGGCAGCTTGTCTGATGTGGACAACGAAGGCCGTACCATCGTCAGCGCTATGCCTCCGGTCAAGCGTTCCAGCATGTTCCCTGATGTCTGGCGTACTAATCCGGTAGGCCGCTTCTGGGACTCTATGATGGGGCGCAGCGCGGCTGCACGCCGTTATACCTCAGCGGAAATGCCTGAGTCGGAAAAAAGATGGCGTCACGCCGGTTCAGTGCGTCGTTATACCTTGCTGGTACTGATGCTGGTGCAAACCGCCATCGCCACCTGGTATATGAAAACCATCCTGCCTTATCAGGGGTGGGCGCTGATCGATCCTGCCGATATGCTCAATCAGGACTGGTTGCAGTCTGTTCTTCAACTGTTGCCATACGTTTTACAGACCGGGATCCTGGTGCTGTTTGCCATACTGTTCTGCTGGGTGTCCGCCGGGTTCTGGACGGCGCTAATGGGCTTTTTACAACTGCTTATCGGACGGGATAAATACAGCATCACGGCCTCAACCACTGGCCTTGAACCGCTGAATCCGAATAACCGTACCGCGCTTATCATGCCGATTTGTAACGAAGATGTGGAACGCGTATTCGCGGGTCTGCGTGCAACTTATGAATCAGTCAAAGCCACCGGTGATCTCGACCAGTTTGATATTTACGTCCTGAGCGACAGCTACGACCCGGATATCTGCGTCGCAGAGCAAAAAGCCTGGATGGAAGTGTGCCGGGACGTTGAAGGACATGGGCGAATTTTCTACCGCCGCCGTCGCCGTCGTGTGAAACGTAAAAGTGGCAACATTGATGACTGGTGCCGTCGCTGGGGTGGGGAATACGCCTACATGGTGATTCTGGACGCCGACAGCGTGATGAGCGGTGAATGTCTCACCGGTCTGGCACGTCTGATGGACGCCAACCCGAACGCCGGTATTATTCAGTCTGCGCCAAAAGCGTCAGGTATGGATACGCTGTATGCGCGGTGCCAGCAGTTCGCTACCCGCGTATATGGCCCGCTGTTTACCGCGGGTCTGCACTTCTGGCAGTTGGGCGAATCGCACTACTGGGGGCATAACGCCATCATCCGTGTGAAACCCTTTATCGAACACTGCGCTCTGGCACCGTTGCCGGGTGAGGGCTCCTTCGCCGGTTCCATTATGTCCCATGACTTTGTGGAAGCCGCGCTCATGCGCCGTGCGGGTTGGGGCGTCTGGATAGCCTATGATCTGCCGGGCAGTTACGAAGAGTTACCGCCGAACCTGCTCGACGAGCTGAAACGCGACCGTCGCTGGTGTCACGGTAACCTGATGAACTTCCGCCTGTTCCTGGTTAAGGGCATGCACCCGGTTCACCGTGCCGTGTTCCTGACCGGTGTTATGTCCTACCTTTCTGCGCCGCTGTGGTTTATGTTCCTGGCCCTGTCTACTGCGCTGCAGGTGGTCCATACCCTGATGGAGCCGCAGTACTTCCTGCAACCGCGGCAACTGTTCCCAGTCTGGCCGCAGTGGCGTCCTGAACTGGCCATTGCGCTGTTCTCCACCACACTGGTGTTGCTGTTCCTGCCTAAACTTCTCAGTATTGTGTTGATCTGGGCGAAGGGGGCGAAAGAGTTCGGTGGTGGCATCCGTCTGTTCCTGTCGATGCTGCTGGAGATGCTGTTCTCCGTGCTGCTGGCCCCGGTGCGTATGCTGTTCCACACTGTTTTCGTGGTCAGCGCATTCCTTGGTTGGGAAGTGGTATGGAACTCGCCGCAGCGTGACGATGATGATACCCCTTGGGGCGAAGCCTTTAAACGTCACGGTTCGCAACTGCTGTTGGGTGCCGTGTGGGCTGGCGGAATGGCGTGGCTCGATTTGCGCTTCCTGTGGTGGTTATCGCCGATCGTCTTCTCATTGATCCTCTCGCCGTTTGTGTCGGTGCTTTCAAGCCGTGCCACGCTGGGAATCAAGAGCAAAAAGGCCAAACTGTTCCTTATCCCGGAAGAGTACAACCCGCCGCGTGAACTGGTGGCGACTGAGGAATACCTCAAACTTAACCGTTCACGTATGCTGAAAAATGGATTTATGCACGCCGTGTTTGACCCGACTTTCAACGCCCTGGCAACCGGTATGGCGACATCACGTCACCTGCTACGTCCTATCGTAGAAAATGGTCGTCAGCAACGTCTTGAACTGGCCTTTAAGACCGGTCCAAAAGCGTTGGGCAAGGCAGATCGTCTGATCCTGCTGAGTGATCCGGTGCTGATGGCCCGTCTGCACTCTGCCGTATGGACTCAACCAGACCAGCATGCCTGGAGTGCGTATTACAGTGAGTTGCCACGTAATGTTCAGGCTTTCCCTGAAACACAAACGCTGGAAATGAAGCCTGCCTAAACGGGTAAGCTGAAATACGCTGAAGAAAATAATGGGCAGTATGCTGATGCATGCTGCCCTTTTTATCGGCTTGAACAGGTAAGCGAAGTGATTAAACGAGTTATATTACGCGGCACTCTGGTAGCCATCACCGCAGTGACCCTGACCGGCTGTGGCAGTATTATCAGCCGTACTGTTCCCGGCCAGGGACACGGTAATCAGTATTATCCGGGCGTGCAGTGGGATGTCCGAGAAGGACCATGGCGCTATGTCACTGTTATCGACGTGCCGTTGTCGATGATTGTCGATACTTTTATGCTGCCCATTGATGCCCGCCACGGACCCTATGAATAACGTTGTGCGCGTAAAAGGTTAGTCTATATCGCGACCGGGATAGTCATCTTCGTCATCCCATTCACTGGCAGCGGCTGCGCCTTCCTCACTGTCGAGTGGCGGTTCATGCTGATATTCGCCCTCGTCCCACTCATACAACGTACTCTCTTCCATCCACTCCTCTTCCAGTTCGCGCTTATCGTAGTCGTCATCAAAAATGGCTTGTGCAGCAGCACCGCTGCGAAAGGTCAGACTCTCAATCGAATCACCGTCATTAGACAAAAATTCAGCCTGCCACATGATGTCACCGTCCTGCAAAATGTACTTTTGCAGATTGAATTGCTCCGGGACCGGCGCTTCATCACTGCCTGTCGTGTCCTGTGTTGCCTCAAGAAATTCTTCGCGCGCGGCATCAACAGCTTCTTCCAGGGTTGCGTACATGCTCATCTCTTTCTCCTGAGTTGCTTTCACGGGGGTTCCGGCTAATGTTTAATGAATTCGTTAGTAATTAAGCGCTAACGTGATTAGGGTCAATTACCGGCCGATGTTTGCCGGACTCACTAATTGTTGACGTTATGGCTGAGGATGCAAGTTTTCGGAGGCCAGTTGCGCATAATTTCATTCATAAGTGCCTTTTCAGAGCACGTTATTCATCAGGATAAATCTATGATCCCGCGCGACAGCGTTTTACGCATTGCACGCCCGACAGACAATTTGGAGACGATCGCTAAGATGTATTGCAAGGGGCTGGGCTTCGAACAGTTGGGGGCGTTTAACGATCATCTGGGGTTTTCTGGTGCAATGGTCGGGCATCCGAAGCATCACTATCATCTGGAATTTACCCACCATCAGGGAACCACAGTGGGCAGAGCGCCAACGCAGGATAACTTGCTGATTTTCTATATTCCGGATGAGCCGGCGTGGCAACGCCAGTGCGGGCTCATCGTGACTGGCGGGTTTATCGAGGTTGTTTCGTATAATCCTTATTGGGATGACACAGGCAAAACATTTGAAGATGCAGACGGTTACCGCGTCGTGCTGGCTCATCGCGGCTGGACCGTCTGACCTTTAGGGCTGAGTTTACTCGACCATTGCCTGACGTGGCCGACGCTGCAGGCACCAGTACGAATAGATGGCATTGAACAGCACGACCAGAGCGGTGACAAGAAATACCGTGCGAAACCCGTAACTGGCCGACACCGCCGCACCTAATAGCGGGCCGGTCACATTGCCCACGTCACGGAATGACTGGTTGTAGCTGAAAACGCGGCCTGCGACCTGATTGGTGCAGTTATAAATCAGCAAGGTTTGCACCGCGGGCAGCAGGGCGCCATCGGCAGCACCGAGCATAAAACGCAAGATCCCCAATTGCAGCGGATTTTGTACAAAGGCCATGGGAATCAGTAACAGTACGGAGACGCCGAGCATGGCGACCAGGATCCTTTCCGGCCCGATCCGGTCCCCAAGTTTTCCCAATTTGGGCGCACTCATTAGCGCGGCAACGCCGGGCACCGAAGCGATCATCCCGCTAATAAATGCCAGATTCTGGGTGTTTCCCGCCAACTCACGCACGTAAAGCGTCAGGATAGGGGCAATGGAGCCTGTCGCTACCTGAATAATCAGGGTGGTAATGAACAGAAAAAGTACCAGCCGGGGATTCTTCAGCGAAGCAAAAACCTGTTTGCGGCTCAGCATGTCCTTTTTATGGATCGGAACGAATTGCTCGCGAATGCAATACAGAGTCATCAGGAAGCATAGAAACAGTACGCTGGCAGTGATGAAGAACACCGGGCGTAATCCGTAGCTATCTGCCAGCAAGCCACCCACCATCGGCCCCAGCAGCGCGCCGCTGACCCCGCCGGTAGACAACGTCCCCAGCGCCCAGCCGCTTTTATTTCGCGGGATTTGGGTGGCGATCAGCGCATTGGCATTCGGAACAAAGCCACCGAGCAGCCCGAGCAGGGCGCGCAGGATCAGTAACTGCCAGATATTTTGTGCCACCCCCATCAGCGCCATCACGATAGCCATGCCCAATGCCGAGCGCAGCAGCATGATCTTACGCCCCTTGCGGTCGGCCAGCCCACCCCAGAAAGGGGATGCAATTGCTGAAAACAGGAACGTAATACTGAATACCAGCCCTGACCACATATTCAGGGATTCATGGCCGGTTACGCCGAGGGTTTCGATGTACAGAGGCAGGAAAGGCATGACCAGACTAAACGCAGCCCCGGTAAGAAAGCAGCCGATCCAGGCGACAAACAGATTACGTTTCCAATTTATTGGTGCAGGTGCCGTTTCTGGTGCAGGTTCCGAGGTCATAAAATACCGATGAAAGAGGTCCATTGACTCTGAGCTGCTGATGAAAGTAGGACAGAGAAGAGTAACTATCATTTAGCAGGATAATTATGCGCCTAATAATCAGTCACATCAATAATGTTGCGGAAAAGTTAACGAAAAAAATAAAATACAGGTTCATTAATTTTGAAGGGAGAGTTAGATCAAAGATGATGCAAAAGAGGGGAGGAAATCGCGATGAAAAGCAATTGTGCAAGATTCACTCGGGCTACTGACTGGCTGCTCTGATGCGAGCCAGAAACCCGAGGCGGGTATTTATTCTGTCGCCTGATACAGCGAAGGTTCACCTTCCGGGCGGGTCTTAAATCGACGGTGCAGCCACATGTATTGCTCAGGTGCCAGACGGATTTCATTTTCTACCACTTTATTCATATAAGTGGCTGCAACGACTTCATCATCCAGCGGGAAATTTTCCACCGCAGGGTGTAACAGCAACTCATAGCCTTTACCGCCTTCAAGGCGACGTGGTGTAAAGGGAATGATCGCCGGTTTACCCATGCGCGCAAGCAGATAAGTGCCCGTGGTTGTGGCGGCTTTATCCACGGCGAAGAAGGGCACAAATACGCTGCTACGTGGGCCATAATCGTGGTCCGGGGCGTACCAGATAATGTCGCCCTGTTTGAGGCTGCGAATCATCCCTTTGAGGTCTTTGCGGTCGATCATCGCCTTGTTAGAACGCATACGGCCTTTAGTCTGGATCCAGTCCATCAGCTTATTATCATGAGGGCGGTAAACGCCGACACCTGGATTATGGATGCCAAAAATACGAGCACCCAATTCAAGCGTCAGAAAATGAACACCGATCAGTAATACGCCTTGCTGGTTGTCGCGGGCTTTCTGAATGTGTTCCAGTCCGCTGACCTTAAACCAGCGTTCGATCCGCCAGTCTGGCCAGAACCAGGCCATGCCTGTTTCAAACAGGCCCATACCCACGGACTCAAAATTTTTCAGCACCATGTGATCGCGCTGTTCACGGCTCATGTCAGGAAAGCAGAGCTCTAGGTTGCGTTGGGCGATATGAAAACGGCGTTTTAAGAAACGCATAGAGAAACGACCGAGGCCTGTGCCCAGTCGGTAAATGACCGGATAAGGCAAAAGCACCAGTAAATAAAGCAGCCCCAAACCCATCCAGGTTAGCCAGTAACGTGGATGCAGGAGGGAAAGTGTAAAGGTCGGTACCTGAGTCATAAAATCCCTGCGCCAGTATCTAAGTAAGAAAATATAAGCTCTGTCTAGTGCAGTAGCCTGCCACGGGGAATTGAATCACAGCCTGGCCATGCAGGCCGCCACAATTCAATTCCTGAAGCAAAGTGACATATTGTGGCACTTTTTTGGTTTCAGGTGAAAGGCAACGGCATTAATAGTTCATTTAATTTACATCTGCATGCAAATCGGTCATATAGGGTTTTCTTTATGAGCAAATCCACCGATAAACATACTATTTCAATCGATTGAATATCGGCACACAATGGCTATTTGTCAATTTAACTGCTGGGTTTATTCAACCCAGCTATGCTTTTTGAGGTAAATAGAGACGAAATGGAGGGGGAAGTGACATAAAAAAAGGGCGACGTAACGTCACCCTTTGTGAATATAGATCTGTTCGCAGGGCATTATTCGGAAAGAAATAATCCTTTTACGTTATGGGGCTCGCTTCGCCAGTACTGTTTAGGTGCACTGACTTTTGCTCCGAGTTTGGCGGCTGCATGCCACGGCCAGCGGGGGTTATAAAGGATGCCGCGGGCCAGAGCGATCATATCCGCCTGTCCGGTACTGATGATGGCTTCTGCCTGTTCAGGCTCAGTAATAAGGCCGACTGCGATCACCGGCATCTGTACCTCCTGCTTAATTCTTTCTGCAAAAGGCACCTGGTAGTTTGGCCCCACGCTGATTTTCTGCTGAGGGCTCAGTCCGCCGCTGGAAACATGGATATAGTTACAACCCAATTTATCCAGTGCTTTAGCCAGCGCGATAGATTGCTCCAGATCCCAGCCACCGTCGACCCAATCTGTTGCTGAAATACGCACACCAATAGGTTTGTGAGCAGGGAAGACTGCGCGGATTTCCTGATAAATCTCCAGCAGCAGCCGCATACGGTTCTCCAGCGATCCACCGTAATCATCGGTACGCTGGTTGGAAAGCGGTGACAGGAACTGATGCAGTAGATAGCCGTGCGCACCGTGCAGTTCAAGCAGATCAAAACCCAGACGGTCGGCCCGTTTGGCACATTCAACATAGGCTTTCTTCAGCTGTTCAATACGCTCTGATGACATCGCCTCGGGAGCAGCATCTGTATCTGCAAAGGGTACGACAGACGGGGCGATAGTTTGCCAGCCGCCTTGTTCGCGGGTCAGCTGTTTACCGCCTTCCCATGGAGTATGGCAGGAGGCTTTACGCCCTGCATGCCCTAACTGCAGACCCAGCGGGATAGAACTATTGTCGCGGATTGAAGTCACCAGACCTTTCATCGCTGCTTCGGTTTCATCATTCCATAAGCCTAAATCCTGAGGTGTGATACCTCCAATTTCCTCAACCGCGGTTGCCTCAAGGATCAGCAGCCCCGCACCAGAAAAGGAGAGTTGCCCCAAATGGGCATGGTGCCAGGAGGTTGCTTTGCCGTGATCGGAGGAGTACTGACACATCGGGGCGACAATAATCCGGTTGGCTAAGGTCAAATCACCCAGTGAAATTGGTTCAAATAACTTGCTCATAATGTCCTCATTACCGTGGATGAATGTCTGAATGTGAACGAAACAGACAATAATTACTCATTTCAGGGTATCGCATTTCAGCGACATTGCGTTGGCAGGCGACCACATTCTGCCCCTGTTGTACCGTAAATTATGCAACGGGAGATGTCGCTCTTGTTGCTTTGAGGTATAATATTGCCGCTTGAAAAGTTGCATTTAGCGAGCCTGATGCAGCAGCTTCATCTTTAACGATATCCATTAAATACCGCCCCCGCGAAAGACAGGAACGTACACCATGCCAGTGTTACATAACCGAATTTCTAACGAGGAACTGAAGGCGCTTATGTTGGCTGAAACCGAGCCGCGCACCACAGTTTCTTTCTATAAATATTTCCATATCGAAGATCCGAAAGCTTTCCGCGATGTGCTCTACGTTTGCCTGACCAAACTCAATGTGTTTGGCCGCATTTACGTGGCGAAAGAGGGGATCAACGCGCAAATCAGTGTTCCGCAAAGCCAGTTCGAAGCGTTCAAAGCCGAACTCTTTGCCAGCCACCCTGCGCTTAATCAGGTTCGCTTGAATGTCGCGCTGGAAGACGATGGTAAATCCTTCTGGGTATTGCGCCTGAAAGTGCGTGAACGCATTGTTGCGGACGGCATTGATGACGAGACATTTGACCCTTCAAACGTCGGCGAATATTTGAAAGCCGAGCAGGTCAATGCGATGATCGACGATCCTGACGCGGTGTTCGTGGATATGCGTAACCATTACGAATACGAAGTGGGGCATTTTGATCAGGCACTTGAAGTCCCGTCGGATACTTTCCGCGACCAGTTGCCGATGGCCGTCGATATGCTGAAAGAAGACAAAGACAAAAAAATCGTCATGTATTGCACCGGTGGTATTCGCTGTGAAAAAGCCAGCGCATATATGCTGCATAAAGGCTTTAAAAACGTTTTTCACGTGGAAGGCGGGATCATTGAGTATGCCCGCCGCGCGAAAGAGCAGGGCTTGCCGGTAAAATTCAAAGGGAAGAACTTTGTCTTTGATGAGCGGATGGGGGAGCGGATTTCAGAGGATGTGATCGCGCATTGTCACCAGTGCGGCACAGAATGTGATGACCATACCAACTGCAAAAATGATGGTTGCCACCTGCTGTTTATCCAGTGTCCAAGCTGCGCGGCTAAATTTGACGGTTGTTGCAGTGAGATTTGCCAAACCGAACTGAAGTTGCCGCGTGAAGAACAGCGCGCTTTACGTGCTGGCCGCGAAAATGGCATCAAGATCTTCAATAAGTCCAAAGGGTTGTTGCAGACCACCATGCATATTCCTGCGCCAGAAAAAGAGTGATTGCCTGAGCGGTTTGCTGTCAGTAAGGGCTCAGGAAACTGAGCCTTTTTCATAAAAATACAAGGCCAGAAGTATGGCCTTAAATGGAGTGAGGCCGGGATAGTTACCCGCATTATTTGTACAACGTTAGGATCTCTTCTTTGGCCTGGCGGCTGAGAGGTGCCCATGACAGTTGATCAATAGGCCAAAACAGATACTTTATAAAATTATAAATGAAGCAAAATTCCAGCCTGTTCCTTACTTTTATTTTTTGTGCCAGATGGCGCTTATGCACATAGACAGTACGGCTGCTAATTTCAAGCTTTCGTGCAATGCGGTAGTTAGGCATTTCAGACATCCAATAATTCATGACCAGTATTTCCTGATCGCTAAAAATAGAACGGCTGATATAGGTCATCGACGAAGAAAAATAGTTGCCCGAATGCGTGACAATACTTTTCAACAAGCTGGTCACCAGCTGTTTATTCAAAATAAACACATCACGGGTTACTGAAATTGGGACATCAGTAACGGGATATTGTGCATCGACATAACAAAACATTTTTACATTTTGCACAAGATCGATGAATTGCTGCAACTGCTGAGAGAATTCTGAATGCTGGCAGTAGGTTGTGGCATTGATAAGAATCAGGTCCGGTTGAAACGCCGGGATTTCTTGCATGGCTTGCGTAATATTGTCGCAGTCCAAAATATTGATTTTTTCATTCTCAAGTAAGAAGGAGTTTATACCGAGACGAGTAAAAACGCAGGATTCTACGACAAGTAAATTCATATTACTTCCTTGTTATTGCGCATACATTGCGCGGTAGCTATCACTCCTGTGATAACTGGTGGAAGCATAAATTCATACATCTCACCCTGTCAATTCGAAAAAACTTGAGCTTTACTCCATAAAAAAAGAGCGAGAAATGAGAGCGCTAAATAATAGCGAATTATCAGTCAGTTAATTCCCACCGGTTCAGGTAACCGGTGGGAAAAGGTAGGTGCAATATTTCAGGAAAAACGAGAAAGGGTGAAAGGTTGAAGATTAAATGCACTGGCCTGATTTCTTCCAAAGTCTGACACGATTTCTCCTAATACACTGGAGAATTTAAAACCGTGACCACTCAGGCCGCTGATCACTAACGCATTACTGTGTCCTGGCAACGTATCAATGATGAAATCTTCATCTGCGGTCACATCATAGGTACAGGCTAAACCATGCAGGCAAACGCCCACGCCCGGCAGATGGTGCCGCAGAAAATTAAAGACCTCAGTGCCATCCTGCGCCACCGTGCCAAAGGGTTTACGCTGTTCAGGGGAATCGATCAGTTGGCCGCCGTTATGTTTGCCCAGTTTTAATGCATCTTTAGAGGAGGGGAAACCATAGTACTGGTCACCCTGCAGAGTCTGGAAAGTGAAAGCCGGGAAATGGTTCTCTTCACTGTAGCGCCCATCAGCATGGTGCCATGCAAAGACTTTACGTACCGGGCTTACCGGTAATTCCGGGTAGAGTTTCTTCACCCAGGTACCCGCGGTAATGGCTATCTTTGGCGCACGATAAGTTCCCTCATGCGTCGTCACAATGACCCCCAGCTCGTCATAATCGATTGATTCGACCGGGCATTTAAACAGCTGAGCACATCCTGCTTCACGGGCCAGACGGATATAAGCCGCGATGGCTATTTCACTTTGCAAAAAGCCTGAGTCAGGCTCAAAAACACCGCAATAATCATCGCTAATACTGATTAGCGGCCATTTGGCGCGGATCTCTTCGGCGTTCATGGCAACAGTATTTAATCTATATTCTGCGGAACTGCTTTTCACGTTGGTGATGAATTCCGACCCTTCAGGCCCGATGTTGATGACACCGCTGCGGTGGAAAATTTTCTCTCCCGTGGTTTCGGCCAGTTCATCCCAAAGGCTTTGCGCTCTGAGCAGCATAGGAACATAGCGGGCACCTTCACCATACGCATGACGTATGATGCGGGTCTCGCCATGGTGGCTGCCTTGTGAATGCGGTGGCATTGCGCTGTCAATCATCAGCACTTTTAGGCCGGCACGCGTTGCGTAGTATCCGGCGGCTGAGCCGACTGAACCACTGCCGATGACGATGAGGTCATATTCCATTTAATTCAGGCTCCCCTGACAACTTTTAGCCATTCTGTGACGTGCATGATAGAGAGTTTCTGAGGGCAAAGGCAAGGCGTCTGCCTTATGAAAAGGGAAGACATTCAAAGCAGAGGGGAAACGGGTGAGGTAGAAATGATAAAGGCACCCTGACGTCAGTCGAGAGTGCCTTTAGAGTGAAGCGTCTTGCCTATCGATGTTAATGTTTACGATGATCAATATACTCATACTCGTTGGATTCAATCTTTTCTATGCCGGCTTCAAGAATGGTGATCAACTGTCTTGCAACATCTGTGGTTAACCACAAGGTTCTGTCTACCTGGGCATCTTCTGTCGGTTGGTCTTTAGAAGACAGGTAATGCAGACGTATCATCATGGCGTCATAAGAGTCCACGGTACTGATATCCCAACCTACAAGCGGGTGTGTCTGAATAACTTCATCATTTCTGTCCATATAGACCCCTTAATGGTAGTGACTAACGTGAGTGACTAGCGAGGATCAAGGCGGCTCATTATTTTGTGAGCTTTCTTAGTATAAACATTTAAACGCGTTTGTGGCGGGCAATCGTGTATTAATGCGTAAATAAAGTGTGAGCAATAATGAAGGAGTGGGAAGTGGTGTAGACTTAATACAAATGTCATGTCGAATGAGTTGGGTAAAATTTGAGCGTGTAAGGGCTAAAAAAACCGGACAGCGACGCCCGGTGAAAGTAGTACTGGCTCAGAGAGCCTGGTCTTATCAACCTAATTATTATTAATCCTGTTAAAGCATTAAGCGCAGTCAGCATTGGTCATAAACTACCCTAATAGTGATTAGTCCGTTGTGAACCATTCATCCGCACTTTCCCACGTTTCCTGCAAAATTTCTTCTATGCGATCTCGGTCAGTTTTCGGCGCACCCAAGACGGAAAGATTATTGGCTCCGGCATAACGCACCTGAATTTTATTATCGCTGTCAGAAAACTGTTGGTTAATACGCTTACTTAATTCACCCGACAATGCTTCGATAGCGCCGGCTGGCAGAGGTTTGGTTTTATCGATAGTGACTTCAACACGCATAATACCTCCTGAATAAATTTGACTGTATATTTATACAGTCAAATGGAGTGGGAAGCAAGCGCAGTTTTGGCGAACGTCAGGAATACAAAAGAGAGCAGGATTTTCGCCGTGCTCTCTTTTGTTTTTAGCAGGACGTCACTTTCCAGTTCAACGTTTGCCCGGCGAGAAAGGGCACAACGGACTCGTTACCAAGGGCTATCTCTTCCGGCTGAATGACGGCGGTACGCGTCACTTCGATAAAGTCTTCATTCAGCGGTAATCCGTAGAAACGTGGGCCGTTCAAGGAGCAGAAAGCTTCAAAATGTTGTAACGCATTCATCTCTTCAAAAACGGTGGCGTAAGACGGAATGGCCAGAGGCGCATTGAAACACCCGGCGCAACCGCAGCTGGACTCTTTACGCCCTTTGGTATGTGGTGCGGAGTCCGTACCGAGGAAGAAACGCTCTGAGCCACTGGCAATCACTTCACGCAGTGCTTGCTGATGAATATTGCGTTTGAGGATAGGTAAACAGAACAGGTGAGGGCGCACACCGCCTACCAGCATATGATTGCGGTTGAACATGAGGTGCTGAGGTGTGATGGTCGCACCAAGGTATTGATTAGCAGCCTGAACATATTGGGCCGCTTCTTTAGTTGTGATGTGCTCAAAAACAATTTTTAATTCTGGGAAATTCAGACGAATAGGCTCCATGACTTCATCGATGAAACGGGCTTCCCGGTCAAAAATATCCACGTCACTGTGCGTCACTTCACCGTGAATCAACAGTGGCATGGCGATGCTCTGCATGCGCTCAAAAATAGGGTAGATCGCTTTAATGTCTGATACGCCGTGCTGCGAGTTGGTTGTTGCATTCGCCGGGTAAAGTTTCGCTGCTGTGAAAACCCCTTCAAGGTAACCGCGCACTACTTCTTCAGGGTCCAGAGAGTCTGTGAGATAGCAGGTCATCAGCGGAGTGAAATTATGTCCTGACGGGATCGCGGCAATAATGCGATCACGGTAGGCTATCGCCGCTTGCACGCTGGTCACGGGGGGTGTCAGATTTGGCATAACGATAGCTCGGCCAAAAACTTCACTGGTGAATGGCAGCACGGTGCTGAGCATGTCGTCATCACGAAGATGAATATGCCAGTCGTCTGGACGGCGAATTTTCAAAACTTGCGGTGTTGCAGTCATCGGGCAGAACTCCGGCATTGAGAGACAAGACGTTGGGATCAGGTGCAGTAATGGGAGCATTAACGGCGGGGAGCAAGAATAAGCGTAAATCTGTTTCGTTGCATCTGATAAATAAAGTTAGCGTTGAAATCAGTGCGGTCAGAGGTCCATAGTAAGGGCAGCATATTGTTAAACATCGCTTTCATCCAGACTAGCGAAAGCCCGTTCTATAAGAGAGGAGAAGATTATGGAAATCAGAGTTGTTGCCACTGTCATCGTCAAACCTGAATTTTTGAGCGAGGTAACTGAGGCATTGCATGAAGTGATTGAGCCCAGTCGTCAGGAAATTGGCTGCCTGCAGTATGAGTTACATCGCGATATTGACCATCCTGAAACCTTTGTTTTCTATGAGCGCTGGGCGTCTAAAGAGGCGTTGTCGCAGCATAATGATACCGAGCACTTTGTGAACTTTGCCCGGCGTCTGGAAGGTAAACTGGTTCGCCTTGATATTAAACGTCTAAAAACGGTTGCCTGATTTTCAGGAGAATTTGTCTGACGACGCCTGTATACAGATAATAAAAAACCCGCCGAAGCGGGTTTTTTTATAAACGGACGTTAAGCCTGTTACTCAGTTGGCATGGTCGGTTTGGTTGCAGGTGCGGTTGCTGTGCTTACAGCTGCATGCCCGCCAGCAGATCCTTTACCTTCAAAGTCGAACTCAGGGCGAACCCAATCGCTGTGACGTGCCGTTTCCTGCTCATAGGCTGGAGCCGGTGCTTTAGTCATTGGCGCTGTAGCATGATGCTTGAAACGTGGAGCCACTTCAGCCGGAGCAACGACAACAGGCTGTGATGCCGGAACCGCGGCTGCTGGAACCACTTCCACTACAGGCTCAGCGATAACAGCGGCAGGTTCAACAACCACCGGCTGTTGTGCTTCAGGTTTCACTTCAACCACCGGTGTCGGTTCAACCGGCTCAGCAGTTTTGGCCTCAACCAGTACAGGCTCATCAGCCACTGGCTGTGCGGCCGTTACTTCAGGTTGTTTCTGAACCTGTTCCACCGGAGCATTTGCCACTTCTGGTTCGGCCTGAGTGGATTCGAATGTTTTCACTTCAGTGGTGGTTGCCACTTCATGTGCAGTTTGTACCGTCTCAGGCACAACGTCAGAGTGCTCGTTCAAAGCAGGGGTATTTTCCTGAGCAATCTCGACCTGACTTGCCAATACTTCAGCATTGTCAGCTGCAACATCCTGAACGTCTTGCTGCTCAGTTGACTGTGCTACTGGGTAAGTGATCCACACTTTACCTGATGCCATTTCCGGAGAAACAAATGCTCCTGCCAGCGGCATTGGTGACTGTGTCGGGTACCGCTCGTCACGGTAACGGCGACGGCGCTGACCACTAACACGCAGATGACGAGGTGAACGGCGTGAACGACGTGGCATGCCACCTTCACGACCATTTTCAGTCTGGTTGTCATCATTGTCATTGTTCGCAACAGCTTCTGCTTCAGGTGCTGCTTGTGCAATTGCACGTGGTTCCTGTGCAACTACCGCTGAAGGCATCACACCGGTGATCAACTGCTGGGCAGCGGCTTCAGCTTCGTGGTCCACTTCTGACTCGAAACGGACCTTCTGAGAAAGTGAACGACGCTGACGACGCTGTGCAGGCTGACGATCTTCCTGTTCAGTTTCTTCAGCAGCGACGACCGGAGCAGTGATAACGGCTTCCTGAGCGACGAGCTCCTGAGGTTTATCTTCCTGCGGGCCTTTACGTTTGTCATCGGAACGACGACGGGAGCGATCCCCACGTTCACGACGTGGTTGCTGCTGCTCCTCGCGGGAAGTAGAAGAGTCAACTTCTTGTTCAGTAACTGCTTCAGAAACAACGACAGGCTCCTGATTGCGGCGGTTGCGGCGCTGGTCTTCGCGAGGCTCACGGCTGTTTTCGCGAGTATCACGACTTTCACCACGGCTATCACGGTTGTTTTCGCGACCTTCGTTGCGGTTATCGCGGTTACCACGATCGCTGCGTTCACCACGCTCACCGTTACGTTCACGGCGTCCGCCACCCTGACGACGCTGATTACGACGTTCACCATTACGGCGATTTTCGTTCTCAGTGCTTTCAGTTTCAATTTTTGGTGTTTCGGCAGGCTTAACTTCAGCTTGCGGTTCAGCTGCAAACAGACCTTTCAAACCACTGAGAAGGCGGCTGACAAAGCCAGGTTTCTCAGCAGTAGTTGCATTGACCGTTGCAGTACGAGTTTGTACTGGCTGCTCAACAGCATCAGGTTGTTCGAACGAGGACGGCGGCGCTTCGCCTTGCAGGGCAAACGCAGCCAGCGCTGGTTGCTCAGGGCGTTTACGCTCGCCAGGCACTTCTTCTGAAGGTTGCAGCATTTCAGCTTCATGATGCTTAGGTAGCAGGTAGCTTAATACTGAAGACTCTTCGCCTTTACGAACACGCAGAACCGAGTAATGCGGCGTTTGCATCTGATCGTTAGGTACGATCACTGCACGCACACCACCCAGACGCTTTTCAATGGCATTCACGGATTCACGTTTCTCATTGAGCAGGTACGAAGCAATAGGTACCGGAACAATGGCGTGAACTTCCTTGGTATTTTCTTTCAGCGCTTCTTCTTCAATCAGACGCAGAATTGACAGTGACAGGGATTCGTTATCACGAATAGTCCCTGTGCCGGCACAGCGCGGACAGATGTGATGCGTTGACTCACCCAGTGATGGGCTCAGGCGTTGACGCGACATTTCTAGCAAACCAAAGCGGGAAATACGGCCAATCTGAATGCGTGCGCGATCCTGACGAACGGCGTCGCGAAGACGATTCTCAACTTCACGCTGATGGCGCACTGGCGTCATATCGATGAAATCGATAACAATCAGGCCACCAAGGTCACGCAGACGTAACTGGCGCGCAATTTCATCTGACGCTTCCAGGTTAGTATTGAATGCCGTTTCTTCGATATCGCCACCGCGAGTTGCGCGTGCGGAGTTGATATCAATAGCGGTCAGCGCTTCGGTGCTGTCGATGACAATCGAGCCACCAGAAGGGAGGCGCACTTCACGCTGGAAAGCGGACTCAATCTGGGATTCAATCTGATAGTGGCTGAACAGCGGGATCTCGCCAACGTACGGTTTGATTTTACTGCTGAAATCCGGACGGCCTAACGCAGCGATATGTTCTTTCGCCAGTTCAAGAACTTTCGGGTTATCAATCAGGATCTCGCCAATATCAGGGCGCAGATAATCACGAAATGCACGGACAATGACGTTGCTTTCCTGATGGATCAGGAAAGGAGCAGGGCGACCTTCAGCTGCTTTCTTAATTGCGTCCCAGTGTTTCAGACGGAAAGTCAGGTCCCACTGCAGTGCTTCAGCAGATTTACCAACACCTGCGGTACGCACGATGAGGCCCATGCCATCTGGCAATTGCAGAGAGGACAGAGCTTCTTTCAATTCAGTACGGTCATCGCCTTCAATACGGCGGGAAATACCCCCAGCGCGCGGATTGTTTGGCATTAACACTAAATAGCTGCCGGCCAGGCTGATAAACGTCGTCAGCGCTGCACCTTTATTACCACGTTCTTCTTTATCTACCTGAACAATGACTTCCTGGCCTTCACGCAGAACATCTTTGATGTTAGGGCGACCATGCGAGGAGTAATTGCTGGGGAAGTATTCGCGGGAAATTTCTTTGAGAGGGAGAAAACCGTGTCGTTCCGCGCCATAGTCAACGAAAGCCGCTTCAAGGCTAGGTTCTATGCGGGTGATTTTACCTTTATAGATATTGGCTTTTTTCTGCTCATGGCCCGGACTTTCAATATCCAAATCATACAGCCGCTGTCCATCTACAAGGGCAACGCGCAACTCTTCTTGCTGAGTTGCGTTAATCAACATTCTTTTCATCTTAACTTACTCGTTATTTTTACATTATTGATAGAGCTGCGGGCAAAATGACCTCATGACCGGGTAAACCGTTGGCCCCGAGTCTTCTCGCAAAGTCGTCAACCTCACGGTTGTCGCTTGCATAGGGGCGCATTATTTCGGTAAGCCTGCTTTTGCCGTTTTAAGAACACCAGCGTTGTGAAAGCAGTACTTTTATTAGGGGAATAGCTTCTGAATTTAGGTTAACAGATCTCATTCCATTTGCCGGCCAAGCTGCAACCCGCAGCCCGCTAATTGCTTGATTTCACATTACGTCTTACGCCATTGCTGCGCTTTTGTGCGATCAGGCAAATCTATAATTCCTGCATTTTCCCTAACTTAAGAGAAACAACGCGGAAAGTAACTTCATTATTCCATTGCAAGCACCGTGATAGCAAGGTGACTTTAGCGCTTGCAGTAAAGATTCTTATGCATATGCGAGATGTGCCGCATTGATAAACGCCTTATCTGATGCAGTCCGTCGAGTTTTCCTTGTCGGTTACTGGTAAACTATGAGTTAAGCACATAAAAACCTGTGGCGCGAAACGTGCCGGATATTTAGAATCGCGAGCCATGAAAACTGAGAATCCATCTGTACAATTAATCCCCATTTCCGAAGACGAAGCCGGGCAACGCATCGATAACTTCTTACTCAAAATCCTTAAAGGTGTGCCGAAGAGCATGATTTATCGGATTGTGCGTAAGGGAGAAGTTCGGGTTAACAAGAAACGTATAAAACCAGAATACAAATTATTGGCCGGTGATGAAGTGAGGGTCCCCCCTGTGCGCGTTGCCGAACGTGATGAAGTTCCCGTCTCTGCCAAGCTGGATAAAGTCGCGGCGTTGACCGACTGCATCCTGTATGAAGATGAGCATCTGCTGATCCTCAATAAACCTTCTGGCACGGCGGTCCATGGCGGGAGCGGCCTGAGTTTTGGCGTTATCGAAGGGTTACGTGCGCTGCGTCCTGAAGCGCGTTTCCTTGAACTGGTCCATCGTCTGGATCGGGATACTTCCGGCGTGCTTTTGGTCGCCAAAAAAAGGTCGGCACTGCGTTCGCTCCATGAGCAGTTGCGTATGAAAGGCATGCAGAAAGACTATCTCGCGCTGGTACGCGGCGAGTGGCAATCGCACTGTAAAGTCGTTCAGGCGCCTTTGCTGAAGAATATTTTGCAAAGCGGTGAGCGTATCGTTCGCGTAAATGCTGAAGGGAAACCATCTGAGACCCGCTTCAAGATTGAAGAGCGGTATGAGTTCGCGACGTTGATCAAAGCCAGTCCGGTAACGGGTAGAACGCATCAGATCCGCGTCCATGCACAATATGCCGGGCATCCGATTGCTTTTGATGACCGCTATGGCGATCGTGAATTTGACGGGCAACTTGCAGGTACTGGCCTGAACCGTCTTTTCCTGCATGCTGCAGCTTTACGTTTTGAACACCCGGGCACAGGCGAGACAATGCGTATTGAAGCGCCGCTGGATCTGAAGCTGCGCAATTGCCTGAAGAAACTGAGACTGAAACCAGCCAAACCCTGAGCCTGAAAAAAAATAAATAAAGCGCTGAAAGGCGCTTTATTTATTTTAACACATCTCATACAGCCCTTAGCTGAGCAGGGGATTAATCCCCTTCACCCGTAAGCACGCCAGCAATGCAATCAGTGGTAAGCCAATGAGGGTATTGGGGTCCCTACCGCTGAGACGCTCAAAGAGACTGATGCCCAGACCTTCGCATTTAAAACTTCCTGCACAGTCGTAGGGCTGCTCTGCCAGTAAATAGCCACGAATTTCATCAACGGTCAGGTGCCGGAAAGTCACATCAAACGTTTCGCACAACGTCTGTGCCTCGCCGGTATCACTGTCGACCAGCGATAAACCGGTGTAAAAAGTGACAGTCTGGCCGCTGGCGGCCTGGAGTTGTATCAACGCGTTCTCAAAGGTATGAGGTTTGCCGGTGATGTGCCCGTTTATCGCGCACACCTGATCCGACCCGATAATATAATGGCCCGGATGTGAAAGAACTAAGGCGCGCGCTTTCGCTTCTGCCAGCCTTTGCACCAGCTCTTCCGGGAGTTCACCGGGGCGCGGTGATTCATCAATATTTGGTGCAGCACTGGCGAAACTCAGCATTATTTTTTCTAGCAGCGCCCTGCGATAGGGAGATGTGGAGGCCAGTAACAGCTTTTTAGGCGAGAGATTCATAATTTTTTCTACAAAGCATAGCGTTATTGAATCGCACATTTTAAACTGTCTGCCGCTGCGGAAGCGAATATTGGTGAAAGGTGCGGTTTTAAGGCCTTTTTCTTTGACTCTACGTCGTTACAAAGTTAATATGCGCGCCCTATGCAAAAAGTAAAATTACCCTTGGCCGTTGATGCGGTTCGTACAGCCCAAAAGCGTTTAGATTACTCCGGTATCTATGTGCCTGAACAGGTAGCACGGTTAGCAGCATCAGTGGTTAGTGTTGATTCTGATGTCCAAACCTCGTTGTCGTTTGATATCGACAATTTGCGTCTGGCGGTCATTAATGGCCAGTCTGACGTTACCGTGACTCTGGAATGTCAGAGATGCGGTAAGACGTTTGAACACCAGGTTCACGCAACGTATTGTTTTAGTCCTGTCCGCAATGATGAACAGGCTGAGGCATTACCGGAAGCGTACGAGCCGATTGAAGTCGATGAGTTTGGCGAAGTCGATCTGCTGGCGATGATTGAAGATGAAATCATTCTTTCATTACCTGTCGTTCCGGTACATGAATCTGAACACTGTGAAGTGTCCGACGCGGACATGGTGTTTGGTAAACTGCCTGCAGAGGTGGAGAAACCAAATCCATTTGCCGTATTAGCGAGTTTAAAGAAAAGTACTTAAGGAGTAAGGTCCATGGCCGTACAACAAAATAAACCAACCCGTTCTAAACGTGGCATGCGTCGCTCTCATGATGCTCTGACCACCTCCACTCTGTCTGTGGACAAAACTTCTGGTGAAACTCACCTGCGTCACCATATCACTGCCGACGGTTTCTACCGCGGTCGCAAGGTAATCGGCTAAGATTTGCTTGCTACTTATTTGCGTGATCAATCATGGTGATAAGTACTAGCAAGGCGATTCCTTGACTCGTCTAACCCTTGCGTTAGATGTAATGGGCGGGGACTTCGGTCCTTCCGTCACAGTGCCTGCTTCATTGCAGGCACTGACCTCTAATACTGAACTCAATCTTCTTCTGGTCGGCGATCCCGACGCAATCACACCATTTCTCGCTAAAGCCGATGCTTCCCAAATGGAAAGAATTCGGATTATTCCTGCTGAATCAGTTATAGCCAGTGACGCCCGTGCATCGCAAGCTATTCGAGCCAGTAAGGGCAGCTCAATGCGTGTGGCGTTGGAACTTATCAAAAGCGGAGATGCTCAGGCCTGTGTCAGTGCCGGAAATACCGGGGCATTGATGGGCTTGGCAAAAATGGTAGTTAAGCCTCTGGAAGGTATAGAGCGCCCCGCTTTGATGACGGTTTTACCGAATCAACAGCGCAGTAAAACGGTGGTGCTTGATCTGGGGGCGAACGTTGAGTGTGACAGCACAATGCTGGTCCAGTTTGCTGTGATGGGATCGGTGATGGCCGAAGAAGTTGTCGGTATCCCCAACCCACGCGTTGCCTTACTGAATATTGGTGAGGAAGAGTCAAAAGGGCTGGACAACATCCGTGACGCGGCGGCAATTCTAAAAAATACTCCCGCGATCAACTATATCGGCTATCTTGAAGGCAATGACCTCCTGACCGGTAAGACGGATGTGATGGTGTGCGACGGTTTCGTTGGGAATGTCACCCTCAAAACTATGGAAGGTGTAATAAGGATGTTTTTGTCACTGTTAAAATCCTCTGGGGAGGGTGGCAAGAAGGCCTGGTGGCTGAAATGGTTAGGCCGTATTTTGCAGAAGAAACTCGCAAAGCGCTTCGGCCATCTTAATCCAGACCAGTATAATGGCGCATGTTTGTTAGGATTACGGGGCATCGTTATTAAAAGCCACGGCGGGGCAAACCAGCGAGCGTTTGCTGTTGCTATCGAACAGGCTGTGCAGGCGGTGCAGCGGCAAGTTCCTACACGGATAGCCGCGCGCCTTAAGGCTGTATTACCCAAGAGTGACTGATCGTACATGTATACAAAAATTCTCGGTACGGGGAGCTATTTACCCGTGCAAGTTCGGACTAATGCCGACTTAGAAAAAATGGTGGATACCACCGACGAGTGGATTGTCACCCGAACAGGTATTCGTGAACGTCGCATCGCTGCGCCGGATGAGACTGTGGCCACAATGGGTCTGCATGCAGCAGAAAAAGCTCTTGAGATGGCCGGCGTCAGCGCAAGCGACGTAGGTTTGATCATTGTTGCAACAACCTCATCTTCTCACGCGTTCCCAAGTTCAGCCTGCCAGGTGCAGAATATGCTGGGCATCAAGGATTCCGCAGCGTTCGATCTGGCTGCTGCGTGTGCAGGTTTTACCTATGCATTGAGCGTAGCTGATCAATATATTAAAAATGGTGCCGTGAAGTACGCGTTGGTGATCGGTTCCGACACCTTGTCGCGTAAACTCGATCCTGAAGATCGCGGCACAGTGATTCTTTTCGGTGACGGCGCGGGTGCGGTATTGCTTGGCGCATCCGAAGAATCCGGCATCATTTCTACCCACATGCATGCCGATGGACATTACGGTAATTTGCTGACACTGGCCTATCCGGACCAGTCAGCACCAGAAAAACCGGCGTATGTCACGATGGCGGGCAATGAAGTCTTTAAAGTCGCGGTGACGGAGCTTGCACATATCGTTGATGAAACGTTGCAGGCCAATAATCTCGACCGTTCAGAGCTCGACTGGCTGGTGCCGCATCAGGCGAACCTGCGCATCATCAGCGCAACAGCCAAGAAGCTGGGAATGGGCATGGATAAGGTCGTCGTGACTCTGGATCGCCACGGTAATACTTCGGCGGCTTCTGTTCCGACAGCGCTCGATGAAGCGGTGCGTGACGGACGAATTCAGCGCGGGCAATTAGTGTTGCTCGAAGCATTTGGCGGTGGCTTTACCTGGGGCTCGGCGCTGGTACGTTTTTGATTAAACAGGACGATGAAAATGACAAAAATAGCAGTTGTTTTTCCTGGCCAGGGCTCACAGGCTCTGGGAATGCTGGCTGATTTGGCCGCAAATTATCCGGTTGTTGAGGAGACCTTTGCTGAGGCCTCTTCTGTGCTGGGTTATGATTTATGGCAGCTGGTACAACAGGGTCCGGCTGAAGAGTTGAATAAAACCTGGCAGACTCAGCCGGCTTTACTGGCAGCGTCAGTGGCTATCTGGCGAGTCTGGCAGCAGCAAAATGGTACCGAGCCTGTATTTATGGCGGGCCATAGCCTGGGCGAATACTCTGCTCTGGTTTGTGCTGGAGTACTGGATTTCAAGCAGGCTATTTCGCTGGTGGAACTACGCGGGAAACTGATGCAGGAAGCCGTACCTGAAGGTACAGGCGCGATGTCAGCGATTATTGGTCTTGATAACGACGCCATCGCGAAAGCGTGTGAAGAGTCTGCCCAGGGTCAGGTTGTGTCTCCGGTGAATTTCAACTCGCCGGGTCAGGTGGTCATTGCAGGGAACAAAGAAGCTGTTGAACGTGCGGGGGCAGCTTGTAAAGCCGCCGGTGCAAAACGTGCTTTGCCGTTGCCAGTCAGCGTGCCATCTCACTGTGCATTGATGAAACCTGCCGCAGATAAAATGGCCGTTGCACTCGAAGATGTGGCATTTAGCACGCCGCAGTATCCTGTGGTGAATAATGTGGATGTGAAGGTGGAAACCTCGCCAGACGCTATCCGCAGCGCCTTGGTTCGCCAGCTTTACAACCCTGTCCGCTGGACCGAGTCAGTTGAGTTTATAGCAGCGCAGGGCGTTGAGCATTTAGTCGAGGCAGGCCCGGGTAAAGTTTTGACCGGCCTGACCAAACGTATTGTTGATACTCTGACAGCGTCAGCAGTGAACGACTCTGCCAGCCTCACAGCGGCGCTTGAGTAAGAATAAGAGGAAGAGAATGAGCTTCGAAGGTAAAATCGCTCTGGTGACCGGCGCAAGCCGTGGGATTGGACGTGCTATCGCAGAAAAATTAGTGGCCGGTGGTGCAACTGTGATCGGCACCGCGACCAGTGAGAAAGGCGCTGAAGCAATCAGCGAATATTTAGGCGAAAAGGGTAAAGGGATCGCCCTTAATGTGGTTGATTCTGCATCGATTGAGCAGGTATTGACTACGATTCGAGCTGAATTTGGCGAAATTGACATTTTAGTTAATAATGCCGGCATCACACGTGATAACCTCCTCATGCGTATGAAGGATGACGAGTGGCAGGATATCCTGGATACGAATTTGACTTCTGTGTTTCGGCTGTCAAAAGCAGTAATGCGGGCTATGATGAAAAAGCGGTTTGGCCGGATCATTACTATAGGTTCTGTTGTTGGAACTATGGGTAACGCAGGGCAGGCGAATTACGCGGCGGCTAAAGCCGGCTTGATTGGTTTTAGTAAGTCTTTGGCGCGTGAAGTAGCTTCACGTGGCATTACTGTTAACGTCGTTGCTCCCGGCTTTATTGAGACGGACATGACAAGGGCGTTGACAGATGATCAACGCGCAGGCATTTTGTCATCAGTTCCAGCCAACCGGTTGGGTGATGCAAAAGAGATTGCCAGCGCAGTTGCTTTTTTAGCCTCTGACGAGGCCAGCTATATCACTGGTGAAACATTGCATGTCAATGGCGGCATGTACATGATTTAAAAATTACGAAACTATTTGCGTTATTTGCGGTAAAAACCGCAAAATAGAGCAAATTCGTGGTTTGACCAGCCGGGATTTAGTTGCATCTTTTCCAACATTTTATACACTACGAAAACCATCGCGAAAGCGAGTTTTGATAGGAAATTTAAGAGTATGAGCACTATCGAAGAACGCGTTAAGAAAATCATTGTTGAACAGCTGGGTGTTAAACAGGAAGAAGTAGTTAACTCTGCGTCTTTCGTAGACGACCTTGGCGCTGATTCTCTCGACACCGTTGAGCTGGTTATGGCTCTGGAAGAAGAGTTTGATACCGAGATCCCTGACGAAGAAGCTGAGAAAATCACTACTGTTCAGGCAGCTATTGATTTCATCAACTCTAGCCAGCAGTAAGCTAATCTGTTTTTAGTTTAGATAGTTAGGCGGTCACTCGACCGCCTAAGTTTTTTTTGTCCCACCGTATTACTTTTCTCCCTCCCTGGAGGACACAACGTGTCTAAGCGTCGAGTTGTAGTGACTGGACTTGGCATGCTGTCCCCTGTCGGCAATACTGTAGAGTCCACTTGGAACGCTCTTCTTGCCGGTCAGAGTGGCATTAGCCTAATCGATCATTTTGATACTAGCGCCTACGCAACGCGTTTTGCTGGCTTAGTAAAAGATTTTAACTGTGAAGAGTACATCGCGCGCAAAGATGCCCGTAAGATGGATGCCTTCATTCAGTATGGTATTGCTGCCGGTATTCAGGCAATGCAAGACTCCGGTCTTGAAGTAACTGCTGAGAATGCACCGCGCATTGGCGCTGCAATTGGTTCCGGCATTGGCGGCCTTGGTCTGATCGAAGAAAACCATACCTCACTGGTTAACGGCGGACCGCGCAAAATCAGCCCATTCTTTGTTCCTTCCACTATCGTAAATATGATTGCCGGTCATCTGAGCATCATGTTTGGTTTGCGTGGACCGAGCATTTCTATTGCCACAGCTTGTACATCAGGTGTACATAATATCGGTCATGCCGCACGTATCATTGCCTATGACGATGCAGATGTCATGTTGGCCGGTGGCGCTGAAAAAGCCAGTACGCCTCTGGGTGTCGGTGGTTTTGGCGCAGCACGTGCTTTATCTACCCGCAACGACAATCCTCAGGCTGCCAGCCGCCCTTGGGACAAAGACCGTGATGGTTTTGTGCTGGGCGATGGTGCAGGCATCATGGTGCTGGAAGAGTACGAACACGCGAAAAAACGCGGCGCAAACATTTACGCGGAAATTGTGGGCTTTGGCATGAGCAGCGATGCCTTCCATATGACCTCACCACCAGAAGATGGCGCAGGTGCTGCGCTGGCGATGGAAAATGCGCTGCGTGACGCAGGTATTTCAGCGTCAAAGATTGGTTATATCAATGCGCACGGTACGTCGACGCCTGCGGGCGATAAAGCGGAAGCCCAGGCGGTTAAATCAGTATTTGGTGCCGGTTCACAAAGCGTCCTCGTGAGTTCGACTAAATCAATGACCGGCCATTTGCTGGGTGCTGCCGGTGCGGTTGAATCGATCTTTACCCTGCTGGCACTTCGCGACCAGGCTGTACCGCCAACCATCAATCTGGATAATCCGGATGAAGGTTGTGATCTGGACTTTGTCGCACACGAAGCCCGTCAGGTAAAAAATATGGAATACACGCTGTGTAATTCGTTTGGTTTTGGCGGCACCAATGGTTCACTGGTGTTCCGTAAGATCTGACGCAACAATGCGTACTGTGTCTTCCTGAAAAAGGCCCGTTTTGGGCCTTTTTGCTGTCTGACATCCTGATGGAAAAGCAGGAATGCTCTACTTGTCAGGCGACCTGAAATACTTCAGGCTCTACGGCTGCCATACTGCAAAGCGGGACACGGGAGAGTGAGAATGTGGATTAATGGTATCTCGGGCAAACTGCTGGCCGCCGGCGACCGCGCAGTACAATTTGGTGACGGAAGTTTCACCACCGCACGCATTGTCGCAGGAAACATCCAGCATCTGGCCGGGCATATTTCGCGGTTGAAAAACGCCTCACAGCGTTTAATGATTGATGGCGTTGACTGGACTGCGCTGGAGGCTGAAATGATCCACGCGGCCAGCCTGCAGGGCGAAGGCGTTGTTAAAGCTATCATCAGCAGGGGAGAGGGCGGTCGGGGCTATAGCCCGCAAGGGTGCAGCTCACCGACGCGTATTATTTCGGTCTCGGAATACCCGGCGCATTATCACCAGTGGCGGCAGCACGGAGTCACGCTGGCGCGAAGTCCTGTGGCGTTAAGCTGTAATCCGCTGTTGGCGGGCATCAAACATCTTAACCGGCTGGAGCAGGTGATGATACGTCTGCATCTTGACCAGACGGATGCCCATGAGGCACTGGTGGTTGACACCTCGGGGATGCTGGTAGAATGCTGTGCCGCGAATATCTTCTGGCGCAAAGGTCATGAGGCATTTACCCCGGATCTCAGCGATTCTGGCGTTTGCGGAATTATGCGCAACCACATTATCTCGTTGCTCACGCAATCGGGAATTTATACGATTTCCGTTGTCAAACAATCGCCTGAAATTCTGCAGGAAGCCGATGAGGTCATTATTTGCAACGCACTGATGCCCGTTCTGCCGGTCCGACAGGCAGACGAGTGGCACTTTACGTCGTCGCAGTTGTACGATTTTTTACATCAGGTTTGCTAAAACCACGCGTTTAAAGTGAATGTTTATGAAGAATAAAAAACTCAAAATTTCCGCCCTTATCTTAATCCTGTTAGTCGGTGCGGGTGCATTTGCCTATCATAAAGTGCAGCGCTTTGCTGACCGGCCAATCAACGTCAGCAGCGAAACGATCTTTACGCTGCCTGCCGGTACAGGGCGCGTGGTACTGGAAACGCTGCTGGTCAAACATAAACTCATGCAGGCAAACCCTTACTTTTCCTGGCTGCTGCGTATCGAGCCCGAACTCAGTGAGTTTAAAGCGGGTACCTACCGTTTTGAAAAGGGCATGACTGTACGTCAGATGCTCGAATTGCTTAAAAGTGGAAAGGAAGCCCAGTTCAGCATGCGCTTCGTTGAAGGGTTTAAACTGAGCGACTGGATGAAGTTATTGCAAAATTCAGCCTACGTGAAGCATGAACTGACCGGTAAAAGCGGTGAAGAGATCGCGGCAGCCATCGGTGTAAAAGACACCACCAATGCGGAAGGCTGGCTGTATCCGGACACCTATCTCTTTACCGCAGGCATGACGGATTTGTCCCTGCTTAAACGCGCACACCAGCGTATGGTAAAAACCGTCGATACGATCTGGAAAGGCCGCGACGACTCTCTGCCTTACAAAACGCCGACTGAAATGCTGACCATGGCGTCCATTATTGAAAAAGAGACGGCCGTTAAAGAGGAACGACCTGAAGTGGCTTCCGTCTTTATCAACCGCCTGCGTATTGGCATGCGTTTACAAACCGATCCGACGGTGATCTACGGCATGGGTGCAAATTATACCGGCAGCATTACCCGTAAAGCTCTGGAGACGCCGACGCCCTATAACACCTACGTGATTTCAGGTTTACCGCCGTCGCCGATTGCCATGCCGAGTGAAGCGTCAATCGAAGCCGCCGCGCATCCGGCCAAAACGCCTTACCTTTACTTTGTGGCTGACGGCAAAGGCGGGCATACTTTTACGACTAACCTCGAAAATCACAATAAAGCGGTGCGTGTGTATCGCGAGACATTGAAGAATAAGAATGAAAAGTAAGTTTATCGTTATCGAAGGTCTGGAAGGGGCCGGTAAAACCACCGCGCGCGACGTCATCGTCAACACACTGCGCAGTCTGGGTATCGAGGACATCGTATTTACGCGCGAGCCGGGTGGTACTCCACTGGCCGAAAAGCTGCGAGATTTATTCAAACGCGGTGTCGAAGATGACAAACCCACGGTCAAGGCCGAAGTGCTGATGCTCTACGCCGCCCGCGTCCAACTGGTAGAAACGGTTATCTTGCCCGCATTGGCTCGCGGGGCGTGGGTGGTCGGTGACCGCCACGACCTCTCGTCGCAGGCCTATCAGGGCGGTGGGCGCGGCATTGATGCGCAGCTGATGCGTTCATTACGCGATACCGCACTGGGTGATTTTCGCCCCGATCTGACGCTGTATCTCGATTTACCGCCGGAAATTGGCCTGCAACGCGCCAGTGCGCGCGGTGAGCTGGATCGCATCGAAAAAGAGGCGCTGCCGTTCTTCGAACGCACGCGTGAGCGCTATCTAAGCCTGGTGGCCGAAGACAGCCGCATCAAAACCATTGATGCCTCACAGCCTCTGGAGCAGGTTACCGCCTCAATCAGGCAGACCTTGCTGCAATGGTTTGCAAGCCAGCAACGACGTGAAGGCGATCAGCAATGACCTGGTATCCATGGCTCAGCGGCCCTTACCGGCAGTTGGTCGGTCAATATCAGTCCGGCCGTGGACATCACGCGGTACTGATACATGCCTCAGGGGGGATGGGCGATGAGGCGCTGGTCTATGGCTTGAGCCGCTGGCTCTTATGTCAACATCAGGATGGCGAAAAGAGTTGCGGAAAATGTCATAGCTGCCAGCTAATGATTGCCGGTAATCACCCTGACTGGCACGTCCTGACGCCTGAAAAGGGCAAGAACTCGCTGGGTGTTGACCCGGTACGTCAACTGATTGAAACACTCTACAACTATTCCCAGCAGGGCGGGGCTAAAGTGGTGTGGCTGCCGCAGGCCGAATTGCTGACGGAAGCCGCCGCCAATGCCTTGTTAAAAACGCTGGAAGAGCCACCGGCAAAAACGTACTTCTTAATAGGTTGTCGTGAGACATCCGGGCTGCTTGCCACGCTGCGTAGCCGCTGCTTCTACTGGCATTTACCGGTGCCGGATGAAGCGCCCGCAGCGCAGTGGATTGGCCGCCAGCTTAGCGCCGATCCCGTAGCCATTAAAACGGCATTGCGTCTGAGTAACGGCACGCCACTGGCTGCGCTGGCGTTGCTGCAACCTGATCGCTGGAAACAGCGTGTAGCATTATGTCAGCAACTGGCGGCCAGCTCCCAGCAGCGCGATATGCTCTCTTTGATGGTGCAGCTGAACCATGATGACGTCGCCGATCGCGTGCAGTGGCTATGTTCGTTGTTGCTGGACGCGATTAAATGGCAGCAAAATGCCGCTCAGTTTATTATTAATCACGACCAGCAGCCCCTGATAGCCCAGATCGCCGGTTTACAGAGCAATGGTTCGCTGCAAAAAAGCGTTCAGGCCTGGATGCATTGCCGTCAGCAGTTGCTGACCATTGTGGGCGTGAACCGGGAGCTGCTGCTGACGGAGCAACTGCTCGAATGGGATCTCTCCCTGAATTAGCACCACTCTGATTATCCCCAACGGTACGCGGGAAAGACGCGTACCGACCTGCAAAAACCATCGTAACGAGTTAAATATTATGTTTTTAGTCGACTCCCACTGTCACCTCGACAGTCTGGATTACAACGAGCTGCACAGCGGCGTGGATGCAGTACTGGAAAAAGCGCGTGAGCGCGACGTGAAATTTATGCTGGCTGTGGCCACCACGTTGCCGGGTTATACCGCGATGACCCAATTGATTGGTGACCGCCCGGATGTAGCGTTTTCCTGTGGTGTACATCCGCTGAACATCGACGACGGCTACGACTTTGAAGAGTTGCGCCGTTTGGCTGCGGCGCCGAAAGTGGTGGCGATGGGTGAAACCGGGCTGGATTACTTCTACCAGAAAGAAGAGCATCAGTTAAAACTCCAGCAGGATTCCTTCCGCCATCATATTCGCGTTGGCCGTGAATTGAATAAGCCCGTGATTGTGCATACGCGTGACGCGCGCCAGGACACGCTGGATATTCTAAAAGATGAAAAGGCCGGTGAGTGTGGTGGTGTGCTGCACTGCTTTACTGAGGATTTACCGACCGCAGAATTCCTGCTGGATCTGGGCTTCTATATTTCGTTCTCTGGCATTGTGACTTTCCGCAACGCTGAGCAGTTGCGTGAAGTTGCACGCTACGTGCCACTCGACCGTTTGCTGGTGGAAACAGACTCGCCGTATTTGGCGCCCGTGCCGCATCGTGGAAAAGAGAATCAACCTGCCTATGTGCGAGATGTGGCCGAATACCTTGCGGTACTGAAAGGCGTCAGTCTGGAACAGCTTGCTGAAGAGACAAGTGCGAACTTTTCCCGGCTGTTCCACGTCGATACTTCCTTCCTGATCTCCTCTTAAGCGCAGTCATTTGCACTGGATTTATTTTACACCTCGTAATTAATCGCCTGAACGGGTAATGTGCACACCCGTTTTGGTCTGTCTGACATGAGAAATTCGGATTTTCTTTAAAAAATATGCCGTTTTTAAGCAAGGTTAGGCCGATTTTTCGAAAAAACGTGACTGCCATCAAACATTAACAAAGGGAATTATTTTACCCTGCGTAAAAATTCAGAAGGGGTGCTCAGACACCCTGAACCGCAAGGGTTTTCATAATCTTGCAACGCGGCAGCTCGCAGATTCACATAAGTGGGCGCCGTGAGAAGTATCAAAAGCATCATTACTCAGGAGCACACTCAATTATGTTTAAGAACGCGTTTGCAAACCTTCAGAAGGTCGGTAAATCGCTGATGTTGCCAGTATCCGTATTGCCCATTGCAGGTATTCTGCTTGGCGTCGGTTCTGCAAACTTCAGCTGGCTGCCACTGATCGTTTCCCACGTCATGGCCGAAGCGGGCGGTTCAGTCTTCGCCAACATGCCGTTGATTTTTGCCATCGGCGTCGCACTTGGTTTCACCAACAATGACGGCGTATCTGCACTGGCAGCCGTCGTGGCTTATGGCATCATGGTGAAAACCATGGCCGTCATCGCCCCTCTGATCCTGCATTTGCCACCGGAAGAAATTGCGGCCAAACACCTTGCGGATACCGGTGTTCTGGGCGGCATTATTGCCGGTTCCATTGCGGCCTATATGTTCAACCGCTTCTACCGCATTAAGTTGCCTGAATATCTGGGCTTCTTCGCAGGTAAACGTTTCGTGCCGATCATCTCTGGTCTGGCTGCGATCGTCATGGGTGTGGTTCTGTCCTTCATCTGGCCTCCAATCGGCAGCGCAATCCAGACCTTCTCCCAATGGGCGGCATATCAAAACCCGGTTGTGGCATTCGGTATTTACGGCGTTGTTGAACGTGCGCTGGTACCGTTCGGCCTGCACCATATCTGGAACGTTCCATTCCAGATGCAGATCGGCGAATACGTGAACTCTGCGGGTCAGGTGTTCCACGGTGATATCCCAAGATATATGGCAGGTGATCCAACGGCAGGTAAACTGTCCGGTGGCTTCTTGTTCAAAATGTACGGCTTGCCAGCCGCGGCAATTGCTATCTGGCATTCAGCGAAACCTGAAAACCGTGCGAAAGTGGGCGGCATCATGATCTCCGCTGCGCTGACCGCATTCCTGACCGGTATCACCGAGCCAATTGAATTCTCCTTCATGTTCGTGGCGCCGATCCTGTATGTGATCCACGCGATTCTGGCAGGGCTGGCTTTCCCAATCTGTATCCTGTTGGGAATGCGCGACGGCACCAGTTTCTCACACGGTTTGATCGACTTTATCGTGCTGAGCGGTAACAGCAGCCGTATCTGGCTCTTCCCGGTTGTTGGTATGATTTACGCGGTCGTTTACTACAGCATCTTCCGTTTCCTGATTGTGAAACTGAACCTGAAGACGCCAGGCCGGGAAGACACTACCAGCGAACAAACGACGCAGGGCGGCTCAGAAATGTCTGCTTCTCTGGTTCAGGCGTTTGGCGGTAAAGAGAACATCACTAACCTTGATGCCTGTATCACCCGTCTGCGCGTGAGCGTAGCGGATGTATCAAAAGTGGATCAGCCTGGCCTGAAGAAACTGGGTGCAGCAGGGGTTGTGGTAGCGGGTTCTGGCGTTCAGGCGATCTTTGGTACCAAGTCTGATAACCTGAAAACCGATATGGACGAGTACATGCGTAACCATTGATCCTCGGATCGATGATTAGCGTGTAAAAAAAGAAGGAGGCTGCGGCCTCCTTTTTTTATGCCTTAAATTCAGCGCAGGGCCGTTTCGCCTTGCAGCTGGCGGTTTCTAAGCCATTTGCGTCGTAAAAAGCGTAATCAGGTTGAAAGGAATGGAAATTGTCACTCATACTGCGTACACCGCTTTTGAGTTTTGAAGGAGAGCCAAGATGGCCGAAGAGACGATTTTCAGCAAAATTATCCGCCGTGAGATCCCGGCCGATGTGGTTTACCAGGATGAACTGGTGACGGCGTTCCGTGATATCTCACCGCAGGCACCGAGCCATATTCTGATCATTCCTAACATTCTTATTTCTACCATGAACGATGTCACTGTTGAGCATGAAGCGGCGCTGGGTCGTATGATGACCGTCGCGGCTAAAATTGCTGAGCAGGAGGGCATCGCCGAAAGTGGCTACCGACTGATTGTTAACTGCAACCGTGACGGTGGCCAGGAGGTATATCACATCCATATGCATCTGGTCGGCGGTCGTGCACTGGGCCCGCTGCTTTCGCGTCAGTAATACTTCCTCACCGAAAAGGAAAGACCATGCGATTTTTGATGGCGTTGTTACCCGTTATAGTACTGATGGGCTGTAGCAGTACGCCGCATATTGCGCTAAACAGCCAGCAAACGGTCATCATGGAATCGCCGGTGCTGACGGCGGGCATTATCCCCGGCGCGCCGTCAATTTCAGAAGTGGATGGACGCAAGCAGGCCACCAGCGTATTGAGCAACAGCCAGCCACACGCTGTGACACTGCATTATCTCTTTTACTGGTATGACAAACAGGGACTGGATCTACTGCCGATTGCCGACGCGCGCACCATTACCGTTCCGGCCAATTCGGATATCGTCATCTCCTCCCTGAATGGCAATCTCGATGCGTACAGTGTGCGTGTTTACCTTTATCTCTAATTTCCTGTACGGAGAAGGTTGATGAAAAAGTATTTCCTCATGGTGGCAATGGCCGCCCTGATCCTTGGCGGTTGTACTTTGCCCACTAAACAGCAACCGGCAGAGCCACAACAGCCGACGACACCTGTGACCGTTGAACCGGGTACGCCGGAAACGTCCGGGCAGCCGCCGGTTGAAACCGTTCCACAGCCGCCGAAAGAGCAGACGATCAACTGGAGCGCCAGCGTTCAGCCTATGGTAGCGAAAATGCTTCAGGCCGACGGCGTGCAGGCGGGCAGTGTCCTGCTGCTCGACAGCGTGAAAAACAGTACCAACGGTTCGCTACCGGTGAGTAAAGCCACTGCCGCGCTGCATGACGCGCTGGCAACCAACAATAAATTCCAGGTAGTACCGGACTCCCAACTGGCCACCGCCAAGCAGGCGCTGGGATTATCCGTCGATGACAGCTTAGGCTCGCGCAGTAAAGCCATCGGGCTGGCGCGCTACGTCAATGCGCAGTACGTGCTTTACAGCAACGTGACCGGCGATGTAAAAGCCCCGACGCTGAAAATGCAAATGATGACCGTGCCGAGTGGCGAAATTGTCTGGTCCGGCAACGGCGCCGTTCAGCATTAAGAGCGCACTGGAACAGCTTATTGCGCAACAACTTCCGGCGGTCCTTTCCGCCGGTTGTCATTTGAGCCCGGTCGCCGGGCTGACGGGTGAAAGCTGGAAAATCGAGACACCGCTGCATTCATGGCTGGCAAGAGTGCAGTCGGCAGAAAAAACAGGGCTTGGTGTGGAACGTCGGCGGGAAAAGGGCATATTGCGGCATGTTGCTGGGCTGGGTATTGCGCCGCATATTCGGCTCTTTTCTCCACCGTGGTTAGTTGTTGAATGGCTGGAGGGCGAAACCTGCAAGATAAGCGGGGGCCGCGAAACGAATGATCAGCCACAACTCGCCGCATTACTGGTGAGTTTGCACCGGCTGGCGCCCTGCGGTTACCGGCTACAATTGCGCGAGCAGTTTGCCCGGTACTGGCAGCAGATTGACCGCCAACGTCTCACCCCTGCCTGGTTACGCTTACATCATAGGTTTATGCGCCAGCCGTTACCTGTACCGCTGAAAATGGCGGTGCTACATATGGATGTGCATCCCGGTAATCTGGTGCGTAATGAGCAAAAATTATCGCTCATCGACTGGGAATACGCTGCCGGGGGCGATGTAGCCCTCGAACTGGCGGCGCTGTTTCGCGGTAATGGCTGGTCGCCGGTGCAGCAGCAAGATTTTCTGCGCGCTTACGTCGCTTGCGGCGGTTACCGGGATATCGCGCGGCTAACGCAAAAGGTCGGTCGCTGGACGCCGTGGGTCGATTATCTGATGCTGATGTGGTTTGAAGTGCGCTGGCAGCAGACCGGTGACAAAATCTATTTAGACTGGGCGCAACCGCTGCATGAGCGATTATTCGCCACGGGTCGCACCGGTAATAAAACAAAATAATGGAAGGAGAGCACTGACGTGGGTCCCGTAATGCTAGACGTTGCCAGCTATGAGCTGGATGCTGAAGAGCGCGAAATTTTGCAACATCCGCTGGTCGGCGGTTTGATTTTGTTCACCCGTAACTACCACGACGTGGAGCAGTTGCATGAACTCATTCGTCAGATCCGCGAAGCGTCACGCGAGCGTCTGGTGCTGGCTGTCGATCAGGAAGGGGGGCGGGTTCAGCGTTTTCGTGAAGGCTTTACCCGCGTTCCGGCCGCTCAGTCTTTTGCCGCGATTAACGAAAACCACGAAGGTCTGCGTCTGGCAAAAGAAGCGGGCTGGCTTATGGCGTCCGAGATGATCGCCATGGATATCGATATCAGCTTTGCACCGGTTCTCGACATCGGGCACGTCAGCGCGGCTATCGGCGAACGTTCTTTCCACGCTGAACCGGCAAAAGCCCTCGGCATGGCGGAGCAATTTATTCTTGGTATGCATGGCGCGGGGATGAAAACCACCGGCAAACATTTCCCGGGCCACGGTGCCGTCACCGCAGACTCGCATAAAGAGACGCCGCGCGATGACCGTCCGCTGGAGGTGATCCGCGAGCATGACATGGCAATTTTCCGCCAGCTGATTGATAAAAAACTACTCGACGCGGTGATGCCTGCGCACGTTATCTATACGCAGGCAGATCCACGCCCGGCCAGTGGTTCCCCATACTGGCTGCAGAAAATTCTGCGTCAGGAACTCGGCTTTGAGGGCGTGATCTTCTCTGACGATCTCTCCATGGAAGGTGCGGCGATCATGGGCAGTTATGCCGAACGCGGGCAGGCTTCGCTGGATGCCGGTTGCGACATGATTTTGGTCTGCAACCATCGCGAGGGGGCTGTCAGTGTGTTGGATAACCTGTCTCCGGTCAAAGCAGATAACGTTGCCGGATTGTACCATCGTGGAAAATATACGGGTAAAGATGCGTGCCGGGACCTGCTTAACTCCAGCCGCTGGCAGCTTGCCAACCGGGAATTAACCGCACTGGACGCCCGCTGGCAGGAGCATAAACAGTCAGCACGCTAAATGGCAGCCCATCGTCATTAACCTTGATGTTCTTAACGTACAATCAGGACGAGGAAAACGATGATTATTTATTTGCACGGTTTTGACTCAACCAGCCCCGGCAACCATGAAAAGGTGCTGCAGCTGCAATTTATTGATCCGGACGTCCGGTTTATCAGTTACAGCACGCTGCATCCGCGTCATGACATGCAGCATTTACTGAAAGAAGTCACCAAGGCTATTCAGCAATCCGGAGACGACAGGGCGCTGATTTGCGGCGTGGGTCTGGGCGGTTTTTGGGCTGAGCGTATTGGTTACCTTTGCGGTATCCGTCAGGTGATGTTCAACCCGAACCTTTCACCGCAGGACAACATGACCGGCAAAATCGACCGTCCTGAAGAGTATCTCGATATTGCGACCAAATGCGTCAGTGATTTCCGCGAGAAAAACCGCGATCGCTGCCTGGTCATTTTGTCGCGTGAAGACGGCGTCCTCGACAGTCAGAAAACCGCTGCCGTGCTGCATCATTTCTATCAGATTGAATGGGATGATAAGCAAAGCCACAAATTCAAAGATATCTCGACGCATCTGCAACGGGTCAAAGCCTTTAAAAACCTCGCCTGATTTGCAGACAATGATGAGCAAAGGGCCGCAGACCTACGTCTACGGTCTTTTTTTTTGCAAAATATCGCCGATGCCTTTCTCATCATCATGTCATTTTTTTCTGTATTCCCCTTCTAAGCGCCTGATTCAAAAAGGTCAAAAACCGTGCCACATCGCTAAGTGAATTTCACTGAATGGATTTAAATTGATGTATATCAATTTTGGTATGACCAAATCACCACGCATGGTATTCTCGGGGCAGATACCGATTTAACTTAAGCCAACCCTATGTATTCTAAGGATAATAATTTTACTCTTAGATAACAATTGGTTCACATTTGAGGGGGTCATGTTGACTACTACCATGAAGAAAATTGTGATTATCGGCGGTGGTGCCGGTGGTCTGGAACTGGCTACCAGCCTGGGCCGCAAACTCGGCCGCAAAAAGAAAGCCGAGATCGTACTGGTGGACCGCAACCACAGCCATCTGTGGAAACCGCTGCTGCATGAAGTCGCGACCGGCAGTCTGGACGACGGTGTGGATGCGCTGAGCTATCTGGCCCATGCCCGTAACCACGGTTTTAACTTCCAGATCGGCTCACTGGTTGACATCAACCGCGAGGCGCAGACCATTCAGCTGGCTGAGATCCTCGATGAGAAAAACGGTGAAGTGCTGGTGCCTGCGCGCGATATCGCTTATGACACGCTGGTGATGGCCCTCGGCAGCGCCTCCAATGATTTTGGTACACCGGGCGTGAAAGATAACTGCATCTTCCTTGATAACCCGCATCAGGCGCACCGGTTCCACAACGAAATGCTTAACCTGTTCCTGAAATTTTCTGCCAGCCCGGATAAGCAGAAGAAGGTGAATATTGCGATTGTCGGTGGCGGGGCGACCGGCGTTGAGCTTTCTGCTGAGCTGCATAACGCGGTTAAACAGCTGCACAGCTACGGCTTCGAAGGTCTCGACAGCCAGACGCTGAACGTCACGCTGGTAGAAGCCGGTGAGCGTATTCTGCCTGCTTTACCGCCGCGGATCTCCGGTGCGGCGCACCAGGAACTGACCAAACTTGGCGTGCGGGTACTGACCAAAACCATGGTCACCAGCGCAGACAAAAACGGTCTGAATACCAAAGAAGGCGAATTTATTGAAGCTGATCTGATGGTATGGGCGGCAGGGATTAAAGCGCCAGATTTCATGAAAGATATCGCCGGGCTGGAAACTAACCGTATTAATCAGCTGGTGGTTGAGCCAACGCTGCAAACTACCCGCGACCCGAACATTTTTGCGATTGGTGACTGCGCTTCCTGTCCGCAAAAAAGTGGCGGTTTCGTGCCTCCGCGTGCGCAGTCAGCGCACCAGATGGCGTCACGCTGTTTCGACAACATTATGGCGCAGCGCAAAGGCCAGAGCCTGAAGGAGTACGTCTACAAAGACCACGGCTCTCTGGTTTCATTATCGCGCTTTAGTACCGTTGGTAGCCTGATGGGTAACCTGATGAAGGGCTCGATGATGATAGAAGGGCGCATCGCGCGTTTCGTGTATGTTTCCCTCTACCGTATGCATCAGATTGCCCTGCACGGCTACACCAAAACCGCGCTGATGATGCTGGTAGGCGGAATTAACAAAGTGATTCGCCCGCGCCTTAAATTACACTAATCTGGTTGTTTTTTTGCCAGAAGCTGAATCGAATCTTATTAAAAGCCTGTATTGACAGGCTTTTTGAGTTTATTTAGCACCCAAACAACATTCAGCATAAGATTTCACCGAAACAACTTCGTTCGCTAAGAATCCTCCTAAACCCTCATTTTCCCAATCACGGATGCTATTTTCGTCCGTGAGTCTTATTGCCGGAATGTAAAACTTTGTGCAAACTTTATCTTGTTTACAGACGGCGATTCACGCACGCCGATCCCTCAATATCAGGCTTTACCGGTTGAGGACCTGTCGCCCGACGTGGTATCCCAATGTTTAACAAGCAGGGAGGCCCGGCACAAAAGGGTCACAGAATGCGTGGTAACATTTCAGGAGGATGTCCTGTGAACAAGTCAATGTTAGCTGGCGTCGGTATCGGAGTCGCAGCGGCGCTCGGCGTTGCAGCAGTAGCAAGTATGAATGTCTTTTCTTCAGGCCCGGAGTACGCTCAGGTACTCAGCGCGACGCCGATTAAAGAAACGGTCAAAACTCCACGCCAGGAGTGCCGTAACGTGACAGTTACCCACAGACGCCCTGTGCAGGATGAGCATCAGATTGCCGGTTCCGTACTGGGTGCCGTTGCCGGTGGTGTGCTCGGCCATCAGTTTGGTGGCGGACGCGGTCGTGATGTCGCAACCGTAGCGGGCGCTTTGGGCGGCGGCTATGCCGGTAACCGTGTACAGAGCAGCATGCAGGAAGGCGATACTTACACGACTCAGCAACAGCGTTGCAGCACGGTGTATGAGAAGTCAGAAAAGAATCTGGGTTATGACGTGACCTACAAAATCGGCGACCAGCAGGGCAAAGTGCGCATGGACCACGATCCCGGCACCCAAATCCCGCTGGATAAAAGCGGCCAGCTGCAGCTCACGCGTACCTGATACGCGTTCAGTTCAGACAGTACAGAAGAGAGCCTGAGGTTAATCCCTCAGGCTTTTCTGTTTTCAGGCGTTACCGTTTTTGTGTTTTACGATATCAGCCATTACAGCCAGCGCGATCTCCGCGGGCGTTTTACTGCCAATATTTAGCCCGACCGGCGCATGCAGCCGCTCAAAATCCTGTGGCGCAAACTGGGCGATGGTCTGTAAACGTTCGCGGCGGCGGGCGCTGTTAAGCTGTGACCCCATCGCCCCGATATAAAACGCCGGTGTATTGACTGCCTCCATCAGCGTCAGGTCATCCATACGCGGATCATGCGTCAGGGCAACAATGGCGGTGTTGGCATGGCAGCCGGTCTCTTCCAGATATTTGGCCGGGAAGACTTTTTCCAGTTTAACTTCCGGTTTCAGCGCCGGCGCAAAATTTTCCAGCGCCTCATCGCGGCATTCACAGACCACCACTTCAAACCCCAGAGCACAGGCAAAATCTGCGCAGTACATCGCCACACTCGATAAGCCGGCAATCAGCAAACGTGGCGGGGCGGCGATGTGCAGCGTAATGGTATTTCCCACCCGCGTAACTTGCGTATTGCTGTGATAGCCGGTCAGTGCCAGATGGTCACAGGCTGCGGGTAAGGTCAGGCTTTTATTCAGGGCGTAGTGGCCCTGCAACGCCTGTGCCATACGCGACAGGTGATCGCGGTTGCTTTGCCCAGGCAGCAGATACTCTACCAGCACGTCGAGCGAACCGCCGCAGGGCAGCGCGACATTGGGTGTCAGACCGCCTTCCCCATAACGGATAACCTGACTGGCCGCCTGATACTCTCCGGCCGCGATCCGTTGCAGGAAATTATCCTCTACGCATCCACCTGACAGCGAGCCGCAATAGAGCCCGTTTTGTGTCGCTGCCATCAGCGCACCGGGCGCACGGGGCGAGGAGCCGTAGGTCGTCAGCACGGTACAGAGCCATACGGGTTGCTCTGAAAGCCAAAGACTGGCCTGTTCAATCACCTGATTATCAAGATGTTGCATGTGAATTCCTGTCAGAAGCGTCAAGGCAAAGTTGGGAAGGAAGATCGATATCCGCAATCACCCCTGATGAGTCAGCTTCAATGCGCAGAACAGGGTGATGGCGCAACAGCTGACGCGCGCCCTGATCGCCTGTGAGTTGTAGTAGTGCTTCGCGTAACGCGGGGCCAAAACCGACCGGATGCCCCGGCGTTTCCTGCCAGAAGGGGCGGGCTATCTCCGCGCTTTGTAAGCCCTTTGACACCGACAGAATGACCTGTGAGGACACGAACGGCATATCGGCGAGATGAATCAGCCAGCCGTTCCAGCCAGCCGTCGCATGCACTCCGGCGGCGATGGACTCACCGGTTCCTGCGCTGTTTATTAATGTCACCGGCACGCCCGCTTTGGTACACGCCTGTTGCACCGGGATATTTTCCGGGCGGGTCACGACATGCACACTCAGCCCTGTATTAAGGGCCTGTTGCAGCGTCGTTGAAAACACGCTCACCGAATTGCCTGCGGCATCCTCACACAGAGCATTTAATTTATTGCCTTCTCCCCCCGCTGCGTTGAACCGGCTACCGGTTCCAGCGGCGAGGATGATTATTCCTGCCACGCTTGTCCTGCCTTTTGGGGTTGCCTGCTTGACGACTGCGCTAATTTTGCGCAACAAAAATGCAACAATCGTATTATTTGCGCAACAGTGTAAACGAAATATTGAAAATGTGTTTTTAGTCATGCCGTTTTGTAATTTGTAACCCTATAATCGCCCGCTATAAGCGATATTTTTCGAGTATAAGAAAAAGTCGCCATAAAAAAATGACAAAAAGTAGCAAGGAAATTTATGAGCAACTTCAACCCGTCCCGGCGTCGCTTTGTAAAAAGCGCGGTGATCGCTGGTGTGTCCGTGTATCTCGCGCCGCTGCACAGCCGTGCTTATGCGGCGCTGTTCGAAGAAAAAATACTGCAATCGCCACAGTGGGACGCTGAAAACAAACGCATCCGCTTTCGCATTGACGGTAAGGCCAAAGTGATGGGGCAGAAAGTCTTTGCCCGCGATATCCGCGCGACCGATATGCCTCACTGGCCGCAAAAACAGGCCCATGCTTTTATTCTCCGCGTCACCAAGGCTGATCGCCTGTACGCCGGGCTCGACCTGTCACTACTGGGTGATGATTTACAACCTGATCAACTGGTTACTGCCGATGTGCTGGCGCGTGACGGACTGGCGTTCCCGGCCTTTTACGGCGACGACATGCTGTTACCGGAAGGCAAGACGCCAGCCTACCTCGGGCAGGCCGTGGCTATTTTGGTGTATCAGGATTTTGCCCGTTTCCGCTTTGCCAAAGACGCCCTTAAATTCAAAGACAATGTGGTGCGTTACGGCGCTGAAACCGGACCGCTGGAGCGTGACCCGTGGGGGACCTTCCGCTTTGTCCGTGTCGGCGGTGCCACACCGTCCGATGACGATACATTCTCCAGCCTGAAAGATATGCCGGTATTCCCGGTCAGCATGAGAAAACATTTGCCGGTCTGGCCGGTAGGCCGTGAAGGCGGCAAGCTGGACCAGCAAGGTATGTTCTTTGCCGGTGAAATAGCCGATGAGTTGAAATCGCCGCCGCCGGAGTGGATGGTGATGTCCCGCCGCTACACCACACAGTCGGTGGATACCTCGGCGCTCGAGCCGGATAACGCCAATGGCTGGTACGACGCGGCGACGCAAACACTGCACATGGTGGTGCCAACTCAGTCACCACAGGAAGTGGCGGACGAAATGCCACGCATGATGGCGAAAGGCCACCGAACGGTAAAAACGCTGATCCTGCATCCGTGTTACACCGTCGGCTATGGTTCGAAAGACCACTATAACTTCCCTTACTACGGCGCTGTGGCGGCCATGTACGGTGACGGCGCGCCGGTGCGTCTGGCGAATGACCGTTTCGAACAGTTTCAGTCATCCCTGAAACGCCACGCGTTTGACATGAATTATGACATCGCCGTTAACCGCCAGACCGGCATGTTACAGTCATTCCATGCCGCAATGACCGCCGACGGCGGCGGACGCAGCAACTTTACGCCGTCTGTCGTCATGGTGGGCGCAACGGCGGCGCAGTCCATTTACTACTTCCCGAAAAGTGATCTTTCAGCTGTGGGCCTTGCCTCACGGGCGCTGGACGCCGGTTCAGCACGCGGTTACGGTACGCTGCAAAGCATGGCCGCCACTGAAATGATGATGGATGAAATGGCCGCCGAGCTGAAACTTGATCCGATCGCCTTCCGCTTGCGCAACGTGCTCAAATCCGGCATGAAAAACACTCAGGGTGCGATCCCGGCAGGTGCCATTCGTGCCGATGAAGTGCTGGAGAAAGCCGCCGTTCATCCGATGTGGACTGAACGTCAGAAGCGCAAAAGTGAGTATGAGAGCCGGTATCCGGGCAAGCGTTACGGCGTGGGTTTCGGCTGCGTGCAGAAAGATTTTGGCACGGGTGCGGAAACCTCCTTTGCCCGCGTTGAAGTGAGCGAAAACGGACAAATCAGCCTGTGGCACAGCGGTGCCGAGATGGGGACCGGTATGTCCACATCGCAATCGGTGTTGTGCGCGCAGTGGTTGGGGAAACCCGCTGACGAAGCGCATTTCTCCGTGACGGACTGGTCGGTCTTACCGGTGGAAACCAGTGGCGACCCGTACATTATGTCGCAGGCAGATCAGGACAAATTGCAAACCAATCCGCGCTGGTCGCCGTCTTATTGTTCGCCTTCCAGCGCCAGTAACTCAGCCTATTACTTCTCGCACAGTACCCGCGAAGCCGCACGTCTGATCTTCGAGCATGGCCTGTGGCCCGCGGCGCTGGCTATCTGGCAGACCGGCATCGGTGGCGGACAGGCAGCGCCATATATCGTGCGCAAAGAAGATGCGCGTTGGGTCGACGGCGGCCTGACCGCCAACGGTATGCAGATCCTCAGCCTGGAAATTCTGGCGAAAAAAGCCTACGCCATGGGCGGACTGACGGGTGCCGCGGTGCACGTCTTTAACCGCTGGCAATGGGCAGAGGCTGATTTCACCCTGAGCAACAGCCGTCAGCGTATTCCGGTGGACGGCCTGTCCGTGCGCAACGGTGCGGGCGAGTTTAAGACGCTGGCGCGCGAAAGCGTGTTCTACCCGCCGACGCAGCGCAACAACGCGTCGGTGACGTACTACAGCGCGGTCGGCACGCTGACCGAAGTGGCGGTTGATATCGCCACCGGCAATGTCGAATTGCTTAACCATCACTCCATTATGGAGTGCGGAAATATGATCGTTCCTGAGCTGGTCTCCGGTCAGTTGCAGGGCGGGCTGGCGATGGGTATCGGCCATGCATTGCATGAATATTTACCGCTTTATGAGGACGGGCCGGGCGACGGTACCTGGAACTTCAACCGTTACAACCTGCCGCGCGCCAGTGATGTGGCAGTGTGGAAACAGACCAGCGACATCCTGCCTGCGCTGTCGGAAACCGATCCACCAAAAGGCATGGCCGAGGTCGTGATGATCCCGGTCGTTGCGGCACTGGTTAACGCCATCGCCCATGCCACCGGCCACCGTTTCCGTGATTTGCCTGTCCGTGCTGAAAATATTCGTGAGGTTTTACAATGAGCATCAAAACCCAGCCACTGTCGCTGACCATTAACAATCAACATTACGGCCCGCTGGAGGTTCCTGAAGGCCTGATGATGATCGATTTCCTGCACGAATATGTGGCCCTGACTGGCTGCCGTCTGGGCTGCGGGCAGGGCATCTGCCACGCCTGTGTGGCGATTGTTGACCATGACAGCGGCACCAGCGAAGAGGTGCGCACCTGCATCACCGGCGCCCATTTCTTCAATGGTGAAAAAGTCCGTACGGTTGAAGGGCACGCAAAGACGGATGACAAGGGCGAAGTTCAGCTCTCGCCAGTTCAGCAGGCGTTTCTTGAACACTACAGCTTTCAGTGCGGTTACTGCACTCCGGGCTTTGTGAATGCCGCGACGCTGTTTGTTGAGCGACTGGCGAAGCAGCCGATCCCGCTGGCCGACCTTGAAGTGGCGATCGAAAAGGCACTCGAAAACCACATCTGCCGCTGTACCGGTTATGTGCGTTATTACCAGGCTGTGCGTGATGTGGTGCTGAAAACGCCGGGTCTGATCAAGGAGCCGGTGTAATGAAAAAGCGGATTTTTTTCGGGTTCGTCGTGTTGGTGATTCTGATAGTGGCCGTGCTGTGGTGGCGTGAAAACCGCCGTCTGGATGCACCGGTTCAGCAGGTGAAAGCCGACGCACAGCAGATCGACCGCGGGCGTTATCTGGTACAGGCTTCGGACTGCGCAGCCTGTCATACTGCTTCCGGCGGCGCGCCGCTGGCGGGTGGATATGCACTGGAGACACCGTTCGGTAAGATCTTTGGCAGCAATCTGACGCCTGCCGCAGATGACGGTATTGGCCGCTGGACCTCCGATGACTTCTATCTGGCGCTGACGCAGGGGGTTGCGCCTGGCGGTCGTCACCTCTATCCGGCGATGCCTTACACCTCCTACAAAGGGGTGACGCGCCAGGATTCGGACGACATGTACGCCTATCTGATGACCCGCCCGGCGGTGAATCAGCCGGTGCCGGAGAATGAGATGCCGTTCCCGTTCAACCAGCGCATGGCGATGATTGGCTGGAACCTGCTGTTCCGGACGGCAGATCCAATGCCAGCCAGCTCGCAGGGCAACTCTGCCGACTGGCAGCGCGGTAAATATCTGACTGACGTGCTTGGCCACTGTGGCGAATGCCATACGCCACGCGGCAAACTGGGGCAGATGCAAAGCAGTGAAAACCTGCAGGGTGGCACGCTCGGGCGTATTACCGGACCGGATATTACCCCGCAGGCATTGGCGCAGCGCGGCTGGACGCCGGCAGATTTGAGCCGTTTCCTCGGTACCGGTATCGCAGCGCAAGGTTCTGCATTTGATGAGATGCATAAAGTGGTGAGCCTGAGTACGCGTTTCCTGACGCCGGAAGATCACCGCGCTCTGGTCACTTATCTGATGGGGGATCAGCCTCCGGCCGCCGTTCCGGCGGCTATTGCGACAAATACCGGGCAGGGCAATGATGCAGGTCGCATCACCTATCTGGATCAGTGTTCGGGTTGTCATGCTGCCGATGGCGCAGGCAAACCGCATGTGGCGGTCGCGATGCAAAACAACGCCACGCTGCGCCAGCCGGATGGCCGCAATCTGATCATCTCAGTACTCGATGGTTTACCGGCGCAGGCATTCCCCGGTGACGAAAGTATGCAATCTATGCCGGGTTTTGCTGACCGCCTGAACGATGCGCAAGTTGCGGAACTGGTGAATTATCTGCGGGTGACTTTTGCGGGCTTACCGGCTGACATTACTGCCGACAAGGTGAAAGCGCTGCGTAAAAACTAACGCTCGGATTGACGTTCTGTAACGCCATAAAAAAGCCCGGGGCAGTTTTTTCTGCACCGGGCTTTTTTTGCTTTTCAGCGCAATGTGTTAAATCAAATTTTCCCCGAAGGCTGCCAGCAGATCGTCGATGAACTTCAGACGCTTCGGCCGGTCGGTCAGATCAATCATAAACTTCAGCTTAGTCGGGCCGTCGAGGCGGTAAATCTGCGGCTGTTTCTGTAACAAACCAATCAGATAGCCAGGATTGACCCGGTTCTTATCACTGAACTCCACAAAGCCGCCGCGTTCATTGCCTTCGATTCGCTTAATGCCCAGCGCTTTGGCTTTTAGACGCATCACGGCAATGTGCAGCAGATTACGCGCGCCGTCAGGTAGGGTACCGAAGCGGTCAATCAGCTCCACGCGCAATTCATCGAGTTCATTTTCGCTGCCTGAGCTGGCAATCCGTTTATACAGAGACAGGCGCGTATTGACGTCGGGAATATACTCTTCCGGCAACAGGGCTGGCATACGCATTTCGACTTCCGTCTGGCTGGTGGTTAAATCTTCCAGCGACGGTTCGCGCCCCTCTTTCAGCGCTTCTACGGCGTTTTCCAGCAGCTCCATATAGAGCGTGAAACCAATGCTGGTCATCTGGCCGCTCTGGCCTTCGCCGAGCAGTTCACCGGCACCGCGGATCTCCAGGTCGTGGGTCGCAAGCGCAAAACCGGCACCCAGATCTTCCAGCGACGCGATAGCCTCCAGACGCTTGTGGGCATCAGTGGACATGGCCTTCGGCGGCGGTGTCAGCAAGTAGGCGTAGGCCTGGTGATGTGAGCGCCCGACGCGGCCACGCAGCTGGTGCAGCTGTGCCAGACCGAGATGGTCAGCGCGTTCGATAATAATGGTATTCGCGCTCGGAATATCGATACCGGTTTCAATGATAGTGGTACACACCAGCACGTTGAAACGCTGATGATGGAAGTCATTCATCACGCGTTCCAGATCGCGTTCGCGCATCTGGCCGTGGCCGATAGCAATGCGCGCTTCTGGCACCAGTTCAGCCAGTTTGTCGGCCGCTTTTTCGATATTTTCCACGTCGTTGAACAGATAATAAACCTGCCCGCCACGCAGCACTTCACGCAGGATAGCCTCACGGATAACCAGACTGTCATACTCGCGCACGAAAGTTTTTACCGCCAGACGGCGCGCCGGTGGGGTAGCAATGATCGACAAATCACGCATTCCGCTCATCGCCATATTCAGCGTGCGCGGAATTGGCGTGGCGGTCAGCGTCAGAATGTCCACGTCGGCGCGCATCGCTTTGATGCGCTCTTTGTGGCGCACGCCGAAGCGGTGCTCTTCGTCGACAATCAGCAGCCCCAGATCCTTCCAGTGCAGATTACTTTGCAGCAGTTTATGGGTGCCGATGATGATATCGACCTTGCCTTCAATCGCCTGTTCCAGCACCACGTTTTGCTCTTTGGCGCTGCGAAAACGCGACATCATTTCGATGCGGATCGGCCAACTGGCAAAACGGTCACGGAAGTTGTCGAAGTGCTGCTGCGCCAGCAGCGTGGTCGGCACCAGTACGGCGACCTGTTTATTGTTTGAGACCGCCAGAAACGCAGCACGCATCGCCACTTCGGTTTTACCAAAGCCCACGTCGCCGCACACCAGCCGGTCCATCGCCAGCGGCTGAGTCATATCAGTCAGTACGGCGTTAATGGCCTGCGCCTGATCTGGCGTGGTTTCAAACGGAAACGCCTGACAGAACAGCTGGTACTGCTCTTTGTCGTGCTTGAAGGCGAAACCTTTTTTGGCCTCGCGCTGGGCATAAATATCGAGCAGCTCGGCTGCCACATCACGCACTTTTTCGGCGGCTTTTTGCCGGGCTTTCGACCAGGCCTCACCGCCAAGTTTGTGCAGCGGCGCGCTTTCGTCCGCACCACCGGCATAGCGGCTGATGAGGTGCAGCGACGAGACCGGCACGTAAAGTTTGTCTTCACCGGCGTAGGTGAGGATCAGATATTCGGCTTTAATACCACCGGTTTCCAGCGTGGTCAGGCCGAGATAGCGCCCGACGCCGTGCTCCATATGCACCACTGGCTGACCGGTGCGCAGCTCAGCCAGATTGCGGATCAGCGTGTCAGTATTGATGGCGCGACGGCTGTCCTGACGGCGGCGCGCCACGCGTTCACCGAGCAGATCGCTTTCACAAATCAGCGCCAGTTGCTTATCGCTGTCGAGGAAACCACGTTCACAGGCGCCAATCATGATGTAGCGACCGGCGGTTTGCGCCTCTTCAATGCGGGTGATGAGCTGAGGGTTAAGCTTGATGCGGGCCAGCAGATCCTGCAGGGTTTCGCGGCGGCCTTCACTTTCTACCGAGAACACCAAACTACCCGCGAAGGATTCGTTAAAGCGGCGTAAATTGTCCATCGGCGCTTTGTTTTGCGGCTGCACCGACAGATCCGGCAGTGCCTGATAACTCAGGTTGGTATTGGCGGCTTTTGCCGGGAGCGCTTCGGTTTTCAGTTGAATGCGCGGCCAGGCTTTCAGCTCGCTAAACAACGAATCCACCCGTAGCCACAGGGTTTCAGGTTCCAGCAGAGGACGCATCGGGTCAACGCGGCGGTTCTCATAACGCTGGGTGGCATCGAGCCAGAAACGATCGGCAGCGCTTTCGAGATCGCCGGTATTAAGCAGCAGGGTATTTTTCGGCAAATAGCTGAACAGGGTGGTCAGCGGCTGGCTGAAAAACAGTGGCTGCCAGTATTCTATTCCCGCCGGGAAAGTGCCTTTACTCACCTGCTGGTAAATGTGCTCAGCGTCACGGCGCACTTCGAACTTTTCACGCCACTGGCTGCGAAACAGTTCGATGGCGGTTTTGTCCGTCGGAAATTCGTGCGCGGGCAGCAGGTTAATCTGCGCCACTTCACTCAGCGTGCGCTGGGTATCGACGTCAAACACCCGCAGGCTGTCGATTTCATCGTCGAAAAAGTCGATGCGGTAAGGCTCGTCGCTGCCCATCGGGTAGAGGTCAAGCAGGGCGCCACGGGTGGCAAATTCACCGTGTTCCATCACCTGATCAACGCTGCGGTACCCAGCCTGCTCCAGCTGGGCGCGCAATTTGTCACGAGACAGCCGCTGGCCTTTTTTCATCACCAGCGCGTGCCCGTGCAGGAATTCGTGCGGGCAGACCCGCTGCATCAGCGTGTTGACCGGCAAAATAATGATGCCGCGTTCGAGCATCGGCAGTTGGTAAAGGCTCGAAAGGCGGGAAGAGATAATCTCCTGATGCGGCGAGAAACTGTCGTAAGGCAGCGTCTCCCAGTCAGCAATATTGATCACTTTGAGAGCGGTGAACTGCTGGATTTCATCGCGCAGGCGCAGGGCATTTTGCATATCGGGCGCGATGAGCATGACCGGCCCGTTGTGACGCTCGCTGATTTCAGCACATTCCAGTGCACAGGCGGAACCGGTGAGCTGCCCCAGCACGCGGGTATCGCCGGGGCGTTCAGGCAAAGAATAACGATGATCGTGAGGCATAGGCTGTAATGTTATCTCGTTGTCGGCGTCCATCTGGACCTGATTTGCAGAGCATATCTTGCGATGGGGCGCTATTCGGGGTCAACCCGGATCCCCTTATTATATACCCGTCATACTTCAAGCTGCATTTTTGTTGGCTGCGTTCACTCACCCGAATCACTTAGTTTACTAAGCTCCCCGGGCTCCTTCCCTTACCGCCTCAATGCAGCTCGAATTATTTTGGGTATGCAAAGTTAAAAAGTGATGAGAGACAAAAAGGATAATAAAGCCGGGGAGTGAGGCCGTTAGTGGTTCCATAAAACGGGGCTAGCCTTTATTATCCTTGATCACTTTAGTCTGCGCCATGCACTTAACACGGCCAAGCACGTAAAACGGATGTCATGTATCAACCTGTCGCGTTATTTATAGGCCTGCGCTATATGCGCGGGCGTGCTTCAGACCGCTTTGGGCGGTTTGTCTCCTGGCTTTCTACTATTGGTATCACCCTCGGGGTGATGGCATTGGTGACTGTGTTATCGGTCATGAACGGTTTTGAGAAGGATCTGGAAAGTAACATTCTGGGTCTGATGCCTCAGGCGTTGGTGACGACGGCACAGGGTTCGCTGGACCCTCAAAAAATTACCCATGCTGACGTTGCTGCGCTCAAGGGCGTTACCCGCGCGGTACCGCTGACGACAGGCGACGTGGTGCTGCAAAGCCCCGGCAGCGTGGCGGTCGGCGTGATGCTGGGCGTGAATCCCGATGAAGCAGACCCGCTGTCTAATTATATGGTGGCGGTGAATCAGCAGGTGCTGCAACCGGGCCAGTACAACGTCATTCTCGGCGACCAGCTGGCGCAACAGCTGAAAGTTAAACGCGGCGACCAACTGCGTCTGATGGTCACCAGCGTCAGCCAGTTCACCCCGATGGGCCGTATTCCGAGTCAGCGTCTGTTTACTGTCGCAGGCACTTTTGCCGCTAACAGTGAAGTGGATGGCTACCAGATGCTGGTTAACCAGCAGGATGCCTCACGTCTGATGCTCTACCCGAAAGGTAATGTCACCGGCTGGCGCCTGTTCCTCGACAAGCCGCTGGATGTTGACAGCCTGAGTGCGCAAACCCTGCCGAAAGGCTCCGAGTGGAAAGACTGGCGTGAACGTCGCGGCGAGCTGTTCCAGGCCGTGCGCATGGAAAAAAATATGATGGGCCTGCTGCTGAGCCTGATTGTTGCCGTCGCCGCCTTTAACATCATTACGTCTCTCGGTTTGCTGGTGATGGAGAAGCAGGGTGAAGTTGCCATTCTGCAAACCCAGGGGCTTACCCGCCGTCAGATCATGGCGCTGTTTATGGTGCAGGGAGCGAGTGCCGGTATTATTGGTGCACTGCTCGGGGCCGTGCTCGGTGTAATACTGGCTACCCAGTTGAATAACATCATGCCTGCCATTGGCCTGATACTTGATGGCGCGTCGCTGCCGGTGGATATCGAAGCCACACAGGTAGTGATTATTGCGCTGATCGCTATGGCGATCGCTCTATTATCTACGCTTTACCCTTCGTGGCGCGCAGCTGCCGCCCAACCCGCAGAGGCTTTACGTTATGAGTAATTTAGTATCATCGCAGGGCGAATTATTATTGCAGTGCGGAAACCTCTGTAAGACTTACACCGAAGGTAAAATGCACACCGACGTGCTGCGCGATGTCTCTTTTGCGATTCAGCCTGGCGAAATGATGGCGATTGTCGGCAGCTCCGGCTCCGGTAAAAGTACGTTATTGCACCTGCTGGGCGGGTTGGATTCCCCGACTTCCGGCGACGTGGTGTTTAAAGGCACCTCGCTTAACACCATGTCTTCCGCAGCCAAAGCCGAATTGCGTAACCGCGAACTGGGCTTTATCTACCAGTTCCACCACCTGCTGCCGGACTTTACAGCGATGGAAAACGTCGGGATGCCGCTGTTAATTGGCAAAGGCAAAGCGGCCGAAGTGGAAGAGAAAGCCATGGCAATGCTGGCCGCCGTTGGCCTGCAGCACCGCAGCAAACACCGACCGTCTGAACTTTCCGGCGGTGAGCGCCAGCGCGTGGCGATAGCCCGTGCGCTGGTGAACAGCCCGTCGTTGGTACTGGCCGATGAACCGACCGGGAATCTGGATCAGAAAAACGCCGACAGCATTTTTGACTTGCTGGGTGAACTGAATGTCCGTCAGGGCACAGCCTTTCTGGTCGTCACGCATGACCTCCAGCTGGCTAAGCGCATGAACCGTCAGTTGGAGATGCGCGACGGTAAGCTGCAACAGGATTCGACCCTGCTGGGAGCGAAGTGATGTCAGCTATCCCATTCTCGCTTTTAATCGGCCTGCGCTTTAGCCGTGGCCGCCGCCGCAGCGGCATGGTGTCGCTGATTTCGATTATCTCTACGCTCGGTATTGCGCTGGGCGTGGCGGTGCTGATTGTTGGTCTGAGCGCCATGAACGGTTTTGAACGTGAGCTGAAAGAGCGCGTGCTGGCTGTGGTGCCGCACGGCGAAATTCGTCCTGTTAATCAGCCGTTTGAAGGCTGGCAAGGTGTACTGGAACGCGTGGAAAAAGTACCGGGCATTGCCGCCGCCGCACCCTATGTGGAATTTAACGGCCTGATTGAGCATGGCGCAAAACTGCGCGCGATTAAACTTAAAGGCGTTGATCCGCAGCAGGAGCCACGCGTCAGCGCCGCGCCGTCTTTTGTTCTGGGTGATGCCTGGAAGAGTTTCAAAGCGGGCGAACAGCAGGTCATTCTGGGCAAAGGCGTCGCCGATGCCATTGGCGTAAAACAGGATGACTGGGTGACGGTGATGATCCCCAACAGTGACCCGCAAATGAAGTTGCTTCAACCTAAGCGCATCCGTCTGCACGTCACCGGTATTTTGCAATTAAGCGGCCAGCTCGACCACAGTTTAGCGATGGTTCCGCTGGCGGATGCCCAGCAGTATCAGGATATGGGCAGCAGCGTCACCGGGATTGATATCAAAGTGAACGATGTCTTTGCCGCACAGAAACTGGTGCGTGACGCCGGTGAAGTGACGCACGCCTATGTTTACATCAGCAGCTGGATCGGCACCTATGGTTACATGTATCGCGATATCCAGATGGTCCGTGCCATTATGTATATGGCGATGGTGCTGGTGATCGGCGTGGCCTGTTTCAATATCGTCTCGACGCTGGTCATGGCTGTGAAAGATAAAAGCAGTGATATTGCGATTCTGCGCACACTTGGCGCAAAAGACGGGCTGATCCGCGCCGTGTTCATCTGGTACGGTTTACTTGCCGGGCTGGTGGGCAGTATTTGTGGCGTGGTGGTGGGGGTGATTGCCTCCTGGCAGTTGACGAATATCATAAATGCGCTGCAAAAATTCACCGGGCATCAGTTTCTGTCAGGTGATATTTATTTCATCGATTTTTTACCGTCGGAACTTCACTGGCTGGATGTGGCAGGCGTGTTGTTCACCGCGCTGGTGCTGAGTCTGCTGGCCAGCTGGTATCCGGCGCGTCGCGCCAGCCGTATTGATCCGGCCCGTGTGCTGAGCGGCGGACAGTAGAAACTTTTAACAGACTTGTAAAACAGCAGGAGCACTTATGCGCACACGCCATCGTTTGTGTCGGTTTCGCAAAAACAAGCGCATACGGCACCAACGTTTTCGCTCAAGCATTTTCCATCGCGACAATATGGCTGCCGCGTCCTTAAAACGGCCTTTTGTCGTGGTGCTGACCGGCGCTGGGATCTCGGCTGAATCCGGTATTCGTACCTTCCGCGCGGCGGACGGATTGTGGGAAGAGCATAACGTGGAAGACGTGGCGACACCTGAGGGCTATCGCCGCGATCCTGAACTGGTTCAGGCATTTTACAATGCCCGCCGTCAACAGTTGCAGCTGGAAGCGATCCAGCCGAACGCGGCCCATAAGGCACTGGCAATGCTGGAAGATGCGCTGGGCGATAACTTTATGCTGGTGACGCAGAACATCGATAATTTGCATGAGCGTGCGGGTAATAAGCGCGTGATGCATATGCACGGTGAATTGCTGAAAGCGCGTTGTACTCAGTCTGGCCAGGTCTTCGACTGGCCGGGTGATCTCAGTGTTAATGACAAATGCCACTGTTGTCAGTTTCCGGCCGCGCTGCGCCCGCACATCGTGTGGTTTGGTGAAATGCCGATTGGCATGGATGAGATCTATCAGGCGCTGGCGAAGGCTGATTTCTTTATTGCTATCGGGACCTCCGGGCATGTTTATCCCGCCGCCGGTTTTGTGCATGAAGCCCGTCTGGGAGGGGCTTTTACCATTGAGCTGAACCTCGAGCCGAGCCAGGTCGAAAGTGAGTTTGATGAGAAGAAGTACGGGCTCGCCAGTGAGGTTGTCCCCGAATTTGTTCACGCCTTTCTGACCAAAGAAGATAATGCCTGGCGCTAGCCGGGCTTTTTTGTCTTTATCTCCTCTTTTCCCTCCTGTAGTCCTATCCCGCAAAAATTGCGCCTGTGCAGAACACTTCCGTGACTAAACTTGGACAAAAATGACCTGACGCAATATTTGCGATATTCATGCTGCGCATAATAAAAGTCAGCTGCCAGAGGATACCTAATTATGGATAAGTTGCTCGATCGTTTCTTCTACTACGTTTCATTTGATACCCAATCGAAAGCCAATGTCAGGCATACGCCCAGCACAGAAGGGCAAATGAAGCTGGCACGTGAATTACGTAACGAGCTAATCGAACTGGGGCTCGAACAGGTTACGCTCAATGACAAAGGCTGCGTGATGGGTACTCTCCCCGGCAACGTCGCCTGGCAAGTTCCGACCATCGGTTTCATTTCTCATCTGGATACGGCGCCAGACTTTACCGCCAAACACGTGAATCCGCAGATCGTCGAGAACTATCGCGGGGGGGATATTGCGCTCGGTAACGGTGAGGAAGTCCTCTCGCCAGTCATGTTCCCCGTACTGCACCAATTGCTGGGCCAGACGCTGATCACCACCGATGGCAAAACGCTGTTGGGTGCCGATGACAAAGCCGGTATTGCAGCGATTGTTACTGCTATGGTGAGGCTTAAAAACAGTAACCGGCCGCATGGCCCGCTGCGGGTGGCATTCACGCCGGACGAAGAAATTGGCAAAGGTGCGCAAACTTTTGACGTTGCTGCATTTGGTGCAGAATGGGCATATACCGTCGATGGCGGTGGTGTCGGCGAACTGGAGTTTGAAAACTTCAATGCCGCCTCGGCGACCATTAAAATTGTCGGTAACAATGTGCATCCGGGCAGCGCCAAGGGCGTGATGGTCAATGCGCTGTCACTGGCGGCGCGTTTTCACAGTGAATTACCGGCAGATGAAACCCCGGAAAATACCGAAGGGTATGAGGGTTTTTATCACCTGACGTCGATGAAAGGTTCGGTTGAGCGCGCTGAAATGCATTACATTATCCGCGATTTCGATAAGATCAATTTCGAAGCCCGTAAGCAAAAAATCATTGATGTTGCCCACGTGGTCGGCAAAGGATTACACCGCGATTGTTATATTGAAGTGACGCTCGACGATCACTATTACAATATGCGTGACAAAGTGGCAGAGCATCCGCACATTATCGACATTGCCAAGCAGGCGATGCGGGCATGCGACATTGAACCCATCATGAAGCCAATCCGCGGAGGCACCGACGGCGCTCAGCTCTCTTTCCGTGGCCTGCCATGTCCGAACATCTTTACCGGCGGCTACAACTTCCACGGCAAGCACGAATTCGTCACGCTTGAGGGGATGGAAAAAGCGGCCGGGGTGATCATGCACATTGCTGAGCTTACCGCTCAGCGAGCGGCGAAACACTGATTTTGCTTTAGGCCGCAAACCGGTTCAGCCAGCGAAAAAGGGAGCACTTTATCGCAAAGTGCTCCCTTTTCATTTATTGCGGCAATAACTGCGCTGACAGGATCAGTCGTTGAAGTACCAGTAACCGCTGTTGACCAGCGCTGAGAGCAGCGCGAGGAACGACGGATCGTCGAGCGCATCGCCGAGCATGGCGCGTGTGACCGTCATGTGACGGGTCATCGCATCGGCGGCGGCCAGATGTTCTGTGGTCATCGCCTCGCCATTGACGTAGCATACATCCCCTACGCGCAGTACGCGCAGACCGCAAAGACGCTGCAGCGATTCACCAGACTCAAGCAGTTCATAAATTTCGCCTGCCTGATAAGGCGGCTCCGGCGCTGCCAGATCCAGCTCATGACGGGACTGGGAAATAAACTCACCAAACCAGCTGTTGAAATGTTCCGGGTTACCGACCAGCTCCAGCATCATGTTACGCATGCTGTCGAGCTCTTGCGGCAGTACCAGCGCCGGGTGCTCGCGTTCAACCAGTTCCGGATCGCCGTAACGTTTACTGCCCAGTTCGCGGGCCAGAATATAATCAGCGTAGCCGCTGACCATCTCGCGTGCATTTGGCGCGCGAAAACCAACAGAGTAATTCAGTGAACTTTCCAGCGAATAGCCTTCATGCGGGAAACCCGGCGGAATATAGATGATGTCACCCGGTTCCAGTTCTTCATCAATGATGGCGTCGAACGGCGCGACCTGCAGTAAATCCGGATGCGGACTGTGCTGTTTCATTGGGATTTTTTCGCCTACACGCCAGCGGCGGCGGCCAGTGCCCTGAATGATGAATACATCGTACTGATCCAGATGCGGGCCTACACCACCGCCGGGGACCGAGTAGGAGATCATCAGGTCGTCCATGCGCCAGTCAGGAATGTGGCGGAACGGGCGCATCAGATGGGAAGAGGGCTCGTGCCAGTGATCAACGGCCTGAACCAGAATCGACCAGTTGTTTTCACCCAGATGATCATAACTTTCAAACGGCCCGTGACTCACCTGCCAGCGGCCATCCAGATGACTGACCAAGCGGCTGTCGACTTCGTTTTCCATCGCCAGACCGGCCAGCTCATCCGGGGAGAGCGGGTCAACAAAATTTTTGAAGCCACGTTTAAGAACAACAGGACGTTTTTGCCAGTAACGTTGTAAAAAATCGGTCCAGTCTAAGTCGAGTTGATAATCCATATGTTTATTCCATGGCCTGAAAAGAAAACTATTGAGAAGGATTATAACGGAAGGTGCCGCCGCTGCATTGGGCAATCACCAGCAATTTTCACTCGCTGACAATAATTTTGGTTGCAGCGGCGTTAGTCTGACTTAATCAATATCCGATTCGTGCTGCTGACCGAAGCAGACGCGCATACTGGCGCCGCCGAGCGGGCTGTCGCCGATGATAATTTCCCCATCGTACTGTTCGATGATTTCACTGGCTAATGAGAGACCGAGCCCCTGGCCAGGACGCAGAGTATCTGCACGCTGGCCGCGTTGGAAAATCACGGTGCGCTTGCTTTCCGGAATGCCGGGACCATCGTCTTCAATCAGGATGATCAATTGCTTTTCGGTGTAAACAGCGCTGATTTCAACAAATTCCAGACAGTACTTACAGGCGTTGTCGATAACATTGCCCATCACTTCGATGAAATCATTTTTCTCACCAATAAAGGTGATTTCTGGGGAAATATCCAGCGTCAGCACCACCCCTTTACGCTGATACACTTTATTGAGTGCAGAGCACAGGCTGTCGAGCAACGGGGGAACGGAGTGCACTTCGCGGATTAAAATATTGTGTTCTGAACGCAGGGTTGCCCGGTGCAGGTAATACCCTATCTGCTGAGAGATACGGCTGATCTGCTCGAGCATGACCGGTTCGGCCTCTTCGATGGTCATCTGCTTGCTGTTTCGCAGTGAACGTAATGTCGACTGCATAACGGCCAGCGGCGTTTTCAGGCTGTGAGTCAGGTCGGCCAGTGTGGTGCGGTAGCGGTCATAGCGTTCCCGCTCGCCGTGCAGCAGGGTATTGAGGTTGCGCACCAGCCCTTTGAGCTCACGCGGCGGGTTTTCATCCAACGCTTCACGCTCGTGGGTTTCCAGCTCAGCGACCTGGCGGATCAACGCCTTGATCGGGCGCAGGCTCCAGTAAGCCGCCAGCCAAAGCAGTGGCACGACGAGCAGCAAATTCGCTAACAGCACATAACTGAACCATTCCCATACCAGATCCGAACGTTGTAACTCCTGCGGAATGGTATCCACTACCACAATATTCAGTGCAGGCAGGCGGGACGTGGCAGCGTAAGTATTGACGGCGATGGAGTGGGTCATCGCATTGGCGTCGGTGTCGTCGTAATCTTTAAGCTTATCCTGTGCTTTCGGGTTATCGCCGACCACTTCGCTGCTGATCTGAGTGTCAGTATCGAGCTCATAAAAGCCCGGTTTGTTCATCCACGCCTTGTCGATACGCGCTTCAATTTCCGGCAGTTTGCGCTCGGCCCACAGCAGATCGCCTTTATCATCATAAATAAAGACCAGCGTGGGAGAATTGAGATCCAGATCGGGAGGGACGTTGATCGTCAGCTTGTTATCACGCCACTGGGCGAGGCTGAAAAACAGATTACTTTCGCCGCGCAACAGGCGGTAGGCTGTTTTATCGAAGCTGACCATGTAACCGACTACGGCCACTAACCCGTAAGCCAGTGACAGTGCGAGTACCACCGCTGCGGTCGCCAGCATAAAGCGTGAACGCAGCGAAAAAGGTTGGTTATGGCGAAATTTCATCAGTCAGCCGTTGAAAACGTTACGGACGAATATCGAAACGATAACCCTGACCACGTACGGTCGTTATCACATCGGTTGGGTACTCGGCCTGCAGTTTCTTACGTAACCGGCCCATCAGTACATCAACGGTATGGCTTTCACGCAGTTCGGCGTCCGGATAAAGTTGTAGCATCAGCGAGTCTTTGCTGACCACTTTACCCGCGTTGCGGATCAGGGTTTCGATGATGGTGTATTCGAAAGCGGTGAGCTTCACCGGCTGCTCGTTCACCGTGAGTTCACGGCGAGAGAGGTCAATCTGGAACGGCGCCATGGCGATAACCTGCGAGGCCAGGCCGCTGTTACGGCGCATCAGAGCCTGCATACGTGCGATCACCTCTTCCAGATGGAAAGGTTTAGTCACGTAGTCGTCGGCCCCGGCTTCCAGTACCGCCACTTTGTCCTGCCAGCTTTCGCGGGCGGTCAGCACCAGAATCGGTAATTTGGCCTGATGGCTGCGCCAGCGCTGAATCAAACTGAGGCCATCTTCGCCCGGCAATCCGAGGTCAACAATGGCGATATCCGGGGCGTGTTCCTGCAAAAAGTAGTCAGCTTCTTTGGCGTCTTCTGCCGCATCGACCTGATGTCCCATCTCACGCATTTGTACCGACAGGTGATGGCGTAACAGCGCATTGTCTTCGACAACCAGAATTCGCATAGCAACTCCTTTTTGAGGCAGGGCTAAACCCTGGCCAGTTTTTTATAATGTATCCCGCGATAACTGTAACGTATTCAGAATGATTTTCTTCAACGTCAGATAAACACGTCGAAAGGCAGGTTAAACGAAAGATAAACCAAGTATAAACGGGCATTCCCATCAGTGACAGAGAATGTGTGAAAGATCGCGGTAAGAAATCAAAGGTATCTTTTAGATATTATAAAGGTATTCAATAAGTGCCTTCATCTGCCTCAGGTCTGGGTTCCTTCAACCAGCTTTGCCAGCGCTTTGCGCACCGTGATGCGCGAAATCCTCAGCTCTTCGGTGAACTGTCGTTCACTGGGCAGGAAATCTCCTTCAACCAATATACCGGTTGGCCTGCAAATAGCGCCACTGAAACAGAGATAAAGCGGCTGTAGGCCCGCATGGGCAAGTCCTGCCGGAGTTTTTCCAACACGCGCTGATTGGTGTCCACGCTCATAAACGGATGATTTTCCTGTGGACTACAGTATTGATATCTATTTTATACCCTCAGGCATAAAAAAGGCGACCCGCAGGCCGCCTTATACGCAAGAAGCCAAAAACTTATTTCAACTCATCAACCATTTTAGCCGCACGGCCAATATAGTTGCCTGGTGTCATGGCTTTCAGGCGCACTTTCTCGTCTTCCGGCAATGGCAGGCTGTCAATGAACGCCTGCATACCCGCTGCGTCTACGCGTTTGCCACGGGTCAGCTCTTTCAGCTTCTCGTAAGGCTTCTCGATGCCGTAGCGGCGCATCACGGTCTGGATTGGTTCGGCCAGCACTTCCCAGTTGTGGTCAAGTTCGAAAGCCAGATTCGCTTCATTTACTTCCAGTTTGCTCACACCTTTCATGGTCGCCTGATAGGCGATCAAGGCATAACCCAAACCGACGCCGAGGTTACGCAACACAGTGGAGTCCGTCAGGTCACGCTGCCAGCGGGAGACCGGCAGTTTGCTCGCCAGATGCTGCAGTACCGCGTTGGACAAACCGAGGTTGCCTTCTGAGTTTTCGAAGTCAATCGGGTTCACTTTGTGCGGCATGGTGGATGAACCGATTTCGCCAGCAATAGTGCGCTGCTTGAAGTGGTTCAGGGCAACGTAGCCCCAGATATCGCGGTCAAAGTCGATCAGAATGGTGTTGAAACGCGCCACGCAGTCAAACAGCTCTGCGATATAGTCATGCGGTTCAATCTGTGTGGTGTACGGGTTCCAGGTAATGCCCAGCGAGGTCACGAACTCTTCGCTGAATTTATGCCAGTCCACTTCCGGGTAGGCCACGATGTGCGCGTTGTAATTGCCGACTGCACCGTTGATTTTACCGAGAATTTCTACCTTTTGCAGCTGCTTGTACTGGCGATCCATACGATAGGCCACGTTGGCAAACTCTTTACCAATCGTGGATGGTGTGGCGGGCTGACCGTGGGTGCGCGACAGCAGAGGGATGTCACGGAACTGATGGGCCAGACCTTTGATGGAGTCAATGATTTTCAGCCAGTATGGCGCCACGACTTCCTGACGTGCCGTTTGCAGCATCAGGGCGTGAGAGAGGTTGTTGATATCTTCAGAAGTACAGGCGAAGTGAATGAATTCAGACACGGCGTGCAGGGCAGGGATGGCTGCCACTTTTTCTTTCAGGAAGTATTCAACCGCTTTGACGTCATGGTTGGTGGTTTTCTCGATGTCTTTAATACGCTGTGCGTCTTTTTCGTCGAAGTTAGCCACTAACTGGTCAAGGAAAGCGTTTGCGTCGGCATCAAAAGCAGGGACTTCTTTGATGTCTGCACAAGCTGCCAGTTTTTGCAGCCAACGTACTTCAACCTGCACTCGGAACTTCAGCAAGCCGAATTCGCTGAAGATTGCGCGCAGCGCGCTGACTTTATCACCGTAGCGTCCATCAACGGGGGAAACGGCGGTCAGTGAGGATAATTCCATCGGTAGCAACTCCTGGGATTGTGTTTATTTACAGTAAAATTAACAATGAGCTAAAATATTTTTCGCCTGTTCAAACAAGCGATTACGGGAAAGCATCAGCTGCAGGCGTCCGCCGCCTACCTGCTGCCACAATACGGCTGAACGAATACCCGCCAGCAGTAGGGCCCGGACTCTGGCCTGAACTTGTGGATTCTGTAAAATCGCGGGCGAGCCTGTGACCTGAATACGCGGGCCGACCGGGCTTACGATATCAACGTAAATCGCCGCGAGGGAGCTCAACATGGTTTCCGACTCCAGTTCAAAGTGCGCCAGCTGGCGGTCTAACTGATCAAGACGTTCGCCAAGCTTGTTCATCGCCGCTTTGTTGGCATTCAGTTTTCGCTCAAGCACCATTAGACTCAGCGTGTATCGTGTCAGTTCGGCGCCTGGTCCCTGACGATTGGCATTTAATACACCCAGCAGAGTTTCAAGCCCCATCTTCAGGTTAGCTTCATTATTGCCGTAAACCGCCAGCGTGGATGCCGGATTCATCTCCAGCAGGCTGCGTAACGACACTGACATTTCTTCCTGTGCACAATGACCTTCATGGGCAAGTTGCTGCACCAGGCGTGCCGACTGGCACATACCGGCCAATGCCAGCGTAATGTCATAATAATTTTTAGCCACGTTTACTCCTGTAAGCGTTGTTCGGATACTTACCGGCTTCAATGATGAAGAACCAGCCGGCGGGCCGAATCTGAGGCGACAGATCATGCCATAAAACGATGCCTAAACACAGTTCGGAATCAGTGCAGATTTGCGAGACTGATCTGGAGAAAATAAATCGGGACGCATTGAGCGTCCCGTATCGATATTCACTGCGTTACAGCGGATGGCGCTGTTCGATAATGCCGCCACCAAGGCAGACTTCACCGATGTAAAACACGGCAGACTGTCCCGGTGTGACCGCAGCAACCGGTGCGTCGAAACGCACGTCAATGCGCGCATCGTCGAGCGGCGTTACGGTGCAGGGAATATCCTGATGGCGATAACGCGTTTTCACCATACATTTGAAAGGGGCGGTGACCGGTTTGCGGTCAACCCAATGTAGCTGCTGAGCTATCAGACCAACGGACATCAGACGCGGATGCTCGCCACCCTGGGCAACATAAAGAATGTTATTCGCCACATCTTTATCTACCACGTACCACGGGTCTTCGCCGCCATCTTTCTGACCACCAATTCCCAGCCCCTTGCGCTGACCGAGCGTGTGGTACATCAGGCCCTGATGCTGGCCCATGTCCTGACCATCGACGCTTTTAATCGGGCCGGGTTGAGCAGGGAGATAGCGCCCCAGGAAGTCCTTGAATTTGCGCTCACCGATAAAACAGATGCCGGTAGAATCTTTCTTTTTGGCTGTGATCAAATCCAGCTCTTCGGCAATGCGGCGTACTTCCGGTTTTTCCAGTTCGCCCACGGGGAACAGGCTCTGCGCGATTTGATCACTGCCGAGCGTGTAGAGGAAGTAGCTCTGATCTTTGTTGCCGTCGGTACCACGTAGTAAGTGGCTGATGCCGTCAACGTCCTTGCGGCGCGCGTAATGCCCTGTCGCAATGTAATCAGCGCCCAGATCTTCGGCGGCAAATTCCAGGAAGGCTTTGAATTTTATCTCTTTATTGCACAGGATATCCGGGTTGGGGGTACGCCCCGCTTTGTACTCTTCGAGGAAAAGCTCAAAAACGTTGTCCCAATATTCCGCTGCAAAATTGACGGTGTGCAGCTTCATGCCCAGTTTGTCGCACACGGCCTGCGCATCGGCAAGGTCGGTGGCGGCGGTGCAGTACTCTTCATTGTCGTCCTCTTCCCAATTTTTCATGAAGAGGCCCTCCACCTGATAGCCTTGCTGTTGCAGCAAATAGGCCGAAACGGAGGAGTCGACGCCGCCGGACATCCCGACGATCACTTTTTTCTGGCTGTTGTCAGACATAATAGTCCCGAAAAGCATAGGTAAATTGCCCGACAGGTGGCGCTTTTGACCGGCATTTAATGCCAGAAAGTCACACGAGGATGAAGGCCGCGCGCAACAAAAAAGTCACTCCGGACCGGACAGCGGTGGTTAGTATTTTTTACGCAAAAAAACTAAGCGCGAAATTTTATCACGTCAGGCCGCTGGCTGCACCGTTGATTGGTACCGCCAGCGAGGGAGTGGTTATTCCGGCAGGTTGAAATTAGCCAGCAGCTCGAGCGGATAGCGCGGGCTTTGCTGATAACAGCGAATACTTTCGGCAACCAGCGGAGAGCGTAGCCGGGTCGAGCCGATAATGTCATCAGCACTGGCCCAGACACAACGGTCAATGTCGCTGTCCTGGGGTTCGGTGGGCGGCTGTTCGTCGAGATCGATTACGAACGCGAAGCGCAGGAACGGTGTGCCGTCCGGCGCCTGCCACTGATGTAATTTGAGGAAAAATTGCGGCTCGGCATGGATACCGGTCTCTTCATAGAGTTCGCGTTTGGCGGCGCTGAACAGAGTCTCATTGGCTTCCAGATGACCGGCTGGCTGGTTCCAGGTCACTTTGCCATTGACGGTTTCTTCGACCACCAGAAATTGTCCCTGTGACTGCACTACGCAGGCGACGGTGACGTGCGGTTTAAACATCTGAGATCTCCTTCCATTGTCCGGGTTGTAAATCACCGAGAGAATATTCACCCATGCTAAAGCGGATCAGACGCAGCGTCGGGAAGCCAACGTGGGCGGTCATACGGCGCACCTGACGGTTGCGGCCTTCATATAATGTGATTTTCAGCCAGGCGGTAGGAATGGCTTTACGTTCACGGATAGGCGGATCGCGGGGCCACAGCCACTGGGGTTCTTCAACGATCTCGGCGCCTGCGGGCAGGGTTTTGCCGTCTTTCAGCTCAACGCCTGAACGTAACGCATTCACCGCGCTGTCGTCGGGCACACCTTCTACCTGCACATAATAGACTTTACCGGTCCGCTTGCCTGGCTGAGTCAGTGCAGCCTGCAGTTTGCCATCGTTGGTCAGCACCAGTAAACCTTCGCTGTCGCGATCCAGACGCCCTGCGGCATAGATGTCTGTTAATGAGATGTAGTCTTTGAGGGTGGCGCGACCGGCTTCATCGGTGAACTGCGGCAGTACATCGAACGGTTTATTGAACAGCACCACTTTACGCGGACCATTTTGCGTTGGACGCACCCTGTCAGGCCGCTTGCTGAAACGGTTAACGTAGTGATTTTTAACAGAGATCGGTTTCATAGGCATTGAAGTCAGAGAGAATTAGCGCATTATACGTGAAAACGGTTTCAGATTGGCGCGCGGACATTATTCAAGTAATATCGACCCGCATCTTACAAATTTTTAACAAAAATGCGCTCGAAGGAGAGGTTAATGGAAAGCAAAGTAGTTGTTCCGGCGGAAGGTAAAAAGATTACAGTTGATGCCCAGGGTAAACTGATCATTCCTAATAATCCTATTATCCCGTTCATTGAAGGCGACGGTATTGGCGTTGACGTTACTCCTGCCATGATCAAAGTGGTGGATGCAGCGGTTAAAAAAGCCTACAACGGCGAACGTAAAATTTCCTGGATGGAAATCTATACCGGTGAGAAATCAGTCGAACTGTACGGTAAAGACGTATGGTTGCCTGAAGAGACGCTGGACCTGATCCGCGATTACCGCGTTGCCATAAAAGGCCCGCTGACTACCCCGGTCGGTGGCGGTATCCGCTCCCTGAACGTTGCCCTGCGCCAACAGCTGGATCTTTATATCTGCCTGCGCCCGGTACGTTATTACACCGGTACACCTAGCCCGGTAAAACGCCCGGAAGATACCAATATGGTGATTTTCCGTGAGAACTCCGAAGATATCTATGCAGGTATCGAATGGAAAGCCGGCTCAGCTGAAGCCGATAAAGTGATCAAATTCCTGCAAGACGAAATGGGCGTGAAGAAAATCCGTTTCCCACAGGATTGCGGTATCGGTATCAAGCCTTGCTCGGAAGAAGGCACCAAACGTCTGGTTCGTGCAGCGATTGAATACACGATCACCAACGATCGTGATTCCCTGACTTTGGTTCACAAAGGCAACATCATGAAGTTCACCGAAGGTGCATTCAAAGATTGGGGTTACCAGCTGGCTCGTGAAGAGTTTGGCGGTGAACTGATCGATGGCGGCCCGTGGGTGAAAATCAAGAACCCAAACAATGGCAAAGACATCATCATTAAAGATGTGATTGCTGATGCCTTCCTGCAGCAGATCCTGTTGCGTCCGGCTGAGTATGACGTTATCGCCTGTATGAACCTGAACGGTGACTACATTTCCGACGCCCTGGCGGCGCAGGTTGGCGGTATCGGTATCGCACCGGGTGCTAACATCGGTACGGATTGCGCACTGTTCGAAGCCACCCACGGCACGGCACCTAAGTATGCCGGTCAGGATAAAGTGAACCCAGGTTCTATTATTCTTTCCGCAGAAATGATGTTACGTCATATGGAATGGTTCGAAGCGGCAGATCTCATCGTTAAAGGCATGGAAGGCGCAATCGCGGCTAAAACTGTCACTTACGATTTCGAACGTCTGATGGACGGCGCTAAGCTGCTGAAATGTTCAGAGTTTGGCGATGCAATGATCGCAAATATGTAATTCATACCTGCCGATTTGCCCAAACGGGAGCTAAGACGCTCCCGTTTTTTATTGCCTAAAATCGTCCGGTTATCTCGCTCATCGGTATAATAGTAGACGTTTTTTGTCCGTCTTCTTGTACACAAGAGCCGACGGTGGTAAACATTACCCACTTTTTGTTCCGGGGTTATTTACTTGTCACGTTCATCTTTTTTCAGCGTCTTTTTTCGACTCGATTTACGCCGTCTGATCCTAATTCTGGCCGTGACCAGTGCCTTCGTGACACTGGCCAACAGCTTCTATGCCAGCTACAGCGTGCAGCGGCAGTTGCTTATCGACAATACGCTGGAGGCGAACCGGGTTTATGCCACCAAACTGGCATCCAGTACTGAACTTGTGATTCACAGCATGCAAAAGCAGCTGTTATATAGCAGCCGTATTGCTGCCGCCAATTTTGATGATAACGCCATATTGCAGGCGGAAACGGCGCGGCTGAAATATCAGAGCGACAGTTTCAATTCAGTAGCGATCACCGACGCGCAGGGTATTGTCCGCGCAACTTCACCGGACAGCTTGCAATTGATGGGCCGTAAACTGACCACGCCGGGAGCTGTAGAAGCCCTGGCGCTGCGCCGTCCGGTGATCAGTAAACCTTATATTTCTGCTGCTAACAATCTGGTGATTAATATTTCCGCGCCGATTGTCGCTGCCGACGGCCGCTACCTTGGTTATATCGGTGGCACTATTTATCTGCGCCAGAAAAGTATCCTTAACGAACTATTAGGCGAGCACTATTACCGCGATGGTTCTTACATTGTGGTGCTCGATCACGACCGGCGAATTCTCTATCACCAGGATCCGGCCCGTATCGGTGAGTTGCTGGCACCGAAACCTCTCACTTTCGCAGTCAGAAGCGTCACTAATGGCAGCCTGATGATGGTCAATAACGTCGGCGAACCTGTGTTGGCTGGCTACGCAGTGGTGCCTTCTACCGGGTGGGCTATTATTACGCTCAGGCCGACGGACTCGACTCTTAAGCCGTTACAGGGGCTGATGTTTAAAGTGTTGCGTCATCTGACCCCGCTGGCGTTGCTGACTTTGCTGTGTGTCTGGATATTGTCGCGCCTGATTGCGCGGCCACTGCGCCAGCTGGCCCGCAGCGCCAACGATATGGATAAACCGGATATCTCCAACAGTATCCGGCTGATACCAGACTGGTACTTTGAAGCGACGCAGCTTAAGCGTGCCCTGCTGATTGGTATCAGTTTGCTGCAAAAGAAAATCGGCAAACTGAAGTTCGAAGTACAGACCGACCCGATGACCGGGCTGTTCAACCGGCGAGGGCTGGCGACGGCGCTGGAGTACATTCAGCAAATGAAGCTGAGCTTCTCTGTGATTGCGCTGGATATCGATCACTTTAAAAAAATCAATGATACCCACGGGCACGATGTGGGGGATGAAGTGATAAAACTGCTGGCCCAGCAGATTCGTGCGGGTTCGCGTGAAAGCGATATACTTTGCCGCAACGGTGGGGAGGAGTTCCTGATGGTATTGCCGGGAACTTCACTGGACGTCGCGACGCAAATTGCCGAGCGTTTGCGTCAGAGCGTGGAGGATATGAATATACCTCAGGCCGGTAAAATCACTATCTCTCTGGGGGTCGCTGCTGGTAGCTCCGGTAAGAGCCAGGCTGAACGGGTATTGAAAAAGGCCGATGAGGCGCTGTATCGGGCCAAGCAGGAAGGGCGTAACCGGGTGGTGGCGCCATCTTAAATGTTTTCGACATGAGTGAGCAGAAGAGTTTGAGGAATTTGTCCCGCAGCGAGTTTGACGCTGAAATTTACCAGTACCCGGAGCATCTTCGTGCCAGTCTCGCTGAGTTGCCGTCAGTGCCGGGTGTGTATATCTTTCATGGGTTAAGCGATCAGTTGCCGCTCTACATTGGCAAAAGCGTCAATATCCGCAGCCGGGTGATGTCACATTTTCGTGCCAAAGATGAAGCTAAACTGTTGCGCCAAACCACCCGTATTTCCTATCTGGAAACTGCGGGTGAGCTCGGTGCGTTACTTACCGAAGCCCGCATGATTAAAGAGCAGCAACCGCTGTTTAATAAACGACTGCGCCGCTCTAAACAACTCTGTTCGTTGCATATTCACGACGGCAATGTTGAAGTGGTTTACGCCAAAGATATCGATTTCGCCAACACGCCGGGGTTGTTTGGCCTGTTTGCTAACCGTACCGTGGCGCTGGAGAAATTGCGTACCTTAGCCGATGAACAGAAACTCTGTTATGGCTTGTTGGGGATTGAGAAAGTCAGCCGAAACCGCGCTTGTTTCCGCTTCAGCCTGAGACGCTGTGCCGGAGCCTGCTGCGGTGCTGAAACCTGCGAAGCGCATCACGAAAGGCTGCTGCTGGCGCTGGAATCATTGCGGGTTAATTGCTGGAACTGGCCGGGCAGAATTGCCATCGTTGAAGAAGGGGCATCCTTTACCCAGTATCACATCGTGCAGGACTGGTTCTATCTCGGGACCGTCAATTCATTGGGCGAAGAGAATGCTTTGCAGAAAGTCTCCACCCATTTTGACAGCGACGGGTACAAGATCCTCTGCAAGCCGTTATTCAACGGTCGGTTTAAGACCATCGAGTTATAATTTTTACGTCGGCAGGCGATTACTTCGCCGCTGTTTGCGCCTGTTCTGCCTTAGCTTTTGCCGCCAGATGATGACCAACCGCGCAGCCCGCCACTGCGCCTAAAACCGCATGGTGCTCAAGATGTCCTGCCACGCCACCGACGACTGCACCTTTCAGGCAACCTGCTGCGTGAGCCAGTGAACTTACCGACAACATCAGCGCCAAAGCCACTGTATACACCGTATTTCTTGCCATAAATCTCACCTCAAAATGCAGGACATCTACCCATAAGTTGATGGCGAAAATGTCACAACCCGCTCAGGTATACCACCGGCCCAACTGTAACCAGATGATGCGATTATTACGTCAGTTTTTGGCTATGGGGTGGTAAGCCAGCAAGCGCGGGCGTTCATTTGTGCTGAAATCACCGCTACGCAGTTACAACTCAATATATCAACCTAATGACTTGTTAATTGGTTGAATATTTGTTTAATGAATAATTCGAGTTCGGATGATTTATCCGACTATGCGGGTGTGTATTTTCCATGTGGGGAGGTAGTGATGCAGGAATTTGTCATTTCGACGGATAAGGCGCGTCTGGACCTGACGGCTATCCACCGCTTTTTAAGTGAAGAGTCTACGTGGGGGAAAGGTATTCCCATGGCTGTAGTGGAGAAGTCTATTGCGGGATCGCTCTGCTTTGGTGGATATCTGGCTGGCCAGCAAATTGCTTTTGCCCGCGTTATTACCGATTTTGCCACCTTTGGCAATCTGGTCGATGTATTTGTATTGCCACAATATCGCGGTAAGGGGTATAGCAAAGCATTAATGGCGGCGATTATGGCAGCATCTGAGTTACAGGGTTTACGCCGGATCACATTGGCCACCAGTGATGCGCACGGTTTATATGCGCAGTTTGGTTTTTCGCCGCTGACGAAACCCGAGACTTTCATGGAGCGCTATCAGCCAGATGTTTACAGCCGGTAAGTATTCAGCGTCGTCGCCGAAGGCCTTTTTGTGTTTCTGCTAAACTTATTATCAAACCCTATGTTAGCCCCGTGACGTCAGGGTTATTTCTACCAGAACAGAAGGATGCCGCTATGTCTGATCATGACCTTTTGCAGTCTCTGGTTGCGCGCGTTGATGCCCTTGAACAGCGTGAGAAACAGCTTCTTTATGCGTCCAATGCCTATCAGGCCATTCTGACTACGTTGTTGGGGAATCTTGATAAAAATACCCGTGACAGGGTGATCAGCATGGTTGATCAGGCCCATGATATTGCCTATGCCCGTGCCAATCTGGAACAAAAAGGCAATATTCTCGGCGCCGATGATATTACCCAGCGGATATTTCTGTTTGCTCAGGGAAGGGCCGCGCAGTCTAAATAGCCGGCAATCTGTCGGTGGAAATATTCTTTCCAAGGGTATGAAGCGTTGCTGTAGTTTACAGACCATATTTGACGGACAATAGTTTACAGACAATCAGCGTCTGGCTACGCGTGTGGCCGGAAGTTAAGTGCGTGCATATTTGAGGTGGCCATGCAAAATTTCATTCTGTTTTATAAATCCATCCGGTCCACAATGATTGCGTCATTACCCCGACCGGTAGAATTCGACACGCTGGCCATCATTAACGCGTCTCTGGCACAGGGTGAGCTTGGGGAGGAGTTTGCGGGATGGAGTATCAGCAAAGAAGCCAATGCCGATGCTCCAAGCAGTATTTTTGTCACCGTGGCGAATTATGATTATTTCTTTATTGATACTGCGGGCGAAAAGGTCGGAGAGGCGGGGCTGGATGCGCGTGAATTGATCGCGGATTTTGAAGCTACACTGCACTGGATGGTGATCAACAGCCATATCTATGGGGATAAAGGCACTTATGTCGTTCTCGAAAAGTGTCTGCGTACCCTGTTACCTGAAATTACCCTTCCAGCCTAGCTCCGGACGGCCTTCAGTTACGAATGCGGTTAGTTTTCAGCATATTGATTGCGGCACCTAACAGCACACGGCGTTTGACCTCTTTTGTTTCGCCAAGCTGGTGGTTGAGATACCCCACCAGTGCTTCCGCAGTGAAAGGTTTGCCGTGGTGATGCAGCTGAATGACGGCGTCGCCGATGATGCGCGAGACTTCATCCCATAATGGTTGAATCTCACTTTCCGAGAATTTCATCTTTTCTCCCGTTCGTGTGATTTTCAACCAATCTAACATTTGAGCGCGTCGTGGCAAATCCCTTCCTGAAAACGAAAGGCTAACGGAAGTGAAGGGAGGGGAGTTTGGGGAGCTTAATACAGTATCCGGACGAAGGCTAAATTGTCCGAATACTGTGGGCAATGCAAAGGACTTAGTGTTTGATCACATAGAGATCTTTGGCATAAATGTAGCCCAGCGGGCTTTGGTTGTCATAGCCGCCGATGTAAGGTTTCACCAGTTTGGCGCTGACATATTGATACAGCGGGATGACCGGAACCTGAGTGCTCAGAATGTCTTCAGCCTGTTGATAATACTCTCCTACCTGCGCTTTATCGGTCGCATTTAAGGCGTTATCCAGAGCTTTGTCATAGGCTGCATCACTGAATTTCGATGAGTTCTCGCTGTCACCCGTACGCAGAGTGTTGAGGAAGGTGGACGGTTCGTTGTAATCAGCAATCCACGCATAACGGATGGCGTCATAATTTCCCTGACGCTTGGTATCTAGCATGGTTTTCCACTCCTGATTCTGCAGTGTGGCGTCAACGCCCAGATTTTTCTTCCACATGGATGTCGCTGCGATAGCGATGCGCTGATGTGATTCTGAGGTGTTATAAAGCAGATTAAATTTCAGGGGTTTTTCCGGACCGTAACCGGCCTCGCTGAGCAGCTTTATCGCTTCGGCGACACGCTGTTCCTGAGTCATTTGCTGATATTTATTTTTCTTAAAATCAAAACCACCCGTATTATCCGGAACGATATTCCACGCCGGTTTTTGCCCCTGACCCAAGACTTTGCCAGCAATAATGTCTTTATCTAAGGCGAGATTGAGGGCTAAACGCACCCGAGGATCGTTAAAAGGCGGTTTGGAGGTATTCAGGGAGTAGTAATAAACACCGAGTTTTGGGCCGACGTGAACCTGATCGCCAAGCTGTTTTTTCAGCGAAGCAAACTGTATTTCAGGAACCGTTGACGTGATATCAATTTCACCGGCTTTATAGCGGTTCACATCCGCAGTGCCGGAAACAATCGGCAGGTAGGTTATTTTGTTGATGACGGTATGTTCGTTGTCCCAGTAATTAGGGTTGCGCACGGCGGTGACGCGTTCGTTGACCGTCCAGGTATCCAGTTTAAAAGGACCGCTGCTGACTAAATTGCCCGGCTGCGTCCACTTATCGCCGTATTTGGTAATGGCAGCTTCATTGAGCGGGAAGAGTGTCGGGTGAGCCAGCATACCGAGGAAGTAAGAAATAGGTTGATCGAGCGTGACTTCAACCGTGCGTTCATCCAGCGCTTTTACGCCCAACGAATCCGGTTTCTTCTTGCCGTTGACGATATCAACGGCATTAAGCATGTGCATACTGCCGGGGTAGGTCGCGTACGGTGAACCGATAGTAGGGTCGACTAAGCGACGCCAGCTGAAAACCACATCCTGAGCGGTAATAGGCGAACCGTCAGACCATTTAATATCCGGACGTAAATGGAAGGTCCATACCTTATTGTCTTTATTGTCCCAGCTGGCGGCCAGAGAAGGATGTGGATTACCTTTGTCATCAATACTGATAAGGCCGGTAAACAGATCGCCTATAATATTGAATTCGACATCGCTGGAGACTTTGTGGGCATCGAGGGAAGCGGGTTCGCTGCCGTTGTTACGTACTATTTCCTGCTTAGCAGCCAGTTCAACACCCGCCGGTACCTGTGCGGCAAACGCGGGAAGAGAAGTAAGGAAAGTACCGGAAAGAAAGAGAGCCAGAGGAATTTTTTTGAAAACCGCTTTACGTCTTTGCATCGTCATTGCCATTTCCTGCCCTGTCAATATAGTTAAATATCAATGAGTAACAGGGTAGTGATACCTTTGCTTGTCACCTTTGGCAATACTTTAGTTACATTTATGTTAAGCAAGAGCCAAGAACAGAATAAAATAGGGGATTTGGGTCTCAGAAGTCGGCATTTTCCTGAGCCGGTGACCAGTAACCATCAATGAAATCTTCTATCGGGTAGCATTTCGCATGCCGCAAACCTTCCTGGCGCATAGCCACCATACATTGCTGTTTGGTATCAAAAGCATCGATGGCTAAATCGTCACAACCACCACCGAGATAACAAATGGTTAATACAAGCGCGAACATAGTGGCCCCTTATCGCTCCGCTCTGTTAAGCATAGAAGATTTGCGCTTATAACCACAGCCGGGCCGGTCTGTTTGACCGATCTTTGAGCATACTCACGTGGTGGGGTTGGAGATCACGAACGGGACGGGGTAAAAATAGCGAACGACATGTTATTCTGGCGGCCGTAATTTTATGACGAGTGGAATAGATAAGGAGCCCGCATGTCTGAGCTGTTAACAAAAGAGCAGGAATTTGAATCCGATCTGGTGGCATGTCAGTTAGTGATTAAGCAAATTCTGGATGTCATCGATGTGATTGCGCCGACGGAAGTGCGTGACAAAATGTCGCATCAGTTGAAGAGTATTGATTTTTCACGTCACCCGGCGGGTTCGGATCCGGTGACCAAACGTGCGATTCAAAAAGCCATCTCTCTTATTGATCTCAAATTCACGAAGCACGATAGCTGATTGGTCAGTGTTGAATAGTGTTAAATACAGAAGAGGATGCCCGCACCTGCAGGCATCCTGAGTACTCATTTTTAGGAAATAATTATTTTTTATCAACCACTTCGTCAATCTGTTTGAAAATCGGACATTTGGCCACACCAACGATCCCACTGTCGCTGTGAATATACTGTGAATCAACGATGCCCCGCGCGGTCAAATATTGACACTTCAGACCCAAACCTGCGGCATTTTCACTGCTGCCAACCGTCACGCCATAACCCGAAAACAGAAAAACGGCGTAAATAATCGCCAGTACAATGATGGCTTTGATTACACTCATCAGCAGTATTCCTCTTATTGTATTTCCTGAGGGCCTCAGGATGTTGAGAAGTATAGATGTAATGAATATTTCATCGCTATCCCTTATTGTAAAATACAGGTAATTCTTAGCGGCGGCAGAATGTATAGAAAATGGCCCTCTGCTGGGCCATTCAAATTAACGTTGAGTGATAAATTGCTTAGCTATCAGAAGCGGTATTTCGCACCCAGATTCGCAGTCCATGGCTGGTCAACATCGCTGCCGCCCAGATAGTCGGCACCGGCATAAACGGTGAAGTTTTTGCTCATGTCGAACTGACCACCAAGACCTACGCGTACGGCAGAACCATCAACACCATTGTTGATGCGGTCGCCGTTAATATTGGCATCGTTGTTCGCATCTTCATAGACGTAAGCCAATGTAGCGTAAGGGGACAGCGCCTGATTAGCACCTAAATCGAAGGTGTAACCGATGTTGCCGCCTACTTCATACCGCATGCTGTCATACGCCTGATCGCTCACGCTCATGTTGTTGCTCATGGTGTAAGAATCATCACCGATGAACACGCCACTGATGCTTGCATATGGAGTCAGGTAAGCTTGTGGTGCGAATGCCCAGTTATAACCTGCTTTCAGACCGAAGCCCCAAGCGTTGTTAGTACTGTCACCGGAAGATTGCTTGCCATTGCTCATGGAGCTATCTATAGAGTTGTTAAAATGGCTGTAGCTTAACGAGGTATCAACAAAGGCACCGTTTTTGAAGTTCAGGCTGGAGTAGACACGTGCTGACTGGCTGTCTGTGTCCGCAGAGGCATTATCCATATCCAGGCTTGATTTCGCGAAGCTTGCAGCCATACCGACCAGCCACTCACGATCGCTGCCGCCTTCAGTGACGCTATCAACACCGACCATGATGCCGTTAACGTCTTGATCGTAATCAACAACATCATTGTTTGTATCGGCGTGACCACCGAAGTAGTTAACCCATACGCCACCTTTATCACCACCCTGAGTATGACGAGTGCTGTCGAGACGGTTAGACAAGGTATCCTGTTCCATGTGCCAGGTTGTGGCATTGGAAGAAGGCAGGCTCAGGGCTGCATTAGCAGAAGAGGTAATGCCCTGTTTAGAGAGGATAACGACATCACCCTGCTGTTCAGCCTGGTATTGATAAGCACCCAGGTCAGCAGTGTTCGCGTTGATAAAGGCTGCATTACCACCGTAGGTACGGATCAGCTCTTTGTTTTCGTAATCAGCAATACGGCCCTGACCGGTGGCATTATCGATACGAACCTGATAGTTACCATTCGACACGCCATTAACAGCCAGATGGCCATCAGAGTTCATACCAATGGTTCCCTGATCGTAAACATAGTCTGCGGCAGTTTTGTCGCGGGCGTTGTTCATGTCAGAGTTCAGCACATATTCGCGGCTACCGATGTTTAATGTACCGTTATCTGTCAGCACTATGTTGTGTGTATCGGCCTGACCCAAACCTACGTTTAGTTCAGAGATGTCACCCACGGTAATGGTATTGGCATACAGATGAGCGGTTTCTTCGGTCAATGTCGCTTTGCTGCCTGAGTTCAGGTTCAGGGCATCAGTAAGGACGCTACCATGAGCGGAAATTTTCATGCTCGATTCGTTATCCAGAGAGATGCTGTCGGCCATCAGATCAGAATCTGCCACATTGACCTGTGACTGATTGTTAAGAGTCAGCATATCGATATTTGAGCTTTTAGTGGTATCCCACTCAGAGCTGTTGTTCAGTACGATATTAAACAGGCCGCTTTGATAAATGCTGGCACCGGTTACATAACCGTTGGAGGTATTAAATACGGAGGTCGGCCAGATGCTGTTAGCGCTGCGATCGTAGAGATGGGAATCAGATTCAACATTTGAGATGGCTGCACCGACCCATTTGCTGCCATTATTCAGTGTCAGGTTCAGCTCATCAGTGTCATCCCAGCCATTGGTGTCAAGAGCGCCATCACCGTTGCTGTCACGACCGCCGACAGAGTAGTTGTTATCAAAGGAGCTTGTGAAAGCGACATCACCGGTAATGGTCGAGTTATTAAAGGTAGCATTGGTTTTCATTGCGTTATCGGCCGTTGCGCTCGCAACAACAGAGAGGGCAATATCGTCAGCTGCGGTGCCAGTCGCACTGATATTACCGTAATCGCTTGGTTTGTCGGATTGACCGTAGAAACCGCTGGTTTGCAGTTCGGTATACGAACCTGAAGTCAGTACTGAATCATTCACGGTCAGGATGTTATCGAAAGTATTGCTATTATTAATGTCAGTATCAGCCCACTCATAACCTTGTGACAGTGCAATGCCCGCCACGTGTGAGTTATTTTTAATGAGGGTGTTACTTTCCTGATCTAGAGTTACTGCAACACCCTGATCATAGGTTTTAATAGTTTCGTAATCACGAACCTTATTGGCGTCACTGACGTCGTAATCGAAATGTTCGTAAGTGTCATTGATGGTAGAATTATCAATGGTTAACTGCAGAGGTGACTGATCGTAATTATTGCGGCTTTCTCCACAGTCAGTGGCCTGGCATTGAGATGAGATCATGCCGTTGACCGTGGTATTGCTGATGTTGAGCGTGTTGCTGGCATTGCTATTGAAACCGAGGTAATAGGTAGAAATAACACCGTTAACAACGGCGCTATTGATATTCGAGTAAATATCACCGCCGGTATAACTGCTATTGGCCCCGTCATTGTCCACGTAACCACGATAACCTATGTGACCTGCAAGTGCGCTGTCATGGTAATAGGTGTCGTAAACGGTACCTGAAATGTCACTCGCCATCGCTGCAGGTGCAGACACAGCCACCGCGCAAGCTAGCGCCAGCTTAGACAAGAAAAAGTTTTTATTACGTGCGAGCATTTATTAATCCCTCAACAGAATATATCCGTGCGCATAAATTAGTGAGTCACTAATTTATAGGCTTTTCCATTTTCATTTGTGTGAATGAAGACCATCTGATCGACGCAGAAATCATATTTTATGAAGGTTATTTATTCAACTATAAATTTAAAAAAATACTTATGGCTGTGTGAGTTCTAAAGAGTTTAACTTGTCACGATTGATAATTAATAGTTTGATGTTTCTTTATTTTTTTTCTTAAAAGTGGTCAGGAAGAACAATTTTTTTCTGGATAATTGGAAACTAATGCTCAATTTTACACAGCTAACCCGTCTTTATTATCTCATGCTGTTTAATTCACTTTGCTATGAAATTTGTGGGGTTAGGCAGTAGGGCTTAAGCTGTACGATAAAGAAAATGGAAAGTGTAAGTACAGTGTTTGTTTTTTCTTTCCGAATGCTTGAGATGAATTAAAAACAAACGAAACGTTTTTATTGATGCTGTTAGGGAAGTTTTTTGTTATTTATTGTCTTTATTTAGAAAGCTTTTTATCTGCGCGGTGTGCTGAATGGGACTTCGGGTTGAAGAGCTGAAAAATATAATCAATCATTTAAATAATTATATTATTGCTAATGCATTTGTTTTCTGGATGGGTTACAAACCCAAAGTAATAACTTAGAGAAACTATCACTAAGGCTTTAATGTGTAAAGTTAGCGCAGATGAATGTTTCAACGTAAAATGACTTGTCATCAGGATGCCTGTTAGTGGTTTTCGTTAAGGAATACGTGCTGATAGCGTGTATGAGGAAGGCTTTGTTATAATTTTGTTTAAGGTAGATGGCGTAGGATAAAAGCATTATTCTTAACGTGTTGGATGCAGACTTTGAGCCTCAATAAACGCGTGTTAAACCGTAAGCGAGATGCTATCAAACTGAAAAGGCCCGTGTTTAACTTCAGGAAAATTGCGATGTTCGTGATTTTTCTGCTTGTTTGTGTCGCGTTATATCTTCTTGCGTTAAACAGCTACTGTGACCAGGGCGGAAATTTTGACCTTGGCGTCTGTTCCGTGACTTCTTTTATTCCCTGGTGATAGGCAGGATTGCGTCACACGGAAAAGCTGTATTTTTGCAGATGGCTTCCCTGATGGTGGCGGAATGGTAAGATAGTCGTTCGGAAAAATTAAGCAGTAGGGTAGTCAATGTTTGATCTCGCAATGGGCCAATCCAGCCTGGCCTCATTGGTGCTGTGTGTACTTTTTGTTTTGCTTTTCTTGCTGTTGTGGTTTGTTGTCAATCGGGCCAGTGTCAGGGCCAATCAGCAGATTCAGCTTTTGCAGGAAATCGCTGATCATCAGCGCCAACAAACGGAGCTGTTGAAAATTTTAGCCGGACAGGTTGAAGGGCAATCGCCTGCCGAGCCCATGGATGATGACTCTGCACTCAGTCTGCGCGGGTTCATCCCCGAAAGATAATTTTGCTTCAGATGAGAGCCCGCTTACAGCGGGCTTTTCTTTATCTGTGTTTATGCATTCATAAAAATGTCTTAATTCTGTCGTAGGCTCAAGGCAACAGCGGCATAGGATGGAATAACAGATGATTAGATGGTCTGAAGAGAACGACAGTGAAGTGAACCATAGCATTGCCCTGCTGACCGGCGAAGAACCTCATAAGTGGTATCCGTACGGTGGCGTAAAAGGCAAAGATTATTGCAACAACCCTTCTGACGCTTGGCCGATTATTTGCGCCAATAATATCAGTCTCAACGCAACTGAACTGCCTGATAAAACCTCCTGGTCTGCACAAATCATCAGCGAGCAGGGGCTCTGGCATGCTGCCAGCCACAGGCCACTGCGTGCGGCTATGGTCTGCTTCCTGTTAAGTAAAACTTGCGCATAAAGAAAACCGCAGAGATACTCAATCTGTAACAAAGTTGCAAAGAAGTGATTCGAATAAGCGTCGCATAAAGCGAAGCGTATCAAGTGATTAATGTTTCCTCATTTTGACAGTTGTGTCTAAGGCGGAGTCCATTATGAAGCGCATCATTAAAGGTGATAAAACTCTCTCCCATCTGGTGGTTGCCCATGCAGCCATTGATAGTCACGAAAAAGCCTACGGCACACGTCGCCAGGGCTGGCCCTCGACCTACCTGATCAAATACCAAAACTCTCGGGTTGCTGTAGAAGTCGTTACGCGACGGCAATCCTATGTTGCAACCTTGATGATCGGAGCCAGAAATCTCACCAAACTTTGTGCTGAAGCTGCCTGAAGAATCCCTCAGCGCCGGGGCAGCGATAGAATGTTGTCCAGACTGATTGACGTAATAAAAAAACCGCGCCGGAGAGATCTCTTCAGCGCGGTTTTTTGCTTCAACATTCCGGTCAGGCATGGGTCCTGACTGTCGGGAAGTGCAGGTTTTTTTTGCGCCGGAAGGGGGTTTGCATTGCTGAAACCAGCAGCAGGACGAGATCAAAGATGACAATCGTCACCATGATGATGCAAAGAACCAGCGCACTTAGCATCATGCCGGCTAACATCATAAAGGTCTGCGGCAACCGTGTCCGGCGCAGGCGTGATTTGAGCCATAGCGCCCAGTACTGACGCTGCATTGCCAACGCGCTTTGAAAACGTCCGGTGCCACCCTGCGGGCAGTTTACATTGTGCTGAGTCATATTGCCTCCTTGAGTTACTGGCCACCATAACAACAAAATCATCTTAAGATTTACTTAAGGACGGACATTCTGTCAGTAGCAGCGACACAGACCACAGGTTCTTGCACGTTATGCAAAGTAATTTTTGCAGATCTCATGCTACTAAATAGTGGCGTCCTGTCATCAGGACAAGGCTAAATAACGCAATCGTGATTTACAGGGTGAAACCGCTGGAGTGATATGACCGTCAAAAACCGTTATTACAATCCTTCCCTGGCGCACCATACGCCCGAAGGATTCACAAATCCTGAACCCCATCCACATGAGTACGGTGACTTTAAACGGTGGCAGCGTGAGCGCAAAGCACAGCAGTTACCCAAACCGCCCCGGATGGGCTATCAGCAATTTATTGCGCAGTGGTGGCAAAAAGCGGATTTTAGCGGCACGGACGACCGGCTTTGGTTTTTGGGGCATGCCTGTCTTCTGCTCCGGATTGCCGGCAAAACTGTGCTGACGGATCCGGCACTTTCTGACCGCGCTTCGCCACTGAGATTTTATGGTCCGAAAAGGAAAACCCCGGTCGCTGCCGGCGTGGCAGACTTACCCCACATTGATTACATTGTTCTTTCACATAATCACTATGATCATTTGGATAAAACCACCATAAAACAACTTCTCAGACGCTTTCCTCAATTAATTTTCATTGTGCCGTTGGGTATGAAGCGCTGGCTTGAGCGCCAGGGTGCCTATCATGTGGAAGAACTCGACTGGTGGCAGCAGCATAAAATCGGTGGTCTGACTTTTCACGCCGTTCCGGCGCGGCACTGGAGTATGCGTACACCCTGGGATCGTAACCGTTCCCTGTGGTGTGGTTGGGTGGTCGCCAGTGAGGTGCTGCGTTTTTATTTTTCCGGTGACAGCGGTTACAGCAATCAGTTTAAAGAGATTGGTAACCGGTTAGGGCCTTTTGACCTGGCTGCTATACCGATTGGCGCCTATGCACCAAGATGGTTCATGAATGCGCAACATATGGACCCGCAACAGGCCGTGACGGTCTTTTCAGAAGTGAAATGCAGAAAAGCCGTGCCGATACATTGGGGAGTGTTTGAATTAGCGGATGAATCCCTGGATGAACCTTTGCTGGAATTAGCACAGGCTAAAGAGGGCCATAATCATGTTGATCCCCATTTTGTTGCGCTGAAAATAGGGCAAAGTATTTTGCCAGACTGAAACAGCAAGTGATTTGTGTCAGGAGCCGCTGCCGACGGCTTCCGGATCTCCGTAGTGACCTGCAAAGGCCGTTTCAACCGCTATTTGCAGTTTCTTCCTGTGGGCCAACAAATAAAACCGTGATGTTCGTCACGGTTAATTCTTTATTTTAGCGAAAGGGGGAGAACCACTTTTCTCTCTGACACAAATAGAAGCTCCCAACGTTCAACAGTAATTTAACGTTCAGATCATCATTATTTCATCATATTGTTAAAAACTTATGTGAGCGCCTATTATAATGTTCTCTGTTGAAGATTTCTCTTTCGAATATCCTCGTATTTCCTGCGGTAGATTATTAACAAAAATTTTCAGACACCTGCACGGCTACGGTGCAACTTATTCACTCATCGGGAAAGTTATGCACCAAACAGGGTGTCATGCCCTTTTCGGTTAATGCATAACCAGTCAGTCATGGCTTTCTTAATAACCCACTCTTTTGGATGAAAAATGAGCACGGGGTTCCCGGCTACCTCAATCCATTCCTGCCATACAAGGTTGGCTACACTGATGTGGCAAGGATGAGGCGGGTGAAAGAGGGGACATATGACGGCAAGCTACAGACATCGGTGCAACAGTAGCAACCGTACTTTCAGGCATAACTTAAAAGATAAAAATTCAAATAAAAGTTTGTTTTACGCTTATCGTTCGGCATTAAATGATCAATAATCACTGCGGGTCGTTATTGTTTGAGCGACGAGCTTGTTGAACTGTTAAGCAGAAAATAGCATGTCTATCAACATATTTCAGCTTAGCTGGAGAGTAAGAGCCGTTAACCGACTCAAATATGTGCGACATGTCCATCACTGATTAAAAATGGCTTGCCATCGAATTCAGAGTATGTGATAACGCATATGGGTAAAACGAGGTACGGTTCTGTATATGTGTGGCATTTTCAGTAAAGAAGACCTGAGTAAAAACGTTATCGTTGAATACCGCTTCTCTGCCGATTTATATCTTAGTGCCTCAAGCAGTAACGACTCTAGTTTGTCTATGTAACGCCTCAGGGCGGTTAAAACAATCCAAAGGAAATACTCAAGATGGCAAAGATCAAAGGTCAAGTTAAGTGGTTCAACGAATCTAAAGGTTTCGGTTTCATCACTCCAGCTGACGGCAGCAAAGACGTGTTCGTACACTTCTCTGCAATCCAGGGTAACGGCTTCAAAACTCTGGCTGAAGGCCAGAACGTAGAGTTCGAAATCCAGGACGGCCAGAAAGGCCCTTCAGCCGTTAACGTAATGGCTATCTAAGCAGCTTCTGCTGTAATAAAACCCGCCATGTGCGGGTTTTTTTGTGCCTGTCAGTTTGGAATGATGATGATGCCCGACTGCTGATTTCTGCCGCTGATACCCGGATGAGCGGGATCTATAGTCCGCTGATGGCTGTTGCGGCGAAAACTGGTGTACTTGAAGCCTGCGTATCCTGAAGCGTCAGTCACCGTACTGCAAATCGTACAGCTGCCGGCGTGGTCAATGGATGCAAAGCCCGACTGGTCGAGTTTAGCCTGCGCAATCGCGGCAAGATCTAAATGCCGGTGCGAAGGGCTGATCAATGCAGGCGGCAGGTCGAGCTCCGTCAGAAACTCATCAATTAGCGCCTGACTCACCTCATAGCAGCAGTGCTGGGCCGCAGGCCCGACGCAAGCAACCCAGTCAGCCGTTGAACCGTCCTGATTAATGCGCTCAGCCATTTTCTCAATAATCCCGTCTTTCAGTCCGCGCCATCCAGCATGTACCACACCAACGCGCTTTCCATCCTTTTTGCAGAAGATCACCGGCAGGCAATCCGCGCTGAAAACGGTCAGCAGAATGCCGGGCTGGGCAGTATAAAAGCCGTCGGCTTCTCCGCTCTCCTGTGCCGGTTCGAACACGTCCACGATGCGCACGCCATGCACCTGTTTCTTGTTAGGACGCGTCGCTTCAAACGGCTGGAGTACGGCGGGAAGCAGGGCGCTTTTATCGCCAAAACCGTGTTGTATCCCGGAGATCTGGCTGAGTAAGGCCGAAATATCAGTCATATGAAATCACTTCAAAAGAGAAAGCCACAAGCGCTCAGTGTAGCTGGCTTTTTCACTGCGATGCCAGCGGTTGCAACTGACAGTGGGCTTCTTTAGACTTGCGACATTATGTTATTTAGCGACCACCACTCTTTTGGATCTTTCATGAGTTATCAATGTCCGCTTTGCCATCAACCACTTACCCTTAATGAAAAACAGTGGCGGTGCCCGCAAAATCATCAATTTGATCACGCGAAAGAAGGGTACGTCAATCTGATGCCTGTTCAGCATAAACGGTCGAAACAACCGGGCGACAGTCCTGAGATGATGGCGTCACGGCGCAACTTTTTAGATGGTGGCCATTATCAGCTTTTACGCGATCGCATCGCGCAACTTCTCGATGAGGTCCTTCCCGCTGATGCAGAGACATTGCTGGATATCGGCTGTGGCGAAGGTTATTACACCACCGCCGTAGCGGGGCGGCTGATGCACAACAGGGCGATGACGGTGTTTGGACTGGACGTGGCGAAAGTGGCTATCCGTAACGCAGCTAAGCGCTATCACAATGCGCAATTTTGCGTGGCGTCCAGTCATCGCCTGCCGTTTGCCGACGAATCCCTCGATGCCGTACTGCGGATTTATGCGCCCTGTAAGGCCGAAGAGTTGTACCGTGCGGTTAAGCCCGGTGGGATGGTATTAACAGTGGCACCCGGTCCGCGGCATCTGTATCAGCTTAAGGCCTGTATATATTCAGAGGTACAGTTACACGCAGAAATGGATGAACAGCTGGCAGGGTTTGAGCGGATCCGCTCTGAGACGCTGGCGTACCCGATGGTACTCAGCGGTTCTGACGCTTTTGATCTGTTGCAGATGACGCCATTTGCGTGGCGAGCCACCGAAGAGGTGGGTGCAGCATTGAAAAATGAAACCGTATTTTCCTGCGAAACCGATTTCGTCATCAGATTGCATCAGCGCAAATCTGATGACGGGACATCTGCACACTCAGCCGATATAGCCTAAGTGTTCGAGCAGAATATTAAAGCCTATACCAATCAGCACCCCCCCTCCAAGCACCTCAGCCCATTTACCCAATAATGGGCCAATAAACCGGCCGAGCATAATACCGATGGTCGCCATGATCATGGTCGCCATGCCAATGGCTAAAGCAGTATGAAGAATATTCACTTGTAGGAAGGCCAGACCAACGCCGATCGCCATGGCATCTAAGCTGGTGCCCACGGCGGTCACCACCAGGATCCAGAAGCCGTGACTGCGCTGGCTGGTGGCCTCTTCTTCGGGTGTATTTTTCAGGCCTTCGACAATCATACGTGCGCCAAGGATAAACAGCAGGCTGAATGCAACCCAGTGATCCCATGCCATGATGTATTTGCTGGCGACCAGACCAATACCCCAGCCAATCAACGGAGTAATGGCTTCGATAACACCAAAGATAAGACCTGTACGCAGGGCCTCACGAAAGCGCGGGCGATGAAGGGAGGCACCTTTACCAATTGACGCAGCAAAAGCGTCCATCGACATGCCAAAAGCCAGAATAAGCGTAGCGGATAAATTCACGAGAGTAACCTCGGCCGGGTATTTCCATATACACGTAGCCCACCCCCAACCTTACGACGGAGCTACGCGTCTATGGTCTCGCCAACCTCCTGGCTGCCCGCACCACGTTTTATTGTTAAAACGAGTATGTTGATACGGGCGCTTTCACACACTTTGCGCAGGGCAAATTGATGCAAAAACCGGCTACTCCCCAAATGACGGCGCAACCTTAACATAATATTTAAATTGAGAACAACAACAAATAAAATAAGGTTTAGGGTTTTTAAGGATAATGATTTTCATTAAGTACACACATTAATCACATTGACTAAATAATAAACTCACAAGGAGTGGGCGTAATGACGAATATATGTTTTTGGACAAGGGATATAAACTAAATATAAGGCTATTAAATATAGCCTATAGCATATTTAACATAAATTACTGATTTTCAAGCATTAAATTATAAATGTTTTCGAGGTCATCCATGTTGTTTACGCGGATTAATAATTTCCTCTGTTCCAGTTCAATCACTAAAACGCCATCTTCTGAAAGGTTCATCGCTTTGATCCGGTCATAAGTAATGAAGGCGTTGGCATAATAAAAGCCTGTTTCCTTAAACAACAATTTTGGCCAGCGGATAAAAGAAATATAGAAAGCGATCAGCGCCAGGGCGATTAATAAATAGTTAGTGACCGCTGTTCCCTGAGCATTGATGTTGTTGTAGAGCAAAATCGCCAGCAGGCCAATGAAGATTATGCAGTCCAGTTTGTTGCGACGGCGTAAATTCACCTTAAGGCGGGTGACCCCTTTGTTCATTCCCATCAGGAATTCATCGTAGATGGCATACGCCAGCAGCAGAAGAGAGAAAAGGGCGAGGACGATATCAGTGACGGACATGAAACTTCTCCAGCGGACTTACCGGGTGTGCGACCGGCGGGGGCAACATGATAGCCCAAGCAGCGGGCATAAAAAAACCGGGGGAGAGTGTCCCCCGGTTTTGTCTGCTATTAAAGACCTAGCAGGCCAATCCAGTAACCGAAGATACCAATGGCGAAGAAGCCAATGATGATCCACAGCGCATTCACTTTACGACGCAACAGCCACATACAACCGAAGGTCAGCAACAGCGGAACCAGGCCCGGCATTAACTGGTCGAGAATGGTCTGCACCGTCGTAATATTGGTTTTACCGGTCTGGTCGGTGATAGTCGATACCACCAGTGGAATGTTGACGTGCGTCCACTTGTTAACCAAGGCCCCCATGACAAAGAGGCCAAGAATAGACGCCCCCTCGGTCAGTTTTTGCAAGAAGCCGCCACCCATATCGTTAACGATATTGACGCCTTTGGTATAGCCGTAAGACACGCCGTAGTAACGGGTCATAAGACGTACAAGGTTAAACAGGACGAAGAAAAGCAACGGACCAAGCAGGCTGCCGCTCATCGCGATACCTGCACCCAGAGCTGCGAACACCGGACGAACAGTACCCCAGAAGATCGGGTCACCGACACCGGCCAGCGGACCCATCAGGCCGACTTTCAGGCCGTTGATGGCCGCATCGTCAATTGGCGCGCCGTTGGCACGTTGTTCTTCCATCGCCAGCGTCACGCCGAGCACTGGGGCTGCAACGTAAGGATGGGTGTTAAAGAACTCCAGATGGCGCTTAATGGCGGCCTTACGCGCGTCATTATTTTCCGGATAGAGGCGACGGATCGCCGGAACCATGCAATAACAGAAGCCCAGTGCCTGCATACGTTCGAAGTTCCATGAACCCTGGAACAGGTTCGAGCGCATGAACACACCACGTATATCGCCTGGCGTCAGTTTCTTTTCTGGGGTTTGGCTAACTGCAGTTTGATCAACCATTTCTTTCACCCTTAATCCAATTCGTTATCGAGATCGTTAACACCCTGTGCTGGTCCCGCTGCATTCGCAGACTTGTTGTATTTAGGACTCAACTGGATGTACAGCACTGCCATCACCACACCAATCACACCCAGTGCAACCAGGTTGAAGTTGGTGAAAGCAGCGGTAACGAAACCGAGGTAGAAGAACGGCATCAGATAGCCAGCGCGCATCATGTTGATGACCATCGCGTAACCGACAACGACAATCATGCCGCCTGCGATGTTCAGACCATTGGTGACGACCTCTGGGATAGAAGAGAGCATAACCTGAACAACTTCGGTACCCACAGACACAGCCACGATAACGGCAGGAATGGCGATACGCATTGCCTGCAGGATCAGCGCCGAAACGTGGATCCAGGAGAGCGTACTTAAATTACCGCGTTCTGCGGCACTGTCAGCCGCGTGCTGGAAGGCAACGGTGATAGTACGAACGATGATGGTAAGAACCTGACCTGCTGCTGCCAGTGGGATGGCAAGGGCAATACCCGCGCCGACCGACTGACCGCCTGCAATAACCAGAATGGTTGAAATTATTGAGGCGAGGGCGGCATCGGGCGCCACGGCGGCACCAATGTTCATCCAACCAAGAGCAATCATTTCCAACGTACCACCGATAATGATCCCGGTTTTCATATCGCCGAGAATAATACCGATCAACGTACAAGCCACCAGCGGACGGTGGAACTGGAACTCATCCAGGATGGAGTCCATCCCGGAAATACATGCAACAATAAATATCAGCACAATCTGTAGTGTGGTGATCTCCATTGCACTTCTCCTATGACCAAAAAACGCTGAGTAAAATAAGCTCATCAAAAACAGACAACGTTGAGGGAGTCCGTGGCTTTAATTCGCTGAGTTTATTAATTCATCTTATTAATGAGATCCATCATCTTCACACGGCTGTCAGAAGAGACTTTACGCACCTCAAGCTCAATACCTTTTGCATTCAATTGATTGAATGCATCGATATCTTTTTTATCGACGGACACGGCGTTAGTCACCTGAGTTTTACCCTGACGGAAGGCCATACCCCCGATATTTACCGAGGTGATGTTCACGCCGCCTTCCACAACGCGCAGGACGTCGGTTGGGTTGGTGAACAGCAGCATGACGCGGTCGCCGGCATATTTTGGGTTGTCATACACGCGGATAGCTTTAGCCACATCAACAACGTGTGCAGTCACACCCGGAGGGGCAACCTGAGTCAACAATGTTTTACGCACGTGGTCGGCAGCAACTTCGTCGCTGACAACAATGATGCGGTTAACGTTGGTTTCTTTAGTCCAGCGGGTCGCAACCTGACCATGAATCAAGCGGTCATCGATACGGGCAAGACCGATTTTCATGTGGTCGTTAGGACCAGTAGGTTTGGCCGGTGCCGCTGCCTTAGGTGCAGCAACAGCGGGTTGAGCGGCAGCAGTTTCAGTTGCCGGTTCAGGAGTTTTCAGGGCTTTGACACCAATACGGCCGGTTTCAACGGCGATGGCAACCAGTTCCGCAAAGGAAGGATTGTCGTCACGTGCCATGAAAGTTTCCGCCAGCATAGGGATGTTGACCCCGGTGACGACTTCATAGTTTTCTTTATCGACAACGATACGGCTGGCGGCATTAAACGGGCTGCCTCCCCAGGTATCGACCAGAAAAAGAACGCCGCTGCTGGTATCAAGCCCGCCCAGCTTTGCCGTGTATTTCTCAATCAGTGTTTCGGCGTTTTCGCCGGGAACGAAATCGATAAAGGCAACGTTATCCTGTTCACCTAAAATCATTTCCGCTGTTTTCAGCAGCTGTTCGGCTGCTGACCCGTGCGTGCCGATGATAATAGCAATACTCACTCGCTACCTCCTCTGTTAACCCGCGAAAGGGTTATGCACATAAGTGATGGTGCTGATGTCACTCGCCGCTTTTTATTCCTTCAGCGAATGTTTGCTGTCCCTGCGCTATGTTCTTTGAGTGCCAGACTCAAAACGTCCTTGCGTGTATAGCGTTACTTTCTGATAAACAATAAAAAGGCCGTACTGCATAACCTCAACAGGTTGTGCGACCCGATTTATTTTAGTGTGTGAAAAAATAAATTTTGTGACTTCCGTCTGTTATTGAAATACCGAAAGTGAATGCGTTACCACATTGCATATAAAAACAGCATAGGTGTTACAAAACGATGCTGCCGGTAAAAAAACGTTCTTTTCCCGATTAATGATTCCTGATAGAGTTGGTTTCCCAATAATGGAACAGGAGTATCGGGCCTCAGCCCTCCCTATGGACTGTCACCGACGTCACTTATCCTCTATCTCATCACCTCTTTTTTCCGGCAACTTCACCTTATCAGGTCGGGTTATCGTCGCATTGAAAGCGTTTCCACTGATCCCCACTGATCACTACCCACAGACATTGTCTGGCGGGAACGTATTGCGTCTTATTTCTCCAACTACTCACAACGGGACCTGATATGGAATTTTTAATGGACCCTTCGATTTGGGTCGGTTTGCTGACATTAGTCGTACTGGAAATTGTTCTGGGCATCGACAACCTGGTGTTCATTGCCATCCTTGCGGATAAACTTCCGCCAAAACAGCGTGATAAAGCCCGCATTATCGGATTGTCGCTGGCGCTTATCATGCGTCTTGGCTTGCTATCGCTGATTTCATGGATGGTCGAACTCACGGCGCCGCTGTTTAGCATCGCGCAGTTCAGTTTCTCCGGGCGCGATTTAATTTTGCTGTTTGGCGGATTATTCCTGCTGTTCAAAGCCACGACTGAGCTGCATGAGCGGCTGGAGGGGCATGAAAGTCATGGCAACAATAACCGTGGCTACGCCAGCTTCTGGTCGGTGGTGGCACAAATCGTGGTGCTCGACGCCGTGTTCTCGCTCGATGCCGTGATCACTGCCGTCGGTATGGTGAACAATCTGGCTGTGATGATGACCGCCGTGGTGATCGCCATGGGCGTGATGCTACTGGCTTCCAAATCGCTGACGCGCTTTGTGAACAACCATCCTACCGTGGTCGTGCTCTGTTTAAGCTTCCTGCTGATGATCGGCCTGAGTCTGATTGCCGAAGGTTTTGGCTTCCATATTCCGAAAGGTTATCTGTACGCAGCGATCGGCTTCTCCATTCTGATTGAATTGTTTAACCAGATTGCCCGCAGGAACTTCCTTAAAAGCCAGTCGAACCGGCCTATGCGTGAACGTACCGCGGAGGCGATTCAACGGCTGATGGGGGGTAAGCGCCAGCATCAGGATGAAGATGACGAGCAGGAGCAGAAGCAGCCGGGTAAAGAGACTTTCGCCGAAGAAGAGCGCCATATGATAAGCGGTGTTCTCACGCTGGCCTCGCGTTCGCTGCGCAGTATCATGACGCCGCGCACGGAGATCTCCTGGGTTGACTGTGAACGTTCCCCGGCGGAGATCCGCATGCAGCTTCTGGACACCCCGCACAGTCTGTTCCCGATTTGCCGTCACTCGCTTGATGATGTGATTGGTGTCGTGCGTGCTAAAGACCTGCTGGTGGCGCTGGAAAACGGTGAAAACATCGTGGCTTTCGCAGAAAAAACGCCGCCGATTGTCGTGCCGGAAACCATGGATGTCATCAACCTGCTGGCCGTATTGCGCAGGGCGAAAGGGCGTCTGGTGGTGGTGGGCAATGAATTTGGTGTCATTCAGGGGCTGGTCACACCGCTTGATGTCCTTGAGGCGATTGCCGGGGAGTTCCCGGATGAAGACGAAACGCCTGATGTGATCGTTGACGGTGATGGTTGGGTTGCCAAGGGCGGGACCGATCTGCACTTGCTGCAACAGGTGCTTGATACCACCGACCTGGTTAGCCCGACGGCGGATTATGCATCTCTGGCCGGTTTCCTGCTCTCTCAGTCGGGGCAGATGCCGCAGGCCGGTGAAATCATCAGCGTGCCGCCGCTGACCTTCGAGATCCTCGACGTCTCGGAGTATCGTATTGACCGGGTACGTATTACCAAAGCCAAGATGGATGAGTGGCGCGAAGACGAATAATTCCGTTATTACGCACTCTGCATGAATACCAACGGTGACTTCGGTCGCCGTTTTTTTATGCCTTTTAGTCCACTCACATCACAGCAGAAGAGACCGCAAGATCAGCTTTTTCATAGTGCTCCAGCCATAACGGGAAAATGTCGATGGGCATCGGTCGGGCGAAATAGTAGCCCTGCAATGAATCGACTTCCCGCATGCGCAGATAATCGGCCTGTTCGCGGGTTTCCACTCCCTCGGCAATCAGTTTCAGATTCAGCCGCTGCGCGAGGGTAATAATCGTATCGGTAACGGTGGCATTGATGGCATCGGTGCCGATGGAGGCGGTAAAGGCACGGTCAATTTTCAGCACATCAGGATTGAGGGTCTTCAGGTAACTCAGTGAGCTGTGCCCGGTGCCGAAATCGTCAATGGCCAGCATCACGCCCATCTCCTTGAGTGCGCTGATCTGCTCGGTGCTGAGCTCTTGCAAACGGGTCCGCTCGGTCAGTTCCAGCATCAGTGACAACTCAGGATCTGCGGATAACCATAACTGACGGATATCATCGACGATCACCATGTCATTAAAGTGCTGAGCGGCGACGTTAATACTGATATAAAAATCGGGACGGGCAGGGAACAGCGCAAGATTTTCACTCACCTGTTTGAGCAGATAGCGGGTCAGCGAAATGATCAGGTCGTGCTGTTCAGCCAGCGGAATAAATACATCGGGGGACACCCACTCCTGACGACGGTTCTTCCAGCGCATCAGGGTTTCAACGCCAACACACCGGCCGTCAGTGCTATTGATGATGGGCTGACAGTAGACTTGAAATTCGCGGTGAGAAATGGCGTGACTGATCGGGTAGGCAAGGCTGATGCGGCTGCCGGAAAGCAGGTAAATGGCAATCGACGTCAGCAGGCTTATCAGCAGTGAGAGCGGCAGATGCGTCGGCAGTTCACTCCAGGCCAGCGTGGCCGCATCATCACCATAAATAGAAACAGAGAAGTCGTAGCTGCCGGAACGGGCGGAAAGTATCGGCGTTTGCTCCAGCGTGTCGCGGGGGATAATCTGATTTTTATCGTATTCAAGACTGTGATTCAAGACGTTAAGCACAATACTGCTGGCATAAGGTGGCTGGGGCTCAAGCAGGAAATTCGCCAGCACGCCGATATTATAGACGAACAACAGTCCGTTGCGGTTATCGCTGCCTTCAGGATGCCATAACACCAGTGTCGGGATAGCATCAGGCGTCATCATCGAAGCACGCAGCTGGAGATGGCTGGCGCCGCGTGCCAGTTGTGGTAACAACTGATTAAAATCGTAGTTCACTGCGCCAGCCAGACTGGAACAGAGAATTTTGCCATCACGGACCAGCGCAATGGCCCGCAGCGTCTGTAAACGCGCTACCACTTGCTGCAACACTGGTTGCTGGGAGGAACAATTTGGGCTGGACTGAATGAGTTTGTCGAAGGAGACGGAATTGGCGGGTTGTAACAAGGTTTCCAGTTTTGAAATCGTGTGGCGGGCAACGCGCTGCTGGTCCTGACTGATCACCCGTGTCTGTTCATAAATGCGGATGCTCAGCGTCAGGAAAAGCGTCAGCAGTCCCATCGCTGCAGCCAGAGCCAGACGATAGTAGCGATATTTCGCAAGCGCAATCTGGTTGAAAGGCATCGTGCTAATCCTTATTTTTCGATGTTTTTCGCAAAGGTGACGTTGTCACTTATTGTTACCCTTATTTATGCCTTCACTGGTTATAGCGGCTTATTGGTTTGATTGGATTTTCGTAACCAGAAAAGTTGAGCAATCTGTGTTTCGCAAAGGATTCAGAATGCCGCAGCACGGAGGTCGAAAGCAAGAGCCGGGAAAGAGTTTTCCAGATAATACAGAGGGTTTTTGTTAATAGAGCCGATTTTACCATGTGTGCGGCTGTGTAAAACATTTCCTGCGGCAGCATCCCGGTTTTCACCAAAGAAAAGGGATGCTGCTGGCAGACTACAGGCGCGACTGATTAGTCACATTGTACTTTAATAGCCAGTCCACCCCGCGAGGTTTCACGGTATTTGGCGTTCATGTCCTTGCCGGTTTCGTACATTGTCTCGATAACCTTATCCAGCGACACCCGCGGTTCACTGGTACGGCGCAGCGCCATACGTGCCGAGTTGATGGCTTTGACCGAAGCAATGGCGTTACGCTCAATGCAGGGAACCTGCACCTGACCGGCAACCGGATCGCACGTCAGCCCCAGATTATGCTCCATGCCAATTTCAGCGGCAATACACACCTGTACCGGGCTTCCGCCCAGTAACTCCGCAAGTCCTGCTGCCGCCATTGAACAGGCGACACCCACTTCACCCTGACAACCCACTTCAGCCCCGGAAATTGATGCATTCATTTTATACAGAATGCCGATGGCCCCGGAGGTGAGGAAATAGCGCAGATAGATATCCGGGCTGACCGACTCAATAAATTGGTCATAATAGGCCAGCACGGCCGGTACAATCCCGCAGGCGCCGTTGGTTGGCGCAGTCACCACCCGTCCACCGGCGGCGTTTTCTTCATTCACCGCCAGCGCGAACATATTGACCCAATCAATGACGTTCATCGGGTCATTGGAGAGTTTGTCATTAGAGACCAGCATACGGCGCAGCGCTGAAGCACGGCGTGGCACGCGCAGCGGACCCGGCAACACGCCTTCGGTGTTCAGACCGCGGTCGATACAGGCCTGCATGGTGTGCCAGATGGTTTCGAAATACTGTTCGATCTCCTGCTTGCTGTGCTGCGCCAGTTCGTTCTGCATCATCAACCCGGACAGCGACAGCCCGGTCTCTTTGCATTTTGCCAGCATTTCACTGGCCGAATTAAAGGCGTAAGGCACGCTCACTTCATCGAGAACCGGTTGGCCGAAATGCTCATCGTCGACGATAAAACCGCCGCCAACAGAATAATAGGTTTTGCTGTACAGCAGTTTGTCGCCAGCAAAGGCGTGGATTTGCATCGCATTTTCATGCTTAGGCAAATTCTCGCCACGGAACACCATGCCGGTATCACGCGGGAAATCGACTTCGTGATGGGTTTCACCTAACGGCAGGCGCTCGCGCTGCTCAACATCACGGATAAAGTGCGGAATGCCGTCAATGTCCACAGTGTCGGGTTTATTACCCGCCAGACCGAGAATAATGGCGATATCGGTGTGGTGCCCTTTACCGGTCAGTGAGAGTGAACCGTAGACATCCACAGCGACACGCGTCACGTCAGGCAGCATGCCCTTTTCAAGCAGGTCATCAGCGAACTGTTTACCGGCTTTCATGGGGCCCAAAGTATGGGAACTGGAAGGGCCAATCCCGACCTTGAACATGTCGAAAACGCTAATCACGTCGAATACTCCTGTTTTGGGAGATGGCACTGAAATGAGCATCATCCCCGGATAGATTTACTGTGTAACACTTAATTGATAGTGGATTATCGCAGTTTTATGCATGACTTAACACACAGTCTAAAAGGGCTTGTGACGGAAAGTTGCTTTTTTCGCATGAAATAAATTAATTTGATGCAAAAATGTGACGCACTTGTAATTTTTTGGTTGCAGGGGGCGGCCTTCAGGCGCGGATCTGCTCAGCCAGACGCCGGATAATGGCGGCGGTCAGCCCCCAGACAAATTGCTGCTGGTACCAGGAGAGATAAACACGGTGATGTGTTCCCCGGCGATGTATATCGAGCGGATGATAGCGGGCGAGATCAAACGCCTCCTCGAGCGGAATCTCGAATAGCTCTGCCACTTCGTCTTCGCAAGGGTGTAGCGGCACATCCACTGGCAATAACCCCACCACCGGCGTGACCCGAAATCCGCTGCTGCTGTCGAGCGGGGCCAGCGTACCTAGCACGGTAACGTCAGCCGGGGGGATCGCCACTTCTTCATGAGCTTCCCGCAGTGCGGTAAAAATCAGTGACGTATCCGATGCATCGGCGGCCCCGCCCGGGAAGGCCACTTGTCCGGCATGTTTTCGCAGAAAGTCTGAACGCCGGGTGAGCAGCAGTGTCGGCTGCGCACGGCAGATGATCGGAATCAGTACCGCAGCGTGGCGGTGTCCGCGTACCGCAGGCGCGGGTGACGCGGGCAACTGCAGCTGAAAACGACGGATGAACTCCAGCACGGCCGGTGAATAGCGGGAAGAGTCCTGCAAAGCGTCAGAACGGATCAAGGCTGCGGTTCTCCCAACGGTGGCCCCTCTAACTGTGGAAGAATGCGGGCGACTTTATCGAAGGTTTCCTTGTATTCGGCCTGCTCCTGACTGTCCGCGACGATGCCACCGCCTGCCCAGCAATAAATATTTTCTCCATCGGTCAGCAGGGTGCGGATCGTGATATTACTGTCCATCGTACCGCAGCAGCTGATGTAGGCAATACTGCCGCAGTAAGCGTTACGGCGGTGCGGCTCAAGCTGTTCGATAATCTGCATGGCGCGCACTTTCGGCGCACCGGTGATCGAACCACCCGGGAAGCAGGCGCGCAGCAACTGGCTGGCGTGACACGCTGGCGGCAATTGAGCCGTGATCGTACTGACCAGATGGTGTACCGCCGGAAAAGGTTCGACTACAAACAGTTCCGGCACGCGCACGCTGCCCGGCACCGCGACACGGCCGATATCATTACGCAGCAAATCGACAATCATCAGGTTCTCAGCGCGATCTTTTTCCGAGGCGGCGAGCCGCAGTGCCTGCTCTGCGTCGGCCTGTTTATCCGCCAGACGGGGCAACGTGCCTTTAATCGGGCGGGTTTGCACGCGCTGGTTTTCCAGCCACAAGAAGCGTTCAGGCGAAAGGCTGAGGACAGCGTTTTCCGGCAAACGGATAAATGCCGAGAAGGGTGCGCGGTTGGCGGCGTTTAACGTCAGGAACGCCTGCCACTCATCGCCGCAATAACGGGTGCTGAAACGCTGGGCCAGATTGATCTGGTAGCAGTCGCCGCTGTGCAGATAGTCCTGAATCTGGCGGAATTTTTCACCGTACTCTTCGCGGCTCATGTTGGCCTGCCAGTCGCCGTGCAGCTTGAAAGGCTTGAATTGCGCGGGTGAATCGTGCTGTTCCAGCCACGCCAGACGCGTTTGCACATCCCCATGACACACCAGCGTCAGTCGCTGTAAATGGTGATCGGCAATCAGCGCCCAGTCGTAAATGCCCACCGCCATGTCCGGCATATCGATATCGCGCCGGGCCGTGTCGGGCAGCGTTTCGATGCGGCGGCCAAGATCATAACCAAACAGACCCAACGCACCACCCAAAAAGGGCAAATCCGGATGCGGCTCAGCCCGGAGCCCGGACTGCGCTAATTGCTGCTCTATCAGGGCAAACGGGTCAGCATCACTCAATCCGTTACTGTTTAGCGTGGCAATTTCCGTCTGTACGCCCCGCGTCGTCAATGTGATCAAAGGGTCGGCGACCAGAATATCGAAGCGGTTATGCACATGCTCTGCCGAACCGGAATGCAGCAGCATGGCCCACGGCAGGGAAGAGAGCGGAGCAAACCGCGTGAGCAGGGCATCAGGCTGATATTCCAGCGGATAAAATGTGACGGACTGAGCAGGTTGCATGGACGATTTCACGGTTCTGGCGGATGTCGGGACAGATTGTGATCCTAGCATAAATTTCTCCACCATAGGCCAGCGGAAGAAGAAGGCGTATACTGTCGGGTCAATCATGGAAGTTGCGCATAATCCGCGCGGCTTCCAACCGATTTCAAGCCATAACCCAGAAACAGGACACTCCCATGCTTACAGGTATGCCTTCACTTTCACACAGCGAACAGGAACAGGCCGCCGACCGTATCCGCGATATGATGGCCGGCGGAATGAGCAGTGGCGAAGCCATTGCCACGGTAGCAGAGGAAATTCGCGCCAGGCATAAAGGCGATCGCGTCACCGTTATTTTTGACGACGAAGACGAATAAACGCCCGTTCCCCCATTAAAACAGCAATAAAAAACCGGGTCCTTTGCAGGCCCGGTTTTTTACAACGTTTCAAGGAGTGCGGGACAGGGGTCAGCCTTTTACAACGACCGCCGCGGCGGCCTGTTTCGCCGTTTCTACCGCCTGCTCAACGCTGTCACCCATAGACAACGCCACGCCCAGACGGCGTTTGCCCTGAATTTCGGGCTTACCAAACAAACGCACCTGATTTGAACCGACCAGCGCCTGCTCCAGCCCGCTGAACGTGACGTTGTTGCTGCTCAGTTCTGGCAGGATCACTGCGGAGGCCGACGGACCAAACTGACGGATTTGCCCGACGGGCAGGCCGAGGAATGCGCGCACGTGCAGGGCGAACTCTGAAAGATCCTGAGAAATCAGTGTCACCATGCCGGTGTCGTGCGGACGCGGTGACACTTCGCTGAATACTACGTCATCGCCGCAGATAAACAGCTCTACGCCAAACAGCCCTTTGCCACCCAGCGCTTTAACGACGCTTTCCGCGATGTCTTTGGCACGTTGCAGTGCCAGTTCGCTCATCTGCTGTGGCTGCCATGACTCACGGTAGTCGCCATCTTCCTGACGATGACCGATCGGCGCACAGAAATGAATACCGTCCACGGCGCTGATAGTCAGCAGGGTGATTTCAAAATCAAATTTCACCAGACCTTCAATAATCACTCGTCCGCTACCCGCACGGCCACCTTGCTGAGCGTAGTCCCACGCCTGTTGCAGGGTTTCAGCACTGCGGATCAGACTCTGGCCCTTACCCGATGAACTCATGACGGGTTTGATGATGCACGGATACCCAATCTCAGCGACAGCAGCACGGAATGACGCTTCGTCATCAGCAAATTGGTAAGTTGACGTGGGCAGGTGCAGCGTTTCAGCCGCCAGACGGCGGATGCCTTCGCGGTTCATTGTCAGGCGGGTCGCTTGTGCACAAGGCACCACGTTGTGGCCCTGTTGCTCCAGCTCCACCAACATGCTGGTGGCGATGGCTTCGATTTCAGGAACGATAAAATCGGGGTGCTCGCTCTCGATAACCTGCTTCAATGCGTCGCCGTCGAGCATATTGATCACATGGCTGCGGTGAGCGACTTGCATCGCCGGCGCATCGGCATAACGGTCAACGGCGATCACTTCCAGACCAAGACGCTGGCACTCAATGGCCACTTCTTTGCCCAGTTCGCCGGAACCCAATAACATCACGCGAGTCGCGCCAGAGCGCAGTGCAGTACCGATGGTTAACATAGCTTCGTACCCAGATCTGTGGTGGTTGAGAATGTGTGCTGACGCCGCGTTGCAGGACGAATAATTGCCGCTGGCCTGAACCGGTCGGCCGCAGTATATCCGAAAAAAACAGCCACGAAAACGATTGCGCGGCAGGCGTTTCGTTGTGCGGCCAACGATTTTTACGGGTTTTTTACCCACGGCATCCAGTGAATAAGGCAGTGAAGCCGCGTCTCTGTTATCATTTATGTCAAACCATGGCGTCATATTTTCTGCCGCTGCCCCGAATTTTCTGCCTCACATAAAGAGTTATCGCCTTGAGCACGCATTCATTTTCCGTCCTGACTTTGCCCGCTGAGCAACTTTCTAACCTGACCGAACTGGGTTATGCCGAAATGACGCCGATTCAGGCCGCGTCGTTGCCAGCCATTCTGCAAGGGCAGGACGTCCGCGCGAAAGCCAAAACGGGCAGTGGTAAAACCGCTGCCTTTGGTATCGGCCTGCTGGATAAAATCACCGTCAGCCAGTTTGTCACCCAAGCGCTGGTTCTCTGCCCGACGCGCGAACTGGCCGATCAGGTCAGCAAAGAGCTGCGCCGTCTGGCGCGCTTCACCCAGAACATCAAGATCCTCACTTTATGCGGTGGTCAGGCTATCGGGCCACAGCTCGAGTCGCTGGTGCACCCTGCGCATATCATTGTCGGCACGCCGGGCCGTATTCAGGAGCACCTGCGTAAAGGCACGCTCAAGCTCGACCAGTTGAAAGTACTGGTGCTGGATGAAGCGGACCGCATGCTGGACATGGGCTTCAGTGAAGATATTGAAGATGTCGTCAGCTACGCGCCGCAGGACCGCCAGACATTGCTGTTCTCTGCAACGTATCCGAGCGGTATTGAACGCATCAGTAACAAATTCCAGCGCCAGCCGCTGAACGTGGAAATTGAAGGCGACGATGACATTGCTGATATCAAGCAGGTGTTTATCGAAACTGACCGTCATCAGCGCCTGACCTTGTTAACGGCAGTGCTTTATCAGCATCAGCCAGCCTCCTGCGTAGTATTCTGTAATACCAAGCGTGACTGCCAGGAAGTGTATGAAGCGCTGGAAGGGAAAGGCATCAGTGCGCTGGCCCTGAACGGCGACCTCGAACAGCGTGACCGCGATCGCGTGCTGGTGCGTTTCTCCAACGGCAGCTGCCGCGTGCTGGTCGCGACTGACGTTGCGGCGCGCGGTCTGGACATTAAACAGCTGGGGCTGGTGATTAACTACGAGCTTTCGTTTGACCCGGAAGTTCACGTTCACCGAGTGGGCCGTACCGGCCGAGCGGGTACCAGCGGTCTGGCCGTCAGTTTGGTTACCCCGCAAGAAATGGTGCGCGTTCACGCACTGGAAGATTACACCCATCAGACCGTGGTTTGGCAGCCAGCAGCGCAGGTACTTTCCGCAGCACCGGTAGCGCTGGACCCGGAAATGGCGACGTTGTGCATTGACGGTGGCCGAAAAGCTAAAATCCGTCCGGGCGATATTCTGGGCGCGCTGACCGGTGAAGCGGGACTGACGGCGGCCGAAGTCGGGAAAATCGACATGTTCCCGATTCATGCCTACGTTGCCATCCGCCAGAAAAGTGCCAAAAAAGCGTTGCAGCGTTTGCAGGAAGGGAAGATTAAGGGCAAGAATTGTAAGGCGATTATTTTACGTTGAGGTACCCGTCATACATGATGTATCAAAAGTAGGCGCCTCTAGGCGACGCCACTTATTTAGATATCAGCAGTATGTACTGCCTTCATGTTAACGTTGTGTTATTCCCTTGTCTGGGATTATTATGTTCTTGTTAACGATGACCTCATGCGGAGTAAGGATATTCATTCGTACAGGGTCACAAGGACAGACAAACGCGAACAGGAGGCGGTACATGAAAAAAATAATGATTGGCGCATTAGTGGCAGTGGCGGGACTGAGCGGTATGGCACACGTCGCCCAGGCGGCGGAACCCGAAAACCGTACCGCGACTGTCTCGCCTTGTGGTAATGCCAGCAAAGATGAAATCGCAGCATTAGTAAAGCGTGATTTCCTGCAAAACCGCATTACCCGCTGGGATGCTGATAAAAAGCTGCTTGGCACCTCAACGCCGGTCGTCTGGATCGCATCGGACAGCATTACCGGCGATAATGCGAAGTGGAATATTCCGGTGAAGGTGCGCGGTGACCGTACTGACAAAACCTACCCGGTTACGCTCAATTGTCAGCTTGGCGAAATTACCTACGGCAATCCGCAGTAATCTGTTCGGCAGTCAATCGAAGCGTCGTCATGGCTCAGCCTGTCGGCGCTTTTTCATGCCCTGTGATCCCCTCTGAAAACCCCTTACCGCTTGGTTTCCCTGTATAAACCTGTCACTCTGACAGCACTATCATGAACATTGAGAGAAGGCGAGATGATGATACCTCCGAAGGCTGAAAAACGCCCAAAAACGCTGAGCATTCATGGCGAAACCCGCATCGATGACTATTACTGGCTGCGTGACGATGACCGCACCGACGCGGATGTGCTGAACTATCTGACCGCCGAAAATGCCTGGACCGAACAGGCGTTACAGCCGCATCAGGCACTGCGCGAAACGTTGTATGAAGAGATGGTCGCGCGCATCGCCCAGCAGGATCACTCCGTGCCTTATGTAAAACACGGTTTCCGCTACCAGACCCGCTATGAGCCGGGCAATGAATACGCGATCTATCTGCGCCAGCCTGCAGCTGAAAATGAAGCATGGCAAACCCTGATTGACGGCAACGAGCGTGCCAAAGACAGTGAGTTTTACACGCTCGGCGGGCTGGACATCAGCCCGGATAATCAGCGCATGGCCGTGTCAGAAGATTTTCTCTCCCGCCGCCAGTACGACATTCGTATCAAAAATCTGACCGATAACAGCTGGGCTGAGGATGTGCTGAAAAACACTTCCGGTGGCAGCGAATGGGCCAATGATTCGCAAACGCTTTACTACGTGCGCAAACACAAAAAAACGCTGTTGCCGTATCAGGTTTACCGTCATACCGTCGGGACCGATCCGAAAACTGATCAGTTGGTGTATGAAGAGAAAGATGACACTTTCTACGTTGGTCTGGATAAAACCACCTCTGAAAAGTACATCTTGATCCATCTCGACAGCACCACGACGTCAGAAGTGCTATTGCTGGATGCCAGTGATCCGCAGGCCAAACCGCAGATGTTTCTGACCCGCCGTAAAGATCACGAATACGGGCTGGACCATTATCAGGGGCACTTTTATATCCGTTCCAACCGGGATATCAGCAGCAGCAAAGACGGTAAGAATTTCGGCCTCTATAAAAGTGCTGATAACGTAGAAGCACAATGGCAGACGTTGATTGCTCCACGTGAAACGGTGATGCTCGAAGGCTTCAGCCTGTTCCGCGACTGGCTGGTGGTGGAGGAGCGTGAGGAGGGGCTGACTCACTTGCGGCAAATTCACTGGCATAGCGGTGAGGAGAAATCCCTGGCCTTTGATGACCCGACGTATGTCACCTGGCTGGCGTACAACCCAGAACCTGACACCGCGCTGTTGCGCTACGGTTACTCCTCCATGACCACGCCGAGCTCTTTGTTCGAACTGAATCTGGACACCGGTGAGCGCACGCTGCTCAAACAACAGGAAGTGAAAAGTTTTGATGCGGCGAATTACCGCAGCGAACGTGTGTGGGTGAACGCGCGTGATGGCGTGAAAGTACCCGTTTCGCTGGTTTACCGTCGCGACCTTTTTAAGGCCAACAGTAATCCGCTGTTAGTTTATGGCTACGGTTCTTATGGCAGCAGCATGGATCCCGCTTTCAGCGGCAGTCGTCTGAGTCTGCTGGACCGCGGATTTGTCTTTGCGCTGGCGCATATCCGGGGCGGGGCGGAGCTCGGTCAACAGTGGTATGACGACGGCAAACTACTCAACAAGATGAACACCTTCCATGACTTTATCGACGTAACCAAAGCGTTAGTCACACAAGGTTATGGCGATGCTGAAAAAGTGTTCGCTATGGGTGGAAGTGCGGGTGGCCTGCTGATGGGCGCGGTGATCAATCAGGCGCCAGAGCTCTATCGCGGTATTGTCGCGCAGGTACCCTTTGTCGATGTGGTGACTACTATGCTCGATGAGTCGATTCCACTGACGACGGGTGAATATGACGAATGGGGTAATCCGAACGATAAAACCTTCTACGACTATATTTTGCAATACAGCCCGTATGACCAGGTGAAAGCGCAGGATTATCCGCACATGCTGGTGACCACTGGCCTGCATGATTCACAGGTGCAGTACTGGGAACCGGCCAAATGGGTGGCGAAACTGCGCGATGTTAAAACCGATGATAATCAGTTATTGATGTACACCGATATGGATTCGGGACATGGCGGGAAGTCTGGCCGCTTCAAGGCTTACGAAGATATCGCGCTGGAATATGCATTTGTGCTGTCGTTAGCCGAAAAAGGCTAATCGTGTGATACAAGCAGGCGGTGTTTTCCATGACGGAAACGCCGCTTTTTTTCTGGCTAAGTTTTTTTAACGGTCACTTTTCGAGGAAATACTCGAGGCTATATCGCATATCGCCACTGAGATCTTTAATCGACTTCAGCATCCATTGCAGATATTCCGGATCTTGCTGGGCAATATCTTCAATCTTCTGACCGCGATATTTACCGAACTTCAGCGTGCGTAATAATGCCGGACTGTTACTGATTTCCACCATTTTCTCCGCTGACCAACCGGAATCCTTGATGATTCGTTGCAGCAGAGCTGCGGTGACATAGCAGTCATACAGGGCCCGATGGGGATACAGGCCGTCGGGCACGGTGACATCAAGTTTTAACGCGTAGCGCAGATACTGATTGCTGTAGCGAATATTCGGATAGAGCGCCCGCGCCAGTTTCAAGGTACAAATCCATTCACCATGCATTTCGGGCAGCACACCGCGATCAAACGCCGCATTGTGTGCCACGTAATAGGGGCTGCCGTGGTATTTACCGATGGCGGCTGCAATACGCGGCTTGCCCTCCACCATCTCTTCTGTGATGTGATGGATCGCCATCGCCTCAGTGCTTATCGGGCGGTCAGGGCTGATGAGGTCGCTCATCGGCTGGACAATCTGGCCGTCAATCACATCTACCGTCGCAATTTCAACAATGCCGCCATCCAGGCCGCAGGTTTCCGTATCAATAACCCGGAACGTCATACCTTAAATCTCCTCGTTGTACTGGAATCATGCCGTCAGCGTCAGTGGCCGTATTTCTCCCAGCCAGCCTGCATCACTTTTGTTAGCGATAGCCAGAGCATCGTCGCCTGCCGATGCGGTAACAATCAGGCGTCCGGACTCATCCCAGATAGCGCTCTTACCCGCAGGTTCCCATCCACCGGTAGGGGCACAGTGATTGGACAAAATAACGACCATGCGGTGTTTTTCAGCATAACGTTGCAGCATGCCACTTTCCAGCGGATAGCTTTTTTTCGAGATAAGCACACCCGCGGCATAGACTGTCGCACCACAGTCTGCTGCGTGTTGCGGATGGGTCTCTGAAAGAATATCGGCGCAAATTGCCAGACCAATCTGATGCTGCTGCACCTGTATAAGCGGTCCACCCTGACCGGCGGTGAAGATAGCGGCTTCGGGTCCGTGCAAATGCTGTTTGGTATACGAATACAGTGTGCCGTCGGGCGCAAAGACAATCGCGCCGATATACAAGGCATCTGCATCGCTGGAGCGCAGCGGTGCGCCGCAGACCAACGTCATTTGGTGTTTTATCGCACTCTCACGAAGTTCGGCCAAGCGGGGATCCTGTAGTGTGATCGCGAGCTGCCCGGCCAGATCCGGTTCATAACCGGTAAGCGAGAGTTCAGGAAAGAGCAGAAAATCAACGTTATGCGCGGCGGCCTGTTCTGCTGTTTGCAGGTGGCGCTGAATATTGACGTCGATATCACCGGCGGCACAGCGTAATTGAGCGGCCGCAATAATCATGTCATTCATGGCTTTTTCCTCAGTGTGCAGGAGCGAAACAGAACAAAAAAACCCGCCATAAGCGGGTTTGTCTCAATACGGAGCGCTAAGTCTACAGACCAGACGTTACGCGGATGCCTTTTTGGCTTTCTTATCCGCTTTTTTCTCGGCTGGAGTTTTCAGCGGCTTCTTCTTCGCATTCTTTTTGCTATCCATTCCTTTACTCATAATTGCCTCTCTAAAGCCAGTGGATTGGGTTGCTCACCTATTTACTGCTAATTTCCATAAACATGCAAGAGATGCCAGATAAGTTTTGGGCAAGAATCTGTTTCTGCACGAGTTATTGTTGTACTTGCCTTTTGATGATGATTTTTTCAACGATTGATGTGTCTTTTTTCGCAGGGTTGCATAAATACTGCGCGACCGATCGTAAAAATGCCTTTTTTTATTGTTAACAACATGTTGTTGATTGACCGGCCCCGCGCTATGCGCTGTTATGACTAAAGCGAACGAGCGAGTCGATACTCTGGAAAATAAAAACAGGAAACGCGATGTCGAAATTTAAAGGGTTGTATCCGCCAAGAGAGGCTTACGCCAGCGGGATATTGGATACCGGCGACGGACATCAAATTTATTGGGAACGCAGCGGAAATCCGCAGGGAAAACCGGCAGTCTTTATTCATGGCGGGCCGGGCGGGGGCTGTTCAGCGGTTCACCGTCAGTTGTTTGACCCCAATGACTATGACGTCATGTTATTTGACCAGCGCGGCTGCGGACGTTCTAAACCTCACGCTAGCCTGGAGAACAACACCACCTGGCATCTGGTTGATGATATCGAACGGCTGCGCAAGATGGTGGGCGTGGAGAAGTGGCTGGTATTTGGCGGTTCATGGGGCGCAACCTTGGCTCTGGCCTATGCGCAGGCGCATCCTGAGTACGTCAGCGAAATGGTGTTGCGTGGCATCTTCACGCTCAGAAAGCAGGAGCTTGACTGGTATTATCAGGAAGGCACATCGCGTTTCTTCCCAGAGAAATGGCAACGCATGATGTCTATTCTTTCTGAAGAAGAGCGTAAGGATGTCGTGGCCGCCTACCGTAAACGCCTCACATCACCGGACCGCGCCGTTCAGTTGCAGGCAGCAAAGATCTGGAGCCTGTGGGAAGGGGAGACGGTTACCCTCTTACCGACCGAGGACGCCGCGTCATTTGGCGAGGACGACTTCGCACTGGCATTCGCGCGCATCGAAAATCATTACTTCACACACATGGGCTTTATGGACAGCGACGACCAGTTGCTGCAAAACGTTACGCGGATCCGGCATATTCCGGCCGTGATTATCCATGGGCGTTACGATATGGCCTGTCAGGTGCAAAATGCCTGGGATCTTTCGCAGGCCTGGCCTGAAGCCGAACTGCATATTATTGAAGGGGCAGGACATTCGTTCGATGAGCCGGGGATCCTCGATCAACTCATCCGTGCTAATCAGCGGTTTGCGCGCAGCTAATTAACCCCTGTTTTTTCTGCCGGCGAATCCCAGACTATTTTTGTTTGGGTTCGTACGGCAGCCTGGAAAATTGGTGAGACAGGGCGCGGTAATGCGCCACACGTTCGCGAAAAAAGGCACGCAGAGGCTCACGCTGTTCACGTTCGACCATCTCAGCCACTACGGGCATGTTATAGCGCTCTTTAAACGCCACGGCGGATGCCGCCAGATCGACGTTAATCTTATCCATCTCTTCTTTGGTCAGTTCTGCCAGATTGCTGCTCATTCTATTTTCCCGAAGCTTTTATTCCTGATGCATTGTACCCGACCTGCAGGGCAGGGTGAATGCTGATATCAGACTTTGTGCCGTAGTGGCGCGGTAAGACTTGCTCACTTTTCCCACTGCAAATATAAGAGAATGATAAATGATTTATTTTGGTAATGAGAAGTATTCCAGTTAAATAATTATCGAGTTATTTAAAGAATGGCCAGAATAAATAACATAAAGAATAAGAATGATTCTCTTAAATATCTAATTGTCTGTGAATAATTCTCAATAAGATTAGAGGTTGTAATTTATTTTTAATAAAAACAATTAGTTATAAATTAATGTTATTTAATGGAGTATATATGTGACGCAGCTGTTTTTATTTTGTTTGATGATCGGCATAATGCAGGGAAATAATGAATTCATCCTGCTTTCATGCCAATTCCCTGGAGTCATCATGCTAAAAAAAGAAATGATCGATCAGCTCAACGAACAGCTGAATCTTGAGTTCTATTCTGCCAACTTATATCTGCAAATGAGCGCATGGTGCAGCGATAAGGGTTTCGAAGGGGCGGCTGCGTTCCTGATGAAACACTCTCAGGAAGAGATGGGCCACATGCAACGCCTGTTCAAATATGTCAGCGATACCGGTGCACTGCCCCTGCTGGGCGCGATTGCAGCACCGCCTGTTGAGTTCGAATCTCTGTCTGACGTATTCCAGCAAACTTATGAACATGAACAGCACATCACCAACAAGATTAACGAACTGGCTGATCTGGCTATGACGCTGAAAGATTACTCTTCCTTCAACTTCCTGCAGTGGTATGTGGCAGAGCAGCATGAAGAAGAGACGTTGTTCAAATCTGTGCTTGATAAACTTGGCCTGGTCAGCAACACCGGCAACGGTTTGTTCTTCGTTGATAAAGATCTCAAAACGATGGCCGCTCAGATGCCGGTTGTCTGATCGTTCTTTGTGACTGATTAAACCGCAGCCTTGTGGCACCAACGTGCCAGAAGGCTGCGGTTTTTCTTTGTGCGAAACGTGCCAAACACGAGTTGCGTTCACATAAAATTTCTCAATGACTGAATTTTGACAGACTCACAAGGCCACTTTGCGCTAAAGTTGCGGCGATAAAATCCCTCAACCAGAAAGCTAAGGAAAAATTGTGTCGCAAAAATCCTCTTCTCTCTGCCGTATTCTGGCAACTACCGCCGTTATCGTTGCCGGGCTGATGTCGCAACAGGCTTTCGCTCATGCGCATTTAAAAACTGAGACGCCTGCTGCCGATACCACCCTCAAAGCCTCTCCGACAGAACTCTCCTTAGGGTTCAGTGAAGGGATCGAGCCAAGCTTTAGCAAAGTCACCCTCAGTGGCCCGAATAAAAAAGCGGTTGCTACCGGCGCACTGGCGCTTGCTGCCAATGACAACACGCAGGCCATCGTGCCACTGACGACGCCGCTCAGTGCGGGTAAATATACGGTTTCCTGGAATGTGGTCTCCGTAGATGGTCACAAAACAGAAGGGCAGTACAGTTTCACTGTGCAGTAAGCGATGACTCTGGCCACTCTGTTTGTCCTGTGCCGGTTCATTCATTTCGCGTCATTAATGCAGATTTTTGGCATCAGCGTCATGGTGACGCTGCTGGCACCGCGTGGTTTTGCCACGGGATTACTGCACCAAAATGAACGTTTACTGACACTCTCTGCCTGTATGGCCGCTTTGACATCGATCGGCATGTTGGCGATTCAGGCTGGCCTAATGGGCAACGGCCTGCAGGACTGCCTTAACCTGAACGTTTGGTTGCTGGTACTGACCACCACATTTGGGGAAGTCTGGCGCTGGCATCTTCTGCTGACGGCCATCGTGCTGATGGTTTGCCTCATGGACTGGTTACCTGGCCGTGCTGCTGTGCTCTTGTTTGCCAGCGTCGTGCTTTTATTAAGTCTGGCATTTATTGGTCATGCAGCTATGCATGAAGGCCTGTTGGGTATTGTTCAGCGAAGTAACCACGCTTTGCATTTACTCAGTGCCGCGTATTGGTTTGGCAGCCTGTTGCCCCTGTTGTGGTGCTTGCATAACACAGAACTGCAGGCCATGCGGGCGCACGCGATCACAACCCTGATCCGGTTTTCGACCTGCGGGCACGTTGCCGTGGGGCTGGTTATCATCACCGGCATCATTAATAGCGTGATTATTTTGCAGCGCTGGCCGACGGATTTTTCGTCTCTCTATCAAATGCTGCTGTTGGCGAAAATCGCGCTGGTGGCGGGCATGGTAGGCGTTGCGCTTTACAACCGATACAAACTGGTGCCGTTAATGGCGGTAAATCCGCAACTGGCCCACCGGCGCCTGATTTCTGCCACGTGGCTGGAGATCGCATTATCACTGGCTGTCTTATTGCTGGTGAGCTGGTTTGCCACGCTGGCGCCGCGCTAAAGCCTGACCAATTTGTATCCGTAACATTTGAATAGAAAATTGAGGAATAGTCATGAGGAAATCTCTCCTTGCCTGTCTGCTTATGACACTCCCCGCCAGCAGTTTGGCGGCACCAGAACTGGCAACGGTCACCCGTTTGCAATATGGCAAAGACTGGGCGTTCACCCGTGAAGAAGTCATGTTGCAGTGCCGCCCTGGTAAGGCGCTTTATGTCATCAATGACAGCACGCTGGCTCAGTACCCGCTGAATGATGTTGCGAAAGAGCAGGTGAAAGCACGCCAGGTTCAGGCCGTTCCGCTGGAGAAAATTCTGCTCGACGACCCGAAAAACCCAGGGCATAAAATGAGTCTTGCACCATTTATCGCCAAAGCCGAATCACTCTGCTGAAGCAGCCTGCAGGGCTAATGGTTTGTTGTTAAAGTTATGTTTTGAGATTGTTGTCACAAAGCATAATTAATTTAGCCTTGTTATTATCACTTGGTTGCAAACTGGCTGGAAAATAACCACAGCTCAACTAAGCTTTAAGTTGTACGGCTTAACCGCCTGCATTAATGCCAACTTTTAGCGCACGGCTCTCTCCCAAGAGCCATTTCCCTAGACCGAATATAGGAATCGTATTCGGTCTTTTTTTTGCCCATTTTAAAATCAGTAACTTACCTTAAAAACAATCGACAACATAATGAGTAAGGTGAAGTACTTCTTTTGTGTGAACCTCATCAGCCTCAATTCCACTCAGGGCTTTGGCTGTTATATACAGGCCCAGGCCGAAAACGGTATGTGCGCAGATACTGAACAATCGGGCTCTGGCGGAACTGGGGACATTTGCAGAGGCGATACCGAATCCGAGTGCGGGCTGCATGATCAAGAAAGGCGCGGTAAGACTCAGAAGTCCGCTTACGCTTAATAGTGCAATTCCAGGTTTCGGATTGAGAAACCAAAATGCACCTGATAAAAACAAGGGCAGGGAAGCAAACAGGACACCAATTGCATAATGGGAGATCCAGCCTATAATTTTTTCGCCCCGCACCGGTGGAGAATCAGTAATTTTCTGATGCCTGAACTTCCCTTTCAACATCCCCGAAAGCCATCGTCCTACCAGTGCATAGTCAAGTGGACGTACCCCGAAGATACCTTTCAGAATAATCGCCCAAATATCCATGCAAAATGTGGCGCCAATTCCCGTGAAAATAATCCGTATGATGATTTCTGTGGTCATGATGATGCCCTCATTCTTCTCAAGTGATAATCTGCAGGGATTGTGCAACTTAAAGTCAGCTTCAAGTCAATGATGAAAGAACTCGATATCGGCAAAGTGGCAAAAATGACAGGTTTAGCGCCTTCGACGTTGAGGCATTACGAAAAGAAAGGGCTTATTAAGCCTGTAGGGCGAAATGGACTGAGACGACAATACAACCCTGAGGTCATTGATAAACTGAGGTTAATTTCCCTATATCGTATTGCGGGGCTCTCACTGGATAAAATTGCCACGCTGTTTGGTTTCGATGGAAAGATATCCATCGATAGGGAGTTGTTGACAGAGAAGGCCGACGACTTCAATAGGACTATCATTCAGCTGGGAAATATTCGGGATGGGTTGAGGCATATGGCAAACTGCCCGGAGAAAGATCATATGCAGTGCCCTCAGTTCAAAAAAATACTCCGCAAAGGTGAATTTTAACTCGCCCTGCAACTACAATACTGTCTTCAGATTTTTAATTGAGTTTAACCCGATGTTATTCATCATGTTGGCGGGGCTGTATATCGTCCAAAAAAAAGCCCGCTCAAGGCGGGCTGAAAGGGTAATGCAGGGGTAACTTTGATCAAGATACACAGAGAAGGACACAGACTCTCAGTGTATTAACACTATCAAACGCTGTGTAGGATTATGTCAGGTGGGGGTAAGGTTAGCCGAAGAGATGTAAAATATGAGCAGGCGCATTGCTGAGATTTATCGCTATACTAACCTGATAATAATGCTCATAAATTGACTGGCTTACGCGATATTACCAAGGCCTGTGCTTATGCGATACTTTGTCTGCACGCTCATTCTGCTCGTTGTTATGATTTATACCTTTCCCTGGCTGAGTCGTGTTGTCCCTCCTCAGTACAATCCGTTTTCCCCTTTGCAGGTTAGTGATCCCCCTAATTTCATCACCCAATACAAACTGAGGCGTTTAGACAATAATCCGCAAGCCTGTTTTGCCGCTCTGGAAAAAGCACAAGAAGATGGAGCTATTTCGTTTATCCCCGCAGGTAATATGGGCGGAGCCTGCCCACTCTCTGCGCCGATACGCGTGCAGAAATTGGGTACTGTGGCGTTGAGTTCCAGTTTTCTCGCCAGCTGTAGACTGGCGTTGAGCAGTGCGATGTTTGTTGCTCAGGTGGCGAAACCTCAGGCGCAGGCGCAATTGGGAACGGAACTGACACGCATCAACCATCTTGGCAGCTATGCGTGCCGCAATGTTTATAACCGCGCTGAGGGGAGGCTAAGTGAACACGCAACAGCAGAGGCGCTGGATATTGCCGGTTTTCATTTCGCCGACGGCACAGACCTGGCTGTACTCAAAGGATGGAAACAGGAGGGAAGCAGGGGCAATTATATACGCTCCGTGTTTAACAAAAGTTGCCCCTATTTTGGTAACTCAATCGGACCAGATTACAATGCAGCCCATGCTAATCATTTCCATTTTGGAATGCGTTGGTTTGGATTTTGTCGTTAACAGCCTTTATTTAGCTGCATCCGCTTGTGGGGGAAACTGGTAGGGCCGCGCCAACATAACATGGATTTAACGGTTGCTACCGGATTGGGGCCTCCACCAGATAGCGCTCAACTAAACGGGTCCAGAATGCAGCGCCGAACCCCAGACTGTCATCATTGAAGTTATAGGCGGGATTGTGTAACACCGCGCTGTCACCGTTACCTAAACGCAGGAAGCACCCCGGTTTTTGTTGGAGGAAATAAGCAAAATCCTCACTGCCTGAAATCGGTGGTAAGTTTTCGACCACGTTATCTTCCCCCAACAACTCTTTTGCCACCGTCTGTGCAAACTCGGTTTCCTGTTGGTGATTTACTAATACCGGATAGCCTGGGACATACTCAATCTCAGCAAGAGCACCGTAACCGGCGGCGTGATGCTCAACCAGTTCACGAACACGCGTTTCAAGAATTTTACGCACACCAGCATCAAATGAGCGAACGCTCATTTCAAGCCGTGCTGTTTCAGGGATAACGTTAGCGGCATGACCAGAATGCAGAGAGCCAACAGTTACAACCGCCGTTTCATTGGGATCTATATTGCGTGAGACCAATGTCTGCAATGCAACCACTATGCTGCTGGCGACCAGAATAGGATCAACGGTCATATGTGGGCGCGCGGCATGGCCCCCTTTACCGTGGATTGTGATGTTCACTGTGTCACAGGCTGCCATAAATGGCCCTGTTCGAAACATCATCTTTCCGACCGGGTATCCCGGGTGATTATGCAGACCATAGATGGCATCGCAGGGAAAGCGTTCAAACAATCCTTCTTCCAGCATTCTTTCTGCACCGCTATTAAATCCAATCTCTTCAGCGGGTTGGAAAATCAGATGCACAGTACCCGAAAAGTGCTGGCTGCGGGATAGCTGCTCCGCCGCGCCCAATAGCATCGTAGTATGACCATCATGGCCACAGGCATGCATTGTGCCGGGTCGTTGGCTGGTGTATCTGACGCCGGTCTGCTCAGTGATGGGTAAGGCATCCATATCTGCGCGAATGCCAATGCGGCGTTGTCCGGAGCCGCGGGTCATTGTGCCGATAACACCATGACCTCCTATGCCAGTTATCACTTCAAATCCCAGCTTTCTTAGTTTGTCGGCAATGAAAGCCGCGGTTTCAGCTTCTTCATTCGAAAGTTCAGGATGCTGATGCAGGTGTTGGCGAATTTCCCGTAAGCCTGGTTCAAGATCTTTCACGTCAGCGAGAGTACAAAAATTTTTATTATTCATGGTGATCTTCTGTCTGCTCCGAAAAAGAATATCCGGCAAGGTGGCCGAACTGCGAGGTAATACAAAGGACAGAATGCAATTTGAGCCAGCTGATGGCAACAGACAAAAATGAAGATGTGATGATTTTTCTTCAGGTTGGAATGTTCAATTCAATAACGCTATGTAATTGATGTAACGAGTTAATGTTTCTCCAGCATTTCTCGCAGGACTCATTTTTTTCATGGACGAGCCTGAAAGCATTTTCTACTATTCATGGGTAATCCCTATGTCAGCAAAATGAGAGGGAGTGGGTTCTCAGTAAGGAGACTTTGGCATTAACTTGTTGGAAAAATGAGCCTTTTCAATAGAAAAAAAACAGTGCTAAAAATAATCTACAAATTAACGTTGAGTTTTTACGCAAAAGTGCCGTTAAAGAGTGTATTCATTGGTTACAGAGTAATAAATTAGCTGCTTTTTATCTCACAAGCTGACACCCTATAACGAGTAGCGTACTGGTGTCATTGAACTTGATTATTATCGGAATTATACCGTTTAACGCGTCTTCAGCGGATATCATCAAAGTTTGTGCGCTAAACTTTCTCATTATCAGGCCATTAAGGGAATCGGATGATTTGCTCCGACACACTCAAACACTTTAGAAATTTTAGCGCCTTAGCGTTAGTTCTGAATGCGACGTTTAGTTTACCGGTTCACGCAGAAGATGCGTGGCAGCGGGTATGTAGTAGTGCCAAAACAGCTGAAAACTGCCAGTTGCCGTTTCAGCAAGGTCTTTCACCCGTATTAATGGGGGCGCCGCGAGATGCTCAGGGGCTCTGGGGCTATGTTGATCTGACGGGACATATGGTGATAGAGCCCGAATTTCGTGAGGTTCGGGGCTTTTCGAATGATTTAGCCGTTGCAAGAAAAGATGACCGTTTCGGATATATAGATAAGAAAGGCCATTGGGTAATCGATCCGCAATTTACCCGTGCAACCGACTTTAACGCCCAGGGTACTGCGCTAGCGGTTATGGATAACCGGTTAGTTTTAATTGATCACAAAGGCGCGGTGGTGAAAACCCTGCCGTTTGCCACGGCTCTTACCAGCGAAGGGTTTGTGAAGGGGCAACCTCTGGCCAGTGTGCAAGTTCAAGTATCCCCTGCGTTATGGAATGCCCAAACCAGTAAATCTCTGGCTGTGCCGGATGACGTTATGGCGTTGGGGAAACCTCAGGCGGGCTGGATCCCGGCGCAAAAGCATGATGCTGCGGACAGCGGCTACTGGGGCTATCTCGATGAAAATGGTGAATGGGCTATTGATCCATCGGTTTTAAAAACACGGAATACTCCTTTGCTCAATGGAGATACTGTTGCAGTAAAAGGAAAAACAGAGTGGAGCTTCTTCGACAAGCAGGGCGTTGCACTGAGCAAAGAGCAATATAAATCAGTCTTTGCGCTGAAGTCTGGAAGCTGGCTGGTGACGGACTCCAACAATGTTCAACAGCTTTTGAATAGCAAACTTGAGAAGCAGCAGGATATTACGGCTGAACAGTCCGGAGAGTTACTGAACTGGGGAGACTGGCTGATAACAAAAGGGACAAAGGGCATTACCCTGATTGGCCCGCAGAATCAGCTAATCAATGTTAAGGCCAATAAGCCTCAGCTGTTGCAGCAAGGTCAGCGACTTTGGGTGATGCAAACCGACGGGAAATCACCTCAGGTTACACAGATTTATGATACTAACGGTGTGGGATTATTGGCCGATACCGTATTGGCTGCGTTACGCGACTATCAGGTTCAACCCCTGAATACCCATGAAGTGAGTGAGAACACGGATAGCGCTCAGATACCTACTGATGCAACCCCTGGTCTACCGTGGGCTGTGCTGAAACCTGATGACAATAAAAAGCCAGCCGCGATCCTGACCTCACAGGGCGAGGTGTTCTCTGACCCTCAATGGGCGGTGATTGACACTGATGCACTTCAGGCCCCGCTTTTAGTTCATACCGCAAACAATAAAATGGGGGCAATTGATGCCAGCGGTAAATGGGTCATTCAGCCAACATTTACCCAAATCACTCCCTTTGACGGTGAATACAGCTGGGCGTATACGGACGACACCCATGTACAGAGCAAACGCATCATCGACCGCGCCGGTAATGTTGTTGACGTACCTGCGCCAGTCATGCAAACCGGCCAGCGTATCAGCAGCGGAATTTTACTGACAGCTGAAGGTGAAGGCAAAGATCGTCGCTGGGGGCTGTGGGACATTCAAAGCAAAAGTATTCTGGCCGCACCGCAATTTAGTGAGCTCGAAGATTTCCATCAGGGTTATGCGCTGGCTAAAGCCGATAATGGTTGGGGCGTTGTTGCGCTGAGTGGCAAATGGGCGATTTCGCCAAATGCAAATCTGGCCAGCAAACCACAATATATCGGTGATGCCATGTTCATTATGGCGGATAACGACCAACCTGGAGAACGAGACAGTGCCTCCAACCGTTTCAGTATCTTCAATGCGGTCAATGGGCAGGCTGTGGCAACTGATTTACTCAGCAAGCCACTGAATGTCGGAAAGGAACACTGGCTTGTACAACCTGCTGATGGTGGCGTGGCGTTGATCGACAACGATGGTCGTGCTGCGGTAAGCAAGGCTATCGTGCCTTCATCCACAGAGATTGATGGTGAATGGGTGTCGCTTGGCTTTGGCCCGCGTTTTGGTGCCATTAATAACCAGGGAGAGTGGCAAATACAGCCGCTCTATTCGGCGGCGCTGAATTTCGTGCAACCCCTCAACTGGGCCAGTGCAGTGAGTGATAACCGGGTGACCTTGATTGACTCAACCGGTGGTGAGCCTCTGGAAGGATTTGAAACCGCAGAACCCCTGTCATCTATGGCGCGTCTGGTAATCAACGACGCTACCACGGGTGAAACGGTATTGTTTGATAACTCTGGCCATGAAATTCAGCGCTACGCGGGTCCGGACAGTGTGCAAATCAACAATGCCAGTGAAGGTACAGTGCCTTTGCGTGACAGCAAGGGCTTGTATGGGTTTATTGATGCCAGTGGTAAAAAAATCATTGGCCCTTATTTTGATAAAGTTGGCCCGATAAAAGACGGATTGGCGAAAGCCGTGAAACAGTCCACCTATGGGGCGAACTACGGTTTTATCAATCTTGGAGGCCGCTTTACGATGGTGCCAGCCTTTGAGTGGGCGGGTGATTTCAGTGAGAAACGCGTTTGGGCCGGTATGAAAGGTCAGGCTCAGCTTTTGAATACCAACGGTGGAGTGGTTGTGCAAATGCAGATTCGTTGTAATCAGAGGATTATCACGGATACGAAAGGCCACCAACTCTGGCCGGCTAAGCCTGTAACCTGTACAAACGGTGGGTCGCAATGACTATGTTAATTCATTCAGTTTCGTTGCAACGTGCCATTGGACTTGCCCTTCGCTCTGGTGGCGCAATGGCTCTGGTGGCACTGGCACAACCTGCTCTGGCGGGGCAAACTACGGCGTGTTTTGTACCTGCGCAGATAAATAAAGCCAGCGACCATCAGACCATGCTGGCATTGCCGATGACGCAGAACCATTGCATACGTGATGTACATGAAGGTCGCGCCGCCGTTCTCTTACCCGATGCCAACCGTCCGGTCGAGGATGTTGCTGCGGAAAAAGGACTCAGCGCACATCGCTGGGGCTTTCTTGACGCGCAAGGCCAGTTAGTGATTAAGCCTATTTTTGATGAAGTTGGTGATTACCACTTCGGTGCGGCAGCCGCAAAACAAAAAGGAAAATGGGGTTACATCGACACTGCGGGTAACTGGCTTATCCAACCCACGTTTGATGAAGCACAGAACTTCACGCAGTCTGGTCTCGCGGTCGTCATGCACGATGGCAAAGTACAAATTATTGACGGTAAGGGTGTACAGGCTGGTCAAGCGCTTGATGAGCTGACGGATTCCGCGACGTTAAGCGACGGGCTGCCAGCCCGTCTCAGGATTGATTATAAAACGGTCCTGCTTTCGCCGGACGGCGGGCGTCACGTAGCCAACGATAAGATGGAAGTCTTGCAGCCTTTCGGCACCAGCGGGCTGTTTATCGCCCGAGATGCAGATAAAGGCTATGGCATTGCGGACCAAAACCTGACTTGGCGTGTTGCTCCGCAGTTTAAGAATATCAGCCTTGATGAACATAACTCTCAGTTGGCTTTGGCAGAGGGCGCTGATGGGATCACTATTATCCGTCATGATGGCTCACTTGACACGTCGAAATACGAGTCAGTAAAAGCCGTGACAACTCAGTTCTGGCTGGCTAAAAGCGCTGACTCGTACAAATTACTCGATAACAACAGTACTGTTATTGCGACTCTCGACAGCGCATCCACGAATTCATTAAGTTATCAGGGAGATTATGTCCTTGATAAACAGGGTAAAGAACAATTTTCCGTGTATGTGCCGGGACGAAAACAACCTTTATCTTTGCCTGCGGGTAGTCTGCCTCTGAAACTGGATTCGGGACGTTACCTCTTGGTGGCGAAGGGCGAACAGCAAAAGGTGAACGCGATTATCTCCCCGTCCGGTGGCATGATCGGCGGTGCTCAGTCTGTCGGCTGGCTTGCACAGGTAGCGGATGCCGATGTGATCGACGGACGTCTGTGGCTTCGCAATCCGCAGGGCGCAACCGTAAATATTGTTGATAAGAATGGTAAGGCGTTGCTGAATCAGAAGAGCATGGCCACGCTTGAAGGCTATCGTATTGAGCCGCTAAACAATGATATTGCTGACGCGCCTGCATCCTTGCCGGTGGCATTGATTCGTCCGAATGACTCCACGTCAAAATCCGGCGCGGGCTTTGTGCGTGCCGATGGCAGCCTTCAGCTTGATACTAAATGGCAGGACATTCAGCCTGCAGCAAACAATGATGAGTCCGCTACCCGAGTTAAAAACCAGTACATCGTAAAGACTGCCCAGGGTACCGGGATAGTGGATGAGCAGGGTAAAGTTCTGATACCGCTGGCGGAAGATAATATCTCGCCTTTCGAGCAGGGATACGCACTGGATTATATGAACGGTAAGCTCACTGCAATTGATACCAGCGGTAAGCATTATAATTTACCTGATGCGTTTGAAATAGAATCACTGGGAAATGGCTGGTTCCGTTACCGTGAAACAGCCGCTGAAGGAGCGCTGTGGGGTATTTACGACGCCGTGGCCCAAAAGGTTATCTCCCAACCGTTATACCAGTCTGTCGGGCACTATTCGGACGCTCAGGCTGACGTTCAGCTTCCCAATAACTTATGGGGAATCGTCGATCAAACCGGTAAAACGGCAGTTGACGCAAAATACGCGAATGTTAAACGCATCAACGGAGCGCTTTGGTTACTGACTCAGCCCGCAGTTGCCGATACCCCTGAGTCTTCCGTATTAGCTGAAGTTGTCGGGACCGATGCGAAACAGCGTATTGCTGCAACCGCAGGTCTGAATGTCACACAATTCGATGATGGCCGTATTTTAGCGACGTCAGCGGGTGGTCAGTCCTGGTTGCTGGATGCGCAGGGTAATATTCAGCTGCATGAACAAGAGACTAAAATCAGTGCCGTGGGTGACTGGATTAAGCTGTCACGTCAGCCGCAGGAAGGTTATCTGTCAGAGCAGGGTAACTGGCAAATCGCGCCGGCTATCGCAGTGCAAAGCTCAGCATTCGCCAAAGATCGCGCATTGCGCATGACAGATCAGGGTACTGACTTAATAGACACTAAAGGCGAGCGCGTGGCTGCTATGCCACCGGGAAAATGGTATCTGCCTCTCGCCAGCGATATGTCAGTTTCCTATGATCCGCAGGATGATATCGCGACAACCCGATATGTCGATGCAACCGGTAAACAAGTGTTATCTGTGCAGGGCAAAGGGAGTCAAATGGTCAACGGTAGTGCGGTTTTGACACGTGATGATGACTCTAAAGTCTGGATCGATGCGCAGGGGAAAGTGGTTCCGGATATCGCCTACTCAGATCTTGGCCTGCTGTCAGATGGACTGGCTTTTGCAGAGGTAGATAATCATTACGGGTTTATCAATGTGCAGGGGAATTTCATTATTCCTCCGGTATTTAGTGCCGTCTCACCTTTTGACAGCAACGTGAGCGTCGTTTCAACTGACAATTCGTCAATGATGATTGATGTCAGCGGTAAACCTCTGGCGCGTGTTGATAATGAATGTGGTATTCAGGTGTTGTATGGCGCAGGAAGTACCCGTCAGTGGCCGCAGGAAATGCCTGAGCATTGCACGTCTTCTGATGCGGCTAGCGAATAATATGTACCCTATTAATCAAAAGGATAAATTATGATCCCTCAAATCCCACAAAAGTACAGGGCCGCAGAGCGTTGGTCTTTTGGAGACAACGAGGCGCAAGCTGATGAAGTTGCAAAACGCGTTATCGACGGCATTAAAACGGCGACTTGTGCCAACCTTGATGACGAAGGTGAGCCTGAGCCAGGCGAAATTTTTGTGATCGTCGATGGCCGCAATAATCCGGTTTGTGCGGTTAAGCTGACTGAAGTAAAACAGGTACCCTTCGATTTGGTCACCGAACAACATGCGTGGGAAGAGGGCGAGGGGGATAGAACTCTGGCTTCATGGCGCACAGAGCATCAGCGATTCTTCGAGGAATACGAGATGTTCTCCCCTAATATGCCGCTGCTGTTAATGAAATTTGTTCTGATCGAAACCTTTTGACATCTTGCGTGCTGCATGGCGAACGGACCCTGTTCGCCATGCATGATCACTCCAGTCTCATAATCCATTCATCTTTCTGTTTGTCATATTTCTCTTTATAGAGTATCGAGTGACGGCCATCCAGGATTGCCGGCACGCTGGTGTGATCATCCCAGGCATCGAGCTGCATGCACAAATCCGGATCGGATTTACAGGGAATGTGCACGGTGTCCCCACCCTTGGCTTCAGGTGTAGACAACTCCGCGTCGTCAATTTCATAACTGCCTATTCGAATAACTGATTTACCCATATGTATCTCCGTATCTGTGAAAGTCAGAATATCCTCGATGAGGTATGACCAGTTAGGTCACCTATTGAGAATAGCTGACAGCCCTGAAAGTGCCATAAGAATATTTCTCATAGCACGTTGATAGCTTCAGTCGGTTTTAGAAGAGGGTAAAGGCTACAGCTGATTATGCCGGGCAGAAACCGGTATGGCATTGATCTGATTGCGGCCATGATTTTTGGAAAGGTAGAGCGCTTCATCGGCGGCGCTGACGATATCTGTCTGATCGGCAAGCTCCGGATCATGCGCAGGAGAGTAAGTGGCGATCCCCTGACTGATTGTGACTCTGTTGAATTCGCTGAAGCTGTGCTTGATGCCCAGACTTTCAATGGACTCCATAATTTGACGCGCGACGATCCAGGCGCCTTTCTGGTCGGTATCAGGCAGGATAGCTGCAAACTCTTCGCCGCCAAATCTCGTGACGATATCGGTATTACGCTTGAGTGATTTTCGCAACGTTCTGGCGACCAGACGCAGGCAGGCGTCACCGGAGAGATGGCCATAATGGTCGTTGAAATGCTTGAAATAATCGATATCAATCATGACGATAGACAGTGGGGAACTGTTACGTTTAGCACGCATATACTCATGGCTAAGGACTTTCTTGAATTCCCGGCGGTTGGGCAATTTTGTCAGCGAATCAGTGCGGGCCTGGATCTCAAGGCGGCGGTTGGCCTTAACCAGCTTTAACTCCAGCAGTTTCCGCTCGTGAACATCTTCTGCCGTGCCATACCACAGCTGAATGGCCCCGTCAGGTGCATAGCTTGCTGCCGCGCGGATCCGCATCCAGTTCCACCCACGATCGACGTGACAAAACCGTACTTCGATATCCAGTGGCGCGCCGGTTTTCAGGCACTGCTCCCAGGTCTGCACTGCACCGCGTCGGTCTTCGATGTGCATACTCTGAATCCATTTGTCGGCCAGAATATCCTGTCGGGTCATGCCAGTAATGCGCTGGAAACGTGAACTGACATCATTGAGCATCCCTTTAGCGTCTGCTGTCCAGGGGATCTGCGGGTTCAGCTCAACCATATTTCGGTAGTGCTCCTGGCTCTCACGCAGTGCACGCTCCATGCGTTTGAGACTGGTGATGTCAGTCATTGCCACTGACAAACCGGAAAGCTGATTTTGTGTATCGAAAGCCGTTTTAATGCGAACGAAGAAGATCTGATTTTTACCCGGCAATGAAAATTCTTTATCGGGTGTGGCTTCATTGCGCTGGGCAAGTTCAAGGGCATTAGCCAGCAGAGGCGAGAGGCCGGGCAGAAAGGCGCTGACCTTGCGGCCAATGGCCTCATAAGGCTGTAGGCCAATAATATTGGCCATCGCATCGTTAACCGTCACGTAGCGCATTTGCAGATCGATAAAACACAGCCCCACCGGTGCGTTGGAGTAAATAGTCTCTAGCTGGAAAAGGCGCTGCCCAGGGGCCTGATCGAGATTCGTCAGATTGCGGTCAATGCCGCGATAACCCCGAAATTCCCCGTCAGGAGTGAACAACGGAATACCACTGGTTTCAAGAATGATCTCAGTGCCATCTGCACGGATGTTGCGGTTTAGCAATCCGCCAAAGGGCACGCGGCGCTCGGCAATGGCGGCAAACTGGGCTGCCACACGCTCCGCTTCGTCGGGTGGCATGAAGTCGAAAGGCGTTTTTCCCAGAACCTTTTCAGGCGGAACACCCAGGAATTCAAAGCATTTATTGGATGAAAAGACATAGCGCCCCTGAACGTCAACTTCCCAGATCCAGTCAGAATTGTTGTCGATGATATCGCGCAGGCTGGCCATTTCTCGAAGAAGGTTACTCTCCGTTGATGGGTAGTGAATTTCATCCGACATGATACTTCTCCGACTGGTAAGGCTCTACTCAACAACGGGCTATATGCTTCATATCTGAAAATAATAAATTCACAGCGAGGCATTCATGATCGCAATAATACATGCCTGATTAGGATTATTCCTACTAATAATTCACTTCAGGTTGCTGGCATATATAAGGAAATATGATGAATTGGTAGCATAAAATGTTATTTATGCGATCTGGGTCGGATATTCTGGAAAAAAATTGAGACCGTGAACGTTTATTGGAAATATTCACGGTGGTGATCATGTCATTTGTTATTAACGGTGTGTGGATTAATCAGCGTCCAGATTCTGCGGGCGAATTGCGCCGTCCCGGACCAGCTCGCGTGGTAAACTGTTCTTGATTCTGCTGCCAATTTTCTTTGCCAAACCGAGGGGTTGTTGCTGCCAGACCACCAGACATTCGTCATTTTGCGGTGCCTCTGGTGGATAAATATCGACACCACGGAACCACTCCTGCGCCAGCTCATTGCTAATGGGGAAATGATTGCTGCCTGTCGTTGTACTGAGGGCCACGACTGCTTCATGCTGCCAGCGGAAACCTTTAGAAAAACGCTCCGCCAGTTTTATCCCGATGCGTGAGAAACGCACCTTTCCAAATAGGGGTTCGAGTATGGCAGGGAACAGCCACAGCTCTTTATCGCGTTGCCACAGCGTCATGGCTTTCTCAGGCCAGAATATCCCCGCCGCGTTGGCCGCGGTAATAATATCTGCGCTGTCTTTACGTGACATCGGTGAGAAGGGGAACTTACCTACTTTGTAGCCGGGCGCTGGCAGACGCTCGATTGAGTCCGTTTTACGCAGCCGGGCGACGAAGAATCCTTCGCTGTCATACACCTGCGGAAAGACATGCAAATAGCCTTCAGCTGTCAGCGTTTTTTCGGCACCCTCAAATAAACCTTCGAGCGATTCGACTTCCACGGCGTCGGGATATTCGTTCAGCAACCACTGGCAAATCTGCTGATTCTCCTGCGCGTTCAGTGTACAGGTTGAATAAACCATTACACCGCCCGGTTTCAGCGCATGGAAAGCGCTGTTGATAAGCTCCCGCTGAGTCGCCGCAATGTCCGCCACGCTCTCTTCTGACCAGTTGCTCATCGCATCCGGGTCCTTACGCACCACGCCTTCACCTGAGCAGGGTGCATCGAGCAATATGGCATCGAAGGTTTCTGGCAATGCCGCACCGAAAACACGCCCGTCAAAGTGGGTTAACGCGGTATTGGCCACGCCACAGCGGTTGACGTTAGCGTGCAAAACTTTGACGCGGCTGGCGGAATATTCGTTAGCTACAATCCCACCCTGATTATTCATCAGTGCGGCGATCTGCGTGGTTTTCGAGCCGGGCGCTGCGGCGACATCCATAACCAGCTGCGGATCCGTATGATGGGCAAACAGGGCGGTGACCGGCAGCATTGAGCTGGCTTCCTGAATGTAAAACAGGCCAGCAAGATGGGCGAGAGCATTGCCTAAGCGGGTTTCATCATCATTATGGCGCTGTATCCAGAAACCTTCAGCACACCAGGGGATCGGCACTAATTCCCACTGCCAGGTTGCAGCAAGTGCCACAAAGTCGGCCACGCTTATTTTTAATGTATTCACGCGCAAACTGGGGCGCAGTGGCCGGTTACAGGCGGCGATAAATTCATCCATGCTCAGTTCGGCGGGCATTATTTCGCGGGTAGCATCGAGGAATGCAGGGGGAAGTTTAGCGGTATGAGTCGAAGTTTGAGCATGTTTGGACAAAGTCGGAGATCTCGTCGATGGTGAAACAGATAAATAATTTGGCGCGAGTTTAGCACGATCCACAACGGATATGCCGCACCCTGAGTCAGGGTAATAAAAAGGCCACCTGCAGGTGGCCTCAGTGTCATGGCTTGACGATCAATTTTTCGGGATCGCCGTTCCCCATTTCTGCCAGTCTTTCGGCTCTTCAGGGTTAAGCAGGAAGTGGCGTCCGGCGGCCGCTTTTGGTGACACCGGCGTCGTTGGTGGGGTCGCGAAGGCAATTCCTCCCCGGATAAATTGCTGGAAGGTACCGCTTTTGAACATACCACCGGTCAGGCCAAACTGCAGGTTATAGCCGGATGCCGACCAGAACACGCTGTTGTCGCGTACCAGATACTGGTATTTCTTGCTGATGCGTAGGGTGACATTGACCCGGTCAGCCATGGCGCCGAGATAGAAGCCCGTCACGGTACCGACTTCAATACCGCGGAACAGCACAGGTGTACCAATTTGCAGCGAACCGACTTCGGCGGCATCGACCACAATCCCCAGTCCGTCGGTATAACGGGAATCTGTGATAGTGGACTCCTGCAGATCGAAGGTACGGGATGCCGGGCCTTTACCGGCTTCTACGTTGATATAAGGCTGTAATAAGGTATCCAGGTTGCTGACGCCACCGGCGGAAATCTCCGGTGAGACAATCGAGAAACGAGTCCCCATACGGGCAAAGGTATCGACATATTCCGGATAGAGAACGGCTTTGGCCGACACCTGATTGCGCTGGGACTCAAGCTTGAGTGATTCAACCTGACCAATCGTTATGCCGAGATAGCGGATCGGCATACCCGGCGACAGCTTACTGGCGTCGTAGGTATTGAGGGTTATCTGGCTACCTACGGCTCGCGCAGCAGTTTCGGAATCATACAATACCCGTTTGGCGCCTTTACTCAGCGAGACACCTTCGAAGTTATCAAAGCTGATAGCCCCTTTCAGCGCGCGATCGAGAGGGGAGGCCTGTACCGTCAGCCCGCTGCCATTAAGCTGCACTTTTGCGCCACCTTCGGCCCAGAAAATGCTTTTATCAGTTAGCAGTTTGCGGTATTCAGGGCGAATGTAGACGTCTACATCAAACTCATTGGCTTTAGGTGTCACGTTGACTATCTGACCGACCTGGAATTTACGGTACAGCACGACGGAACCTGTCTGAACGTCTGGCAGGCTCTTGGCCGTCAGGGTTAAGGTCGCACCGGGCTGTTCACCCTGAATGCCTTCTGCGGCTTTTTCAGCGTTGCTGTAGAGCGGATATTTCTGCGTCGGCGCGCCTTTACCGCCTGGCATAATGCGTACGCCGCCATCGATCCACTCCTGTGCACTGGCCCCCAGCACTTCCATGCCATCGATGCCTAATTTGACATCAACGCGGCTGTTCACCACAAATTTGCTGTCTTTATGCAGCAGATCTTTGTATTCGGATTTGATGGCAACATTAAACAGAATACCTTCGTCCGTCAGTTTACGGTCAAGGATCTGGCCGACCACGATACCGTGCAGTAACACGGGCTGACCGCCGTCGATGCCGTAGGTTTGCGGGGCGATAAGCTGAACTTTCAGTACGCCCGGGTCTTGCAACAGGCGTTGATTGCTGTCGAGAACCACGAAATGTTTCTGCGGTTCGCCTTCGCCGGGGATCAGTTCCAGCGTATTGCCGGTCAGCAGTTGGCTGATTTTGGCGTTATTGAGGCTGATCCGCGGGCTGTTCATCTCTATGCGGCTGCCGCTGCGCATCATATCGAGCACCGACGGATCTACCGTCAGTTTGCCGGTGACTTTATTATCGGGTTGGAGCGTGACTTTCGTCAGCGTACCCACCTGTAAGCCCTGATACATCAGCGGGGTACGGCCCTCGTTCAGGCCATCGCCGTTTGGCAGGTCGAGATCAATCTCTACGCCGCGCTGGCTTTGCGCCAGATCCGGGTACAGCTCATAAGACTGCTCTTGTTTGGCAATATTGCCGTCCGCAGGCGAGTCCAGAGCAATGGCGCCGTTGACCAGCGCCGCCAGACTTTCCATTTCCACTTTTGCACCGCTCAGGCTGAAGTCGCCTTTAAAGCCGGAGACGTTCCAGAAACGGCTGGTATCTTTTACCAGATGGGCGAATCGACGGTCGATCAGCACATCGATGGTGACACCATCGTTGCCGGCTTCAATATCGTAGTCATAAACTTTCCCGACCGGGATTTTACGGTAATAGACCAGCGAACCGGTACTCAGCGAGCCGAGATCACGGGCATGAAGGTGAATCATTAACTCGCCGGTATTAAGGCGGTACTTCGGTTGAGTATCCAGCGCCACAAAGTGATCTTTCTCTTTGCCAGTCCCTGGCATCATGCCGATATAATTACCGCCAACCAGCGCGTCCAGTCCGGATACCCCGGCCAGTGACGCCTTGGGCGTGACCAGCCAGAACTGAGTACCGTCACGCAGGGAGTCGGCCAGATCACTTTTAATGCTGACCTTAACCATGATGGTTCGCAGATCTTTGCTCAGACTTATCGACTCAACGGTGCCAACCTCCACCCCTTGGTAACGCACAGGGGTACGCCCCGCGACGATGCCCGCAGCAGACTGGAAATCAATGGTGACCGTGGTGCCACGCTCCTGATAATTGCTATAGATAAGCCAACCGGCAATCAGTAAAGCAATAAAGGGCAGTAACCAGAAAGGCGAGATCCGGCGTCTGTTTTTAACCCGCGCTTCAGTCGGTGTATTCGGCGTTTCCTGTTGCATGTGCATCCCAAATCAAGCGGCTATCCAGCCATTCTACGGCAAGTATCGTGAGGATCACGGCGGTGCCAAAGAAGAAGGCGGCCGGTCCCATCGTAAATGACAATAACTGATCACGGTTGACCAGCGACATCATCAGAGAAATAACAAACAGATCGAGCATCGACCAGCGACCAATCCAGGTTACCAGTCGCAGTAAGCGTATCCGCGTTTTCAGTCCCTGAATCGCTTTAAAATGAATGCTTAACAAGAGGGTCAGCATAACGATGACTTTGGTAAAAGGCACCAGTACGCTGGCAATAAAAACAATAGCGGCAATCGGCACATTACCGGAGGTCGCCAGAGAAACCACTCCGGAAAAAATGGTGTCTTCCAGCCGCTGCCCGTTGGCGTAAATGATGGAGATAGGCATCAGATTAGCAGGGATCAGGAACATGATGGCCGCGATCAGCGCCGCCCAGGTTTTTTGCAGGCTGTGTTTGTAGCGCGTGCTCATGGGAACATGGCAGCGCGGGCAGCGCCCCTGATTATCCGCATGGCCGGTAAATTTACACGACAGACATAATTTTAGTGAGGCAGGCGGCCCTTTAGGGCGCGGCTGCGGGTAAAATTCTTCCCACAGCTGCTCAATATTAAGGTTTATCAGCGTGAGTGTGACTAGGACCGTCATCATCAGGTATGCCACCAGTGCGACTCCGACGTCAATATCGGCGTACTCTTTCACTTTAATACTGGCAACCGCCATGCCGACCAGATAGATGTCGAGCATTACCCAGTCTTTCAGGCGATCCAGCATCAACAGAACCGGCTTGAGGTTCATCCCCCAGCGGCTACCGAAATGAAGATAGAGAATCGAGCAGGCCAGCGTCAAAGGAGCACCAATGGTACAGAATGCCACCATGCTGGCCGTCAGCGGGGAACCTTGGCTAGACATCTGCCAGATCCCTTCAAATAAGCTGGCATCAATGCGCGTACCCAGCAGACGAATGCTGATGAGCGGCTCGGTATAGGCAAAAGGCATCAGCAAAAGAATGCTGATGGCGATAATGATCAGGCGGGGCAGAGAACAGACCCGACCTTTTTCCACTTTGGCATTACACCGCGGGCAATGCGCTGTCTGCGTTTTTTTAAGAGCAGGTATAGAAAACAGGTAATCGCACTCACTACAGCGCTGGTAACGTGCTTGCGGTAACGGTCCTGATATTGCGAGTATTTTCATAGGGCCTGAGTGTAAATTTGCCTGTTGTAACAATTGTTCACCCATCTGAAATGCATTACAGGGGAGTGATGCTAAGATCTGTCAGGTTTTTTCGACAAAATAACGTATTATGCGGGCGACAAACAGTCATTGTAGGTCAGTCTTTTTGAAGTCACATAGGATTAACCTTGTTCAGATGGGCATTTAATGCTTATTTTATAGAGGTTAAGCACAGCATAACGGCTGCCTGCCACTGGGTTATTATTGGTTATTACATGAATAAAGAAGAATTCTACGCGGAATTGAAACGCGATTTGAGCGCGCTTATCGCCGGAGAGAACAATTTTATTGCCACTCTGTCGAACACCAGCGCCTTGCTTTTTGAACGTCTTGAAGGGGTTAACTGGGCGGGTTTCTATCTTTTGGATGGTAGCTCGCTGGTGTTAGGGCCTTTTCAGGGCAAAATTGCCTGCGTGCGTATTCCCGTTGGGAAAGGCGTTTGCGGCACGGCTGTGGCAGAGAACCGCGTACAGCGCGTGGGCGATGTACATGCTTTCCCAGGCCATATTGCCTGTGACGCGTCCAGCAATGCAGAAATTGTATTGCCAGTGACCGTTAATGGCACAGTGATCGGTGTTCTGGACATTGACAGCACGGTTTATCAACGCTTCGATGAAGCGGATGAAAAGGGGCTGACAGAGTTGGTCGCCGGGCTTTGCCAACATCTGCAAAACAGCGATGCGGCAAAATATGTCAATCTGATCGCAAGTTGATCTACGGATAACGTGGCATTTAATAACGGCGTCATTATAATGACGCCTGTTCATGCCTGCGCCGGTTGGCAAACCCGTTGTAATCAGGAAATTTCATGGAAAATCAACCTAAGTTGAACAGTAGTAAAGAAGTCATCGCCTTTTTGGCTGAGCGTTTTCCGCTCTGTTTTAGCGCCGAAGGCGAAGCACGTCCTTTAAAGATCGGTATTTTTGCGGATTTGGTCGAGCGCGTGCAAGGTGAAGAGAATCTGAGCAAAACTCAGTTACGCTCTGCTCTGCGCCTGTATACCTCTAGCTGGCGTTATTTGTATGGCGTTAAAGTTGGCGCACAGCGCGTTGACCTTGACGGCAATGCCTGCGGCGAGCTGGAAGAACAGCACGTCGAACATGCCCGTAAGCAATTAGAAGAAGCCAAAGCCCGCGTTCAGGCACAGCGTGCTGAACAACAGGCAAAACGTCGTGAAGCCGGTGAAGCCGAGCCACGTCGTCCTCGTCCTGCGGCTAAGAAACCTGCACCGCGTCGTGAAAATGCGCCTGCAGCTGCAGCTGTGGCTGGTCAAGAAAATCGCAAACCACGTACACCTCGCCCCCCGCGTGAGGAAAAACGTGAACCGCGTCAGGTGCCAGTAACAGATATCTCAAAACTGCAAATTGGCCAGGAAATCAAAGTCAGAGCAGGTCAGAGTGCGATGGATGCTACCGTTTTGGAAATTGCCAAAGACGGTGTCCGGGTGCAGCTCTCTTCGGGTCTGGCGATGATCGTGCGCGCAGAACACTTGCAGTTCTGATACGGAGGCCAACTCAGGCATGAACAAATTTGTCAGATTAAGCGTTATTGCAGGTCTGTTGTTGTCAGGAGCGAGTCTGGTTAATACCAGTTATGCGAACGATAGTGCACCGGTGACTATCGATCAGCTCAAGCAACTGACGCAAGAACCTCAGGACGCCACGGTGAGTGAGCGTGTTACGGCACGCTTTACCCGTTCGCATTATCGTCAGTTTGACCTTAATGCTGATTTCTCCGGGAAAATCTTCGACCGTTATCTCAACATGCTCGATTATGGCCATAACGTATTAATGGCATCCGATGTGGCCCAGTTTGCATCCAAGCGTAACACGCTGGGTGAAGAGCTGAAGTCGGGTCAACTGACCACGCCGTATGCCTTATACAACCTGGCGCAGCAACGTCGCTTCGAACGCTATAACTACGCGTTGCAAGTGCTTGCCCGCCCAATGAATTTCACCGGCACCGATACGATTAATCTGGATCGTTCTAAGTCTCCCTGGCCAAAAGACCGGGCTGAGCTGGATCGTTTGTGGGATGCCAAAGTCAAATATGACGAGTTGAACCTCAAACTGACCGGTAAGAACGATCAGGAAATTCGCGATGTGCTGACCAAACGCTATCGTTTTGCGATGAAACGTTTGACCCAAAGCAACAGCGAAGACGTATTCCAGCTGGTCATGAATGCCTTTGCGCATGAAATTGACCCGCATACTAACTATCTGTCTCCGCGCAGCACTGAGCAGTTCAATACCGAAATGAGCTTGTCTCTGGAAGGGATTGGCGCTGTGTTGCAGGGCGATGACGACTATACGGTGATCAACTCGATGGTAGCTGGCGGCCCGGCGGCCAAAAGTAAAGCTATCGCAGTGGGTGACCGTATTGTTGGCGTTGGGCAGGTTGCGACCAGTAAAGGCGTTGTTGATGTGATCGGCTGGCGTCTCGATGACGTTGTCGCTCTGATCAAAGGCGCTAAAGGCAGTAAAGTTCGTCTCGAAATTCTGCCAGCAGGCAAAGGGACCAAAACACGCACTGTGATCCTGACCCGCGAGAAAATCCGTCTGGAAGATCGCGCGGTGAAAATGACCATCAAAAAAGTCGGCAATGAGAAAGTTGCTGTGATGGACATCCCGGGCTTTTACGTAGGCCTGACGGACGACGTAAAAGTACAGTTGCAGAAAATGGCGAAACAGGATGTCAGCAGCCTCGTTATCGATCTGCGTACTAACGGCGGCGGTGCATTAACCGAAGCGGTTTCACTCTCTGGCCTGTTTATTCCAAGCGGCCCGGTTGTTCAGGTACGTGATAACAACGGCCGTATCCGCCAGGATAGCGATACCGATGGCGTCGTTTACTACAAAGGTCCGCTGGTGGTATTGGTTGACCGTTTTAGTGCCTCGGCATCAGAGATTTTCGCCGCAGCCATGCAGGATTACGGCCGTGCGCTGATTGTCGGTGAACCGACATTCGGTAAAGGGACCGTCCAGCAGTACCGCTCGCTGAATCGAATTTACGATCAAATGTTGCGCCCTGAGTGGCCTGCATTGGGTTCTGTACAGTATACGATTCAGAAGTTCTATCGCATCAACGGTGGTAGTACTCAGCGTAAGGGTGTAACGCCTGAAATTCTGATGCCAACGGGTATAGAAGCGATTGAAACTGGCGAGAAATTCGAAGATAACGCCTTGCCATGGGACAGCGTCAATGCAGCGACCTATACCAAGACCGGTGATCTGGCACCTTTCGTCCCTGAATTGCTGAAAGATCATCAGGCACGTATCGAGAAAGATCCGGAGTTCCAGTACATTCAACAAGATATCGCACGCTACAAAGCGCTGAAAGATAAACGCGATATTGTCTCACTGAATTACGCCCAGCGTGATAAAGAAGACAAGGAAGATGATGCGACCCGGCTGACTCGCCTGAATGAGCGCTTCAAACGTGAAGGTAAAAAGCCACTGAAATCTCTAGACGATTTGCCGAAAGATTACGTTGCGCCGGACCCTTACCTGGATGAAGCCGATAACATCGCGCTCGATCTGGCTCGTTTGCAGAAAGCACAGAGTGCTCAGGCACCGGCTGCCAGCAAATAAGCGGACGTTACCTGAAAAGTAAGTCCTTGTGAAAGCGCACTACGGTGCGCTTTTTTATTGCCTGCTGATCCTTATTATGACGTCCGCCCGTGTCTTGTGGGAAAATCGAACAAGAATATGAAATCAAAGGCTGCATTTTGTAAAGTATTGTGAATTTTAAGGCTTAAGACTGGCAGGCTCTTGAATCTGTTGTATTAGCCCATAGGATCTATATCGGCCTGAGAGTATTTCTGGCCTCTGCATTGCACAACGTTGAATCAACAATGAGGAAGTGAAAATTTTATGATGCGTATAGGGTTGTTCCTGATAACTAACCTGGCGGTCATGCTGATCTTTGGTCTGGTACTGAGCCTGACCGGTATTCAGTCAAGCAGTGTGCAAGGGCTGATGATCATGGCTGGCCTGTTCGGTTTCGGTGGCGCCTTCGTATCCTTACTGATGTCCAAATGGATGGCGCTGCGTTCGGTCGGTGGCGAAGTCATCGAGCAACCACGTAATGAAACGGAGCGCTGGTTGGTAGAGACGGTTCGCCGCCAGTCCCAACAGGCAGGCATTGCCATGCCACAGGTCGCCATTTACCATGCGCCTGATATCAACGCATTTGCGACCGGCGCACGCCGTGATGCATCGCTGGTGGCGGTAAGTACCGGCCTGCTGCAAAGCATGAGCCAGGACGAAGCTGAAGCGGTTATCGCCCATGAAATCAGCCATATTGCTAACGGTGATATGGTGACGATGACGCTGATACAGGGCGTCGTGAACACCTTTGTGATCTTTATTTCTCGTCTGATCGCTCAGGTTGCGTCAGGTTTCCTTTCCGGTAACCGTGAAGGCGAGGAAAGCAATGGTGGCAACCCGATGATTTACTTCGCGGTCGCGACCGTACTGGAGCTGGTCTTCGGTATTCTGGCGAGCATTATCACGATGTGGTTCTCGCGTCATCGTGAATTCTATGCTGATGCCGGTTCAGCAAAACTGGTTGGGCGTGAGAAAATGATTGCTGCTTTGCAGCGTCTGAAAACCAGCCATGAGCCGCAGGAAGCGGGCAGCATGATGGCCTTCTGCATTAACGGTAAGTCGAAGTCATTCAGCGAACTGTTTATGTCTCACCCGCCGCTGGATAAGCGTATCGAAGCGCTTCGCAGCGGACAGTATTTGAAGTAATAATCAGTGATGTGATTTAAAACGAAAAACCCGGCAGCAATGCCGGGTTTTTTTATGTTCAAAATTCAGGGCGAAGGGCTTAGCTTCAGGATTTGTCTGCCGCCTCTTTCTGGCTGGCGGTCTGCTGAGTCATACGCATGAAACTTACTATTGCACCGCCACCGGCTAGCGTACCAGCCAGAATCAGTGAGGCGTGGGTACCATGCTGGGGGAACAGGTTAAACATCAGCGCGACCATGGCTGCACCGGTGGTCTGGCCGAGCAACCGGGCAGTGCCTAGCAGGCCGCTGGCGCCACCGCTGCGGTTACGTGGTGCGGCAGTGATAATTGTATGGTTGTTGGGGGACTGGAAAAGCCCGAAACCTGCACCGCAAAGCAGCATTCGCCAGATGATATTCAGATTCGATGGATCCTGTGGCAACAGCGAGAGCGAATAAAGCCCGAAGGAAAACACAATCAGGCCAATTCCGCCGAGCATTCCCGGATGGTATCGCTCTACCAGACGACCGGCGATAGGTGCCATCACCATCGTAGCCAGTGGCCACGGGGTCAGCAGCAGACCAGTTGAAACGGAGTCCAGCCCCAGCGTATTTTGCAAAAAAAACGGCAGCGACACGAATGCAAGCATCTGCGCGCTGAAAGAGCACAGTGAGGTACCCAGCGACATGGCGAAAATGGGAATGCGTAGCAGGTCTACCGGTAATAGAGGGAAGGGACGGGACAACTGACGGCGCACAAAGAACCAGCCAATAATCAGCAGTGCGATCACTTCACCCAGAATAAGCATCCGGTTCTGGCCTTGCGCAAATCCACTGATCGCGATGATCAGCAGTCCGAACGTCAGGGCGTTCATCACACTGCTGGTGAAGTCGAATTTCTGCCCCTGACTCTTGTTGCTGTTGGCCGGTAGAAATTTTAAGCCCAGCACCAGTGCCGCCAGACCAATCGGCAGGTTGATGGCAAACAGCCACTGCCATGACGCAAAGGAGAGTATCCCCGCTGCCACTGTCGGGCCAGCAGCAGAAGAGACCGCCACGATCAGTGCATTAATGCCCATTCCCCGACCGAGAAACCTCTGCGGGTAGATGATGCGTATCAGCGCAGTATTAACGCTCATGATCGCCGCTGCGCCAAACCCCTGCAGGATACGGGCGATAGTCAACGTGGTCAGTGAGTCCGAGAGGGCACAAAACAGTGACGTAATACTGAAGACCAGTAAGCCAGTCTGGTAAATGCGCCGGTAACCGAAAATGTCACCGAGCGATGCCAGCGAGAGCAACGATATAGTGATCGCCAACTGGTAGGCGTTGACCACCCATATTGATGAAGCAGGGCTGGCATTAAGATCTCTGGCGATGGTAGGCAAGGCCACGTTGGCTATCGCGCCATCGAGCACTGAAACGGTAATGCCGAGAGCGATCGCAAGGATTGCTCCGTAACGCTGCGGAACAGGAAGTCCGTCATTTGGCGTGAGAGTCATGAATGTGTGTCGGCATTGAGGTAATCAGAAGTAGGGATATTATCACGCCAGTAACTAAACGGTGACAACCGTGATTATTGAGAATTATTTTTAATATTGTAAGGAAAATTATTAATAAGCTGAGGTTCCGCTCAGGGTTTCCGGCTGGAGATTGCGTATGCGGAATGCTTGCCAGTATAATGAAAACTGCGTTCTATTTTTTTTGAAACAAAACTTAAGCGGGCAGGTAAGAGAGACTATGGCTATCGCAGACCTTGATAAACAACCGGATTCCGTTTCCTCCGTCATGAAGGTATTTGGCATTTTACAGGCCCTTGGCGAGGAACGTGAGATAGGGATCACCGAGCTTTCACAGCGCGTAATGATGTCAAAAAGTACGGTTTACCGTTTTCTTCAGACTATGAAATCATTAGGTTATGTGGCGCAGGAAGGCGAATCGGAAAAATACTCACTGACGCTGAAATTGTTCGAGCTTGGAGCCAAAGCCTTACAGAATGTTGATCTGATCCGCAGTGCAGATATTCAGATGCGCGAACTTTCGCGTCTGACCCGCGAGACAATACATCTGGGTGCGCTGGATGAAGACGGTATCGTCTATATACACAAAATTGACTCTATGTATAACCTGCGTATGCACTCGCGCATCGGGCGGCGTAATCCGTTGCACAGTACCGCGATTGGTAAGGTGCTGATGGCCTGGGGCGACAGCAGTGAAGTAGATTCACTGCTGTCAGAAATGGAGTTTACCCGCAGCACCGATAATACGATTCTGAGTGCAGAAGCGTTGCGTGCGGCACTGGAAATAGTGCGTGAACAGGGATTTGGCGAAGATATTGAAGAACAGGAGCAGGGCTTGCGCTGTATCGCTGTGCCCGTCTTTGACCGTTTCGGAGTGGTGACAGCGGGGCTCAGTATCTCATTCCCCACTATCCGCTTCTCGGAAGAGAGCAAAAGTGAATATGTCTGCATGTTGCACACGGCAGCGCGTAACATTTCCCGGCAGCTTGGTTACCACGACTATCCATTCTGATTTTTGCCCGATGACGAGCACAAAAAAACCGAAGCCTGGGCTTCGGTTTTTTATATCACTCAGTTAACGGGAAGAGGGGGTGACTAGCGATGTGCCAGTTCTGCACTCTCTTCTGCATCCATCACTGATTTATCTGTTTGTTTCAGCAACTGGCTGGTGATGGTCCCTGCTGTCATTGAACCGCTGACGTTAAGCGCAGTACGGCCCATATCAATGAGCGGTTCAACCGAGATGAGCAGCGCAACCAGAGTGACCGGCAGGCCCATCGCAGGGAGAACAATCAGCGCAGCGAAGGTTGCACCGCCACCCACGCCAGCAACCCCTGCGGAGCTCAGGGTCACAATACCGACCAGCGTGGCTATCCACATTGGGTCAAACGGGTTGATGCCCACCGTTGGCGCAACCATCACGGCCAACATAGTCGGATAGAGACCCGCACAACCGTTCTGGCCGATAGTGGCACCGAAGGAGGCAGAGAAACTCGCGATGGATTCAGGGATACCCAGACGACGAGTCTGCGCTTCCACGCTCAGCGGTATGGTTGCAGCACTTGAGCGGCTGGTAAACGCGAAGGTCAGAACCGGCCAGACTTTGCGGAAGAACTTAGCCGGATTCACACCGGTGAAAGACAGCAACAGCGCATGGACGACAAACATGATCGCCAGACCGAGGTAGGAAGCCACCACGAAACTGCCAAGCTTGACGATATCCTGTACGTTGGAACCGGCAACAACTTTGGTCATTAACGCAAGCACGCCGTAAGGGGTCAGCTTCATGACCAGACGCACCAGTTTCATCACCCAGGCTTGCAGGGTATCGATGAAGACCAGAACGCGCGGGCCTTTCTCCTGATCGTCTTTAACCAATTGCAAGGCAGCAACGCCGACAAACGCGGCAAAAATCACCACGCTGATAATTGACGTCGGGCTTGCGCCGGTCAAATCTGCAAATGGATTTTTTGGAATAAAGGAAAGAATCAGCTGTGGCATGGTCAGATCAGCCACTTTACCCACATAGGTGCTTTGCAGCGCAGAAAGACGCGCGGTTTCCTGAGCACCCTGTACCAGACCGTCCGCCGTCAGGCCGAACAAACCGGTCACGAAAACACCGACCAGTGCGGCAATCAGCGTGGTGAACAGCAGGGTACCGATAGTCAGAAAACTGATTTTACCAAGCGAGGACGCGTTATGTAACTTCGCGACCGCACTCAAAATAGAAACGAATACCAGTGGCATGACGATCATCTGCAACAGTTGTACGTAACCGTTACCGACAATATTGAACCAGGTAATGGAGGTCTTGAGGACCGCATTATCAGACCCATAAATCAGCTGCAGTGCCAGGCCAAATACGACGCCGATTACCAGACCGACTAAGACTTTTTTTGCCAAACTCCACTGCTTGTGGCGGGTTTGCGCCAATAGCAAAAGGAGGGCAACGAAGACCACTACGTTAATCACGAGCGGAAGATTCATACCCAGATCTCCAAATTTTTCATTATTTCATTATGTGTTGCTTACCGGTGTTCTCAGCGAGGAGTGCACCATCCCGTAGCGTGGGCGACAGAATACCAGTTCATTGCGGTTGCTAATTATATTCAAAAGGAATGATTTATAACTTTTTGGATTGTTTTGTACGAAATAAGCACTGATCGGGGCATTTTTCGTCAAAATTAAGTGATCAGATTCAAAATTCTACTGAAAGACTCCGGCTTTATTGCACTAATAATGGGCGCCCAGTTTGGCCAGAACAGGGTAAACGCGACCAATGCCAGACACAACGTCCGTTCAAGCTGGTTGCCTTTTTGACTGTTAATCAGTGGTAAGCGAAAACGCCACCGGCATGGCCACAATAAAGGAACACCGGCCGGTGTCAGCATATCCGCCAGAATATGACTGAGGTAACCGATGATCATCGCGTGCAGGGCATCAATGGGGATAACCCAGTCATGAGGGAAATGTGTGCGCAGTAAAAAGATACTGGCAATCACAGCCAGCAAACTATGGGTGAACCCGCGGTGACCGAACATCCGTGCAATAGGCGCTGAAACCCATTTCAGGCGCTGGCCTATCAGAGATTTAGGATGGTCAATATCAGGTAGCAATGAAGTCAGCATGGACGCCGGGATAATATGCCACCAGTCGCCATGCGCCAGCTCCGGTGAGAGCTGTGCTTTTTTAGCGAACACTGCGCAGGCGATAGAGAATATGAGATGGCCTTCCGCCGTCATGAGACTTCCGAACTGAATAACTGTTATTTTATCCAGTATATGTGAAAGTGTCACAATCAGGGAAGTGTTACGCTGTAACTAATTGTCAACAGATTGATAAAAAAGCCAAAAGGCGCAAATTTTTCGCCTTTCAGCGCTAAAAACCTGTTTATCGTGCCAGCCAGCCGCCGTCTACTGCCACGGTAAAGCCGTTGATGTAGTCAGAGGCTTTGGAGGCGAGGAACACTACTGGCCCCATGACATCTTCCGGCAGGCCCCATCGCCCGGCAGGAATGCGCTCGAGGATCTCTTTACTGCGATCTTCGTCTGAACGCAGTTGCTCGGTATTGTTAGTCGCCATGTATCCCGGTGCAATGGCATTGACGTTGATATTGTGTTTTGCCCATTCGTTTGCCATCAGACGGGTGACGCCCATAACAGCGCTTTTTGATGCCGTGTAGGAAGGAACACGGATACCGCCCTGGTAGGAGAGCATGGAGGCGATATTAATAATTTTTCCGCCTTTGCCCTGTTTGATAAATTGACGGGCCACCGCCTGTGACATGAAGAACAGCGTTTTGCTGTTGACGTTCATTACGTCATCCCAGTTTTTCTCACTGAAGTTGATTGAATCTTCGCGACGGATGATGCCAGCGTTATTGACCAGAATATCGATGTGACCGAATTCACTGACCGCCGTTTCGATCAACTGAGGAATGCCGGCAATGCTGCTGAGATCGGCGCGTAAATCGAGAAAGCGGCGTCCCAGTGCGGTGATCTTTTCTGCCGTTTCGTCCGGCGTGCTGACGTTGACGCCGATGATATCGCAACCCGCCTGAGCAAGCCCCAGCGCCATTCCCTGACCAAGCCCCGTATTACAGCCGGTAATCAGTGCTACTTTTCCTGATAAATCAAATGCGTTGAGGATCATAATTTTTCTCACTTTTGCAACGGCGCTCCCGCCGTAAAGGAATGCTCTGCTGGCGAATTAGCGCAGATCGCTGACTTTTACATGGTCCATATCATCAAAGACCTGATTCTCGCCCACCATGCCCCAGATAAATGTATAGCGCTTGGTGCCTACGCCAGAATGAATCGACCAGCTTGGTGAAATGACCGCCTGTTCGTTATGGACCAAGAGATGACGGGTTTCCTGCGGCTGACCCATCATGTGGAATACCGCCGTATCATCGTCCATATCGAAATATAAATAGACTTCCATGCGGCGCTCATGGGTGTGACACGGCATGGTGTTCCACAGGCTTCCCTGTTCAAGTTTGGTCAGACCCATGGTGAGCTGGCAGGTCTCGAGCACGTCAGGGACGATAAACTTATTGATGGTGCGACGATTGCTGGTCGCGCTGTCGCCAATCGTTTGTGGGGAGGCTTCCGCTAAGGTGATTTTCTTGTTCGGGAAAGTGGTGTGGGCAGGCGCACTGTTGTAATAAAACTTAGCTGGTTTGGCAGCATTAAGGCTGCTGAACTCAACCTGTCTGGCGCCTTTGCCGACATACAACGCTTCTTCATGACCGATTTCATACGTGGTGCCGTCAACGACAATCAGCCCCGGCCCGCCAATATTAATCACGCCGAGTTCGCGGCGTTCGAGGAAATAGTTCACCCCAAGCTGCTTGCCGACTTCATCCCCGACAGACACTTTGGCATCGACCGGCATCACGCCGCCGACAATGATGCGGTCGATATGGCTATACGTCATGGTATAGGCGTTCTTTTCGAAGATCTTCTCAATGAGGAATTCGCGCCGTAATCCGGCAGTATCGAGTTGTTTGGCGTGTTCGCTATGGATGCTTTGACGGACTTGCATGTCGGTGCCTCTCGTGCGTGATCAAGGTAACAAAGGTAGGAGTAACCGGAACGGGGTATGGCGTGTGTGGCAGTAACAGCACCCTGTCAATTCCGCTATCCGGCGGCTCCATGTTAGATGCAGCATAAAGTCATTGGTATACTAATTCAATAAAAATGAAATGACGTTTTATTTATTTTATGAGGCAGTTCAAGGTTTATGACATCCGGGGGTGGCAATACTTATCCCTTCGCTAGAATGCAGACAGAAAGCGCGGCCCTTTGTGGCGCGGTAGGGCACTTTTACGTCGTGGGTAGCGGAGAAAAGTAATGAAAACCTTCTTTATAGATGATGAAACTGCTTGGGAAGAGTTAGGTAACGGGATCCGGCGCAAGATAATAACCTGGAGTGATGAACTGATGATGGTGGTCGTCCAGTTTGATAAAGGCGCAATAGGTGTGGCTCATCAGCACGATATCCATGACCAGATTGCTTACGTTGCTGCTGGCCGCTTTGAAGTGGAAATAGAGGGAGCAATAAAGGTACTTAAAACGGGCGATGCTTACCGTGCGGTGAAACATCAGATGCATGGCGTTGTTGCGCTTGAGCAAGGCAGCGTACTGATAGATACGTTTTCACCCAAACGTGCCGATTTCCTGTAGGCCGTATTTGGCTTCCATTCAGTGAGGAAGTATCGGGCGCACCACAGCGCACCCGATGCTATCAGCGTATATGTGTGGCTGCGAGTTGTTCCAGCGACGAGAGTTTTACGTCAGCCAGTGCCCAGCGAGGGTCATCACTAAATTCATGAGCCGGGACGACAACAGAGCGCATACGTGCGGCTTTTGTCGCAATCATTCCGTTAAAAGAATCTTCCAGCGTTACGCAGTTTAACGGGTCTACCTGCAACTGGCCTGCTGCCTGTAAATAGACTTCGGGATGCGGTTTACTGTAGGGCAGGTGCTCTGCGGAAGCGCGAACCTGGAAGTAGGCGGTTAAATTAAACATTTCCAGCACGGTATCGAGCATGTGTAGTGGTGATGCGGATGCCAGACCAATTTTCAGCCCCTGATCGCGGCACAACTCCAGTGCATGTGTCACACCTGGCAGCAGTGGTCGCGTCTGTTCGACCAGTTCAATGGCGCGGGCAATAACCTGCTGGGTCACTTCTGCCTGGCTTGGCCCCTGCCATGGCATCGCCTGATACCACATTCTGACGACCTGATCGATTCTCAGCCCCAGTGTGTCAGGTAATAAATGCCGTTGTGACAGATCCAGCCCCAGGCTGCCAAAGACATCCAGTTCCGCCTGCGTCCATAAGGGTTCAGAATCGATCAGCAGACCATCCATATCAAAAATTGCTGCAGTAACAGGGCGTATATAGGCCATCAGTTATCACTCCGTCGTGAAGGGACAGTCACTTTAGCATTCGCCATGACGCAGGCGAAAGAGTGAAAATACACAGTGGCCTGTATGCTTTTCGCTGACTTTCTTCCTAAGCCATTAAAACAGTGGGCGGTGTTGAGATTCTGTAGGTAAACTTAGGCGATAACTGACACGTCCTAACAAGGGGAATTCATGACGTATCAACAAGCCGGGCGCGTTGCGGTACTAAAACGGATCATGGGATGGGTGGTTTTTATTCCCGCCTTATTGTCTACGGGGATTTCGCTGCTTAATTTTGTCTATGAACACAGTAAAGCTCAGCAGGGAATCAATGCGGTGATGCTGGACTTCGTCCACGTGATGGTCGATATGGTGCGTTTTAACACCAATTTCCTGAACATGTTCTGGTACAACTCACCCGTACCAGTGCTTGGGCAGGGCGTGACCAGCGCCAATATCATGTTTTTCATCATTTACTGGCTGATTTTCGTCGGGCTGGCGCTTCAGGCTTCCGGGGCAAGAATGTCACGACAGGTGACGCATATCCGTGAAGGGATTCAGGATCAATTGATTCTTGAGCAGGCAAAAGGCAGCGAAGGCCGGACAAAACAACAAATTGAAGAGCGCATTATATTGCCGCGCCACACCATTTTCGTGCAGTACTTCCCTTTGTATATTCTCCCGATCGTACTGGCTGTGATTGCTTATTTCATTTTGAAATTACTCGGTTTATTCGGCTGATTTAAGCAACAGAAATACTGTTTTTAATTTGCCTCCTCTGACCTGAGTCGAAATAGACTCAGGTTTTTTTTCGGGTTTATCCTTCGTCGCTGCGTAACAGGCGTTCGACTGCACGTTGCGCGACGACTAAGTGTTGACCGCCGAAAAGATTACTGCGATTAAGCAAATAATAGAGCTGATATATCGGCTGGCGCTGGACAAAATCCTCAGGAAGGGGAGTCCGGCTTTGATAACCATCATAAATATTGGCCGGGACTTTAGGATATAACGGCAACATGGCCAGATCGCATTCGCGGTCACCCCAATAACAGGCCGGGTCAAAAATCACCGGTCCGCTGGTGGCTAATCCACAGTTGTGCGGCCACAAATCGCCGTGCAGCAGAGAAGGGCGTGGCTGGTGGTTATGCAAACGGGCTTCTACCATGGCGGTGATGTCTTCGATATTCCCAAAGTTCATGCCTTTTTCGGCCGCGATCTGTAACTGCCAGCCAATGCGTTGTTCAGCGAAGAAAGTGGCCCAGCGACGTTGCCAGGTATTGGGCTGAGGAAGTGTGGCCAGTTCGTTATCGAAGTCGAGACCAAACTGCAACTGCTCACTCCACTGATGCAAATCTGAGAGCTGTTGCCCTAAAAGATAGGCGTTATGGGAATCCAGCGGCTCAAGCGGCATATATTCCAGTAATAGAAAACTGTAGTCACGATCGCTGCCCACGCCATAAACTTCGGGTACGCGTACCGTCTGACTATGGGCAAGCAGGGAAAGCTGATCGGCTTCAGCGGAAAAGATGGGTAACATTTCACGCGCGTTACATTTTACAAAAACATCTCTGTCACCGTAACTCAGGCGCCAGGCAGGGTGGATTTCTCCCCCCGGCAGCTCAACGCGTTCGCGTATTTCAGCATTGCCAAGATGTTCACTTAACAGACGATTAACGGCTTGCCACATGGAATCACCCCTTCTGACTGGCCTGATAATTCATTAAGTTAGCGTTTTTACCGCTGTAAAAACCTGATCCCGCCCACAGCTAAATCAGCTCATGAGGTAAATATATACAGTTCAGCCCGCATCACGTCTTGTGGTTGCATCAATGAAAAGTGAAAAAATAGGAATAAGTGAAATGAATGAGCAAATATAACCAGAATTATCTTATCGACTAACTTCTAACATCTTTGTTTCACAGAACATTATTCATCATAGACTAAAAATATATTCAGGTGTGCGAAGAAGATGTATATGCTGGCTTCCGTCAACGTCGCGAGAGGCATAACGTGAAACCAAAAATTCTTTATTTGATGGCCGCGCTTTTATTAGCAGGTTGCGCTAAAGAAACGCCGGTACAACGGACTCACTTTTTGAATCCACCGGCCGCTATACCGGACACGTCCATGATGCATCAGGGACCATACGGAAGCGTTATACATCAGGCCGCTAATACCTATGGTGTTGATGAAACACTGGTAAAAGCGATTATTCAGGTTGAATCGGGATTTAATCCCACTGTCGTGAGCAAGTCTAACGCCGTAGGTTTAATGCAGCTCAAAGCGTCAACGGCAGGGCGTGATGCCTACCGTATGAAAGGGCGGAATGGTCAGCCTAGTACCTATGAATTAAAAGATCCTGCAGTGAATATCGATTTAGGCACTGCGTATCTGAGTATGCTGCAGCAGCAACTGGCCGGGATCAGTGATCCGCAAACACGTCGTTATGCCACCACAGTGGCCTATGTGAACGGTGCCGGTGCCTTGCTGAGAACCTTCTCCAGTGACAAAACCTATGCCGTGGCGAAAATTAATCAAATGACGCCGGAACAATTCTATAAACACGTGCAGCAGAAACACCCTGCGCCACAAGCACCTCGCTACTTGTGGAAAGTGAACAACGCTTATCTGGCGATGCGATAAGCATTGTTCATTCTGTCCGTCAGCGTGCCTTTCAGGCCGCTGGCGGATAGTGTGCAATAATCTCCAGAATTCCGTTAATGCCAAACTGAACGCCCATACAGACCAGTAAGAATCCCATCACGCGTGAAATCGCTTCAATCCCGCTTTTCCCGACCAGACGCATAATCGCCCCGGAACTTCTCAGGCAAACCCAAAGAATCAGGCCAATGATCAGAAAGATTAACACCGGTGCGACAGTGATAACCCATGCAGGATAATCCACCCCGTCTTTAATCGCCGATGCGCTGCTGATGATCATCGCAATGGTCCCGGGGCCCGCAGTGCTGGGCATGGCCAGTGGAACGAAGGCAATATTGGGTGAGTCCTGCTTTTTCATCTCCTCAGTTTTATGCTCAACCATGGTTTTCTCTTCAGCATGTGGCTGAGGGAAAAGCATCCGAAAACCGATAAAGGCAACAATCAAACCGCCTGCAATACGTAACCCCGGAATGGAAATACCGAAGGTATTCATCACCACCTGACCGGCGTAGTAGGTCACCATCATGATGATAAACACATAAACAGAAGCCATCATCGACTGACGGTTACGCTCCTGTTCAGTCATATTGCCTGATAATCCTAATAACAATGCGACCGTGGTCAGCGGATTTGCCAGTGGCAGCAGGATCACCAATCCTAGGCCGATAGCTTTAAACAAGAGGCCAATTTCAGTCATAAGTTATTATCCATTTAATTACGTCCTTTTAACGTTTGTATGCTGACGGGAATTACACGAAAAATAGCATCAATAAGCAACTCAGGTTGCTGGAAAAGCGCACTTTACGGATGTTACACTGGCTGGCGTTTTTTACGTCGCATCTTGAGGCAATGGAATCAGGGCTTCATGGGTGTCTATATTCTGCAAAGTAGAGCTGAATAGCGTAACAAATCGAATGAATTCACACTCAAATATTGTTCTATATGTGCTCTGTCGTGTGGGGCACCACTGTAGATGAGGAATTAAAATGCCTGTTATTACTCTTCCCGATGGAAGCCAGCGTTCGTTTGATGTGCCTGTTTCACCTCTTGATGTCGCCCTTGATATCGGTCCTGGTCTGGCGAAAGCCTGTATCGCAGGGCGCGTTAATGGCGAACTGGTTGATGCAACAGATTTGATCACCGAAGACGCGCAACTCGCGATCATCACCACAAAAGATGAAGCCGGTTTGGAAATTCTGCGTCACTCCTGTGCGCATCTGTTGGGCCATGCAATTAAGCAATTGTGGCCGAACACCAAAATGGCCATCGGTCCGGTTATCGACAACGGTTTCTACTACGACGTCGATTTAGATCGCACGCTGACTCAGGAAGACATTGATCTGCTTGAAAAACGCATGCATGAACTGGCTGAAAAAAATTACGACGTTATTAAAAAGAAAGTCAGCTGGCAGGAAGCGCGCGATACATTTGACAGCCGCGGTGAGCTGTACAAAGTGGCGATTCTGGATGAGAACATCAGTCATGATGATCAGCCAGGTTTGTATCATCACGAAGAATACGTAGATATGTGCCGTGGTCCCCACGTCCCAAATATGCGTTTTTGCCATCATTTCAAACTGCAGAAAACTTCAGGGGCTTACTGGCGGGGCGACAGCAAAAACAAAATGCTGCAACGCATCTACGGGACCGCCTGGGCTGAGAAAAAACAGCTGAACTCATACCTGCAACGTCTGGAAGAGGCGGGCAAGCGTGACCACCGTAAAATCGGTAAGCAGTTAGATCTCTACCACATGCAGGAAGAAGCACCAGGTATGGTGTTCTGGCATAACGATGGCTGGACAATCTTCCGCGAACTGGAAGCCTTTGTGCGCATGAAACTGAAGTCTTATGACTATCAGGAAGTGAAAGGTCCGTTCATGATGGACCGCGTACTGTGGGAAAAAACCGGTCACTGGGACAACTACAAAGAAGCGATGTTTACGACTTCTTCTGAGAACCGTGAATATTGTATCAAGCCAATGAACTGCCCGGGTCACGTGCAGATTTTCAATCAGGGCCTGAAGTCTTACCGTGATTTGCCATTGCGTATGGCTGAATTTGGCAGTTGTCACCGTAATGAGCCTTCTGGTGCATTACATGGACTGATGCGCGTACGTGGTTTCACTCAGGATGATGCTCACATCTTCTGTACTGAAGAGCAGGTGCGTGACGAAGTTAACAGCTGTATCCGCATGGTTTACGACATGTATAGCACCTTTGGTTTTGAAAAGATCGTGGTTAAGTTATCAACCCGTCCAGAAAAACGCATTGGTACTGACGAGATGTGGACTCGCGCGGAAGATGACCTTGCTGCAGCGCTGACTGAAAACAAAATTGAATTTGAATATCAGCCAGGTGAAGGGGCGTTCTATGGCCCGAAAATTGAATTCACCTTGCATGATTGTTTGGATCGTGCGTGGCAGTGTGGTACCGTGCAACTCGACTTTTCATTACCCGGCCGCCTGAACGCCTCTTATATCGGCGAAAGCAACGATCGTCAGGTACCGGTAATGATTCACCGTGCAATTCTGGGTTCAATGGAACGCTTCATCGGTATTCTTACCGAAGAGTATGCGGGCTTCTTCCCAACATGGATTGCTCCGGTTCAGGTAGTCGTAATGAATATTACTGACACACAAGCTACCTATGTCGAAGAATTAACTAAAAAACTGCAAGAAGCAGGCATTCGCGTTAAAGCCGACTTGAGAAATGAGAAGATTGGCTTTAAAATTCGCGAACACACGCTGCGTCGTGTTCCTTATATGTTGGTTTGTGGCGATAAAGAGGTCGAAGCGGGCAAAGTTGCCGTTCGTACCCGCCGCGGAAAAGACTTAGGAAGCATGGACGTCAGCGAAGTCGTTGACAAACTGCTCGCGGAGATCCGCAGCAGAAGTCTTCATCAACTGGAGGAATAAAGTATTAAAGGCGGAAAACGAGTTCAACCGG